>JAXHLH010000001.1:0-67500 GCA_034522415.1 Woeseiaceae bacterium
CTACGATCGTGACGCGGGTTTCGACGTTGGCCAAAATGCCTTATAACGGGCCGGACTTCTGTGAACTGTGCGACGTTCCCGTGACCGGCACCACTTTACATGCATAATTCGACCAGATGACCAGAACCCGTTGCAAACCTTTCTTTTCGGTACTTCTACCCGGCTTGCTGTTGATTTTCGCGTTCACGGCGCGCGCGGACGACTCGACGTTTCCGCTGCCGGCGGAGCTCGAGCCGGACGTGGCCTTCTGGACCGCGGTCTTTGCCGACTATTCGAGCGACGAGGGCATTCTGCACGACAACCGGCATCTCGGCGTGGTTTACGAGCGGGTCGCCATCCCGGCCGGTGCATCCCGTCGCGACCGGCAACGCCGGGTCGGCGCCCGTCGGGATCACTACAAGGCCATCCTGCGCACGCTGGCCAGCGGCAAGCGCGACAACCTGGATGCGCCAGGCAGAGCGCGTCCTGTCATTGCGGCCGCCGGCATCAGCAACGAGGAGCTGGCGGCGGCGCAGGCCGCATCGCGCATCAGCAGGGCCTTGCCGACCGCTTTCGCGAGGGCCTGCAACGCGCCGGCCGCGGCGCCAGCATGTGCACAGCTCGTTCGCGCGGCTCGGCGTACTGACCGAGCTGTCGGCACTGCCTCATGTCGAGTCGTCGTACAACCCGCTCGCCCGTTCGCACGTCGGTGCATCCGGCATCTGGCAATTCACGCGGGGGACCGGGCGGCGCTTCATGCGCATCGACCACGTGCTGGACGAACGCAACGACCCGTACGCGGCAACGGTTGCCGCCGGTGAGCTGCTTGCCTACAACTATTCGATAGTGGGCAACTGGCCGATGGCGACGTTACCGCCTACAACCACGGCCTGGCGTGTGCGCCGGGCCATGCGCCGCTTTGGCGATACGAACTACGTGCGCATACTGCGGGAATACGATGGGCGCACGTTCGGTTTCGCGTCGCGGAACTTTTATGTGGCATTTCTCGCCGCGATGCGCATCGACCAGGACCCGGAAAAATATTTTCCGGGCGTCGTGCCCGATGCGCCGCTGGACTACGAGCGGGTGGCCCTGCCCGCCTACCGCGCTGCTGATGCCGGTCGCCGGGGCCCTGGGCCTCAGTGAGCGGGAGCTGGCCGAGCACAATCCGGCGACCCAGGCGACAATCTGGCAGGGCAGCAAATTCCTGCCGAAGGGCTACGAATTGCGGGTGCCTGCCGGGCGTGGCAGGCGCCGCTGGCCACGCTGATCGGCGGCCTCGATGACGATCACTGGCACGACGAGCAGCTGCCCGATCTCTATCACACCGTCGCGCGCGGCGATACGTTGTCGCAGATCGCGGCAGCCTACAAGACTCGCGTATCGACACTCGTGGCGCTCAACGGGCTCGGCAGCCGCCACCGGATTCGCGCAGGCCAGCAGCTGCGGTTGCCCGCCGCGGGCCGGCACCGGCTGTGGTCGCCGCTGCGGCCGCGTCGCCCACGCCCATGCCGGAGCCGGAGCAGCCGGTCGCCGTCGCCGCGGACGAGGCGGACGTGGCGGCAGAAACCACGGCCGGCGCATTGCCGGACAGTGCCGAGGACGACCCGACCATGATGGCGGCGCTCAGGACGTCATTGCTGTCCGACCCCAGCGACTACACGGTTGCCGACGACGGTACGATCGAGGTGCACCCGTTGGAGACGCTGGGTCACTACGCCGACTGGTTGGGCATCCGTACGCAACGGTTGCGCGACATCAACGGGCTGGCATTTCGCACACCCGTCGAAATCGGCCGGCGGCTGAAACTCGAATTCAGCAATGTCGACCGGCAGGCATTCGAGCTGAAGCGCGCGAACTACCAGCGTGAGCAGCAGGATGCCTTCTTCCTCGAGAACACGATCCGCGGCGTCGAGGAGCACACGGTGCAGCGTGGCGAATCGGTCTGGGTTCTGGCGTTGCGGCGCTACGACGTGCCGCTGTGGCTGTTCCGCCAGTACAACCCGCAACTCGACATGCACAACGTCAGGCCGGGTACCCGCATCCGGCTGCCGGTGCTGGTCGACGCCGAGGCCTGACCCTGTTTGCCGCCCGCCTCGTCGTCCGGTTGCTGCCGGTCCTGTGTGCCACGCTGGCCGCGGCCACGTATGTCTTTCACGTCGAGGGCGATTCCGCCTATGCCTGGCGCAACGTGGTGCCGATGCTCCTGCTCCGTCGCCTTGCCGAATTCACCGGTATCGCGGCCGCGGCCACTGGACCGGTGATGGCTGGCGCTGGCCGCTGGCAATAGCCGGCTACGCGATTCCCGCGCTCGGCCTGTCGATATACCTGCACTACGGCTACGCTGTCGACCTGGACGGCATGTACAGCGATGCCGTGTACCCGGAGGAGCTGTTCCGCTTTCTGCCGTGGTACACGGTGGTCGCCGGCGGCATCGGCTTCGCCATTCGCCCTGCAACATAGCCGGCCGGAACGTGGTGTGAACTTGCGCATTCCCGGATCCCCCGGCTTTTGATAGATTCCCGGATAAGCAGATTCAGGGCGTAGCAGACGATGTTTGCCAGAATGCTGACAGTGTGTGTCCTCGCGGTACCGCTGGCGCTGGCCTCCGGGCCGGCTGCCGGGGACGGCGTTGTGTCGTTCAACGACTTTCCGGAAGCAGAGCGCGTCGTCGTGGAGAAAGGCAAGCGCAAGCTGCACCTGGTCCGGAATGGCAAGCCGTTTCGCACATTCGACATCGCGCTGGGCCTCGCGCCCGTCGGGACCAAGGAGGAAGAGGCGATTCGCGGACGCCGGAGGGGCGTGAGCATACTCGACATGCGCAATCCCGACAGCGACTCTCCTGTCGATGCATATTTCGTATCCGAATGGCCAGGATGTGCGCCGTGCCCGGGAGCGCGGTGTCGAACCCGGCGGTCAGATCATGATTCACGGCCAGCCCAGCCCAGCTATTCGCATATCGACTGCTTGGCAATCCGGACCGACGGCTGCATCGCGGTGTCCAATTCCGACATGATCGATATCTGGCTGATGACCCCGGACGGAACCCCGATCGAGATTCGCCCGCCACGCCGCCTGTCCGCCGTGGATGAACTCGCCGGCGCGACGCACCGCAGCCGGGCGGTGAGCAGCAGCATCCGCGCCGACAGCGGCGCAACGGTGGACGCCGAAGTCTGGCCCGAGGGCAGCCTCGAGGTATTGTCCCAGCACGAAGTGGACGAGCTGCGCAACGTCGGCCAGGGCGGTCTCTACACGTTGCTGCGGCGTTGCCTCCTGGCGGTGCTCAACTCCGGCGGCAATACCGACGATGCGCGCGAGGTGCTGGCAAGACACCGTGACTTCAGCGTTGGTTTCGAGCAGCAGGATCGCGGTCTGAAGCTCGTCCTGAACGGCGCACCGTCGTCGGCGTTCGTGGACGGTGAGATGATTCGCGGCATCCGCGAGCAGCTGTTCGCGGTACTGCGAGACGTCGTCTTCACGAGTAACGAGATCAGCTCCAGCGGTCACTTCGACCTGAAGTCGCCGGACAACATCACGAATGCCGTCTTTCATATTCTCCGCAATGCGCGGCTGTTCAGGTTGCCGGCTACGCCAAACCTGGTGGTTTGCTGGGGAGGCCATGCAATCAGCCGCGACGAGTACGACTATACGAAGAAGGTCGGGTACGAGTTGGGCCTGAGACGTTTGCACGTCTGCACGGGTCGCGACCTGGGCGGCCAGCGGCAAGGCCCGATGAAAGGCGCGACAATAGGGCATGCCAAGCAGCGCATCAGCGACGGCCGCTACATCGGCATTACGGAACCCGGCATTATCGCCGCCGAGTCGCCCAACCCGATCGTCAATTCACTGGTCATCATGCCCGACATGGAAAAGCGCCTGGAGGCATTCGTGCGCGTCGGGCACGGCATCATCGTGTTCCCCGGCGGCGTCGGCACGGCGGAGGAGATTCTCTATCTGCTCGGCATCCTGCTGCACCCGGACAATGTCGATATCCCGTTGCCGCTGATCTTTACCGGGCCGCCTGACAGCGAACGGTATTTCCGGCAGATTGACGAATTCTTCGCCGCGACCCTCGGTCCGGCCGCTCAACGACGATACCAGGTCGTGATTGACGACCCCGAAGAGGTCGCGCGGCGGATGCAGGCAGGACTTGCGGCATGTCCACCTTTTCAAAGAAGATGCGGACGCCGACCATTTCAACTGGCGACTGAAAATCGACCACGACTTCCAGCAGCCGTTTACGGAACAGCGCAGGACGATACCTGGCTATACACCGTGACCTGCGCCTGACCGACCTGATCGCGGCGCGCAAGTTCGGGACTCGTTTCAGGCAATGTTCGCGAGGATACGATCGTCGCCATCGAGCAGCAGGGACCGTTCGACTTTCCGGCTCGTCCGGAATCATGAGCCTGCTCGACCGGCTGCTCGCCGGGTTTGTTGCCGACGGTCGCATGAAACTCGAAAGCAAGCAGTACGTACCCTGCTACCGCGTTCGGGTCTGATTCCGGCCGCCTGTTAAGTAAAACCGTCACTTAACTGTTTGTTTTATTGTGTAAAACCGACAGTTTGCATTGTGATGCAGTTCCTGGTGATTTGTGCCCTTTGCGGTCTAGCATCCGGTTTCGGATCGCGAGCCAATGCTTATGCATGACAGCAAGGATATCGATCTGCTGCTGGCCACGACGATGAAGGCGAAGGCAGCCACGCTGCCCCGGCGACCGTGGAACGCGCCGCCAATCGCAACGGCGTGGATGGCTGGCAACAATATCGTCGCTGGATTTCCAAGGCGCCCGCGCCGCGCCCGCGCCGCAGCGGCATAGACCCGTCACTCTACACGTGGAAGGGCTACCGGACCTGGACGGAACAGGTCAAGCGAAACTGGACCGACAAACAGGATCACTGACGGCCGTCAGTGACGACCCTCGCCGCGCCGGCACCCGGTGCGCATTACCCGCCCGCTTTCCTTTCTGCCCGGGGCTTTCACCAAAAGTCCAACAACGGAACCAGGTCTCTTTTTCCGTCATCCAATCGCAATGAGTTCGACTCGCAAAGCAAGCTGTGACTTGCCTCACGGCGAACGCGCAATGCGCTGACATATAGTTCGCGTCAAGTCAGGACTCTCGTGAATTGGCCGTATGTCGAACAATACCATCAAGCAGGAATCGCGCGCGGAATCGTTCAGGAATGAATCGACGCGCCAGCGCTGGGATCTCTTCCATCGCGCAATCGCGCATGCCAAGCAGTCGAACGTGGCGGCGCTCGAGGAAGCGGCGGAAAGCGAAGCGGAGCGGCAGCCCGTTGCCGTGCTGCAGTCGATACAGGGCTGAACAGACGACGGGGGTCACCGATCGTGTCACCACCCTGCAGGCGACTGGACAACCGGCAATCCGACGGAGTAGGAAATGGAATTTCTGTTGCAATGGCTCGATGACCTGGACGATCTCGTAGCGGCCGTTGCACTGCTCGGTGAGCGGCTGCGGCGCGCAGTCCGCGGCACGCCGCCGGCGCCGGCAGCGGCACTGGGGATCCAGGCCGCCGGCATGTTGCTGGCATTCAGCCGGCCGCCGCTGGCGATGGCCCTGGTTTGCCTGCTGACCGTCACCTGGCTCTATCGGGGCGCCGTCGGGAACACGCCACGAACCCTTACCCGGCGAGACACCGCGCAAATAGCTTGCTAACACCCTGCCGGTCCGGCCCTTGAAAAAACCGCTGTTTGTCACCATCGTCTGATGCGCTGCAAGGGCAGTCGTATCCGGAGACGGCGGGAGTACAGCGCGTGAGCGAGTCGACAGAAGAGCAAGCGAGCGAACAGGACCAGCAGGCCGGGCGCGAGACGCTGGGTTTCCAGACCGAGGTTCGTCAGCTGCTGAAGCTGATGATCCATTCGCTCTACAGCAACCGCGAGATTTTCCTGCGTGAACTTATCTCCAATGCCTCGGATGCGGCGGACAAGCTGCGCTTCGAGGCGCTGGAGAAGCCGGAACTGCTGGAGGACGATACGGACCTGGCGATCACGGTCGCGTTCGACAGCGATGCCGGAACCCTGTCCGTTTCGGACAATGGCATCGGCATGTCGCGTGATGACGTAGTCGAGAATCTCGGCACCATCGCCAGGTCGGGCACAGCCGAATTCCTGCAGCGAATGACCGGCGACGCAAAAAAGGACGCCCGCCTGATCGGGCAGTTCGGCGTCGGCTTCTGATTCGTCATTCATCGTCGCCGACAAGGTCGTCGTCGAATCGAGGCGGGCCGGCCTCGGCGCTGCCGACGGCGTTCGCTGGGAGTCCGACGGCCAGGGCGAATTCACGGTCGAAGCGGCAGACCGCGAGATGCGTGGCACGCGCGTTACCCTGCAGCTCAAGAAAGATGCAACCGAGTTCGCCGACGCGTCCCGGCTGCGAATGCTGATCCACAAGTATTCGGACCACATCGGTTTTCCGGTCTGCCTCGAGGTAAGCCGGGGGCGAACCCGAGATCAGTCAACTCGGCCACGGCCCTGTGGACGCGGTCGCGGACGGAGATCAAGGACGAGGAATACCGCGAGTTCTACAAGCACCTCTCGCACGATTACGCGGATCCGCTGACCTGGAGTCACAACAAGGTAGAAGGCAAGCGCGAATACGCGTCGTCTTCGCATCCCGGCAACGGCACCGTTCGATCTCCGGGAACCGCGATGCGCCGCGCGGCCTGAAACTCGACGCGCAGCGCGTGTTCATCATGGACGACGCCGAGCAGTTCCTGCCCCTGTACCTGCGATTCGTCAAGGGTGTCGTCGACGCGTCCGACCTGCCCCTGAACGTCTCGCGCGAGCTGCTGCAGAAGAACCCGGCGCTGGAGGCGATGAAGACGGCGTTGACGCGCCGCGTACTCGACATGCTCGCGAAACTGGCGAAAGACGACGCGGAAAGCTACGGCAAGTTCTGGCGCGAGTTCGGCCAGGTACTCAAGGAGGGCCTGGTGGAAGACCGTGCGCACGCCGACAAGCTCGTCCGGTTGCTGCGGTTCGCCACGACGCACAGTGACGGCGACAGGCAGGACCAGTCGCTGGCCGACTACGTGGCACGGGCAGGCGACGACCAGGACCGGGATCTCGACGACCTGCTTGCCGAAAACCTCGCCACGGCAAAGGCCAGCCCGGCACCTCGAAAAGCTGCGCAACAAGGGCATTGAGGTCCTGCTGCTCCATGACCGCATCGATCCGTGGATGGTCGATCACCTGCCGGAGTTCGAGGGCAAGACGTTCCAGGACGTCGGGCGCGGCCAGCTCGAGTTGCCTGACGGTGACGGCGAGATGACACAGGACGCCGCCAACGAGGAACACAAGCCATTGCTGAAGAAGATCCGGCAGACGCTGAAAGAGCGCGTCGAAACGGTCAACGTCAGTCGCCGTCTGGTCGATTCGCCGGCCTGCGTGGTCGCGGCCGAACGGTACCTTGTCGCCGCAGATTGCGGCGCACGCCGAGGCGGCGGGCCAGGCGCTGCCGGAAACCCGCCCGCAACTCGAAATCAACGTATCGCACCCGCTGAGCAGAACGCCTCGCCGCGGAAACGGACGGCGAACGCTTCGCTGAACTGGGCAAACATAGTCTCTGGATCATGCGTTGCTGGCGGAAGGCGCGCAGCTCGACAATCCCGGTGACTACGTGCAGCGCATGAACAAGCTGCTGTTGGCGCTGCAGGGCGGCAAGAACGACAAGACCGGGTGAGCGCCGGCCGCGGACCGTTATCCTGCTGTGCGCGTGGGCAGAGGAGACAGGTAATGAGCGCTGACAGGCCGCGCGATGAGGAGCTGCGCCAGCGGCTCACACCGGAGCAGTACCGGGTCACCCAGGAGAAGGCGACCGAACGGCCGTTCTCGGGCCGGTACGTGGAGCACAAGGACGACGGTACCTACCGCTGCGTCTGCTGTCGCACGCCACTGTTCAGCTCCGCGGAATACGACTCCGGCAGCGGCTGGCCGAGCTTCTGGCTGCCGCTGGCCGGCGACGAGACGTTCGCGTCGAAAAAGACACGACCCATGGCATGATCCGCGAGGAAGTCCTGTGCGCCACCTGCGGCGCCGACCTGGGACACGTCTTCGAAGACGGTCCGGAACCCAGCGGATTGCGTTACTGTATCAACTCGGCAGCGCTCGATTTCGAGGCAGCCGACAAGGCCGGCTGAAGCCCGGCAACCGCTCCGCCAACCACTGCCAGGGAAACCGAACCAAGATGAAATCTATCAGGACCGTGACGAAGACGATGACGCTGCTTGCTCTCCTGCTGGGCCTCGCCGCCTGCGGCGGCGACCAGGGGGCGAGACAGCGGCATCGACGAGCCGGACGCGGCGCCGGCCGTGGACGACAACATTACGCCGGGCGAAACGACGGAAATCGCGCCGGGGCTGACCGCGCGGATCCTGCGCGCGGGCAGCGGCGAAACGGCTACGGCCGGCGACACGGCAGTGGTGCACTACACCGGCTGGCTGTACGATCCGTCGGCGGAAAACAATCGCGGCGACAAGTTCGACAGCTCGGTCGATCGCGGCCAGCATTTCCGGTTTCCGCTGGGCGCCGGCCGGGTCATCCCGGGCTGGGACCAGGGCGTGGCCGGCATGCAGGTCGGCGAAGTCCGGGAACTGACCATCGCGCCGGAGATGGCGTATGGCGATCGTGGCGCCGGCGACGTCATTCCGCCCGGTTCCACGCTGGTATTCGAAGTCGAACTGGCGGGCATCGAATCACCCGCCGGCGGTAGTTGACGGCCGCGGCGCAGCGGCGCGCTACCGGTTGATATCCGGCGGGCTGCGATTGGCTTGCAGCCGTCGCGCCTGGCCGGCCCAGTCCTCGTGCTTTATTCGCGTCCGGAAGCCGCGCAGTCGCGCAGAGATGTGCTCGATGTCGGCCTCGCTGAGGCTCGCAAGCCGGGCGAATGAGCGGATGCCCAGGCTCTTCAGCGTTTTCTCGATGCTCGGACCGATACCCTTGATGCGCTGCAGGTCGTCGCCGTTGCCTTCGAGCCCCGCTGACTCGTGCATGCTGTCTTCCTCGTACTGGTCATTCGACGCGTCCAGATCGTGCAGCGGCGCGCCGTCCACGGGTTCGATGCGGGTTTCGTCCGATGGCGACTGCTGCCTTTCAAGCTCGGCAATCCGGTCCCGTGCACGCGCCAGCTCGATCCCCAGCTGTTGGGCTTCCAGGTCTTTCGCGCGATAGCGCTCCACGAGCGGCGGGACGCGCTCCGACCACCTGGCAAGCTCACGTTTCAATTGCGCGATGCGCTCGTCCTTGTCGCGCACCGCGGCGGCGATTGCCTGCTGGCGTGCTTCCGTGCTGCGAACGTCTGTGCGGGCCCGGTCGCGTTCCGCCACGACCAGTTCCAGGTTGCCGCGAATTTCCTTGATCTGTCGATAGAGCTGGTCACGCCGTTCGTACGCCTGCTTGAGTTCGTCCGAGAGGTCGCGCGCCCGCTGCCGCACGTCCTTGCTTGATGCCTGGAACTGGCTGATCTGCTCCATCAGGCGCGTGTTCTGCTCGACGACGCGCGCCTGCTCGGCCTGGCGCGCATCGACCTGCAATTGCCAGCCTGCATTGACGGCCTGTTTCTCCTTCCTGCAGCGACTGCCGCGCAACAGCCAGCCGGTAATCGCGGCGCCGATCGCAACCAGCGTGATCGCGATAATTTCGAGGGCCGTCAGGTCAGGCACGCGCCGATCCCGCGACGTGTTGCGGCGCAGGTACCGGCCGGGCCACGGTTCGTAACACACACTCCATGCGTTCGTTCTCCAGTCGCCTGCGGCCAGCCGGCGAGGGCGACGCCTGGCCGGTGTCCGCGAGAGGAATTCTAACAGGCTGCTGAAAAATCCATCAGTGACTTTTTCAGCAGCCTGTCGAGTCAATCGGGTCGCAGCAAGCCAATGAACGGCGGCAAAATTCAGTCTGAGGAAGTGGCGGTGCGGACGCGACAGGCAGCGTCGTGGCCGGGCGTGCCTCGACAGCTTCACTCGTCGTGTCCATCGGCTGCAACCAGCGCGGGACCAGGCAGGTCGGGCGAACAACCGGATATGGATGAACATCATATCGTCCTGGCGATAGTTTCCGTCGCGGCGCTCGGCATCGCGGCGCAATGGCTGGCGTAGCAGTTTCAAGCTGCCGGCCATCGTGTTGCTGGCCGCCTTCGGGTTGATTGCCCAGACCGGCCTGGGCCTGCTGGACCCGAGCGCGGATTTCGGCGTGTACCTGCGGCCGGTCGTCAGCCTGTGTGTCGCGATCATCCTGTTCGAGGGCGGCCTCAGCCTGCAGCTCAGCGAGCTCAAGGAGGCGGCGACCGGTGTCCGTCGCCTGGTTTACCTCGGCGTGCCGCTCGCCTGGAGCACGTCGTCCCTGTGCGCGCATTTCATCGGTGGCCTGTCCTGGCCGGTCTCGCTGGTGTTCGGTGCGATCATGGTTGTGACCGGCCCGACCGTGATCATGCCGCTGTTGCGGCAGGCGGCGCTCAACCGGCGGACTGCCTCGTACCTGAAATGGGAAGGCATCGTCAACGACCCGATCGGTGCGCTGCTTGCCGTGCTGGTGTTCCAGTTTTTCATCTACCAGGGCAGCGGTCGCGGCTGGGCAGAAGTCCTGCAGGGCATCGGCCTCGCCATCGCCTGCAGCCTGCTGCTTGGCGGTATCGGCGGCTGGGCCACGGCGCGCGCATTTCGCAAGGGCTGGGTTCCGGAATACCTGAAGAGCCCGGTGCTCCTCGGGCTCGTACTGGTCGTCTACGCGTTGTCCGACATGATCCAGAAAGAGGCCGGGCTGCTGGCCGTGACCATCATGGGCATCGTGGTCGGCAACATGAACCTGCCGGGTATCGGCGACATGAAGCGCTTCAAGGAATACATCACGATCATGCTGGTGTCCGTCGTGTTCGTGTCGCTGACCGCGGATCTCGATGCCGGCTCGCTGGTGAACATAGGCTGGAACGGTGTCGCACTGGTCATGGCGATCATGTTGCTGGCGAGGCCGGCAGCGATCATGCTGGCGACAATCGGCGCCGGCATGAACCTGAACGAGCGCCTGTTGCTTAGCTGGATCGCACCGCGCGGTATCGTTGCGGCGGCGACAGCGGGTCTGATGGGGCCGCGCCTCGTGGACGCCGGTTACGCGGCCGAGTTCCTGCTGCCGCTCGTCTTCGCCATTATCTTTGCCACCGTGTTCTGCCACGGTCTGACGATCAACTGGCTGTCCGCCCGCCTCGGCTTGTCATCGCGCCATCGCGACGGCGTACTCATCGTTGGCGCGTCACCCTGGACCGTGGCGCTGGCGCGGGTATTGCGCGACATGAAAGTCAACGTGTTGCTTGCCGATACCTCGTGGCACAATTTGCGCGAGGCGCGCCTGGACGGGACCCCGGTCTTCTACGGCGAAATCCTGTCGGAATTCGCGGAGGAATCCCTGGAACTGGCGCATGTCCGGACGGTGCTTGCGGCGACCCGCAACGACGCATACAACGCCCTGGTCTGTACGGCGCTGGCACCGGAAATCGGCCAGCGTAACGTACTGCAGCTCGCCATGGGCGGCGGTGACTACGAGGAAGATCCAGGAAGGCACTCGCGCGACCGCGACGCGGCAGCGTGGCGTTTCATACAGAGGCCGACTTCGAGTCGCTGTGGCGCAATATCGTGCGTGGCTGGAAATTCTCCAAGACTCGCATCTCCGCAAATTACACGTACGAGCAGTTCGTGGGAGACCGGTCGGCGGATGCGATGGAGGTGCTGGTCATGAACGATGAGCGCGACGTGGAATTTGTCACGTCGGAGCGCGCCGCCGAGCCCGAGCCCGGCGATACAGTGGTCTGGTTTGCGCCACCGAAACCGCCTGCCTCAAGGGAGATTCCGGGTGCCGCGCCCGCCACGGCGTGACAACCTGTTCCTCGACGGCCCGGCCGGGCGGCTCGAGGCACTGCTCGAGGCGCCGGCAGACACCGCGCCGTCCGGGGGCGCAATCGTGTGTCATCCACATCCGCAACAGGGCGGCACGCTGCAAAACAAGGTTGCGCATCTTGGCACGTTCTTTCGTGCAGTGCGGCATGCGCGCCCTGCGCTTCAACTTCCGCGGCGTGGGTTCGAGCGATGGTGAGTTCGACGAGGCGCGCGGCGAGGTCGGGGATGCGCTGGCCGCAATCGCCTACCTGCGCTCGCGCTGGCCGGACGATCCGGTGTGGGTAAGCGGGTTCTCATTCGGCGCCGCCGTTGCCATTCGTACGGCCGTGCAGGCAGCTGCAGCCGGCCTCGTGAGCGTGGCGCCGGCAGTCTCTCGCTTTGCCGGCACTCTGGACGAGCCGCCGACCTGTCCATGGTTGATCGTGCACGGCGACCAGGACGAACTGATCCCGGTGGAGGAGACGCTCGAGTGGGTCAACAGCCTGCAGCCCGGACCGGAGCTGCAGGTGTTTGCGGATACCGGGCATTTCTTCCACGGCAAGCTGGTCGAGCTGCGCGGTGCCGTAACGGCATTCATCGAGGCGAAAAAAAGCCGGGCATAGCCCGGCTTTTTCGTATCCGGACCGCGGCGCGGTCAGACCATGTCTTTCAGGCCTTTCAGTGCCGCAACCTTGACGGTCTTCGATGCCGGCTTGGCCTTGAACATCATCTCTTCGCCCGTGAACGGGTTGACACCCTTGCGGGCCTTGGTCGCCGGTTTCTTTACGACGCGCATCTTCAGGAGTCCCGGGATAGTGAACAGACCGGGAGCGCTGCGGCCTGCCGAGATTCTTCTTGATCTGGGTGGAAAGGGAATCGAACACGGCGGCGACGTCTTTCTGCGTCAAACCGGCGTCCTCAGCGATCTGCGTGTAGATCTCGGACTTGGTGGGCGGCTTCTTCGCGTTTGCGCCGGCCTTTTTCTGTGCTGCCATGAAAAAGTAACTCCTGTAAAAAAATAAAACGGGCAATGCCCGCCGGAAAACCCGCGCGACGATAGCACATGTTCGCGTGACCGTTAAGCGGAAATACGCCTGTTTCCCGGAAAAAACCGGGTTAAATTACCCGGGAGACCCGGGCACGGCCTTGCCGGGCCGGCGCGAACCGATCAATTCGTGAAGAACTGTCGCTTGAACCGGACCTCGATCGGGTCCTTTTGGCCGTCGGGGATGACGGAAATATCGAATACCAGCGTTTCGCTGTTCGCCACGGGAATCTCACCGATGTAATAGGTGGCTTCCTGTTCCTGAATGCGGCGCATGTTGACGTTCTTGAGTTGGCCGGTCAGGTTGACGGTCTTGACCGTGACGTTGCCCGTAACCGATGAACGCGTGCTGTCGTCTATGATCGATACGTTGAGCATTGCGCGGTTCTTGCTGCGCACGATGTTGTACTGGCGGGCGATCTCGGGTGGCAGCTGGTCTGTGGACTGGGCGCTGAAATGGACGGTATAGCCGTCCACGGTAACAGACGTATCCTCCGCCGGTTGCGCCTGCGGCACCGTCGCGTCCGCTCCGGGACCGCCGCAGCCGGTCAGGACCAGCACGGATAACAAGGCTGTCAAGGCGGCAACGGGCGTTGTCAGGAAACTGGTTGCTGAGACTCTTCGGTCCTTGCGTCGATTCATGGCGCTCATTCCCCCGGCTTCGGCTCGTTCGGTTCCGCCGTCACTATAGCTTATTGTCCGGTTTCGTCCTATGCCGAACCCGCAAATGACCGGCGACCGCGGCGGCGTCAAACGCGTATCGGCTGGATGCTCTGCAGCAGGATGACGACCGCCTGCAGCAGAATGATGGCGAATATGGGTGAAATATCGAGCCCGCCTATCGGCGGGACAATGCGCCTGAACGGGCGCAGCACCGGCGCCGCCATCGCGTTGACCATGCCGATCACCGGATTATAGGCATGCGGCGCCACCCAGCTCAGGATGATGCTGATCAGGATGGCGAAAAAGAACAGGTAGAGGCTGTGAATTGCGAGCTCCAGGACGCTCGTCATGAGGACAGTCAGCGGGTCCGCGAGTCGACTGCTGATAGCCAGCAGGAGCAGCACAATCAGGTATTGCAACACCAGCAGCACGAGAACGGTCGCGGTGTCGACACGGCCGACCGGCGGCAACGCGCCGCACCGGCACGATCACCGGCGACGTAATCCGAAGGATAGCCTGCGCCAGCGGGTTGCGGAAATCCGACCGCACGAGCGGCAGCCAGAAGCGCAGCAGGAACACGAACAGCACGAGCTGCGCGAGAGCCTGGACGATGAAGTAGAGCGCCTGTGTCATGAGATCCTGAGTTCAGCGCCGGCTTGCCTTGCCCGACAACAGGATGGCCCGCTCGCGCGCTGCGTCGATTGCGGCTGCAAAGATATCACGAACGCCGGCGGCGTCGAGATGCTCGAACGCGGCGGTCGTGGTGCCGCCAGGCGAGCGCACCCGGTCGATCAGCGACTTCATGGGTTCTTGTTCCGCGAGTGCCAGGGATGAAGCGCCGCGCGCGGTTTCGACGGCAAGCGTTCGCGCCGTTTGCGGATCGATACCGAAGCGCACGCCGGCCTCGATCATGATGTCGATCAGCAGGTAGAAGTACGCCGGGCCGGTACCCGAAATCGCGGTGACTCCGTCGATCAGGTCCTCGTCCTCCAGCCAGACGACCTGGCCTACGGCAGTCATGATTTTTTCGGCGAGTTCACGCTGGCTCGCATCCGCGCGGCTGTTGGCAATCAGTGCGGACACGCCCTGGTCGACCAGCGCCGGCTGGTTGGGCATGACCCGCACCACGCACAGGCCACCGCCGAGCCAGGATTCGATGTCGTCGATGCGCGGGCCCGCCGCTATGGACATGATCAGGGGCCGGCGCTCCTGCACCTGCGGAGCCAGTTCCTCGCAAACCGCCTGCAGGATCTGCGGCTTTACGGCAAACAACAGCACGTCGGCGCTGGTCGCAACACGGCCGTTGTCGTCCGTGACGAGCGCGCCATAGAGCTCGCGCCGCAGGCGTTCGCATTGTTCGGCCAACGGCTCTGCGACCGAGAATGTCGTGAGCGTGCATGCCGCCACGCAGCAGCCCCCCGGCAATCGCCCGTGCCATGTTGCCGCCGCCGATAAATCCTATCTTTTTACTGATCATTGCGATTCCGATGTTGGTTGGCCGTTGCCACGCGGGCCGAACAGTGCCGTTCCTATGCGTACAATCGTGGCGCCTTCGTGGATGGCGGCCCGGTAGTCCCCGGTCATACCCATGGACAGCGTATCAAGGTCCAGTCCACCGTCGTTTAATTCCCCGAGCAACTCGCGCAGGCGTGCAAACGGCAATCGCTGCTCGTCGAACGATTCGCGTACGGCCGGCAGGCACATCAGCCCGCGCAGCCGAAGGCGCGGCAGTTCGGCTACCTGCTTCGCGAGCTCCGCAACGGCGTCGGGGTCGACGCCCGACTTTGCCGCTTCGCGATCGACGTTGACCTGCAGGCACACGTTCAGATCGTCCGCATGGAACGGTCGCTGCTCACTGAGCCGGCGTGCAATCTTGAGCCGGTCGACGGTATGCACCCACTGGAACCTCTCGGCGACGTCGCGCGTCTTGTTGCTTTGCAGGTGACCGATGAAATGCCAGGCCAGATCGTCGCAGCCGACGCGATCGATCTTGTCGAGCGCCTCCTGGACGAAGTTTTCGCCGAACCAGCGCTGGCCCTCCGCCGCCGCGGCGACGACGGCTTCCGGCGGCTGGCCCTTGCTCACGGCGAGCAGCCTGACGTCCCCGGGAGAGCGCCCGGCGTCGCGCGCTGACTGCGCCAGCAAATCTTGGATTTTCCGAAAGTTTTCCGTGACTTTTATCACGTTTTACTCGCACTGCTTCGCTATACTAGGCTGCTCACGCGGCCGGGTTATGGTAAGTGCGGCCGCCCGAATTCCAGAGGGAGAAACATGGCTGTCGATGTCGCCCAGCTGCTGTCGTTTTCGGTAAAGAATAACGCGTCAGACCTGCACCTGTCCGGTGGCGTACCCCCGATGATTCGCGTCGACGGGGACATCAAACGCATCAACATGCCCGCGCTGACTCATAAAGACGTCAATAGCATGGTGTACGACATCATGAATGACAAGCAGCGCAAGGACTACGAGGAGTTTCTCGAGACCGATTTTTCCTTCGAGATTCCCAAGCTGGCACGATTTCGTGTCAACGCCTTCAACCAGAATCGCGGCTCGGCAGCCGTGTTCCGGACGATTCCCTCGGAGATCCTGTCGCTCGAGGACCTGGGTGCGCCGGGCATTTTCAAGGATGTGTCGATGCACCCGCGCGGCATCGTGCTGGTAACCGGCCCGACAGGCTCGGGCAAGTCGACGACCCTCGCCGCGATGGTCGACTACATCAACGACAACAAGCCGGATCACATCCTGACGATCGAGGACCCGATCGAGTTCGTGCACGAGAGCAAGCGGTCGCTGATAAACCAGCGCGAGGTACACCGTGATACGCTCGGCTTCAACGAGGCCCTGCGCTCCGCGCTGCGCGAGGATCCGGACGTCGTGCTGGTCGGCGAGCTGCGTGATTTGGAAACGATTCGCCTCGCCCTGACCGCCGCCGAAACCGGCCACCTGGTGTTCGGCACGCTGCACACCAGTTCGGCCGCCAAGACCATTGACCGCATCGTCGACGTATTCCCGGCGGCGGAAAAGGAAATGGTACGTGCGATGCTGTCCGAGTCGCTGCGCGCCGTCGTCTCGCAAACCCTGCTCAAGAAAATCGGCGGCGGACGCATCGCGGCACACGAAATCATGATCGGCACGCCGGCCATCCGCAACCTCATTCGCGAGGGCAAGATTGCGCAGATGTACTCGGCTATCCAGACGGGGCAGGGTTCCGGCATGCAGACGCTCGACCAGAACCTGGCCGAGTTGATGAAGAAGGGTCTCATTACCAAGGAAGAGGCACGCTTCAAGGCCGTCAACAAGGAAAATTTCTGAAGGTTCACGCGGGCAGTTGCCCGCGAACCGGGAGTAGATCGGAATGGAACGCGAACAAGCCGTACGACTGACGCAGAACCTGCTGAAGAAAATGGTCGAAAAAGGCGGCTCGGACCTGTTCATCACGACCGGCTTTCCGCCGGCGATCAAGGTCGATGGCACCATACACAAGGCGTCCGACACGGCCCTGTCGTCCGAGCAATCGGCGATGATGGTGCGCTCGATCATGAACGACAAGCAGATCAAGGAGTTCGATGCGACCAAGGAGTGCAACTTCGCGATCAGCCCGCAGGGCATCGGCCGGTTTCGCGTCAGTGCATTCATCCAGCAGGGTATGGCCGGCGCCGTCCTGCGCACGATCACCACGGAGATTCCCACGCTGGGCGAGCTCGACCTGCCGCCCATCCTGAAAGACGTGGTCATGAACAAGCGCGGGCTCGTCATCGTCGTGGGCGGCACCGGGTCCGGCAAGTCCACGACGCTGGCGGCCATGATCGGCCATCGCAACGAGCATTCGCGCGGCCACATTATCTCGATCGAGGATCCGGTGGAGTACGTACACCCGCACAAGGGCTGCGTCATCACGCAGCGCGAGGTGGGGGTCGATACGGAAACCTGGCACGCGGCGCTCAAGAATACGCTGCGCCAGGCACCCGACGTCATCCTGATTGGCGAGATACGCGACAAGGAAACCATGGAATACGGCATCCAGTTCGCCGAAACCGGCCACCTGTGTCTCGCCACGCTGCACGCTAACAGCGCCAACCAGGCGCTGGACCGCATTATCAACTTCTTCCCGGAGGAGCGGCGGGCACAGCTGCTCATGGACCTGTCGCTGAATGCCAAGGCATTCGTGTCGCAGCGCCTGATTCCGCGCGAGGGCGGCGTTGGCCGCATTGCGGCCATGGAGATCATGCTGAATTCGCCGCTGATCGCCGACCTGATCTTCAAGGGCGAGGTGGCGCATATCAAGGAGATCATGGCGAAGTCGACGCGGCTCGGCATGCAGACTTTCGACCAGGCGCTGTTCATCCTGTACGAGGACGGCATCATTTCCTACGAGGAAGCGATGCGCAATGCCGATTCGAAGAACGAGCTGCGCCTCAAGATCAAGCTGGAAAGCAAACGCGAGACCGCAATCGCGGACCAGCAGTCGGAAAGCCTGAAGATCATGGAAGAGGACACGGCTCAGACGTTCTGAGCCCTGACAGGGTTTCCCCAGCCTATGAACGTAAAACCGTTGTTCAAACTGATGGTCGAGAAGAAGGCGTCCGACCTCTTCTTTGCGCCGTACGCGCCGGCAAAGATCAAGATCGACGGCAAGATCATGCCGGTCAACAAGCTCGAGATGACGCCAAAGATGGTCAAGCAGGCGGCCATCGAGCTCATGGACGAGGACCTGCTCGACCAGTTCTCGCGCAACCTCGAGGTGGATTTCGCCATCTCGGAAGCCGGTCTCGGCCGATTCCGCGTCAACGTGTTTCACCAGCGCGGCAACGTCGCGATGGTGCTGCGTTACATTACCGCGGAAATGCCGGTGCTGGACGAACTCGGCATGCCGGGCCAGCTCAAGGACCTCGTCATGCTGCGTCGCGGGCTGGTCCTGATGGTTGGCGCCAGCGGCAACGGCAAGTCGACGACGCTGGCAGCGATGATCAACCATCGCAACGAGAAGACCTCGTCACACATAATCACGATTGAAGACCCGATCGAGTTTCTGCATCCGAACAAGCAGTCGATCGTCAACCAGCGGGAAGTGGGACTTGACACGAAGTCGTATGCGGCCGCGTTGAAGAGCGCGATGCGCGCCGCGCCTGACGTCATCCAGATCGGCGAGATTCGCGATCGCGAGTCGATGCAATCCGCGATCGATATGGCCGGCACCGGCCACCTCGTGCTCGCTACCCTGCACTCGAACAACGCTCCGGAAACGCTGGACCGTATTATCAACATGTTCCCGCAGGAGCAGCACTCGCAGGTATTCCTCGACCTCGGACACTACCTGCGCGCGATCATCTCGCAGCGGCTCGTGCGTTCGCGCACGGGCAAGCGGGTCGCCGCGGTGGAGCTGATGCTGAACACGCCGCACATCAAGGACCTGATCCTGCGCGGCGACATCACCGAGGTAAAGGAAGCGCTGAAAAGCAGCGGCGAGAAGGGTGTGCAGAACTTCGACGACGCGCTGCTCGGCCTCTACAAGGCGGGCACCATTACGCTGGAAGAGGCGATGTCACACGCGGATTCGCGCTCCAACCTCGAAGCCAGGATCAACTTCGGCTGACGCGTAGCTGGCGTTCAGGGCGCCGGAAACACCCGGGCCGCGTCGAATACCGGCCCGTCCACGCAGACGCGGCGCATTGCGGGGCCTGTCGCTTCCCGGACCAGCACCGTGCAACCGGCGCAGCCGCCGACGGCACACGCCATGTACTCCTCCAGCGCGACCTGGCACGGCAGGCCGTGGCGTGCCGCCAGGGCGGCGACCGCTTCCAGCATGGGGGTCGGGCCGCATGCAAACACTTCCACGTCGGCGATCTGGTCGCCGTGCAGCGAGCCCAGCCACTCTGCGGCGATGTCGGTGACATAGCCCGGGAAACAGCCCTCGAAGCCGGCCAGGCTCGCGAGCCGCGACGGAATGCCCCAGGACTCCAGCAGCGGCATGGCGCGATCGACCGCGGCATCGAGCCAGTCGCAGGCAATCGCGGACGGCGCGACGTCGAAGGGAAACGGCAGCTCCGAGCCCATCAGCACGAGCGGCGACCAGTCGCGTGCGTCGCGGTGTAACGTTTCCGCCAGGAAAATCATCGGCGGGATGCCGACACCCCCGCCGATCAGCAGCGGGCGGCGTCGCCCGGCCGCGGGGCGAAAACCGCGGCCTACCGGGCCGAGCACGCTGACACGATCGCCGGGCTGGCGCCGGCCAAGAGAACGCAGGCCAGAGCCGACGACCTTGAACAACACCTCTATCCATCCCTGGACAGCATCCGCGCGCATGATCGACAGCGGGCGTCGCATCGGTACGGATTCGTCGCAGCGAATGTGGGCAAAACTGCCGGCCGTTGCCCGTACGGCACACGCCGGTGCCTCCAGGCGCAGGATGTACTGGTCGCCCGGGTACTGCCGCACCGCGACGACCGTCGCATCCTCGAGGTAAATCGTGTCGCGGTGCGGCCGCGACGCGTGTTGCGGCGTGCTGCCGCTCACGTGCCGCGCCGGCCGGCCACCGTGGCCAGGATCGCCATCCGCACGGCCACGCCTTTGGTTACCTGCTCGGTAATCACCGAGCGCGGGCTGTCGGCCAGCGCGGACTCGATTTCAATGCCGCGATTCATCGGGCCCGGGTGCATGACGATGGCATCCGGCCGTGCGATCTTCATGCGCTCGGTGCTGATGCCGTAAGTCGCGAAGTATTCGTCGATGCCGGGCACACCTTCCAGGTTGCCGATTCGTTCCCGCTGGATTCGCAGGGCCATCGCGACGTCCGCCTCCCGCAGGCCGTCGTCGAGATCGTGCAGGATGCGGGCGCCCGGAAAATCCGCTGCTTCCGGGGCGAGTGCCGGCGGGCACACCAGCCTGAGTTCACCGACGCCCATTGCCAGCAGGCCGTCTGCGGCCGAGCGTGCCACGCGCGAGTGGGCAATGTCGCCGACGATCGTGACAACCAGGTCGTCGAAGCGACCCTTGTGATGGCGAATGGTCAGCAGGTCCAGGAGGCCCTGCGTGGGATGCGAGACATCCGCTTCGCCGGCGTTCAGCACGCTGACGTGATCCTCGACGTGCCGCGCGATATAGGCCGGCACGCCGGCGCTCGCATCGCGCACGACGAAGACGTCGATCTGCATTGCCTGCAGCGTGTATATCGTATCGAGGATGCTTTCGCCTTTCTTGCGGGATGACGTATTGACGTCCAGGTTCAGGACATCCGCGCCGAGTCGCGTTGCGGCCAGTTCAAAAGACGCTCGGGTGCGCGTGCTCGGTTCGAAGAACAGGTTCGCGACGGTCCGCCCGCAAAGCGCCTCGGAACGGACGGGCGGCGTGCCGAGCGGGCTCAGCCAGTCCTCGGCCCCGTCGAGAATGGCGGTGATCTGTTCGCGGCCCAGGCCGCGCAGCGTGATGAGATGCCGGAGCCGCCCGTCCGCGGCGAACTGCAGGTTGCCGTCATTCGCGGGCCGGGGCTCGTCGAGGATATCGGTGACAGTCATGGCGGCGGCATTCTACTCTCGAATGACCGCCGTTACCGAGTTCTGCGCGTGCCAGCCAGCGTTCGGCGATCAGCGCCGCGGCCGCGGCGTCGACGGCAGCCTTGTCGATGCGGCCGCGCGAGCCGCGCTGTCGCGCCGCACGCAACGTCTCGGCCGCCTCGCGGGAGGTGTCACGTTCGTCGACCGTCTCGACAGGCAGGTCGTAGCGCGCCAGTGCGTCACAAAAGGCACGGACCGCATCCGTGAACGGCGTCGCAGCGCCATCCGCGGTAACCGGCTGGCCGACAACAAGCCGGGCCGGCCGCCACTCGCGAACCAGTCGGTCGATGCGTTGCCAGTCCGGCCCGCGCGGGCTGTTTGCGACCGTGGCGACGGCGCTGGCGGAAGCCGTCACCTGCTGACCGACCGCGATGCCAATGCGCCGCAGGCCGAAGTCGAAGGCCAGAACGGTCCCGGCGTTGTCAGGCGTGCCCGGCATCGGACGACAGCTGGCTGATGTCGATGCCCAGCGAGCGGGTGGCTACCTGCCAGCGTTCGGCGAACGGGACGTCGAAGACGATTTCCGGCGTTGCCGGAACGTTGAGCCAGCTGTTCGCGAGTATCTCTGCCTCGAGCTGGCCCGCTTCCCAGCCGGCATAGCCGAGGGCCACGACTGACTTTTCGGGACCGTTGCCGGCCGCCATGGCTTCGAGCACGTCGCGCGACAGCGTGAGCCGGATGTCGGCGGACACCGCCACGGTGCTTTCGTAGTCGCTGCCGTTGTTATGCAGCACGAAACCGCGCTCGCGTCCCACCGGACCGCCGTTCAGTACCTTCGTGCGGGCCGTGGCGGGATTGCGGGCCTTGACCTCGAGCTCGTCGAACAGGCCGCCGAGATCGAGTTCCATCGGGCGATTGATGATGATGCCCAGCGCGCCTTCGGCGTTATGTTCGCAGATCAGCGTGACGGTGGCGCTGAAATTGGGGTCGGCCATGCCGGGCATGGCGATCAGCAACTGGTTATGCAGCGCGCCGGACGTTTCCATGGTGCCCAGTATCGGCCTTGCCGCTGCCGAGAACAACCGGGCCGCCGTCTCGCCTGGCAGGCGGCTGAAAAAGCCATCCATGGTTTTTTTCAGCGTCACCATTCGAAAAACGTGGTTTTCGAATGGCTCCATTTTCAATGGCTTGCAGCCTGCTAACGGTCAGCCGGCGCCCGCCGTCGCCGCGGCAGCCAGGTCGCTGAAGCGCCACTTGTACAGGAAATTGAGCTGTGGGTAGTCGAGGCGCACGGCCTCGGGGAACGGGTCGAACGGCGCGGCACGGCGCAGAATGCTGAGTGCGGCCTCGTCCAGCACGCGAGACCCGGACGAGCGCACGATGATGACGTCCGCAAGCCGGCCCGATGCGTCGATCGTAACCTCGATCGTGGGGCTGCCGGTCAGGCCGCGCAGGCCCGCCTGCTCCGGGATGTACTTGCTGCCCACGGTCTCGATCTTGCGTTTCCAGCGGTCGACATAACCGGCGATGCCGGACTCGCGGGTGTCGGCGGCGATGACGACGCGTTGCCGGTTCTGGTCGCGCACGAGAAAATTGGCGTCCTGGTCCCGCGGCAGCGGCAACGTTGTTTCCAGTCCCGCCTCGAGGTAGGCGGCCCGCGATTCCTCGACCTGCGGGTCGTCGCGCGGCTTGTCGGCAACGGCGCGCGCGGCGTCATCGCGGCTCGCGAGCACCTGGTCGGCCGATTCCCGGTGGTGCGTGGCATCCTGCAGGTCGTCCGCATCGCGGTCGCCGACGTTGTCGACCGGCACGCTGCTCTTCGCCGGCGCGCCCGGCCTTGCCGGGTCATCGGTGTTGCCGCCACCCTCCTGGCTGGCCTGTGCCAGGTACGCGGCCTGGTCGTCGCGGTCGAAGCTTCGCTCCGGGTCGGCGACGATCGTGACCTCCAGCGAAACGGACTCGGCGCGCGAGGCATCGAGCACGGCGTTGAAGGTGATGCCGATGATCAGGATGCCGTGCACCAGTGCCGCCAGGAACAACATGGGCGGCAGGCGATCCGGCTGCGGCCCGTCGTCGAGCTGGAGTTCGTTCAGGTCGCCGGGTTGAGCGGGCGGCTTGTCGGTCGCGTCTGTCATGCGGAAGTGACTCTCAGGGCTCGCGAAGCCGTGCCGCGCTCGCCCGGCGCAGTCCATCGTCGGGCTATTCGTGACACAGCGTCGCCCTGCCGGTTGCGACGGTGCCCGGCCGTATCGGCCGGCGGGCCGGTGCGGCCGTCCAGCCAGTGTACCCGGGCCGCGAGCGCCGGGGTGAGACGCACGTCACCCCCGGCGGTGATCAGCAGCGCCTGCTCCAGCCCCAGCCGCGCGCACAGTGCGTCGAAGTCGTCGACCCCGCCGACCAGCAGTGCCGTGGCGGCGGCATCCGCCAGTACGGGGTCGCGGTGGACGACGGTGACGGACGCCGTGCCGGTAGCCGGGTAGCCGGTGCGCGGGTCCAGCACGTGGGCATAGCGGCGGCCCTCGTACTCGAAATAGCGCTCGTAGTTGCCGGACGTCACGAACGGCCTCACCCGCGGCCGCCTCCAGCCAGCCGACGGCACGCGACGTGCCCGGCTGCCGTACTGCCGACCCGCGCGGCCCGGCCCCCCGCCGAGCCGCGGACGACCAGGTCGCCGCCCAGGTCCACGATGGCGTCGGCGATGCCGTGCCGGGCCAGCAGGTCGAGCGCTTCGGCGAGCAGGACGCCCTTGGCGATGCCGCCCGGGTCCAGGACGACGTGTGCCCCGGCCGCAACGAGCCGGTTGCCGTCCCAGCGCAGCGAGCTCGCGCTGGGACGGTGCAGAAGCCGGCGGGCGACCTCGGCTGCGGCGGGCGGTTGCCAGTTATCGGCCAGCGGCTCGTTGAAGCCCCACAACCGGGTCAGCGCGCCCAGCGCGGGGTTGAACAGGCCGCCCGTACGTTCCTCCATGCGCGCGGCTGCCCGCAGCAGCCCGGCGAGCGGCGCGCTGACGTCGATGGCTTCGCCCGCGGCAATCGCCGCGTTCACGCGACGAAGTTCGCCGTCGCCCCACGGGTACCAGTCGACACCACGCACGCGCAGCAGGTCGGTGAGCGCCGCCGTGGCCCTTGCGGCCGCCGCGGGCGGCGGCTCGAAATACCGCACGGTGACGACGGTCCCCAGCGCAATGAACTGCTCGCTCGTTGCCGGCGGCGCGGGCGGCTCGTTGCAGCCGGACAACAGCAGGATCAGCGCCGTAACCGGCGCAAGGCGGAGGCTTCCGGCGCGCGGCGCGCCGGCTGTCGTGTCCGGCTCAGCCGAGGCGCGCTTCGATCGCATCGAACAGCTGGCCGGCGATGTTCAGGTGGAACAGCCGGTCCAGTTCGCGAACGCCGGTCGGGCTGGTTACGTCGATTTCCGTCAGGTAGTCGCCGATCACGTCGATGCCGGCGAAGACGACACCGCGTTCCTTCAATACGGGGCCGACACGGGAACAGATGAAGCGGTCGCGCTCGGTCAGCTCGCGGCCTTCGCCCGTGGCGCCGAGGACGAGATTACCGCGATTGTCGTCGGCCGACGGAATGCGGGCGAGGGCACAGGGGACGGGTTCACCCTCGATCAGCAGGATGCGCTTGTCGCCGGCGCTGATCTCCGGGATATAGACCTGGGCCATCGCAAAGCGTCGCTCGTAATCCGTCAGGGTTTCGAAGATCACGTTGGCATTGTTGTCGCCCTTGCGAATGACGAAAATCGAGCGGCCGCCCATGCCGTCCAGCGGCTTCACGACGATATGGCCGTGCTCGCGCAGGAAACCCCGGAGGTCCGCCATCGAACGCGTGATGAGTGTCGGTGGCGCGCAATCGGCGAACCATGCTGGTGTAGCTTTCTCGTTCATGTCGCGCAGGCTCTGCGGCCGATTGACAATCAGCGCGCCGGCAGCCTGCGCCCGCTCGAGTATGTAGCTCGAGTAGATGTATTCCATGTCGAACGGCGGGTCCTTGCGCATCAGGACGGCATCGAGGTCGCCCAGCGCCAGTTCGCCGGCCTCGCCGGCCGTGAACCAGTCGTCGCGTGATCGTCGCGGACCGTGAGGCGTTGCGTCCGGGCCCGGGCGACCCCCGACACGAGCTTCAGATCGCGTTGCACGCATGTAGTGAATCTCGGCGCCGCGGCGCTCGGCCTCCAGCAGCATCGCGAGCGTACTGTCCTTTTTGGCGTGATGTCCTCGATCGGGTCCATGACGACGCCGAGGCGCAAGCGGTCTGCGGGCATGTTCGACTTTTCCCTGGCAATGCGGGCTACGAAGGATCGCTCCGGCCGGGCGCGTCTGCGATGGCGGCTGTCGCGGTGCCAACGCATGCAGGGTGGCAGCCGAGTCCAGAACCGTGTGGCGGCTGTGGGGGGCGATGCCGGAGGCGCGGATTGCGGGTTCGGATTATTCATGAACGGCACGGAGGTGACGGCGGAGGTGTGGCCCGGGGGAGGGCTTTTCAGGGCCGTGCGAGACAGGATGTCGAGCCCGGAGCGCACACGGACGTGCTTGCAGCGTCCCTGAAAAGCCCTCCCCGGGCCGCGCCTTCGCCCACCACCCATGCCAAACCGTTCATGAATAATCCGTGCCGGGGTCCGAACCTTCCACTACGGCCATCGGCATGCATCGCGATGGCGGATAGGTGAGTAAAATCCGGTGCTTGCGGCCACCGTCATGGCGGGCCGCGGCGCTGTGTGGTACAAGTCGCAATGCTGGCGGATATTATGGAAACCGGCGCCCGTGCTGGCGCCCGTTCGGCACTCGCAGAGTGTGACCTGCAACCTTTTTCAGCGGCGCCAGTCAGGCAAGCTCTGCTGCGCAGCGACCGCGGCGGGCGGGAGCGCCTCACGGCAGTTCGTCGGTCGGTTCGTCGGCATGAACAGTAGAAAAGCGGCCCGATCCGAGCCGCGTGGGCGAGGAAATCCGGTGTCAAACAATGCATCCCGAAGTCTTAACGGACTGAAGATCCTGGTGGTCGACGACAGCAAGACGATTCGCCGCACGGCGGAGACGCTGCTTTCGAAGGAAGGTTGCCAGGTATTCACGGCCATCGACGGCTTCGATGCCCTGTCCAAGATAGCCGATCACCAGCCTGACCTGATTTTCGTCGACATCATGATGCCGCGGCTGGACGGTTACCAGACCTGCTCGCTCATCAAGCACAACAAGGTGTTCCGGGATACGCCGGTCATCATGCTGTCCAGCAAGGACGGCCTGTTCGACCGCGCGCGAGGCCGCATCGTGGGATCCGAGCACTACCTGACCAAGCCGTTCACCCGCGACGAGCTGCTGGGCGCAATCTCCAGCCAGATCAACTGACGACATCCGGCGCTCGTTCGAGGATTCAGCAATGGCCAAAATTCTGATTGTCGATGATTCGCCCACGGAGCTGCACCTGTTCCAGAAAATGCTGGAAAAGAGCGGCTTTGAAACGCTGGTTGCGGACAGCGGCGAGGACGGCATACGCCAGGCACGGGCCGCTCTTCCCGACTGTATCCTGATGGACGTCGTCATGCCGGGCATGAACGGCTTCCAGGCAACCCGCAAGCTGACGAAGGACCCCGCGACGGCGCGCATCCCGGTGATCATGGTCACGACCAAGGATCAGGAAACGGACAAGATCTGGGGTATGCGGCAGGGTGCGGTCGAATACCTCGTCAAGCCGGTGACGGAAAAGGAGCTGGTTGCCAGGATCAACGCGGTGATGGCCGGCTGAATGAGTACAGCCGTCGATCTGAAGACGCTCGTCGAGCAGCCGTTCGAGCTGCTGCAGGAGCTCGAACGCCGCAGCCGCGTGGCCGTGGCCGGCAAGGGCGTGAGCGATCTTCCCGCCGAGTGGGTCGGCATCGGGTTTCGCATCGGTGAGGAACAGTTCGTCGCGAGTCGCGAAGAGGTGCGCGAGGTGCTGATGTTGCCGGACAACGTGACCCGCGTGCCGGGGGCAAAGCGCTGGGTACTCGGTATCGCCAACCTGCGCGGTCACCTGTTGCCGCTGATCGACCTGAAGCTGCTGCTGGGCAGTGGCCGGACCGCGAGCAAGCGCACCACGCGCGTGATCTCGGTGAATCACCGCGAGGTGCCCGCCGGCCTCGTGGTCGACGAGGTGCTGGGCTTCCGTCGCTTCATGGACAACGAATTCGCAAGCGAATGGCCGGAAACGGTCGTGCGTTGCGATCGCTTCATTCGCGGTGCTTACAGGCGCGGCCAGGACAGCTGGCCGATTTTCGGATTGTACGAGCTGCTCGAGAGCAGTTCATTTCTGCAGGCTGCAGCGGACTAGCACGCCCGCGGCCTGCTCGATCGAGTTCACGGAATCATGGCTGAAAAACCGGACAAGACTTCTGTATTCATGCCGCTGGCAATCGCGCTGGCGCTGTTCCTGCTGGCCGCCGGCGGCGTCGCCTGGTTGCAGCAGTCAGCAAGTGCCGGTGCCGACCCGGGACGGGCGACACTGGCGGCGCTCTCCCAGTCCGTCGCGTTGCACGCCAGCCGCGTACGCGCTGGCGATCGCGCCGCGCTGGACGCGCTGGCGGGCGATCTCGAGCGCCTGGCGGCACGCGCGAGTCGGCGGTGCGCGTCCCCGGCAATAGCGATCGGTGGGACGAACTGCTGTCGGGCGGCCAGTCGATCGTCGACGGGCGCGAGGACATCGCCGCGCTGACGCAGGCGGCCGACGGGGTTGCGGCGAACACGCCCGATCTGCTGGCGGCTGCCGATAACCTGCTGGAGTTCACGGGCGCCACGGCCGCCGTGCAGGCCGTAGAGGGCCGGGCCCTCGCCCTGCAGGATGCCGTGGCCGCGCTGCCGGGAAGCGACCGGCCCGACGCGCTGGCCAGTTCGATCGCCGAGGATCTGGCGCGACTGCGGCAGGTGAGCGATGCGCTGGGCGGGGCCGAGACGCCGCTCGACATCGCGCCGCTGCCGGAAGCCGCGCGGTCCGGGCCGCTGGCGTCCTTCAACGCGGCCCTGGCCGCGGTCGAGGCCAATGCGGAACAGGCGCTGGACAACGTCGCCGCGGCGGCCTCGCTGCGCGACGATGCGGCGGGGGTCATCACCGCCGCCGACGACTTGCGCGGCGCGCTGACCGGCACGGCCGGCGCCTCCGCTGCCGCATTCCTCGGTCACCCGTGGCTGGTGCCCGGCCTGCTCGGCGCGGCCCTGGTCCTCGTCATCGTGCTGGCGATCATGCACAGTCGCAGTGCGGTCTTCGAGCGTGCCGCGAAGGTGCAGTCGGAGCAGAACGACCGCAACCAGCAGGCCATCCTGAGACTCCTGGACGAACTGGGAAGTCTCGCCGACGGCGACCTGACCGTCGAGGCGACGGTGACCGAGGACATTACCGGCGCGATCGCCGACTCGATCAACTATGCCATCGAAAAGTTGCGTGAACTCGTGGCCACGATCAACGAAACGGCCATCATGGTCGACTCGGCAGCCAAGCAGACCGAGAGCACGGCCGTGCACATGGCGCGTGCCGCCGACAACCAGAACCGCGAGATCAGCGCCGCGTCGGAATCCATCGTGTCGATGGCGGCCTCGATCGAGGAAGTATCCGGCAATGCCGAACGGTCTTCCGATGTGGCCCGGCACTCGGTGGACGTGGCTCACAAGGGCGGCGAGGCGGTGCGCCGCACGATTGACGGCATGAACGCCATCCGGGAAACCATCCAGGACACGTCCAAGCGCATCAAGCGGCTGGGGGAGAGCTCGCAGGAAATCGGCAACATCATCGAGCTGATCAACGATATTGCGGAGCAAACCAATATCCTGGCACTGAACGCTTCGATCCAGGCGTCGATGGCCGGCGAAGCGGGCCGCGGTTTCGCGGTCGTGGCGGACGAGGTACAGCGGCTCGCGGAACGTTCGACCAATGCGACCAAGCAGATCGAGGTGCTGGTGCGCACGATCCAGGCGGACACCAACGAGGCCGTCGTTTCGATGGAACGCAGCACGACCGACGTGGTCGGCGGCGCGCTACTGGCCGAGAACGCGGGCGCGGCCCTCGACGAAATCGAACAGGTGTCCAACCAGATCGCGAGCCTTGTGCAGAATATCTCGAGTTCGGCCCGGGAGCAGGCCGGCAGCGCCGCCGATGTCACGAAGCGCACGACGCGCCTGAAGGAAATCAGCGCCCAGACCGGCAAGGCCACGACGGCCACGGCCGCCGCCATCTCGAAACTGTCGGAGCTGGCCTCACAGCTCAGGCAGACGGTGGCCGGCTTCGCGTTGCCGAGCGCGGCGCTGGAATCGCGCAATCTCGCGTCGCAGAAGCCGCCTGAATCCCGACCGGCCGAGGACAAGGCCGCGGGCTGAGAGCGATGACCGACACCGGCATTCACGAACAGCCACCGCAGCAAGGCGGCAACGTCGCATCGGATGCCACGATGCGCGCGCTGGGGCTCGTCAGCCAGGAGTTGATGGAGACCATACGCGCCGCGCACCTGGCGCTGGAGGAATGCGTCGACGGTCGCGGTGGAACGGCGGCGCTGCAGCGCGCCGGCGAACACCTGCACCAGGCACGCGGTGCGCTGAAGTTGACGGAAACCTATGGCGCGGCGCTGCTGACCGAGGAAATGGAGGCCGTCTGCTCGCACCTCGCCAACCTGCGCGCCGGCCCGGCGCGCGACGAGGGCATGGACGCGCTGACGCGGGCCATGGTGCAGTTGCCTGTCTATATAGAACGCCTGCTGGGCGGCGGGCGCGACATCGCGCTGGTCCTGCTGCCGCTCCTGAACGACCTGCGCGCCGTGCGCGGCAAGCCGCTCCTCAGCGAGGGCACGCTGCTGCTCCTGAACCTGTCGCCGTCGCGGCAGGCCATGGACCGGCAGCAGCGGGAAACCAGCGGCGAGGACCCGGCGCAGCTCGCCGTCCGGCTGCGGCCGCGATTCCAGCTTGCGCTGCTCGGGCTGATCAAGGGCGGCAGCACGGCCGGCCATCTCAAGACGCTGGCTGACGTTGCGGCGGCGCTGGAGCGCGCCGCCACCCGCGACGACATGTACCAGCTGTGGTGGGTTCTGGGCGGCGTGCTGGAAGCGCTGGCGGACGGCGGGCTCGACGTGTCCGTCGCGATCAAGCGCCTGCTCGGGCAGGCGGACCGCCAGATGAAGCGCCTCATCGACGAGGGGCCCGAGGTTTTCGCCGAGCAGGGTGTTACCGACCTGCTGAACAACCTCCTGTATTACGTGGCACGGGCCGGCAACGCCGGACCGCGTATCAGCGAGATCCGCGCTGCTTTCAATCTCTCCGAGTTGCTGCCGGGCGACGAGCAGGTGGCGCACGCGCGCGAGAGCCTGTCGGCGCCCAGCATCAAGCTGATGCAGACAGTCGGCGCGGCTATCAAGGAAGACCTGGGCCGGGTCAAGGACGTGCTGGACATCTTCGTCCGCACCGGCATGAACAAGTCGTCCGAACTCGTGCCGCAGCTCGACCTGCTGAAGAAGATCAGCGATACGCTGGGCGTGCTGGGGCTGGGCGAGCTGCGCGGCGACATCGACGCGGAGATCGACCGGCTGAAGTCGGTGGTGCGCGATGGCGGCGACGCAAGCGAGCAGACCGTGCTGGAAATCGCCTCCACGCTGTTGCGGGTAGAGGATCGCCTCGACCAGCAACTCGTCCGGCTGATTTCGCCGGAAGGCCCGCCGCCGGCGGACGGTGAGGAGGCGCCGCCGGAAGAGGACGCCGACTATCGGCAGGTTGCCGAAGCGGTGATGCGCGAAAGCATCATCAATCTCGCGCGCATCAAGGAAACCTTCAGCCAGAGCATGGGCGGCAACGGCGACTCGCACGGGGTCGACAGCGTCCCGGCCCTGGTTCGCGGCATCAAGGCCGGTTTGCTGATGCTGAACAAGCCGCGCGCCATGTCGGTGTTCGAGCGCATCGGCAGCCTGATCGAACTGGCGCTGGCCGGTGACGGCCCGTCGCGCCTCGAGCAGCGCGAGATGGATCGGCTTGCCGATGCCATCGTCAGCATCGAGTACTACATGGAGACGGTAAAGGCGGGCCGCAAGGATCCGTGGTACATGCTCGACAATGCCGAGGCCTGTCTCGCCGTTCTGCAGGGCGTCGGGAAACGGCTGCGCGCCGAGCGTGCCACCGAGACGACGACGGCCGAGGCGGCGGTCGAGGCAACGCCGGTGCCGGACGCAGCTCGCCACCAGTCGACGTCGGTCATGCCGCAGACGCCGGTCGTTGCCAGCGATGCGGAACACCTCGACCCGGAATTGCTCGAACTGTTCATCGAGGAAGCGAAGGAAGAGATCGCGACGATTCGCCGCAACCTGCCGCAATGGGTCGACAACCCGGGCGACATGGAGTCGCTGATTACGGTGCGGCGCTCGTTCCATACATTGAAGGGCAGCGGCCGCATGGTCGGCGCCGAGCGCGTTGGCGAGTATTGCTGGAGCGTCGAAAACCTGCTGAACCGGCTGATCAACCGCACGCTGACGCGCACGCCGCCGATGGTGGCTTTCGTGTCGTCGGCCGCGGAGGTGGTGCCGGAACTGATCGAGGAACTGGAAGCCGGCACGCCGCCGCAGTCGGACGTGGCCTTGTTCATGGCACGGGCGAACGCGTTCGCGGACGGCGACCCGAATGCCGCCGTGCTGACGCTGGCAAGCGACGACGGGGGCGCCGCCGGGGAGGCCCCGGCGCTCGAGATGGACCCGGTCCTGCTCGACATCTTCTCGAAGGAGACGGCGGGCCATTTGCAGACCATCCGTGATTTCCTGCAGGCCTGCCAGGGACATCGCGCGCCCTTCCAGGTAACGGACAAGCTGCATCGCTCCTGCCATACGCTGCACGGCAGCGCGAACATGGCCAACGTCGACCGCGGTGTTGCAGTCGCCGGCGCGCTCAATCGCTACGTGCGGCGCGTGTACGACTACCAGGTGGGCTTCGAGGAGTCCGGTCTTGTCGCACTGGAACAGGCCGCCAATGCGATCGAGGACATTGTCGGCGACATCAACCAGGCCGATCGCGAACGCCGTGACTACAGCGAGCTGATCGAGCATTTGCAGGCGCTGACCAACGCCGTAGAGACCGACGAAGCGGCTGACGAGCCTGCCGCGCCACCGGAGGCTGCGGTTGCCGACGATGAAGCCGCTGTCCCGGCCGCGGAGCCGACACAGCCGGACGAAGCCCGGGGCGAGCCGGAAGACGGCGACTACGATGCCGAGATCGCGGCGATTTTCTCGGAAGAGGCGGCAGAGCTGCTCGAATCCGCCGATCGTGCGCTGGCCGCGTGGAGCCAGGACCGCGGCGCCCGCCAGCATGTCGCGGAGCTGAAGCGCCACCTGCACACGCTGAAAGGCGGTGCCCGCATGGCCGGCATCACGGCGATGGGCAACCTGAGCCACGAGCTGGAGACGCTGCTGATCGGGATCGACGATGGCCGGATCGAGGCGTCGGCCGAGGTCGACACGCTGTTGCAGCAAAGCATCGACGAGCTGCACCGCATGCGGGACAGCGTCATAGCCGGCAAGTTCGTCAATGCCGCCTCGACCCTGGAAGACCGTATTCGCGCCGTCAGCAGCGGTGGTGACTCGGCAATCGTGGACATTGGCAGCGCGGACGACGAACCCGGCGACGAGGCCGGCGCGGCGGCGTTCACGATCGAGCCGGACGAGCCGGTCAGCATGGTCATAGTCGATGACACGCCGCCGGTCGAACCGGTCGCCGACGAGCCGCCCGCTGAAGAAACGCCGGCAGAGGCGCCGGCGCCGCCGGCAGCGCCGGTCGAGGAGGAACCGCTGGCTGTGCCGCCCGCCGCTGCCGGGACCGGCGCCGAACAGCCTGCGGCCGGGCCGCGCGCCGGTGACGACGCGCCCGTGGCCGACGAACCGGGCGCGCGTCGCATGATGCGCGTGGAGTCGGTGGTGGAAACCGATGCCGCTGCACGCCCCGCGACCTTGCGCGGTGCCGGCGAGCAGCGCCAGGAAACGGCCCGCATCGACGCCGACCTGCTGGAGGACCTGCTCAATGCAGCCGGCGAGATCAGCATTTATCACTCGCGCCTGAGCCAGCAGGTCAATTCGATCGAATTCCATGTCGAGGAACTGGAGCAGACGGTCATCCGGCTGCGCGACCAGCTGAGGAAGCTCGAAATCGAGACCGAGGCGCAGATCATGCATGGCCACCAGGACACGCTGGTTGCCAAGGATTTCGACCCGCTGGAGATGGATCGCTATTCCAATATCCAGCAGCTGTCCCGTGCGCTGGCCGAGTCCGCGAGCGACCTGACGAGCCTGAAGGACCTGCTGCAGAACGTGACATCGGAGGCGGAGACGCTGCTGGTGCAGCAGCAGCGGGTGACCGCCGAGTTGCAGGACGGGCTCATGCGTACGCGCATGGTGCCGTTCCAGCGCCACGTGCCGCGATTGACGCGGCTCGTCCGCCAGGCCGCCTCCGAGGCGGGCAAACGGGCGGAACTGGCCGTCGAGGGCGCGTCCGGTGAGCTCGATCGACAGGTGCTGGAAAAGATGCTGCCGCCGTTCGAGCACATGATGCGCAACGCGGTCATTCACGGCATCGAAACGCCGGAGGACCGCCAGGCGGCCGGCAAGCCGGCCGGCGGGCGCATCACGATACGCCTGCATCGCGAAGGCGCGGGATGGTGATCGACGTCGCCGACGACGGTGCGGGCCTCAATGTCGACGCGATCCGGCGCAAGGCGTTCGAGCGCGACCTGCTCAGTCCCGACAGCAAGGTGTCCGACAGCGAGATCATGCAACTCATCCTGACGCCGGGCTTCAGCACGGCAGGGAGCGTCACGCAATCGGCCGGCCGTGGTGTCGGGATGGACGTCGTCGCGAACGAGATCAAGAAACTGGGCGGGTCATTGCAGATTTCGTCGGTTATCGGCCAGGGCACGAATTTCACGATTCGCCTGCCGTTTACGCTCGCGATAACGCAGGCGCTGATCGTGCGCACCGGCGACGAGATATACGCGCTGCCCCTGCCGACCGTCGAAGGCGTTGCGCGGATCGCCTGCCGGCAGCTAAAGACCATGCTGGAGCAGCCCGACCCGGTTTACGAATACGGCGAGCTGACCTACCACTTCCGTCACCTCGGAATGTTCCTGGGCGGCCAGGCGGCGGCGCTGCCCGAGGACGACAGCTACGTGCCCGTGATCCTCGTTCGTTCCGGCGACCAGGCGGTTGCATTGCTGACGGACGAAATGGTGGCAAGCCAGGAGATCGTCGTGAAGTCGCTGGGTCCGCAGCTTTCCAGCGTGCGCGGCGTTTCCGGCGCCACGATCCTGGGTGATGGCAGCATCGTCCTGATCCTGGATATCAATTCGCTCGTGCGCGGCGGCATGCCGATGGTCGAGCTGAAAAGCGCGGCGCCGTCACCGGCCGACGCCCGGCCACTGGCACTGGTCGTCGACGACTCGATCACCGTGCGGCGCGTCATGGAGCGATTCCTGACACGCAACGGCCTGCGCGTCGTCACCGCCAAGGACGGCATGGATGCAATCAGTGTACTGCGCGATGCGACACCGGACATCATATTGCTGGATATCGAGATGCCGCGCATGGACGGTTACGAATTCGCGACCCACGTGCGCAACGACGAGCGTGTGTCCGACGTGCCGATCATCATGATCACGTCACGTGTCGGCGACAAGCATCGGGCACGCGCCATCGAAATCGGCGTGAACGACTACCTCGGCAAGCCTTACCAGGATTCGCAACTGCTCGACTCGATTGCGCGACTGCTGGAGGAACGCGGGATGACGCCGGGATGAGCGACGCGACCGAGGAGCTCTACAGCCTGCTGGTGCCGCTGGTTGCCGATCGCCTGATCGTGCCGCGTGCCTGCGTTGCCGAGGTCGTTCGCTATGTGAAGCCGGAGGAAACGGCCGGCAACCAGCCGTGGTTCATGGGCAATGTCAACTGGAGCGGCCGCTCGCTGCCGGTCGTGTCATTCGAGGGCGCGCTCGGCAAGGACATTCCGGCCATTACCGGGCGTACCCGCATCGTCGTGTTCTATGCGACCACGGGCAAGGTGCACGCGGGCTTTTTCGGCGTGTTGACGCAAGGGTTTCCGCAACTCGTGCGCGTCAATCGCGACGTGCTGAAAGTCGACGCGACGGACGGCTGGCCCGCGGAGTCACCGGTGCTCTGCCGCGTCAAGATGATCAACGAATTCCCGCTGATTCCCGACCTCGAAGCTCGCAGCAGATGATCAGCGGCGAAACGCCCTGATCCGCATCACAGGTCGCCCCAGCGCGACTGCACCAGCGCGAGCGCGGCGATCGCCGCCGTCTCGGTGCGCAGCACCCGGGGACCGAGGCCCACGGCCGTGAAGCCGCGGCGACCGCCTGCGCCTGTTCCGCGTCGCTGAAGCCGCCTTCCGGACCGATCAGCAACTCGAGGGCCGCCGGCGTTTGTGCAATCGCGGCCAGCGCCGGCGTTGCCTGCGGCACCAGTACCAGGCGCAGCGTATCGGCTGCGACACGCTCCGCGAGGCAGTCGGCCAGGGCGGCCGGTGCGTCCACCTGCGGCAGGCGATTGCGGCCGCACTGCTCGCAGGCACTGGCCGCGACGCGCTGCCAGTGCCGGCGGCGGCTTTGCGCGCGTTCGCCGGCAAGGCGCACGACCGAGAACCCGGCCAGCAGCGGCGAAATACGCTGTACGCCGAGTTCGGTTGCCTTCTGTACGACGGTATCCATGCGATCGCCGCGCGAGATGCCCTGGATCAGTCGGACCGGCAGCGGTGATTCCGTTTCGCGGCCCAGGCGATCACCCAGTTCGAGGCGCACGGACTGCTTGTCGATTTCCCGTACCACGGCCGGGAATTCACCGCCGCGCCCGTCGAACAGCACCAGCTCGTCCCCCCGCCGGCAGCGCAGCACGCGTCCCGCGTACCGCGCCCGGTCACCGTCCAGTGTGACCTGCTCGCCATCGGCCAGCGGCTGATCGCTGTAGAGTCGGGGTCGGGCCATGGCGCCTGCCGGCTACGTCCTGCTCGCGGAAAACGGAAAAGGACACCCACTATAACGCGGCCTGCCGCCGCGGCGGCGCGGCGGCGCTGCCAGGATCGGTCACGGGCGCTATCATGCACCTCAACCGGCAGGATTCGAGACCAACGGAGACGTGATGGACGCGATGTACGCCGTCAGCCCCGGTGCCGGCATTATTCGACCGGCGCGCCAGGTTCCGTCGCCGAACCAGGACGAACGGCCGCCCGGCGTCGAACCGGACCTGCTGGTACTGCACGCCATCAGCCTGCCGCCCGGGAATTCGGCGGGCCCTGCATCGAGCAGCTGTTCACGAATTGCCTCGATCCGGCCGGGCATCCGTACTTCGCCGAGGTTCACGAGCTGACCGTATCCGCTCACCTGTTGCTGCGACGTGATGGCGAGCTGATCCAGTTCGTGCCGTTCGGGCGGCGCGCCTGGCACGCGGGCGAATCCTCGTTTCGGGGGCGCCCGCGTTGCAACGACTTCTCCATCGGCATCGAGCTCGAAGGCGACGATCACACGCCGTACAGCGACGCCCAGTACCGGCATCTGCCGCACATCGTCCACGCGCTGCAGGCCGCCTACCCGGGCATCGGTGCCCGCACCATTGCGGGCCATTGCGATGTCGCGCCCGACAGAAAAACGGATCCCGGCCCTGCTTTCGACTGGCAGCGCTTGTATGATGACCTCAGCAGCTTACAGGTATTGGCATCTCCGTCATGAAACTCATCGCACTGCTCATCGGCCTCGCGGTCGAGCGACTCGCAACGCAGCTTTTTCACCTGCGGGAGCTGCGCTGGCTCGATTACGTGATCGATGCCGGTTGCGCGCAGGTCACCCGTTTCGGCAACTGGCCGGCGATCATCCCGGTCGCGTTGCTTGCCGTGCTGCTCGCGGCACCGGTTTTCATCGTTACGTTCATGCTCGGCGACCTGCTGTTCGGTTTTCCGTACCTGCTGCTCGCTATCGTCGTGCTGTTCTTTTCACTGGGACCCCGCGATATCGGCGAGGAAGTGGACGAATACTGTGCGGCGCTCGAGTCCGGTGATGCCGAACGCATACGCGCGTCCTCGAAGGCGCTGCTGGAGCACGACGTGCCGGACGACCCGGCACAGCGGATCGCAGAGGTCGAGCAGGCGGTCTTCGTCCAGGCCAACAATCGCCTGTTCGCGGTCATTTTCTGGTTCGTGTTGCTGGGCCCGCTCGGTGCCCTGGGGTTACCGGGTGACCGACCTGATACGGCGGCGTGCCGTCTTCAACGCGCGTCGCGACGACAATGCCGAATCCAGCGCGCCACGCGTGGCGAACGCCGCATCCCGGCTCCATGGCTGGCTGGCCTGGATTCCGGCGCGGCTGACCGCGCTCGGCTATGCGCTCGCCGGCAGTTTCGACGAGGCGCTGGCCGCGTGGCGCAGCGCACCGCGCGCGCTGCCGGCGACGACCGTCGAGAAAAGCGAAAGGCTGCTGGCGCGCATCGGCAGCGCGGCGCTGGCGCTGCCGCCCGTCGAGGGCGAAGAGCAGGTCGCCCGCGGCATACGCGGCGCCGACGCTGCCAACAAGCTCGTGTTCCGCCTGCTGTTTCTGGTGGGCCGTGGTCATCGCCGCGATGACGCTGTACGGCTGGTCCGTCTGACGCAGCCATGATGCGATTCCCTGCCGTCGCCGCGCTGCTGGCAACGGCGGCCACGGTTTGTGCCGCGGCCGTGCCGCCGGCAGAACGTGTCGTCACGCTCGCGCCGCATCTCGCCGAACTCGCGTTTGCCGCCGGTGCCGGTTCGAGCCTCGTGGGCGTCAGTGCCCATACCGACTATCCGGAGGCCGCGCGTTCCCTGCCGGTGGTGGGCGATGCGTTCATGCTCGACCAGGAGCGCCTGGCATTGCTGCGGCCCGACCTGCTGCTGGCCTGGCAGAGCGGCACGCCCGCTCATGTCGTCGACGCACTGCGCGGGCGCGGCTACCGCGTGGTGGTCATCCGTACGCGCGGGCTGCCGGACGTGGCGACGGCGCTGCGCCGGATCGGTGCATTGACCGGCCAGGCCGCAGCCGCAGGCCGGGCGGCTGCGCGCTACGAGCAAGAGCTCCTTGAACTGCGAAACCAATGGCGCGATGCCGCGCCGATACGCGTCTTCTACCAGGTTTCACAGCGGCCTCTCTACACGGTAAACGGCGAACACTACGTCAGCGAGCTGATCGGGCTTTGCGGTGGCCGCAACGTATTCGCGGACCTGGGCGAGCTGGCGCCGCTCGTGGCCGAGGAAGCGGTCCTCGGTCGCGATCCCGAGGTCCTGCTCGCCGCCGCCGTCCCGGGCAGCGAACCGTTTACCGTGTGGGAGCGGTGGCCGGCACTGAGCGCGAATCGCTACGGTAACCGGTTTCTCGTGGCCGGCTGCCGAGATAGGCCGCGCGACGCCGCGGCTCCTGGAGGCGGGGCGTGCGGTCTGCAGCCGGCTGGCCACGGCGCGGCAACGGCGCGAGGCCTACGACCGCGCCCCGTAGCGTGTATCGCCTGGCAGACGCCTGACCCGGATCGTTCATGAACGGCACGGGGGCAGGAGGCGGAGGTGTGGCCCGGGGGAGGGCCTTCGCCCACCACCGACGCCAAACCGTTCATGAACGATCCGGTTAGCAGGTTGCTGAAAAAGCCATCCATGGCTTTTCCAGCCTCACCATTCGAAAAACGCGGTTTTTGAATGGCTCGCATTTTCAATGGCCTGCAGCCATTGAAAATGGCGGTACTTCCTGTACCGCCTGCACAGGCTGCCGAAGCTGCGTTTTCAGCAGCCTGTCAGGCGTCGCGCGCGCGGTTCCAGACGACTTCCTGCCCGTTTTCCGTGCGCGCCAGCAGCCGCGCGATGACGAACAGCAGGTCGGACAGCCGGTTCAGGTAACGCAAGACCTCCGGGCGCACGGATTCCGTACCCGCGAGCGTCGTCACGCGCCGCTCGGCCCGCCTGACGATCGTCCGCGCCAGGTGACAGGCCGCGGCGGCCGGACCGCCGCCCGGCAGTATGAATTCCCTGAGTCGCGGCAGGTCTGCATTGAACGCGTCGAGCTGGCGCTCGAGCCGTTCGATGAATGCCGCTTCCACCGCGCTGTGTCCCGGGATGCACAGCTCGCCGCCGAGGTCGAACAGGTCGTGCTGTACCTCGAGCAGGCAGGCCCGGATGTCGTCCGCCACCGATGCCTCTGCGAGCACGACGCCGATCGCGCTGTTCGCCTCGTCCACGGTGCCATAGGCCTCGACGCGAGCACTGTCTTTCGCGACCCGGCTGCCGTCGCCGAGACCGGTGCTGCCGTCGTCGCCGGTGCGCGTGTAGATCTCGCTCAGGCGGTGGCCCATCGTGGCAATTTCCTTCCGTTACCAGCGGTACTTGAGGTCCAGGTAGGCGCTTCGGCCCGCCATGCGGTAAGGCACGGCCGTCTGGTAGTCGGTATCGAGCGCGTTTTCGATGCGCGCGTTCAGCTGCCAGTGCTGGCCAAGTCTAAACTGTCCGGTCAGGTTCAGCAGCACGTAACCGGGCAGGGAACCACCGATATCCTCGCGTTCGCCGCCGGCCAGCAGGGACAGGCCCAGCGCATGTTCGCCCAGCGACCGGCTGACGTTCAGCGTGGCACTCTGTTCCGGTCGCCGCAGCAGCGACGCACCGGTGACCGCATCCTCCGCGGATTGCACCAGCACGTCGGCGCGAACCGTGTAGACTTCACCGCGAAAATCCCAGCCCAGCTGCGCGCCGCGGATCTCGGCGCGACGCAGGTTGCGCAGCATGAAATCGACGGCATCGAACTCGATCAGGTCGTCGATGTCGTTGCGGTACGCCTCCAGCCGCAGCGTGTGCCGGTCCGTCAGGTCGTAGCGCGTGCCGACCTGCAATTCGTCGGACACCTCCGGGCGCAGGTCGGGATTGCCGCCGAAGCCGTAGCGGTCGGTCGCGTCCGGGGCGCGGAATGCGTGCCCGATCCCGGCATTGAGCGACCAGGATTCGGTCAGGTCCAGGGCGTACTCGGCGTTCCACGTGAATTCACCGTCGAACGACTCGTGGTCGGTGTAGCGGGCGGCGACGAAAGCGCGCTGCCGCTCCCACGTCATGCTGTCCTGCAGGAAAACGGCCTGCGTGTCGGTGCGTTCATCGAAACCGCTGCCGAAGGACAGCGAGTCGGCATTTTCGCGCGTGGCGTAGAGTCCCGCTGACAGCGCGTGACTCGCGAGCGTGGCGGAGACCTGCCAGTCGAGCGCCAGCCGCTCCGAGGTCACGAAGTCGGGCGAATCGTTCTGCTCGATGTCGTCGACCATGTAGCTGACGAGCAGGCGGCTTTGCCCGTCATCGCCCAGCGGATTGACGAGTTCCGCCGAGGTGCTCTCGTTGCGGAAATCCTGGCTGAGCGGCGCCTGGAAGAAGTCGAGGTATTCGGTCTTGCCGCTGGCGCGCCAGTGCCGCAGGCTGACGGTTGCAGCGCCCATGTCCATGCTGCCGTAAAGATTGGCGCTCAGGTTGTCGTAGCCGCGTTCCAGCGGGCTGTCGGTGCGGATCGCGTAGCCGTCGGTCGTCTGCCAGTTCACGGTGGCGCCGAATTCGTGGCCGTCGCCGCTGACCCCGGTGCTGGCGTACGCGGACTGCGTGCCGAAGCTGCCGCCGCCGCCGCCCGCTTCGGCGTAACCGTCGCCGGCGCGTCGCGTGATGATATTGACGACACCGCCGATGGCGTCCGTGCCGTAGAGCGCCGAACGCGCGCCCTTGACGATTTCGACGCGCTCGATCGTCTCCGGGGCCACGTTCTGGATCGCGGCGCCGCCAATCGTGCCCGGGTTGATGCGGACACCGTCAATCAGCACCAGCGTGTGATTGCTCTCCGTACCGCGCAGGAACACGGAGGTCGCCTGGCCCGGGCCGCCGTTGCGGCCGATGTCCAGTCCTGCCTCGAATCGCAACAGTTCCGCAAGGTCAGCGGCGCCCGAGCGTTCGATCTGTTCGCGGCCGATGACCGTCATCGGCACGATGACGTCCTGCAGCGCGCGTTCACTGCGCGTCGCCGTGACGACGATGACATCGTCGGCGGCGTTTGCGGCCGTGGTTGCAAAAACGAGCGCGGCGAGAATGCCGCCGCATACTATCCGGAAGGTTTTCATTGTCGGTTCCCCTGCATGCCGCCCGCATGCGCATTCGTCGAGTGAGTGCGAGGGTGCTGCGGGGTGGGGACGTGCTGAGAACCGACACGCCCGAACAGTCGCCCGCCGCGCCGTTCGCGTCTTCATCGGGCCGGTCTCCGGGCTTACGAGCGGCTCATCGCCGGTCCGCAGCGCCTTCCCGCAAGACCCGGCCGTGCAATGACTGATGCCGGCGGGTCTCGCAGTGGCTCCGTCCTCGGACGGGGGCTGCGGATTAACTCGATCACCGTTGCGGGGGCAGCGCCGGAATGGAAATTTCTTCTGAAATTCCGCACCGGCTTCCCGTTCACCCGAATGAATGCCATTTCGGGTTCACCTGATGACCGCTCGCACAGTAGGCAGCCATCGTCGCGCTGTCAAGCAGTACGACGCCACCGTGGACGCGGCGCCTGCCGCTCTCGTGCCGCTGCCGGGCAATCGCCATAGTGGCGACCTGCCAGGGGAGGTTGGGGGTGAGCGAAACAGAACCGGTCGGACAGTCGCGCGAACTCGTCGTTGCGTTGCAGGCGGCGCGGGCGGCGGCCGAAATCAGCCGGCGTTACTACGCGGGCAATTTCACAGTGCGAACCAAGGCCGACCGCACCCCGGTGACGCAGGCAGACGTCGAGTGCGAAGAGGCCATCCGCGGGATCATTCTGGATGCATTTCCGGCCCACGGCTTCTACGGGGAGGAAACGGGGCGCACACGGAGTGACAGCAAGTACCTGTGGCTCGTGGACCCGATCGACGGCACCAAGGGTTTCGTTCGCCAGTACCCGTTTTTCTCGACCCAGATCGCGTTATTGCACGAGGGCCGGCTCGTCCTCGGCGTTTCCAGCGGCACGATGTTCGACGAGCTGGCATGGGCCGAGTCGGGCGGGGGGGCGTGCCTGAACGGTGCGCCGCTTGCGGTCAGCACGGTCGACAACCTCGCGCATGCCGCCGTATCGACCGGCAACCTGAAATCGCTCGCCAGCGGGAACGGCTGGGCCGAACTCGGCGCCGTTGTCGCGGCCGCGGACCGGATTCGCGGTTACGGCGACTTCTACCACTACCACCTGCTGGCGGCCGGCAAGATCGACGCCGTGATCGAATCCGACGTCAATATCCTCGATATCGCGGCGTTGTCCGTAATCGTCACGGAAGCGGGCGGCGTGTTTACGGACCTGGACGGCGCGCCGCCGTCGCTGGAAACGCGTTCCGTGCTGGCAGCCAATCCGGCGCTGCATGCCGCGTTGTTGCCACGGCTACGTGGCTGCCTGGCCTGACGGTTGTGCGTCAGTGCCTGGCCGTCGGCGCGGCGACGAACAGCCAGCGATCGCGCCACGCCACGGCCTCCATGGGCGTCGCGTACAGGTCCGACAGCGCCGCCGCGTTCAGTACCGAGGCCGTGTCGCCGCGCAGCCAGCGGCCGTCGCCGAACAACAGCAGGCATTCGTCGGCATAGCGGGCCGCCAGGTTGACGTCGTGCAGGCTTGCGACGACGGTCGCGCCCGCGCGCGCCCGTGCCGCGAACACGTCGAGCACGTCGAGCTGGTGCTGCGGATCGAGATGGTTCGTCGGTTCGTCCAGCAGGCAAACGGGCGTCGACTGTGCCAGGACCTGCGCAATGGCGACTCGCCGCCGCTCGCCGCCGGACAGCGTGCCGACATCGCGGTCCAGCAGCGCCTGCAGGTCCATTCGTGCCAGGCAGTCAAGCGCGATGCGGCGGTCGGCGGCGCTTTCCCACTGCCAGCGCGGGACGTGCGGATGCCGCCCGGCCAGCGCCGTGTCGAATACGGTCGCCGGGAACGCATCGTCCGCGTGCTGCGGCAGCAGGGCGAGTTGCCGGGCGATCTCGCGGCGACTCAGTGACTCGAGATCCGCGCCGAATAACCCGACATGACCGGCAGACGGTGGGCGCAGCCCCGCCAGCGTATGCAGCGACAGCGACTTGCCGGCGCCGTTCTGCCCGAGTATCGCGAGGAACGTGCCGGGCGCGAGTGCAAGCTCCAGCGAGCGGACCAGGCAGCGTCCGGGCACGGCTACGGTGAGATCTCGGCACACGAGCGCCGCTTGCGAATCGTCGGGCATGCGCGCGAGGCTAGCGACAAACCCGCAGCGGCGCCAGCGGGCGAGGCCCCGCCGTGCAGCAGGGCGTCAGGGCAGCAGGCCTATTTCCGCCGCCGTCGCCGCGCCGATGACGACGTAGTCGAGGCTGCGGGGAATCAGCGCCTCGTCGTCGGCAACGGCAATGCGGCCGCCCATGATCTCGGCATAGCGTTGCGGGTAACGTGGTTCGCGCTGCGGCTCACCGTAGCCTTCCGGGTAGAGCGGCAGGCCGTTCGCGGCATCGTATTTGTCGCTGGCCCCGAGCGTGTGCAGGAACTCGTGAACAATAATCACGTTGTTGCTGCCATCGTTGCGGCGACCCGCAAAACCGTTGACGACGCCGACCATGCCCTTCTGCAGGCCGACCGAACTCTCGAGCAGCCGATTGGCCTGCGGTTCGTGATAGCGCACGAACAGCCGCACGTCGGGCGCGGGGTTGTCCTGGTCGGAGGCGACCCGGTGTGCCCACCAGCGCATGCCGAGGCTCCACCAGGCAATGGCCAGCATGTTGCGGCCATCAGGCAGCGGCGGCGGTTGCTCCCCGACCGGCCGGCCGAGTTCCACGCGCACGGGTAAGGCCAGGTCGCGACCGTAACGCGCCGCCTCGCGAGCCACGAATGCCTCTATGTCCTCGAACTGCGAGCGTTGCAGGCCGTCGATGTAGCGGCTGCTGGCCATGCTGCCGTCGCCGTTTATCGGGTAGATCCTGACCCACAGGCTGTCGTCCCAGTCCGTGCTGCGCGCCTGGGTCAGCCAGGACGTGCCGGCGACGAACACGAGGACCAGCAGCAGCAGCGTAATTCGCAGGGCTTTGAACATGCGGGGAGCCGGGCAGTGGACCAGCCGCCATTACGCCGCAGCGGCCGTCGGTGGCATAGCGATCAGTTCGCAGTTCGGGTGGCGTCTTGTACGGACTGTTCTGGAACGGTCTGGCCTGGGTGGTCGGCGAAGGCGTGCCCCGGGGGAGGGCTTTTCAGGGACGCTGCAAGTACGTCCCTGTACGCTCCGGGCTCGACATCCCTGTCTCGCACGGCCCTGAAAAGCCCTCCCCCGGGGCACACCTCCGCCCCTGCCATCGTGGCGTTCCGGAACAGTCCGGGTCCTTGCGGTGTAACGACATTGTTGCTGGCGGCGGCTTTCCCGGGGAGGTGTGTTGCAAAGCGAGCGGGTCAGGGGCGGACGGGGTTCTCCGGGTCCGGTACGCGGCGCGCGTCGGCGGCCTGCTCGAAGGCGTGGGCCAGCTCGAGCAGGTCACGTTCGGTGAAGGCGCCGCCGATGAACGACAGGCCGATCGGCAGGCCGAATACGTTGCCGGCCGGTACGGTGACGCTCGCGTAGCCGGAAACGGCGGCCAGCGAGGAACTGCCGACACTGAACGTGTCACCGTTGATGTGATCGGTCATCCACGCCGGACCGTTCGGACGGCGCAACGAGCGCATCCAGGTCGTGGTCGCGCAACGCGCCGTCGATGCCCTCGCGCGCGATGCGCTTGCTGGTCGCCAGTGCCTCCCGGTATGCCTCGTCGGTCAGCGGGCCCTTCTCCTGCGCCGTGACCATGATGTCCTGCCCGAAAAACGGCATCACGTCGGCGGCATTGGCGTTGTTGAACTCGATCAGTTCGGCGAGCGTGCGCCGGGGCGCTCCTGACGATTCCAGGTAATTGTTCAGGTCCGCCTTGAATTCGTACAGCAACACCTCGTATTCGGCATTCCCCATGCCATCGGTGTCGATTTCGACCGGGTCGACGATCTCGGCCCCGGCATTGCGCAGCACCTCGATGGCGTCGCCGTAGACGGCTTCCACCTTCGGGTGCTCGCCCGAACCGCTGAAGCTGCGCAACACGCCGATGCGCTTGCCGGCCAGCGTCGCGGTGTCCAGGTCGGCGGCGTAGTCCGGCAGGTCCGCCGGACGGTCGTCGCTCGCGGGGTCGCTGTCGTCGCGGGCGGCCATGGCATTCAGCAGCAGGGCGGCGTCGCGCACGGTACGGGCCATGGGTCCCGCCGTGTCCTGGCTGTGCGCGATCGGGATGATGCCGTCGCGGCTCACCAGGCCCAGGGTCGGCTTGATGCCGACGATGCCGTTGATGCTCGACGGGCAGACGACCGAACCGTCGGTCTCGGTGCCGACCGCGAGTACCGTCAGGTTGGCCGACACGGCGACCGCCGAGCCGGACGAGGATCCGCAGGGATTGCGCAACGGGTCGTAGGGATTCCTGGTCTGTCCCCCGATGCTGCTCCAGCCGCTGGACGAGTGGCTGGACCGGAAGTTGGCCCATTCGCTGAGGTTTGCCTTGCCGAGTATTACGGCGCCCGCCTCCCGCAGCCGGGCGACGAAGAAGGCATCGTCGGGCGGGCGGTGAGCCGCGAGCGCGAGCGAGCCGGCGCTGGTCGCCATCCGGTCACCGGTGTCGATGTTGGCTTTCAGTACGACCGGGATACCGTGCAACGGTCCCCGGGCTCCGGTCTCTGCCCGCTCACGATCCAGGGTGTCGGCAATCTGCTCTGCATCCGGGTTGACCTCGATGACGGCACGCAGCGCTACACCGTTGCGATCGATACGCGCGATGCGCTCAAGGTAGAAGTCAACCAGCTCGCGCGCCGTGAGTTCGCCGGCCGTCATGGCCGCCTGCAATTCGTCGGTCGTCGCTTCGACGAATTCGTCGTTTACGGGTGCGGGCTGGTCGGCGAGCGAGCACGCTGCAAGGAGCAGGGCAATAAGCCAGGTCGCAGTACGGTAGTGAGTCATGGACAGCTCCCCGGATGACGCCGGCATCCCGGTGCCGGCCAGCCCTGCGAGCCTAATCGGGGCGTGGTGGATGCGCAAGCGGGCGGCGCGCGGCGTCGCCGCGCAGACGCCCGGGGCCGCCCGCGCCACGGTGGCGTGAAACGGACCAATAAAAAGCCCCGCGGCCTTGCGGCGGCGGGGCTAGTCTCTCTCGTGTAAAGAGAGGTAACCGGGAATCCGTTAACCAGATACAGACAACATTATTATTATTGGATCTGGATCTTATTATTTTCTGGTTATTGTTCTTCTGGCGTCTAAATCCTGTGCGTATCAATTCCGGATAACGGGGCCGGTTACACTTCGCTTGGGCAGCCTGTACAAAGCAAGACGTATGCCACTACCCCGTTAATCGCCAAAAATCAGTGTATTACGCTGCGTGTAGCCGGTGGCTGGCGGTCGCCGCCGATGCGCATGTAAAGAAAATCGACACCCGGGTGTCACGTGGCAACCCAACAAGCTCCCATAAGATATTGAAAAATATAGAGCTCGCCGCGACCGGTCCAGGCGAGTTGCCCGTTGCACGGGCCAGCTTATGTTCAAAACCGTCGCCGATCGGCGACAGGCCGGCAAAACTGCCCTGTTTGTCAATTTATTCGACGCCTGCGGTGGCGCGTTCCAGCAGGTTGCTGACGCTGTAAAAGCGTCCGTTCGCGACCACGGCCACGACCTGCGCGGCATCGCCGGCGTCGGCCAGCGGATCGCCGGCGATCAGCAGCAAATCGGCGCGCGCACCTGGCTCGATGCTGCCGATCTGCGCCGCGACGCCCAGTACCCGGGCCGCGTTGCCCGTGGCCGCGTGCAGCGCCGCGGCGGGCTCGAGACCGGCGGCCTGCAGCGCCCGCAGTTCCGCCTGGGTGCCGGGTCCGGCCGGCAGCCCGGACGGGTGACTGCCGAGCACGATCGTATCGCCCCGGCCGGCCAGCGGCGGGGCCGTCACCAGCCGTCTTGCCAGTCCGCGGCCGGCCTCCAGCAGCGACCAGGTATCGAACGTCGCCAGTTCGGCCAGCCCGGGTGTCGCCGCATCGGCGAGCCCGGAAACCAGCAGCAACGGCCCGCCGTTAGCCAGGCGTTCGATGTCTTCGTAGTAGCGGCCGAGCGGCGAGCGTGGCAGCGAGGCGGTGCCGAGCAGCAGTTCGGCGCTGACGCCGAGCCCGGTATCCCAGTTGTCCGCGAGCACCGGCACGCCGCGATCCCGCCAGTCCGGCAGGAAGCTGCCCGGGCCGTCACCGGCGCTGCCCGGTTGCCTGTCTTCGATCCCGAATGCCGCGGTGGTCACCAGCCGCACGCGGCCTGCATCGAAGCCGGCCGGGTCACTGCGGGCACCGACCGCGCGGAGCAACAGCGGGCCCGGCGTCGCCTCGGTCTGCCAGTCGCCGGGCGCGAAGTCCGCCGGCGTGTCGGTTGCGACCACCGTCGTGACGCCCGACGCCAGCAATAGCGGGCCGAAGCGGGCCGGGTCCCCGGCCGGCAACCGGGCATAAGCGTCGATGAGGCCCGGGATGACGGTGACGTTGCCGATATCGAATACCGGCACGTCGCCGTAGCCGGTCCGGTCGCTGCCGGCCACGATGCCGGTGATGAGGCCGTCCTCGATGACGATGTCCACGTCGTACCGATAATCCGGCTCGAGGCCGTCGTAGAGACGCGGCGCGCGCACCACGAGACGCCCGTTGCCCGCGGGCGCCGCCGGCAAGTCGGCGGGCCGCCGGTTACGGGCCGAGGGTGGCTCCAAACGGGTAACGGCGGCGAGAAACGGGACTTCCCGGGCGTTGCGGTCTTCGAAGTCGCGGCCCTTGATGATGCCGTCGGCCGCGTAATAGAGCCGGTGCCGGTCCCGCCAGGTGACCGGGGCGTGAAAGAAATCCTCGCCGCTCGCAAGCACGCGGGGCAGTGGCGTCTCGGCGAGAATCAGCATCCACAGGTCGTAGGCGCCTGCCTCGTTACGCGCAAGGTACGTGACGAGCGTGTTGTCCGGCCGCCACGAGGGTGCCGCCAGCGGTCGCGGCGAGCTGACCAGCGCCCGGGCGGGCAGGCCGAACGGCCGCAGCATCAGCTGCCATTCGCCGTTTTGGTGCAGTACGTACAGCAGGTGGCGGCCATCGCCCGACCAGGCCGGTTCGGATTCATTGCCGGGGTGCTGCGTCAGTCGCCAGCGCAAACCGGTCGCCAGGTCCCGCTCCCACAGGTCGATGCTCTGGCCCGCTGCTGCGGCGCCGAAGATGATGCGTTCGCCGCCCGGGTGCCAGTCGCCATGCCGCTCGCTCAGGCCCGGTTCGCTCAGCCTTTCGGTGGCGCCGTTTGCCACGCTGACCCGCCACAGGGCACTGCCCCCCGCACCGTCGGTCTGGTAGAGAATCTCGCTGCCGTCCGGCGACCAGCGGGGCCGGTGCGCCGGCAGCAGCAGATCGGTGAGCTGGCGCGCCACACCGCCTGTTTCGCGCAGCAGCCAGATGTCGCCGAGCAGGTCCATCGCGAGCCGGCCGCCGCCCGGCCGGATATCGACGCCGATGTTCGTGCCCTCGTGCACACGCACCTCGGCTCCCGGCAGGGTGCCGCCTGCCAGCAGCAGCGCCGCTGCGGCCAGTGCCGGTGTTGGGTTACGACTCACAGTCGACTTGCAGCGATTCCAGTTCCCCGGCGGCGGTCGTGAAGGCAACCCGCATCGGCCGGCAACAGACCTGGCAATCTTCGGTGTAGGCCTGGTCGCCCGCGGAGAGGTCGAGCAACAGGTGCAACGGCTCGCCGCACCACGGGCAGGTTACGCGTTGCTCGACAAGCTGTGCCGCCATCGGGGTTCCCGTTCAGGGTTGCAGCCGGGCGCCGCTCCAGCGGCCCGTCGTGAATTCGGTGTCGCCGACAGCCGTTAGCTCGCGCGTGTAGCGTGCCCGGTCGTGAATCCGGTCGCTACCTTCCACCCACAGTTCCAGGGCGTCGAACCAGACGCGATACCCGCCCCAGTGAGGCGGCCGCTCTATTACCGGCGGCGAGTCGGTGGCGAGCGTGTCCGTGTCCTCGCCCAGCTCGATGCCGAGCCCGGCCGCGCGTTCTCGAATCTGCCGGATGAGCGCGGCGCGCGAGGCGAGCGGCTGGCTCTGGTCCGAGCCCCACGCGCCCAGCTGGCTGCCCCAGCCACGGCTCGCGAAATAGGCGTCGCTTTCCGCCGGCGGTGATTTGACCGCGATGCCTTCGGCACGAATCTGGCGACCGAGCGAGTCCCAGTGCAAAACGCAGGCAACGCGCGGATTCGCGGCCAGCTGCCGCCCTTTGTCCGACGTGTAGTTGGTGTAAAACACGAGGTAGCCGGGATCCGCGACGAATTCCTTGCACAGCACGATGCGTGCGGCCGGTCGCCCGTCGCCGTCGACGGTAACGAGCGTCATGGAATTCGGGTTGCGTTGCCCCGACGATTGCTGCGCCGCCACGAACCAGTCGAACGCGGTCGCGGCCGGGTCTGCCGGCAGTCGTTCCGGAAGGCGATCCTGTGGATGCGATTCAGTCACCGCTCTGGCGCTCGTCGTGGCTCCGGCCGGCCACGCCGGCGCGAAAGCGCGGAGAGTAGCAGACCGGCACGGGCGCATCACCCGCCGGCGATACTGACGCCGCCGGCGCGTCGCGGGTCGGCCGCGGCAGCCAGGCCATCGCCGGGTGCGTAGCTGGCGGCAGCCACGCCGCCGAAGTACATGTTGATGGCCGTGTACCGTGACACCGGCAGGTCGAGCTCCGGGAGATCGATGCCCGGCTCGACGGCCAGCCGGCCCTCCCGCCCGTCGATCTCGACGTGCAGGCGCGGCGCCGCGATCGCGGCATCGAGGTCACGGCCCTGTTGCAGGAAGTTGACCAGGAACTGGTGTATCGCGGTCGTGATGCGGTCGGCGCCGGGCGACCCGAAAGCCAGCACGCGTTCGCCGTCGCGCGCCGCGCCCGGCGTCATGTTGGAGGGCAGTCGCGCGCCGGGAGGTCCCGCATCCAGGCCGCGCCGGTTCAGCTCGAGTTCGCCGAGGCAGTTGTTGAGCCACAACCCGGTGCCCGCCGGCATCTCGCCCGAACCGTAGCCGGCGGAAGCGGTGATCGCTGCGGCATTGCCCGCGTCGTCCACCGCCGACGTGTGGACCGTCGACGCCGACTCCCAGGCGCCCGGCAGGCGATTGCCGGCGACCAGCGCCAGCAGCTCGTCGCTGGCCGCGTACGGGTCCGCCGCGAGGTCGAGACGCTCGCGGCGGAAGCCGAGCACGGCACGTTGCACCCGCACGAGGCGTGCCACCGCGGCGCGGTCCCAGCGCCGGGCCGGGTGGTCGCGAAACGCACCCAGCATGGCGGCGAGCACGGTGCCGCCGACCGCCGGCGGCGGATTGGTCGCGATGCGCCAGCCGTCCAGTCGCACTTCCAGCGGCCGCCTGTCGAGCGCGCGGTAGGCTGCGAGGTCGGCCCGCGACAAGAGTCCGCCCGCATCCTGCACGTGATTGGCGATCGCGGCGGCGAGCTCGCCTTCGTAGAACGCACGAGCGCCCTCGGCGGCCACGAGTTCCAGGCTGTCCGCAAGGTGCGGCACACAGACAGTGGCACCGGCGGCGCGCAACCGGCCGCCGGCATCGTGCAGCGCGTGATAGCCGTCCGCGCTGCGGCCGAAGATGACCTCGCCGGAATACTGCAGGTAGTAGTGGCAGGCGCTCGACAGCGGAAAGCCGTCACGTGCGCTCGCGATACTGGGTTCGAGCAGCGTCCGCCATGGCATGCGCCCGTACCGTTGCGAGGCGCGCTCGAGTGCCGCGAGCGTCCCCGGCACGGCGATCGAAGCGGCGCCGGCCAGGGTCTCGATGCCGCCGCCGTAGTCCATGACCACGGGCTCGACGGCATGCCGCGAGCCGCCGGTGTCGCGGCCCGGCACGGCGACGTTGCCGTCTATCGTGACGGGCTCGCCGTCGGCGGGCCACACGGTGACGTAGGCGCCGCCCGCCAGGGCGCACACCCCGGGTTCCGTGTTCATCGTGACGAGTGCCGCGGCGAGCGCGCAGTCGACGGCATTGCCGCCCGCCCTGGCGATGTCGCCGGCGGCTTGTGCGGCCAGTTGCGAGCTGGTAGCTGTCGCAACGCGGGCCATGTCGAGCGGCCGGCGGTAAGACGATCAGAAATGGATGACGGTGCGGATGCTCTTGCCTTCGTGCATCAGGTCGAACGCCTTGTCGATGTCCTCGAGCGGCATCGTGTGGGTAATGAATTCATCGACCTTGATCTCGCCGTTCATGTACTGATCGACCATGCCCGGCAACTGCGTCTTGCCGCGCGTGCCGCCAAACGCGGTGCCGCGCCAGACCCGTCCCGTCACGAGCTGGAAGGGCCGCGTCGAGATTTCCTGGCCCGCGCCGGCGACCCCGACGATGACGGATTCGCCCCAGCCCTTGTGGCAGCATTCCAGCGCCGCGCGCATCAGCTTGACGTTACCGACGCACTCGAACGAATAGTCGACGCCGCCGTCGGTCATATCGACGATGACTTCCTGGATCGGCGCACTGTGTTCCGTGGGATTCACGGTGTCGGTCGCGCCCATTTGTTTCGCGAGCTCGAACTTGTCGGGATTGATGTCGATCGCGATGATGCGCGAGGCCTTCGCCATCGTCGCACCCTGGATCGCGCTCAGGCCGACGCCGCCCAGCCCGAACACGGCGACGGTTGCGCCGGGCTCGACCTTTGCCGTGTTCAGCACGGCGCCGATGCCGGTCGTAATGCCGCAACCCAGCAGGCAGACTTTCTCGAGCGGCGCTTTCCGGCTGACGCGAGCGAGCGCGATGGCGGGCAGCACCGTGTATTCGCTGAACGTCGAGGTGCCCATGTAGTGGTAGACGGTCTTGCCGTCGACCGAAAAGCGTGACGTGCCGTCCGGCATCAGGCCCTGTCCCTGCGTCGTGCGAATCGCCTGGCACAGATTGGTCTTGCCCGACGTGCAAAAGCTGCATTCCCCGCATTCGGGTGTGTACAGGGGAATGACGTGATCGCCCACCTTGAGGTCTTTCACGCCCTTGCCGAGTTCCTCGACGATCGCACCGCCCTCGTGCCCGAGTAGGGTCGGAAAGTGGCCTTCGGTATCCTCGCCCGACAGCGTGAAGGCGTCCGTATGGCAAACGCCTGTCGCCACATTCCGGACGAGAACCTCGCCCTCTTTGGGTCCTGCAATATCGATTTCCCGGATTTCCAGCGGCTTTCCGGCCTCCCAGGCAACGGCGGCACGTGTCTTCATCGGTTGTAGTTCCTCTTACTGTCAATCGGCCAACAGCCCGATGTTCGCATGATTGGCGGGAGCACGGTAGGGGTGGGGAATCGCCGCCGCCGCGCCGATTTTTGCGTGGCGACTTCTGTTTGCGCTGCAACTGCGGTAAAACGCATCGAAGCCCGGAGCAAGCCGGCCACGACCCGACTCATAAGCGCATGACACTCGACAAGCTACGCAACGAACTTTCCGGCATCGATCGCCAGCTCATCGAGCTGGTTGCGCGCCGCCAGCAGCTGGTCGCGCAAATCGGCCGCAGCAAGCTGTCGACAGGGCGCGCGACGCGCGACTTCGAGCGTGAGAAAGAGGTGCTCAACCTGGCTCGCGAGCACGCAAAGGCAATGTCCGTCGACCCGAAGCTGGCCGAATCGATCATGCGATCGCTGATACGCGCATCGCTTGCGAGCCAGGAGCGTGACCGGGTTGCCGCCGAAGGCAAGGGCGGCGGCCAGCGCGTCCTGGTCATCGGCGGCGCCGGCAAGATGGGCGGCTGGTTCACCGACTTCTTCACGTCGCAGGGTTACGCGACCACGATCGCCGATGCCGCCGTGGACGACGGTGAAGAACGTTACCGTGACTGGCGCGATGCCGGCGTGGACTTCGACGTTATCGTCGTTGCCGCGCCGCTTGCAATCACGGGCGAGATACTGGAGGAACTGGCCGGGATGGCGCCGCGCGGGCTCGTCTTCGACATCGGTTCGCTGAAGTCGCCATTGCGACGCGGGCTGGCGGCCCTGCGCGATGCCGGGTGCCGGGTCACGTCGCTGCATCCGATGTTCGGTCCCGACACCGAGCTGCTGTCCGGGCGGCACCTTGTATTCGTCGATGCCGGCTGCGCGGAGGCGACGACGGCGGCGCGCGAATTGTTCAGTTCGACCATGGTCGAACAGCTGAACATGAACCTGGAGGATCACGACCGCCTGATCGCATACGTACTTGGCCTGTCGCACGCATTGAATATCGCGTTTTTTACCGCGCTCGCAGAGAGCGGCGAGGCGGCACCGAAACTGGCCAAGCTCTCGTCCACGACGTTTGATTCACAGCTCCTGGTGTCGGCTGCTGTAGCGAGCGAGAATCCCTACCTGTACTTCGAGATCCAGCACCTGAACGAGTACGGGCTCGAGCCGCTGGATGCATTGTGCGAATCGGTGACACGCATACGCCAGCTGGTTGCCGACGGGGACCGGCCCGGCTTCGTCGAGATCATGAAGAGAGGCCGCGAGTATCTCGCGACACGGGGCTGACGCGGTAAATCGCGGTTCGACGGGCGGCGGCGCGCCGCCGATTCTGGTACAACTCGACACGTACGATGCAGCGGCGGAGGCGGCGGGCATGCGCGCGGAGAAGGACCGGGACGAGGAACTGCAGCGATTGCGCGCGCACATCAAGCGCCTGAACAACGATGTCGATCGCAATATGCGCATCCTGCACGCCTCGCAGCAACGCGAGCTGACACTGCTGCAGGCGCCCGACCTTGCCGCGCTTTTTCGCGTCATGCTGACGGACCTGCGCGACAGCTTCCGGCTGGACGAGGTCAGCGTCGTGCTGTGCGATCCCGATCACGACATCCGGCATCTGCTGATCGCGGGCGGGTCGCAGCCCGGGGATTTTCCCGGGCTGATTTTCGTCGACGCGCTGAGCGGGCTGGCGCCGCAGTACGTCGCATTGCGCAAGCCCTGGCTGGGTCGCTATACGCGTTCGGACCATTCGCTCGTGCTGCCGTCGGCCACCGGGATCACGTCGATCGCGATGCTGCCGCTGACGCACAAGGGGACACTGCTCGGCAGCCTGAATTTCGGGAGCGCGGACGAAAACCGTTTCACGGCGCTGCATGCCACCGACTTTTTCACGCATCTCGGCGTGATCGCCTCGTTCGCGCTCGAAAACGTGCTGAACCGCGCGCGCCTGCTGCGCAGCGGCTACACGGATTTCCTGACCGGCTGGCACAATCGGCGCTACCTGCAGCTGCGTATCAAGGAAGAGCTGGCACGTGCCGCCCGTGAACACACGACGCTGGTATGCCTGATGCTGGATATCGACCACTTCAAGCGCATCAATGACACGTGGGGCCACGCGGCAGGCGACGAGGTGCTGCGCGAGATCGCGCACCGTATCGAGTCCCAGGTCCGGGCAAGCGATGTAGCGGCGCGCTACGGCGGCGAGGAGTTCGTCGTGCTGCTGCCCGCGACCGACAGTGCGGCGGCGGCAACCCTGGCAGAGCGCATCCGCAAGGCGATTTGCGAAACGCCGATCGCCGTTACCGACGAGGCGGCCGAGACGATGACGGCGTCCATCGGTATCGCGAGCTGCGCCGAGCCGCAACCCGACGAAGACCTGAAAACCGTCGGCGACTCGCTGCTGGCGCGCGCCGATGTCGCGCTGTACCGCGCCAAGTCGGAGGGGCGGGACCGGGTGGCTATCGATTGATGCCAGCCTTTGCGGGCGGCGCGTCATCTGGCGCTGGCCGGCCGCAGCGACCTATGTGATAATGAGACTCATTATCATTACTGACCTGGAGTGGACACCCGCCATGATCGCCCTGACCCGCGCCGCCCGCCGGTGCCTTGCCCTTGCCCTGTCGACCGTCCTGGCTGCCGTGCTCGCCGCGTGCGGTGGCGGCGACTCGCCGCCCGCCGCCGGGGAGGCAACCGACGCCGCCTCGCCCGATCCCGTCGTCGTCTACTCGGCGCGCGCGGAACAGCTGATCCAGCCGATTTTCGATGCCTACACGGCCGCGACCGGCGTCGAGGTCCGCTACACGACGGACAGCGAGCAACCGCTGATCCAGAAGCTGAAAGCGGAAGGCCAGGCGACGCCGGCGGATCTCCTCCTGACCGTCGATGCCGGCAACCTGTGGTATGCGGCCGAGGAAGGCGTCCTCCGTCCCGTGCGTTCCGAGGTACTGGAGCGCAATATTCCGGAAAACCTGCAGGATCCGGAAAACCAATGGTTCGCCATGTCGGTGCGCGCACGCACCATCGTCTACGACACGCGCAGCGTCGACCCGGCGGAGTTGTCCGGCTACGCGGCACTCGCCGACGAGAAATGGCGCGGCAAGCTGTGCCTGCGCACGTCGACCAAGGTTTAGCAACCAGTCGCTCGTCGCGATGCTGATCGCCGAACTGGGCGAACAGCGCACCGAGGAGATCGTCAGGGGCTGGGTCGCGAATCTCGCGACGGACGTATTCTCCAATGACACCAAGCTGCTGCAGGCCATCGAAGCGGGGCAGTGCCAGGTCGGCATCGTCAACACCTACTACTTCGGTCGGCTGCAGAAAGAAAACCCCGACATTCCGGTCGCGATCCACTGGCCGGCCCGCGGACGCGCCGGCGGGCGGCGTGCACGTCAACGTATCCGGTGCCGGCGTAACACGGCACGCGAAAAACCCGGACTGCGCCATAGCGTTGCTCGAATGGATGTCGCAACCGGCAAGCGCAGCGCCTGCTGGGCGGCGAGAACATGGAGTACCCGGCCAATCCCGACGTCGAGCCGCTATCCGCTGGTGCAGGCGTGGGGCGAGTATACGCCGAGCACGATGAATGTCGCGCAGGCGGGTTATCACCAGGCGGACGCGGTCAGGCTGATGGACCGTGCCGGCTATCGTTGAGCGACATCGGTGTCCTGCCCGCCCGTGCGCGGCCCGCGCCGCGGCGGCGCCATGGCGGCCGGCCGCATCGCGGCTTCGGCGTCGTCATCTGGCTGATTGCGCTGCTGGCATCGGTGCCACTCTGCGTGGCACTGGCATCGCTGTTTGCCGATACCGGGGATACCTGGCGCCACCTGCTGGCCTGGGTCCTCCCGGAAGCGCTCGTCAATACGCTGGTACTGGCCGCCGGCGTGGCCCTGGTAACGGCGATTCTCGGCGTATCACTCGCGTGGTTCGTCGCTGCCTGTGACTTCCCGGGCCGGCGCTTCTTTTCCTGGGCGCTGCTGCTGCCGATGGCGATGCCCGGTTACGTGCTTGGCTTCGCGCTGGCCGCCCTGTTCGAGTACACGGGACCGCTGCAAACCGCGTGGCGTGACGTTGCCGGTTCGCCGCTGCCGTTTCCCGACATCGGCCCCGCCGGCGCATCCATCCTGACGCTGAGCCTCGCGCTTCACCCGTACGTCTTCCTGATCGCGCGCCAGGCATTCGCGACCCAGGGCGTGCGCGGGCTGGAGGTGGCGCAAAGTTGCGGCATTCGTCCGCTACGCGGGTTCCTGCGCGTATCACTGCCGTTGGCGCGCCCGTGGATCGTGGCCGGCGTGAGTCTCGCTGTCATGGAAAGCCTGGCGGATTTTGGCACTGTGCAGCTCTTCAACTACACGACGTTTACGACGGCCATCTATCGCTCCTGGTACGGACTGTTCTCGCTGCAGTCAGCATTGCAGCTGTCGCTGGTACTCGTGGCGCTGGTCGCCATCGCGCTGCTGCTGGAGCGGCGCATGCGGGGCGCGGCGCGCTACACGGCAACCGTGCCATCCAGCCAGCGCCGGCTGGCCCTGTCGGCGGGACGGCGCAAGGCGGTAGCGGCGTATTGCGCCGCCGTGCTGTTCATTGCATTCGGGCTCCCGGCCGGCCTGATCGTGACCTGGAGCCTGCAAAGCTTTGCCATCGAGTTCGACGCTCGTTACTGGCAACTTGCGCTTAACACGCTGATGCTTGCGACCATCGCCGCCATGCTGGTCTGCGGCGTCGCACTCGTACTGGCGTTCGCCGTGCGACATGCGCCTGGCCGCCTGCACCGCGCGCTGGTGCGCCTCGCGACGCTCGGCTACGCGATTCCCGGCACCGTGCTTGCCGTCGGCTTCTTCGTGCCGGTGGCGTGGCTCAGCGGCTGGCTGAACGCGACCGTGTTCGCCGGCAACGACACCGTGGTCGCACTGCAAAGCGGCCTCGCCGTCGTGTTTCTCGCCTACCTTGCGCGCTTTCTCGCGGTGGCGCACGGCCCCCTGGACAGCGCCCTGCTGCGCATCCGGCCCAGTGTCGAGGATGCCGCGCGCGGCATGGGCGTAACGGGACTGCGCTTGCTCGGCACCGTGCACATCCCGCAGCACGCAAGCCGGCGATAGTGACCGCCGCGTTGCTGGTGTTCGTCGATGTCATGAAGGAATTGCCCATCACGCTGATGACCCGGCCGTTCGGCTGGGACACGCTCGCGGTACGCGTCTTCCAGCTGACCACGGAAGGAGAGTGGCAGCGCGCGGCCCTGCCCGCACTCGCCATCGTCGTTGCCGGCCTGGTGCCGGTCGTCATCCTGAGCAGGCGCAACGACTGATGCTGGAGCTGTCGCACGTATCGCATCGCTACACCGACGCCCTCGTGCTCGACGATGTGTCGTTCACTTTGGCCGAAGGGCGCATCGGTTGCATCCTCGGCCCCAGCGGCTGCGGCAAGACCACACTGCTGCGCGCGATCGCCGGCTTCGAGACGATCATCGACGGCGAGATCAGCGCAGCGGGCGAGCTCCTGAGTTCAGTCGCGCATCACGTGCCGCCGGAGCGGCGCCGGATCGGAATGGTGTTCCAGGACTACGCGCTGCTGCCCCACCTGACCGCGCTTCAGAACGTCGAATTTTCGCTGCACGCGCGACCGGCGCGGGACGCGCGGCTCCTGGCGCGCAAATTCCTGAAGCGGGTCGGGCTCGACGGACTGGCGGAGCGTTACCCGCACGAGTTGTCGGGCGGCCAGCAGCAGCGTGTCGCCGTCGCCCGCGCGCTGGCGCCGGAACCGATGCTGCTCCTGATGGACGAGCCGTTTTCCAACCTGGATGTCGGCCTGCGCCAGAACCTGGGTCAGGAAGTCCGCCAGCTCCTGAAGCACCTTGGCGCGACCGCGCTGGTCGCGATGCACGACCACCACGATGCGTTCGCCCTCGCGGACGACGCCGGCGTCCTGCGCGACGGCCGGTTGCTGCAGTGGGACAGCACCTACCAGCTGTACCACCGTCCCGCGGACCGTTTCGTCGCCGACTTCGTGGGCAAGGGGGTCTGGCTGCCCGGCCGGATCGTCGGTGGCGACTCGGTGGAAACCGAACTCGGGATAATCCGTGGGCGCATGAAAGAAGAATGGGCGCCCGACACCCGCGTGGACGTGCTGCTGCGCCCCGACGACGTCGTCCATGATGACGCCAGCGCACTGCAGGCAACCGTACTCGGCAAACAGTTCAAGGGCTCGGAATTCCTGTATCGGCTCGAGACCTCCAGCGGCGCCCGCCTGCTGTCGTCGGTGCCCAGCCACCACGACCACCCGGTCGGCGAACCGATCGGCATTCGTCTCGAGACCGAACACATCGTCGTCTTCCCGCGGCCGCCGCTGACGTAGCCCGGATTGTTCATGCACGGATTGGCTTTGGTGGTGGGCGGAGGCGCGCCCCGGGAGGGCTTTCAGGGACGCTGCAAGCACGTCCGTGTGCGCTCCGGGCTCGACATCCTGCTCTCGCACGGCCCTGAAAAGCCCTCCCCCGGGCCACACCTCCGCCTTCTCACCGCCGTGCCGTTCATGAATAATCCGGGCTTGCAGGCTGTCGACAAGGTGTCCGTTACTGCAGCAGCGGGCGCGCGCTGAGGCCACGACGCCGGCTCATCAGGAACAGGAAGATCGGCACCCCCAGTGCAGCCGTGAGCGCCCCGACCGGCAATTGCCGCGGTGCCAGCGCGCTGCGCGCGACGGTATCGGCGACGACGAGCAGGCAACCGCCTGCGAGCGCGGAGGCCGGTACGACGATGCGGTGGTCGCTGCCGGCGAGGAGCCGCACCGCGTGCGGCACGACGAGCCCGATGAAGCCGATGACTCCCACCGCCGTGACCGATATTGCCGTGGCGAGCGCCGTGACGCCGAACAGCGCGAGCCGGAACGTGCCGACCCGCATGCCGAGAATGGCGGCCTCGAGTTCCCCGCGCGACAGGATGTTGAGATGCCGCGCCGCGAGTGTCGCGCCGGCGGTGATCAGGCCGAGCAGCCACAGCAGTCGCGCCGGTTCGTGCGCGAACGACAGGTCGCCCATCAGCCAGAACAGCATGCCGCGCAGCTGCTGGTCCGGGCTCAGCGCCAGGAGGAGTGTCGTTGCCGCACTGAAGCCGGCCGCCAGTACGACGCCGGTCAGGAGCAGCCGCGTCGGCGTCCAGTTGCCGCTGCCCTGCGCGATCCAGAACACCAGCAGGTTGGCGACCATCGCGCCGGCGAATGCGGCAGAGTCGACCAGCACGGCGCCGGCGCCGACCAGCATGGCGAGCAGCGCGGCCACGGCCGCACCGCCCGAGCTGCCGAGGATGTAGGGTTCGGCGAGCGGGTTGCGCAGCAACACCTGCATCAGTACGCCGGACACGGCGAGCAGCCCGCCGACGGCGAACGCTGTCAGCGCGCGCGGCAGCCGCAATTCCACGACGATGGCATGCATCGCGTCGCTGCCGGTGCCTTGCAGCGCCTGCAGGGCCTCGGCCGGGGAGACATCGGCGCTACCGGACAACAGGGCGGCGAGCAGCGTGCCGGCGGCCAGCAGCAGCAATGCGCCCAGCAGTACAATGGTGTGATTCATCGGGGTGGCAGCGACTTCCGGCGCGTAACGGGCCAGTGCTGACGATGCCCACTGCACCGTCATTGCACAAGCCCGGCGTCTGGACAGCCCGGTCGCCGGAGGGAAATAATTGCCGGCCTATGAGCAGCGATTTTATCGACCCGGAGGGCTACCGCGCCAACGTCGGGATCATCCTCTGCAACGACCGGAACCGGCTGCTGCTGGCGGGACGTGCCGGCAGCAAGGGCTGGCAGTTTCCGCAGGGCGGCATGCTGGAGCACGAAACGACCGAAGAGGCCATGTACCGCGAACTGCGCGAGGAAGTCGGCCTGGGTCCGGACGATGTGGAGGTGCTCGGTGTCACCGACGACTGGTTGCGCTACCGGCTGCCCGGCAAGTACCTCCGGCGCGGCAGCAAGCCGCTGTGCATCGGCCAGAAGCAGCGCTGGTTCATGCTGCGGCTGACGGGCGGCGACGAGCGTGTCCGGCTGGACCTGACCGATACACCGGAGTTCGATCGCTGGCGCTGGGTCGATTTCTGGCGCCCGGTGAACGAGGTCATCTACTTCAAGCGGCGCGTTTACGCGCAGGCGCTGCACGAACTGGGTCCGTTTCTCCACCCGGACGGCCTGCCACCGCGGCCGCGCTGGTGGCCCAGTCGCTGGCGGGCCGTATTCGACAAGGACCTCGAGCGCCGTCGGCGGCGCGAGGCGTCGGGCTGATCAGGCCGGCTTGATGATCGCGAGGCCGATGATACCGAGCAGGAAGATGACCGGAATCTCGTTGAACCAGCGTAGCCAGCGTGTCGACCCCGGCCGCTCGCCGGCCCGCAGGCGGGCGATCCAGCGCCGGCAGCGCAAGTGGTAGGCGACGAGGCCGGCGAGCAACAGCAGCTTGAGACGGAACCAGCCGAACTGCAGCAGGCCCGGGTTCAGCCACAGCATCACAAGGCCCGCCGCGGCCGTGAGTACCGCGCCGATCGTCATGATCCCGTACAGGCGGCGCTCCATGACGTTAAACCGCTGCAGGCTGACGGCGTCGCTTGCTTCGGCATGGTAGATGAACAGCCGTGGCAGGTAGAAGATGCCCGCAAACCAAGTGACCATGAACGCGACGTGCAGCGCCTTGAGCCACGGATACCATGCAGCCAGCGACATTTCAGGCACCTGCCCGGGCGGCCGGCGCGTCACAGCGGCGGGTGCGCAGGCACCGGTTTTTCAGGCAAATCCGTGACCTGCCGCACTTCTGTTTGGCTGCCGCCGCGCGTAACATGACGTTTTTCGAGCTGTTCATCCGCAACCACCGTGCGCAAGAAGTCACCAGCAAACATCAGCGGCGTGCCCGCCTGGCTCGTCCGGGCCGGCCTCGTGCTTGCCGTCGTGCTGGGCGGCTATCTTACCTTCGAATTCGGCCGCATACAGGCTGGCTACAACGTCGCGGACGCAATGCAGGACCGCCAGGCATACAAGCGGCAGATCGGCGAGCTTGAAGACCAGGTCGAGTCGCTCAGGGAACAGGTGGCGCTGCTCGAAGACACATCGCGACATCGACCGCGAAGCCTATGAGGATGTCGAGGCCAGTCTCGCGAGCCTGCAACGCAAAATCCAGGAGCAGCGTGACGCGATCGAGTTCTACCGCGGCATCATCTCTCCGGCGGACGGCGGACGCGGCTTGCGCGTACAGGATCTCAGGCTCGTCCACGGCGATCGGCAGGGCGAGTACAATCTGCGCCTCGTGCTGGTGCAGGTGAAACAGCACGATCGCACGGTGCAGGGCGAGGTCGACTTCACCCTGGAAGGCGCGGAGAACGGCGAGAGCCGGACGTATACGCTGGACCAGCTGCTGCCGGAGGACGAGGACAGCAGCTGGCCGTTCTCGTTTCGCTATTTCCAGGACTTCGACCGGCAGTTGATCCTGCCGGCCGGCTTCCAGCCGGAACGCATCAATATCGAGGTCAAGTCGCGCACCAAGTCGGTCGCGAGTGTCAAACAAAGTTACGTCTGGCAGACGAGCCAGGGCTGAGGAGCACGAATGTTCGGGCGAAAACACAGACCCCACACCGTTATCGATACGCTGGTCGGCGGCAACTCGAAAGTGAACGGCGACCTGCATTTCGCCGGTGGCTGCCATGTCGACGGTGTCGTCAAGGGCAGCGTGACAGCGGATATCGAAAGCGAATCCGCGCTGACCGTGTCCGAAGACGGCACGATCGAGGGCGGCGTGACGGTGCCTTTTGTCGTCCTGAACGGCATTGTGCGGGGCGACGTGACCGCCAGCCAGCGCGTGGAACTCGGGCCGACCGCGCGTGTCATTGGCAATGTGTATTACAATCTGATCGAGATGGCGATCGGGGCCGAGATCAACGGCAAGCTGGTGCACCAGCCCGACGGCAGGGTGCCCCTGCTGGAGCAAACCAATCGCATGGACGTCCCGGCGGCCAAGGCCGTCGGCGATTCCTGAGCAATAACGTCGATATCGACAAGTAGGTCATCATGCAACTGCAAGACACGGCTGACATCGCGGCACCGCCTCCGCCGATCGTGTTCACGGACGCGGCGGCCGACAAGGTCGGTGAGCTGATCCGTGAAGAGGACAATCCGGACCTGAAGCTGCGCGTATTCGTTTCCGGTGGCGGCTGTTCCGGTTTCCAGTACGGTTTCACCTTCGATGAGAGCATCGAGGACGGCGACAGCACCGTGAAGAATCGCGGCGTGACGCTGGTGGTCGATCCGATGAGCGTCCAGTACCTGATGGGCGCGGAGATCGACTACAAGGAAGACCTGCAGGGCGCCCAGTTCGTGATTCGCAATCCGAATGCGTCAACGACCTGCGGCTGCGGGTCGTCATTCAACGTCTGAGGGCGATTCATTCCGGCGAGCGGGATCAATCCGATAAGCGGCGACGCAGTCAACGTCACAACCGACACGGCCGCCGGGCCCGACGCGGCCGAGCTCATCGCCGCGGTTGACCTGGGCTCCAACAGCTTCCACATGATCGTCGGCGAGTTGCGTTACGGCCAGCTCGCGATACTCGATCGCCTGCGCGAAACCGTGCGCCTTTCCGAGGATCTCGGAAAATCCGGCTTGTTGAGCGCCGCAGCTCGGCAGCGCGCGCTGGATTGTCTCGCGCGATTCAGCGAGCGCCTGCGCCACGTGCCGGCGGCCCGCGTGCGTGCCGCCGGCACCAGTACGTTGCGCCGTGCCCGTGACAGCAACGATTTCCGTACCGAGGCCGAGCAGGCGCTGGGGCACCCGATCGAGGTGATTTCCGGTCTCGAAGAGGCACGCCTGATCTACGAAGGCGTGTTGCACAACCTGCCGCCCCATGACGGTTTCCGCCTGGTGCTCGACATCGGTGGCGGCAGTACCGAACTTATCCTGGGCGAAGCACGAGGCATCCGGGCGCTCGAGAGCCTGCATCTCGGTTGCGTTGCGATGACCGAGCGTTACTTTCCCGACGGCCGCATCAGTGTTGACGGGTTCAATGCCGCCCGGATCGCCGCACGCCTGGAAATCCGGCCGATCAAGTCGTTCTTCCGGGACATGGCGGACGTACAGGCCATCGGTACCTCCGGCACCATTCGTTCGACCGAGCGGGTGGCCCGCGAGCTGGGCGTGCTGGAAGACGGTCATCTGACCGCCCGCTCGGTGGATGCCCTCATCGCCCGGGTAGCCGAGGTCGGCCATGTCGCCGAATTGTCGCTGCCGGCCCTGTCGGAATCCCGCGCGCAGGTCTGGCCGGGCGGGCTGGCGATCCTGATCGAACTCCTGCAGGCGCTGCGCATCCCGCGGCTGCAGATTTCCGACGGCGCGTTGCGCGAGGGCCTGCTGTACGAATTGCTGGGACGCCTGCATCACGAAGACGCACGCGAACGCACCGTCCGCGCGCTGGCGACACGCTACTCCGCCGATGCCAACCAGGCGCAGCGCGTCACCGCGACGGCGCTGGACCTGCTGGCGCAATGCCGCACGGACTGGCAGCTCGAATCGGAGCTGGCCGCCCGGCTCCTCCAATGGTCGGCGGAGCTGCACGAGATCGGCCTCGATATTTCGCACGACGGCTACCAGCGTCACGGCGCATACATCGCGGCCAATGCCGACATGCCCGGGTTTCCGTGGAACGAACAGAACGTGCTCGCTTTCCTGATTGCGAATCATCGCCGCCAGCTGAATGCGCGTGCCGCACGCAACCTGCCGCCCGGCTGGCGGCAACCGGCATTACGGCTCGCGGTATTGCTGCGGCTCGCCGTGCTGCTGCATCGCAGCCGCAAGTCCGAATCGATGCCGCCATTCGATCTCGTTGCGGCAAAAAAGCACGTCGCCCTGCGGTTTCCGGAGAGCTGGCTTATCGACAACCCGCTGACACTCGCCGACCTGCTGCGCGAGCGCGAATACCTGGAAAAAGCGGGGTTTCACCTGAGCGTCGAGGCGGTTCCCTGAAGCGGTGGCATTTATTTCGCCGGCCCGGATGATTCATGAACGATTGGCTGCGGTGGCAGGCGAAGGCGCGGCCCGGGAGGGCTTTTCAGGGACGCTGTAAATACGTCCCTGTACGCTCCGGGCTCGACATCCCTGTCTCGCACGGCCCTGAAAAGCCCTCCCGTGCCCCACCTCCGCCTTCGAGTCCGTGCCCGTTCATGAATCATCCGGGCCGGCGAAATAAATGCCGCCCAGGATCGCAGGCGCGCTGGCGCCGGTTACCGACGGCAGGTTGCCCGGCAGGCGGTCCAGGCAGCGGGTGGCGAGCCAGGCGAGACGCGGCAGCCTCGATCCAGTCCGGACCGATGCCGTAGTGTTCGGTAGTCCGCAGCGTGACATCGCCCAGGTGTCGGGCCAGGCGCTCCATAAGGAAGCGGTTGGCGGCGCCGCCGCCACAGACGACGACCTCGTCGGCCCCCGGCGCATGCGCCCCGACGGCCTGCGCGATCGTTTGCGCGGACAACTCGCACAGCGTGGCCTGTACGTCGGCGGCGGCCGCGGTGTCGTCCGGTGCCAGGCGGCGGTCCAGCCACGTCTCGTTGAAATACTCGAAGCCGGTGCTCTTGGGCGGGGAGCGACGGAAGTAATCGTCGTCCAGGAGGCGCGCGAGCAAAGCGGGCAGCACCTTGCCGCCAGCCGCCCATGCGCCGCCATCGTCGTAGGGTCGCTCGAGGTGACGCCTCGCCCACGCGTCCAGCAGTGTGTTGCCGGGGCCGGTATCGAAGCCGGGCACGGCATCCTGGCCGGGTACGAGCACGGTGATATTCGCGAATCCGCCGATGTTGAGTACGACGCGGACCTGCTGTTCGTCCGCAAACAGCCACTGGTGGAAAGCGGGTGCGAGTGGCGCGCCTTCGCCGCCCAGTGCCATGTCACGGCGCCGAAAGTCGGCGACGGTCGTGATGCCGGTGCCGGCGGCGATGACATTCGGGTCACCCAGCTGCAGCGTGAACGGCCACTCGCCGGCCGGCTGGTGCCGCAGTGTCTGGCCGTGGCTGCCGATAACCGCGACGTCCGCGGGATTCGTGCCCGTTGTACGCAACAGCTCGAGCGCAGCGTCGCGAAAGGCGAGGCCGACGCGGCGGTCGAGACGCCCGACCTCGTCGGCGTCACACGTGGCCGGCTTGCGACTGGCCCGCAGCAGGTCGGCTTGCAGCGCCTCGTCGTAGGGAAACGCGAGCGAGCCGACTACGCTGCAACGGCGGTCTCCGAGTTTGGCGAGGACGCTGTCGATGCCATCGATGCTGGTGCCCGAGATCAGCCCGATGCAGAGACGGTGACGCTCCCGGTCGGGCCCTGCCGCGGCGTTCATTGGCGTTACTCGATGACGGCGGCCGCGATCTGGGTGCGCTTGTACCGTTGCAGTTCGTCGAGGATCGGTTCGGCCGCGGCGAGGAATCGGGACCGGTACTCGTCGCGTATCGGGTCCGCCTGGGGCAACTGGACGGTGCGCGGGTTGCGGTGCACGCCGCTCAGGCGATACTCGTAATGCAGGTGCGCAGCCGTGGCGAGGCCGGTGCTGCCGACGAAGCCTATGGTCTGCCCCTGCCGGACGCGGCGGCCGACCCGGGCGTCCTTCGCGAAGCCGTTCATGTGCGCGTAGAGCGTCGTGATGTTGCCGCCGTGCTGCAGGATCACGGCGTTCCCGTAGCCGCCCTTGCGGCCGCGGAATATTACCTTGCCGTCGCCGGCTGCCTTGATCGGCGTGCCGCGCGGCGCGGCGTAGTCGACGCCCTTGTGGGCGCGGATCGTATTGAGAATCGGGTGCCGGCGGCGCGGATTGAAGCTTGAGCTGATACGAGTGAAGTCGACACGGTGCGCGAATGAATGCCTTGCGCACGCTCAACCCGTCCGGCGTAAAGTAATCGGAGCGGCCCTCGTCGTCGATGAAACGTATGGCCCGGAACGTGCGGCCGTTGTTGTTGAACTCGGCGGCGACAATTTCGCCGGTCGTGACGAACTCCCCGTCCTGCCAGATTTCCTCGTACAGGATGTAGTAATCGTCACTGGCACGGATATCGAGCACGAAGTCGATGTCCCAGGCGAATATTCCGGCGAGATTCATGATCAGCTTGTCGGGCAGGCCCGCGGCCGCGGCGCTTTCGAACAGCGAGGTGTTGATGCGTCCGTATGCGCGCTTGCGGCGGGTCTCGACCGGCCGGTCGAGACGTTCGACGGCAAAGCCGTCGTCGGCGCGCGATATCCGCAGCGACTCGGTCAGGCTGAGTTCGCGCTCGAGGCTGACCAGTCGCCCGTCCTGGTGACGAATTTCCACGCTATCCCCGGGGCGCAACATGCGCAGCGGCTCGGCGGCGTCCGGCAGGCTCACGATGCGGGCGAGGTCGCCCAGGTTCAGGTTGCTGCGGCGGAAGACGCGCTCGAGCGTGTCACCGCGGCGAATCGTATGACGCAGCACGTCGTAACGCGGCTCGTCCGGCCACACCATCGGCGGATGCAGTTCGACCGAACCGCTGGCGGCCGGCCGCGCGAACAGCACGAACGGCGTCGTCGACGCGTAAGCCTGCTGCAGCACAGCGTCGAAGCCGGCCGGTGCGGCGGCGGTTGCTTCTGCGGCGGCGTCTGCGGATGCGGGGGCGGGCTCCCGGACGGTCAGGACACCGGCAAGTGTCAGCAACGGCAGGCCGAGGCCGACGGCAAACCATTGCCCTGCCTGGACCTTCCTGGCCGGCGGTGCCGATGATGTCTTGTAGTCGTGAAGCAGCGGACTCACCGGTCGATGCACGGCGCGAGACTCCCCCTGTTGGCGTTGCCGGTACTTTACAGTCCGATTCGCGGCGCGTCAAAAGAAAAGCACTCAAAATCATGACCTTAAATCAGACAGGTGAGATAGCTTCTGGTCGCCCCTGGAGCGGTCGCGCTGTGGCCGCCGCGACCCCGATTAGCCACGGTCCCGGTCAGGATTATTCACGAACGATTTGCATCGGCGGTGGGCGAAGGCGCGCTCCGGGGAGGGCTTTTCAGGGACGCTGCAAGCACGTCCGTGTGCGCTCCGGGCTCGACATCGAAGTCTCGCACGGCCCTGAAAAGCCCTCCCCGGAACACACCTCCGCCTTTGAGTTCGTGGTGTTCGTGAACAATCCGGACTGACGGACTAACGGGCGGTTGAACCGGCCATCGCACCGCGAGGCGCATCTCTGCGTGCGACAGTGATAAAGTTCCGCAGCCGAATTGCCG
>JAXHLH010000001.1:72500-559712 GCA_034522415.1 Woeseiaceae bacterium
TGTACCGAAGCTGCGGATGCATGCTTAGTGCAAGTGGTAGGGGAGCGTTCCGTACGCCTGTGAAGGTGAGACCTGTGAAGGCTTGCTGGAGGTATCAGAAGTGCGAATGCTGACATGAGTAACGATAATGCGGGTGAAAAACCCGCACGCCGAAAGCCCAAGGGTTCCTGCGCAACGTTAATCGGCGCAGGGTGAGTCGGCCCCTAAGGCGAGGCCGAAAGGCGTAGTCGATGGGAAACTGGTTAATATTCCAGTACCTTGTGTTACTGCGATGAGGGGACGGAGAAGGCTAGGTCAGCCGGGTGTTGGATGTCCCGGTTCAAGCGTGTAGGCATGCTGCTTAGGCAAATCCGGGCGCTCAATGCTCGAGACGTGATGACGAGCGCCTTTGTGCCGGGAAGTGGTTGATGCCATGCTTCCAGGAAAAGCCTCTAAGCTTCAGGTAACACAGAACCGTACCGTAAACCGACACAGGTGGGTGGGGAGAGAATCCTAAGGCGCTTGAGAAAACTCTGGTGAAGGAACTAGGCAAAATGGTACCGTAACTTCGGGAGAAGGTACGCCCCTAGTAGGTGATGGACTTCGCGTCCTGAGCTGATGGGGGTCGCAGTGACCAGGTGGCTGCGACTGTTTATTAAAAACACAGCACTCTGCAAACACGAAAGTGGACGTATAGGGTGTGACGCCTGCCCGGTGCCGGAAGGTTAATTGATGGGGTTAGCCCTCGGGCGAAGCTCTTGATCGAAGCCCCGGTAAACGGCGGCCGTAACTATAACGGTCCTAAGGTAGCGAAATTCCTTGTCGGGTAAGTTCCGACCTGCACGAATGGCGTAACGATGGCCACACTGTCTCCACCCGAGACTCAGTGAAATTGAAATCGCTGTGAAGATGCAGCGTACCCGCGGCAAGACGGAAAGACCCCGTGCACCTTTACTACAGCTTTACACTGAATTTTGAACATGCTTGTGTAGGATAGGTGGGAGGCTTTGAAGCGTGAACGCCAGTTTGCGTGGAGCCAACCTTGAAATACCACCCTGGCATGTTTGGAGTTCTAACCTGGGCCCGTTATCCGGGTCAGGGACCGTGTATGGTGGGTAGTTTGACTGGGGCGGTCTCCTCCCAAAGAGTAACGGAGGAGCACGAAGGTACCCTCAGTACGGTCGGAAATCGTACGATGCGTGTAAAGGCATAAGAGTGCTTGACTGCGAGACAGACACGTCGAGCAGGGGCGAAAGCCGGTCTTAGTGATCCGGTGGTTCTGTATGGAAGGGCCATCGCTCAACGGATAAAAGGTACGCCGGGGATAACAGGCTGATTCCTCCCAAGAGTCCACATCGACGGAGGAGTTTGGCACCTCGATGTCGGCTCATCACATCCTGGGGCTGTAGCAGGTCCCAAGGGTATGGCTGTTCGCCATTTAAAGTGGTACGCGAGCTGGGTTTAGAACGTCGTGAGACAGTTCGGTCCCTATCTGCCGTGGGCGTTGGAGATTTGAGAGGAGCTGCTCCTAGTACGAGAGGACCGGAGTGGACGCACCTCTGGTGTTCCGGTTGTCACGCCAGTGGCACTGCCGGGTAGCTATGTGCGGACGGGATAACCGCTGAAAGCATCTAAGCGGGAAGCCCCCCTCAAGATGAGATCTCCCTGGACCCTGGAGGTCCCTGAAGGGCCGTCGAAGACTACGACGTTGATAGGCTGGGTGTGGAAGCGCAGTAATGCGTGAAGCTAACCAGTACTAATTGCCCGTGAGGCTTGGCCATATAACACCCAAGCATTTTGGTGTGCGTGCGACGGCATGCGGCACTTGATAGACATCAGATTTTCCGAATTGTTATTTATTCGGACAGCATTGTAATCGCGGCTGGAAGCCGCTCCCACAATGCAGTCCAACCGGTTTGCCTGGCGGCCATAGCGAGTGGGAACCACCCGATCCCATTTCGAACTCGGAAGTGAATACGCTCAGCGCCAATGGTAGTGTGGGGTCTCCCCATGTGAGAGTAGGACACCGCCAGGCTTTTAATACCAAAGCCGCAGCCTCAGGGTTGCGGCTTTTTTTGGAGATGGGGAGACGATAGCCGCAGCCTCAGGGTTGCGGCTTTTTTGTGCCGATAGGGCGGCTGAGTCGTCAGAAGGCAGCGTCGATACCGATCAGTACGTAGTTTTCCTTGCTGAGGTGACCGGTGTAGTAGAGTCCGCCCTGGGGTTCGTCGTCCTGCAGATCGAGATTCGCCTCCAGTGTGCCTTTGACGTTGCGCATGAAGTAATAGGATGCGCCGAATGTCAGGGTATCCATAGCGATGCCTTCGTATATCGTGTCCGTGTTCTCGAAGTCGTTGGCATCCGCGTGATTGTAGAGCGCCGAGAACACCCACTTGTCGCTGTGTATGTAGTCGACACCGGCGAAGCCGCCGCTCCAGGTATAGTCGATGCCGGGATCCAGGAACCCGTCCCAGCTGTTCCAGAGAAATTGGCCGAACCAATACCATTGCCCGTCTATATTGCCCGCAATGTCCACGCCGATGATTTGCTTGTCTGTCCGGCGTTGACCTGTACCCAGGCCCGCCGGACCGACTGCATTCATCTGCCGCCCGGACAGTCCGAAGAGGCCAATCGAAGCAGGCCCGAACTCCGTGCCTACCCTCCCGAACACACTTTTTTGCGTATCGTTGTCGAACAGGCGATCTGCTCGCCGGTAGCCGGGGGTGTTGATACTGAAATTCTGTTCAATCCCGTTCCCGTTGACGAGCCCAACCGAGATATCCAGCGGCCCTGCGCCGCGGCCCAGTATGATGCCACGGTCATACGTAATACCCGCCATGCGATAGGCCATAAAGTCCTGAAAAGTCAGGCGAATTTCCCGCGGAAACATGAGGTCGGAGACCTGGAACTGACCCAGTTGAAGGCCGACGCCCGTGCCGAACAGGTCATCGTGACTGAACCACGCATCCTCGACGATCACCTCGCCGTTGCCGCCTTTCTCGGCGAAAATTGCATAAAAGTAATAGCTGATATGGTCGGTCAACGGCGCACTGGAAAGCAGCTTGACGAGGTAGGGCGCCTGGAAATCGAAGCTCGCGTCGCCCTCGATCTCGCCGCTCACCGGGTCGATCGATTCGCCGTCACGTCCCTGGATGAAGGCCTGCAGGCGCATGGCGAGTGGCAGCGACTCGCTCAATGCAAGCTGCTGATCGCCTGTCTGGACAGTATTGTCCTTCCAGTTGGGGAGGCGCATGTTCATGTCAGCCGCGAATGTCTCGCCAAACGTGTTCAATCGCGGATATGCTGCATGACAAACGTTGCAGCTGACCCCGTACTCGCGCGCGAACGCCGGCATGGCGGTTGCGGGCTGCAACCAGAACAATGGCGCAACGACCGCCGCAAGAATGGCCGCCGTGCCGAGAAGGAAACGCAACATGCCTCGACTCCAGATTTAGATATCCTGCGCATGATTTGCCCGTCGCCGGCAATAATCCATACGGGGATTCACTTACGTCCGGGTTGGCGATCGGTTATGGGTATCAAGCGTGTTTCGTCCGGCAAACGGCTTATTTGAAGTCATACCGCGCCACCCGGTTTTGGCAAGACCCCGGCCAGAGAGTCAGTTCGCGCGGAAACTTCGTCGTGTGCCGCACGGTCAAAGGCCCGAACAGGCGCCATCGGCCGCACCCTCGGCCAAAAATATTGCCGATGTATTGGCAATAGATTCCGGCATTCCCTAAGGTACGCGCTGGCGACCGGCAGCGGCTGGTAACAAAGGAAACAGACTGGACAGCTAACGATATGACTGACGAATTCCGCAACCTGCGACGATATTTCTCCATCGTGCCACTGATGCTGGCCATGGGTTCAGGCCACGCGGCCGAAGAAACACTTGACGAGATCGTCGTAACGGCGACCCGGCTGGAAACATCCGTGCGCGAAGCCGCGCGCGCGGTTTCCGTCGTCGAGAAGGAACGTATCCAGGAGGGTACGCAACAATTGGGCCTCGACGAAGCACTCGCGGTCGTGCCCGGCCTTTACATGCAAAACCGCTATAACTTTGCGCAGGACCTGCGCATATCGCTGCGCGGTTTCGGCGCTCGTTCCAGTTTCGGCGTGCGCGGCGTCAAGCTCATCGTCGACGGCATTCCGGAAACCCTGCCCGACGGCCAGGCAGCAGGTGGACAGTATCGACCTCGGCTCAGCGGAGCGCATCGAGGTGTTGCGGGGTCCGGCCTCGTCGTTGTACGGCAACGCGTCCGGCGGCGTCATCGCCGTCGAGAGTGAGCTCGGTCAGGTGCCCTCCTACGTCGAGGGCAGCGTGGCCGCCGGCGAACTCGGTTACAGCAAATACGGCCTCAAGACGGCCGGCGTCGCCGGCGATATTGATTTCCTGTTCAACCTCTCGCACCAGGAGGTCGACGGCTACCGGGAACACGCCGATGCGCGCGGCAGCTTGCTCAACAGCCGTGTCGGCGTGCCTATTGGTGACGAAGATCGGCTCACGGTGGCCTTCAACTACAGCGACCAGCCGGAGGCACAGGATCCCGGCGGTGTAGACGCCGCCCAGGCTGCTGCCATGCCGCGTTCGGCGCGCGACCGGAACATTTTGTTCGATGCCGGCGAAGCGCTGGACCAGCAGCGTATCGGCTTCGTTTTCGAGCGACCGCGGGACGCCGGGACACTGATGCTGCGGAATTACTACACGTGGCGCGACTTCGCCAACAAGTTGCCATTTACCGACGGCGGCATCGTCGAATTCGACCGGTTCGTCTACGGCGCCGGCGTGCGCTACCGTTTCGAGGAGCTGGTGCCCGAGGCGTGGGAGCTGGCGATCGGTGTGGATCTGGACCGCCAGGACGATGATAGGCGCCGCTTCGACAACGACCAGGGCGATCAAGGGGCGTTGGTCTTCGATCAGCGCGAGCGCGTTTCCAGCGATGCCGTGTACGCGCAAGCGAAGTACCGGCTGAATGAGCGCTGGTCTCTGTCCGGTGGTTTGCGTTATGACGATGTCGAGTTCGATATCTCCGATCGATTCCTGGTTGACGGAGACGACTCCGGTGTCATTGCATTCGATCAATTAAGTCCGTCACTCGGCATCAACCTGGAACTCGGTGAGCAAATCCTGTTTGCTTCCTACAGTAGCTCGTTCGAGACCCCGACGACCACCGAGCTGGCGAACCCGGATGCGAGCGGTGGATTCAACCCGGCGTCTGGATCGCCAGCAGGCGGGCAACTTCGAAGTCGGGTTCAAGACGGGCAATGAAGCCCTTTATTTCGAGCTGGTCGCGTTCCGGATTGACATCGAGGACGAACTGGTGCCATTCGAATTGCCGGCATTCCCCGGGCGTACTTTCTTCTCGAACGCCGGCCAGTCGGACCGGCGCGGCATCGAAACGGCGTTCTCCTGGCAGCACGACAGCGGATTCGGCGTCGACGCTTCGTACACCTGGTCGGATTTCACGTACGATGAATTCGTGGATGAGAACGACAACGATTTTGGCGGCAACCGGTTACCCGGCCTGCCGGAGCACTTCGGCTACCTCGGGCTGACCTGGAGGATGTCGCAAGGTCCCACGGCACGCTTCGAAACCGTGTACTCTGGCGAGTTGTATGCCGACAATGCCAACGAAGCGCAGGTCGATGCGTACGCCGTTTCCAATTTCCGCGTCTATGGTGAGTACGAGGTGGGCCGCTGGATGGTCCAGCCGCACCTCGGCATCAACAACCTGTTCAACGAACGCTACAACAGCAACATACGCATCAACGCGTTCGGTGGCCGTTACTATGAACCGGCGCCCGGGCGCAACGTCTATGCAGGCGTGACCGTCGGGTTCGAGCCCGGTAGTTAGCAGGCTGCTAAAAAACGAAGTTTTTCAGCAGCTTGTCAGGATCTGGCTGCAAGGACGGAAGCGCGAACATTGGCAGCTTCGGGAGACATTGCCATGCGTACAATCACTCTCTGTCTCGCCGTCCTGCTGCTGCAGGCCTGCGGTGAGGCCGGCGGACCAGCAGACACGCCGCCCGCGGCCGACCTGCTGCTGATAAATGGCAATGTGCGCACCGTGGACGACAGCCAGCCGCTGGCTCAGGCTGTCGCCATCCGCGGCGATCGCATTGCCGCGGTCGGCAGTAACAGCGAAATCGATTACTGGCGCGGGCCCGAGACGCAAGTCATCGACCTCGGCGGACAGACGGCGATTCCGGGCTTCATCGAGGGCCACGGGCACTACACGTCGTTCGGCGAGTCCCTGATGACGCTGGATTTCCGCTACGCGAACAGCTTTGAGGACATTGTCGCCATGGTCGCGGAGGCGGCGGCCGAAACACCGGCAGGTGAATGGATCGTGGGCCGGGGCTGGCACCAGGACAAGTGGCAGCAGCGCCCCGAGCCGTCGGTCGAGGGCCTGCCGGTACACGACAAGCTCAGTGCAGCGACACCGGACCATCCGGTAATGCTGATCCACACCAGTGGCCACGGCGTGTTCGTCAACCGGAAGGCGATGACTTTGGTCGAACTCGGCGACGATACGGAACCGCCGGAGGGCGGGGAGATCGTGCGGGACGCCGACGGCAAGGCGACCGGCATGATGCGCGAGGCGGCCCAGGACCTGTTTCGCAACGCGTTCGCCCGTCACCAGGCGCTACGGGATACCGATGTCATCGAGGCCGAGATGCGTCGCAAGATCACGCTTGCCGGCGAGGAAGCACTTCGCCATGGCATCACGTCCTTCCAGGACCTCGGCACGAATTTCGCGGAGGTCGATCTGATCCGCAGGATGGCGGACGAAGGCCGGCTACCGGTGCGCTTGTGGATGGCGTTCGAAGAGCAGGCCGAAGACATGGAAGGGCGTCTCGACGATTACCGCATGGTCGGCTACGGCAACAACTTCCTGACCGTACGCGCCATCGGCGAAAAAGTGCTGGACGGCGCGCTGGGAACACACGGCGGCTGGCTGCTGGAGCCTTACACCGACCTGCCGCGAAGCAACGGACTGAACGTCGTGCCGATCGAGGAGATCGAGGCGTCTGCACGGCTGGCGATGCAGCACGACTACCAGCTGGCAATCCAGGGAATCGGCGATCGTGCGTACCGCGAGCTGTTGAATATCTACGAGGCTGAGTTCGCCCGCAATCCCGGCAAGACGGACCTCCGCTGGCGGATCGAGCACGCCCAGGTCATTCATCCCGATGACGTTCAGCGTACCGTCGAGCTTGGCGTGATCCCCGCGGTGCAGGGCATTTTTGCGTGTTCAGACGGCCCGTGGGTCGAAGACCGCCTGGGGCCCGAACGCACGGCAGAGCGCGGCTACATCTTCAACACGCTCTACGAGGCCGGGCTGGTGCCGACAAACGGCACGGACCCGCCGGTCGACGAGATCAGCCCGATCGGCAGCTACCATTGCTCGGTCACGCGCGAGCTGCCGGATGGCACCCTGTTCCAACCGGACGAGGCATATGCGCGCGATGTCGCGCTGTATTCCTACACGATGGGCAACGCGATTGCCGCGTTCGAGGAAGACATAAAGGGATCAGTCACGCCGGGCAAGCTCGCCGACATCACGATCCTCTCGCAGGATCTTGTCGGCGTGCCCGAAGACGACATCATGAAAACGGAGATCGTGATGACGATACTGGGCGGCGAAGTGGTCTATCGCGACGGCCAGATTCTTCGCTGAGGGGTTTACCAACCCTGTGAGGCCCCACTCCGTGGTGCCCTCCTGCCATACTGACGGGCACCGGGACCGTGGGAGCGGCTTCCAATCGCGGCTGGAAGCCGCTCCCACAGATATCGCGGCTCAGTCGTCGCTGCGCGCGAGGGTGACCTCGATCTCGACCAGCATGCCTTCACCGGCCAGGCCGGCGACCTGCACGGCTGAACGGGCCGGCAGATTCGGTTGCTCCTCGGTGCCGAAATACTGCGTGTAAGCCTTCATGAAGCCGGAGAAATCCATCTTGCCGTCCATTTCCGGGTCACCGACCAGGAAGACGGTCATCCTGATGACATCGCCGAAGTCGAGGCCCAGGTTGTCGAGAGAACCCTGGATGCGCTTGAACACGCTGTGGGTCTGTGTCTCGGTATCGCCGTAATACTCTCGGCTGCTGCGATCCGCGTCGGGGTTTGCAGGGCCCGGTACGGTACCGCTGTGGTAGATGATCGTCGTATCGGCGGACGTCTCGACCGCCTGCGCGATCGGGAAGGTCGAGTTGTTCGGCAGGGGATAGCGCGTGACTTCGCCAGCCTGGATGGCCGCGGCAGCCAGCAACAGAATTCCTGCGAGTGCGGTTTGCTTCATCTTCATTGCTCTTCCTGTTGGGTGAATGACGGTGAATGGGCTAGGGCGATCCCAGGGTCGAAATATATCGCACTACGTCCCGGATCGCCTGCTCGTCCGGCAGCAGACCCGCTGCCGCCTGCATCTGTAATCCGTAGGTATCATCAGGGTGATTGCCGCGGATACCGGCCTTGTAGTTCGCGAGCTGCGTAACGAGATACCAGTCGTTCAACCCGGTCAATGCGGGGCTGGCGAGCGCCTGGTTGCCGCCGGCGTCCGGCCCGTGACAGGCAGCGCAGCTGGCGTACAGCGCGCGGCCGCGGTCCGCGTCGCCGTCGATCGTCGTAGCGGGTGGCGCCGATTCCACGGCGCTGACGTACTCCGTTGCCGCCGTGATCTCGCGATCGGACAGCACGGCTGCCATGGGACGCATCTCCTGGCCGTAGGTGTCGTCATCGTGCGCGCCACGCCAGCCTTTCCTGAATGCCCGCAGCTGGCGTTCGACGTACCAGCCTTCCAGGCTGCTGACTCGCGGCGCCTGGATTACGTGGTTGCCGCCCAACTGCACGCCGTGGCAAACGGTGCAGTACACGAATTTGTCGGGCGGGATAACCGGCGTCTCCTCGGCAACGGCCGCGCCTGCCATCAATCCCGATACGGCGAACGCGATCGCAACCAGGCCGCGCCGCAAGACGGAATTCCGTTTCATTCCTTGTGCCTCCCGGACGATGCCGTCGACATCTCGGCTCGCACGCGGGCATCGAGATCCTGCACCGCGTGCAGCGCGGACGCGAACGCGCCCTCCTGCCAGCTCGAGTGATAGCTGATCTGGTCGCCGATCATGTAGTGATTGCCGGCGGGCGCCTGTACCCGCTTGAAATCGGCCTCCGCGCTGTCACCGACGAAGCGGTTGCCGCAGCCCATCATGTGGTTCATGCGTCCCCAGGGAACGCTGATGCCCGCCTCGATGTAATCGCTGTAACCCGGGTGCAGCTTCTCGCCCATCTGCGCGGCGGTCCTGATGCGTTCTTCGGGCGTCATGCGTTCGAACCAGTTCGACTGATCCGGGCCGAAGGCATAGCAGCCCAGGACCACGCCTTTCTCCTCGAATATCCCGTGCGACGGATACCAGACCTGGTTGATCGGTTCGCTCGTATAGGAAATGCCGCCGTAGATATTCTCGCGCTCCCAGAATCGTTCCTTCATCTGCAGACCGATCTTGAAGAAATTGCCGCGCCGCATGTTGCCCAGCGCATTGGCGTAGTCCCTGGGCAGGTTGTTCGGGATGCCGTTGATGAAATGCGACGGGATGCTGTTGAAGCAATAATCGGCCGCCAGCTTCCTGCGCCGGCCCTTGTGGTTGTACACGACATCCACGCCGTTGTCGGTCAACCGGATGCTCTGCACCTGGGCATCGAAGACGACCGGGGTACGGATATTCCGCAGGAAGCCCTGATGATGTTATCCATGCCGCCCTTCGGCGTCATCAGCGGCGCTGCCCAGTCTTCCGCATGGTTGAAGTGCATGCCGCTGCGCCAGAACCGGCTCTTGAGGATCTCCCGAAAGTCCAGCGGCTCCTTGAGCTCGCCGTGCTTGAGGAAGCCACCGGAGAGGTAGCCCGCCCGGGCAGAACCAGTGTACAGCGCATCCTCGTTCAGGTCGCCGTACTCACCGATAAAGGCCATGAGCCTTTCCAGGTCTTCGCCGGTCAGTCCCGTTTCGAACTCGGACTGATCTACAGCCTTGTACAGCAGCTCCGAGATGAAGCCGCGAGCATGCGTCGTGAACTCGCGCACGCGTACGCGCTGGCCACCGAAAGCATTCTCGTCATGTGTCCAGGCCAGGCGGTTGTCATTGGCCATGATTTCGAGTTCCACGCCGAGTGCCCGGCAGTAATGCATGGCGCGCTCATGGTGTCCGGGGATGCGCGCAGCGCCGCCATTGAAATAGAGATGCGGCTGGTCGTCGAAGTTGACGACCTGCTTGTAGCCCATTTCATCGACCACATCGCCGTGGCGCAGAGTGATATTGCGTCCGCCGGCCCGGTGCGACGCTTCGATGATCGTGCAGTCGTAGCCGGCTCGTTCGAGTTCGTAGGCTACCGTCAGCCCGGAAATGCCGGCACCGAGGATCGTGACTTTCTTCCTGTTGCGTCCGACATGCAGCAGGTCGAGTTGCGGCATCGGGCCGGTCTCCGGCACCAGTCCCAGCGCGCGACTCGTCTGGTAGACCGCCGCGGTGCCGCCGATGGCGCCGACAATATTCAGGAAATGTCGACGCGATATCTGTCCGTTCATAGGCTTGACTGTGTCCGTGTTGTCGATGTCGACTGATGGCTGTTTCGGAGTCGTCCGGGCGCAGGTGTCTACCTGTGGACGCACCGGGTATTGGTGCCGTCCGTCCGACTTAAGTTCCGCCGGGACAATGTGCCGGGCAGTACCAGCAGATTGCTCGTGTCGCCTGCCATCATTCCATGCCGGCCTCACTGACGAGAAACAAGTCGGTCAGGAGCGCGCGCAGGTGGATGGAGGCGTTCAGGTTGTCAACCAGCTCCGAGCTGATCTTGTCCTGTTCCAGGACCAGCGACAGCGCGGCGATGGACTTGTGCGCATCATCGACGATGACCGGCGCAAAATCGTGCTTCGCCTCGCCGAGTGCGTTCACTATATTGCGCGCGGCTTCCTCCATGCCCGTCAGGATCGTTCGAATTTCGGAATTGCCGGACGACGTCCTGTCATCCGTGCGGCCCTGCGCGGCGTACGCAAGCAGGAATTCGTAACCGGATTCGATGACGTCGATCTGCTCGTCAATGGAAATGCTCACGATCGGGCGTGCTCTCTGTCGGGCGAATGGGCTGGCTGCGTGGTTGGACGAATCGCTAGCGGGTCGTTTCGTCGGCTGTCCAGCGGCTGGCATCGTGGTTGGCTTCGAGCTCCTCGCGGGAGACCCAGCCCTTGACCATCGAGCGAAGGTAGAACAGCTTCTCCGGGCGCACGCCGAAATAGATGTGCAACGAGATGGCCATGATCAGCAGCAGCGTCGACAGGCCGTGGAGGAAGAACATCCAGCCCAGCGTCGCTTCGGACAGCGCATTCGTCCGGTCCCACCACGGCGTGTCGATCATCGCGAACAGGACGAGCCCGCTGACAATGACGAGCAGCGTCAGCACCGTCACGCCGGCGTGCATGCATTTCTGCGCCAGCGAATACTTGCCGGGCCTGACCGAGGCATCGAAGGGTTCCCTCAGGTCACGTGCGCTGATCCACATGGACTTCAGGTCCTGCCAGAACAGCGAGCGAACGATGTGGAACAGCACCGACACCGTCAGCACCAGGCCGGCGATCCAGTGAATTGTCAGCCAGGCGAATTCGATGCCGATGATGGGCAGCACGCCGGTAACCAGCAGGACCAGCATGCTGACCGCCATAATCCAGTGAAACCAGCGGTCGACGGCGGCGTGACGGCTGACGCGCGGCCCGTCACTGGATGGCCGCGGTTCTCGCTTCGCCGCAGCCTTGTAAATCGCGTGCACGGCGATAAAGACGAAGGCAAGGGCAACAGCGACCCAGAGCAGGTCCCACGACACGCCGAGCAGGACCTCGCGGCCCCAGACGTCATTCTTGAATTTTGCGATATCCATTCGGTCAGCCTCGCATCGCGCGCCGCACGAGATTTTCCATCAGCGGCACCTTGTACTGGTTGTATTGGAGCGGCCTGGCCCCCTCGGTCGCCAGCGCCGCAATCTCGTCGCCGCTTTCCTCCGACAGGGTCTTGCCGCGCGCGGCGCGCTCAACGGCGCGGGCACGGTACGGGGCGGCGGCAACGCCGCCGAAAACGAAACGGCTGTCGTCGATCGTCGAACCGCTGACGTCCATGACCGCGGCGATGCTCACCAGCGCGAAATCCCACGCGTTGCGGTCCGCGACCTTTTCGAAGTAGTGGCGCTTGCCGGCCCATTTCGCCGGGATTCTCACGGACGTCAGTATCTCGCCCGGCTCCAGCGAGGTCATGCGCGTAATGTGCGTTGCGGGCCCGACGAAGAAACGCTCCGCGGGCACCGTGCGCTGGCCGTCGAGGCTGGCTACGACCATTGTCGCCTCGAGCGCGGTCAGCGCCGTTGCCGTATCGGACGGGCTGACGGCCACGCAGCGGCTTGCCTCGAACAGGCAGTGCTCGCGGTTCATCGCCTGCGGGCCGTTCGCGTAGCAGATATTGCCGCCGGCGCGGTAGCACGACAGGCCGCGCCGGTAATACCAGCAGCGAGTGTCCTGCACGAGATTGCCGCCCAGCGTCCCGACGTTGCGGATCTGCGGGCTGGCAACACGCGATGCCGCGTCATTGAGCAGCCCGTAGCGGACTTTCACGAGCGGGCTGGCGATGATCTCGCGCAGCGTCGTGGCGGCGCCGATCTCGATGCCGTCGGCGGTTTCGCTGATGCCGTGCAGCGCCTCGATCCGGTTCAGGTCGATCATCGCCTCCGGGTTCTTGGCCCGGTCCTTCAGCCAGCCGTACGTATCCTGGCCACCGCCCAGCAGCCAGCCGCGCTCGCCGAGACGATCCGCCAGTTCCAGCGCGTCGTCGAGCGCCGTCGGCTGGTAGAGCTGAACGTTGGGCATCACATCAAAGGAAGCCATATCTACCTCAGTAGTTGTTGGTCTGCAGTGACCGGAACGACTGCTCGCGACCCGCCACGTAGTTGACGATCATGTCCGGGCTTACCGGCGTGCGGCTGAACGTATGACCGTCCAGCGCATCGGCAATTGCCGACGTCAGTGCCGCGACCGAGCAGCCCATGGCCGGCTCGCCGACGCCTCGGGAGCCGAACGGGCTCTGCGGATCCGGGATGTCGACCGCACCGGTCCGAATATGCGGCGGCGTGTCGAGGTAAGTCGGTATCCGGCACTGGTGGAAGCCGATGTTCGCCGGCAGACCGTTCTGCGGGTCGTAGACGTGCCGCTCCATGCCCGCCATGCCCATGCCCCAGACGGCACCGCCGCACATCTGTGCGGCGAGGCCCTGCGGGTGGACGACAGTGCCGCATTCGGCGATGCCGACGTAGTCGAGAATGTCGTACTTGCCGGTCTCGAGGTCCAGCTCGATCTCCGTGAACGCAACCGCGAGCCCGGGGACGACGCCTTCCTGTCGCAACGTGTCCTTGCCGACGCCGACCAGGCCGCTGCCGGCGAGGTTCGTCACGGCGCGGCGCGTGATCTCGTGGATCTCCTCCGGCATTTCCTGCCCGCTGTACGCACCGCCCAGCGCCACTGCCTCCGTTGCGGCCTCGGCATAGGTCATGCCCTGGTCGGGGTTGCTGACCCGGAAAACGCGCTTGCCGTCGATGTCGTAATCGTCGGCATCGCCGCCCAGGCGCTGCGCGGCGATTTGCTTCAGCTTGTCGACCGCATCCAGCGCAGCGACGTAATTCGCGCGCTGGTGCGTGAAGGTCGTGTTGCTGCCGGCCTGGTACGAACTCCACGGCAGGTTCGCCTCGGTCGTGCCGCGGTGAATGATGCAGTCCTCCCAGTCGCACTTCAGGACCTCGGCCGCGGCTCGGGTCGTCGACGCGTAGGAATACGTGCCGAGATTGCCGATGCCGCTGTGCAGGTGGATGCGGCCGTCGGGCGTGATGCGCACGAGGCCGTCGAAGCCGTCGGAACCGGCCGAGTGGTAGCCCTGGCCAATGCCGAGGCCGCGCACCTTGCTGCCGTTCTTGCGCGGCTTGTTGCGCTTCCCGGCCCAGTCGAACATTTCGGCGCCCATATCCAGCGCTTCCTTCATGTAGGCGCTGGTGACTGGCCCCTGGTCGGCGTAGACGGTCGTCGCGTTGTTGGTGGCGTTGATGCGCCTCAGTTCGACGCGGTCGATGTTCAGGTCGCGCGCGGCCTGGTCCATGATCGGCGCCATGATCGCGGCGATCTGGTTCTGGCCCGGTCCGCGCTGCGCGCCACGCGGCGTCGTGTTGGTGAGCACCGGCAGGCCGCGGAAACGCATCGACTCGGGATCGTAGACCAGCGAGACGGCACCGGCCGCCGACGAGCCGTCACCGCCGGTCGCATTGGGGCCGATGTCCTCGATGATGAACATGTCGGCGGCCGTCATGCGGCCGTTGGCCGCGAAGCCGACTTTCATCCAGCCCTGGAAGCCGACGCGCGCCGAGCCGACGTAATATTCCTGTTCGCGCGTGATCCTGAGCTGCACCGGCCGACCGAGTTTTTTCGAGAACCAGCCGGGCAGCGCCGCCATCGGGTAGGCGCCGATCTTGGAGCCGAAGCCGCCGCCGGTGTTTTCGCTGACCAGGACGACCTTGTCCAGCTCGACGTCCAGCAGGCGCGCGAGGCCCGGCATCCAGAAGCTCTGGCTCTGCGCGGAGCCGTACACGTAGCAGGTGCCGTTCTGCCAGTACGCCATGGCCGTCCGCGGCTCCATGCTCATGTGCGCGTAGCCGACCGTCACGAACGGCTTCTCGATGATGACGGCGGCATCGGCGAATGCCTCGTCGACGTCGCCGTAGGACCATTCGTTCGCGTGTTCGCCGGTCGGGTTCCTGCCCTCGCGAATCTCGGCGATCTGCTCGGGCGTCCACTTGATCCGGCGGAAGCCGGAGCCTTCGCGCGAGCGGACGTACACGTTGCCTTCCTCGCGGGCGTCCGGGCCGCCCTCGACGAGGCTGTCGAGCGGGTCGACCGCGAACGGCAGCGGCTCGATGTCGACCTTGATCGCCGCGAGGGCGTTTTCGGCCGTGGTTTCGTCCTCCGCGGCGACCGCGAGAATCGGGTCGCCGATGTAGGCCGGGTTATTGGTCAGGATCGCCGCGCTCGGCGCCTCGACCGCCGGCACGTCGTCGGCGGTCAGTACGCCGATGATGCCGGGCATGTCGTCCAGCGCCGACGTGTCGATGTTGGTGACGCGCCCGTGTGCCATCGGGCTCGTGTAGATGCGGGCGAAGACCATGCCGTCGGCGCGGAAGTCCTCGGCGAACCTGGCCTGGCCCGTGACCTTGCCGACCACGTCGGGCGGCGTGAAGTCCTTGCCTATGTGCTTGTAATCACTCATCAGCTTCGCTCCGCAGCGCGCATGACGCCGTTCAGGTAGTGCTCGTAGGCGCCGCACCGGCACAGGTTGCCGGACATTGCCTGGCGCGCTTGCTCTCTGGTCGGCTTCGGGTTCTCCTCGAGCAGTGCGACCGCGGCCATCACCTGGCCGGGCGTGCAGAAGCCGCACTGCGGCGACAGCTCGTCGACGAATGCCTGCTGGACCGGGTGCAGCGAGCCGTCGGGCCGCTGCAGGCCCTCGACCGTCGTGACCCGGCGATCACCGACGCTGTGCGTCAGCGTCGAGCACGATAGTCGGTGATGCCGTCGATGGTGACGGTGCATGCGCCGCACTCGCCGCGATTGCAGCCGATCTTGGTGCCGGTCAGCCCCAGCTTGTAGCGCAACGTGTGCGCCAGCGTTTCCTGCGGCAGCACGTCGACGCGCCGTGTGCGGCCGTTGACGTTGATGGAGACCAGGCGTTCGACCGCACCCCTGGGGCGGTCCTGGGCGATTGCCGTGTGAACACCTGCGCTACTGGCTGCGGCGGCGCTGGACGCAATTACGCCCTTGATAAAGCGCCGGCGTGAAAGTCGTGGATTCACTGCCTTGATACCTGCCTTTGAGTGTCACTGAAAGAGTCGTGAGAGCGTGCAGATCTGCGGCATCCTGCCGCCTTGAGATCGTAGAAGCTTTGAGATCGTAGAAGCTTTGAGATCGTAGGAGCGGCTTCCAGCCGCGACCGGACTTTGAAATCGCAGGAGCTTTGAATTCGTAGGAGCGGCTTCCAGCCGCGACCGGACATCGATCGCGGCTTCCAGCCGCTCCCACAGAAGCCAGGCCGTTCCCACAGAAGCCGTTTCCCAGAGGCCGCACCACAGAAGGCCCCCTCCCGCTGAATCGCGTTACAACTTGTCCTCGGGCCAGGGCGTGCCCTGGTCCATTTCCGTCACCTCTTCCATGCCGGTGTAGACGAACTTCTGCAGGCGTTTGCCCTCGTACGTCTCGGTCGTGTAGAGGTTGCCCTTCGAGTCGGTCGCGATGCTGTGCACCGCGAAGAACTGGCCCGGATTGCGGCCGCCGTCGCCGAAGTTCGTCAGTATCTCCATCGTTTCGCGCTCGATGATGAAGATCTTTCGATTCGTGCCGTCGGCGAGAAAGATGTAGGTCTGTTCCGGATCCGACGAGAACGAAATGTCCCAGACGGAACCGTCGCCCAGGCTGTTCGGCTTGACGAACAGCTCGTCGACGTAGGTGCCGTCGGTCTCGAAGACCTGCAGGCGATTGTTGACGCGGTCGCAGACGTAGACCAGTCCGTCGTTGGACGGCTGGGCGCAGTGCACCGGGTTGCGGAACTGCTGAGCCGGCGGCTGGCCGGGCAGGAACGGACCCAGGTTGGCATCGTCCGGCTCGTTGCCGTAGGCGCCCCAGTAGCGCTTCAGCTCGCCCGTGTCGGCGTCGAGCACGGCAACGCGCTTGTTGCGGTAGCCGTCCGCCACGTAGGCCTCGTTGGCGTCGGGGTCGAAGGAAACTTCCGCGACGCTGCCGAAGTTTTCCGGATCGTGGCTGTCGGTTTCCGAGCCGGGCGTGCCGTACTGCGCGAGAAACTTGCCGTCGCGCGTGAACTTGAGGATGTGCGAATCGGTGGGGCCGTTGCCGCCGATCCAGACGTTGTCCTTGTGGTCGATCGTGATGCCGTGGTTGGACGTGGGCCAGTCGTAACCTTCGCCGGGCCCGCCCCAGTGATTGACGAGATTGCCCTCGGGGTCGAACTCGAGCACGTTCGGCGCGGGGATGCAGCAGTCGGCCTTGACCGGGTCGGTGGCGGCACCGATTTCCGTGCGCTCGTTGAACGTGTCGCGGCGGTGGATGATGTAGACGTGGTCGCGCGAATCGACGGCGAGGCCGATCGTTGCGCCGAGAATCCAGTGATTGGGCAGCGGCTTGGGCCAGAACGGGTCAACCTCGAAACCCGGCGCCTGCCTGGCCTGGGCGTTCGCGTCGTTGTCGAGTGCCTGCTGTCCGCAACCCAGTGCGATGATCATCGCGATTGCGCCCGTTGCAGCGAGAACGTTGCGTTTCGTCGCTCATCGTGTTGCCCCCGTTATGCGTCTGACGATGAGCGGGCAGCCGAAATGCCTGCCGAGGCGCCGCAGTATACTATACAGGGCCGGTCTTAACCTCGTCGGTACAAATGAAATCATTTATCGCGACGACTATTGCCGCTAAGGTCGGCGTCCCCGGATGATGCCCGCTGCCGCCATTCTGCAATGACCCGATCACGCCGCCAACCCGTCACGCTGAGGGTGTTGCTGCTCGCGTGCGCTGCGTTTCTCGCGCCGCCGGCCGGCGCGCACGAAATCCCACCGAGGTGGCCGTGCAGACCTACGTCAAGCCGCAGGGCGACGAACTCGACCTCCTCGTGCGCGTGCCGCTGGAGGCAATGCGCGATGTCGCCTTCCCGCTGCGCGGGCCCGGTTACATCGATCTCGCGGCGGCCGACGAGACATTGCGCGATGCGGCCACGATCTGGATCGCGAACGCCGTGGAGATTTACGAGAACGGCGAGCAGATCGGGGACTACGAGATCGACGCGGTCCGGCTTTCGCTCCCGTCCAACCGCGCGTTCCAGAACTACGAGGCCGCGCTGGATCACGTGACCGGTCCGCCGCTGCCGGCCGCGACGGAGCTTTACGCCAACCAGGCGCTCCTGGACGTGCTCATTCGCTACCCGATCAGCGCGGCGGACGCCGCGTTTTCCATTTACCCGGATTTCCGTCGCCTGGGCCTCAACACGACGACGATCGTGCGGTTCCTGCCGCCGGGCGGCGCGGAGCGCCTGTTCGAATTCTCCGACGATCCCGGGCTGGTGCATCTCGACCCGCGCTGGCATCACGCGTTCGGCCGGTTCATCGTCTTCGGGTTCGATCACATCCTCGACGGCATCGACCACCTGATGTTCGTCATGTGTCTCATCATCCCGTTCCGGCGCATCCGTCCGCTGGTCGCGATCGTGACGTCATTCACCGTCGCGCATTCGCTGACGCTGATCGGGTCGGCGTTCGGCATCACGCCGTCGGCCCTGTGGTTCCCGTCACTGATCGAGTCACTTATCGCCGCGTCCATCGTCTACATGGCGCTGGAAAACATCATCGGGTCGCGCTGGGAACGGCGCTGGCTGGTCGCGTTCGGCTTCGGGCTCGTGCATGGCTTCGGGTTTTCCTTTGCACTGAGCGAGACGCTGCAGTTCGCCGGCGGTCACCTGCTGACATCGCTGCTCGCATTCAACCTCGGTGTCGAACTGGGGCAGCTCCTGATCATCGTCATAGCCGTACCGCTGCTGAATCTGCTGTTCCGTGCAGGCATTCCCGAGCGCACGGGCACCATCATCCTGTCGGCCATCCTGGCGCACAGCGGCTGGCACTGGATGAGCGACCGCGTGGCTGAACTGACCGCCTACCGCTTCGGCCTGCCGGACTTCAACGCGGCGCTGCTGGCGGCTGCCATGCGCTGGCTCATGCTCGCGCTGATTACCGGGCTCGTGCTGTGGGTAATGTACACGCTCTACCGGCGGCTGATGTCACGCCAGAAACCAACGTCCTGACTTTTACTGACGCGCGGCAGGCGCTAAGCTCTCCGGCCAAAATCCCGGCTCAGGGAACACTCGGCGCGCTGCGGGGGGAAATCGATGCAGTCTTTAATGATCGTGATTCTCGGTCTGGCCGGCATGACGTTCGGCTGGTTCGTCTATTCGAAGTTCATCGCGACAAAGATCTACCGGCTCGACCCGGATTTCGTCACGCCCGCGCACGAGTTCAACGACGGCGTCGACTACCATCCGACGAACAAGTACGTGCTGTGGGGACACCACTTCACGTCGGTCGCCGGTGCGGCGCCCATCGTGGGTCCGGCGATCGCCGTGTACTGGGGCTGGGTGCCGGCGGTGCTGTGGGTGACTCTTGGCACGATCTTCTTTGCAGGTGTCCACGACTTCGGCGCACTCTGGGCCAGTGCGCGACACAAGGGCAAGTCCATCGGTGCGTTGTCCGAGACGGTGATCGGCAAGCGCACGCGGTCGCTGTTCATGGTCGTCATCTTCCTGGTGCTGCTGATGGTCAACGCGGTGTTCGGCGTCGTCATCGCCGGTGCGTTCGTCGGCACGCCCAACGCCGTGTTTCCCGCATGGGCGGCCATTGTCGTCGCGCTCGTCATCGGCCAGTTGCTGCGTCGCGGCGGAAGCCTCGGGCTGCTGACGATGCTGGGCGTCATCGCGCTGTACCTGTCGATCTACGGCGGCAGCGTCATGCCGCTCGAACTGCCGGAGTCGCTGTTCGGCCTGCCGGCCAATGCCAACTGGATCATCATCCTGTTCATCTACGCGGCGATTGCGTCGATGCTGCCCGTGTGGGCATTGCTGCAGCCGCGTGATTTCATCAACGGCATGCAGTTGTTCGTCGGGCTGATCCTGCTCTACGGCGCCGTGCTGCTGTCACTGCCCGACATTTCGGCGCCGGCGTTCAACAACCAGATGGCCGAAGGTTCGCCCGCGCTCATTCCGCTCCTGTTCGTCACGATTGCCTGCGGCGCGGTGTCCGGCTTTCACGGCATCGTCTCGTCGGGTACGAGTTCCAAGCAGCTCGACAAGGAAACGGACGCGCGCTTCGTCGGCTATCTCGGGGCGGTCGGCGAGGGTTCGCTGGCGCTGATCACGATCGTCGCAGTCAGCGGTGTGGCGCTGGCGGCGACGCCCGAACTGTGGCACCAGATCTACGAGCGCTATGGTACCGCTGGCGCCGGTACGTTCATCGAGGGCGGCGCGCAGTTGATCACCAACGGCTGGGGTCTGCCGATAGAGATTACGACGACGCTGCTCGCGACGATGGTCGTGCTGTTCGCCGGCACCACCATGGATTCCGGCGTGCGCCTGCAGCGCTACATCATCCAGGAATGGGGCGATATCTACGGCATCGCCGCGTTCCGGAACGGCATCGCCGCGACTGTTTTTGCGGTCACGTGTTGCCTGCTGCTGGCATTCGGCGCCGGCGGCGCGTCCGGCTCCGGCGGGCTGGTGATCTGGCCGCTGTTCGGTTCGACCAACCAGATACTGGCCGGCCTGACATTGCTGGTCGTCAGCGTCATTCTGATCAAGCTGGGCCGGCCGGCGCGTTACACGCTGATCCCGATGATATTTGTCATGATCACGTCGTGCTGGGCCGCGGTGCTCAAGCTGATCGAGTTCTACGAGGCCAAGAACTGGTTGCTGGTGACCATCGACATCGTCGTTCTGGTCACGAGCGTCATGGTCATCCTGGAAGCCATCGCGGTCATTTCGAGGTTTCGCCGGGATAATCCGCCAGGAGCGGCAGCGGGTTCGTAGGCACGGCCGAGGCCGTAATCACCTCCGTCCCGCCGCCAGCCCCCTGCCGCCCCCGCTCCGCCCGCCCGTAGGAGCGGCTTCCAGCCGCGATTCGTCGACGAATCGCGGCTGGAAGCCGCTCCTACGGTGAATCCCGATCCCCGCCGTGATCCGATCCCGCGGTGAATTCCAGATCCCCGCGGTGAATCCGATCCCGCGGCGGATCCGGAAGGGGCCCTCAGAACTGCCCGCGCAACCCGAGAATCAACTCCCGCCGAAAATACTGATCGCGCACCTCCGTGCGCAGCAGGTTGTCGTCGGCGACGTCGTCGACATAAAGGCGTCGCGTCCTCTGCGAATGGCCATCGAAGACGAGACGTGTGTCGAACCAGAGCACGATGCGGTCCGTCAGCCGGTATTGCATGTTGAGATGCGTATTCGGTGACTCTTTCGCCGATATCTGCCGGTAGGTGATGTCGTTCCGGCGACTGTCGCCGTCCCAGTTCACTTCGATGTTGTAGTTGAAGCGCCACGCTGCGATGTCGTGTCGAAAGTTGATGCGGTATTCCTGGTCGCGCACGTTGCTCATCTTGCGCGGCGTACCGACGAACGGATCGACGGTCTCGGAATCCTGCACCGTGTAACTTGCATCGAGGACCGCACCTTCCAGTCCCAACCCCTCCAGCCGCAGGCTGCCTTTCAGCGTCAGGCCGTAGCGTTCCGCATCGCCGATATTGCCGGCGGCCGAGACGTTGTCCGCGACGCGGATGTTGTCGATGTGGTCCTCGATGTCGTTGTAGAACAATTGCGCCGACAGCAGGCCCGTGTCGTCGGGCAGCCGGCGCTCGTACGTCAGCTGGTATTCCCAGGCCTTCTCGGGCTCCAGTTCCGGGTTGCCGGCGGCGACCTGGTCATTGTCACTGTCGAAATTGGCGACGAAATCGCCGAAATCGAGCTGGCTGACCGTGCGCTCCAGCGAGCTGCGCACCTGGTCGGAATCACTGAGATCCCAGCGCAGGTCGAAGCGGGGCTTCAGGTAGGTGAACGAGCGCGCGTTTTCGACATCCAGGCCTTCCTGCGCGATCTTCGAATGCTCGATGTTGAGCGCGCTCTCGAGTACCAGGTCGTCGCGCAGCTGCCAGAAGTGCGTGCTGAAGAACTCGAAGCGGTCTTCGTTGACGTCCGAGTCGGCATTGAAGAGTTGCACGGGAACCAGCGTGCCGTCGGGCAGCACTTCGTACAGCGCAACATCCTTCTCGAGCGTGTTGCGTGCCCCCTCGATGCCGAGTTCCAGGTTCTGCGCGGCGGTGAGCGGCCAGCTGTACGAACCGCGCAGAATCGCCTCGGTCGCCACTGCCGCGGTCTCGACCTGCGACTGTGCCGGCACGTTGCCCGAGTCGGTCGACGTCTGCGAGATGCGCTGCGTGTCGTCTTCGTCCTTGTGCGTGTAGATGGCGCGCGTCTGCAGCGTGCCCGGACCGAATCGCTGTTCGAAATCGCCGCCGAGTTCCCAGTCCAGGCCTTCCTCCAGCGATCGTTCCTCGAGTGTGGTGACGTCCGGGTCGTTCGCCAGGAACACACGGGTGGTTTCCGTCCGGTCCTCGTCGCGGTCGGCGATGCGGGCGTTGAGATTGAGCAATGCGCCGCTGTCGAAGGTCCAGCTGGTCGAGCCGTTCAGCACGAGCGCGCTGTTCAGCATGGGGACGTCGATCTCGCGAAACTCGGTCAGCTCGTCGTCCAGCGGCGCCAGGTATTCGTCGAAGCGTTCCACCTGGTTGCCGCGGTTGTAGGGGCCGTATTGCGCGCTGACGAGATAGCTCATGTTGCCGATCGCATCGCTCCACGACACGAGCCCGTCGTAGTCGGGCCGGTCACGCCGAAAAGCCGGAGTGCAGCTGCCAGGAGCCCGCGCCCCCGGTCGCGTCCGGGTTCAGGACCACGTTGATCAGCGTGCCCTCGCTGCGGACATCGAGGCCGGCCGCGGTGCCGCGGATGACCTCGATGCGGGCGACGGCGTCGGCCTGGATGCGCTGCATGGCGCTGCCGATGTCGTTTGACTTGCCCGAGAGGCGCTTGCCGTTGATCAGGACCTGGTCGCCGCCGGAGCCGAAACCGCGCTTGTCGTCGCCGCCGCGACCCGGGCCGCTCGGCAGGAGTTCGGCGCCGCCGGGCACCCAGCGCAGCAGGTCCGCCGCCGTCACCGCCTGGTAGGCCTCGAAATAGCTGGATTCGTAGGTGACCTTGCTGCCGTCGGGCGACGTCCAGACGCCGGCCGCGATGGCCGTTCGCCCGTCCGCGTCCGGGCCCGGCACCGGCGCACTGTCGACCTGCGCTTCCGGACCGTCGGCCAGTAACGGGACACTCGTCGAAGTCAGTACGGACAGGGCATTCAGTAAGTGCGTTCACGGACGGTCGTTCACGGGCGATGCTCGCCCCGGGCACAAAGCAGGGATTCTACGGGATCGCGGCGCCGGTGGCCGGCCCGCGGGGCGGCAAGGCTCGCACAGGTTCTCCCGCGAAAACAGTGTTTTATCTGAAACCGGTTAATGGCGTCACGGTTTTCGGGCCGGCGCCGGCGGCACCGTGCGCGGCGGCCCTGACATCGCGACGGGGCGCGGTGCCGGGCGCCGACCCGATGCCCTCCGGCAGGTCGTCGACGGGCCTCGAAGGAGGCTGCAAAGCTGCCCGGCGGGGCCGTCGGCAGGGGCCGGAAACGAGCGCAAATCGGTGTTGTAAAATCACCACGCACACCTTCCGTGACCACATTTGGCGGGCCTGAACCGGGATTTTCCAATAACCCGGGGAACTGTCCTGTTGTTGCCTGATCGCTACAGTCGATTCCGGATGAAACTAAAAAAAAGCTTCTGCAACGTCGTGGAATGCTGTATTTTCCCATTCGGCAATGGTTCAATGACCCGGTCGCGCCGGCCCGGCACGAGATGTCGTGGCGGGTGCGCCCAACAAACGCAGCTTCTACTTTCGGGGAGAATGCAAATGCAGAATATTCCTAAGTCACTTCGATGGCTTATGTCCGTCTCTGCTCTCGCACTGGCCGTCCCGGGGATGTCCCCGGTGGCGCTGGCGCAGGACGATGCGGACGACGAGGCTATCGAGGAAATCATCACGACCGGTACGCGCCGCGCCGAGCGCAGTGCAGCCGACTCGGCGGTGCCGATCGACGTCGTGAGCGGACAGGAATTCGTGAACATGGGTACGTCCGACCTGGACGACATGCTCCGCAACACGGTTCCTTCTTACAACGTCACGCGCCAGGCTATTTCCGACGCCGCTTCGCTGGTTCGCCCGGCAACGCTGCGCGGTCTGCCGCCCGACAACACCCTGATCCTGGTCAACGGCAAGCGTCGCCACCGTTCCGGCGTAATCGCCGAACTCGGCGGTTCGCTCGCGGCCGGTTCGCAGGGCGCGGACCTTTCCGCCATCCCGGCACTCGCCATCAAGCAGACCGAGATCCTGCGTGACGGTGCCGCGGCCCAGTACGGTTCGGACGCCATTGCCGGCGTGATAAACATCGTGCTGCGCGACTCGGCGGACGGTTTCACGGCCGAGGCCCGCACCGGCGAATACTTCGAGGGTGACGGCACGAGCGTCCAGTTCGCGGCCAACGCCGGCTTCCCGCTTGGCGACGACGGCTTTGCGAACCTCACGTTCCAGTGGCACGAGCAGGACGAAACGGTACGCAGCCTGAAGCGCACCGACGCCGAGTCGCTGCGCGCCGCGGGCATCCAGGGCATTCGCGAGCCGTACACGCAGATCTGGGGCGGACCGGAGTACCGGGACAACTTCAACATCTTCCTGAACTCGGCCATCCAGCTGACCCCGTCGCAGGAAGTCTATGCGTTCGGTAACTTTGGCGGCCGCGAGACGGAAGGCGACTTCTTCTTCCGCAACCCGAACAGCCGCCCGGGCGTGTTCACGCACGATCCGCTCGGCACGGATCTTCGCGCGATTGTCGACACCAACATCAATCGTGGCGACCAGAACGTGACGTCGAACTGCCCCGTGCTGCCTTCGCCGGGTTCCGGCGGTGACGGCACGGTGCCGGCGAACGACACAATGGCTATCCAGAACCTGCCCGAAAATTGCTGGGTACTGAACAAGATCCTGCCGGCCGGCTACACGCCGCGCTTCGGCGGCGAGCTGGAAGACTCGTCGATCGTGGGCGGTGTCCGCGGTGAGTTCGAGAACGGCTTGATCTACGACTTCAGCGGAAGCTTCGGTCGTAACGCGGTCGACTTCTTCCTGAACAACACCTGGAACCCGTCGAATGGCCCTGACGGTATCATTCAGGGCGAGTTGCAGCGCGATTTCAACGTTGGTGAGTACATCCAGACGGAGACCAACGTAAACGCGGACTTCGTCCTGCCGATCGACGTCGACGCGTTCTACTCGCCGCTGAACTTCGCGTTCGGTGCCGAGTGGCGTGACGAGATCTTCACGGTGCGCATCGGCGAGGTGGCTTCCTGGGAAGCCGGACGCTTCGCGTTTAACAGTGGCAACGGCACCAACACCTACGCCGATGGCGTCACGCCGCTGCCTGATCTCAGCATCGGCGCGCACGGTTTCGCGGGCTTCAGCCCGAACCAGGCCGGCAAGTTCGGGCCGCTCGAACGTCGCGGTCTACCGGAGCTCGAGGCGGACATCGTCGAGAACTTTACGCTGGCAGCCGCCTTGCGTTACGAGGACTTCGAGGACTTCGGTGACACCACGAACGGCAAGATCGCCGCTCGCTGGGCGCTGACCGATCGCTTCGCGGTACGTGGTTCGGCCAGCACGGGCTTCCGTGCACCGACGCCGGGTCAGTCGAACGTGACCAAGGTCTCGACCACGACGATCGACGGCGAGCTGCAGCAGCGCGGTCAGATTCCGCCGAGCAACCCGATTTCCCAGTTCCTGGGTGCGGAACCGCTGGGTCCGGAAGACGCGACCAACTTCTCGGCCGGTATCGTCTGGGATGTGACGGACACGCTGAGCCTGACGGCCGACTTCTTCCAGATCGAGCTTGAGGACCGCATCTCGCAGACGGGCACGATCGTGATCGCCGGCGAGCCGGTTCCGCCCGGGATTGACTGCCCGGATGCGCAGGCCAACCCGAACGGCAACCTGGCACTGTGCCTGCAGGAGCTCGGGATACCGGGCGCGGCTGACCTGAACTCGGTCTCGTTCTTCACCAACGACTTCGCGACCACGACGACCGGTCTCGATCTGGTTGCGACGTACAACGCCGATTTCGGCACGGCCGGCGACGGCACGCTGACGGTGGCGTGGAACTGGACGGAGACGGAAGTTGACGACGCCGGTGAGGAAGTCTCCCGTAACCGCGTCGTGGATCTCGAGAACTTCAATCCGGAGAATCGTGGCATCTTCACGTACAATCACTTCCTGGGTGACCAGTGGCGGTTCCTGGTACGTGCGAGCTTCTACGACGAGTGGATCGACGGCGGTTACTCGGGTGATCCGACGCCGCGCGGTCCGCAGGGCACCAACTACACGCTCGATTGCGTTTTGGAGAACTTCAACGATCAGTGCTATGACTCGGAGTGGATCTTCGACGTCGAGGCCGCGTACTGCGTTTACCGACAACTGGACTGCCGTTATCGGTGCGCAGAACGTCGCCGACAACTTTCGTCCGCGTGACACGAACAACCTGGATGGCACGATTGGCTCCGGCAACGCCTACGAGACCGGTACGCCCTTCGGGTTCGAGGGTGGCTTCTGGTACGTTCGTCTGCGGGCGGACTTCGAATAAGCCGCAAGGCCGGGCGCTCCTGAACCGGGGCGCTTGTCGAACGGAGAGGGCGCTTACCTTCGGGTAAGCGCCTTTTCTTGTCAGCAGTCCGCGCAACGGCAGCCGGACGTAGGAGCAGCTTCCAGCCGCGATTGCCGCCGGGTTCCGCCTGATCCTGGCCCTGCAGATTCCAGGCTCATTCGCCGAAACGCCACGTCCGGTTCATGACGAGGAAGGTGTACGACGCGGACCACGTGATGATGGTGAGACCGGCAATCGCCTCGGTTCCCGTCATGAAACGCAGCGCGCCGCTCGGCACGATGTCACCGAAACCCAGCGTCGTGAACACGGTGGCGGAGTAATAAACACAATCGAGCAGTGACATCGCGCCGTTGCCGGTCAGCGTGCCATGGTCGCCGAAGGACAGCAGGACGTAGTAACCGGCGCCGAAGACCCAGATCTCCACGATGTGCGCCGCCAGCAAGCCGAGAATCAGGAGGACGATGCGCGCCCGGTGATTGTGGGCCGGCAACGGCATGCGGCTGATCAGCCGCAATGCCTCGTAATGCAGCGACACGCAGATCACGACGGCCATCGCCGTCACCCCCGCCGTCACCCAGTAATCCACCGGCATCGTGCTACCCTTCCCGGCATCCCGGACCAGCGCGGCGTGCCGTACCGGTGGCCCCGGCCCAAAGAGGACGGCCCAAAGAGCGCCCAAAGAGCGAGCCCAAAGAGGACATCCACAATGGCGGGCCGGACAGTTTGCTCGCCCCCGCCCACGCCCGTAGGAGCGCCATCCTGGCGCGATCCGAGGGTGATCGCGGCTGGAAGCCGCTCCTACGGGTGGCAATACGGGTGGCCAATTGAAGAAAAAGGACACCCATGATTGAGCTTTACCTGGCCGACGCCAAACGGCAAGAAAATCAGCATCATGCTCGAGGAATGCGGGCTGCCCTACGACGTGAAGCCGGTCGACATCGGCCGCGGCGACCAGTTCGAGCCCGCGTTCCTGGCCATCAGCCCCAATAACCGCATGCCGGCGATCGTCGACACCGACAGCGGCATTTCCGTGTTCGAGTCCGGCGCGATCCTCGCCTACCTCGGCGAGAAGAGCGGCCGCTTCCTGCCCGCGGACACGGCGGACCGGTACGAAGTGCTGCAGTGGCTGTTCTGGCAAATGGCGGGACTCGGCCCCATGGCCGGCCGGCTGAGCCACTTCATCGACTACGCACCGGAGCCGGTCCCCTACGCCCGAAGCGCTACGGCAACGAGTACGACCGGCTGCTCGGCGTCATGGACCGCCGCCTGGCCGACCGCGACTACCTGGCCGGGGAGCTGTCCGTCGCCGACTTCGCCTGTTACCCGTGGGTCGCCACCTACAAGCGCCTGGAGACCGACATCGCCGCCTTCCCGCATCTGCGTCGCTGGCTCGACGCCCTGAAATCGCGGCCCGCGCTGCGCCGCGGCATGGAACTCGGCAGCGACTGGCAAAGCGACCTGAAGAGCGACGAGGCGCGCAAGCTGCTGTTCGGCCAGACGTCCCGCTCGACCGCCCGGTCACCGGGCGGGGACCGCAACCGGTAACATCGCGAGGCGCCTGCCTTTCGATCAACCCGTGTTTGCAGGCATAATTCCCGCCTCCCAACCGCAGTGCGGCCGCCCGCCGGCCGCGGCGCAGCAATATGGCTTCCAACCACGAATCGCAACTCGCCGGCACGGTGCTGATGATCCGGCCCGTCCGCTTTCACAGCAATCCGCTGACCGCGGACTCGAATCGCTTCCAGGGCAAGACCGACCTGTCGCCCGAGGCGCAGCAGGCGGCCGCGCTGGCGGAATTCAACGCGCTGGCCGATGCCTTGCAGGTCGCCGGCATCCGCGTGATCTGCATTGACGACACGCCGGACCCGGCCACGCCCGACGCGATATTCCCGAACAACTGGATAACGACTCACGCGGACGGCACGGTCGTCCTGTACCCGATGGAGGCCATCAACCGCCGCACGGAGCGCCGCCAGGACGTCGTCGACACGCTGGCAACGGAGCACGGCTTCACGATCACGCGCGTGATCGACCTGTCGGCACACGAGACGCAGGGGCATTTCCTGGAAGGCACCGGCAGCCTGGTGCTCGATCGCGTCAACCGGATCGCCTACGCCTGCCTGTCGTCGCGCACGCATCTGGACGCGCTGCGCGATTTCGCGCAACGGCTCGACTACGACATCGTCGCCTTCGACGCCGTGGATCGCGGCGGCGCGCCGATCTATCACACCAACGTGCTGATGAACGTCGGCGAGGAGCTGGCCGTCGTCTGCCTCGAGGCCATACCGCGCGACGACCAGCGGCGCGCGCTTACCGGGAGCCTCGAGAAGACGGGCCATCGTATCGTCGACATCACCTTCGACCAGCTGGAGGCGTTCGCCGGCAACATGCTCGAACTGCGGGCGGCGGACGGTCATCGCGTGCTCGCCATGTCCGGTCAGGCGCACCAGTCGCTGACACCGGAACAGCTGCGGGCCATCGAAGCCAACGCGACCATAGTCAGCGCGCCAATCGACCGCATCGAGGCATCGGCGGGCGGCAGCGTGCGCTGCATGCTGGCCGAGATCCACCTGCCGCATAACTGATCATCACGAACGGCCGGCACCGACGGATGCCGGCCGCAACAAGAACAACGAGGAGCAAGCGACAATGCCTGCGAAACGCGACCGGATTCTGATGTGTCCACCGGACTACTTCACCGTGGAGTACGTCATCGACCCCGTGGATGGCGGGCCACGAAAGCTCGCTGGACATCGACCGGGCGAAAGAGCAGTGGTGCACGTTGCGTGACACGCTGGCCGAACACGCCGACATCGTCGAAATAAAGCCGCAGCCCGACCTGCCCGACATGGTATTCACGGCCAACGCCGGCGTCGTCTACGGCAACAAGGCCATCGCCAGTCACTTCATGCCGCACGAGCGCCGGCCCGAGGAGCCGCACTTCAAGAAGTGGTTCCGCGAAAACGGCTTCGAACTGCTCGATCTCGACGAGAAGATCGGTTTCGAAGGCGCCGGCGATTGTCTCATCGACCGCGGCGGCGCGTGGCTGTGGACCGGCTACGGCTTTCGAACCGAGATCGAGGCCCACGCCGAGATCCAGAAGTTTTTCGACATCGAACTCATTTCGATTCGCCTGACGGACTCGCGTTTCTATCATATCGACACGTGCTTCTGCCCATTGATCGGCGGCTTCCTGATGTACCACCCGCCGGCGTTCGATTACGACTCGCGCATCGCCATCGAAAGCCGCGTGCCGCCGCACAAACGCATCGTCGTCGACACGGCCGATGCGGGCAACTTCGCCTGCAACGCCGTCAATGTCGGCGACCACGTGTTTCTGAACAAGGCGTCCGAACCGCTGAAGGCACGCCTCATGCTGGCGGGCTTCACGGTCGTCGAGGTCGACCTGTCCGAATTCCTCAAGGCGGGCGGTTCCGCCAAGTGCCTGACATTGAAGCTGAACGAGCCGGTGTTCGAATCGCATGGCTGACGTCCCGCATCGCTACACGATCACGCCCGTCGACCCGGGCGCGCGACTCTACCGCGTCACCCTGGCGGTCGCGCAGCCCGATCCGCACGGCCAGCAGTTCGCGATACCGGCGTGGATTCCCGGCAGCTACATGATCCGCGACTACGCCCGTCACGTCGTCGCGATCAGTGCGACGGCCCACGACGAGGAGGTCGAGCTCGTGCCGCTCGACAAGAGCCGCTGGCAGGCCGCACCGGTCGAAGGCCCGCTGACGCTGACCGCGGATATCCACGCCTTCGATCCCAGCGTGCGTGGCGCGCACCTCGACACCACGCACGCCTACTTCAACGGCCCGTGCGTGTTCCCGTCGGTCGTCGGCCAGGAGCAGCGCCCGGTCGAGGTGGAAATCTGCCCGCCGCCCACGCCGGTCGGCAAAGAGTGGCGCGTCGCCACGGCGATGCGCCGCAAGGACGCGCCGGTCTACGGCTACGGCACATACGAGGCGGCGGATTACGACGAGCTGATCGATCACCCGGTCGAGATCGGAGACCTGTTGATCGGCGAGTTCGAGGCCGCCGGCATACCGCACGTCATCGCCATCCGCGGCAACCCGCAGGTGGACATGGGCCGGTTGTGCCGGGACCTGTCCGCGCTGTGCGCGCAACACCTCGAGTTTCTCGGGCCGCCGGCTGGGCTCGATCGCTACGTGTTCCTGCTGCAGGTCGTCAACGGCGGCTACGGCGGCCTGGAACATCGCTGGTCCTCGAGCCTGGTCTGCTCGCGCGACGAACTGCCGACGCGCGGCGACACGTCGGTCAGCACCGGCTATCGCCGCTTCCTCGGGCTCTGCAGCCACGAATACTTTCACCTCTGGAACGTCAAGCGCATCAAGCCGGCGGCGTTCACGCCTTTCGACCTGCAGACCGAGACCCACACGGGTCTCCTGTGGGTATTCGAGGGCATCACGTCGTATTACGACAACCTGACGCTGCTGCGTGCCGGTCTCATCACCGTTGACAGTTACTTCGAACTGCTGGGCCAGGTCATCACCCGCATCCAGCGCACGCACGGCCGTTTCCGCCAGAGCGTCGAGGAATCGAGCTTCTACGCGTGGACCAAGTTCTACAAGCAGGACGCCAATGCGACCAACGCTATCGTCAGCTACTACGCCAAGGGCGCGCTGATTGCGCTCGCGCTCGATCTCACGCTGCGCCACGGCACCGACAATCGGATCTCGCTCGACGAGGTCATGCACGAGTGCTGGAAACGCTACGGCGAGAGCGGCGAGGGCATGCCGGAGCGCGGCCTCGAATCGGTCGCCGCGGAACTCTCCGGCATGGAACTGGGCGATTTCTTCGCGCGCTACGTGCGTGGCACCGCGGACCTGCCGCTTGCGCAGCTGCTGCGCGAGACCGGCGTCGAACTGCACCTGCGCGGCGCGGTCGGCTCGGACGATGCGGGCGGCAAGCCGGCGCCCGAGGCGAGCCGGCCGCTGCCCTGGCTGGGCGCGCGGCTCGCCGGCACCAACGGCGACAGCGTCGTGCGCACGGTGCAGGCGACCAGCCCGGCCGAACGTGCGGGGCTCGCGCCGGACGACGTTTCCGTGGCGTTCGACAACGTCCGCCTGACGGCCGGCAACCTCGACACGCATCTCGCCGCCCACCTGCCCGGCGACAAGGTCACCATCACCGTGTTCCGCCGCGACACGCTGTTGAGTTTCAAGGTAAAACTTGAAGCCCCGCCGGAGGACACGGCCTACCTGACCGTCCAGGCCGATTGCGACAGCGACGCCGAACGCCGCCGCAATGCGTGGCTCGGCACCCGCGCCTGAGCCGCGTCACGCCCAACCCTCTACCTTACCCGTAGGAGCGCCATCCTGGCGCGATTCACCGAATCGCGCCAGGATGGCGCTCCTACGGGTATGGTGGAGACCCCGAATCGCCCCAGGATGGCGTTCCGGCGAGGCTACGCCCCGTTATCCTTGCCAAACCCCTCGATGCGCCGATACAGCAGGTACGAATGCAACACCGGGTACACGGCGACCACGACAGCGACGCCGATAATCCAGTCCGGCCGCAAGTCCGTCAGCGCGCCCACGATCATCACGATACCGCCGAGCATGAATGCGTAACCCCCGACCCGGTTCGTGCGGCTCCACACCTCGTCGCTGGCCAGCGTCCACGGCGTGCGAATGCCCAGGAAGAAATTCTTGCGCACCTTGCCGAGGTAGTTGCCGATAATCAAAAACAGCACACCGGTCGCGGCCATTACCGTCTGCTCCATCGCGACGTCCGTGCCGGTCGCCTCGAGAAAGACGAGCAGCGCAATCAGCGCCGTGAACGCAACCAGCGTCACCTGGAAAATGTTCAGCACCTCGCGAAATGCATCGGTACGAAATCCCTTCGGCGAAATGTACGGGATCGCCTTGAACAACAGGTACAGGCCGATCGCTGCAATCGGCAGTACGGCCACGCCCCAGAACTTTGGCATCCAGGCATCCACTTCGCCCTGAACGTTCCAGTGGCTGGGCATCGGGTCGGGCAGCATTGGCCAGAAGTAACCGGCCATGCCGATCGTCGCGATGATAAAAAACCAGCTCAGCAGTTCCGCGCGCTTGTTGCTCATGATGTTTCCTTCTCCCGCCCGCCCTTGCCGCGCCGCCCGCCGCCCAGGACATCCAGCAGCACCGCCGTGGCTTCCTCGACGACCGTCGCGTTCAGCGAGTAGACGATGTGCTGGCCGCGCCGCTCCGTGCGCACGAGGTCGGCCGCTTTCAGCGTGTTGAAATGATGCGACAGCGATGCCCGGCTGATCGGGAACGATTCCGCGAGTTCGCCGGCGGTCTGCGAGCCGCGCTGCAGCGACTTGATGATCGCGCGCCGCGTCGGGTCCGCCAGTGCCTTGAAGACCGATTGCTGTGTCGCTGACATTTATATATTTAGACAGATGTCTAAATATACGTCAAGTACCGCGACACACGGCATGCCGGGTGTCAAAGTAGTTGCAGCGCCCCGGGCAGGACGCGGATATCGAATTCGGTTTGCGGCGCCAGCACCTCGCCGTCGAGATGCGCAGGGAGAGGTGCGTCGGCGCGCACCCGGACCGTGCTCACGGTGGCATGGTGCACCCCGGCTTCCCCGATGTGCCGGCCGTCCAGCAGCTTCGGCAGCAGCCGCAGGATGCGGCGTCGGGTGAACGCGTCCGCGTGCACGAGGTCGAGCAGGCCGTCGTCGTTCAGTGCCATAGGCGCGATCTCGAACAGCCCGCCGACCCACGGCCCGTTGCTGATGTTTGCGAGCGTCAGCTCGCCGTCGATGACGGTGCCGTTGCACTCGATGCGCATGCGCGGCGTCGTCACGCCCGAGACCAGCCCGCGCACGACGGCGAGCAGGTAGACGAGATTGCCGAGCGGCCACCGGATCGAACGCGCGATCGCCGAGATCTTCGCATCGAACCCGATGCCGGCGCCGTTCGCGAAATAGCGGCCGTTCATGCAGCCGACGTCGATCGCGCGCGGCGGCGTGCCGCTGATCAGCCGATCGGCCAGCAGCGCGGCCGCGGCCTCGAGATGCAGCGGGATCGCGCAGGCCTTGGCGAAGTCATTGCCGGTGCCGGTCGGGATGACGCCCAGCGCGGCCGGCGATGGCGCCTGCATCAGTCCGTTGACCGCCTCGTGCACGCTGCCGTCGCCGCCGGCCATGATGATTCGCTCGTGGCCCGCGTCACAGGCGGCGAGCACTTTTGCCTCGACGTCGCCGGGCGCGGCGCTGGCGACGGGCTCGAACGCAATCCCGGTTCGCTCGAACTCCGCTGCCAGCCGCTCCATGCGGCGGGCGCCCCGGCCGCGTCCGGCGGCCGGATTGTAGACGAGCGGAATCGGTTTGCCGGGCATGATGCGACGCCGGAGAGAGAAGGGCCGGATGCTACAATGCCGCAACCAAGGCGACCAGACCCCTCCCGGCAATGCTGGAGCTCGGCAGCAAATTTCTCCTAAGCTATTTCCTCGGCTCGATCATGGGTGCCCTGGTCATGGGCCGCCTGGCCGGCGGTGTCGACATCCGTACGATGGGCAGCGGCAACGCGGGCGGCACCAACGCGCTGCGCACGCAGGGCTGGATGTTCGCGCTGGGCGTCATGATCATCGATGTCGGCAAGGGCATGGTCGCGACCGGCCTGGTACCGCAGCTGCCGATCGTTACCGAAGAGCCGGCGATCGCGCGCAACTGGCTGACGCTCGCCTGCGCGGCCGCCGCCGTCATCGGCCATGTCTGGCCGTTGTGGCACAACTTCCGCGGCGGCAAGGGCGCGGCGACGCTGCTCGGCACGTTCGCGGTACTGGCGCCGTGGGTCCTGCTGCCGGTGCTGCTGGTCTGGGCGTGGATGCTGGTGCTGTTCGGCTACGTCGGGCTCGCGACGATCTCCGCTGCCGCGTTTGCGCCGCTCTATCTCCTGATGACGCGCTGGCCCGGCGAACAGGCGCTGCTCGTCTACACTGCCGTCATGGCGCTCTACATACTCTACGCGCACCGCTCCAACCTGCTCCGCATGCGCGCGGGCACGGAGCACCGTCACTCCAGCGTCATGCTGTTTCGCAAGAAGCGGGACTGACGCATGGCCGACCTGCTCGATGCCGATCTGATCCACAGGTCGCTTGGTGATACGGCCCGGCAGTCGCTGGACAGCCTCGACGTGCTCGACATCGTGCCCTCGACCAATACCTGGCTCATGCAGCAGGACCGCCACGAGCGCGGTCGCTTCCGCGCGGCCCTGGCCGAGCACCAGACCGCGGGGCGCGGCCGGCAGAGCAAGCGCTGGTTCTCGCCACCGGGTTCCGGCGTCTGCCTGTCGCTCGCGTACACGTTCAGCCAGAACCCCCGCAATCTTTCCTGCCTGACGCTGGCTGCCGGCGTCGCCGTCGCGCGCGCGCTGGAAAAGTGCGGCGCCGACACGCTCAAGCTAAAGTGGCCGAATGACCTGTACATCGGCAACGCCAAGCTGGGCGGCATCCTGACCGATGCACAGACCGCATCCGGCAGCCGCATCACGATGATCTGCGGCGTCGGCATCAACGTCGACCTGAAACCCGTCGACGCCGGCACCGACTTTGCCGGCTTCGACTACTCCGTCACTGATCTCCGCAGCCACTTCGACGAGCTGCCAAACCGCTCCGTGCTGGCCGCGGCGATCATTGACCAGCTGACCGTAACGATACAGACATTCGAGCAGGACGGGCTCGACCCGTTTCGCGCCGACTGGAACACGCGCGACTGGCTGCGCGGCAAGCCGATCGAGGTGGAGATGCCGGACAGCAGTGTGCACGGCACCGCCGATGGCATCGACGCAAACGGCGCGCTGCGGGTCATGACGAATCACGGCCGGCGGCGCGTGTTCACCGGCACCGTTCGTGTCGCGGGCGGCGGACCGGGCGCGGCATAAGCGGCATGACGGCGCTGCTGTTCGACGTCGGCAACACGCGCCTGAAGTGGGGTATTGCGAACGATGGCGAGCTGCGCCGCACCGGCAGCATCTCGCACGCGCGCCTCGCCGAGTCCGGCTTCACGCCGCTGACGACGCGCCTGCCGACGCAGGTCGACACGGTGCTGGCGAGCAACGTTGCCGGCCAGAACTTCGCGACCCGCCTGTCGGGGGTTATCGGGCTGCACTGCGGCAGCGACGTGCATTTCGCGCGCACCACGGGGCGTGCGCACGGCGTCACCAACAGCTATCGACGACCGCGACGCCTGGGCGTCGATCGCTGGGTGGCGATGATCGGCGCCTACGCGGAATTCAGGAGCGCGCTGTGCGTCGTCGATGCGGGGACGGCCGTGACCATCGATGCCGTGGATCGCAGCGGCCGGCATCTCGGCGGCCAGATACTGCCGGGGCTCCGGCTGATGACAACGGCACTCGACACCGACACCAGCGACCTGCCCGCGGTACGGCGCGCGCCCGCCAAGGGCACGGAACCGCACGAACAGTTCGCGACCAGCACCAACAGCGCGATCTACTACGGTGCGCTGGGTGCCGTCTGCGGCGCTATCGAGCGCGCGGTGAAGGGCCTGAAAGCAGAGCGCCTGCGCCCGAAGATCGTCTTGACCGGTGGAGATGCCTCCCGCATTCTGAATGAACTCGAAGGCAAGATCGCGCACCGCCCGCACCTGGTGCTGCAGGGCCTGGCGGTCATGGCAAACGACAAGCAATGAGAAACCTGCTGCTCCTGCTGCTGCTCGCGAACGTCCTGTTTTTTCTCTGGGAGCAGTTCGTTTCGGCGCCGGACGACACCGGCATCGCGATCGTCAGCGAGCAGGAAATGGGCCCGACACTCGAGCTCGCTGATGCGAACGAATCGCCGCTGACGCCGGAACCGGCACCGGCGGACGCAACGGACGATCCGCCGGGCGACGCAACCGATGCGGGTGATACGATAGAAGGCGACGACGGCGAAGCGATCAATATCGACGACATCGAGGCCGAGCCCGAAAGCGAAACCGTGGCGCGAGCCGCGCCGCGCCCGCTGGAAGCCACAGTCGGCCGCTCCTGCATCAGCCTAGGCCCGTTCCGCGACCGCGCTGACGCCGAGGCTGCGCTTGCCGACCAGGAGGGGCAGGGTCTTACCGCCAGGTTGCGAGCCACCCAGGGCGAGGTGTTCCTCGGCCACTGGGTACAGATCCGCAATATCCCGGACCGCGCCACGGCCAACGACATGCTGCAGACCCTGCAGGGCGGCGGCCTCGGCGAAGCCTACGTCGTCGAAACGGACGACGAGGGCATCAAGATTTCGCTCGGCCTGTTCGGCGACATCGCGGGCGCCGAACGCACCGAGCTGCAGGCCAAGTCACTGGACCTGCCGGCTGAAATCACCGAGCGCATGCGCGACGCCACGGTTTTCTACGTCGACCTGGCCCTGCCGCCGGGCCGCGGCGCCGGCAACATGATCGACCGCTACGGGGAGGAGCGGGTGCAGCTTCGGGATGCGGCGACGTGCCCGCGCGGTGGCTAGGAAAGCGGTCAGTTCCTTGCTCCGCCCGCCGGAATTGCCAATAATGCGCACGGATTTGCCGCCAGATTCCAAACATGCCGGTATAGCTCAGCTGGTAGAGCAACTGATTTGTAATCAGTAGGTCCCGGGTTCGACTCCTGGTGCCGGCACCAGATTTTTTAAGAATCGACTGCGATTTGGTTTCACGCAACTATTCGACGGCGTCGGGCGGTGCATTTGCCAGATCCAGTCGAAACCCGTCGTATGCAAATGCTGGTCTGATAGTCTCGCAGTCTTTTTCGGAAACACCTTCGCGGCGAGAAATCTCGTACCAGCGTTCCCGCACCGTCTCCTCCAGGTTATCGACTAGGGCGCGCGCGTCGTCCGGCTTCATCAGAAATCGGGCGGACTGCGAGAGCAAGTTTTCCGCGTGCGCGTATCGGCCCATGTCTCCGCATTCCAGTGCCAGGTCGCGGTGCTGGACGCTAATGGGCATCGCCGGAATCAGGTCATATGCTGCTGACAGCCGCCAGTCGTCTTTCAATGCAATCACGGCGTGATTGCGCGGATGATCGTCGTTGTTCGTAATCAGCGCGTTGAAACACATTCGCTTGAATAGTTCGGCAGCGTCAGCCTTCGGTTCAGCTGAAATGCGGCGCAGTTCTTCGGCGAGAAGTACATAGGACCATTTGCTCCGGTCTTGGTGCGTATCTTCCGCGCGCAACAGAGTGAGCGCGCTCAGCATGCGCGCGCGTCGGTAACCATTCTTGGTTTCCTCTCGGTCGAATCGTTTGACCAACAAGGCATCCCGGTCGCCAATCGTTGTTAGTTTGCTTTCTGCAGTTTGGAGGCCGCACGTACGTCCAAGCTCAAGCATGGCGCGCTCGACTTTCGCGTGGTTCCACTTGTCATCGGGACGATTGAATTTGGCGATCCACAGTGCGCCGTCATCCTCGACCACTGCCTTCGGGCGTGCACCGCCCATCGAAGTGCCCTCCAACATGAGTTCTTGTGCTTGTTCTGCGTCAGCCCCTTGCGATATCTCTTCGTCTGCGATTATGGCGTCGGCGAACGCTTGGAGTTTCCCCAGATCAAGCGTGCGATTGAATTTTCTCCTCGGGGCGGGCGGCTCCGGGCCCAGGCCGAAGCCGAGAGCGCCCGCGCGATCATCCGGAGAGTGAAGGAGGTAATCGAGCTCGTCAGGCCCAGGTGATCCGAAATGCCGTTCTATGATGCGCCGGCCCCAATGGTCGGGACTCGCGTCGCGAAGCGCCCCGAATACGCCCTTCAGCAGCCTCGTCTGATACGTCTTCGCGCCGAGCTTGAGCTCAAGCGGATCGATCGGCACGGCGTTATTCCGGGCAAGATAGCTCTTGCCGTAGACAAAGCGTCCTGTAGCGACGCCCGTACGGTCGATCGTCCGCTTGTAACGCCCTGCCGTGACGAAGTCTGTCTCGCCGGGCAGGGCAATATAGACAAAGCACTCAGAAGTCACTGTCGAGCTCCTCCGGCTTTTCGGCACGGGCGCGCTCGCGGTGCATGGACAGGGCAAGTCCTTCCTCGTCGGTCGACGGGTCCGCCAGGAATTCCATGGGACTCAGCAGGTCGTAGGCCCAAAGCAGGGCCGTGTAGACGGCGATGCCGGTCGTGATCTTGCCTTGCTCGGCATCGGACACGGCGCGCGGGCCGGTTCCGATCTTGTCGGCCACATCCTCGATGGTCAGATTACGGCGCAGCCGGGCCGTACGTAGGTTTGAAGCTAGACGCTTGATTGCCTGTTCGACCGCGTAGGGCGGGGCTGCTGTCAATGTGTTTTTCTTAGCGATCTGCTTTTTAAAGCCTTTTATCCGGGTTAATCTGCTTTTTAAAGCATATCAGTGATTCCTGTTTCCAACAAGGTGGATATGCTTTTTAAAGCGTCTTAAGTCCGATAGTCTGCTTTTTAAAGCAGAATGGCGCCCAATTCGTGACCACAGGGCCTCAAACAACGTTACAACGGTTGTAAATCCTTTGGAATGCGGCTTGGTTAGGCCGGATCGAGAATCATTAGGGCCTTCTCATAGGCGATTTCTGCCCAATCTGCCCGAGTCGATTCTGCCGGTGCCGGAAAGCTGATGGATAGGTACGGTCCGGCAATATATTGCCGGCACCAGATTTTCCAGGATGTATTCAGGTCAAAGTGTTTGCATGTTGTTCCGGAAGAATGCGACGAAAAGCTAAAAGCGCATCCCGATTCTGGCCAGGACCGATGAATCAGCGTAGCTCCCGAGCTTCTCTTCGTTCCACTTCAGCGTGAAGTAGCCGTTTTCATCGGACTGCACCTCGAAGCCCAGGCTTAACCGATAGCCATCGTCCCCGGCACGGTCGTGCCGGAACGTAAAGGACGAATCCGGCGCTCCGAGCAGGTGCCCTGTTAGCGTATCCGCGCCGATATCGTGCTCGTGCAGCCAGGCGAGGCTGACGCGCGGGCGGATGATGCCCCACGGCCGTTCTATCTCGATTGCGCTGCGGATACCGAGCTCGGAAACGAGTGATTCTGCTTCCGCGCCCTGCGCCGCGAAGCCCAGCGATCCACCGCCGGACTCCTCGAAAGCATGTTCCGTAAGATCCACGTAATTGACACCGGCAAACCACTCCGAATCGAACCGGCCGTGTCGGAAGCTGCGTCCCGTTTCAACGCCGGCGGCCAGCACGTCGCCCGTGTGGTCGCTTTCCACCAACCGGCTCACGATGGCTGTGTCGAGATGGCGGAACGAACGATAGTCGGTGGGGCCGGCGCTCACGACCCCTTGCGCATAATACCCGCCTTGCCCGGCGAAGGAACCATAGAGGGAGCCGAGAACACTCTTCATCTCGCTTGCGTCGTTCATCCGTTCATGCTGCAGGTTGCTGAAGCCCGCGAAAACACTGCCACCGACGACGAACCGTTCACCCAGCGGCAGATCTACGCCGCCGCCGAAAAGATAATTCTCCGAGGCGAAGGCAGGCTGCTTGCCCGCCGGTTGCCCGCCATCAAAGGACATTGTGGCGACCCACAGCCCTCCGGGCCGGCCAGGCTGGGAGCCGTCGCCAGCGAACAGGTTAACCGCGGAGTCGCCACCGAGATGGCTCTTGCCTGCCGCGCCCGAGCGAATGGCGGCCAGGCGTTCATGCACTGCGTCCTGGCTGCGTCGAAGGGCGGCCAGGCTTCCGGTGACCGTGTTTTCGCGGTCCGAGGGCGTTATCGCGGCAAGCGTATCGGCGACCAGTTCCCTGTCATCGCTGTGTTGCAGGATCGTCAGCACGGTAGCGATTTCGCCGCTGGCCGAGGCGGTCAATGTGTCCATATATCCGCCCATGCTCTGCGCCAGGGGATTGTCCGCGGCGGCGAAACCGGCGAGGGACTCGACAGATACGACGACGTCGACTTCTGTATCGCTTTGTTCAACTGCGAAGCTGAGCATAGAGGTGGGGTCGGGCAGGTCGAACGTGTGGAAGGCGCCGTCGATCTCGTTCGCGGTGATGACGTCATAGCGCGCGCCGTCGACGAACAGCCCGTCGTCTTTCGCGACCGACAGCGTGCCGTCGAGTCCCAGGTTGCCTGCGACCTCGAAGCGGCTGTGACTGCCATCCGCGTTGACCTGGGTCATGAAACTGCTCTCGACGCCCATCGAATACGAACTGCCAAATGCGAGGATGCCCTCGTGGACGCTGATTGAGTCCAGCGCCGGCAATGCGTTGTGCAGCGTGAACGTCCCGGCCTGGTGCTTGGCCGCCGCTTCGAAGGTGGCAAGCGCACCGCTAAAACTTCCGGCCCCGTACATGTCCAGCGTGTCGGTACCGGCGCCCCCGTTGGTGATGCCGGTGACCGTCGAGGAACCCCACAGCGCCAGCGTATCGTCGCCGCTTTCCAGCCACACATGACCGGATACCGAGGAGCCGTCGCCAAAGCGCAGCACGTCGTTGCCTGCACCGGTGCGAATGCCGATACCGAGGCCGGATGCGCCGTTCACGACTGTCCCGGCGGTGATGTTGCCGGTATTGATGATGAGATCGTCGCCCGTGCCCGTCCAGATGCCGTACGCTGCTGCACCGTTTGTTTGCACGGTGCGAACTGCAATTTCCTCACCTTCATTGACGAGCGTATCGGTAACCGGCTTCACCACCTCTTCACAGACCCAGATCAGGAAGCCGAGAAAATTGGGTACCCAGCTGCAAACTTCCTCGGTGACGGTGCCGACTACGCTTTCCACCTCTCCGAGACCGCCGTCGCGCGGCGACAGCGGCGTTCGCGGAAGGGGTGCTGCTCACGGCGATCGTTCCCTCATTCACGATCACATTGTTCCCGTTGCCGGCGAATATGCCGACCGCAACGGCGTCCGAAACGGACGCGGTCGCGCGTGCCGTCGCATCACCATCCCAGCCGTGGCCGACAGCCGTGGCCGTGGCCGTTGCTCGCGGCGCGGCGGTAACGTCGAGCATGCCCGTGTTACGAACCAGGTTGTCCCCGTCACCGGTTAATATTCCGTAGGCGCGGGCACCGCTGGCTGAACTGTTACTCGTAGCGGTTGAATCAACTGCCAGCGCGGCGACTTGCCGATGCCGGCCCGTTGACGTGGAATTCGCGACAGGCGAGGCCATGATCGACAGAGTGCCGTTGTTCGCAATCGAATTATCGCCATTCCCGGCGCGAATGCCGATCGCCAGTGCCCCGTCTACGCTGCCGGTCGCATTGCCCACGGCATTGGCGGGATTGATGGTGTCGAAGCCGGTTGCTCGTCCGTGCGAGACGCCCGTTGCAGTCGGGCTGGCATCGACCACGATCGCTCCATCATTGCTGATCACATTGGCGCCGTGCCCGGTTTCAATGCCGACGGCGCTTGCCGAATCAACTTTCGAGCTGCTACTTGCGCCGCCGTGCCCGACCAGCAGCCCGTGACCGTCGGCGAACGCCGACGAGTCAAGTCCGTTCGCAACCAACACCTCAATGTTGCCGCGATTGCTGATCATGTTGCTGCCGTCGCCGGCCGTTACGCCGCGGGCATTTGCGACAACGGTTTCCGCGCGCGCTGCCGAGGTCGCGCTGGACAGTGTAATGCTGCCCGCCCGTGCATCGGCGTCGGCATTGCCAACCCCGGCAGACCGGGCTTCGATCTGGCCTTCGTTTAGCAGCACGTTGGCGCCTCCACCAAGACTGATACCGCTAGCTGCCAGTTCGGTAGTGGTACGTGCTCGCGCGGTGCCGTCGATCAGCAGTACGCCGCCTGCATTCGTTTGGCTTGTTGCGCTCGGCGATGCGGTCGCGGTCACGGTGATGGCCCCGTCGTTTTGGGCAATGTCATCGCCACCTGCAGTGTCCATACCTGTCGTCGTCGCCGTTGCCGAGACATTGGCTTCGGCCGTGGAGTCGCCGAACCGCGTTCGCGTGCCGCCAGTTGACGTCATGGTCGCCGAGGAGCCGACGGTCATCGTTCCGGAGTTGAAGAACAGATCCGCTTCGTCGTTACTCCACATGCCTGTTGCACTCGCGTCCGACCGCAGACTGGCGGACGCGGACGCGCCTCCTGCAAACGTGAATGCCACGCTTTCCGCCGTCATGGCTGCCGCTGCCCCGACATCGACTGTGCCGAAGTTGAGCAGCTCGTTCAGTCCCATACCGCCGGAGAATCCGATCGCCGAGGCGGTTGAAGCTAGGACGGTGTCGCCGCTGGCATTACCGAGGATCGCGGTGAAGCCGCCGGTAACGTCGAGATCGCTGAAGGTACTGGCGGCCATGCTGCCAAGGTTCTCCAGGCGGTCATCGCCGTCGTCGCCCGCGAGGCCGATGGCTTGCTGGGACGTCGCGTAGGATCCGGTCGCCGATGCGCCGCCGACCAGCGTCCAGGATGACGCCTCCATCAAACCGTCAAAATCCAGGGCGATACTGACATCGCCGTTGTTGACGAGCAGATCGTTGCCGCTGCCGCCGCCGAGGGCGAACCCGGTGGCCCCGCCGCTCATGCCGACCTCGGTGCCCGACACGCCACCAATAATCCAGCTCGATGCGTTCGAATTGAGTGTGGCGTTGCCGGTCACATCGACAACGCCGTCATTGAATAGCTGGTCATCGCCGGCGCCGCCGGCGATGCCGGCTACGGACAGCGTGCTTTCGATCGTGCCGGCAGACGATGTTGCGCCGAAAATGGCGCTGGAGGTACCGCTGGAGCGCAAATCCGTGTCTGCGCCGACCGTGACATTGCCAGCATTGACGATCGTGTCCGCACCGTCGCCGCCGTCCATACCCGTGACACTCGCCGTGGCACTCGCCAGTCCGTCGAGTCCGGAAAAGCCGCCGAACGTCCAGTTGATGGCGGATACGATGACGTCGGCACTGCCTTGTGCCGCCAGCGCGTCCTGGTTGAAGATCAGGTCGTCTCCGGTACCGCCGTGCATCCCGTAAGCCGTTGCCGTCGAGGTCAATCCGGCCTCGGACAGGGCGGCGCCCAGGAGGTTGAGGCTTGTGCCCTGTGCCCGCGCGATGCCTGTAGCGCTGCTGCTCGTGGTTCCTTCGTTGACAAGCTCATCGTGCCCTGCGCCGCCGTCGATGCCGATCGCGGTGGCCGTCGCTGTCGATTCGGCGTCAACTGTCGTGGCTCCGATGGCTGACAGGGAAAAGCTCCTGGCGGTGACATCGGCGGTACTCGTTGCAGTGACCGAGTGGCTGTTGATCAGCAAATCTTCGCCGGCGTCGCCGGCAAGCCCGGTCGCGATTGCCGTGCCGACAGATTCGATAGTGCCCGTCGTGAAACCGGTGCCGCCGATACTGCCGGTGCGCCCGAGTACCGTCGCGGTGGCGCCAGCGGACAAATCCGCCTGCTGGAAAATGACATCGTCACCGTCGCCACCGCCTGCGCCGCGGGTCACGGCAGTCGCACTGCTGTCCGCCGCCGCCCGGCCGACGGCAAGGGTTGCCCAGCCGAAAGATCGCGCCAGGCCATCGGCAGTGGCGTTCACGGATATGTCTCCGTCGAGGGACAATGTGTCATCGCCGCTGCCGCCTTCGACTCCGGACGCGTTGGCGCGGGCGACGGCGTTTGCATCGGCGTCGGCAAAGCCGATGGTTGCGGCGACTGCGACATCCTTGTCCTTCGTCGTCCCGGTCGCATCGACGTCCAGGCTCGATTCTTCGGTCGTCACGAGGAGGTCATCACCGTCGCCGCCGTCCATGCCCGTGGCGTTGGCTTCCGCGAGCGTTTCATTGTCGACGAAGGATCCCGACAATGACGCTCCGACGAGCGTTGCGGCAACGCCGACCGCGCCGGCGTCAGCTTTGGAGTTGACGATCAACTCATTCGCATTGACGATCTCATCCGCGCCCGCGCCGCCGCTGATGCCAAGACCGTCGGCTGTTGCTTTGGAAGATGCGACCGCCGCGCTGACGATACCAGCCGTGGTCGCGACGTTGACGGAATCGGAGTCAGCCATGGACAGGGATTCGATGCGGCCGAGGTTGTACAGTGAATCGTCGCCCTCACCGCCGGCTATGCCGTAAGCGGTACTCGTGGCCGACGTCCCGCCATCCCAGAACGCATCCGCTGCAATGGCCGCACCGATCGCTGAGAAGCTGACAGCGACACTCGTCGCGCGGGCGTCGGCCTCTGCCAGAATCCCGCTCTCGTTGTAGATCGAGTCGTCGCCGTCACCGCCGTCCAGGGCCTTGGCACGGGCTGTCGAATTGGAGGTGGCAACCGCACCGGCTACGCCTATCAGTGTGGCGGCAACCTGGTCCGAATTGGCGCGGGAGAGGGCGCGGGCTTCGACGGTTGCGGCGTTGTTGATAACGTCCGCGCCCTGTTCGCCGGTGATGCCGTCGGCAACGGCGCTGGCCGTCGTGCCGCCATCCCAGAAGTTGTCGCCAGTCGCAGCGACACCAAAAACGCTGATGGCGGCGCCCACGGTAACAGCCGTTGCGTTTGCCGATGCGACAATGTCCGCGATGTTGTCGATTGTATCGTTGCCGCTGCCGGCGCGAATGCCGCCGACATCGCTGGTCGCCGTGGATGTGGAAAGCGCGGCGGCCACGCCGCCGACACTGAACGGCACGCTTACGGAAGGCGTCACCGCATTGCCCGATGCCTCGATGACACCGCTGTTCAATATGCCATCGTCGCCATCACCGGCGGAAATAGCGGTTGCGCTGGCATGAGATTCGACGCCGCCGTCCCATACATCGTTGGTGCTTGCCGCGACACCGAAAATATTGACCGGGATGCTCACCGCCGTCGCGTTGGCGACGGAACTCACGTCGATGTGTCCGCTGTTGCTGACGTCGTCGTCGCCGCGACCGCCGACGATGCCTTGTGCATTGGCTTCCGCTGTTGCGGTACTGGTTGCTGCCGCGACGCCAAAGATGCCGACCGGAACGCTGACGGAAGGCGCGACGGCGACTGCGCGGGATGTCAGCGCGGCCGAATTATCGATGACATCCGCACCGTCGCCCGCATCGATGGCGGCGGCATGAGCAATAGCGGTCGTGCCGCCGTCCCACACCGCATCGGCTGCCGCGGCCACGCCGCCCACTGTGACCGCCACGTTCACGGCGGTCGCGACCGAGGTCGCATTGGCGTTGATGTCGCCACTGTTTTCAATGTCGTCCTCGCCGCCGCCGGTGTCGATGCCCAGCGCTTCAGATTCCGCCGTGGCGGTGGAAACGGATGCGGAGAGACCATACACAGCGACGGAGACGGACGCTTCGGGAGCGACGGCTGTTGCCGTTGCGTCGATCGTCGCTTCATTTACCACGCGGTCGTTGCCGGCCGCCTCGACAGTTTCGTCGCTGTAAGAAATGAAGTCCTCTATCGACGAAAACTGGTCCAGTCCCTCGTTGGTCATCGACAGGCTGCGGGTACGGCTCGAGGCCCCGTCGGTCTCGATGCCGGTCGCGCGTGCATTTGCCGTGACGCCGCCGTCCCATACGTCGTTGCCGGCGATTGCGACTCCGGCAGGCGCTACGGAAACATTGGCGGCGGCGGCCACCGACGTGGCGTCGGCGCTGATGTTGCCACTGTTGTAGACCTCATCGTCGCCGGGCCCGGTATCGATACCCGCTGCACGGGACAGGGCCGTGGCGGTCGACGCCGCGACGGATACGCCGGCCGGTGTTACCGCTACGCCGACTGAAGGCGTTACCGCGGTGGCCGAAGCAGCGATACCGCCTTCGTTGCGGACGATGTCGTCGCCGCCGGCAACCGTTTCGTGCCACTCGAGGTCGAAAGTGCCCGTCGCGCCGTCTTGCTCCAGGCTGCTCTCGAAAAAGCTTTCGCTGGCATTGCCGTCGGCGTCAATGCCGACCGCTTCGGCCTCGGCGGTAACACCGCCATTCCATAACGCGTTGCTTGCGACTGCGACACCGGCGGGCGCGACGGCGACGGACACGGTGTCGGCATTGGCCACTGACGTCGCCGACAAATTCCCGAAATTGTCAATTTCATCGTCGCCGCCGCCCGTGTCGATCGCCGCCGCGCGCGATTCGGCGGTGGCGGTGGTAATCGCACCGGCAAGCCCGGCCGGCGTGACGGAAACGGCGACCGACGGCGCCACGGCGGTTGCCGTCGCGGCAACCTCGCCGTCGTTGGTCAAGCGATCGTCACCCGAGGCCGATTCACGGCTGTGACTGAAGTGGATGCGACGAGTGCTGTCCGGACCTGCTTCAATGCCACCCGTTGTGCTGATATTGCGGCCGGTGCCGTCCGTGTCGATGCCAATGGCCTCAGCGCGCGCGGTAGTGCCGCCGTCGAAGATTGCATCGGCGGCCAGTGCAACACCGCCGCCCGTGAAGGCTACATTGCCGGCAACGGCCACGGATACGGCATCCGCGTCGAGATTTCCTTCGTTCGTCACCTCGTCGTCGCCGGAACCGGCGTCGACGGCGGCGGCGCGGGACACAGCTGTCGCCCTGGATACCGCCGCGGAGACGCCGGCAGGGGCCACGGCCACCCCGACGGATGGCGTGGCCGACACCGCCGTGCTCGCGATGTCGCCTGTGTTGGATATGGAGTCGTTGCCGGATTGCGCGCTCGTGGCGGAGTCGAAGCTCGCGCGCACGCCATCTGCGTCGAGCCTTGTACTGGTCTCGAAGCCGAAGTCTTCGCCGCGGCCGTCGCCGTCGATGCCGATGGCTCCGGATGTTGCAGTGGCGCCGCCGTCCCAGATGGCGTTGCCGGCGACCGACACGCCGGCGGGCGTCACGGCGACTGAAACAGTGTCGGCGTTGGCGACTGCCGTGGATGTGAGTTCGCCATGGTTGACGATCTCATCGGCGCCGCTGCCGCCGTCGAGCGCCGCAGCCCTCGAGTCCGCGGTGGCGGCGGTGATGGCCGCGGCCAGTCCTGCCGGTGTGACGGCGACACCAACTGAGCCTGCGGTAGCGACCGAGGTGGCGGTCACGTCGCCGTTATTCAGAATCCAGTCTTCGCCGTTAGCGCCGCTGCGGCTGTGCCCGGCGTCGATGCTGGCGAACTCCCCGGTTATTTCAGCGTCCGCATGGGACGCAAAGTCGATCCCTTCGCCGTCCCCGTCGATGCCGATCGCTTCGGCAATAGAGGTAGTGCCGCCCGAGAACAGGGCATCGGAACTGACCGCAACGCCCGCCGAGGTAAACGACACATTGGCTGCGAGCGCGCCCGACGTAGCTGTTGCGGTCAGTGAGCCGTTGTTCCCCAGCGCGTCGTTGCCGGCACCGCCGCCGATGCCGACTGCACGTGATTCTGCGGAAGAGGTCGCCACCGCGGCCGCCACACCGGTGGGCGCGATGGCGGCATTGATAGCCGGCGTAAGCGACACCGACGTCGCAACGATATCGCCGTCATTGGTCACCTGGTCGTTGCCGCTGGCCACAGTGTCGCTTGTGCTGAAGCTGGCACTGACGCCATCTGCACCAACGGCGAGGCTTTGCTTTGTTTCCGTGTCGCGGCCCGTGCCGTCAGCATCGATGCCATAGGCTTCCGACGTTGCCGTCACACCCCCATCCCAGAACGAATTGCCGGACGCGGCCACGCCGGCGTTTGCCACGGCGACGGACACGGTGTCGGCATTGGCAGTGGCAGTCGAAACCAGTTCGCCGCTATTTTCGATAACGTCGTCGCCGCCACCGCCGTCCATCGCGGCTGAGCGTGCGTCGGCAGTGGCGCTGGTAATAGCAGCGGCCGCGCCGGCGGTTGTCACCGCGACCCCTACCGATGGAGCGACGGCGTTGGCCGTGCTGACGATGCTGCCGATATTGACCAGCAAATCCGCGCCGCTCGCGCTGGTGGTGCTCCACTCCGACATCAGCAGCACGCCGTCACTGCTGGCGACAATGCGATCGAGTCGTCTTTCGTTGGCGCCGTCACCATCGCCGGCAATGCCGATGGCTTCAGCAACGGCCGTGGTGCCGCCGTCAAAGATTGCGTCCGCGGCCAGCGCGCCGCCTGTCTGTGCAAAGGACACATTGAGCGCGTTCGCATTGGCGACGGAGGTACTGACCAGTGCACCCGTATTCCGTACCTCATCGGCGCCGTTGCCTGCGTCGACCGCAACGGATCGCGCATCGGCATCAGCCGTTGCCGACGCCGCCGAGACGCCCGTCGCGGTAACGGCGAGCGCAAGTGCCGGCGCCTCGGCAACGGACGTTGCAACGACAGCGCCGTCGTTGACGATCAGGTCGTCGCCGCCAGCCAGAACGGCATCGATTGACCGTTCCAGCAAGGCTTGTTCATTGCTTACTTCGATCAGATCCAGCGCATCCAGGTCACGGCCGGCACCGTCACCGTCGATGCCGACCGCGTCCGCTTGTGCGGTAATACCGCCGTCCCAGATCACGTTACCCGCCAGCGATGCGCCCGATTGGGTCACCGCCGCCGACGTGCCGGCCGCTACCGCGACGGCTGCGGACTCGACGACGGCGTCGTTGTGCACGATGTCGTTGCCGGCACCGGCGTCGATGCCAGCCGCAGCAGCCTCCGAAGTCGAGGTACTCGATGCGACAGACACTCCGGACTGGGTCAATGCCACATCCAGCGGGCGCGTAACGGCCACGGCGTTCGCCGCAATGACACCGCTGTTATCGATAACATCGTCGCCGCTCGCCGAGACAATCTGCCTGCGGTTCTCGATCCGCGTATTGTCTTCGAAAGTCTGCGAACCGTCATCGTTGACGTTGACGGCGTGTCGCGCCTCTACACTGCGCAAGAGAATCTCGCTCTCGCCCTTGCCATCGCCGTCGATACCCACCGCGGTGGCCCGCGCTGTCGTTCCGCTATCGGAGACAGCGTCGGCTGACAGGGCCGCGCCGGATTTCGTCACCGAGACGTTAACCGCCGTCGCATCTGCTACAGCGGTGCTTACGATCTCGCCATCGTTGCTGATCGTATCGCTGCCGCCGCCGCTGTCGATACCGATTGCTGCCGCGTCTGCGCGGGCGGTCGAGATGGCGGCTGCCAACCCGCTGCCGCTCGTCACGCCTCCGCCGGTAGCAGGCGCTTCGGCTAATGCCGTAGCGACGATCGTGCCGTTATTGACGACAGCATCATCGCCCGTCGCGGCCGTCCATTCGGCTGCATCGACGAGGCTTACCATGAATTCATGGCGGCTTGCGCTGGCCGGATCGTCCTCGATGACGCGGCCCGTAAAATCGAAGCGCGTCTCATTGTGCTGCGACAACTGCGCCCCGTCCGCATCGATACCGACCGCGGTCGCCCCGGCGACCACACCGCCGTCCCAGATGGCGTTACCGGCAATCGACACGCCGGACTTCGCAACACTGACGGCAGCGGCAGATGCGACTGACAACGCGGTTGCATTGACCACACCGTCGTTGTAAATGCTGTCGCTGCCGGCGCCCGCGTTGATGCCCATCGCCGTTGCATCGGCAGAGGATTGCGAAACGGCAGCGGCGACACCGCTTTTCGACGAGACAGGAACGTTGCCCGAACCGCTGGCCGCTGTCGCCACGGCATTGACGAGCGCGGTGTTGGTAATGCTGTCGTCCCCGGTTGCGGCGTTCGCTTCACTTGTATAAGAGACGTCAGCATTGCCTGACGACAGCGATATGTCGAGGGCGTCGCGGGACGCGCCGGGTGCGCCGTCGCCGTCGATCCCGGTGGCTTTGGCCGTAGCCCTGGTGCCACCGTTCCAGATCGTATCGGCGGAGAAGGCGCTCGACTTCGTTGCAACCGTGACGTTGATCGCCGCCGCGCCCGCCGTCGCGATGGCGTCCAGTATGCCTTCATTGAAAATCGCGTCATCGCCGGCGCCGCCATCGATTGCCGTGGCCGCGGCTTCGGCCTCGGCGGTGGACAGTGCTGCCGCGTAGCCTTTGGTCGAGACGGCCACGTCAGGTGCCGGCATGGCGGCGGTCGCTACCGCGGTAACCGCGGAGCGATTCGTAATGGTGTCGGAGCCAGACGCGCCCACCGTCACCCGCTCGAACTGGCTTTCGAGGGCCGGCGCGGCGAAATCAATATCGACGTTGGAGTCCATGGTGCGGCTTGACGCATTGCCGTCGCCACTGATGCCGACTGCCGTTGCGATTGACGTGCCGCTGGTATCGGCGAGGCCCAGGTCCGACGTGGCGTTGCCCTTCGTGGCCACCTCGGCACTCACGGGCACGGCCAGCGAACTTGCCACCGCGGTAACGGGTCCGTCATTCGTCACCACGTCGTCGCCGGCGCCTGCATCGATGCCGGCGGCGAAGGATGTTGCCGCCGCCTTGACGTCCGCCTTCGCATTGCCGTCCAGCGATACCGCGCCCGAAGCCTCGCCGGCCACCGCGGTTGCAACCGCGGTAATCGCACCACTGTTTGTCAGTAAGTCATCGCCGCTTGCCGCGATATCCGCCTGGCGCGCGCCGATGTGCAGGCCGGCGCCGGTAATTTCGAGTTCGGCGGCCGCAAGCTTGCTGCGGCTCGAGCCGTCGCCGCTCAAGCCGGTGGCGCTCGCGTCTGCGGTGCTGCCGCTTTCCGAGCTTACTTCCGCGGTACCTTTGCTTGAGACCGAGACGGCCAGTCCCTGGGCGGCCGCGCTGGCGACGGCGGTAACATTGCCGCTGTTGTCCACGACGTCATCGCCGTCACCTGCGTTCACGCCCATTGCCGTGCTGGACGATTTCGACGTGGTATCGGCCGTCGCATCCCCTTCGATGCCGATGGGAACCGCGAGTGATCCGCTTAGCGATGTCGCCACGGCCGAAATATTGCCGCTGTTCTCTATCGTGTCCGCACCGCCGGCTGCATTCATCTCGCGCGTCAGCGACGTGCGCAAGCCGCTGTCGTCGATGGAGAGGTCGAACTGCATCCTGCGGTTCTGCGCGTCGTCGTCCGAGTCGAGGCCCGTTGCCGTGGCCTCGGCGGTCACGGCGGCGTTGGCACTGCTCTTGGCGGAGTCCTCGGTCGGCGGCTCTGTCGAATCGCCGTCATCGCCTTTTACCGCCACCGACATTTCGATTGCCGCCGCCGTCGCGGTGGCGACCGCCGTCAGGTCGCCGCTGTTGTCGACCATATCGTCACCATTGCCTGCCTCCAGGGCGGAAGCGGCGGCCGTCGCCGTGGACTTCGCATTGCCGGACGCGCTGCCGCCGATGGACACGGGAGCCGACTGTTCGCCGCTGACGGCAGTGGCAACGGCGGTGACGGAGCCGCTGTTGGTGATGGTGTCCGCGCCGGTCGCCCCGGTGGCTTCGTCGAGCAAGTTGACCGCGAGACTTGTCGGGGTGATGGCCAGACCTGTTTCGTGCCGCGTGTTGACCGAACCGCCGTCGCCGCTGATACCCGTTGCGCTGGAATGCGCTGTGGTGCCGGCCTCCGCCGCGACCTTGGCGTCCCCCTCGATAGACGCTGCCAACTCACGACCCACCGCCGTTGCGGTGGAGACTGCCGTGATGGCTCCGGCGTTGGTCAGTTCGTCGTCGCCGCCGCCCAACGCAACGCCTGTGGCGGTTGACTTTGCGGTAGTTGTGGCATCGACGTTAGCCGCATCGTTGACGCCGATCGAGGTCGATACGGAGCCGGCGAGGGCGGTTGCGACCGCGGTGATATCGCCGGAGTTTTCGATGGCATCGTTGCCGCTTGCCGATACGATGTCGGTGCTTTCCGTTATAAAAAGTCCGTCTGCGGATAAGTCCAGTGAAAAGCGGCTGATTCTGGACTCGCCGCCGCCATCGCCGCCGATGCCGGTCGCGCCGGCCGTGGCGTCGACCGCGCCGCCCGCCTTCGCTTCGTTGTCCTCGAACAGTGGTTTCAGGTCGACGTCTTCGTTCTCCAGGTCATCGCCGTCGGGATTGACGGAGACTGTCGCCTGTATCCCGGCCGCAACGGCGCTGGAGACGGCCGTTAGCTGTCCGGAGTTGACGATCGAATCATCGCCGCCGCCGGTATGTATCGCGCCGGCATCCGACGTTGCGTTGGCGTTGAGATCGCTGGAGGACGTGCCGCCTATTGCCACGGCCCCCGAACCTTCGCCACTGACGGAAGTCGCTACGGCAGTGACGGTACCGCTGTTGTTAACGGTGTCGTTGCCCGTCGCCGGGACTTCGGACTCAAAGGTGGTAATGGCCAGCCGGTTGGGATTCACGAACAGGGCATTGCTGCTCGTTTCCGCCGCATCGCCGCCATCGCTGCTGATACCGACAGCCCCGGCCTCGGCGGATGTGCCGTTTTGCGACGCCAGTTGACCTTCGGTGGCGGCGGTGATCGCGAGTTCGATTCCGACGGACGCCGCCGTCGCGATCGCCGTCAGTGTGCCGCCGTTTGCGACGGCATCGTCACCGCCGCCGCCGGCAATGGCTGTCGCAGTGGCGGCCGATTTTGATTGCGCTCCCGTTGACGCGACATTTTCGGTGCTTGCGGCCACGGCGGCCGAGCCGCTGACTGCTGTTGCGACGGCATCGATATTGCCCTGATTGACGATGTCGTCGTCGCCGCTTCCAGTGCGTACGCCGGAAGCAGAGGCCTCGGCTTCGGGACTACCGTTCCACGCGTTGCTGGAAACAGGAGAATTGCCATTGGGCGCAACCGAAACATTCTGTCCGAACGCCGTCGCGGTGGCCACGGCATTGATTTCGCCGACGTTGGCAACGGCATCGTCGCCGGTGCCGCCGTCGATTCCGACAGCCTCGCTCGCTGCCTTGCCGGAAGAATCGGCAGCCGCGGAGCCATTGGCACTGAGATTCAGAGTCAGCGATTCGGACACCGCGGTGGCGGTGGCGCCGACTTCGCCGTTGTTGATAAGACTGTCGTTGCCATCGCCTCCGGAAATGCCGGTAGCGGTGGCTTGTGCCGCACTGGCCGCATCGTGTGCCGGCCGGACCACGGGATTGCCTGCAGAGCTTGTGGTATCGAGTTCACCGGAAATGGCGGTGGCAACTGCGCGGACGGTGCCATCGTTGACAATTTCATCGGCGCCGTCGCCGCCTTCGATGCCGGTAGCGTTGGCGCCGGCCAGCAGTGCATCACCTACGCCGAGCAGTCCGAGCCCAGGCACGTTCCTGAAGCCGCCGCCTGCCGAGATGGCGGTTGCGACAACGGTACCGAAGTTGCTGATGGCATCGTCGCCGGAATTTCCGTCGACTGCGGTGACGACGGCATCCGGATTCGTGTCGCTGACGGTGATTAAGGCATCTTCGGTTATCGTGACCTGGTCGTCGCCTCTGCCGGCATCGACGGCACCGTCCTGTTCACTTTCGCAAACGATCTCATCGTCGCGGGGAGTGGCCTCTTGCTGGCAGTCATCCGAGCCGGTCCCCGGGTTTCCGTTGCTATGACCTGGCGGTTGCCCGTTATTGCCGGACGCGCCACCTGCGTTGCTGTGGTCCGGTGGTTGGCCATTGCCATTGCCCGGCGCGGCGAATGCCGGATTCGCCGCGAACATTGCCGTGAGTGCGACGGGTATCAGGTAGCGCCAGCGCAGAAATGTCACGTTGGCAGATGGTGCACCGACCGTGAGGTTGAACATTATTGATGCCCCCGAACCGACGGCAACTCCGGAACCAGTTCGAACGGGTATCTTTGGCCAACGTGCATCTTGTTGGCGAAGAGACGCCTTGCACCCGTACTGATGAGTTCACAAAGACTGTGTCGTTATGTTCCCGATTCCGCCCGCAGGAACCGGCATAATCTTTTTCTGCTTTTGCAACAGCGCTTCGAGGCGTAAGCGGAGCGCGGTAATGCGGGACGCAATATATCCATTGGACATTAATTGCACACGGGAAACAACCGGAATCCGGGGGGCGTCATATAGCTGCCAGCTGTTTGTATTCAAGCCCGCGCCGCGACGGCCGATTTCGCGCGTAGTGCAAGTTATGTCAAAAAAATCCCTGCTCTATCAGATTCTCGTGCGAGTTGGGAGACATGGCGAAATGTGCGTCGCAATCGCCGAATCCAGGCCGTCACGTGACAACGGCATATGCGGAAGCGCGGCCGGGCAAATTTATGCCGAATGTTTTTCTAAGAAAACGCCTGTGTACCGCATGCCTACGAGCCCGAACCGCGGTAAAATTCCAAGAGGATCGGGCGGAAGAGCGCGCCATTCCTTGATCGTGAGTCTGATTTGTAATCAGTAGGTCCCGGGTTCGACTCCTGGTGCCGGCACCAGATTTTCTGGAATTTTCCAAGGTCGTTCCAAGAAAGTCTTATCTGTACTAGCCGATTCAGGTTTTATCCCGTTGCCTCGGACGGTTGAGTTAAGTTCGATATCTTGCTCTTTAGTGCTCCCAGCTTTCGTCGCCTTCGAGGATTGTGAAAGCGCTCGAAAGCCGCGTTGTCGGCGGCAGCTGCCGACGCCGCTCATCAAAGTCAAGCTACCTGGCGCACTGGATGTATTTGCGAGCGCTACTGCTCGTCCGGCCGCTCGATTTCTTCGGGCTGTGCGCCTGGAACCGGCTTGATTTCCGGTGCCGGTGGCTCCGCTTTGAGGGCCTCAACGTCCTCCTCGGAGATGGGTAGAAAGCGACCGAGCCTGCAGGATGCACCGGGCGAGAGGCCCCCGCCTCGATTGTAGAGAACGGAGATCCGGTCCAGGTCGCAGAGTTGCGAGCTGGTTGTGTTGTACATGATTGGTTCGTTTCTACGCAGACCGGGACAGCGATTCCGCAGGCGGTTGAGATAGATATCGCCACCACGCATGTAAAAGAGGATGTTCTGGTTGTCGAGGATTTCGGTGCGATCGATGCGCTGCAGCAAGATGCAGCTTTCACCAGCGTCGTCATCCTGTGGCTCGTCCGCGAGCAAATTGCCCACCGGCATCAGCATGGTGAGGGTGCAAGCAAACATGCCGGATATTCCGAAATTCATCTGCATCGTCCACATTCCTCTGTTGGTCAGGGCGGTGAGCAGCCGCCACCGTTTGACTGAAGCAGTATGCGCTCGGTTCCAGGCGCTCCGCCATGTCGCGTAACTCCCGCCGGGTGCCCTTGAGGTGACCGACCAGGCCCCGTCACGCCATGATCCAGCTGCAGACTCCCAGGCGCGCAGCACGTCGAATCACGAATAAAGGAAATATCGCACAAATACAGTGGCAATCCCCTGCGAAAGGCGTTGCTTGACGGGGAAAAATATATGAGACAAAATGTCTCACACCTAGCCAGAGCCGAGCACACCACCCCGACACGTCATGGACCAGGCGCCCCTGAAACCCGTCATCACCGCTTTTTTCACCCGCCTGTTGCGGCCGGTGGCGCGCGTATTGCTGCGGTACGGCGTCAGCTTCCGCGAACTCTCCGAGCTGTGCAAAAAAGTCTATGTCGATGTCGCGACCGACGAATTCGGTATGGACGGACGGCCGACGAATGTCTCGCGCGTGGCCCTGCTGACGGGCATGACCCGCCGCGACGTGCGCAAGGTGCGCGTCGCTAACGACGAAGAGGAACAGCACTCGATCAGCCGCATGAACACCTGTGCCCGGGTGCTGTCCGGCTGGTTCCAGGATTCGCAGTTTTGCGCGGCCGACGGCACGCCGCTGCCGTTGCCGGAATCCGGCGCGTCGCCGTCGTTCCATGACCTGGCCAAGCGGTATGCGGGCGATATTCCCGTCACGGCGACGCTCAAGGAACTGAAGCGCGCCGGGGCCGTATCGGTTGCGGCCGACGGCACTTTGCTCGCGAAGTCCCGCGACTACATGCCGGGTGAACGCAATCCGGCCGCGCCGGAGGCGATCACACGCTCCGGCAGCGTCCTGGAGGACATCGGTAACACGGTCGACTGGAACCTGGTGCGGGGACCGAACGATGCGCCGCGCTTCGAGCGCCGCGCGACCAACATCCGCGTCGGTGCCGACAGCGTTGATGAATTTCGCGACTTCGTGAATCGGGAGGGCCAGGCGTTTCTCGAACGCATCGACGCCTGGCTGTCCGACCACGAAGTGAGCGACGACAAACAAGCGACAGTCGAGGCTGTGCGCCTCGGTCTGGGTATTTACTGGATTCAGAATCCGAAGATTGAGGAGTAAGAAATGAAAGCCCTTTCCCACAGCCACGCATGGAAAAGAGCAGGTATGTCGTTGGCGCTCGCCGCAACGCTGTTCGCCGGGTGCTCGAGCGGTTCAAGCGACGGTCCCGGGCCGGTCGGCGGCATCGACGGTGGCGGCGCGCCGGTCTACGCGTTCGGGCCGGTCAACGGCTTCGGCAGCGTCATTGTCAACGGCGTCACCTACGACACATCCGGCGCGGAAATCATCGTCGACGGCCAGCCCGCAACCGAAGCGGACCTGAAGGTCGGGCAGATGGTACAGATCTCGGCGACCAGCGACGGCACGACCCTGACGGCCGGCCGGGTCGTCTACGACGACAACCTGGAAGGGCCGGTCGAATCGATCGACGTCGCGGGCAACCAGTTCGTGGTCCTGGGGCAGACCGTTCACGTCAACAGCGTATCGTCGTTCGACCCCGATATCCCCGGCCGCACGCTCGAGGGACTGTCACCCGGTGACATCGTCGAAATCAGTGGCTACGTCAATTCCAACCAGGAAATCGTCGCCACGCGTATCGAGCTTGAGGATGATCCCAGCGACTACGAAGTGACGGGTCTTGTCACCAACCTGGACAGCGCAGCCATGACCTTCAGCATCAACGCCCTGGTCGTCGACTACAGCCAGGCGACTCTCGACGATTTCGACAGCGGCCAGATCGCCGACGGCGATCTCGTCGAAGTCGAAGGCGGCCAGTTCGGCGGCAACGGCGAACTCATCGCGACCAGCGTGGAGCTCGAAGACGATATCCGTGACGATGACGATATCGATGACGCGGACGTGGAAATCGAGGGGCTGATCACTCGCTTTGTCTCCGCCACTGACTTCGACGTCTCCGGCATTCCGGTGACGACGAACGGCGGCACGTCGTTCGATGACGGCACGGCCGCCAATCTCGCCCTCGATGTACTGGTGGAGGTCGATGGCCGGTTCGACAGCAACGGCATCCTGGTCGCCGATGAAATCGACTTCGAGGAAATCGGTCAGCTGGAGATCGACGCGAGGGTCGACGACGTCGATGCCGATGCCGGGATCGTGGTGATGCTCGGCATCGATGTCCGGATAAATGCCGAAACGCGCATGGAAGACGACACTGACGCGGAAGTGCGGGCCGTTTGACATCGACAACATCAATGTCGGCGACTGGCTCGAGGTGAAAGGCTACGAGGCCGATCCCGGCAGCAACGTGTTGACGGCAACCCGCCTCGAGCGGGACGATGCCGACGACGAGGCGTCGATCCGGGGCTTCGCCACCGACGTCATGAACCCGAGTTTCCGGATACTCGGCCTCGATATCGACACGGACGGCAATACCGAGTTCGACGACATCAGCGCCAGTGACTTTTTCGCGACCGCCGAAGGCCGGCTCGTCGATGCCGAAGGCAATCTCAACGGCAGCCGCTTCCTGGCAACGGAGGTCGAATTCGAGGACGACGATTGAATCAGTGACCGAAAAAGCGCAGGCGGGTACTTCGCATCCGGGCGTATTGAATCGCCCGGCGAAATTGGTAACACTCGAACGGTCCGTTTCCTGGGAGTAGAAAGACGCCGTATCGGGACCCCGAAGGACTTCGCCTGCCGATCAAGCTCGACAGCACGTCGAACGGCGAGTTTGCGCCGCTGGCGCTCGACAAATGCGGCATCGAGGCAAACCGGCTGGCGCGTGAACGCACCACGCGGAATGCGCGCCGCGCCGGCATGGGCCGCCGCAAGTTTCTCGTATCGAGCTGCGGGGCGGCGAGTACGCTGCTCGCGTTCAACGAAGTCTATGCGTTGGCCGGGAAGTCCGGCGGTGAGTATGCCGTAGCCCAGGATGCGGCCATGGACGATGCACTGGCCGCCGAACAACTGGGCGGCAAGGAATTCATCTTTGACGTACAGGGCCACTTCGTTGACCCGAACGGCGCGTGGGTACGCGACAACCCGGACCGCGCCCGCGGTTTCCGTTCGCTCGAGAAGGCATCCTGTGAGCTGGCCGACGGGCCGGGCGCGAATGCGCACCTCGAGTGCATCGGGCCGGATGAATTCGTCAAGGACGTGTTCATGGACAGCGATACCGACATGATGGTGTTGTCGTTCGTGCCCTCGTCGCGGGAGGCGGAGCCGCTCACGATCGAGGAGGCGGACAATACGCGTCAGATCGTTGCCGACCTCGAAGGTAATCATCGCCTGATGCTGCATGGCCGCGTCAATCCGAACCAGGAAGGCGATCTCGAGGGCATGGACGAACTGAAAGAGCGCTGGAATGTCTCCGCATGGAAGACCTATACGCAGTTCGGGCCGGACGGCAAGGGCTTTTTTCTGTCCGACGAAGACACCGGCATACCGTTCATCGAAAAAGCACGCGAACTGGATGTGCGCATCATCTGCGTGCACAAGGGCATACCGTTCGGCCAGCGCTCGTACGAACACAGCAAATGCGACGATATCGGCGTCGTTGCACGCATGTACCCGGATGTGGACTTTCTCGTCTACCACTCGGGTTTCGTGCCCGGCAAGGCCGAAGGCCCGTACGAGAATGGCGGCAGTGGCGATGGCATCGATACGCTGGTCAGGTCGTTGCTCGACAACGGTATTGCGCCGAACAGCAATGTCTATGCCGAACTGGGCAGCACCTGGCGCTTTCTGATGCGTGACCCGGACAGTGCCGCACACGCACTCGGCAAGCTGTTCAGGTATTGCGGCGAGGACAACGTTCTGTGGGGCACGGACTCGATCTGGTACGGATCGCCGCAGGACCAGATCCAGGCCTTTCGCACGTTCCAGATATCCCGCGAATTCCGGGACCGCTGGGGCTATCCGGAAATTACGCCGGCGCTGCGCGCGAAGGTGTTTGGCCTCAATGCGGCCGTCCCCTATGGCATCGATGCCGGCGAGATACGCCTGCGTGCCAGCAGCGACAGCATCTCGCAACGCCGGCAGAATTACCTGAACGACCCCGACCCGGCCTACGTCACATACGGCCCGAAAACACGCCGCGAATTCCTGAACCTGATGCGCTGGAACGGCAACCAGCCGGCCTGAGCGGCGCCTGGAACCGGCACGGAGACTTGCGGGACAGCGCGCTGGCCCGGGTCAGACTGCTAGCGGTCGTCGACGAATATGTCCAGCGGCAGCACCGCCGTGACCCCGACATTCGGCGTGTCGACCAGTTGCCCGATGCGCAGGTCGACGGCAACGCTCGCGATAATGTAGGCCTCGACGCGGCTGTAGCCGTAGGTGTCGGCGATGTAGTCGACCATCGCGTCGAGTGCATTCCGCGCGGCGAGGTTGACGTCCTTGTGCAGGTTCTCGAGTTCGGCAATCGTGCCCGACTCGAGGTAGCGCATCTCCGGCGGCACGCTGCCCTTTTCCTTGATCGGCAGGCCGGTGACCGCGTAGAAACGCTGTGACGGAATGTCCAGCAGGCTTGCGGGGCCTTCGTAATGCGGACCGCGGGACAGGTCCGGCGCGCCCTGGCCCGCTTTCAGCAATTTCGTCACCAGCGTGACGTCGGCGTCCATCTCGATGGCCGTTCCCGCGACTTCGCCGTCGCCCTGTGCGTAGTGCAGATCGCCGACCGCGAGTCCGCAGCCTGTCACGTGACACGGCAGGTAAACGGTCGCGCCTACGCCGAGGTAGCGAATGTCCATGTTGCCGCCGTGTTCGCGTGGCGGCAGTGTGCGCAGGCAGGCATCCCTCGCGCGGCCGTTTTCACCGCACAGTTCGGCGGGGGACGCGTGCGTCGGGTCCGGCAGGAACAGCGTGCCGCCGGCGGCGGCCAGCGCGGCTTCGCGGGACAGCGCGGTCTCGAGCTCGGGCGCGCCCGGCAGCGTCGTGACCACCCCGGGGAAAGCGCCGTTGGGAATGCGCACGCCCGGCAGGTCGTCGGATACCGCGTAGCGCCGATCCAGGCGCCACAGCACGCGGTGATCCTCGCCGATCAGGTCAGCGGCAAAACCGAAGCTCGACGCGCTGGTGTAGGCATAAGGGCCGGGTGCGATATCGAGGATCGTAACGGCGAGCACATCGCCGCGCTCGGCGCCCTCGATATGCACCGGGCCGGTCAGCGGATGCACTGCACCGATCTCCGGGCCGGCGGCGCGCGGATCGTCGTAATCGCTCTGCGGGTCGAGAACTCGATCGCTCGCGTTGCGCGTCTTCAGAATAAGCGTGTCACCCGGTGCGGCGTGCGCCGCCATCGGGATGTCCGGGTGCAGGCGATTGATGCACTGCGGATCCTCGCCGCAGTGCATGCCCTGTCCACCAATGGTCAACACCTCCGCGGCGACGGCGACCTGCACCGACAGCATGAGGAAGATTCCTGCAGTCGATATTCGCCCGGTGATGGCCATCATTGTTCCCCTCAATGTTTCTATAGCAGCCAAGCGCGATCGATACAGGCTTGCACCGGCGCATGCCGAAGTCAATGCTGCGACGCTTGCTGGATGTGAGATTCTGGATTCTGCCACAGACGCTGCCTGGTTGACTTGCCGGGCAGCCAGGGACCGGCGAGGGAAGAGATAACGATGGCGGGAGTAGAAGGCAAAGTTGCCCTGGTTACCGGGGCAGGACGGGAATCGGACTCGCCGTTGTCCATATTCTGAAGGCGCGTGGTGCAAGGGTGATGGGTGTTGCCCGCAGCGAGTCGGAGCTGGCATCTATGGGTGTCTCGTACGTGACCGCGGACCTGGGCACGGAAGCAGGTTGCAACAAGGCCGTCGAGGAAACGATCCGGCAGCTTGGGCCGATCGAGATCTTCGTCTGCAACCACGGGTTGGGTTCGGCGCACGAACGCGTGCTGTGGGAGACGACCACTGAAACCTGGCGGCAGACCCTGGATATCAATCTTGACGGGCCGTTCTACCTGACGCGCGCCGTCATGCGGGGCATGGTCGAGAGCGGCTACGGCCGCATCGTCTACACGAGCTCGACAGCCGCGTCGGTAGCCGAGCACGCCGGCTGTGCCTACAACAGCTCGAAGGCCGGGCTGCTGGGTCTCATGCGCTCCGCCGCGACCGACGGCGGCGCGCACGGCGTCACCGCGAATGCCGTGCTGCCCGGCTGGGTGCGCACCGCCATGGCGGAGCGTTCCGCCCGGGCAGAGGCGGATGAGCGGGCCATGACACCCGAGCAGGTGTGGGATGAACGCGGCGCCGGTTATTTTCGGGGCAGCGTTGCCACGCCGGAGGAAGTGGCCGAGATGATTGCCTTTTTCGCTTCGGAGGAATCGAGCGGCGTCAGTGGCGAATCGGTGCGCGTGGCGCTCGGCAGTGTCTCCTAACCTGAAATAACGGCCCGCATCATCAAGCCTTGCAGCGCGTCACGCTTCCGCAGCCACCTCGCGCATCTCCCGCCACGCCGCGCCCAGTACGCGGAAGGCAGACCGCAGGAACATGGCCAGCAATGCCGTCGCGACCACGATATCCGGCCAGCCGGCATCAAATATCCAGACCGCGATCGCGGTGACGATGACCGCGACCCCTTCCATGACGTCGTTGCGGGAGCATTCCCAGGCTGAGCTCATGTTGACGTCGCCGAACCGATAGGGCGTCAGCAGACGCAGGCAGACGAGATTCGCGCCCAGGTTCAACAAGGCGGCGATACCCATGGTTTCGACGATCGGCACCCCGGGGTTCTGCAAGCGCCAGGCGATCTGCAGGGCGACGCCTACCGCGGCGCCGAGAATGAGCAGGCCCTTGAACAGCGCCACCCGGGCCTTGGCGACACCGGCCGCACCGACCACGGCGAAGCTGACAGCATAGGTAAGTGCATCCCCGAAGTTGTCCAGCGCGCCGGACAAGAGGGCCGAGGAGCCGCTATGAATCGAGGCGGCCACCATCATCAGAAAGGTCGCCGCGTTGATCAGCAGGACGATCATCAGCACCCGGCGATGGCGTCGTTGCAGCATTGCGGTATCGATCGTGGTTTGGCAGCAATTGTCAGTCATGTAGCGATATACGGTGCGGTGCCGTCAGGGCTTGTTCTCGTCCTAACCGGGGTCGGACCAGCGCAAGTTCCTGTAACGCAATGCGATTCGTTCTACTGCGGCCGGAAAAACGGCCTTAATCGCGCATTTTTAACCCCGAAAATGCTGGCTGGCACGATCGAATAAATCAAGTGTCGTCACACTACGGCGGTTCGTCGGTGCATCGGCACCTTTCGTCGCAGCATCAGGCACTTCTTTCCTCGGCGCGGTCCCACGGAGTCTCAGGCACTCCGGGCGGAGGCCGGACCAACGGGGGGAACTGACGATGAAATCACTGATCTGGCTGATTGATGACAGCCATCAGCCGAACTTGCGCGCCGGTACGGTTTCGCGAATCGGGGAACCCGACTACGCGACGGCGGCCGGACCATTCGTTCGCGTTACGGCACCGCGGCTCGTGAAAACATTGCGGGACCGGGCGGCGAACGCGCATTACCTCGGCAAGGCAACAATCACCAGCGGCGACTATGATGTCCTCGCCTTCTTGATGACCGTCGGCCCGGCGATCACGATGTACTTCGACAAAAAGTCGCACCTTCTACGCCGAAGCGAGCGGTTGCTGCCGGGTATCGGGCTGGTCCGCTACGATTTCGCCGGTTACGAAACGGTGGACGGCGTTGCGGTAAGCCGCAAGTTGCGGTTCTACCTCAACGGCAACTTCAATATGGAGCGGCAGCACGTCGCGATCAGGGTCAACGAGCCGCTCGACGAATGGCTGGTTGTCGACGAAAACCTGGCAGCAATTCCCGAGCTGACGCCGGATCCGCTCACCCGGCAGGAGGTTGCCAACGGCGTCTGGCTCATCGGCGGATCCGGGACCTACGCGATGTTCGTCGACATGGGCGATTACGTCTTCGCCGTGGGCGGCACCGCCGGCATTCCGGAGCGAATCGCCTCGCTGCGTAAGGTGATCGGCGACAAGCCGATCCGTTTCGGCATGGTAACGCATCATCATTTCGACCACGTCCTGAGCGTGGCGCCGTACGCCGCGGAAGCGGCCACGGTCATGGGCGCAACAGTCCACGAACCGATCGTCCGGCGCGCCGCCGGTGACGGTGAGGCGCTGCGGTTCGAAGGCGTGGACGGGCGGCGCACACCCGAGGCCGGCGACCGGGTGATCGAGATCATCGACATCGGCCCGACAGCGCACACGGAGCACCTGCTGGTCGCGTACCTGCCGGCAGAAGGAATCCTGTTCGAGGCGGATCATTTCGCGTTGCCAGGCGTCGGACCCGTGCCGCCCGCGGTGTCGTCGACGCGCTCACTTGCAGAGGTGCTGGCGCGAAGCGGGCTGTCGGTATGGTAGATCCTGTCCGCCCACAGCCCGCGCGCTGGACGATGGACGACTTGCGGCAGGCGCTGGAGGGGGAGGTCTTCCAGCCAAGTCGCTAGATCGCCATTCGAAGCACTGTCAATCGACCATTCCCGACCTGGAAATCGCGGTACTGGTGCGATGCTCGCGTGGTGCGGTTTCGGCCCCAAAAGCGTGCCATTAGGGCTCAAAAAGTGGCCTAAAATTTTAGAAACCTTTGTCGGGTCAACGAGTTGGGTTGGTCCGACCCCGGCACGATGGCGCAGGTCTCCGGCACACCGGACTGCGCTCAAACGGCCCGGCAAGCCGCAAAAGTCCTGATAGACAATGCGTTGAACCGGCGCGAGGTGGCGCCCGCTGGTGTCGCGTAGCCTGTCGTCCCGCACGGCAGGATCTGCTCGCGTAACATGATTTTCCTGACCACACACCGGCGGATAACGGCATGAGCAAAGCGAAAACACGAGTTGCATTGGTAGTGCTGGTCCTGCTGGCCGCGGGCTGTGCCCCGCCATCGCAGAATGAAGCGCGCGGCAACTTCGTGTACCTCGGCGAGCATATCCCGGGCATCGTGCTGGACGTGCGCTATCACTCTTCTGACAATTTCATGGGCACGCCGGTAGACGGCTATGAACGCCCCGTGATCCTCGTCAGCGAACCCGCGGCCGCGGCACTGGCCGAAGTACAGGCGCAACTGAACAAGCGCGGCCTGGGGCTCAAGGTATTCGACGCCTACCGGCCGCAGAAAGCCGTCGATCACTTCGTGCGCTGGGCGGCGGATTCCGGCGACACCACGATGAAGAACCGGTATTACCCGGATGTCCCGAAAAACCGCCTGTTCGAGCTAGGCTATATCGCGGAACGATCGGGGCACACGCGGGGCAGCACCGTGGACCTGACGATCGTCAACCTGGAATCCGGCGAGGAGCTGGACATGGGCAGCCCGTGGGATTTCTTCGGTGAAATATCACACCACGATTCGCCGCTGGTGGACGAGGAAGCAACGGCGAACCGCGAGCTGCTGCGGGGCGTCATGGTGGAGCACGGGTTCGAACCCTACGCCAACGAATGGTGGCACTACACGCTGGCGGACGAGCCGTACCCGGATACGTACTTCGACTTCGACGTGAAATGAAACCGGGGGCGGTTCCCGTGCCGCCCGGGGGGTGCGGTGAGTGAGCAAACCTGGGGTGGACCTTGCCTGTGCGGCCAGGTGCGCTACCGGGTCAGCGAGGCGCTGCGCGATGCGTTGCCATGGAATGCGGATGGCGACGCGTTGCCGGGCTTCGAGACCGGTGCCGCCGCCGATTGACCGGTGCAGCCCCGCGGCTGGCGCACATCGGCCGCGGGACGATGCCGTGGTCAGAAGCGGTAGGCGATGCCCGCGGACGCGAACCAGACCTCTTCCGTGTCCTCGATGTCGAACCATTCCAGTTCGCCGCGCAGAGACAGTGCCGGCGAAATCCTGAACTCCAGCCCGCCGCCGAATGCGAGATCGGTACCGTTGTCGTCATCGTCAACGGAAAATCCGGATCCGAACGGCGGCTGGATTCGTGCCGTGGCCCTGGCGTCCCAGTAGACGACGCCCGCCTTGCCGTACAGCCGCAACGGCCCCATCGGCAGGGACAGCACACCCATGACGTCGTAACCGGTCAGTTCGGCGTCGATGTCGGTCTGTGTCAGGTCGAACGTGCGCGAGGTATCGAAGTCACCGAAATTGTTGTAGCTGGCCTCAACTGCCAGCGTGTCTGTCGCCTGGATGCCGGCGAAGGCCGACCACGAAAAATCGTCCTCGTCGAAATCCAGGTTGATGTCGTGGTATGGTATTGACGCTCGTATTGCCGAGCGTGCCGCCGAAATAAAAGCCGGTTTGCGCCGCCACCGGCAGGCTGCCGAGCAGCCCCAGGCACAGCAGTGCCAGTGTCCACGGTCTGATCATGTCGTTCTCCTTTTCCAGCGAAGTCGGAGTCGGGCAGGGTGTCGGGCGATTTTCCACGCCGCCGCCTGAAGCGTCGCTGAACGGGCGACAGCGAGGGGCAATGGGTCAGAACTCGCGCAAGTGATTGATTGATAGTGGTCATGGCAGTCCGCGCCGCGCTGGCAATTTCGCTATACTGAATCGCAACCCCGGTTGCATGACAGCCGGCAAGAACAAACAGAAGAGGAGGGGGTTATGAGAATCCTGACGAGCCTGTTGCTCGGCGTGGCAGTGCTGCTGGCGTCCGAGAGTGCGTTCAGTGACTGGGGCAAGCGGTTTACCATCGGCCTGAACGATGAGGCCCGTGCCGAACTGCGCGACGCGGGTGTAGACAAGTACATGGGCCTGTTCACGCCGGTGGCATCCGAGGATATCGGTGACGGCTGGACAAGACATTCGTTCGACCGCGAGGGCGGCGACGGCCCCATCTGTATCGCCGGTACGCCGTACTCCGTCTTTACTCGCATTCGCAACCCGAACAAGGTCATGATTTTCATGCAGGGCGGCGGCGCTTGCTGGGAAGATTTCTACCGCTGCAATGTGCTGGCCGAGGCGCAGGCACCGGGCTCCTCCCCGGTATCGGGCATTTTTGTGGACAAGTTTGATACCGGCAATCGCAAGATACGAAATCCGTTGGCGAACTGGTCGATTGTCTACCTGCCGTACTGCGATGGTTCGGTCTTCTCCGGTGATAACGACGTATGGGATCCCGAATTCGGTGAGGCGATACAAAACCCGCAGGTTAAGGTTCGTTTCCACCGCGGCTTGCGCAACGCGACGGCCGGCATTGATCTCGCGAAGGACATGTTTCCGCGCGCTCGCCGGGTGTTGCTGGCCGGTTCCAGTGCCGGCGGGGTTGGTGCGGCGAGTTTCGCACCGTTCCTGGCGCGTTTCGCTTTCGGTGACTGGACCTACCTGAGCGTGTTCAACGATGCCGGGCCAATTGCCATCAACAACGACCCAAATAACCCGGCGGCCCAGGACAGCATTTTGAAACGCGCCGCGGACTGGCATTTCGACAAGTTTTATCCGCGCAGTTGTCTCGATTGCGTGGCTGAAGGACAGGGTACGGCGATAATCGACTGGCGGCTGGACAACGACAACACGATCACCAGAGGCGTTTTATTCGACGGATGCCGATGAGACCAATCGCGGCTTCCTGTTTGTACCAACGCAGCAGCAATACCGGCAAATACTGTTGACCGAACACGGCAAGCTGCACGACGAGCATCCGTGGCGCTACCGGCGATTCATCCGCAGCGGCGACGACTCGCACACGGCGCTGCAAACGCCGTTGTTCTACGTCGGCGAGGCGAACGGGTTCCCGCTCTTCCAGTGGACCCGGCGCTTCCTCGTGCTGCCGTTCCTCGCACCGGATCTCGTGGAACCGTTAGAGCCGGTTCCGGCCGCGCCGTAACGGGCACCGGCTGTCGGCGCGACGCGGCTCGTGCTCAGGCGGCCCGTTTCCTGACGAAGTCGCCGAGGAGACGGAATTCCTCGGCGCGGCCGCTGCCCTTGCGCCATGCGAGGCCGATCGTGCGGTAACTCTTGGCGTCGAGCTTGTGCATGCGCACGTGCGTGTTGCGCAGCATCAGCGAGTCCTTCGCCATTTCCGGCAGGAAGGTGATGCCGAGATCGGCGTCGACCATCTCGACCAGCGTCAGCAGGCTGGACGCGGCGAAGCGCCGGATCTTCCCGGAGTCCCGAAGCCGGCAGGCCGCCAGCGCGTGGTCCCGCAGGCAGTGCCCGTCCTCCAGCAGCAGCACGCTGTCGGCATCGAGCCGGCTGAAGCGGTAGTTCGACGGGTCCACGCGGTCCGTGCCCTCGCGGTACGCGAGGTAGAAGCGATCCAGGAACAGGTCCATCGTCTCGACACTGCGCAGGTCGTAGGGCAGCGCGAGCAGCAAGACGTCGAGCTCGCCTTCCAGCAGTTTCTCGTGGATGTCCTGGGTCTGCCCCTCGTGCAGGTACAGCGTCAGGTCCGGGTAGACCTTGCGCAGCGCCGGCAGCACGCCCGGCAGGAGGAACGGCGCGATGGTCGGGATGACGCCGAGGCGCAGGTCCCCGGTCAGCGGCTCGCGGCGTTCGCCCGCGATCTCCACGAGGCTTTCCAGGTCGCGCAGGACCAGCCGCGCCTGGACGTCCACCTCGCGGCCCACGGTCGTGATCGTGACCTGGCGATTGGTACGGTCCACCAGCTGCGTGTCCAGCAGGTTCTCGAGTTCCCGGATCGCGGTGCTGAACGCCGACTGGGACACGTGGCAGGCCTCGGCCGCGCGCCCGAAATGACCGGCCTCGACCAGGGCGGCGAAGTAGCGCAACTGCTTGACGGTGGGGTATTTCATAATCTATTAAACCGAACGTAGTAAGATAAATATTCTATTTTATTTATTAAACAACGTCCAGTAGGCTACGCCACATAGACATTCACGGGAGAAAGCAATGCGCGTCAATATCGGTATCAACGAGAAGGCCCGGCAGGAAATCGCGGGCAACCTCTCGCGGTTGCTGGCCGACAGCTACACGTTGTACCTGAAAACGCACAACTATCGACTGGAACGTCACAGGCCCGCTGTTCAATACGATCCACCTGATGACGGAAGAGCAGTACACGGAGCTCGCGACCGCGGTCGACGACATCGCGGAGCGCATCCGGGCACTCGGCGTGCGCGCGCCGGGCTCCTACGCGGAATTCGCGAAGCTGGCGAGCGTCGAGGAAGCCTCGGGCAGCGAGACCGCCGAGGAAATGCTGCGCCAGCTGGTCATCGGCCAGGAAACGGTGGTTCGCACGGCGCGTGAGGCGCTGCCGGCGGCGGACGATGCCAGCGACGAGCCGACCATCGATCTTCTGACGCAGCGCATGCAGATCCACGAGAAGAACGCGTGGATGCTCCGCAGCCTGCTGGACTGAACATTTTTGCAAGACTTTCCCAAGAGGAGATACAAGATATGTTGGAAAATCGCGAAGGAAAACGCGTACCGAACACCCAGTTCCGCACCCGCGCGGACCATGACTGGGTAAACCTGTCGACGGACGACATTTTCAAGGGCAAGACCGTCGTGGTCTTTTCCCTGCCCGGCGCATTCACGCCGACCTGCTCGTCGTCGCACGTGCCCCGGTTCGACCAGCTGGCCGATCGCTTCAAGCAGCTGGGCGTGGACGAAATCGCGTGCATTTCGGTCAATGACGCCTTCGTCATGAACGAGTGGAAGGAAGCGCAGCAGGCCGACAAGGTGCTGTTCCTGCCGGACGGCAACGGCGAATTCACCGAGGGCATGGGCATGCTGGTCGACAAGGAAGACCTGGGCTTCGGCAAGCGCTCGTGGCGCTATTCCATGCTGGTGAAGGACGGCGTGATCGAGAAGATGTTCATCGAGCCGGAAGAGCCGGGCGACCCGTACGGCGTGTCCGATGCGGACACGATGCTCGAGTACCTGGCGCCGGATGCGCCGAAACCGCTCGACATCGCGATATTCTCGCGCCGCGGCTGCCCGCGTCGCCCGCGCCAAGGGCATGTTGCATGACGCCGGCATCGCCTTCGAGTCGCTGGAGCTGAACCGCAACTACACGGATCGCACGCTGCGAGCCATCGCGGACGCCACCAGCCTGCCGCAGGTGTTCATCAACGGCGAGAAAATCGGCGGCGCGGACGCCCTCGAGGAGTGGCTGAAGAAAACGGCATCACCGAGGAGCAGCGCACCGCCGCGTAACGGGACATTTCCCCCTCTGGCAGGCACCCCCCCTGCCAACTATTCAGGCCCGGCTATTACCGGGCCTTTTTTTGACGACACCGTGGCAGCGGCTTCCAACCGCGATCCCCGCCAATCGCATCGTCCCGTGGGAGGGGCTTCCAGCCGCGATTGATGACGAATCGCGGCTGGAAGCCGCTCCACGGGGCCGGCGTAAAATTGATATCCTCTCCCGTCCAATCGATCCCCGACATGACAACGGAGCAAATCGTGACCAGCCTTGCCCTATCCGACAAGTCCCTCCTGAAAACCGGCGCCTACATCGACGGCGCCTGGATCGATGCCGACGACGGCGGCACCTATGCCGTGGAAAATCCGGCCAACGGCAGGAAAATTGCCGACGTCGCGAAGTGCGGCGCCGCGGAAACGCGCCGTGCAATCGAGGCGGCGGAGGCCGCGCGCCCGGCGTGGCAGGCGCTGTCGGCCAAGGAGCGCGCCGGGTTGATGCGCCGGTTTTACGGCCTGATGATGGATGCGCAGGAAGACCTCGCGCAGCTCATGACGGCGGAGCAGGGCAAGCCGCTTGCCGAGTCGCGCGGCGAGATCGCCTACGGCGCAAGCTACATCGAGTGGTTTGCCGAGGAAGCGAAGCGCGTCTACGGCGACACGATTCCGGGGCCGGACAGCGACAAGCGCATCGTCGTCATTCGCCAGCCGGTCGGTGTCGTCGCCTGCATCACTCCCTGGAATTTCCCCAACGCGATGCTCGCGCGCAAGATCGCGCCCGCGCTGGCGGTCGGCTGCACCGTCGTCTGCAAGCCGGCAAACGCGACGCCGTTGTCGGCACACGCGTTCGCGGAGCTCGCAGAGCGCGCCGGCATTCCGGCAGGCGTCATCAATATCGTCAGCGGCAAGACCGCCGAGATCGGCGAAGAACTGACTTCCAACCCGATCGTGCGCAAGCTGACGTTTACGGGCTCGACGCCCGTCGGCAAGAAGCTGGTCGCCGATTGTTCACGAACGATGAAGCGCACGTCCATGGAGCTGGGCGGCAATGCCCCGTTCATCGTGTTCGACGATGCGGATCTCGACACGGCGGTCGCCGGCGCGATCGCCTGCAAGTATCGCAACGCGGGCCAGACCTGCGTCTGCGCGAACCGCATCCTGGTGCAGGATGGCATCTACGATGAATTCGCGAAGAAGTTCGCCGCGGCGGCGAAGCAGCTGAAGATGGGCGACGGTGCCGAGGAGGGCGTGCAGATCGGCCCGCTGATCAACGAGAAGGCTGCGAACGACGTGCTCGGTTTCATCGAGGACGCGCTGGAGCACGGCGCGACCGCCACCGTCGGCGGCGGCCGCTCCGATCTCGGCGCGTGCTACATCGAGCCCACCGTGCTGACGAATGTCAACGATCGCATGCGCGTGTTCCAGGAAGAGATCTTCGGGCCCGTCGCACCGCTGTTTCGCTTCAGGACCGAGGAGGAGGCGATTCGCATGGCGAATGACACGCCCTTCGGCCTCGCCTGCTATTTCTACTCGCGCGACGTCGGCCGCGTCTGGCGCGTCGGGGAAGGGCTGGAGTACGGCATCGTCGGCATCAACACCGGCATCATCTCGAACGAGATGGCGCCGTTCGGCGGCGTGAAGGAGTCCGGCCAGGGGCGTGAAGGTTCGAAGTACGGCCTCGACGACTATCTCGAGATGAAATACCTCTGCATGGGCGGCGTCGATGCCTGACAAAAGGTCTGGCAGGTCGCCGGCATTGAGGTCCGATTCCGGCTAATATCGCGACGGCCGCGGCGTATACTGGCTCCCGTTCATTCGGAGTCGGTCCATGCACAACGAGGTTTTCGAACGCGCCCGGCTGGCCCGCGATGCCCGCTTCGACGGCCATTTTTTCGTCGGCGTGCGGACCACCGGCATCTACTGCCGCCCCGTCTGTCCCGCCGTCGCGCCGCGGCGCGAAAACGTCGAGTTTTTTCCGAGCGCGGCCGCCGCGGGCGAAGCCGGTTTCCGGCCGTGCCTGCGCTGCCGGCCGGAATGCGCGCCGGGCACGCCCGCGTGGGCGGGGACATCGACCACCGTGCGCCGCGGCCTGCGGCTGATCGACGGCGGCGCGCTCGATAACGACAACGTTGAAACGCTGGCCGGGCGCCTCGGCGTGACGAGCCGCCACCTGCGCCGGCTGTTCACGGCGCACGTCGGTGCCTCGCCGCTCGCGGTCGCGCACACGCGCCGTCTGCATTTCGCGAAACGCCTGATCGACGACACCGCGCTGCCGATGCAGCACATCGCGACGGCGGCGGGCTACGGCAGCGTGCGACGATTCAACGACGCGTTCCGCAAGACCTATGGCCGCGCGCCGCGTGACCTGCGCCGGTTGCATGGCGGCAATGGCCGTGCACCGGACGACGCGGCGCTGCGGCTGCGCCTGCCGTACCGCGCGCCATTTCGTTTTGCCGACCTGCTGGCCTTTCATGCCGCCCGCGCCACGCCGGGCGTCGAGGCGGTGAGCGGCGACAGTTACCGGCGCGTCCTCGCGGTGAACGGCGCCGAGTGCCGGTTAACGGTCCGCGCGGCCGACGACGGGTTCGTCTCGCTGACGCTGCACGGCGTGCCGGCCGAGCACCTGTTCGACGTCGTGCAGCGGACCCGGGACGTGTTCGACCTGGATGCGCCGACCGACGACATTCGCAAAACCTTATCCGCGGACCCGCGGCTCAAGCGCCTGCTGCGCCGCCAGCCCGGCGTGCGCGTGCCGGGCGCCTGGGACGGCTTCGAGCTGGCCGTGCGCGCGATCCTGGGACAGCAGGTCTCCGTGCGGGCAGCGACCACGCTCGCCGGCCGGCTCGTTGCGTGCTACGGCACGCCGCTCGCGGCCCCGGCTGACGGGCTGACGCACCGGTTTCCGCGACCGGAACGACTGCTACGTGCCCGCTTCAACAACATCGGCCTGGTTCGTGCCCGGGCGGACACGCTACGGCGTCTCGCAGCCGCCGTCGTCACGGGCGACGTGCATTTCGACCCGCTGCAGGACCTGGACGACTTCCGCCGCGCGCTGACGGCGATCAGGGGCATCGGCGCATGGACCGCGGAGTACGTGATGATGCGCGCGCTCAAGCACCCGGACGCGCTGCCCGCCGCGGATCTCGGGCTCCTGAAGGCGCTGGACCCGGACGAGCGGGTGACGCCGGCGGCGCTGGCCGCGTGCGCCGAAGCGTGGCGGCCGTGGCGCGCCTATGCCGCGGTCCTGTTGTGGGGTGATACCGGCGCCGGCGGCTGATCCGCGCGAATTTGCGGTCCGGCGTTTGCGCCGGGAATCGACACGAAACGAGGATAGACCACCATGTACTATTGTTACCTGACGAGCCCGATCGGCGAGTTGCTGCTGGCGGGCGACGATCAAGCGCTGCATCTCCTGGGCTTCCCGGAAGGCGCGATGCGTCGCCAGCCGGAACCCGACTGGATCTATTCCGAGAAGCCCTTCGCCGAGGCCCGCGCCCAGCTCACGGCGTATTTCGCCGGCGAGCGCCAGGCGTTCGACCTGCCGCTGGCGCCGGGCGGCACGGAGTTCCAGCTTGCCGTGTTGCGGGAGTTGCAGAAAATTCCTTACGGAACAACCACTTCCTATGCCGATATCGCGAAGCGGGTCGGCCGCCCAGGGCCGTGCGCGCCGTCGGCCGGGCGAACGGCCGCAACCCGATCCCGATCATCATTCCGTGCCATCGCGTGATCGGCAGCGGCGGTCAGCTGACCGGTTTCGGTGGTGGCCTGCCGGCCAAGGAGGCGTTGTTACGACTCGAAATGGAACACAGCCGCTTCCCGCACGTCTCCGCCTGATCCCGCTGTTGCCGGTGTGCAACATAACGTCTGCAGCCGCGCGGCACGGCGGCACTTTGGCGCTCGCGTAATTCTTACATTACCTTTGGACTTTCAGTACCATACGCGCTACAAAGCATTGTGCCGGTTCGTGGTAACCGTTGCTTGCCAGGTGTTGTGGCAGCCGCAGTTGCCGACAGGTCAGCGACCGGTAAAAGACAAACAGCATTGGATGGAGAGCCAACATGCGAATTCTCACCGCGGTCAAGGGGGGCATGCTGTTTGCAGCTGCCATGGCCATCGCCGCACCGGCGGGCGCACAGTCGCAAAACCGCACCGGTAACGTCGTTCTCGAGGAAATCATCGTCACCGGCACCAAGCGGGCCGGCGGCATCGATGTGCAGGACGCCCCGGTGGCGATCACGGCCTACAACGAGTCCCAGCTGGACGCGATGCATATTCGCGACCTGACGGCGATCGGCTATTCGGCACCGAGCGTGCAGCTCGAGGACATTGGCACCGCGCGCGGCGTCGCCAACTTCTCGATCCGCGGCCTCGGCATCAACAGTTCCATTCCGTCGATCGACCCGACCGTCGGCGTGTTCGTCGACGGCATGTACCTCGGCATCAACGCCGGCGTCGTGCTGGACGTTTTCGATCTGGAGGGTATCGAGGTACTGCGCGGTCCACAGGGCCTGCTGTTCGGGCGCAACGTGACCGGCGGCGCGGTCCTGCTGCGCACGACCCGCCCGACGGAAACGTTCCGCTTCAAGGGCAAGGTGGCGTCGGAGACCGGCTCCAACCAGTACGTGGCGGCCACGATGTCCGGTCCGCTGAGCGACCAGCTGCGCGGCAAGTTCGCCGCCTACTACAATGACGACGGCGGCTGGCACACGAATCTCGCAACGGGCGAAGACCACGGCGAGGCACAGACGTCGATGTGGCGGGGCGCGCTGGAATGGGCACCGACCGACAATTTCGACGCGATCCTGAGACTGGAAAGCGGCGAGTCCGAGGGTGACGGCCCGGCATCGCAGAACCAGGGCCTGTTCGGAACGACCAACTTCGATTTCTCCATCGACGAGCCGGGCTTCTACGACTACGAGTGGAACCAGGCCATTCTCGAAACGACGTGGGACGTCGACGTTGGCGACGGCGAGGTTGTCGGCATTGTCGGCTACCGCGACTACGATTCGCGAACGCTTGGCGACATCGACGCATCGCCGCTGTTCCTGTTCCATGCGCCGGCGCGCACCGAGCAGGACCAGTTCTCGACGGAAATCCGTTATTCGGGTTCGTTCGAGAATCTCTACGTGACCACCGGCGCCTACTGGTTTGAGCAGGATCTCCTGTATCTCGAAAACCGGATGATTCCGCCGGCGGGGCTCGACATCACGGGCGGCGGCACGCAGAACACCGAAGTGTTCGCCCTGTTCGCGTCGCTGGACGTAGTGCTGAACGACGTGTTCACGCTGAATCTGGGCGGCCGCGTCACGCGCGAGGAGAAACAGGCGGAAATTGCCACCATCCTGTTCAACACCTGCACGATCGAGGACGGCTGTTTTGCGTCGGACCTGAACGATTCGCGGTCGTGGACCAATTTCACGCCCAAGATCGGCCTGCAGGTGCAGCCGAACGATACGACGCAGTTGTACGGGTTCTGGACCAAGGGCTTCCGCAGCGGCGGTTACAACATGCGGCACACCGCGGCGGCAATCCCGAACCAGGGATTCGACGAGGAAGAGCAGAGCTCCTTCGAGGTCGGCGTGAAGAAGGACTTTGCCGACGGTCGCGTGCGGCTCAACGCCGCGGCGTACTACAACACGATCGAGAACATGCAGCGTGAAGTGAACCTGTCCGACCCGGTTGTTGGCGTGGTGCAGCTCATCCGCAACACGGCGGACGCAACCATTCGCGGCCTGGACGCCGAACTCAGCCTGGTGCTGACCGATTCGCTGTTCGTCTCGGCCAACCTCGGTTACGTGGACGGCAAATATGACGAAGTCCGGTTCGACCTGAATGGCGACACCGAGGTCAACCGTGCCGATCGCGACCTGGAACTGCCGCGTCTCGCACCATGGACCTACGGTGCGCAGGTCGTGTACACCCGCGACTTCTCCTGGGGCGGGCTGACGATACAGGGCAGCGGGTATCGCCGCGACACGGCGTATTACACCGACAACAACCGGGGCTCGCTGCGCGCCGCCGACATGTTCGACGCGCGCATCAGCATCGACCTGATGGACGATCGCCTCAGCCTGTCGGCGTTCGGCAAGAACCTGAAGGACGAGTCGACGATCGGCGGCGACACGCAGCTACCGCCGAACTTCGCAGGCGGCCCGCTGTTCCCGGTACCGAGCCTGTCCGGCCCGAAAGCGACGTTCTCGCCGCTCAACAAGGGTCGCGTTTACGGCGTCGAGTTGATTTACCACTACGAATGACGGGCAACGCCTGACGGAGGAAAAACCCCGGCTCTGCCGGGGTTTTTTTGTGCCAGCGCCGCCGCCCACCGACCGACCAACCGACCGACCGTAGGAGCGGCTTCCAGCCGCGATCCGCTATCAATCGCGGCTGGAAGCCGCTCCTACGGTCGGTCGGTCGGTGGGCGGACGTAAAAGCGTGCGGTGTCGATCGTCAGCCAGACGCACGATCTGCTTGCCGACGTTGTTGCCCTTGAGGACGTCGATGAATGCCTGCGGGGCGTTCTCGATGCCCTCGGCGATCGATTCGCGGTAGTGCAGGCGGCCCTCGGCCAGCCACTTGCTCGCTTTTTGCACGTACTCCAGGCAGGCGTCGCGGTCGTCGGTGACGATGAAGCCGCGTATCGTCAGTCGCCGGCCGATAACGACCATCATGCCGCGCGGCCCCGGCTGCAGCTTGTCGTCGTTGTAGTTGCTGATCATGCCGCAAAGCGCGACGCGGCCGAAGTTGCGCATGTTCCAGAGCACCGCCTCGAAGATGTCGCCGCCCACGTTCTCGAAGTCCACGTCGATGCCATCGGGACAGATTTCGGCAATACTCTTCGGCAGGTTGTCGCTCTTGCGGTAATTGAACGCGGCGTCGTAACCGAACTGCCCGGTGCACAGGTCGATCTTTTCGTCCGAACCGGCGCATCCGGTGACCCGGCAGCCGTGAATCTTTGCGAGTTGCCCGACGATGCTGCCGACCGCGCCGGACGCGGCGGACACGAACACCGTCTCATCCGGCTTCGCCGCCGCGATCTTCATCAGGCCGATCCAGGCCGTCATGCCCGGCATGCCGAGGATGCCCAGGTGGTACGACAGCGGTGCGGGGCCGGACGGTATCTTGTGCAGGCCGTTGCCGTCGGTCACCGAATAATTCTCCCAGCCCAGCATGCCGCTGACGTAGTCGCCCTCGGCAAAACTCTCGTTGCGGCTGGCAATCACCTGGCCGACGACGCCTGCCTCCAGCACCTCACCGACCTGGAACGGCGGTACGTACGATTTGACATCGTCCATGCGGCCGCGCATGTAGGGGTCGACGGACAGGTAGACGTTCCGCACCAGCACCTCGCCGTCGGCAGGCTCCGGCACCGCTTCCTCGGTCAGCGTGAAATTGTCCTGGCTGACCCAGCCAGCGGGTCGGCTCGTCAGGCGTATCTGCCTGTTGACGGCTTCGGGCATGGTCATTCCTCCTGCACGATGGAACGGGTCACGCTACACAATGACTGTAACGCGTTTGCGGCGGGTGCGCCGGCTCACAGCGTGCGATTCTGCAGCGCGAGCACGACCGGCGACGGTTCGACGCCCGGCTGCAGCCGCTCATCGCTGATCAGTTCGCCCAGCGTGGCTGCGAGCGGCAGCGTGCCGGCCCAGATCGGAATGTCGTAGTCCTCCTCCTCGTCCACCGGCAGCCCTGTCGATATCTTCCCGGAGGCGCTGTCGATCGGCACCGCGATGACGCCGGTCATCTTGATTTCCTTCGCGAGCGGCGCGCGCAGCTCGTCCCAGCGGCCCGGCATCAGGTGTTCGCTGATACATTTCATCGCGTGCAGCTTGGCGTCCCGGTCTTCGACCAGCTCGGGCTTGCCGAACACCGTGACCGAGCGGTAGTTCATGGATGAATTGAACGCGGAGCGTGCCAGCACGATGCCGTCAATCAGCGTCACGTTGATGCAGACGGTGTCGGTCTTCTCGAGCAGCTTGATCACGCGCGCTTTGCGGGCGCCGTGCAGGTAAAGCGTTTCGCCGTCGCGTGCGTGGAGCATAGGCACAACGACCGGGCGCCCGTCCTGCACGAACGCGGCGTGCGCAACGAGACCGGTGTCCAGAATGCGGTGTACCGTGTCGCGATCGTAATCGGCCTTTTCGCGCATTTGCCGGACCTCGTTCTGCCGGCTCGTTGCATAGGTATCGCTCATGACTGTCCCCTGGTCAATTTTCTGGTGTTGTTCGGTTATTCGTCAACTGTGCAGGAAGCGTGGCGCCAGCGTCAGCGCCACCAGTGACACCAGCACGATGCCTATCATGTTCAGTGCGAGCCCGGCGCGGGCCATCTTCGGAATCGTCAGCATGCCGGAGCCGAATACGATCGCGTTCGGCGGCGTCGCGACGGGCAGCATGAACGCGCAGCTCGCAGCCAGCGTGACCGGTACCGTCAGCACGATCGGGTCGATGCCCGCCTCGATTGCGATGGCGCCGACGACCGGCAGGAACGTGGCGGTCGTCGCGATGTTGCTGGTCAGTTCGGTGAGGAAAATGATCATGGCCGCGACCAGCATGACCAGCAACGCGATCGGCAGCATGCCGAAGGCATTGAGCGCGCCGCCCAGCCAGGCCGCAAGCCCGGTGTTGCTGACGGCGCCCGCGAGGGACAGGCCGCCGCCGAACAGCAGCAGGATGCTCCACGGCAATTGCTCGATGTGGCGCCAGCGGATCAGGAGCGGGTCGCCGCGGTCGCCGCTCGGGATGAGGAACAGCGAAATGGCGCCGGCCATCGCGATGCCCGAGTCGTCCAGCGCCGACAGGCCCGGCAGCTTGACCAGCAGCGGGCGGAAAATCCAGGTCAGCGCAAGCAGCACGAACACGATCCCGACGCGTTTCTCCGGCACCGAGACAGGGCCCATCTCGGTCATCATCCGCCGCAGTTCGGCGCGGCCCTCGTCGGAGGTCCGGAAGTCGACACGGAACACCCAGCGCGTCAGCGCCAGCCACGCGAGCGGCAACAGCAGCATGGACAGCGGCAGGCCGACCAGCATCCAGCGCGCAAAATCGATCGACGTACCGTAGGTCTCGAGGACGAACGCGGCCATCATCGCGTTGGGCGCGGTTCCGACGAGCGTCGCCATGCCGCCGATGGTCGCCGCGTAGGCGACGCCGAGCAGCAGGGCGTACTGGAAGTCGTCTCGCGCGCGGGCATCAAGCGAACCGACCGTCGTGTGGATCACGGTAATGATCGACACGGCGATAGGCAGCAGCATCATCGTTGTCGACGTGTTCATGACCCACATGCTGAGCAGTGCGCTGGCCAGCATGAACCCGCCGACCAGCGAGCGGCCGTTGCCGCCGGCGTACTGCAGCACCGTCAGCGCGATGCGCCGGTGCAGGTTCCAGCGCTGCATCGCGAGCGCAACCATGAAACCGCCGAGAAACAGGTAGATCACCTTGTTCGCGTAGGGCGCGGCGGTCACCTGGATGTCGGCGATGCCGAGCAGCGGAAACAGGACCAGCGGCAGGAGCGCCGTCACGGCGATCGGCACGGCCTCGGTCGCCCACCAGATCGCCATCAGGACACCCATGGCCGCCGTGTGCCAGGCGGGTTGCGACAATTCGCCGGCTGGCCCGACCAGCAGCATGGCCAGCGCCAGCAGGGGCCCGAGGCCCAGCCCGACCTTCTGGTGGGTCGCACGTCCCTGTTCCGTGTGTTCGCTCAACGCGTTACTCCCCCGGCCGCGATACAAAAGAACGCAAGGTTACCCCGAGCAGCCCCGGCGGTACGAGCACAGCGGGCCCGGCAGCGGCTGATCCGGGCCTTATCGGCAATATCTTGTGCGTTATTCGCCTTGCAATACAAGATGTAGTAGCATCCGACGCGTACCGAACCGGTACGCACGGAGATTGGGTATCTGAGGCAGGTTCGGCAGGCCACAGGCAGGAATGCCCGCCAGGATTGCGGCGCTGCGGATCCCTCTCACCCGCGCGCCGTTTCGCTGCGCCCGGAGCAGCATCCGGCACGGGACCGGCCGTAACGACACAGCCGCGACGACAGCGCCCGCCAGGGAACGCCGGTCACTGTCACCCGTCGGGGCAGGGTCAGCCGACGATACCTTCCGCCTTGAGCCGCCCAGTTCCTGGGCGGCTTTTTTACGCTCCGCTGAACAGCCGCGGCCTTTTGTGTATCTTGGCACGCTTGTTCGAGGGGGAGCCCGATGGCATCGAACGAGAATCCGAAGCCGACCGGCCTGTCGCCGCTCGCCTACGTGGAACTCGAGCCGGGTCGCGAGTACGAGCCGTACGTGCCGGCCGCGGCAACGCTGCCCGAGTTCACGCTCAAGGCCGTCCTGCTCGGCATCTTCTTCGGCGTCGTGTTCGGCGCGGCCAACGCGTACCTGGGGCTGCGCGCCGGCCTGACGATCAGTACGTCCATCCCCGTCGCGGTCATGACCGTTGCCGCGTTTCGCGCGCTGGAAACCGTCGGCCGTTCCGGCAACATTCTCGAGGCCAACCTGTCGCAGACGATCGGTTCGGCGTCCAGCTCGCTCGCGAGCGGGGTGATCTTCACGCTGCCGGCCCTGTTCCTCTGGGGTGTCGCGCCGGGACTCCTGCAGATGACGCTGCTCGCGATGTGCGGCGGCCTGATCGGCATCCTGTTCATGATTCCGCTGCGCCGGCTGCTGATCAAGGGCGAGCACGGCCGCCTGCCGTACCCGGAGGGCACCGCGTGCGCGGAAGTGCTGGTGGCGAACGAGGTCGGCGGCAAGAACGCGCGCTACGTTTTCTACGGCCTGGGACTCGGCGCGTTGTTCAAGTTCGTCACCTCGTGGATCAGCGTCATACCCGGCCACGTGGCGACGAAACTGCCGTTCATCCGCAAGGGCGAGGTCGGCATGGACCTGTCGGCGGCGCTTTTCGGCGTGGGCTTTATCCTCGGCCCGCGCATTGCCGCGGTGATGGTCGGCGGCGGCCTGCTCGCGTGGGTGGTCATCATTCCGTCCATTGCCACCTGGGGCAACGACCTGGCAGCGCCGGTGTTCCCGGAGACGGTGCGGCTGATTACCGACATGTCGCCGGCCGAGATCTGGACGCGCTACGTGCGCTACATCGGTGCGGGCGCTGTCGCGACCGCCGGCATCATTACGCTCATTCGCAGCCTGCCCGTGATGGCACAGAGCTTCCGGATCGGCGCGCACGAACTGCAGGAACGCCTCGGCGGCGACGACGACGCGCCGGCTCCCGCCGAGGCGCGGACCGACAGCGACCTGCCGCTCAAGTTCGTCGGTGGCGGGCTGGTTGTCATCGCGCTGGTCCTCGCGCTGGTGCCGCAGGTGTTCGGTGAAATCGGCGGCGTGCCGACTCGCCTGGTCGCCGCCGTCTGTGTCGTCGTGTTCGCATTCTTCTTCGTCACCGTCGCATCGCGCATCGTCGGTCTCGTCGGCGTCACGAGCAATCCGACCAGCGGCATGACGATCGCGTCGTTGCTCGGAACCGCCGGGATATTCCTGGTCATGGGATGGACCGACCTGAGCGGCAAGGCCGGCGCGCTGACCGTCGGCTGCGTCGTCGCGATCGCCGCATCGATCGCCGGCGACACGTCGCAGGATCTCAAGACAGGCTACCTGCTGGGCGCAACCCCGCGCCGCCAGCAGACCGGCGAACTGATCGGCGTGCTGTCGTCGGCGACGTTCGTCTGCCTGTCCGTGCTGCTGCTCGCCAAAACGTTCGGCTTCGGCACGACGGAACTGCCGGCGCCGCAGGCCACGCTGATGAAACTGGTCATCGAGGGCGTGCTGGACCAGCAGCTGCCGTGGGGCTTCGTCGCGATCGGCATCGGCCTCGCGCTGGTGTGCGAACTGCTGAAGATCCCCTCCCTGCCGTTCGCGGTGGGCGTCTACCTGCCGGTCTCGACGATGACGCCCCTGTTCCTGGGCGGGCTGCTGCGCGGCTGGTTCGAGAAGCGGGCGACCTCGCCGGCCGAGGCCAGCGACCGCCGCGAGCGCGGTATCCTGCTCGGCAGCGGGTTCGTCGGTGGCGAGGGCCTGCTCGGCGTCGGCATCGCCGCGGTCGCGTTCGTGCAGAACCGCAAGCCGGACGGCATCGGCACCGACTGGCTGGGCGGGCCCGGTATCGCGCAGTTCGCCGGCCTCGTCGCGTTCGGCTTCCTGATTGCGGGCTTCATCCGCCTCGTGCGCCGCTGAGCCGGGCGAAATCGACGAAGTCCGGGGAACCGGGCCGGCAGACGCAGTAAACTCACTGGCAGGGAGACACAGGGAGGGCTCGCCACATGCGCTTGTTGCTGATTTCGCTCGTTATCGTGCTGGCCGGTTGCGCATCGTCCGGGCCCGACGTCCCGTACCCGGCTTTTATACAGGCCGACGAACTGCCGGATGTGTTCCTCGCCAGCCTGCCCGGGGTGCGCGCCAAGCAGTTTGCCGGCAATCCGCGCACCCGGCGCTCGAGCAACCGCATCGTCCTGCCCGCCAACTGGAGCGGCTCGACCGGCGCGTCGCCCGGCAAGAGCCTGGAAATCTACGTGCTGTTCGGGCAGGTCCGGCTGGGGAACGACCTGCGGCTCTCCCAGGGCGGCTATGCGTGGTTTCCGGCCGGCTTCAGCGGCGTGAACCTGAGCTCGGATTACGGCGCGGAGCTCCTTTACTTCCTCGACGACGCCAACTCGGCCAGCGTCATCCACACACCCGTCATTTACAGCAGCGAGGTCATCGAGTGGCAGCCGCTGTCCGCCCGCGCCACCGACAGCGGCCTGATGGTGAAGGAACTGCGCCACGATCGCGGCAGCGGCGCGCGTACCTGGCTGCTGCAGGTGACGCCCGGCGACACGTTCAGCTGGCAAAGCCGGCCCGGCCTGCTGGAGGGATACCTGCTGTCCGGCCGTTACCGCGGCACCGAATGCGTCGCCGGCAAGCCGGTATCGGGCGTCTACACGGAGGGCGGCTATTTCCTGCGCCCGGCCGGCAACGTCCACGGCGGGCCCAGGACCGCCGCGCTGGAACCCTCGGTCTGGCTGCTCAGGACGACGCGCGCCGCGGCGCCGGTGCCGGCGGCCGGCTGCCGTCCCGCCGCGGCCGGCGACTGATACCCGCTCGCGACGTTACTTCACGAACTTCGTGATCCCGGCGCCGAGCTTCATCAGCTTCGTCAGCGTCGAGGACGGCACCTCGTGGATCGTCTCGTACCAGTCGCTGGTCGTCTGGACGAAGTCGCGCATGTTGCGGATGCGCTCCTTGGTCACCGGGTCGGTTTCCGCTTCCCGGTCCACGTCGGCGGCGCACTGCCGCAGCATGGCGAGCGTCGGGTTCAGCTCGCGTTCCTTGCGCTGGTGGATGATGGCGCGAAACAGCTCCCAGACGTCGTGCAGGGATTCGAAATAGTCGCGCCGGTCGCCCAGCACGTGAGTCATCTTGACGAGGCCGTAGCTCTGCAGCTCGCGGATGCTGGTACTGACGTTCGAGCGCGCCACCGACAGCAGCTCGACGATCTGGTCGGCGCGCAACGGTTCCGGCGACAGGTAAAGGAGCGCCTGGATCTGCGCGGCGGTGCGGTTGGTGCCCCAGCGCGTGCCCATCTCGCCCCAGTGCAGCACGTACTTTTCCACCGCGGGTGACATCTGCATGGTTGTTCGCTCGTTTCAGTCCTGACCGAAATTTAGGAACTTCGCGGCACTAGGTCAAGGCCTGTTGCGCGAGCGATCCGTCGCTAGTCGGACCTGTTCATGAACGGATTGGCTTCGGCGGTTGGCGGAGGCGCGCCCCGGGGGAGGGCTTTTCAGGGACGCTGCAAGCACGTCCGTGTGCGCTCCGGGCTCGACATCGAAGTCTCGCACGGCCCTGAAAAGCCCTCCCCCGGGCCACACCTCCGCCCCTGCCATCGTGCCGTTCATGAACAGGTCCGACTAGCGACGGATCGCAATCACCGCCGCCCGGCGCGGCGCCGGCCAGCCTTCGACCGTGCGTGTTGGGTCGGCGGGATCGAGCGCCTCGGCAAGCGACTCGAACGGCATCCACTCGGTCGTGCGCTGCTCGTCGGGCGTCGTGACGCTGACGTCCGCCACGCGAATGTCGTGCCAGCCGGTGCGCGCGAGCCAGGTCGTCAGCTCCGGGCGCGTCGGCAGCAGCCAGACGTTGCGCATGCGCGCGTAACGCCCGGGTGGCGTGGCCGCGCGCGCCTCGTCGCCGGGCAGGATCAGCGTCTCCAGCACCAGTTCGCCGCCCGGCGCAAGCAGCCGGCGCAGCGTGCGCAAGTGCTCGATCGGCGAGCGCTGGTGATACAGGACACCCATGGAAAATATCGTGTCGAACGCAGCCTCCGCCGGCGGCAGTTCCTCGAGCCGGAGCGGCAGGACATGCACCGGCAGCGGCGGCAGCAGCGTCGCAAGCGCCTCGAACTGCATGACGTACACGAGCGTCGGGTCGACGCCGACGACGCAGTCGACACCTGCGCCGTGCATGCGCAGCGCGTAGTAGCCGTTGCCGCAGCCGACGTCCAGCACGCGGCGGCCGGCGAGCGGGCTCATCGCCGCGGCGATGCGCCGCCATTTCAGGTCCGACCGCCATTCCGTATCGACCGTTACGCCGCCTATCTCGAACGGGCCCTTGCGCCACGGCGAGAGTGCCAGCAGCGCCTCCCGCAAAGCGTCCCGTGGGCCGTCCGGCAGCGGCGCGCCAATGCGGACCGTGTCCGCCGCCAGCTCGGCGCCGCCGGCCGCCGTGTCGTGCTGCGCCCCAAGGGCCGCGATGCGCGCCACCGCGGCACGCCAGCCCGGCATGTCGCCGTGCGCCGTGTCCGCGAGGCGTGCCTCGAGCAACGGCTCGAGTGAGTCGCGCCAGTGCCCGAGCCCGGCCGCATCGAGATCCCTGTAAAGATGCGTACGCATGGAAGTGCTTTCTAGCACGGCCTCTTCAAAAGCGGCACGGTGCTAAAGGCGGAGGTGGGTTCCCGGAGGGCCGTTCAGGGCCGTGCGAGACAGGGATGTCGAGCCCGGAGCGTACAGGGATGTACTTGCAGCGTCCCTGAACGGCCCGCCGGGAACGCGCCTCCGCCCACCTCCGCAGCCAAACGCTCATGAACAAGACATCTAGCGAATGGCAACAAGCGACACGAAGTTGAACTGCCGCAGCCAGACCCCGATGTGGCGGAAGCCGGCCGCCCGCAGGCGCTGCCGGTGTTCAGCCAGCGTGTCGGGCACCAGTACGTTTTCGAGGGCCGCGCGCTTGCGGGCGATTTCGAGGTCGCTGTAGGCATTCCGGCGCTTGAAGTCGTGGTGGAGCTCTACCAGCAGCGCGTCGATTGCCGGGTCGTCGTCCCGCACTTTTTCCGAGAGCACCAGAGCGCCCCCGTCGACGAGACCCGCGGCGATGCCGGCCAGCACGCCGGCCCGTTCGGCCGACGGCACGAATTGCAGGGTGTAGTTCATGACGACCATCGAGGCGTTGGCGATCGTGACCTCCCGCAGGTCGGCCTGTTGCACGTCGACCGGTGTCGCCGCGTCGTCGGCGGCGATCAGCTCGCGGCAGCGCTCGACCATGGCGGCGGCGTTGTCGATCGCGACGATTCGGCAGTCCTGCGCGACCAGCCCATGGCGCATTGCGAGCGTCGCGGCCCCCAGCGAGCAGCCGAGGTCGTAGCAGCGGGTGCCCGGCCGGCCGTAACGCCCGGCCAGCGCCGCGATTGCCGCAAGCGTCTCGGCGTAGCCCGGTATCGAGCGGCGCAGCATGTCCGGGAACACGCGGGCGACGTCCTCGTTGAACTCGAACGGTCCGGCGGCGGCGCTTCCGGCGGCATAGAGCTCGTCGCGTGACATGGCGGCTTCCGGCGGCTGGGCAATTGACCCGGGGGCGGCGTTGTAATCGCGCCGTCCCGGCACTGCACCGCCGCGCGTTCCGCACCGCGGGGTAGCGGCTTGCCGCGACGGTCAATTGTGTGACAATTGCCGGCTTCGCCACGGACGAGAAGGCTGGATGCTCACGGAACAACAGCGCACGCTGCATCGCGAACTCGGCATTCCGGCCGACTACGGGGCGGATGGCCGGCCGCCGTTCTACGCCGATGCGACCGGGCTGGTCGATGTCGGGCCGAATCTCGTGGGCCGCATGCAGCGCCTGACCCCGCAGGCTGCCGCCCAGTGGCAGGCGCTCGTGACGGCGGCCGACGAGGACGGTGTGCGCCTCATCCTGGTATCGGCTTTTCGAAGCTTCGATTACCAGGCCGGCCTGATCCGCAACAAGCTGGCAGCCGGGCAGGCGATCTCGGAGATCCTGGCCGTCAACGCCGCCCCCGGCTTCAGCGAACATCACACCGGCATGGCCGTCGATCTCGCCACGCCCGGCAGCCGGCCCCTGACCGAGGCGTTCGAGGAAACGGAAGCTTTTGAATGGCTTACGGAAAATGCCGTCGGCTTCGGCTTCTCCATGAGCTATCCCCGCGATAATGTCGACGGCTTCATCTACGAGCCCTGGCACTGGTCATTGTGAGTTGACTTGGGCGCGCCAGTCAGGAAAATGCAGCGCCCCGCGACCGGCAAGGACGTCGTGCTGAAAGGCCCGGGATCACGGGGTTTTCTGTTGACAGGCTGGCGGCTGGATTAGACAATAGCCGGCTTGTGTCCGCGGAGGGGTACTCAAGCGGTCAACGAGGGCAGACTGTAAATCTGCTGGCTATGCCTACGTAGGTTCGAATCCTACCCCCTCCACCAGATTCGATGTTAAAAAATCGATTCAATGGTGGCGGTGGCGGGTTTTTCGAGACGGCGGTAGTACAGTCCGCCAGCTACAGTCGGCAAGCCGCGAGACACAATCCGGAAGGTTTCAGGATGACTGTCGAGACTGATTGGCAACAGACCTGATCAAGGGCGAGCGATTTCTCACTGGTTGCAAACACTGGGCTAACGATTTCTGGAATCCGGGCGGTGCATGACGATGCTGTCCGGCTTCTTGCGCGTCGGTAAGACGCGCACGACAACACGGGGTTCGGCCATGCAACGGCGTAGCGATACGTCGTTTTTTTGCTGCACCCGGAATGAACGACAGACAGGTGCCGCACGGCGACGAGAAGGCGGCGACTCTATTGCGAGCTGCGGGTGTAGTTCAATGGTAGAACCTCAGCCTTCCAAGCTGATGATGTGGGTTCGATTCCCATCACCCGCTCCAGAACGGAGTGCAGCAACGGAAGGCTGCCGGGCTCGGGAAATCGCCCACATAGCTCAGCGGTAGAGCACTTCCTTGGTAAGGAAGAGGTCCCCGGTTCAAATCCGGGTGTGGGCTCCAGCCGCAGGCTGGGGCAGGTATTGCAGGGAATTTGAAGGATTCGAAAGTATCGGCCAGAGAGCCATCCGGGAGTTGTCAGGGAATCTGACGGAAGAATTCAAAAATCACGAGAGTTAAGGACATGTCCAAAGAGAAATTCCAGAGAACGAAGCCGCACGTAAACGTCGGCACGATTGGTCACGTAGACCACGGCAAGACGACGCTGACGGCTGCGCTGACGAAGGTGATGTCGGAGTCGTACGGTGGCGAGGTTCGCGGTTACGACCAGATTGACAATGCGCCGGAGGAGAAGGAGCGGGGCATAACGATCGCGACGGCGCACGTGGAGTACGAGAGCGACAAGCGTCACTACGCGCACGTGGACTGTCCGGGGCACGCGGACTACGTGAAGAACATGATCACGGGTGCGGCGCAGATGGACGGCGCGATCCTGGTGGTGAGCGCGGCGGACGGGCCGATGCCGCAGACGCGCGAGCACATTCTGCTGGCGCGGCAGGTGGGCGTGCCGTACATCGTGGTTTACCTGAACAAGGCGGACATGGTGGACGACGAGGAGCTGCTGGAGCTGGTGGAGATGGAAGTGCGTGATCTTCTGTCGACGTACGAGTTTCCGGGAGACGACACGCCGATCGTGACGGGCTCGGCGCTGAAGGCGCTCGAGGGTGACACGTCGGACATAGGCGTGCCGTCGATCGTGAAGCTGGTGGAGGCGATGGACCGTTACATCCCGGAGCCGGAGCGCGCGGTGGACGGTGATTTCCTGATGCCGGTCGAGGACGTGTTCTCGATTTCCGGTCGCGGCACGGTGGTGACGGGTCGCATCGAGCGCGGCATCGTGAAGGTGGGCGACGAGATCGAGATCGTGGGCATCACGCGACACGACGAAGACGACGGTGCACCGGCGTGGAGATGTTCCGCAAGCTGCTGGACCAGGGCCAGGCGGGCGACAACGTCGGCGTGCTGCTGCGCGGCACGAAGCGCGAGGAAGTCGAGCGCGGCCAGGTGCTGGCGCAAGCCGGGCTCGATCACGCCGCACACGAAGTTCGAGGCGCGAGGTGTACGTGCTGACGAAGGAAGAAGGCGGCCGTCACACGCCGTTCTTCAAGGGCTATCGCCCGCAGTTCTACTTCCGCACGACGGACGTGACGGGCGCGGTCGAGCTGCCGGAGGGCACCGAGATGGTGATGCCGGGCGACAACGTGAAGATGAACGTGGAGCTGATTGCCCCGATCGCGATGGAAGAGGGTCTGCGCTTCGCGATTCGCGAAGGCGGCCGTACCGTCGGCGCCGGCGTCGTTTCGAAGATCGTCGAATGAGGATAAGTCCACCGCAGGTCTCAGGTTCCAGGGCGTGTCTGACCTGAATCCTGAAACCTGGAACTCTATCGAGTCGTTCAGGCCAGTAGCTCAATTGGCAGAGCGGCGGTCTCCAAAACCGCAGGTTGGGGGTTCGATTCCCTCCTGGCCTGCCATACAGGCGGGCGGCCGGTGGCCGCTCGCGAATACGACAAAGCCGGACGCGTTTGCGTGCCGGCTTCACGCTGGTACAGGCATTCGACCGGGACTGGGTCCGGCAATGGGTAGACAACGGCAACGGCGCGACTGCGAGACAACTGAAAGCGGCATGCTGGACCTCCTGAAGCTGCTGATCGCGGCGGCTGCGCTGATTGGCGGGCTGTTCGGTTACTACTATTACCTCGAAATGTCGCTGCCGCTCCGGGTGCTGATGGTGCTGGGCGGCGTCGCCGCCGGTGTGGGTATCGCGATGACCAGCACGCAGGGCAAGCGCCTGCGGGCTTTCATCCAGGGCTCCCGGGTCGAGATTCGCAAGGTCGTCTGGCCGACGCGCCAGGAAACGACGCAAACCGCCGTCGCCGTGTTTGTCTTCACACTCATCATGGCACTGTTTTTCTGGGGCCTGGATTCGCTGCTGTTGTGGCTGACGCGCACGCTGGTCGGTTCGGCCTGATGGCGCAGGATCTCAAAGAGGAAGCCGCAGTGGCACTACGCTGGTACATCGTTCACGCGTACTCGAATTTCGAGCACAAGGTGAAGGCCTCGCTGGAAGAGCGCATCAAGCTGATGGGCCTCGAGCACAAGTTCGGCGAGATACTCGTGCCGACCGAAGAAGTCGTCGAGATGCGCGAGGGCAGCAAGCGGCGCAGCGAGCGCAAGTTCTTCCCCGGCTACGTGCTGGTGCAGATGGAGATGGACGACGAGACCTGGCATCTCGTGAAGGAAGTGCCGAAGGTGCTCGGCTTCATTGGCGGCTCCAGCGACAGGCCGGCGCCGATTACCGAAAAGGAAGCCGACCATATCCTGCAGCGCGTCAGGGAAGGCGTGGACAAGCCGCGGCCGAAGGTGCTGTTCGAGCCGGGCGAGGTGGTGCGCGTGATCGATGGCCCGTTCAACGACTTCAGCGGCGTCGTCGAAGAAGTGAATTACGAAAAGAATCGCCTGCAGGTGGCGGTTCAGATCCTGGGTCGGTCTACGCCCGTCGAACTGGATTTCGGCCAGGTCGAGAAAGGGTAGGCGAATTCCGGTCCGGGCGCCGGCCTCGCCGGCGCCCGGACGGTACGTCGTTGTCGGCGCTGTTTGCGCAGCGCGGCAACGGCATTAACAAGCTGATCGATTGACATCACCTTACGGGGAGCCCGGCAAGGCGGTTCGAACCCGAGGAGAGAGCACAACATGGCTAAGAAGTAACTGGCTACATCAAACTGCAGGTTGCTGCAGGCCAGGCTAATCCGAGTCCGCCTGTCGGCCCCGCGCTGGGTCAGCATGGCGTGAACATCATGGAGTTCTGCAAGGCATTCAACGCCGAGACGCAGGGCACGGAGCCGGGTCTCCCGATTCCGGTCGTGATCACTGTCTACAGTGACCGCAGCTTCACGTTCATCACGAAGACGCCGCCGGCTGCGATCCTGTTGCAGAAGGCAGCGGGCATCAAGAAGGGCTCGGGCACACCGAATACGTCCAAGGTCGGCAAGGTCAATCGTGCGCAGCTCGAGGAAATCGCGACGACCAAGATGCCGGACCTGACGGCGGCGGACATGGATGCGGCCGTGCGCGACCATCGCGGGCAGCGCCCGCAGCATGGGCCTCGATGTGGAGGGAGTCGAGCTGATGGCGAAGCCTGAGCAAGCGTATGCGCGCAATCTGGCGCGGAGAAGTGTCGATACCGGGCGACGCATTCGCATGGACGAGGCGCTGGCCCTGGTGAAAGAACTCGGCAACGGCCAGGTTCCCCGAGAGCATCGATGTGTCGATCAACCTGGGCGTCGACCCGCGCAAGTCCGACCAGGTTGTGCGCGGCTCGACCGTATTGCCGCACGGCACGGGCAAGACGGTCCGGGTCGCGGTGTTCGCGCAGGGCGACAACGCCGACAAGGCGCAGGCGGCCGGTGCCGATATCGTCGGCTTCGAGGACCTGGCCGAAAAGGTCAAGGGCGGCGAGATGAATTTCGACGTGGTGATCGCCACGCCGGATGCCATGCGCGTCGTCGGCCAGCTGGGCCAGATTCTGGGCCCGCGCGGCCTGATGCCGAATCCGAAGGTCGGCACGGTAACCGCCGACGTCGAAACGGCCGTGAAGAACGCCAAGGCCGGCCAGGTCCGTTACCGTACGGACAAGGCGGGCATCATCCACGCCGCCGATCGGCAAGCGCGGATTTCGATGTCCGAAGCACTGACGCGAGAACCTGCAGGCGCTGCTGGCAGACCTGCGCAAGGCCAAGCCGGCAGCGTCAAAGGGCCAGTACCTGCAGCGCCTCACCGTGTCCTCGACCATGGGTCCGGGCGTGACGGTGGACCAGGCGTCCAGGGAGGCCTGAGCAAGAATTTGCGCACGTCGCGACTTCGGTCGCGACGTGGCGGCAGAATGGCGGGCGACTGGCCGATCGTCGAGGACCGTCAGGCGGACGGTGATGGCGCTCGATCCTGGTAAGTCGCCCGAACGCCTGACCGCAGATGGTGATACCTGACTTCGGGCAATCTGGTGATGGTCACGCGCTCGTCGCAGCCGGGGCACCGAACGCGGCGCAAGCCGCGGGAGTTGCCCCAGCGATCGGCGAGTCTGTTCCCGGTGTTGCCGGACGGGCAAGTCCGGGCGTTCAGGTCGGATGAAGCACGTGGTCGTCCGAAGTGTCCGATCCGAAGCCACGGAGGTATGTCATGGCGCTCGAGACTCGAAGACAAAAAGGCGTTGTGTCGAAGAGGTGAACGCGGTTGCGGGCGACTGCGGCACTCTGCCGTTGCGGCGGACTACAGAGGGTTGTCGGTTGCAGAGATGACGGCGTTGCGCAGGGAAGCGCGCAACGCCGGGGTGTACCTGCGTGTGGTCAAGAACACGCTGGCACGCCGCGCCATCGAGGGCACTGAATTCGAGTGTATGAAAGACACTCTCAAGGGCCCGCTGCTGCTCGCGTTCGCCAAGGAGGATCCGGGTGCCGCTGCCAGGATCATCAGGAACTTCGCCAAAGAGCACAATGCTCTGCGGGCGGTATCGCTGTCTGCCGGCGGGCAGTTGTTGGATGCCAGTGAGCTCTCGAGGCTTGCCGAGCTGCCGACGCTGGACCGGGCACGCGGCATGCTGCTGGGCGTCATGAAGGCGCCGATCGAGCAAGCTGGTGCGCACCCTGGCCGAACCGCATGCCAAGCTGGTCCGGACGGTCGCGGCGGTGCGCGACCAGCAAGCAAGCGGCCTGAGCAACGGATCGAGAACGTTTTAACTGATTCAGGTAAACTTCAAGGAGTTAAGAAATGGCAGTTGTCGAAGACGCAGATCTGCTCGAAACAATTTCGCGCAAATGACCGTGATGGAGGTCGTCGAGCTCGTCAAGATGCTCGAGGAAGAGTGGGGTGTATCCGCTGCTGCTCCGGTCGCGGTTGCCGCGGGCGGCGCCGCCGGTGGTGAAGAAGCTGCCGCCGCGGAAGAGAAGACCGAGTTCGACGTGGTGCTCGCCAACTTCGGCAGCAACAAGGTTGCCGTGATCAAGGCGGTTCGCGCCATCACCGGGCTCGGCCTCAAGGAAGCCAAGGATGCCGTTGAAGGCGCACCTTCAACGATCAAGGAAGGCGCATCGAAGGACGACGCCGAGAACTTCCAGAAGCAGCTTGAAGAAGCCGGCGCCACCGTCGAGCTGAAGTAAACCGGCCACGTGGATTTTATCCGCAGGTCGACAGGCAGCCGGCGGGGACCTGCGGCTGCTGTGGTGCCCGTTTGCCAGCCAGGCATGCCGGCGTAATGCGGCGTGTCGCAGGAAATACCGGGCACCGCGGCGGCTACGGCCACGGCCCGCGTCCGTCGGTATGGCAGAGAACAGACAGACATCAATTAAATACGTGGAAGTGCCCGCCGGCAACCTTGCCGGCATCGCACCGTCGCCGCACTTCCTCAACGCAAGGGTAACCTCGAATGGCCTATTCATTCACTGAGAAAAAGCGCATCCGGAAAGACTTCGGCAAACGGCCGACGATTCTGAATGTGCCTTATCTGTTGTCGATCCAGCTGGATTCCTACAGCACCTTTCTGCAGCTGGACTGCGAAGAAGACCAGCGCAATGACGTCGGCCTGCACGCTGCATTCCAGACGGTGTTTCCTATCGTCAGCTACTCCGGCAATGCGGCCCTCGAGTATGTCTCCTACCGCCTGGGCGAGCCGGTATTCGACGTCAAGGAGTGCCAGCTGCGCGGCCTGACCTACGCGGCACCGATTCGCGTCAAGGTCCGCCTCGTCATTTACGACAAGGACGCCAGCGGCACGCCCAAGCCGGTCAAGGATATCCGGGAGCAGGAAGTCTATCTCGGTGAAATGCCGCTGATGACCGATCACCGGCACGTTCGTGATCAATGGCACCGAGCGCGTCATCGTATCGCAACTGCATCGCTCCCCCGGCGTGTTCTTCGATCATGACAAGGGCAAGACCCATTCCTCGGGCAAGCTGCTGTTTTCGGCGCGCATCATTCCCTACCGCGGTTCGTGGCTCGACTTCGAGTTCGATCCCAAGGACTGCGTATTTGCGCGCATCGACCGTCGCCGCAAGCTGCCGGTGACGATCCTCATGCGGGCGCTGGGCCTGTCGAAACGAGGAGATGCTGCGATATCTTCTTCGACACCAACGATTTCTACCTGTCGAAGAAGGAAATCCGCATGGGTCTGGTGCCCGAGCGGCTGCGCGGCGAAACCGCGATCTTCGATATCAAGCTGGGCCGCAAGGTGATCGTCGAGGAAGGTCGGCGCATCACGGCCAAGCACGTGCGCGACATGGAAAAGGCGAAGGCCACGGACCTCGTCGTGCCTGCCGAATACCTCGAGGAAAAAATCCTCGCACACGACGTCGTCGACACCGAAACCGGCGAATTGCTGGCGGCGGCAAACGATGAATTGACGGCCGAGCTGATCGAAAAGCTGATCGAGTCGGGCGTCGAACACATTCGCACGCTGTACGTTAACGACCTCGATCACGGTTCGTATATTTCCAACACGCTGAAGATCGATCCGTCGACGACGCGCCTGGAGGCGCTGGTCGAGATCTATCGCATGATGCGCCCGGGCGAGCCGCCAACCAAGGAAGCGGCCGAGAACCTGTTCCAGAACCTGTTCTTCAACCCCGACCGCTACGACCTGTCGGCGGTCGGTCGAATGAAGTTCAATCGCCGTGTCGGCCGCGAGTCCTCCGAGGGCAGCGGCATTCTCGACAACGACGATATTCTCGACGTGCTGAAGACGCTGGTAGACATCCGCAACGGCAACGGTAACGTCGACGACATCGACCACCTCGGCAACCGCCGCGTGCGCTCGGTCGGCGAGATGGCGGAGAACGCCTTCCGCGTCGGTCTGGTGCGCGTCGAGCGCGCCGTCAAGGAGCGCCTGACGCAGGCCGAGACCGAAGGCCTGATGCCGCAGGAGATGATCAACGCCAAGCCCGTCGCCGCGGCAGTCAAGGAGTTCTTCGGATCCTCGCAGCTGTCGCAGTTCATGGACCAGAACAACCCGCTGTCGGAAGTCACCCACAAGCGGCGCGTGTCGGCGCTGGGCCCGGGCGGCCTGACCCGCGAGCGCGCCGGCTTCGAGGTGCGCGACGTGCACCCGACGCACTACGGCCGCGTCTGCCCGATCGAGACGCCGGAAGGTCCGAACATCGGCCTGATCAACTCGCTGGCCGTCTATGCCCGCACCAACGAGTACGGCTTCCTCGAGACGCCGTACCGCAAGGTGAAGACGGCGCGGTGACCGACGAGGTCGTGTACCTGTCGGCCATCGAGGAGGGCAACTACGTCATCGCCCAGGCGAACGCCGAGCTCGACGACAAGGGCAGGTTCACCGACGAGCTCGTGTCGCTGCCGCCACAAGGACGAGTTCACGCTGGCCGATCCGCGATCAGGTCGATTACATGGACGTTTCGCCGACGCAGATCGTGTCGGTCGCCGCCTCGCTGATTCCGTTCCTGCGAGCACGACGACGCCAACCGCGCGCTGATGGGGTCGAACATGCAACGCCAGGCTGTGCCGACGTTGCGCTCCGAAGCGCCGCTGGTCGGTACCGGCATGGAGCGGGCAGTGGCGGTCGACTCCGGTGTGACCGTGGTCGCCAGGCGCGGCGGTATCGTCGACATGGTCGACGCCTCGCGTATCGTGGTCCGCGTCAACGACGACGAGACCGAGCCGTACGAGTCGGGCGTCGATATCTACAACCTGACCAAGTACACGCGCTCCAACCAGAACACCTGCATCAACCAGCGCCCGCTGGTGCAGGCGGGCGACAGGATTGCGAACGGCGACGTGCTGGCCGACGGCCCGTCCACCGACCTGGGCGAGCTGGCGCTGGGCCAGAACCTGCTGGTCGCCTTCATGCCCTGGAACGGCTACAACTTCGAGGACTCGATCCTGATCTCCGAGCGGGTGGTGCAGGAAGACCGGTTCACGACCATCCACATCGAGGAGCTGTCGTGCGTCGCGCGGGACACCAAGCTGGGTTCCGAGGACATCACCGCGGACATCCCGAACGTCGGCGACGCAGCGCTTGCGAAGCTGGACGAATCCGGTATCGCGTATATCGGCGCCGAGGTGAAGTCGGGCGATATCCTCGTCGGCAAGGTCACGCCGAAGGGCGAGACGCAGCTGACGCCGGAAGAGAAGCTGCTGCGGGCAATCTTCGGCGAGAAGGCGTCCGACGTGAAGGACACTTCCCAGCGCGTGCCGCCGGGCATGGACGGCACCGTGATCGACGTGCGCGTGTTCACGCGCGACGGCGTCGAGAAGGACGCGCGCGCGCTGTCGATCGAGAAGGCCGAGAGTCGAGAGCGTCCGCAAGGACCTCGACGACGAGCATCGCGATCCTCGAGGACGACATCTTCTACCGCGTCGAGCGCGACCTGCTGGTCGGCAAGGTCGCCGCGAGTGGCCGACCAAGGGCTGAAGGCCGGCGCGCAAGATCACCAGGGGCTACCTGGAGGAGCTGCCGCGCGAGAAGTGGTTCGAGGTACGGCTGAAGAACGACGAGGCCAACGAGCAGCTGGCAGCGGCTGCGCGAGACGCTCGAGGCGCAGCGCCAAGGCTTCGACGAGCGCTTCGAGGAGAAGATCGAGAAGCTGCAGCGCGGCGACGACCTGGCGCCGGGCGTGCTGAAGATGGTCAAGGTCTATCTCGCCGTGAAGCGTCGCATCCAGCCGGGTGACAAGATGGCCGGCCGCCACGGCAACAAGGGCGTGATCTCGACGATCGTGCCGGTGGAGGACATGCCGTTCACGAAGGACGGCACACCGGTCGATATCGTGCTGAATCCGCTGGGCGTGCCGTCGCGCATGAACGTCGGGCAGGTGCTGGAGACGCACCTCGGCTGGGCCGCCAAGGGGCTGGGCGACAAGATCGGCCACATGTTGCGGGCGCAGGCAGGCCGACGCGAGGTGCTGCGAGTTCCTGGACGAGGATCTACAACCAGACGGACGGCCGTCGGAGGACATCGAAGTCGCTCAGTCCGACGACGAGAGTCATGCGAGCTGGCCGGCAACCTCGTCAACGGTGTGCCGACGGCGACGCCGGTCTTCGACGGTGCCAACGAGGACGAGATCAAGGAGCTGCTGAAGCTGGCCGGGCTGCCGGACACCGGCCAGGACGACGCTCTACGACGGCCGCACCGGCGAGGCCTTCGACCGCGAGGTGACGGTCGGCTACATGTACATGCTGAAGCTGCACCACCTGGTGGACGACAAGATGCACGCCCGCTCGACGGGCCCCTACAGTCTGGTTACCCAGCAGCCGCTGGGCGGCAAGGCGCAGTTCGGCGGCCAGCGATTCGGCGAAATGGAGGTCTGGGCGCTGGAGGCCTACGGCGCCGCCTACACGCTGCAGGAGATGCTGACCGTCAAGTCCGACGACGTGCAGGGCCGCACCAAGATGTACGAGAACATCGTCGACGGCGACGCACCAGATGGAGCCGGGCATGCCGGAATCCTTCAACGTGCTCGTCAAGGAAATCCGCTCGCTGGGCATCAACATCGAACTGGAGCAGACGAGGACTGAGTCGCGCGCACGGAGCCGCACGCCCATGACGTTCAGGCTGAAGCCTGCATTGCAAGACCTGTGACGAAGCTGATGACATCTCCAGTCGACGGATAGCCGAAGACTTCGACGCGATCCGCATCGGCCTGGCGTCGCCGGAGATGATCCGTTCCTGGTCTTTCGGCGAGGTCAAGAAGCCGGAGACCATCAACTACCGCACCTTCAAGCCGGAGCGGGACGGCCTGTTCTGCGCCGAGATCTTCGGGCCGATCAAGGACTACGAGTGCCTGTGCGGCAAGTACAAGCGGCTGAAGCATCGCGGCGTCATCTGCGAGAAGTGCGGCGTCGAGGTCACCCAGTCCAAGGTCCGGCGCGAGCGCATGGGCCACATCGACCTGGCCAGCCCGGTCGCGCACATCTGGTTCCTCAAGTCGCTGCCCAGCCGCATCGGCCTGATGCTGGACATGACGCTGCGCGAGATCGAGCGCGTGCTGTACTTCGAGGCCTACGTGGTCATCGAACCGGGCATGACGCCGCTGGAGCGCGGCCAGCTCATGACCGACGAGATGTACCTCGACGCGATCGAGCAGTACGGGGACGAGTTCGACGCCCGCATGGGCGCCGAAGCCGTGCGCGAGATGCTGATGGACGCATCGACCTCGAGCGCGAGCTCGCCAGGCTGCGCGAGGACATCGAGCGGCGACCAGCTCCGAGACCAAGATCAAGAAGCTGTCCAAGCGGCTGAAGCTGCTGGAGGCGTTCATCGAGTCCGGCAACAAGCCCGAGTGGATGGTCCTGACGGTACTGCCGGTGCTGCCGCCCGACCTGCGTCCGCTGGTGCCGCTGGACGGCGGCCGCTTCGCGACCTCCGACCTGAACGATCTCTATCGCCGGGTCATCAACCGCAACAACCGCCTGAAGCGCCTGCTCGACCTCAATGCGCCCGACATCATCGTGCGCAACGAGAAGCGCATGCTGCAGGAGTCGGTGGACGCGCTGCTCGACAACGGCCGTCGCGGCCGGGCGATCACCGGCGCCAACAAGCGCCCGCTGAAGTCGCTCGCCGACATGATCAAGGGCAAGCAGGGCCGCTTCCGCCAGAACCTGCTCGGCAAGCGCGTCGACTACTCGGGCCGCTCGGTCATCGTGGTCGGCCCGACGCTGCAGCTGCACCAGTGCGGTCTGCCGAAGAAGATGGCGCTGGAGCTGTTCAAGCCGTTCATCTTCTCCAAGCTGCAGCTGCGCGGCATGGCGCACGACCATCAAGGCGGCCAAGAAGCATGGTCGAGCAGCGAAGCGGCCGGAGGTCTGGGACATCCTCGACGAGGTCATCCGCGAGCACCCGGTGCATGCTGAACCGGGCGCCGACGCTGCACCGTCTCGGCATCCAGGCCTTCGAGCCGGTGCTGATCGAGGGCAAGGCCATCCAGCTGCACCCGCTGGTCTGCACGGCCTTCAACGCCGACTTCGACGGCGACCAGATGGCGGTGCACGTGCCGCTGTCGCTGGAGGCCCAGCTCGAGGCGCGCGCGCTGATGATGTCCTCGAACAACATCCTGTCGCCGGCCAACGGCGAGCCGATCATCGTGCCGTCGCAGGACGTGGTGCTCGGGCTCTACTACATGACCCGCACCAGGGAGAACGCGAAGGGTGAAGGCATGCGTCTTCGCGGACGTCGGCGAGGTGCGATCGCGCCTACGACGACGGTCGCGTCGACCTGCAGGCACGTCAAGGTGCGCGTACGCGATGCCGAGGCGCGACGAGGACGGCAACGACGACCGAGCGCATCGAGCTGGTCGACACCACGGTCGGGTCGCGCGCTGCTGTCCGAGATCGCTGCCCGAGGGCCTGCCGTTTCGACGTCGTCAACCAGCGTGCATGACCAAGAAGGCGATCTCGCAGGCTGATCAACGCGTGCTACCGGCACGTGCGGCCTCGAAGGAGACGGTCGTCTTCGCCGACCAGCTGATGTACACCGGCTTCGGCTACGCCACCGCGTGCCGGCATCTCCATCGGCGTCGACGACATGGTCGATCCCGGACGCAAGGAGGAGATCCTGATCGAAGGCCGAGACCGAAGTGAAGGAGATCGAGGACCAGTACGCTTCGGGTCTCGTGACCGAGGGCGAGCGCTACAACAAGGTGGTCGACATCTGGTCCCGGACGAACGACGAGGTCGCCAAGGCGATGATGGACAAGCTGGGAACGGAGACGGTCACCGACGCCGACGGCAACGAGGTCGACCAGGAGTCGTTCAACTCCATCTACATGATGGCCGACTCCGGCGCGCGTGGTTCCGCGGCGCAGATTCGTCAGCTGGCCGGCATGCGCGGCCTGATGGCCAAGCCGGACGGTTCGATCATCGAGACGCCGATCACGGCCAACTTCCGGGAAGGCCTGAACGTCCTGCAGTACTTCATATCCACCCACGGCGCGCGCAAGGGTCTGGCGGACACGGCGCTGAAAACCGCCAACTCCGGCTACCTCACCCGTCGCCTGGTCGACGTGTCCCAGGACCTGGTCGGTCACCGAGGACGACTGCGGCACCGACGAACGGCCTGTCGATGCGCGCCGATCGTCGAGGGCGGCGACGTCGTCGAGCCGCTCGCGCGAGCGCGTCCTGGGCCGGGTGCTGGCCGAGGACGGTCACCGTCCGGGACCGACGAGGTGCTCGTTCGAGCGCGGGCACGATGCTCGACGAGGCCGGCGTCGACGCGCATCGAGGAGCCTGGCGATCGACCATGTCGTGGTCCGCTCGCCGATCACCTGCGAGACGCGCTACGGCGTCTGCGCGCAGTGCTACGGCCGCGACCTGGCGCGCGGCATCGCGGTCAACATCGGCGAGTCGGTGGGCGTCATCGCCGCCCAGTCGATCGGCGAGCCGGGTACGCAGCTCACGATGCGTACCTTCCACGTCGGCGGCGCTGCCTCGCGTGCCGCGGCGGTCGACAACATCGAGGTCAAGATCGACGGCGACGGTCGCGTCTGCACAACGTCAAGCCGTCGAGCACCGAGGACGGCCAGCTGGTCGCCGTGCTCGCGATCCGGCGAGATGTCGGTCATGCGACGACGTACGGGCGCGAGCGCGAGCGCTACAAGCGTGCCCTACGGCGCCGTGCTGCACGTCGACGACGGCGACAAGGTCGCAGGCGGCCAGATCGTCGCCAACTGGGATCCGCATACCCACCCGATCGTCACCGAGGTGGCGGGCACCGTGCAGCTTCGACGGACTTCGTCGACGGCGTGACCGTCACCGAGACAGATCGACGAGGTCACCGGCCTGTCCAGCATCGTCGGTGCATCGATCCCGAAGCAGCGGCGGCAGCGGCAAGGACCTGCGCCCGCGTGATCACGCTGGTCGACGACAAGGGCAAGGAGGTCATGCTTCGCCGGCACGGACATCCCGGCGCACTACTGCCTGCCGGCGCGGCGCGATCATCAGCGTGCAGGACGGCGCACGAGGTGGAGGTCGGCGACGTGCATCGCGCGAATCCCGCAGGAGTCGCAGAAGACCCGCGACATCACCGGCGGTCTGCCGCGAGTGGCCGACTTGTTCGAGGCGCGCAAGCCCAAGGAGCCGGCGATCATCGGCCGAGACTCGCGGCACGGTCGAGCTTCGGCAAGGAGACCAAGGGCAAGCGGCGCCTGGTCATCACCGACGAGGACGGCGAGAGCCACGAGGAGCTGATTCCGAAGTGGCGCCACCTGAACGTGTTCGAGGGCGAGCAGGTAGAGGCCGGCGAGGTCATCGCCGACGGCGAGCCGAACCCGCACGATATCCTGCGCCTGCGCGGCGTCGAGGAGCTGGCGGACTACCTGGTGCACGAAATACAGGACGTCTATCGCCTGCAGGGCGTGAAGATCAACGACAAGCACATCGAGGTGATCATCCGCCAGATGCTGCGCAAGGTCGAGATCACCGATCCGGGCGACACGCAGCTTCCTGCGGGGCGAGCAGCTCGACAAGGCGCGCGCGCTGGAGGTCCAGGAGCAGCTCGAGGCGCAGGGCAAGGACATGCTGACGTTCGAGGCGATGCTGCTGGGCATCACCAAGGCGTCGCTGGCGACCGAGTCGTTCATCTCCGCGGCCTCGTTCCAGGAGACCACGCGCGTGCTGACCGAGGCCGCGGTTCGCGGGCTCAAGGACGACCTGCGCGGCCTGAAGGAAAACGTGATCGTCGGCCGCCTGATCCCGGCGGGTACCGGGTTTGCGCACCACGCCGAGCGGCGCCGGCACGCCGCGGCGAGGATGCCGATGCCGCTGACCGAGCTCGGCGCGCTCCGAGCCGAGCGAAGGCGGCCGAGCGGCGACAGCCGAGGAGGCCGGCGGAGCGACGACGCGGTCGGGCGCGAGGTCAGGCCGCGGAGCGTAACCTGCAGGACGGACTGCCGGGTGCCGGACTCGGCGGCTCGACGCGGCGTCGCGAGCCTGACACCGTCGGGATCGTACAGTGCCGACTGCTCAGCGACCCGCGCCGGCGGGCTCTGATCTCGAGCGCGATCGTCGCAACGGCCGGTAGTAACTTTGTGCGACACTGCGCCGGTCGGCAGACCGCCACCGAGTAGCGGCGTGCGCTCGTTCGCGCAGGCCGAGCGCTTCGGTTTGTCGCCAGTATGATCAGAGAAGAGATCGGCATGGCCACGATCAATCAGCTGGTCCGCAAGCCGCGCGCGCCGCAAGGCGGCAAAAGCAACGTGCCGGCGCTCGAGGGTTGCCCGCAGAAGCGCGGCGTCTGCACCCGCGTCTACACGACGACGCCGAAGAAGCCGAACTCGGCGCTGCGCAAGGTAGCGCGTGTGCGGCTGACCAACGGCTACGAGGTGACCAGCTACATCGGCGGCGAGGGCCACAACCTTCAGGAGCACTCGGTGGTGCTGATCCGCGGCGGTCGCGTGAAGGACCTTCCCGGCGTGCGCTATCACACCGTGCGCGGCACGCTCGACTACGCCGGCGTCGGCGATCGCCGTCAGGGCCGCTCCAAGTACGGCGCCAAGCGGCCGAAGTAAGCTGATGCACTCAGGATATGCCGCGCAGAGCAGGTCAGTCGATCGCCTGCAGACAGACGCCAGAGCTTCCTAAACGCGACATCCTGCCGGATCCCGAAGTTCGGCAGCGAATTGCTCGCCAAGTTCATCAACATGATCATGGACGACGGCAAGAAGTCCGTCGCCGAGAGCATCGTCTACGGTGCGCTCGACGCGATCCGAGAAGCAGAGCGCGGCGAGGACCGCGGTCGAGCTGCTCGAGCAGGCGCTCGAAAACGTCACGCCCGACGGTCGAGGTCAAGTCGCGCCGCGTCGGCGGCGCCACCTACCAGGTGCCGGTCGAGGTCCGTCCCGAGCGCCGCCAGGCGCTGGCGATGCGCTGGATCGATCGACGCCGCGCGCAAGCGCAGCGAGAAGTCCATGGCGCGAGCGCCTCGCCGGCGAGCTGCTGGATGCCGCCGAGAACCGCGGCGCGGCCGTCAAGAAGCGTGAAGACACGCACCGGATGGCCGAGGCCAACAAGGCCTTCTCGCACTACCGCTGGTAAGCGCAGCTCAGCCGATACCAGAGGATTTCACTCGTGGCCACGCACGTACTCCCATCGAGCGCTATCGCAATATCGGCATCATGGCGCACATCGATGCCGGCAAGACGACGACGACCGAGCGCGTCCTGTTCTACACCGGCGTCTCGCACAAGATCGGCGAGGTGCACGACGGCGCGGCCGTCATGGACTGGATGGAGCAGGAGCAGGAGCGCGGCATCACGATTACCTCGGCTGCGACCACCTGCTTCTGGCAGGGCATGGACCAGCAGTTCGACGAGCACCGCATCAACATCATCGACACCCCGGGCCACGTCGACTTCACCATCGAGGTGGAGCGCTCCCTGCGCGTGCTCGACGGCGCCGTGGCGGTGTTCTGCGCCGTCGGCGGCGTCGAGCCGCAGTCCGAAACGGTCTGGCGCCAGGCCGACAAGTACGGCGTGCCGCGCATGGTCTTCGTCAACAAGATGGACCGGGCCGGGGCCGAATTCCTGCGCGTCGTCAAGCAGGTGCGCACACGGCTGGGCGCCAACCCGGTGCCGATCCAGGTGCCCATCGGCGCCGAGGACCAGTTCGAGGGCGTGATCGACCTGATCGGCATGCGCGCGATCTACTGGAACGACGACAACATGGGCATGACCTACGAGGCCCGGGACATCCCGGCCGAGCTGCAGGCCGACAGCCGAGCGAGTGCGCGCGAGCAGCTGGTCGAAGCCGCCGCCGAGGCCAACGAGGAGCTGATGGAGAAGTACCTCGAGGACGGCGAGCCTGACCGAGGACGAAATCAGCGCGGGCATGCGCAAGCGCACGCTGGCCAACGAGATCGTCCCGGTGCTGTGCGGCTCCGCCTTCAAGAACAAGGGCGTGCAGGCGCTGCTGGACGCGGTCATCGAGTACATGCCGTCGCCCGATCGACGTGCCGGCCATCGAGGGCATCGAGCCGACGAGCCGAGACGGGCGACCGCGCGTCCGAACGACAACGAGCCGTTCGCGGCGCTGGCGTTCAAGATCGCCACGGACCCGTTCGTCGGCAACCTGACCTTCTTCCGCGTCTACTCCGGCGTGCTCGAAGTCGGGCGACACGCGTCTACAACCCGGTCAAGAGCAAGACGCGAGCGCATCGGCCGCATGCTGCAGATGCACTCCAACAAGCGCGAGGAGATCAAGGAAGTGCTGCGCCGGCGACATTGCCGCCGCGGTCGGCCTGAAGGATGTCACGACGGGCGATACGCTCACCGACCCGAAAGCGATCATCACGCTCGAGCGCATGGAATTCCCGGATCCGGTGATTTCCGTCGCAGTGGAGCCGAAGACCAAGGCCGACCAGGAGAAGATGGGCATGGCGCTGGGCAAGCTGGCCCAGGAAGACCCGTCTTTCCGGGTCGCACCGACGAGGAGTCGGGCCAGACGATCATCTCCGGCATGGGCGAGCTGCACCTCGACATCATCGTCGACCGCATGAAGCGCGAGTTCAAGGTCGAGGCCAACGTCGGCAAGCCGCAGGTCGCCTACCGCGAGACGATCCGCAAGGCGGTCGAGCAGGAAGGCAAGTTCGTGCGCCAGTCCGGCGGTCGCGGCCAGTACGGTCACGTCTACCTGAAGCTGGAACCGCAGGAGGCCGGCGCGGGCTACGAGTTTGTCAACAATATCGTCGGCGGCGTCGTGCCCAGGGAATACATCCCGGCCGTGGACAAGGGCGTGCAGGAGCAGATGGAGAACGGCGTCATTGCCGGCTATCCGATGGTCGACATCAAGGTCACGCTCTACGACGGCTCGTACCACGACGTCGACTCGAGCGAAATGGCGTTCAAGATCGCCGGCTCGCATGGCGTTCAAGGACGGCGCCGAGCAAGGCGGAGCCGGTGCTGCTCGAGCCGATCATGAAGGTCGAGGTGGTGACGCCCGAAGAGTACATGGGCGACGTCATGGGCGACCTGAACCGCCGCCGCGGCCTGATGCAGGGCATGGAGGACGCGCCCGCCGGCAAGGCGATCCACGCCGAGGTGCCGCTGGCGGAGATGTTCGGCTACGCGACCGACCTGCGCTCGATGAGCCAGGGCCGGCGCGACGTACACCATGGAATTCGAGCACTACGACCGAGGTGCCGCAGCAGCGTCGCGGAAGCGGTGATCGCAGAAGGCCGCCTAGGCTCGACTGCCGTGCGCTCGCCCGACAGCAGCACAGAATCGATCAGGAGGTAAGGGCCATGGCCAAGGCGAAAGTTCGAGCGAACGAAGCCGCACGTGAACGTCGGCACGATTGGTCACGTTGACCACGGCAAGACGACGCTGACGGCGGCGCTGACGAAGGTGCTGGCGGAGACGTACGGTGGCGAGGTTCGCGGCTTACGACCAGATCGACAAGGCGCCGGAGGAGAAGGCGCGCGGGATCACGATCGCGACGGCGCACGTGGAGTACGAGAGCGACGAAGCGGCACTACGCGCACGTGGACTGCCCGGGGCACGCGGACTACGTGAAGAACATGATCACCGGTGCGGCGCAGATGGACGGCGCGATTCTGGTGGTGTCGGCGGCGGACGGCCCGATGCCGCAGACGCGCGAGCACATCCTGCTGAGCCGCCAGGTCGGCGTGCCGTGCATTGTGGTCTACCTGAACAAGGCGGACCATGGTCGACGACGAGGAGCTGCTGGAGCTGGTGGAGATGGAGGTCCGCGAGCTTCTGACGACGTACGAGTTTCCCGGGCGACGACACGCCGATCGTCGACGGGCTCGGCGCTGAAGGCGCTGGAGGGCGACGACGACGGACGATCGGCGTGCCGTCGATCGTGAAGCTGGTGGAGGCGATGGACGGCTACATTCCGGAGCCGGAGCGCGCGATGGACAGGCCGTTCCTGATGCCGGTCGAGGACGTGTTCTCGATTTCCGGTCGCGGCACGGTGGTGACGGGTCGCGTCGAGCGCGGCATTGTGAAGGTGGGCGACGAGATCGAGATCGTGGGCATCAAGGACACGGCGAAGACGACGGTGCACGGGCGTCGAGATGTTCCGGAAGCTTTTGGACCAGGGCCAGGCGGGCGACAACGTGGGTGTGCTGCTGCGCGGCACGAAGCGCGAGGAAGTGGAGCGCGGCCAGGTGCTGGCGAAGCCGGGCTCGATCACGCCGCACACGAAGTTCGAGGCGGAGGTTTACATCCTGACGAAGGAAGAGGGCGGCCGTCATACGCCGTTCTTCAAGGGGTATCGCCCGCAGTTCTACTTCCGGACGACGGACGTGACGGGCGCGGTGGAGCTGCCGGAGGGCACCGAGATGGTGATGCCGGGCGACAACGTGCAGATGGTGGTGGACCTGATTGCGCCGATCGCGATGGAAGACGGCCTGCGGTTCGCCATTCGCGAGGGCGGCCGCACCGTGGGCGCCGGCGTCGTCGTCCAAGATCATCGACCGTAAGCGAGAGCGGCTTCCGTAGGAGCGGCTTCCAGCCGCGAATTCATTTAAACGGCGCAAGGCGCCCGGAACAGAGAATTCCTGAACATGGCAACCAACCAGAACATTCGCATCCGGCTGAAGGCGTTCGATCATCGCCTGATCGACAATTCGGCGCGCGAGATCGTGGACACGGCGAAGCGCACCGGCGCGACGGTCAAGGGACCGATTCCGCTGCCGATGAAGATGGAGCGGTACACGATCCTGATCTCGCCGCACGTCAACAAGGACGCGCGCGACCAGTACGAGATCCGCACGCACAAGCGGCTGATGGACATCATGGACCCGACCGACAAGACGGTCGACGCCCTGATGAAGCTCGAGCTGCCGGCCGGCGTGGACGTCCAGATCAAGCTGAATTAACCCCCGCCCCTGCATCCCCGAAAGCCCTTGCGCAAGCAAGGCAACGCGGGTATAATGGCGGGCTCGACTGGATCAGGCCGTGCCGGGAGTCGGCCAGGTTCGGAAAAGGCGCCGCGGGAAAATTCCCTGGAGGCGCTTACAGTCAGGTCGCCAGGTAACCCGACGGCGTACTCGGCAAATCCCGGGCAACCGGTCACGTACCGGAGACAGGGTCAGCTCCAAAGCATCGAATCACGACGATTCGCGCGACGGCTGGCCCTTTCGCGTGTTCAGGCGATACGTGAAAGCAGCCTCGGCCAACCGAAGTCGGGGCGGTGCAGTGTTTTTGACAGGCAAAACCGATTCATCAAGGGCGCCGGCCAATCGAAGTCGGGGCGAGGTTTTAGAAGATGACTATGGGTCTCGTTGGCCGCAAGTGCGGCATGACACGCGTCTTTACCGAAGACGGGATCTCGATCCCGGTGACGGTGATCGAGGCGCAGCCGAATCGCATCACGCAGGTGAAGACCGCGGATGCCGACGGCTATCGGGCGCTGCAGGTCACCGCCGGCAGCCGCAAGGCGTCGCGCGTCACCCGGGCACAGGCCGGGCATTTCGCCGCCGCCAAGGTCGAGGCCGGCGACACCGTGCTCGAATTTCGCCTCGAGGACGGCGACGACGGCGAGTATGCGCCGGGCGGCGAGCTCGGGGTTGACCTGTTCGAGGCCGGCCAGAAGGTCGACGTGATCGGCACCTCGATCGGCAAGGGCTTCGCCGGCACCGTCAAACGGCACAATTTCCACACTCAGGACGCGACGCACGGTAACTCGCTGTCGCACCGCGCGCCGGGCTCCATCGGCCAGAACCAGACCCCGGGACGCGTGTTCAGGGGCAAGAAGATGTCGGGCCAGATGGGCAACGTGCGTTGCACGGTGCAGAACCTCAAGATCGTCCGCGTCGATGCCGACCGCAACCTGCTGCTGGTTCGCGGCGCCGTGCCGGGTCATGCCGGCGGCAGCGTCATCGTGCGTCCGGCGGTCAAGGCGAAGAACAAAGGGGCTGCATGATGAAGCTGAAGATGCAGGGCAGCGGTTCGGTGGACGTGGCTGACAGCGCGTTCGGCGCCGAATTCAACGAACCCCTGGTGCACCAGGTCGTGACGGCGTTTCTCGCCGGCGCCCGGGCGGGCACCAAGGCGCAGAAGAACCGCGCGGACGCTCGCGGCGGCGGCACCAAGCCGTGGCGCCAGAAGGGCACGGGTCGTGCCCGTGCCGGCACCATCCGCAGCCCGATCTGGGTCGGCGGCGGCCGCGCATTCGCGGCGCGCCCGCGCGACTACGGGCAGAAGGTCAATCGCAAAATGTACCGCGGTGCGTTGCGCTCCGTGTTCTCCGAGCTGGTCCGCCAGGATCGCCTGGTGGTGGCCGAGGAGATCCGGCTGGACAAGCCGAAGACGAAGGACATGGTCGCCCTGCTGAAAAAGCACGACGTCGACAATGTGCTGATCGTCAACGAAGCCTTCGACGAAAACGTATTCCTGTCGGCACGCAACCTGCCGAACGTGGGCATCTGCGACATCGGCTCGATCGATCCGGTGGTGCTGATGCGGTTCGAAAAGGTGCTGATTACGCTGCCGGCACTGAAGCTGATCGAGGAGCGCCTGTCATGAGCCGCGCGATTCACGAAGAACGGCTGATGGCGGTGATCCAGGGGCCCCATCTCTCGGAAAAGAGCACGTTGCTCGCCGAGGAAAAGAACCAGGTCGTGTTCAGGGTACGTCCGGATGCCACGAAGGCCGAGATCAGGAAAGCCGTCGAGCTCCTGTTCGAAGTCGACGTCGAGGCGGTCACGGTCGTCAACGTGCGCGGCAAGATCAAGCGGCACGGGCTCAGCTCGGGTCGCCGCGCGAGCTGGAAAAAGGCCTACGTAACCCTGGCGGAAGGAAGTCAGCTCGATTTCCTCGGTGCCGAGTAACGAGCGCCCGACGGACACGGTAGAGAATCATGCCATTACAGAAATCAAGACCGACTTCGGCGGGACGCCGCTTCCAGATCAAGGTCCGGACGCCCGACCTGTACAAGGGTCAGCCGCTCGAGAGCCTGCTCGACAAGAAGACGCGTACCGGCGGCCGCAACAACAACGGCCGGATCACGTCGCGGCACGTTGGCGGCGGTCACAAGCAGCGTTACCGGATCGTTGACTTCAAGCGCAACAAGGACGGTGTCCCGGGCGTCGTCGAGCGGCTCGAGTACGATCCGAACCGCAGCGCACATCTCGCGCTGATCAAGTATGCCGATGGCGAGCGGCGTTACATCCTGGCGCCGAAGGGCGCGCAGGCCGGCACGCCGGTCATCAGTGGCGAGGAAGCGCCGATCAAGCCGGGCAATGCATTGCCGCTGAAGAGCATTCCGGTGGGCACGACGGTGCACAACATCGAGATGAAGCCGGGCAAGGGCGGCCAGCTGGCACGCTCGGCCGGCGCAAGCGCGCAGCTCGCTGCGCGCGAGGGCAGCTACGCGACATTGCGCCTGCGCTCGGGCGAGACTCGCCGCGTGCACGTCGACTGCCGTGCCACGATCGGCGAGGTGGGCCACAACGAACATAACCTGCGCAAGCTCGGCAAGGCCGGGGCGAAGCGCTGGCGCGGCGTGCGCCCGACGGTGCGCGGCGTCGCGATGAACCCGGTCGACCACCCGCACGGTGGCGGCGAGGGCCGTACATCGGGCGGCCGCCACCCGGTCAGTCCGTGGGGCACGCCGACCAAGGGTTACAAGACACGCTCCAACAAGCGCACGGACAACATGATCCTGCGTCGCCGCAAGCGCAAGAAGTAAGCCGCGGCGTCGCCGGATCGAGTGATAGCAAGTCAGGAATTTATTTAGGAGCTGGTAGCAGTGCCACGTTCAGTAAGAAAAGGCCCGTTCGTCGATACGCATCTGGCCAGGAAAGTGACGGCAGCGGCCGCCAGGAACGATCGCAAGCCGATCAAGACCTGGTCGCGCCGCTCGATGGTGTTGCCGGACATGGTCGGGTTGACCATTGCCGTGCACAACGGGCGCCAGCACGTGCCGATCCTGATATCGGAGAACATGGTCGGCCACAAGCTGGGCGAGTTCGCGGTTACGCGGACCTTCAAGGGTCACTCCGGTGATCGCAAGACCTGAGGCACTGAGGAACTGAGATGCAAGTTGCAGCCACACTTCGATACGCACGCATTTCGCCGCAGAAATGCCGCCTGATGGCGGACGAGATTCGCGGCAAGAGCGTGGACGAGGCGATTCGCATGCTGACGTTCACGCCGAAGAAGAGCGCGGGCATTGTCAAAAAGTTGCTGGAGTCGGCCATTGCCAACGCCGAGCACAATCACGGCGCCGATATCGACGAACTGAAGGTCGCGACGATCGAGGTCAACGAGGCGCCGACATTCCGGCGCTACCGCGCACGGGCGAAGGGCCGTGGCGCGCGCATCATCAAGCGCAACAGCCACATCACCATTCGCGTCGGCGACGAGTAACGCGGGAAATAACGAGAGAATCGTATGGGTCAGAAAGTACATCCGACGGGCATCCGGCTCGGCATCGTCAAGGACTGGTCGTCCAAGTGGTATGCCGATTCGAAGACGTTCCCCGAGCACGTCCGTACCGATCACCTGCTGCGTACCTTCATCAAGAAGAAGCTGAAGGACGCGTCGGTCAGTCGCATCACGATCGAGCGGCCGGCGAAGAAGGCGAATATCACGATCTTTACGGCGCGTCCGGGCATCGTCATCGGCAAGAAGGGCGAGGACATCGAGAAGCTCCGGGCCGAAGTTGCCGCAATGATCAACATGAACGTGGGCGATGTACGAATAAATATCAACGAGGTGCGCAAGCCGGAGCTCGACGCGCAGCTGGTTGCCGAGGGCATTGCCCAGCAGCTGGAGCGCCGGGTGATGTTCCGGCGGGCGATGAAGCGGGCCGTGACCAACACGATGCGGGTCGGCGCGGAAGGCGTGAAGGTCAAGGTCGGCGGCCGCCTGAACGGCGCGGAAATCGCGCGTTCGGAATGGTATCGCGAAGGCCGTGTACCGCTGCACACGCTGCGGGCCGATATCGACTACGGGTTCGCCGAGGCGAACACGACGTACGGCATCATCGGCGTGAAGGTTTGGATTTTCAAAGGCGAGGTCTTTGAGAAAGCGGAGACCGCCGGCGCGGCGGACGGCCAGGAGGCCAAGTCGTCGCAGGCGCAAGCCAGGTAAGGCCAGGACAGGACAATGCTACAGCCCAAGAGAACAAAGTTTCGCAAGCAGATGAAGGGTCGTAACCGCGGCCTCGCGCAACGCGGCAGCGATGTTTCGTTCGGCGAATACGGTCTGAAGGCGACCGAGCGGGGTCGGCTGACGGCACGCCAGATCGAGGCGGCCCGCCGTGCGATGACACGTCACATCAAGCGTGGCGGCAAGATCTGGATCCGCGTGTTTCCCGACAAGCCGATCACGAAGAAACCGCTTGAAGTGCGGCAGGGCAAGGGCAAGGGCAGCGTCGAGCACCGGGTATGCCAGATTCAGCCGGGCCGGGGCGTTGTACGGGACCATGGAAGGCGTGTCGGAAGAAGTGGCGCGCGAGGCGTTCCGCCTGGCGGCCGCGAAATTGCCGTTCCCGACCATCTTCGTATCGCGGCAGGTGATGTGATGAAAGCAAGTGAATTGCGTTCGAAGTCGGTTTCGGAGCTGCAGGACGAGCTGGTCGCGCTGCGTCGCGAGCAATTCAACCTGCGGATGCAGCAGGCGACCGGGCAGCTCAACCACAACCACGAGCACGGCCGGGTACGCAAGGACATAGCGCGGGTCAAGACCGTTATCAACGAGCTTGAACGCCAGGGTGATCAGAAATGAACGAAGCAGCAGAGCAGGCCGAAGGCAAGAAGAGCGCTATCCAGCGGACGGTAGTCGGCCGGGTAGTCAGCAACAAGATGGACAAGACCGTGGCGGTTGCGATCGAGCGCTTCATCAAGCACCCGACTTACGGCAAATACGTTCGACGTACCACCCGGGTGCTGGCGCACGACGAGACCAATGATTGCCGCGAGGGCGACCGCGTGACGATCAGCGAATTTCGCCCTGTGTCGAAACGCAAGGCGTGGCAGGTCGTCAATGTCATTGAACGTGCAGCTGAACGATAAGCGGCGAGTTCTCAAACCAAATTTATAAAGATCGATTGACGGAATGCAGTCATGATTCAGATGCAGACAGTTCTGGATGCCGCCGACAACTCCGGCGCACGGCGCGTGCAGTGCATCAAGGTGTTGGGCGGCTCCAGGCGCCGCCACGCTGCCGTGGGTGACGTGATCAAGGTCAGCGTCAAGGACGCCATCCCGCGCGGCAAGGTCAAGAAAGGCGAGGTCTACAACGCGGTCGTCGTGCGTACCCGAAGGCGTGCGTCGCAAGGACGGGTCGCTGATCCGCTTCGACGGCAATGCCGCGGTGTTGCTGAACGCCAGGCTGGAGCCGATCGGCACGCGTATTTTCGGGCCGGTCACGCGCGAGCTGCGGACCAGCCAGTTTATGAAGATTATTTCGCTGGCACCGGAAGTGCTCTAGGCGACAGGTCAGGAACCGATGAACAAGATCAGGAAAGGCGACGAAGTCATCGTCACGGCGGGCAAGGACAAGGGCCGGCGCGGCACCGTCCTGCAGGTATTCCCGGATGCCCGGGTGCTCGTGGAGGGTGTCAACATCGCCAGGAAGCACCAGAAAGGCAACCCGAACATGGGTGTCGAGGGCGGTATCGTGGACAAGACCATGCCGATCGACATTTCCAACGTCATGGTTTTCAACCCGAAGACAAAAAAGGGCGATCGGGTCGGGATTCGCGTGGAGGAAGACGGCGACAAGGTTCGCGTTTTCCGCTCCAGCGGCGAGCCGGTGGACATCTGACGAGGCGAACAGATTCAGGCGGACGGTGAGCCGTAGGGCGACCCGGCCGTACCAGGTGGAATGAGACATGGCCAGATTGCAGGAACAGTACCGAAACGAATTGCATGCGCGGATCCGGGAAAAACTGGGTCTCGGGAATGCTATGGAGGTGCCGCGTATCACCAAGATCACCCTCAACATGGGTGTGGGTGAAGCGGTCGCCGACAAGAAAATTCTCGAAAACGCGATGAAGGACATGGAAAGGGTCTCCGGCCAGAGGCCCGTGCGCACGCTGGCACGCAAGTCCGTTGCCGGCTTCAAGATTCGTGACGGCTATCCGATCGGTTGCAAGGTCACCCTGCGGCACGAACGCATGTACGAGTTCCTGGACCGGCTCGTGAATATAGCGATCCCGCGTATCCGGGATTTTCGCGGCCTGAACCCGCGATCGTTCGATCGCCAGGGCAACTACAGCATGGGCGTGGCCGAGCAGATCATTTTCCCGGAGATCAACTACGATCAGGTCGACGCGATCCGCGGTATGGACATCACGATTTCGACGACGGCGCGTAATGCGGAAGAAGGCCGGGCACTGCTCGAGGCGTTCAACTTCCCTTTTAAGAAGTAAGAGATTCCAGATATGGCGAAGAAGTCTATGGTAGAGCGCGAGCTGAAGCGGACGAAGCTGGTGCAGCGTTACGCGAAAAAACGCGCGGCGCTCAAGGAAATCATCCGCAGCCCCGGCTCGAGCGACGAGGACCGCGCAGCGGCGCAGGCAAAGCTTAACGCCTTGCCGCGGGATTCCAGTCCGACGCGGCAGCGCAAGCGCTGCGCGATTACCGGGCGTCCGCACGGCGTGTATCGCAAGTTCGGCCTCGGCCGCAACAAGCTGCGCGAGGCTGCAATGAAAGGCGAGATTCCGGGCCTGACCAAGGCGAGCTGGTAGGCGGAGAACGAAGATGAGTATGACCGATCCGATTTCCGACATGCTGACCCGTATCAGGAACGGCCAGCATGCGCGCAAGACCAGCGTGTCGATGCCGGCATCCAAGGCCAAGATCGCCGTTGCCAGGGTCTTGAAGGACGAGGGCTACATCCTCGACTTCTCGAGCGAGGGCACCGGCGCCAGTGCAACGCTGACCATCGAGCTCAAGTACTTCGAGGGCTCGCCGGTCATCGAGCGGATCCAGCGCGTCAGCAAGCCCGGGCTGCGAATTTTCCGAGGCAAGGAAAAGCTGCCCAGGGTACTCGGCGGGCTGGGTGTGGCCATCGTATCGACCTCGGCCGGCGTGATGAGCGACCGCGAGGCACGCGAGAAAGGCATTGGTGGCGAGGTGCTGTGCGTCGTTTCCTGATGTACGCCGGTCCCGCTAACTAACGAGTTACGACTATGTCCAGAATTGCAAAATATCCCGTCGAGCTGCCACAGGGCGTCGAATTCAGCCAAAGCGGCCTGACCGTCTCGCTGAAGGGCTCCAACGGCACATTGTCGATGGAACTGAATCCCGAGGTCGAGCTGGTGACGGAAGACAACAAGCTCACCGTCAAGGCGCGCTCGGGCTCGAGGTTTGCCATTGCGATGTCGGGTACGACGCGTGCCCTGCTCGCGAACATGGCGCGTGGCGTCAGGGACGGCTTCGAGAAAAAGCTGGAGCTGGTCGGCGTCGGTTACCGCGCCCAGGCACAGGGCAAGAAGCTGAACCTGACGCTCGGCTTTTCCCACCCTGTCGAGTACACGGTGCCGGACGGGATCTCCATCGAGACCCCGAGCCAGACCGAAGTTGTCGTGAAGGGCGCGGACAAACAGCAGGTCGGCCAGGTGGCCGCCGAGATTCGTCGCTTCCGTCCGCCCGAGCCCTACAAGGGCAAGGGTGTGCGCTACGCCAACGAGCGCGTGGTGATGAAGGAAGCGAAGAAGAAATAACGTCCGGGCAGCATTGCTGCCCGCAAGCTAACGGACTGATACGTCATGAAACTGGACAAGAAGCAAAATCGTCAGCGCCGCGCCCGCAAGGCCCGGGCACGCATTGCGGAGCTGGCCGTGAATCGCCTCAGCGTGCACCGCACGCCGCGGCACATTTACGCGCAGGTGGATTGCGCCGGACGGCGCGACCGTCCTGGCGTCGGCATCGACGGTGGAGCAGGAAGTGCGCAAGAGCACGAAGAGCACGGGCAACGCGGAAGCGGCTGCCATCGTGGGCGCGCGCATCGCCGAGAAGGCCAAGGCGGCCGGCATCGATACGGTCGGCGTTCGACCGTTCGGGCTTCCGCTATCACGGTCGGGTCAAGGCGCTGGCCGATGCGGCCCGCGAGGCCGGACTGAAATTTTAGGCAGACGATTTTTGGCAACCGCGTAAGCAGAGCCGGGACAGCACTATGGCAAGAAACGATCAATCACAGAGTTCGGACGACCTGCAGGAAAAACTGGTCACCGTCAATCGCGTGGCGAAGGTGGTCAAGGGCGGCCGCCAGTTCGGCTTCACGGCGCTGACGGTGGTCGGTGACGGCGCGGGCCGCGTGGGCTTCGGTTACGGCAAGGCGCGCGAAGTGCCCATCGCCATCCAGAAGGCCATGCAGGCGGCGCGGAAAAACCTGATCAAGGTCAACCTGAACCACGAAACGTTGCAGTACGCGAAAAAGGGCCGCCACGGCGCGACCCGCGTTTACATGCAGCCCGCATCCGAGGGTACCGGCATTATCGCCGGCGGCCGCGATGCGAGCGGTATTCGAGTGTGCCGGTGTGCGCAACGTACTGGCGAAGAGTTACGGCTCACGCAACCCGATCAATGTTGTTCGGGCAACGATCAATGCGCTGAAGGGCATACATTCGCCACGCGCGATCGCAGCAAAGCGCGGCAAGAAGATCAAAGAGATAGTGGCCTGATACGGATCGTATCCGGCGGCTGAGACTATTCTGGAAACGGATTTGGAACGATGGCGACGCCCAAGCAATTGAAAGTGACGCTCGAAAAAAGCCGGTACGGCCGGCTGAAGAGCCATAAGGCCTGCATCGCGGGGCTTGGCCTCCGCAAGATTCGCCAGAGCGTGACCGTCGCGGACACGCCGGAGAATCGCGGCATGATTAACAAGGTTTCGTACCTCGTTTCAGTAGAGGAAGTTTGATATGCGCCTCAACGACATAGCGCCGGGCAAGGGCGCGCGGGCAGCCGGCAAGCGGCTGGGCCGCGGCCATTCCGCCGGCCAGGGAAAGACCTGCGGACGCGGCCAGAAAGGCCAGCACGCACGTTCGGGCGGCTACACCAAGGTCGGCTTCGAAGGCGGCCAGATGCCATTGCAGCGGCGCCTGCCCAAGGTCGGCTTTCGCTCGCAGATGGCGACAGGCACGGCCGAGCTGCGCCTGCACGAGCTGGGCCTCGTCGGCGAGGAGGTGGTCGACATCGATGCGCTGAAGAAAGCGCAGCTGGTGCCGGCGCGGGCCACGAAGGTCAAGGTCATCCTGTCCGGCAAGCTCGACAAGGCCGTCAAGGTCAAGGGCCTGGCGGTAACCAGGGGCGCGCGCGCAGCCATCGAGGCGGCCGGCGGCAGCATTGAAGCGTAAGGACTGACGAACGGGATCGGTAATGGCGAAGAAGCCAGTAAAAAATCCGGCAGGAGCCCCGACGGGCGCGGGCAAGATGGGCGAGCTCGAGAAGCGCCTTGCGTTCCTCGTCGGTGCGCTGATCGTATTCCGGGCCGGAACCTTCATTCCGGTCCCCGGCGTCGATCCGGCCGCGCTGGCGCAGTTCTTTGACCAGCAGGCGGGCAACATGCTGGCGCTGTTCAACCTGTTTTCGGGTGGCGCGCTGTCGCGTTTCGGAATCTTCGCGCTCGGCATCATGCCCTACATCTCCGCGTCCATCATCATGCAGATGGCGAGCATGATCGTGCCGTCACTGCAGCAGTTGCGGAAGGAAGGCGAGTCCGGACGGCGCAAGATCACGCAGTACACCCGCTACGGCACCGTGGGGCTGGCGATGTTCCAGTCCGTGGCGGCGGCAACGTGGCTGCAGAGCCAGCCGGGTGTCGTCGTCAATCCCGGCCCGGCATTCCTGATTACCGCCTGCATCACGCTGGTCACGGGAACGATGTTCCTGATGTGGCTGGGCGAACAGATCACCGAGCGTGGCATTGGGCAACGGCATCTCGATGATCATCCTGGCCGGCATCGTGGCGGGCCTGCCCGCGGCCGTCGCCGGCACGGCCGAGCTGGTGCGCAACGGCGAGTTGTCCTCGGCGATGGCAATACTGTTCCTACTCGGCGGCGTGGCCATCATTGTGTTTGTCGTCTACATGGAACGCGCGCAGCGCCGCATTACCGTGAATTACGCGAGGCGACAACAGGGGCGGCGCATGTACGCGGCGCAGAGCACGCACCTGCCGTTCAAGCTGAACATGTCGGGTGTCATCCCGGCGATCTTCGCGTCGAGCATTCTCCTGTTCCCGGCTACTATTGCCCAGTTTTTCGGGCAGTCGGCGGAACCGAATATTTTCCAGCGCTGGCTGCAGACGCTGGGCGCCAACCTGGGGCCCGGCCAGCCGATCTACGTGTTGCTGTTCGCTGCCATGATCATCTTCTTCTGCTTTTTCTACACCGCGCTGGTTTTCAATTCGAAGGACACCGCGGATAACCTGAAGCGGTCGGGAGCGTTCGTGCCGGGTATCCGGCCGGGAGCGCAGACGGCGGAGACATGATAGACAGGGTGCTGACGCGGCTGACGTTCTGGGGTGCCCTTTACGTCGCGGGCGTGTGCGTGCTGCCGGAAATCGTGCGGATGTTCTACCCGAGCGTCCCGTTCAACTTCGGCGGCACGTCGCTACTCATTCTCGTGGTCGTCACGATGGATTTCATGTCGCAGTTGCAGGCGCACGCGCTGAGCCATCAGTACGAAGGCATGATGCAAAAGGCCAACCTGCGCAATTACGGTCGCAGTGGCTCGGTTCGCTGATCCGTCAGCGGTATTTGGAGAACGCTCATGAAAGTCAGAGCATCGGTCAAGAAAATGTGCAGGAATTGCAAGATCATACGCCGTAACGGCGTTGTGCGCGTGATCTGCACGGACGCCCGTCACAAGCAGCGTCAGGGCTAACCCAGAAGGTATCTCGAAGTGGCTCGTATAGCAGGCATAAATATTCCGTTGAACAAGCACGTCGGTGGTGGCACTGACGTCTATTTACGGTATCGGCAAGACGCGCGCGCGGCAGATCTGCGGCGTGGCCGGCGTGGCGCCCGATACCCAGGTCAAGGACCTGGCGGAACCCGAAGTCGCGAAGATTCGCAACGCCGTCGCCCAGTTCGAGGTAGAGGGCGACCTGCGTCGCGAAAATTCCATGAACATCAAGCGCTTGATGGACCTCGGCTGTTACCGCGGCATACGTCATCGCCGCGGGCTGCCGGTGCACGGCCAGCGTACCCGTACCAACGCGCGTACCCGCAAGGGACCGCGCCGGCCCGTCAAGCGATAACCCCGGCGACCCGATTCGCTTTAACTGGACACAGAAATGGCTGAACCGCAAAAACGCAAGAAGGTGAAGAAGCATGTGGTGGATGCAATCGCGCACATCCATGCCTCCTTCAACAACACGATCATTACGATCACCGACCGCCAGGGCAATGCATTGTCCTGGGCGACCGCCGGTGGCTGTGGTTTTCGTGGATCGCGTAAATCCACGCCGTTCGCCGCGCAGGTCGCGTCGGAGAAGGCCGGCCGTGCCGCCCTGGAATTCGGCGTCAAGAACGTGGACGTGCGCGTGCGCGGGCCGGGCCCGGGCCGTGAGTCCGCGGTGCGCGCCCTGAACGCGCTCGGATTTCGCATTCAGAACATCGAGGACGTGACCCCGATTCCTCATAACGGCTGTCGTCCGCCGAAAAAACGCCGCGTATAGAGGCTATAGTCAATGGCAAGATATCTCGGACCCAAGTGCAAGCTGTCCCGCCGTGAAGGGACTGACCTGTTTCTGAAGAGCGGCGTGCGTCCGCTCGATTCGAAGTGCAAGCTGGAGGTACCGCCGGGCGGTCCCTTGCAGCGTCGACCGCGCCTGTCGGACTACGGCATGCAGCTGCGGGAGAAGCAGAAACTGCGCCGTATGTACGGCGTACTCGAACGGCAGTTTCGCAACTACTACAAGAAAGCCGCCCAGCGCAAAGGCTCAACGGGTGAAAACCTGTTGCGCCTGCTCGAAGGGCGTCTGGACAACGTCGTCTACCGTATGGGCTTTGCGTCGACACGCGCCGAAGCCCGCCAGCTCGTGAGCCACAAAGGCATCGAGGTGAACGGCCAGACGGTGAACATTCCTTCGCTGCAACTGAATGCCGGCGATGCCATTGGTATTCGTGAAAAGGCGAAGAAGCAACTTCGCATTCAAAGCGCACTGGACATTGCGGGCCAGGTCGGCTTGCCCGAGTGGGTCGAAGTGGATGCGAAGAAGATGACCGGCGTACTGAAGTCGTTGCCTGATCGGGAGGATATCCTGCCCGATATCAACGAGAACCTGGTCGTCGAGCTGTACTCCAAATAGTCAGGAGGGTAGTCACCCATGCAGGGATCTGTGAACGAATTTCTCAAGCCGCGCGTCGTCAAGGTTGCGCCGGTCGACGAATTGCACGCCAAAGTGACGATCGAACCGTTTGAGCGCGGCTACGGCCACACGCTGGGCAACGCGTTGCGCCGTATCCTGCTCTCGTCCATGCCGGGAGCAGCGATCGTCGAGGCCGAGATCGAGGGCGTGCTGCACGAGTACACGAGCATCGAGGGTGTCCAGGAAGACGTCGTCGACATCCTGCTCAACCTGAAGCAGGTGGCTGTGCAGATGCACAACCGCGACAGCGCCGAGTTGCGCATCTCGAAGAAGGGACCGGGACGTGTGACCGGTGCCGACATCCAGCTCGACCACGACGTCGAGATCATGAATCCGGATATCGTCATCGCAAACCTGACGCAGGCCGGCGAGCTGAACATGATCCTGAAGGTAGAACGCGGCCGCGGCTACCGGCCGGCGACGCAGCGCCCGGTATTCGAGGAGCAGACCGGACCTATCGGCCGCCTGCAGCTCGATGCCTCGTTCAGCCCGGTACACCGCGTCACGTATGACGTGGAATCAGCGCGCGTCGAGCAACGGACAGACCTCGACAAGCTGATCATCGACATCGAGACGAACGGTACGATCGATCCCGAGGAAGCGATCCGGCGCGCCGGCAGCATCCTGAAGGACCAGTTGTCCGTGTTCGTCGACCTGCAGGGCCAGGACGAAGGCGCCGGCGCGATGGCCGAGAACCAGGTCGATCCGATCCTGCTGCGGCCGGTCGACGAGCTGGAACTCACCGTGCGTTCCGCCAATTGCCTCAAGGCAGAGAACATCATGTACATCGGCGATCTCGTGCAGCGAACCGAAGTGGAGCTGCTGCGAACGCCAAACCTCGGCAAGAAATCGCTTACCGAGATCAAGGAAGTGCTGGAAGGGCACGGCCTGGGTCTCGGCATGCGACTCGACAACTGGCCGCCGCCCAGCCTGCGGCCGGAACACGAGCTCGCCATCTAGGCATTTATTGACCGGATAAATCCGCCGCCCGCGAGGGCGGCGCAATCCAAATTGAAAGGCTCCAGCCATGCGTCACAGAAAATCCGGCCGCCGATTGGGCCGCACCAGCCCCCACCGCAGGGCCATGTTCCGCAACATGGCGGCGTCGCTGTTGCGCCACGAACAGATCAGGACGACGTTGCCGAAGGCCAAGGAACTGCGCCGCGTCGTGGAACCGCTGATCACGCTCGCCAAGGAAGACGGCGTCGCCAATCGGCGCCTGGCGTTCGATCGCCTGCGTGACAAGGAAGCGGTAGGCAAGTTGTTCAGCGAAGTCGGGCCGCGCTTCAAGTCGCGTCCCGGTGGCTACCTGCGCATCCTGAAGCTGGGTCCTCGCCCCGGCGATTCGGCCCCGATGGCGATCGTGCAGCTCGTCGAGCAGGCCGCGACCGAAACCGCGGAAGCCGCGCCGGCCGCTGACTAGCCACGCAGGAGCTCCCAATCTGTAGGAGCGGCTTCCAGCCGCGAGCGTTGCACGACCGGCGCCCCGCTGCAGCCGGCACGCCGTTGACATAATGTCGAGGCGGCGCCAGCGGCGCGCCCGGCCGGCGGCACCGCGCGCCGCGCGCGCCGGCCGTTGACTCTCAAGTGATTGATTCATAATGGCTAACCAGGGTCCGGAATGCTCTGTGAAGAGACGCACAGCGCGCCGGCCGGCCCTTTGCTAGCGTAGTACCCGGGTCATAGCCTAAGGAGCAGGGCCATCAGTACCAGGGACGGAGACTTTTCAGATTGCGTCGTGCTGTCGCGCGATGCATTTGACCCGGACGCCGTGTTTCTCGACGACATCGTCGACGACGAGGTGCTGCCCTACCTGAGTCTCGCGGTAGACGGGCTGACTGACAGCGGCGAGGCTCGCCGCGGTTCGCTGGACATGCGCCCGGAGGATGCGGCGAACGAGGCCATCCCGGAACCGCCATCCCTGCCGATTTGCGACTACGATCCCGAGCAGCTCGAGGTCTACGGCTGGGAATCGTCGTTGTGGCGCAAGATTCGCGGCTACATCGGCTTCTAGCCCGCCGGATGACTCCCGGCCCCCACTGTCCGCCGATCCCTTAACCGGTCCCCCATTTCAGTTAGACTGCGCGGGTGGACAATCCTTTCGATGGAAAAACGGTCGTCATTACCGGCGGCTCGGAGGGCGTGGGCGCGGCGACCGCGCGGCGCTTCGCGGCAGCCGGCGCCAACCTGGTGCTGGTGGCGCGCGGCAAGAAGAAGCTCGAGCGAATTGCCGACGAGCTGCGAGCGACCACACGCGTGCAGATTGCGCCGATGGATGTCTCCGACGCCGATGCCTGCGTCAACCTGTTTCGCAAGGCCGAGTACGAATTCGAGGCCATCCACTACCTCGTCAACAACGCCGGCTTTCATGCCCGCGGCCCGGTGGAGAAACAATCGACCGAGGATCTCGTCCGCATGGTGGACGTCAACCTGACGGCACCAATCGTGCTGTGCCGCCTGGCGCTGCCCTACATCGAGCGCGCCGGCGGTGGTGCGATCGTCAATGTCGCCTCGCTTGCCGGGCGTACGTCGGTCACGCATGCGGCGACGTACTCGGCGACCAAGTTCGGCCTGCGGGCGTTTACGTTCGCGCTGGGGCAGGAACTTGCCGGCCGCGGCATCAAGCTGGCCGCCGTTTCGCCGGGGCCGGTGGACACCGGATTCATCATGGAAAACATCGACCGGGTAGCCGACATCACGTTTTCGCAGCCAATGAGCACGGCGGACGAAGTGGCCGACGAGATCATGAAGCTGTGCGTGAACGACCGGCGCGAACGCTCCATGCCGCCTGTCAGCGGCTTGCTGACGACGTTGTCCTACCTGTTTCCGTGGCTGGGGCGCGCACTGCAGCCCCTGCTCGACCGCCGCGGCCGCCGCGTGAAGCGCCGGCTCAAGGAACGGATGCGTTCCGCGGCGGCCACCGACGACTGACCTGGGAGGCTTTTTATGGTCGATAAACTGAGCGACGACAGGATAGACGAGCGATTGCAGTCATTGCCGGGCTGGTCCCTGCAGGACGGCAAGCTGACCCGCGAATTCCGCTTCCCCAACTTCGTGGACGCATTCGGTTTCATGACCCGCGCCGCGATGCTGGCGGAGAAAGCGGATCACCACCCGGAGTGGTTCAACGTCTACAACAAGGTGCGGGTGCAACTGACGACGCACGAAGCGAAGGGTATTACGGAACGGGATTTTGCGCTGGCCGAATCCATGAACGAGCTCGCGCCCTAGGAGTCTGCGCGGTAGAAGCCGAACGGGCTGCGACGCCCCCACGTCGGCCCGTTTTCCCGATCCTCCTCGTCACAGAGTCCCACTATGTTCCTCGGACGATCGAAAAAACGGAATCGACGTGGGAACGTCTCGCCTCGTCTGTTTCTACCGCGCAGACTCCTGGCCCGGATTATTCATGAACGGCACGGAGGTGAGAAGGCGGAGGTGTGGCCCGGGGGAGGGCTTTTCAGGGCCGTGCGAGACAGGATGTCGAGCCCGGAGCGCACACGGACGTGCTTGCAGCGTCCCTGAAAAGCCCTCCCCGGGGCATGCCTTCGCCTGGCACCCGCACGAAAGCGTTCAGGAATAATCCGGGCCAGGGCTCGAGGTCAGGCGGCGTCCAGTGCGCTGAAGGCATCGCGGGTCAGGTTTTCGCAGCCGTCCGGCAGCACTCGCACGTCGTCTTCGATGCGAATGCCGCCGAAGCGCTGCAGCCAGGCGACACGCTCGTGGTTGACCATCCTGTGCGCCGGCGTGCCGACGAGATTTTCCTGCAACATTTCGATGGCGTAGATGCCGGGCTCGATCGTGAGTACGTGATCGGCCTCCAGGGTGCGCGTCAGCCGCAGGAACGGGTGACCGCTGGGCCGGTCTATGGTCGCGCCGGTCTCGTTGGCCATGAAGCCGCCGACGTCGTGCACCTGGATGCCGAGGAAATGACCGAGCCCGTGCGGATAAAACGCGGCGGTGACACCGCTCTCGATCAACGCGTCGACGCTGCCGGAAGCAAACCCGAGTTCGGCCAGCAGCGCGGCAATCTGCCGGTGCGCCTCGATATGCAGCTCGGCAAATTCCAGGCCGGCGCGAACCTGTGCTACGAGTCCCCGCTGTAACTCTTCCATGCGCTCGATGAGCGCGGCGAACTCGCGGTCTTCAAATGACCAGGTACGGGTAATGTCCGACGCATAGCCGTTTACGCTCGCACCGGCGTCGATCAGGAACGAGCGCAGCGTTGCAGGTATCTCCCGTGACTGGTGCTGGTAGTGCAGGACGGCACCGTGCTCGTTCAGGGCGATGATGTTGCCGTACGGCAATTCCCTTTCCGTGTGTCCGGTCGCGCGACAATAGTCGAGGTGTATGTCGTACTCGGACTTGCCTGCTCGAAAGGCCTGTTCGGCGGCTCGATGGCCGCGTGCACCGCGCAGGGAGGCGGCCCGCAGGCAATCGAGTTCGTAGGCTGTCTTGCGCGCGCGTGCGTAGTGCAGGGCGTTCAGGGCCGAGTCGGGGTTAACGCGTTCAATGCCGAGAGCCTGCGCCTCGTCCTGGATCTCGCCGATGAGTATGCACTTGTCGCGATCGGGCGGCAGGTGCCGGGGAATGTCATCCGGTTCGTGGACGATGCGGATATCGAAGTGCGACGTCCAGAACCCGTCCGGCGCCGCGGGCGGCGCGTGCCAGTAGTCTTTCTCCTGGAAGTACACGAGTGTCGGTGTTGCACCGCGTTCGTAGACGATATAGCAGTGCGGTGTATCCGTAAGCGGCAGCCAGCTGACAAAGTGCGGATTGGCAACGAACGGCACGGCGTTGTCGTCCAGGAACCGTATCCTGGGCGCTCCCGAGAAAATGACGGCATGGCTCGCGCCGGCAATTTCCAGTGCATGATCGTGCCGCGCGGCGATCTCCTGCACGTGTGCCGCGTAGTTGCCGCCGCTCACCGCGGCGCCGTCGAAGTGGTTGCTCATGAACCGATGATACCCCCGTCGACAGGCCGGTCGCGACCCCGGCAGCAGTTCCAATCGGCCGGCAATCTAGGCATCATCTCAGGTTCCCTGAATTCGGTCCTGAACGGCGCGGAGTCCATGCATGAAACGTCATTCCCTGCCGGTGTTGCTGCTCATGTGTAGCGCGGCCACCCACGGTTACGATCGAACCAGTGGCGCGCCGTTTGCGTCGCGTTCCGAGGTGATCGCGCCGCACGCCATGGCGGCCACCAGCCAGCCGCTGGCCACCCAGGTTGCGCTCGATGTCCTGAAAGCGGGCGGCAGCGCGGTCGACGCAGCGATTGCCGCGAACGCCATGCTGGGCCTCGTGGAACCCACCGGTTGCGGCATCGGCGGCGATCTTTTCGCCATCGTCTGGGATGCTGAAGCAAAGGAACTCACCGGGCTGAACGCGTCGGGCCGTTCGCCGCAATCGCTTACGCTGGATTATTTCCAGGAGCGTGGCCTGGACGAGGTGCCGTACCTCGGGCCGCTGACCGTCAGTGTGCCCGGCGCCGTGGACGGCTGGTACGAGCTTCATGGCCGCTACGGCCGCCTGCCGATGGCCGAGCTGCTGCAGCCGGCGATCGATTACGCGGAAGCGGGCTTCCCGGTCACCGAAATGATTGCCGATCTGTGGCAGGAGAACGTGGAGAGCCGCAAGCAGTACGCGGGCGTTCGCGACACCTTCATGCCGGGCGGCAAGTCGCCGCGAAAAGGCGAAATGTTCCGTAATCCGCGGCTGGCGGCAACCTACCGGACAATAGCCGGGGGCGGCCGGGACGCATTTTACAAGGGTGATATTGCCCGCAGGATCGGCGCCTACATGGCGGAGCAGGGTGGCTTTCTCAGCTACGAGGACATGGCTGCCCACGAGTCGGAATGGGTGACGCCGGTGTCCACGAATTACCGGGGGTACGATCTGTACGAGCTGCCGCCCAATACCCAGGGCATCGCGGCACTGCAGCTGCTGAACGTGCTTGAAGGCTACGATCTCGCGGCGATGGGCTTCGGCAGCGCCGAGTACGTGCACACTTTCGTGGAAGCGAAAAAGGTGGTGTACGAGGACCGCGCGAAATTCTACGCGGACCCGGCGTTCTACGACGCCCCGGTAGAAGCGCTGATCTCCAGGGACTACGCGGCGCAGCGCCGTGAGCTTATTTCGATGCAAGAGGCGGCGAGGTCGTATCCGGCGGGCCACCCGCGGCTGGAAGACGGCGACACGATCTACCTGGCCGTTGCGGACAGCGACGGCAACATGATTTCACTGATTCAAAGTAACTACGGCGACCTGGGTTCCGGCATGACCCCCGCCGATCTCGGTTTCATGCTGCAGAATCGTGGCGCATTGTTCAGCCTCAAAGAAGGTCACGCCAATGTTTACGCGCCCGGCAAGCGACCGTTTCACACGATCATCCCGGCATTCGTCATGAAGGACGGCGAACCGTACATGGCCTTCGGCGTCATGGGCGGCGCCATGCAACCGCAGGGTCACGCACAGATCCTCGTGAACATAATCGACTTCGGCATGAACCTGCAGGCGGCGGGTGACGCGGCCCGCATCAGGCACACGGGCTCTTCGCAACCGACGGACCAGGTGATGAGCGAAGGTGGCACGGTATGCACCTCGAGAGCGGTATCGGCGAGGACGTGCGCCGGCGGCTCCGGGAGATGGGGCACGATATCGCGACGCGTCCCGGCAGCTACGGCGGCTACCAGGCCATTCTGCGCGATGCAGAGGAGGGCGTGTATTACGGCGCATCCGAATCCCGCAAGGACGGGCACGCCGCCGGTTATTGACGCCATGCCACAAGATATTTACCTGACCGGTATCACCACGACCGGAACGCCGCATATCGGCAATTACGTTGGTGCGATACGGCCCTGTATCGCGGCCAGCCGGGACAAGGCTAACCTGAACTACTTCTTCCTCGCCGACCTGCATGCCCTGGCCAAGGCGGAAGACCCGGACAGGATTGCACGCTCCACGCTGGAGATCGCCGCGTCATGGCTGGCGCTGGGCCTCGATACGACGAACGCGGTGTTTTACCGGCAATCCGACATTCCCGAGATCCCGCAGCTGACGTGGATCCTGACGAGCATGACGGCCAAGGGCCTGATGAACCGTGCGCATTCGTACAAGGCAGCGGTGCAGGCGAACGAGGAAAGCGGCGCAAGGGACCCGGACAAGGGCATCACGATGGCCCTCTACAGCTATCCGATCCTGATGGCGGCCGACATCCTGATGTTCCGGTCGACGAGGGTGCCGGTAGGCCGTGACCAGAAACAACACGTGGAAATGGCCCGTGACATCGCGCAGCGGTTCAATCACCACTATGGCGACATCCTGGTGCTGCCGGAGCCGGTGATCGACGACAACACGGCTGTACTTGCGGGCCTGGACGGTCGCAAGATGAGCAAGAGCTACAACAACACGATTCCGCTGTTCGTCGAAGAGAAGAAGCTCAAAAAGCTCATCATGAAGATCAAGACCAACAGCCTCGAGCCGGGCGAGCCGAAAGACCCGGACGACTCCGCGTTGTTCGACATCTACAAGGCATTCGCGACGCGAGCGGATGTGGACGACATGAAAAAACGCTATGCCGAGGGCATTGCGTGGGGCGAGATGAAACAGGTTCTGTTCGAGTACATCAACGAGCAGATCAAGCCCGCACGCGACGAATACCGGCGGCTGATCGACGACCCCGCCATCGTCGAGGCCGAGTTGCAGAAGGGCGCAGACAAGGCGCGTGAGGTCGCAGTGCCGTTCATGAACGACATCCGCCATGCGGTCGGCATTCGCAGCCTCGGCTGAGTCGCGATTGGCGGGGCTCCTTTCAATCGGCTGACCACGGGAGAGAATGTGATGCACTCGAAGAGCAATACCGCATTCGTCGTCAGACCGGTGGCCGCGGGGGGTGGCCCGAGTGAATTTCGGCAGTCCATGATGCCCCACCCGCTGGTCCACCAGGAACTCCCGCACGACCCGTATTTCGGAATCTACAATCGTCGGCTGCGCTCGCTTGAATACGGTAACGTGCGCACCGAAGACCTCTACTGGCGATTGCGGCGACAGGTCGGTCCTTGCACATACCGGCGAGCTGGCAACCGAGATCCGCGGGCCGGATGCCGAGAGCCTGCTCAATCGCGTGTTCACGCGTGATGTGGCGCGCGTTCGCGTGGGGCGTTGCAGCTATCAGCTCGCGTGCTTTGCCGATGGCGGCATGCTCATGGACGGTGTTCTTTTGCGGCTCGCGGCAGATCGTTTCTGGTATGCCCAGGGTGACGGCGAATTTCCCATATGGCTGCATGCCCACTCGGAAGGCTTCGACGTCGAGGTGTTCGATGCCAGTGTCTGGATCAGCCAGGTCCAGGGTCCGCGTTCAATGGATGTGCTGGCGCAAGTCGCCGACGACGGGATGCCGGAGCCCTTTCGCTACTTCGACCTGGCACGGATACGCATCGGTGGGCAGCCGGTGGTGATCAGTCGTACCGGATTTACCAACGAGCTGGGCTGGGAATTTTACTTCGGATCCGATGCCGATGCCGATATCATCGGGGAACGGATCATGAAGGCAGGTGAACCGTACGGCATTCACACGATACCGGCCGCGGCAACCAATGCCCGGCGTATCGAAGCCGGATTGCTTTTCTCAGGCACCGATTTCGACGAAAGCGTAACCCCGTTTGCCGCGGGGCTCGGAGCGTTGGTGGACCTCGAAAAGACGGAATTTATCGGCATGACTGCACTCTCGCAGGCAGACAAGCGCCGGCGTACCTGGGGACTGCAATGTACCGGCGGCGTCGCCCGCCACGGTGACACACTCTCCCTCAATGGCGAGTCCGCGGGTCGAGTCTGCAGCAGTGCGTGGTCACCCTACCTGCAACGAGGCGTAGCCATCGCTCGCCTGGCGGACCCGGCGCTTGGGCCGGGGACCGAGCTGCAAGTCGACTGTGTCGACGGACGGGCTCGCGACGGCAAGGTCTGCGAGCTGCCAATGTACGACCGTGCCGGCGAGATTCCACGCGGCAAGTGCACCGACATTCCGGAGATTCCGGGCAGCGGATGACAGTGCCTGTGGCGCCACTTGGCGAGTCAAACAGCAATACTGTCGGGAAAATCGAGGTGGTGGAAACCTTTCGGAAGTGGGGCCACTGGATGGAAATAGCCCGTCAATATATTGCTCTGGCGAGCATGCTTCGGTGGCCGGCTCTGGCATTTGTGCAACGGGAGGCCGGGCCGATACATGCGTGAATTCGGACTAACAGTCTTGCTGCTTGCCATCAGCAACGTATTCATGACGTTTGCATGGTACGCCCATCTGAAGGAGTTGAGCGCCAGGCCATGGATTGTCGCCGCACTTGTCAGTTGGTGCGTTGCGTTCTTTGAATATCTTTTCCAGGTTCCGGCGAATCGTATCGGCTATGGTGTCATGTCGCTGGGGCAACTCAAGATCGTGCAAGAGGTCATTACGCTCTCGGTTTTCGTGCCGTTTGCTTTTTTCTACATGAAGGAGCCCCTGAAACTTGACTATTTGTGGGCGGGCCTTTGTATCGTTGGCGCCGTCTACTTCATTTTTCGCAGCGAGTGGGCCGGAGTATAGTGACCTGTCCCGCACGGATGCCTCGATACTCTGGAGATGCTCGATGACGACAAGGTTACCCGCACTTCCTGCGACCTGGCCCGCCACGGCCTCGCCGCGGCACTGGGACGGCGTGGCCTAAGCATGGCGCACGTCGTCAAGTGCACGATGTTCCTGGCCGATGTCTCGGAGTGGGCCGCATTCAACGAGGTCTATGTGCGGTACTTCGAGAAACCTTACCCGGCACGCAGTGCCCTCGGTGCTAACGGGCACGCGCTGGGAGCGCGCACGGAAGTGGAATGCATTGCGGCCTATCCGGATTGAGCGGCACGCGAGTCGCGGTCTCCTGGTCCTGCCCGGCCCGGAATGCGTCCAGGCGCTCCCGGAACCAGCGCTCGGCGCTGGTCTCCGGCTGGCCGGGGCACCGGATGCGATATTCCCTGCCGCTCAATGAGCTGCGGCTGGCAATACGCTCGATGAACTCTTCGGTGGTGTCGAAGTAGCGCTTGCCGCGGCGCCGTTTCATTTCCAGGTGGTCGCGGGCATCCGCGGCCGGGTGCTCGCGGCCGTTGCGTATGAAAACGCAGTCGCTGTCGCCAACCGCTGCGAGAAGAAAATCGATCTCGGCGTCCATTGACGCCGGATCCGCTCGCGCCATCCGGGCCGGTCCGCTGGCCAGAACGACGGCAAGGATGACGGGCAGCCATGCCAGGGCGCGCATTCAGTCTGCCTCGACTGGCGGCGTGGTGCCCAGGGTAACTGTCATCGGGCTGTGATCCGACGTCGTGACGTCGCTCGTGCTGCTGGTAATCGTCGTCAGTCCACGCACGTAGATATGATCTATTGCCTGGCCGAACACGCGTGGCCGAAAGTCCTCGGCATAGGTGACCGGAGACAGTCCGAGTGCCGCCGCAAGGCCGTCGATGATACGTTGCCGGCCCGGCCGCCAGGTATTGAAATCACCCGACAGAATCAGCGGCCCGTCGTGGGCAGCCAGCACCTCGCCGATACGTTCGAACTGCCGTTCGAACACGCCGAGGCCCAGCGAGAAATTGACGGCGTGCACATTGACGACGACCAGCGAGCGGTCGTCGCCGGCCAGGCCGTACTGCGAAATGCTGGTGCCCTTGGGCGTCCGCAGCAACGGCTCGATCGATGCGAAGCTGCATTGAGTCAGCGGCCGCACCCGCGACAATGTCAGGACGCCGGTTACTTCCCCGTTACTGCGATAGCCCGGCGCGAACGACCAGTAAGGCGCAACCGGGATAGCTGTAATGCGTGTCCGGCCGCAACGCCGCCTCCTGCAGCAGGACCAGGTCGCGATCGCGCGCCACGCGGTCGTAGTCGGCGCGCCAGCCGGGCAGCGACGTCTTGCGCACGTTCCAGTTGACGAGCCGGATGTGCCCGGCATCGAGTTCCGCTCCAACAGCCGGCGGTTGCGCGGCCCGCAAAGCCTGGCGGCAGGCAATGACCCCGTGTCCCGGCTCCAGGTGTTGCGTCGTGGTTTCGCCGACGACCTGAGACAACTGGCCGCCGAACGGCGTCGCGCAGGCGCTGGCCAGCACCCCGGCGAGAAGCGCGAGGGCGGCTGACCGGAGCGATCTCGCCCGGCGCTGGAAGGAAAAGACTCGTTGCATTGCTGTCGTCGAAAAAGGGGCGGGTGGCGCCCGGACTTTGCCGCTGAACGGCGTTGGACCCGAAACCGCCTCGCAAGTTTAGCGTTGTGCCACCCGAAACCGAAAGAGCCTGGCACCAGGCGGCACCCGGCGGTCGCATCGGACAGGGGACAGGCGGTATTCTTCGCCGATGCAATTCGAGCCGGCGACGCCGATCGCCAACGACATCGCGCTGTTCCTGGACATAGACGGAACATTGCTCGAGATCGAGGACCGCCCCGAAAGGGTGCGCAGTTCCGGCGCCCTGACGCGGCTGCTGGAACGCGTCTGCGGCCGGCTGGATGGCGCGCTGGCGCTGATCAGCGGTCGCACGATCGCCGAGATCGATCGTGTGTTCGAGCCGGGCCGATTTCCGGCCGCCGGCGCTCATGGCGTCGAATATCGCCTGCCGGGTGGCGACATCAAATTTCATACCGACCTGGTTGTGCCGGACGATGCAGAGCAGCGACTGCGCCAGGTGACCGAACGCATCGACGGCGCATTCGTCGAGCGCAAGAACCACGGAATCGCACTGCATTACCGGCAGAATCCGGGTGCGCGAGACGAGTTGCGTGCCGCGCTGTCGGCCGAGCGGCGGGAACTCGGGGACCGGTTCGCCATACTGGCGGGCAAGATGGTGTTCGAACTGGTGCCGCGCGGCTATGACAAGGGCGCAGCCATCCGGTTTTTCCTGGCGCGCGAGCCGTTTGCGCGGCGCACGCCGGTATTTATCGGTGACGACGTCACCGACGAAGCCGGTTTCGCCGCAGTCAATGCGCTCGCCGGCCGGTCGATTCGCGTCGGCAGGCCGGTGGCTTCCAAGGCGCAGGCCGCGCTGCCCGACGTCCCGGCCGTGCACGACTGTCTTCGGGGCTTGCTGGATGGCGCGGGAGATGCAACGCGATGGGGAATCAATCCATGAGCACGTGGCTACTTGCCGACGTCGGTGGCACCAATACTCGCATTGCGTGCTGGCGCGCCGGTACCTCGCCGCGCATGCTGGATCAGCCCGGCCGCTATCGAAACGCCGGGTTCAGCGGGCTGCAGGACATCCTGGCGGCGTACCTGGATGCAAGGGAGGGTACGCGGCCGACGCGTGCCCTGCTCGCCGTTGCCGGGCCGGTTGTCGGACAGGACGTGCGGCTGTTGAATATCGACTGGACCTTCAGCGTGTCGCAACTGGCCGAGAGCCTCGGCATGGAAGACGTCACTGCGATCAACGATTTTCATGCGCAGGCGCGCGCGCTGCCGCTGCTCGGCGACGACGAGCGCACGGCGATCGGCAGTGGCACGCCGGTGGCCGGCGCCGCGATGGCGGTACTCGGGCCCGGAACGGGCCTGGGCGTTGCCGGCCTGACGCCGGACAATTACGGCGGCTACGCGGTGGTTTCAGGTGAGGGCGGGCACGCAAGCCTGGCCGCATTCAACCGCTTCGAGGACGAGTTGCTCGCCGAGGCTCGCGCTCGTTGCGGTCATTGTTCGGCCGAGCGTCTCATATCCGGTACCGGACTCACCCTGCTGCACGACATTTTGCACGGCGAGGCGGGTGTAGCAGCCGAGGAACTCGGCAAGCGCGCAACCGGCGGCGAACCAGCCGCCGTCCGGACCTTGTCCGTGTGTTTCGACTTGCTCGGCACGGTCGCGGGCAATGTCGCGCTGACATTGGGAGCGAGGGGCGGCTTGTATATAGCGGGGGGGATCGCGCTCGCCAATCGCGAGTTGTTCATGGCATCCGGGTTTCGCGAGCGCTTTGTCGACAAGGGCCGCTACCGGAATTACCTGCAGGCCATTCCCACGTGGCTGGTTACCGCGCCCACGCCGGCGCTGTTCGGACTGGCCCTGGAGGCGAGCCAGGCCAACCGGCTGACGTAACAGCGATACGCCGGGAAGACCGCACTCGCCGATTCCCGCGCCAGGTGTTGCATAAACGCAACACAACGCCTGTTTATGTTCGGTCAACGGTGATAGACTGCATCGCCAACGTTCAGCGCGCACGTCCAGGCTGCCGGCCCGGCGCGCTGACAGTGTGGCCGCAATGCAGTATCTCTGGCTTTTCGAGACCCTCGGCCACCACAAAACAGCAATACGACGGAGAAGAATGTGTCTGATAACCAATTCAACCGAAACGCACTGTCTGCGGCCGTAGCGGTCGCTATCGCCGGCGGGACCGGCACCGAATCAGCCATGGCACAGGCCGTGATCGAGGAAGTGGTCGTTACGGCAACCAAGCGCGAGGAGTCGATGCAGGACGTGCCGGTCGCCGTATCGGCGTTGCAGGGCGACGACCTGGAAAAACTTGGCATCAGCAACTTCCAGGACTATGTGCAGTACCTGCCGAACGTCGTCAGCCAGGGCACCGGCCCCGGGCAAAACGAAATTTTCATTCGCGGTGCCGCTACGTCGCAGACGATCGTCACGCTCTCGTCTGTCCAGGGGTTGCAGCCGTCGGTTGCGCTGTACCTGGATGAGCAACCGGTTGCACTGCAAGGACGAAACCTCGACGTTTATGCGACGGACCTCGCGCGCATCGAGGTCCTGCCCGGCCCGCAGGGCACGCTTTTTGGCGCGAGTTCCCAGGCAGGCACGGTGCGCCTGATCACGAACAAGCCTGACCACTCGCGTTTCGAAGCCGGATTCGATACCAGTATTTCGACCACGAGTGGCGGGGAAATGAGCAACTCGGTTGAAGGTTATGTCAACCTGCCCCTGTCCGATGAGTTTGCTGTCCGCGTGGCCGCATACAACGATCACCAGGGCGGCTGGATCGACAACATCCTCAACGATCCGGCGAATGGCGGGTGGAACGGCAGCACCGTGGTCATCGATCGCATTTCCGGGGGGCCGTTGACCGATCCGGAGAACATGACGATTCCGGTGCCGCGCAACGACATGCTGGTCGAAAAAGACTTCAACGATGCCACGTACACCGGTGGCCGCTTCAGTGGTTCCTGGCTGATCACCGATCAGTGGACTCTCCTGATGCAGCACACGCAACAGACGCTCGATACCGAGGGCGTCTGGGCCTACGACGCAAACCTCGAGGGCGAAAGTTCGGTTAATCGTTTCGCGCCGGACGAGAACGAGGACGATTTCGGGCTGACGACGTGGACGCTGGAAGGCCGCATCAACATGCTCGACGTCATCTACACGGGCGGTTACCTGAACCGCGACGTCTCCGCGACAATCGACTATACGTTCTACACGAACGGCGGCCTGTTCTCGGCGTATTACGTCTGTTACCCGGGTCCCAGTACGCCCGGATTCTACGACGAGTGCTTCGATCCGTCGAAGTTCTACAAGGAGGACACCGAGAACACGCGTGCGACCCACGAATTCCGCATCAATACGCCGACCGAGAATGCGTGGCGCGTGACGGCTGGCGCGTTCGTCGACTCGCAGGAACTGGCAAGCGTCGGGTTGTTCAAGATCGCCTCGACGGACAGTCCCTATTTCTCCAACTCTGGCCCGGACCCTGGCGGCACCGGCGACCACGGAAGGCCTCGATCCGGACGGCGGTAGACCGTTCCCGCCGGAGGTCGGCTTCATCAACGATGTGACCAGGAAGACGGACCAGATCGCCGTGTTCGGGCAGCTCGAATTCGACCTGACCGACAACGTAACGGCGGCATTGGGTGCGCGCTGGTACGAAATCGAGGATGAGTACAAGGGATCCACCAGCACGGTGAACATCACCGAGCGGGAGCTCGCATTCGGAGCCGGCACGGAGCAGGCGCTGCAGAACCATTTCGGGATGGCCGAAGGTACGGCCGTATTCAACGATATCCAGAACGGCGTACTCGACGTTAGTGACATTGACGGCAATGGCGTGCTGACCGCCGATGACGTGATATTGAGGGCATCGCTCGACTGGCGGATCAATGAAGGATTCATGCTGTTCGCTACGTATGCCCAGGGTTTCCGTCCACCGACAACCAACCGCGTCGGCGGCGGGCTGGCAAACAACCAGGCCAGTCCGGCCTTTCAGGGTTTCCGCATTCCGGTTTCGTCGCAGACGGATGACCTGGACAACTACGAACTCGGTTTCAAGGCGGATCTGCTCAATGATCGCCTGCGTCTGAACGTGACCGGTTATTTCTCCGAGATTTCCGGATCTGCCGAGCCTCGCGATTCGACCCGACGAATATCAGTTTTCTCTGGTTCGCCGACAACGTGGGTGATGCGGAAATTACCGGCGCCGATGGTGACTTCATCTGGCTCGCGTCGGATAACCTGACGATCAGCGGCGCATTCAGTCTGATCGACACTGAGATCACGCGCCTGAACGAGGAACTCGTCGGCATTGCACCGCCGGTGGGCAGCGAACTGCCGTATACCCCGAACTTCTCGGGCAACGTGCGGGCCCGCTACACGTTTGACGTGCCGGACTTCGGCAACGTCAGCGGCGTGCGGGGCTATGTGCAGGGCGGCGTTACCTACACCGGCGACAGCCTGGTCGGCATGAAGATCGGAGCTGCCTATGTCGTCGAGGACACGATGCAGCGTGTCTACCAGGTCTCCGGCTCCGGACTGGACATCGAGCGCGAGGCAGATGCGTTTGCAGGCGCGGCGCCGGGAACGGAACTCAGCAACTTCCCCGGCGGCGAACTGCCCGGCGGTCGCTACGTGCAGGATGCGTACTCGATCGTGAATCTCGCGTTCGGCGCCACCTACCGCAGCTGGTCCGGCGAGGTATTCATCGACAACGTCGCGGACGAGAATGCCGACGTGTACATCGATACCCAGCAATTCACGCCGCACGTGGTGACCAACAGGCCCCGAACGATCGGTTTGCGCCTGTCGTACGACTTTGAATAGCGGCGCCCGAGGTCAAATCCAGGGGGCGGGCGCGCGGTTTCGTGCGCCCGCTTTCCTTTTGCGGTAGCCGGCCGCGGGGACTGGCGTTGACGACAGCCGGCACTGCAACCGGAAAAGTGAACACGCCGGCGGATGCCGACGAACGGCTTGGCGAGGTCCGGCGCCTGATCCAGGCTGCCCGATTCGTCGAGGCCGAGTGGCAGATCGATGCCCTGTTGGCCCAACCCGTCGAATCCCGCACGGAAGCCGAGAGCACTCTATACGCTGGCAGTGGCGCGACGTTGCCGCAAGGATCACACAGGTGCGCACAGTGTCCTGGATCGGCTGCTGGCGCTTGCGCCGGATCATAGCCGGGCTTTCCAGGAGCGCGGTCACAACCTGCTTGCCGAAAATCGGCCGGAGGAGGCTGCCGGCGCCTATGCGCAGGCCGTGGAACGCAATCCCGGTCTGCTGGCCAGCTGGAGGGCGCTGGCCGGTCTGCACGAGCGGGCGGGCCGCCACGAGCGCGCGCGTGTTACCGCCGCCCAGGCGGATTACCTGGCCTCCCTGCCCCGTGAACTGCAGGGCGCCATCGACCTCATGCACGATGGCAAGCTGTACAAGGCGGAGCGTGCCTGCCGGCAGTTCCTGCGCGGCAACCGGCAGCATGTCGAAGGCATGCGATTGCTGGCAGAGATCGGTGTCCGTCTCAAGGTATACGATGACGCGGAGTTTCTGCTCGAGAGTTGCGTAGAGTTCGAGCCGGACAATTTGCGTGCGCGTATCGACTATCTGCGCTTGCTCAATCGCAAGGGCAAGTTCGAGCTGGCGCGTGAGCAGGCAACGATCCTGTGTGAAAAGGAACCCGACAACCCGGTAAATCGACTGGCCCTGGCAAGCGCCCTGAGTGGACTCGGCCGCTTGACGAGGGTCTCGAAATCTACCGCGAGGTACTCGACCGGACGGCGAACAAGGCGGGTATCCACATGCTCATGGGCCACGCACTGAAGGCGATTGGCAAGCGTTCCGAATCCATCGACAACTACCGCGCGGCGTGGCAGTTGAAACCGGATTATGGCGATGCGTTCTGGAGCCTGGCAAACACCAAGACATACCGCTTTACAGACGACGAAATTCGTCATATCCAGCGCTACGAGGCGGACCCCGCAACATCGACCGACGACCGGATACACCTCTGTTTCGCGGCAGGCAAGGCTCTCGAGGACCGCGGCGACTTTGACGCGTCATTCGAATTCTACCGAGAGAGGCAATTCACTGCAGCGCGAGCGACTGGGCTACGATCCGGCCCGCACCGCGCAACTCGTACAGGACCAGATCGACGTCTGCACTGCGGAGCTGTTCGAGGAGCGCAGTGCAGCGGGCTGCGATAGTCCTGATCCGATCTTCATCGTGGGCCTGCCCCGCGCGGGATCCACGTTGCCGCTGAGCAGATTCTTGCGTCGCATTCGATGGTCGACGGCACCATGGAATTGCACGATATCCTGGCATTGGCCCAGAAGCTATCAGGCCGCAGCGCGGAGGATGAGCGGCGGTATCCTGCGATCCTGCGGGAGCTGGACCCGGACTATTTTCGGCATTTCGGCGAGCAGTTTATCGAACGGACCCGCGTCTATCGTGGCGGCAGCACCCCTGTTCATCGACAAGATGCCCAACAATTTCATGCATGTCGGGCTGATCCGGTTGATCCTGCCGCGCGCGAAAATCATTGATGCCCGCCGTTACCCGCTTGCGTGCTGCTTCAGCGGATTCAAGCAGTTGTTCGGCGAGGGGCAGGACTTCACATACGGCCTGGAGTCGATCGGCCGTTACTATCGCGACTATGTGCGGCTCATGGATCACTGGGACGAGGTATTGCCGGGCTTCGTACTGCGCGTCATGCACGAGAGCGTCGTGGACGACCTGGAGACCGAGGTAAGGCGCCTGCTCGACTTTTGTGAACTCGAATTCGAGGCGGACTGCCTCGATTTCGCCGAGCGGAGCGTAGTGTGCGAACGCCGAGCTCGGAGCAGGTGCGGCAACCCATTTACCGCAGCGGCGTGGAGCACTGGCGCCACTTCGAGAATCACCTCGGACCGCTGAAGACCGCCCTTGGCGATGATATTCTGCGCAGGTACCCGGTTGACACCGTGCCCCGCGATCCGCCCGAGGGTTGCACTGCACGGCTTTGAGTAGCAGCCTGTACCTTGGCTGGTAGTGCATCGCAGCCGGCCGACTTGCGGCCGGGACGAACGCCCCGGTTGACATTGACTGGCCGACCGCTGCATTTTGACGCGAGAACAACGATAAGCAGGAAGCGCCGTGACGTCAGAAAACCTACCGAAGCGTAAACGCCTCGTCATTCACCCGTTCGTCTTCGGCTGCTCGGCGGGCCTGATCATCCTGTTCGTCCTTTTCACACTGACCAACCTCGATACCGCCGAGGCGGTGTTCACCACGGTCAAGGACGGCATTACCGAGACCTTTGGCTGGTTCCTGATTTTGTGCGTGCAGGGGTTTCTGCTGTTTTGCATTTACCTTGCCTTCAGCCGCTTCGGCCATATCCGGGTCGGGGGTCCCGGCGCGCGACCGTCGTACAACCGGCCGGCCTGGTTCTCGATGCTGTTCAGCGCCGGCATGGGCATCGGGCTCATGTTCTGGAGCGTTGCCGAGCCGATCACGCATTTCGAGAATCCGCCCGTTGCCTCCGGCATGGACGGCGACGCGGCAATGCGCGCGATGGATCTCACGTTCCTGCACTGGGGATTCCATGCCTGGGCCATCTACGCGATGGTCGGTCTGGCACTGGCCTATTTCTGCTTCAATCGCGGCTTGCCGCTGACCGTCCGCAGCGTCTTCTACCCGTTGATCGGGGAACGTATTCACGGGCCTGTCGGCAATGTAATTGACACGATCGCCGTGGTCGCAACGCTGTTCGGCGTCGCGACGTCACTGGGGTTCGGTGTCGCACAGATCAACGCGGGGCTGCATCTGCTGTTCGACGTATCGGTTTCCCCGGTCGTGCAAATGGCCCTGATCGCCATCATCACCGCGGTCGCGACGGCCAGCGTCGTGTCCGGCCTGGACAAGGGTATCAAGCGCCTGAGCCAGTTCAATCTCGTAGCGGCGGTGACGCTGATGCTGTTCCTGGTACTGGTCGGCCCGTCGCTGTTCCTGTTCAAGGGTTTCGTGCAGAACACCGGGCACTACCTGCAAAACCTGCTGACGCTGGGAAGCTGGACCGAGGCCTATGCCCGCGATGCCAACTGGCAGGGCAACTGGACCGTGTTCTACTGGTCGTGGTGGATCGCGTGGTCGCCGTTCGTCGGCATGTTCATCGCCCGCATTTCCTACGGGCGCACCGTGCGTGAATTCATACTGGGGGTACTGGTCGTGCCGTCCGTCCTGACGTTCGTGTGGATTTCCATATTCGGCGGCGCCGCCATCTACGAGACATTGTACGTCGATACGCAAATCGTCGAGGCCGTCAACGCCAACATGGCGACCGCGCTCTTCGAGCTGCTCGCCAGGTACCCGGCGGCGGCCATTACATCCCTGCTCGCGATGCTGCTCGTGTTCGTGTTCTTCGTCACCTCGTCCGACTCCGGATCGCTGGTCATAGACATCATCACGTCGGGCGGCAATCTCAACCCGCCCGTCGCGCAGCGCGTCTTCTGGGCCGTGTCGGAGGGCGTGGTCGCCGCTGTACTGACGGTAGGCGGGGGACTGACGGCCCTGCAGACCGCATCGATCACGACCGGGCTGCCGTTCGCAATCATCCTGGTGATCATGGCGTGGGGTCTCTTGAAGGCATTTCGCGAGGAAATGCCGGCGCTGAGCCACCGGGCAGCGCGGGCTCACTATGATCGGGATTACGACCCTGACGCGGACGACGTGGACCGGAGCCGCGAACCGAAGAGGTAACGCGGGTTACGCGCGCAGGCGCGCGTTATCCGGATCCCACGGGCTCTCGTCGATGACCGCGGCCGGGTAGCGCTCGCCGAGAATCTCGATCTCCAGTACCGTGCCGCTCCCGGCATGGTCCGGTTTGAGCATGGCCAGCGCCAGCGTACTGTCGACGCGAAAGCCGTAGTTGCCGCCGGTCGCGCGCCCGACCAGTTTGCCGTCGCGGTAGATCGGGTTGTTGCCGAGCGGATCCGCGTCGTGCGGGCCGTCTACCTCCAGCGTCACAAAGCGGTTGGCGAAGCCGCGCTGCTGCCACTCGAGCAGGGCGGCACGGCCGATGAAGTCGCCCTTGTCGGGATGCACGAAGCGTTCGAGGCCGGATTCCAGCGCGGCGTACTCGATCGAAAGTTCGGTGCCCACCATGCGATAGGACTTCTCGATGCGCATCGAGTCCATCGCCCGGATCCCGAATGGCCGCAAGCCGAGGTCGGTACCGGCCTCCATCAGCGCATCGAAAATCGTGTTCTGGTACTCGATGCCGTGATGGATTTCCCAGCCCAGCTCGCCGACGAAATTCCCCGCATCAGTCGCGCCGGCGCCAGCCCGACATGCGTGTCCTGCGCCGTGAGCCAGGGGAATGTCGTGTTCGACAGGTCGTCCGTGCTGAGCCGCTGCAGCAGCTCCCGCGAGCGTGGCCCCGCCACCACCAGTACGCCCATGGCAGGCGTCAGGTTTTCGAACGTCACGGAGCCGTCGCGCGGCAGATGCTTGCGGATCCAGTCGTGGTCCAGCCGCTGGTAGGCGCCGGCGGACACGAGATAGAAGCGATCGTCATCCTCGCGGAGGATCGTAAACTCCGAGTGCACGCCGCCGCGCGTGTTGAGCGCGTGGCACAATCCGATTCGGCCGGCGCTCTTCGGCAGCCGGTTGGCGACCAGCCGGTCGAGAAAGGCCTCGGCGCCCGGGCCGCTGATGCGTGCCTTCGCGAACGCGGTCATATCCAGCAGCCCGACGTTGTCGCGCACGTTGCGACACTCGTTGCCGATGTGTTCGAACCATTTCGAGCGGCGAAACGACCAGTGATCCTCCTGCGGGACGCCTTCCGGCGCGAACCAGTTCGGCCGCTCCCAGCCGAACTTCTGCCCGAACACCGCGCCGAGTGCCTGCATCCGCGAGTAGCAGGGCGCCGTGCGCAGTGGCCTGCCCGCGGGACGCTCCTCGTCCGGGAAGTGAATCGTGAAGACGCTGGCGTAGGACTCCTCGTTCTTTGCCTTCAGGTAGCCTTTCGACGCGTAGTCACCGAAGCGCCGCGGATCGACACCGAGCATGTCGATCGTCGGTTCGCCCTCGACGATCCACTCGGCCAGCTGCCAGCCGGCCCCGCCGGCGGCCGTGATGCCGAAGGTGTGGCCCTCGTTGAGCCACAGGTTGCGCCGGTCCCAGGCCGGTCCGATGATGGGATTGCCGTCCGGCGTATAGGCGATCGCCCCGTTGTAGACCTGCTTGATGCCGAGTTCCTCGAACGCCGGCACGCGATGGATGGCCGACTCGATGTGCGGCATCAGGCGCTCGATATCCTCGGCGAACAGCTCGTACTCGGTGTCCTCGCGCGGGCCGTCGACGTAGCAGGCGGGTGCGCCGGTCTCGTACGGCCCCAGCAGCAGGCCGCCACGTTCCTCGCGCATGTACCAGGAGCCGTCCGACTCACGCAGCACCCCCATCTCGGGCAGGCCCTGCTGCTGGCGCGCGACGATATCGGGGTGCGATTCCGTCACGATGAACTGGTGTTCGACCGGCAATACCGGGATGTCGAGCCCGACCATGCGCCGCCGTGTCTGCGCGCGCGAAGTTGCCGGTCGCCGAAGACCACGTGCTCGGCAAGTGATGTCGCCCTTGTCGGTCCTGCACCAGCCACTCGTCGTTCGGCTGCTGCTCGGAGTGCCGGTCACGCGCGTATTGCGATAGATCGTCGCGCCGCAGCTCGCGCGCGCCCTTGCGCGAGCGCCTGGGTGAGGTCGGCGGGCTGGACGTAGCCGTCGTCCGGGATGCTGGATGTGCGCCGATCGAAGACCCGTCGGTCACGGCACAGCGGCCAGACCTCCTGTCACCTCTCCGGGCGACAGCAGCTTGACGTTGACGCCGATCGTCTCGCGCGACACCCGCGTAGTGGCAGATACTCGTCGCATGCGGTCCTCTCGTGCGTCGCCAGCCGGATGTTGCCGAGCACTGGCGCAAAGCCGACGTCCTGGCCGGTCTCCTGCCTCGAGTTCGCGATACAGCTTCGACCGAGTATTTGTCGGATCTGCCCGACCGAGTAGCTCATGTTGAACAGCGGCAGCAGCCCGGCGGCGTGCCAGGTCGAGCCCGATGTCAGCTCCTTGCGCTCGACCAGCACCACGTCCGTCCAGCCCTTTTTCGCAAGGTGATAGAGCGTCGCGACGCCGACGATGCCGCCGCCGACGACGACGACGCGTGCCTGGTTCTTCATAGCGCTACTCGTTGACCGGTCTCGATACCGGTCGTGATCCTCAGGACAGGCCCACGATATAGCCTGCGTCGTCCAGCCCGATGTCCTGCGCCGCCGGCCGCCGCGGCAGGCCGGGCATGGTCATGATGTCGCCGCAAATCACGACGACGAAACCGGCACCCGCCGCCAGCCGCGCCTCGCGCACGGGCAGCGTGTGACCCTCCGGGGCACCGCGCAGCGACGGATCCGCGGAGAAGCTGTACTGCGTTTTCGCAATGCACACCGGCAGGTGACCGTAGCCGAGCTTCTCGAACTCCTCGAGCTGGCGGGTCGCCGCCGTCGTCGGGGCGATGTCGGCCGCGCCGTAGATCTGCGTCGCGATCGTCCGAATCTTGTCGAGGAGCGGCAGCTCGTCCGGATACAGCAGGCTGAAGTCCGGGTACCCTGCCTCGCACTGCTTCATGACAGCCTCGGCCAGTTCCAGCGCGCCGCCGCCGCCGCTGCTCCAGTGGCTGGCCGTGTACGCGTCCGCGCCCAGCTCACCGCTGACCGCGCGCACTTCGGCGAGCTCCGCGTCCGTGTCCGTCGGGAACCGGTTGGTTGCGACGACCGGCGTGATGCCGAATCGCTGCAGGTTGGTGATGTGCCGGGCGAGGTTGGCCGCGCCGGCGCGCACCGCGCCGGTATCCGGCTTGTCGAGGTCGGCTTTCTGCACGCCGCCCTGCATCTTCAGCGCGCGCACGGTGCAGACGAGTACGACGGCGTCGGGCCGCAGGTCCGCGTGGCGGCACTTGATGTCCAGGAACTTCTCGGCCCCGAGGTCCGCGCCGAATCCCGCCTCGGTCACGACGATGTCGTTCAGCGCCAGGGCCGTGCGCGTGGCCGACAGGGAATTGCACCCGTGCGCAATGTTGGCGAACGGGCCGCCGTGCACGAACACCGGGTTATGCTCCAGGCTCTGCACGAGGTTGGGCTGGAGTGCGTCCTTCAGCAGCACGGTCATCGCGCCGTCGGCGCCCAGGTCGCGCGCGGTTACCGGCGTCAGGTCGCGGCGGCGCGCGATGATGATGTCGCCGAGTCGCTTCTGCAGGTCGGCGATGCCGTCGGCAAGACAGAGGATCGCCATCAGTTCGGAGGCAACGGTAATGTCGAAGCCCGTCTCGCGCGGCACGCCGTGAGCCGGGCCGCCGAGCCCGGTATTGATGTTGCGCAAGGCGCGGTCGTTCAGGTCCACCACGCGGCGCCACGTGATGCGCCGCGGATCGATGTCCAGCTCGTTGTCCCAGTGGATGTGGTTGTCGATCAGGGCCGACAGGAGGTTGTGGGCCGACGTGATGGCATGAAAGTCGCCGTTGAAATGCAGGTTGATGTCTTCCATCGGGATGACCTGCGCGCGGCCGCCACCGGCGGCGCCGCCCTTCATGCCGAAGCACGGCCCCAGCGACGGCTCGCGCAGGCAGACGCTCGCGCGGGCCCCGAGGCGGTTGAGCCCGTCGTTCAACCCGATGCTGGTCGTCGTCTTGCCTTCGCCGGCCGGCGTGGGCGTGATGGCCGTTACGAGGACCAGCTTGCCGCGCGGCCTGTCCGCGAACGAGGCCATGTGATCGAGTGCGATCTTTGCCTTGTAGTGGCCGTAGGGCACCAGTCCTTCGGCCGGCAATCCAAGGCGCTGCTCGGCAAGCGCGAGTATCGGTTGCGGCGTTACCGCGCGAGCGATCTCGATGTCCGGCGTTCCGGGTGGCGGCAGTACTTCTTCGGTGCGCTTGCGCAGCTCGGCTGCGGTATCGTCGGGTCTAACACTCATTACACAGGCTCCCTGGTCAGGCGAATCGCGCCAGCTTAGCGGCTTACGCACGCCAATTCAGCGGCGGCACGGCTGCCGTCGGATCCGCTTCGGGCCGGCCGGACGGCTGATGTCCCTCGTGATCGCCCGCAAGTTCGCGCAACCATTCAGCGGAACGACCAAGGCCGCCGAACGGAAATAGGTGTATTTCGTCGAATAATGGCCTTTCACAATGTGACGCCATGACGCGGAGGTGCGCCAAATCGCGCAACAGTCCATCCGGGGTCCATTGGCCGAGCAGGCGCGCAGCGCCCGGCCGGCGTTTCAGGATGCGGGCGGAAGCACTGACCCCGCATTGCGCCGCGTAGGCGATCAGTGTCTTCAGGCGCGCCGGCCCCGGCAGGCCGACGTGTATCTCGAGGTCCCCGGTGACGTCACGGATGCGTTCCAGCCAGGGGACGGTCGCCGCCGTCGAGAACACGAACTGCGTGACGATCCACATGCGGCAACCGGTGGCTGCGGCGTAATCACGCTTGATGGCCAGCGCCTTGTCGAGCACCGCATCATCCACATCGGGATGGCCCTCGGGATGCCCGGCAACGCCGAGTCGCCGGATGCCGGCGTCCTCCAGCAGGCCGCTGTCGAGGATCTGCAGCGTGCTGTCGAAGGGGCCGGCTGCAGAAGACCGGTCGCCCGCAATCAGCAGGAGTGAGTCGGCGCCGGCCTCGACGAGCGCAGCCAGCCAGTCGCGGAGTTGCCCGCGGCTGTGGACGGCGCGCGCCGGTATATGCGCTACCGGCCGCAAGCCGGCCTCCGCGAGACGTCGCGTGGCCGCGACCGTTAGGTCGAAATCGGCACGTGGCAGGTACGGCACGTAGACCGGCATCCCGAACGGCAGCGCCTCCGGCAGGCCGCCGTCGTCCAGGATGCGCGCCGGCGTTGCCTCGATCGACGCGCGGGCCGCGAGCTCGCGCACCGCGTGGTTGATGTCGGCAACCGGGGTGCGCTGCTCGTGCCCGTCAGTGACGATCTTCATGGCGTCGGCCCGCGCACGCCGCCTCAGTCGACGGAGTCCCGGCCCTTGTACTTCGCGACTTCGCGCGCGTTGGGATTGACCGACGGCCGGAATGGCACGTTGACGACCTCCGCCGCAACGGTGTGCTCGGGGTAGCCCATGCCGTACTCGTCCGGCAGCTTCACACGAAGCTGCGTCCCGATGTCGCGCAGTGCCACCGGCACCCAGGCCAGCGCAATGTTGACCTCGAGCTCCGGCGAGAACCACGGCGAGGTGACATAGCCCACGGGCGTGTCGTCGTCGCTCGTCATGATCAGCCAGAAATCGTTCGCGTAGTCCGTCACCGGCAGGCCGCCGAAGGTAATGCCGACCATGGCGTTCCTGAACGGCGGATTGCCGGCCTCGATCTGCGCACGAATTTCCTCGAGCTTCTGCTTGCCGATGTAGTCGGCTTCCTTGCCGCGAGGCACCTGGTAGGCGAGGTTGCACTGGAACGGCAGTGTCTCCTGGTCGATATCCTGGCCCCACGAGAGGATGCCGGCCGCGATGCGGCGGTGATGCGCCGGCGCGATGACCATCAGGTTGTGCGTCTTGCCTGCCTCGAGGACGCCGTACCACAGGTCCTCGGCGTAGCAGGGTCGCGTCGCGCAGGTAGATCTCGTAGCCCTTTTCGCCGGTGAAGCCGGTCTGCGAGACGATCACGTCGCGACCCGCCACCTGGCCCTCCATCAGGCCGTAGTACGGAATGTCGCGGACCTTGTCGCCGAACAGGTCGACCATCAGCGCTTCGGACTTCGGCCCCTGGATCTGAACGGGCGATACGTCTATTTCGCCGATGGACACGTCGAAGCCCATACCGATGTTGACGCCGCGCAGCCACCACTCGAGATCGCTGTCCGACAGCGAGAACCAGAACTCGTCCGCCGAAATACGCAGCAGGACCGGATCGTTGAGTATGCCGCCGGCTTCGTTGCACAGGATCACGTACTTGCCGTGCATCGGCTTGATCTTCGTCGCGTCGCGGGTGATGACATAGTTGACGAACGCCTCGGCATCCGGGCCCTTGACGCAAATCTGCCGCTCGACCGCGACGTTCCACATGGTCACGTGATTGATGAGGGCGTCGTACTCGACCATCGCGCCGCCGTCTTCCGGCCGCACGTAGCCGCGCGGATGGTACATGCGGTTGTAGACGGTCGCGCGCCAGCAGCCGGCTTCCGCCGACAGGTGCCAGTAGGGCGACTTGCGGACGCGCGTGGAGATCAGCATCTGCACCGCCGTCGGGCCGGACTGCCGCAGGTTGATCGGCACGCGGCGGTCGGACTGGTCGACGGTCTCGCAATGCCGTGCGTCCCCGGGGGAATAGGCGGGGACCGCCACATTGGCGGAATCCGTGACCTGCGTGTCTTCGATATTTACTGCCATGGCCGTCTCCTCGATAGGTGTGCAACGCCAGTGGCGCGAAATTGCCCCATACGCCGGCAGCGCGCTGTACCAAACGCGACATCGAATACTCTAAATACGTCAGTGACGCCGTATTTCGGGGCCGGCGGGCGCGCGGCGCTCGTCAGCGGTTGAATTCGGCCATTGCATCCTGCAGCCATGCGGCCGCGTAGCGCGCGAACGAGTTGCGTACCAGCAGCTCGAAGCTGTCCTCGTCCCCGCCGCACAGCAGCAGGACGCGGGTGCCGGCAAGCACGCTCTGCGCCGCGTGCCCCGGCCGGAAGCCGGCCCGGTGCAGGTCCAGCGGGCAGCCCTTGGCCAGTACCGTGCGGGCGGCCGGGCCCGCCAGCAGCAGGCCGGTATAGTTGTGCGAGACGTCGCAGGCGCTTGCCCGCGGGTCGTCGTGCAAGGCATTCCGCAGCGCTTGCTCGAGGTCCGCGCCGCGCCCGTCCTCGCCCGTTATGAGCCATTCGTCCGGTCCCAGCCACACGGCGGCAAGTTGGTCGTCGCCGGTCCAGGTATTGGGCGTTTGCGGCAATGACACGCCGAGCGCGTCGGTCACGGCGGGCACGGATGCCGCCCGGTCGGCGTCGCAGCGCAGGTTCACGCGGGCGCGCCAGCCCGTCGCCGCCAGGGTCACCGTGTCGCCGCTGCCCGCTGGCAGTGCGAGCGCTGCCAGCGGTCCGAGTCGTGCGGGTCCGTGCCGTGTCGTCTGCTCAGCCATCGCGACGCTCGTTGTCCGGGTCGAAGAACACCGGTGAACGGATCGTCATCTCGACCGCCCCCCCGGCAAGCGCCGCGTGCACGATGTCGCCGTGCCGGCGCCTGCCGTCATCGACCAGGGCCAGGCAGAAGTGCGACCCGAGCGCCGGGCTCCAGTAGCTCGACGTCACGTAGCCCAGCATCGGCACCGGCGGCGGCTGCGTCGTTCTGCCGGGTTCGGTGAGTTGCGTGCCCTCGGGCGCGTGGCGGGTACCGTCGACCGGCAGCAGACCGACGAGCTGGCGCCGGTCGGTACGGGCCGTGTCCGGACGCGCGAACGACCGCCGGCCGATGAAATCCTTGTTGGCGGACACGAGCCAGTCCAAACCGAGGTCGAGGGCGTCTGGGTCCCGTCGGTCTCCTGGCCGACGATGATGAAGCCCTTCTCCGCGCGCAGGACGTGCATGGTCTCGGTGCCGTACGGCGTGATCCCGTAAGGCGCACCGGCTTCCATGACCGCCGACCACAGCGCGGCACCGACGTGCCATGGCACGTTGATCTCGAACTGCAGCTCGCCGGTGAAGCTGATCCGGAAGACCCGCGCATCGATGCCGGCGACGCGCGCATCCCGCCACGCGAGAAACGGAAAGCCCGCGGCACTCGTGTCGAGGTCCGGGGCGAGGGCGGCGAGCACGTCGCGGCTGTGCGGTCCCGCGATGGCGACCGTCGACCATTGTTCCGTCACCGATGTCAGGCGGATGCGGAGCGCCGGCCATTCGGTCTGCAGGTACTCCTCCAGGTGATCGAGCACGTTGGCCGCGCCGCCCGTGGTCGTCGTCATCAGGTACCGGTCGTCCGCCAGCCGCGCCGTGGTGCCGTCGTCGAACACCATGCCGTCCTCGTGGCACATGACGCCATAGCGCACGCGGCCGACCGCGAGCCGGTCCCAGGAGTTCGTGTAGACGCGGTTGAGGAATTCGGCGGCATCCGGCCCCTGGATGTCGATCTTGCCCAGGGTCGACGCGTCGAGCACGCCCACGCCCGAGCGCACCGCCGCGCATTCGCGGGCGACGGCGGCGTGCATGTCCTCGCCGCGTCGCGGGTAGTACCACGGCCGCTTCCATTGCCCGACGTCCTCGAACACGGCGCCGGCCGCGACGTGCTGGTCGTGCATGGCCGTGAGACGCGCCGGGTCGAACAGGTCGCCGCGGTCGCGCCCGCCCATTGCCGCGAACGTGACCGGCGTGTACGGCGGACGGAATGTCGTCGTCCCGACGTCCCCGATCGGCCGATCGAGCAGCGCGGCGAGTATCGCCAGGCCGTTAACGTTGGAGATCTTGCCCTGGTCCGTCCCGAACCCGGTCAGCGTGTAGCGCTTCATGTGCTCGACCGACTCGAAGCCCTCCGCGACGGCGACGCGGAGGTCGGCCACGCTGCTGTCGTTCTGCAGGTCGACAAAGTGCTTGCGGCCGGTGCCGGGTTGCGTCGCATCGGGCGGCAGCCACGCGGCTTCCGGCGGGTTGGCGCGGTATTCGTCCGTGGCCGGCACCGGCGGCGCCTCGCCGGCCGGGCAGTCGCAATCCGCGGCGGCCTGCAAGCCGGCCGCGCGCGCTTCCCCGAATACCTCGGCTAGCGCGAAGCTGCCGTTGCACGCACCGATGCAGGCGGATGACTGCGCTGCTTCGGCCGGGCGAAAGCACTGCGCAACGTCGTCGAAACGCAACCGGCCCTGCGCCTGGCTGTGCAGGTGCACGGCCGGATTGTAGCCGCCCGAGACCGCGAGCACGTCGCATGCGATGCGCTGCCCCGTGCCGCCATCCCCGCCCGCGGCGGGCGCCGTCGTCACCGCCCGGAGGGCGCGACGGCCGTGCGTGTCGACGACCCGGTGGCCGGTGACGAGGGGTATGCCCAGGTCGCGTGCCGCCTGCACGAGTTCGCCGTCGGGCTGTGCGCGCGTGTCGATTACGGCAGCGACGTCGGCGCCCGCCGCCGCGCAATCCAGCACCGACTCGTAGGCACGGTCGTTGTTCGTCAGGAAGACGAAGCGCCGGCCCGGCAGCACCGCGTGCCGATTGACATAGGCCTGCACCGCGCCCGCCAGCATGACGCCGGGCCGGTCGTTGTTGGCAAACACCAGCGGCCGCTCGTGCGCGCCGGTCGCGAGAATGACGCGCCGCGCCCGGATGTGCCACAGGCGCTGCCTGCTGCGTGCCGCACTGCTGGCCTCGCCTTCATGCCCGCGGCGTTCCAGGGCGACGAGGTAGTTGCCGTCGTAGTAGCCGGTCACGGCCGTGCGTGCCAGCAGGGTCACGTTGTCATGGCCCGCCAGCGTGTCGAGACAGCGCCGCACCCAGTTCGCTGCCGATGCACCGTCGACCCGGACGCGGCGTCGCGCCAGGCTGCCGCCGAACGCGCTGTTCTCGTCGACGAGCATGACCCGCGCGCCGCCGGCCGCGGCCGTTACCGCGGCGAACAGGCCGGCCGGCCCGCCGCCGACCACCAGCACGTCGCAATGCGCGTGCATCCGGTCGTAGTAATCGGGATCCGCTGCGCGCGGCGCCTTGCCCCAGCCGCCGGCGCGGCGTATCAGCGGTTCGAACAGGTGATTCCAGAGGTAGTGGGAACCGAAAAACGTCTTGTAGTAGAAGCCGGCCGGCATGAATCGCGACAGTGCGCCGATGGCGGCGCCTGCATCGAGGCGCAGCGACGGCCACACGTTGACGCTGTTCGCGACCAGGCCGTCGAACAGTTCCACCTCGGTCGCCTTGACGTTGGGCAGCGTGCGCTCGCCGCGACCGAGCTGCACCAGCGCGTTCGGTTCCTCCACGCCGGCGGTCAAGATACCGCGCGGCCGGTGGTACTTGATGCTGCGCGCGACGAGGCGCACGCCGTTGGCCAGCAGCGCGGCGGCGAGCGTGTCGCCGGCGATGCCCTCGTAGCGATGGCCGTTGAACGTGAACGACAGCGGTGCGCCGTGACCGGCGCCGTCGCGCGCGGCGAGTCGATACGGCTGCGTCATCCGGACGACTCCGGCGGCATTGTCCCGATGCGATAGACCGCGATGATGCGATGCGTGCGCGTGTCGCGGCGGACGTTGAACCAGCGACGGCAGCCGTCCGCGTGCACCCAGCGTTCGGCGAACACACCTTTAGGGTTGTCGCGCATGAACAGGAAGTCGGCCCACTCGGCGTCGCTCAGCCGGTCGGGTTCCGCCGGCCGTGCGATGTGTGCCTGGCCGCCGCAGCGGAACTCGATCTCCTCGCGGGGGCCGCACCAGGGACAGGGAATCCTCAGCATGCCGGCCTCAGTGCGCCACCGCGGCGGCGCCGTGCTCGTCGATCAGCGCGCCGGTCGTGAAGCGTTCCAGCGAGAACGGCGCGTTGATGCGGTGCGGTTCGTTCCTTGCGATCGTCCAGGCGAACACCCAGCCGGAGCCGGGCGTCGCCTTGAAGCCGCCGGTGCCCCAGCCGGCATTGATAAACAGCCCGTCCACCGGCGTCCTGGAAATGATCGGCGAGGCGTCCGGGCACACGTCGACGATACCGCCCCACGTGCGCAGCATGCGCAGCCGCGAGAAGATCGGAAACAGCTCGACCAGTGCGGCCATTTGTCCCTCGACGATATGAAAACTGCCGCGCTGCGCATACGAGTTGTAGCCGTCGATGCCGGCGCCGATGACGAGTTCGCCCTTGTCCGACTGGCTGACGTAGACGTGGATCGCGCCGGACATCACGACGTTGTGCAATACCGGCTTGATCGGTTCGGATACGAGGGCCTGCAAGGGATGGCTTTGCAGCGGCAGGCGCAGGCCCGCCATCTCCGCGAGCACGCTGCTGTGACCCGCGGCCACGAGGGCGACTTTTTTCGCGTCGATACGGCCGCGCGTGGTCTCGACGCCCGTGACGGCGCCGTTGGCGCGGCGGATGCCCGTGACCTCGCAGTTCTGGATGATGTCGACGCCCAGCGCGTCGGCGGCGCGCGCGTACCCCCAGGCGACGGCGTCGTGCCGCGCCACACCGCCGCGGGGCTGCCAGGTGGAACCCATGACGGGATAGCGCAGCGACGTGCGGGTGTTCAGGATCGGGCAGACGCGCGCGACTTCCGCCGGTTCCAGCCAGTGCGAGTCGATGCCGTTCAGCCGGTTCGCCTCGGCACGGCGGCGCCCGGCGCGGACATCGCCGGTGTTGTGGGCCAGGTTCAGGACGCCGCGCTGGCTGAACATGACGTTGTAGTTCAGCTCCCGCGACAGCGTTTCCCACAGCTTCAGCGAATGCTCGTACAGCGCGGCACTCTCGTCCCAGAGGTAATTGGAGCGCACGATCGTCGTGTTGCGGCCGGTATTGCCGCCGCCCAGCCAGCCCTTTTCCAGCACGGCGACATTGGTCACGCCGTGCTCGCGCGCCAGGTAGTATGCGGTCGCCAGCCCGTGACCGCCGCCGCCGACAATGACGACGTCGTAGGCGCGCTGCGGCTCGGGGCTGCGCCACTGGCGCGGCCAGTCAGCGTGCTGCGTCAGAGCATTGCGGGCGAGGGCCCAGGCGGAATAGCGGGTCATGACCGGTGTGACCTCCGGAGTGTCGCGCCGACTATGGACCCGCGGTGGGCGGCACGCTAGAACGCGGCCGGCACGCGCACAGGAATATTTGCGACACCCGGCGTGATATTGACACCGGCACCGGGGCCGCCGCAGACTCGCCGGACCCCGGGGCTGCTGGAGCCACCGATGCAGGCCACCCCCGATGTCGCGGGCGGGACCGCGCGCCTCCGCGTCGGCGTCGTCACGCTGCGCGATTTCACGCTGCTGCCGTTTGCCGGCTTCATCGACGTGTTGCGGCTCGCGACGGACGAGGGCGATCGCAGCCGCCAGCGAGCGTGCCGCTGGACCGTCATGAGCGCGGACGGCGGCGACCTGCGTGCGAGCTGCGGCAACGTCGTACGCGCGGACGACCGGTTCCGGGAACCGCGGGAATTCGACTACCTCGTGCTGGTCGGCGGTCTGCTGCACGCCGGGCCGCAGGCCGACGCCGCGACCGATCGCTACCTGCTGTCGGCCGCGGCGGCCGGCGTGCCGCTGATCGGCCTGTGCACCGCGGTGTTCACGCTGCTGCGGCTCGGCCTGATGCAGGGACGCCAGTGCTGCGTCTCCTGGTATCACTACTGGGACCTGAAGAAAGCCTTTCCCGACGTCGTGCCGGTGGCGGACCGGCTGTTCGTCGTCGACGGGCCGCGCATCAGCTGTGCCGGCGGCACGGCGGCCGTCGATCTCGCGGCCTGGCTGGTCGCGCGCCACCTCGGCCAGGGTGTCGCGGACAAGGCGTTGCACATCATGCTCGCCGAGCGCGCGCGGCCGGCCGAGGCGCCGCAGCCGCACGTGGTGGTCGACCAGTCCGCGCGCGACCCCCGCGTGGAGCGCGCGGTTGCGCTGATCGAGGAAGACCTCGCCGGGTTGCCGGCTGTCGATGCGCTGGCCGATCGCGTCGGCGTTTCCAGGCGGCAGCTCGAGCGCATATTTCGCGCGGAGATCGGCGTGTCGCCGTGGCAGTACGCCATGCAGCGGCGCTTGCAGCAGGGGCACTGGCTGCTCACCCGCAGCGACCGGTCGATTACCGAGATCGCGCAGGCCTGCGGCTTCGCCGACGCGTCGCATTTCGCACGCTGCATGCGGCGCCGTTATGGCGCGGCGCCGGGCATCCTGCGCGACGCCGCACGGACCGCCGCCGACGCCTGACAGCCTGTCGACAGGTGCTATTCGGTTTCGGCCGATACGTGGGTTAATATTGCGCCCGGTGCCGTCACGGGCATGCGGCCTGCCGGTCGCGTGCAACCGCGAGGCGTTGCGCAAGGGAGGTCAGCGATGTTCGGCGCACGGCCCGTACGGAAGCCGCAGCATATCGCGTTCCTGTTGTTGCCGCGTTTCTCGATGATGGCGTTCACGTCGTCGGTCGAGCCGCTGCGCGCCGCCAACCGGCAAAGTGGCGAGGAGCTGTACACGTGGCAGACCCTCAGCGTCGACGGCGAGCGGGTTGCCGCAAGCAACGATGTGGTGATCGATCCCCATGCGTCCATCCATGACCCGCTGGCCGCCGACGCCGTGGTCGTCTGCGCCGGCGTGCGGGCCTACCAGTTCAACGATGCGGCCGCGTTCGCGCGGTTGCAGGAGCTGGCGCGCAGCGGCATGACGGTGGGCGGCATCTGCAGCGGTTCGGTGGCATTGGCACGTTCCGGCCTGCTGAAGGGCTATCGATGCACGATCCACTGGGAGTATGTCGAGCCGTTCGTCGAGAATTTCCCGGAGCTCGACGTGACCGCCACGCTGTTCGAGATCGACCGTAGCCGCTTCACGTGCTCCGGTGGCACCGCTCCGCTCGACATGATGATCAATTCGATCGCGATGGATCACGGCGAGGATCTCGCGCTGCGCGTCGCCGAGCAAATGGTGCACACGTTCGTGCGGCATCCACACGATGCCCAGCGCATGCCCGTGCAACATCGCATCGGCGTGTCGAACCCGAAGCTGCTCGGCGCGATCGCGCACATGGAGGCCTTCCTGGAGAACCCGGTGTCGCTTAACGAACTCGCCCGCTCAGCCGGCCTGTCGACGCGACAGCTCGAGCGGCTGTTTCGTGACAACCTGCAGCAGACGCCGTCGCGCTACTACCTGGATCTGCGGCTGCGGCGCGCCCGCCTGCTGCTGCGGCAGACGGGCATGACGATATTGCAGGTGGCCGTCGCGTCGGGGTTTTCGTCCGCGTCGCACTTCGCGCGCCGCTACCGTGAATGGTTCGAGCATTCGCCGCGCGATGAACGGGCGTTCGCCGAAGCGTTGCACAGGTCGCGCGACGCCCGCGGCGAGAGTTCGGAAAAGGATTTCGCGGCCGGTTAAGCCCCGGGCCCGATTGGCGGCTGCTGCGCGTTACTCGGCCGGTTCGAGAATCCTGCCCTGTTCGCGCGCGCGTTCGTCGAACTCGGACTGCCAGCGCGAGCGATGCAGCGCCGGCGTGACCTGCACGGCCGTTACCTTGTACTCCGGGCAGTTGGTGGCCCAGTCGCTGTATTCCGTCGTCACGACGTTCGCGCCGGTCTCCGGGTTGTGGAACGTGGTATAGACGACGCCCGGCGGCACTCGTTCGGTGATCTTTGCCTTGAGCGTGATATCGCCCTTGCGACTTGCCAGCGAGACACGGTCGCCGTCGCGAATGCCGCGGGTCTCGGCATCGTGCGGATGTACCTCCAGCACATCCTCTTCGTGCCAGACGACATTGGCGGTGCGCCGTGTCTGCGCGCCGACGTTGTACTGCGACAGGATACGGCCGGTGGTCAGCAGCAGGGGGAATCGGCGGTTGGTTCGTTCCTCGGTGGGCACGTAGTCCGTGGCGACGAAGCAACCCTTGCCGCGGACGAAGCCGTCGACGTGCATGATCGGCGTTCCCAGCGGTGTCTTGTCGTTGCACGGCCACTGCACACTGCCGACCCGGTCCAGGAACTCGAACGACACGCCGCCGAACGTCGGCGTCAGAGCCGCGATCTCGTCCATGATCTCGGACTCGTTACGGTAGTTCATCGGGTAGCCGAGCGCCTGCGCGAGTTCCTGCGTGATGAGCCACTCGCCCTTGCCCTGTTGCGGGCGCATGACCGGCCGCACGCGGTTGATGCGCCGTTCCGCGTTGATGAACGTGCCGTCCTTCTCGAGAAACGATGTGCCGGGCAGGAAAACGTGCGCGAACTTGGCGGTCTCGTTCAGGAACAGGTCCTGCACGACGATGCACTCCATGTTCCGCAGCGCGGCCTCGACGTGCAGCGTGTTCGGGTCGGACTGCGCGAGGTCCTCGCCCTGTATGTACATGCCCTTGAATTCGCCGGCGATCGCCGCGTCGAACATGTTCGGGATGCGGAATCCCGGTTCCGGATCCAGCTTGACGCCCCAGCGCTCCTCGAACGAGCCGCGCACGGCGTCGTCCTGCACCGGCCGGTAGCCGGGCAGCTCGTGCGGGAACGAACCCATGTCACAGGAGCCCTGCACGTTGTTCTGGCCGCGCAGCGGGTTCACGCCCACGCCTTCGCGGCCGATATTGCCGGTCGCCATGGCCAGGTTGGCCATGCCCATGACCATGGTCGAGCCCTGGCTGTGCTCGGAAACGCCGAGGCCGTAGTAGATGGCTCCGCGATCGGCGCTGGCGTAAAGCCGCGCCGCAGCGCGTATGGTCTCGGCCGGCACGCCGCTGATCTCCGCGACCGCCTCGGGCGAATTTTCCGGGCGCAGGATGTTCTCGCGCCACGCCGCGTAGGTCTCGACGTCGCAGCGCTCGTTGATGTAGTCCTCGTCGACCAGGCCCTCGGTCAGCGCGACCCAGGCGAACGCGTTGATCACCGGCACGTTGGTGCCGGGCCTGAGCGGCAGATGGTAGTCCGCCTCGACGTGCGGCGAACGCACCAGGTCGATGCGCCGCGGGTCTACGACGATCAGCCGGGCACCCTGGCGCAGCCGCCGCTTCATTTGCGACGCAAACACCGGGTGACCCTCGGTCGGATTGGCGCCTATGACGACGATCACGTCGGCGTCCATCGACCGACTGTCGAAGGCCTGGGTGCCGGCGAGTCGCCGAAGGTCGTGCTTCAGGCCGTAGCCGGTCGGTGAGTGACAGACGCGGGCGCAGGTATCGACGTTGTTGTTGCCGAAGGCCGGCGCGTACCAGCTTCTGCACGACGTAGACTTCCTCGTTCGTGCAGCGCGAGGAGGTAATGCCGCCGATGGACTTGCGGCCGTACTTGTCCTGCAGTTCGCGGAAGCGCTTCGCCGCATGGCCGATCGCCTCCTCCCAGCCGGCACGCCGCCACGGTTCGTCGATGTGATCGCGGATGAGCGGCGTCATGACGCGTTCCTGGTGCGTCGCATAGCCCCAGGCGAAGCGCCCCTTGACGCAGCTGTGGCCATGGTTGGCCTTGCCGTCCTTCCATGGCGTCATGCGCACGACCTGGTCGCCTTTCATTTCCGCCATGAACGAGCAGCCGACGCCGCAGTAGGCGCACGTCGTCAGCACGCTGCGCTCGGGCGTGCCGTGCTCGATGACCGTTTTCTCCATCAGTGTTGCGGTCGGGCAGGCCTGCACGCAGGCGCCGCAGGAGACGCATTCCGAATCGAGGAAGTCCTCGCCCATGCTGGCGGAGACCTTGGAGTCGAAACCGCGGCCTTCGATGGTCAGCGCGAACGTACCCTGCACCTCGTCGCAGGCACGCACGCAGCGCGAGCAGACGATGCACTTGCTCGGGTCGAACGTGAAATAGGGATTGCTCTCGTCGAGCGGTGCGTCCAGGTGGTTCTCGCCGTCGTAGCCGTACCGGACGTTGCGCAATCCGACCGCGCCCGCCATGTCCTGCAGTTCGCAGTCACCATTGGCCGAACAGGTCAGGCAGTCCAGCGGGTGATCGGAAATGTAGAGTTCCATCACGTTGCGCCGCAACTGCGCGATCTTGTCCGTCTGCGTGCGGATCTTCATGCCGTCCGCGACGCGGGTCGTGCACGAGGCCGGGTAGCCCTTCATGCCCTCGACTTCCACCAGGCAAAGGCGGCAGGAACCGAACGGTTCGAGGTTGTCGGTGGCACACAGCTTGGGAATGTCGATGCCGGCCTCGCGCGCCGCGCGGAGTACCGTGCTGCCGGCCCGGACCCGGGTCTCGAAGCCGTCGATGTCGACGGTGACCTCGTCGGTGGCCGGGCTTGCCGGCGTGCCGAGGTCGCGTTGTCGTGTGGGATTCATACTGCAACTCCCTCCCGGGGCGCAAAATCCTCGGGAAACCAGTGTAACGCACTTTTGACGGGAAACGGGGTGAGGCCGCCCATCGCGCAGAGTGAGCCGTAGACCATCGTGTCGCACAACTCATTAAGTAAACCGAGGTTATCGTCGCGGTCCTCGTCCCGCAGGATGCGGTCGATGACTTCGACGCCGCGGACCGAACCGATACGGCACGGCGTGCACTTGCCGCAGGATTCGACCGCGCAGAATTCCATCGCGAAGCGCGCCTGTGCGGCCATGTCGACGCGATCGTCGAAGACGACGATCCCGCCGTGGCCGACCATGCCGTCAGCCGCCGCGAACGACTCGTAGTCCAGCGGCGTGTCGAGCAGCTCGTCCGGGAAATAGGCACCGAGCGGCCCGCCGACCTGCACCGCGCGGACCGGCCGGCCGCTCGCGGTGCCGCCGCCGCAGTCGTCGATCAGTTCGCGCAGCGTCGCGCCGAACGGCAATTCGACCAGCCCGCCGCGGCGCACGTTGCCGGCGAGCTGGAACGCCAGCGTGCCGCGGGAGCGCCCGGTGCCGAGCGCCGCGTAGGCGTCGCCGCCGCGGGCGAGGATGCCGGGCACTGAAGCCCAGCGTGACCACGTTGTTCACGACCGTGGGCTTGCCGAACAGGCCCTCGATCGCGGGCAGCGGCGGCTTGAAGCCCGTATCAGCCCGGCGCGGCCCTCCAGGCTTTCCAGCATCGCCGTCTCCTCGCCGCAGACGTAGGAACCGGCGCCGATGTGCAGCCGGATATCGAAGTCGAACCCGGAGCCGAAAATGTCGCGGCCCAGCCAGCCTGCCTCGCGCGCCGTGGCGAGGGCCTGCTCGAGGACCCGGCGCGCCAGCGGGTATTCGGAGCGCAGGTAAATGTAGCCCGTGTCCGCGCCGACCGCGAAGCCGGCGATCGCCATGCCTTCGAGCAGCGTGAAGGGGTCGCCTTCCATGAGCAGCCGGTCGGAGAACGTGCCGCTGTCGCCCTCGTCCGCGTTGCAGGCGATGTACTTCCGGTCGGCCTTTGCCCCGGCAACGGTCTTCCACTTGATGCCGGTCGGGAAGCCGGCACCGCCGCGGCCGCGCAGGCCCGACTTTTCGACCTCGGCGATTACGTCGTCCGCGCCGATGGCGAACGCGCGCTCCAGGCCGGCCATGCCGCCATTCGCCCGGTACTCGTCCGCACTGAGCGGGTCGACCAGGCCGGTGCGGCGAAACGTCCAGCGCTCCTGCCCGGCGAGGTAAGGGATAGCCGCAGTCGGTCCCAGCGCCAGCGGATGCTCGACGTCGCCGGGAAACCCGGCCTCGAACAGCGATGCCACGTCGTCCGGTGAAACCGGGCCGAATGCCCGGCGCGTGCCGTCGATCTCGACCTCGACCAGCGGTTCCAGCCAGCTCATGCCCCAGGAGCCGTTGCGCACCAGTTCTATCGGCCTGCCGGCGGCTTTCGCGGCAGCCGTGATGCCGGCGGCAACCTCGTCCCCGCCCAGCGACAGGGCGGCGGTCTCCCGCGGCACGAAAACGCGTAGTGGCGTGGCCATGGTCAGTTCACCTCCTGCATGCCGGCGGCGAGCGCGTCGTCGAAGCGCACGGCATCCACCCGGCCGTAAACCCGATCGTTGATCATCACGGCCGGCGAACACGCACAGTTGCCGAGGCAGTAGACCGGCTCCAGCGTGTAACGGCCATCGGCGCTGGTCTCGTTGAGGTCGAGCTGCAGCCGCTCACGCACGTGCGCGGTCAGCTCGCGGCTGCCCATGGCCTGGCACGACTCCGCCTGGCACACCTTGACCACGGTCTTGCCGGGCGGGGCCGTGCGGAAATCGTGGTAGTAGTGCACGACGCCGTGCACGTCGGCGCGAGACAGGTTGAGTTCCTCGGCCAGGTGTCGAACGGCGTCTTCCGGAATGAATCCATAACGCGCGACGATGGCGTTCAGTATCTGCACCAGCAGTTCGGGCCGCGCCTCGAAACGCGCGATGATTTCCGTGCCGATTGCCTTGTCGTATCTCATTGTGCCGCCTGCCCGCCAATGCGCTCAGCCCCGGAATATATATTGAAACGGTCCCCGCGCAGAAACCCGACGAGCGTCATGTGAAACTCGCGAGCCAGTTCCACCGCCAGGCTGGAGGGCGCGCTCACCGCCGCAATGAGCGGCATGCCCGCGACCAGGGCCTTCTGGGTCAGCTCGAAACTCGCCCGCCCGGACACCATGAGGCCGAGGTCAGCCCCCGGCAGGCGACCGTCCCGCAGCAGGCCGCCGACGACCTTGTCGACCGCGTTATGGCGCCCGACATCCTCGCGGACGATGACGATCTTGCCCTCTGCATCGAACGCGGCGGCGGCATGCAGCCCGCCCGTGTGTCATCGAACACGCGCTGCCGTTCCCGCAGGCTGTCCGGTACCCGCGCCAGCACCTCGCGCGCGATGCGGAAGCTGCCGCCGGGCGGTTCCGGCCGACGACCCGCAGCGCGTCGATGGATGCCTTGCCGCAAACGCCGCAACTGGAGGTTGTATAAAAGTGTCTCTGCAGGCGCTCGAGATCGATGGCGACGGACGGGTCGAGTTCGATGAGCATGCGGTTCTGCAACCCGGTCCGGGCATCGACTTCACCGGTCGCCGCTGCCGCGATGATGTCGCTATGACTGTGAATGATGCCTTCCGTGTAGAGGAAGCCGAGCGCCAGGTCGGCATCGTCGCCGGGTGTCCGCATCGTGATGGATATGCTGCGCGCTGCCGCCCCGGTCGCCGTCGCCGAGCACAACTGTATTTCCAGCGGTTCCTCCACGGCCACAGCGTCCGTGTCGCGCGCTTCGCTCGCGCCTTGCACGCTGCTGATCTCGATCGCCGTACTCGCGCCCGTCATGCCTTTTCCCCGGTCCGTTCCTGCATTGACGACTATAGCAGTTGACCTGCGCGCCGCAGGCCCGGCTACGCGCAAGTCGCCCGGCCCGGGTGATTCATGAACATTTTACGTCGGTGGTTGGCGAAGGCGGGGCCCGGGAGGGCTTTTCAGGGACGCTGTAAATACGTCCCTGTACGCTCCGGGCTCGACATCCCTGTCTCGCACGGCCCTGAAAAGCCCTCCCGGGCCCCACCTCCGCCCTTGAGCCCGTGCCGGTTCATGAATCACCCGGGCCATGCAGCGTGTTTATCATTGGTGTGCTATTTGCCGCGGCAGGTCACCATCTGGTAGTCGAGTTCGCTCATCGTGTCGGTCTCGGGCGCGCGAATTCCGTACAGCACCTTCGTGCGAGCCTCGATGCTGGCAAGAAGCGCAGCACCGAGTTCGAGCGCTTCTTCCGCCTGGTTGTGGCTGTACTCGGTGAGCACGCGCCGGCCCAGATCGGCTTTGTCGTCGGCGTACAGCGTGCGCACGATGGTTTCCAGTTCGTCGCTGTCGTCGATCATGCGGTTCTCGAACGCGGTGATTGCCTCGTTGACTTCGGGCAGGAATTTTTCCGGGCGTTCGCAGGTGTAGTACATGAGGCGTTTGAACAGGCGGCCGGCGAACAGCGTCGCCTCCTGCATTTGCCAGTCGACCGTGACGAAGCCGCGCGCTTCGTCCTTGGTCAGGTAGCGGTGCTTGCCGAATTCCGGCGGGATGCTGTCGACGCCGATGCGGTAGGGCACGAACGGGGTCGTCACGGAACCGGTCGCGGCAATCCACAGGGTGCGCAGGTCGGTGAGCGGTTCGTCGGTGAGTTGCGCCACCTGGCCGTAGCCGGTCGAATCCTTGGAAATGCGGGGATCGCGAACGGCGTCGAGCATATCCCGCAGGGAAAGGGGCGCCGCGGCTTTCAGTTCATGCTCCATTTCCGTGCGCGGAAAGCGGATTTCCGGCGTACCGTACACGTCGGTGACGTTGAAGGGCTTGCCGGCATCCGGGTCGTACCAGCCCTGTTCGACGGCAAACGAGATGAGATTGTCCGAACCCCTGTAGTCGGGATGTGTCGCGTAATCGTCCGGGATGTTGCCGATGTAGCCGGGGTAGAACATCACGACCTCGTCGGGTCCGAGGCGCCTGGCCACCCAGAGTCCCTGGCCGCCCGCCAGGTCCAGCAGGACCCAGCCTTCTCGCGCGTCCGCGAACATGTGCGAATCGCCGCCGTAGGTCGAGTAGCCGTGCGTGTCGATCAGCTCGCCGATGATTTCGACGGCCTGTTCCGCGCTTGTGGCTCGTTCCATGGCGATGCGTGACAGGTCGCTGTAGTTCGGGCCCCGCTGCGGATTCGGCGTCATCGCGATCAGCTCGGGGCGCGAATCCATCCAGATGTCGCGGCCCGCCACGCCGTGCTCGTTCAAGCCGCCGTTGGTCAACGGTGGCGGCAGGCCCTCGAACTCCGTGTAGTTCATCGTCAGGTAGCGCGCCGTGCGGGCCACCTGCGGAATCTCGGTCAGCTCGCCCGGCAGGAAGGCGCTCGAATCCATGCCGACGGTAATTGTCGTCCCGGGCGGATGTTCTTTCGCCGGCACGATTTCCAGCCAGTGACTGGATACCTCGTCGCCGCTGCCACCGAGGAAGACGCTGCCGTCCTCGGTCAGGTTGCGACCGACGTAGATGCCGTAGCTGGCGAGCGCGGGCGCGGCAAGTGACAGCAGCACGGCGAGTATCGAGGCGAGGAGCAAGGCATGCGATTCATGGCGGCATCCGGAAGGACGATGAACGAGCGCTCACATTACCCCGTGCCGTGCGATGGCATCAATTGTTCGTTTGCTTTCATAGTAGTATTTTGCCCCGGCGTGCAATCCGTTCCTGACGGCCACGGCTTCGACGACGGTCACGGACGCAGCCGGCGCCGCGTGGGCCGGCACGATGCCGGCAACGAGCAACAGGGCGAGGATCTTGATTTTCATTCGGCAACTCCTTTCGACAGCCGGAATCGCGCGCAGTTGGCCGCGTGCGTGGCAGACCCTGACCCTGTCCGGCCGGCGCGGGTTTCATCGAATTGCCGGCGGGCCCGATCGCGATAGCGACCGGCGCGGCGCCGGGGGCATGCTGCCGTTGTGCGGTCTGTCGATCATGTCGCTGGTCGCGGCCTGCGATTCCGCAGGTAACATCGGATCGGCGGGGGTCACGACCGCCACCGTTGCCGTGGCGACCAATTTCCATCGGGCGGCGGGCGAACTCGAGCTGATGTTCGAGGCGGCAACCGGTCACGAGCTGACGCTCGTCAGCGGCTCGACCGGCAAGTTGTATGCGCAGATCGAGAACGGTGCGCCGTTCGACGTCCTGCTTGCCGCCGATGTCGAACGGCCGCGGCGGCTCGAGGCGGCCGACCACGCGGTCAGGGGTACGCGCTTCGTCTACGCGACCGGGCAACTCTCGCTGTGGAGCCCGGATCCCGCCGCGCTGCAGGAAGACGGCAGGACGGTGCTCGAGCGAGCCGACTTCGAGCACCTCGCCATCGCCAATCCCGAACTTGCGCCCTACGGGCTGGCGGCGCGCCAGGTGCTGCAGAATCTCGGCCTCTGGGACGGGCTCGCGCCGCGTATCGTCATGGGCGAAAACATCGGGCAGGCGCACGCGCTCGTCGCCACCGGCAATGCGGCACTGGGTTTCGTCGCGCGTGCCAGCCTGCAACAGGGCGCGACGGGCAGCTCATGGCTTGTCCCGGCCGACCTGCACGAGCCGATCCGCCAGGAAGCGGTGCTTTTGCGACGCGGTGAACACAACACGGCCGCGCGCGCCTTCCTGGAATTCCTGCGGGGCGATGCGGCGCGCGCGCGCATCGCGGCCTACGGCTACGGGACCGATTGACGGCAATGCCGGACCTCGGGCCACTGTACGTGACGCTGGCACTGGCGGCGGCGACGACGCTGCTGCTGTTCCTGGTCGGTACGCCGCTCGCGTGGTGGCTCGCGCACACGCGTGCCGGGCGCGGCCGGTGGTCGAGGCTGTCACCGCGCTGCCGCTCGTGTTGCCGCCGACGGTGCTCGGCTTCTACTTCCTCATCGTACTCGGTCCCGCGTCCCCGCTGGGGGCGTTCTGGGTGCGTGTAACCGGCGAATCGCTGACGTTTTCGTTCAGCGGACTGGTTGTCGCGTCGGTAATCTATTCGCTGCCGTTCATGGTGCAACCGCTGCAGCGCGCCTTCGAAGCCGTCGGCCAGTCGCCGCTGGAAGCCGCTGCCGCGCTCAATGCCGCGCCGCTGGATGCGTTTGCGTCGGTCGTCGTGCCGCAGGCGCGACACGGTTTCCTGACGGCGGGTGTGCTGACGTCTGCGCACACGGTCGGCGAGTTCGGTGTCGTCCTCATGGTCGGTGGCAATATTCCGGGCGAAACGCGTGTCGTGTCGATCCAGATATACGAACACGTGGAAACGCTCGACTATGCCTCGGCCCACGTGCTGGCGGCCGGCCTGCTCGTGTTTTCATTTGCCGTGCTGCTGCTGGTCTATGCGGGCAGCCGCCGCCGTGATCGTCATGTCGGCTGATTCGCACAACGTCATGTCCGTCGAAGTCCGCCGGACGTTTCCGGCTTCCGGCTCGACGTGCAGGCCGACGTCGAGCTCGACGGCGTGACCGGCCTGTTCGGCGCCAGCGGCAGCGGCAAGAGCACGCTGCTCCGGCTGATCGCCGGCCTCGAGCGCGCCGACGACGGCCACGTGCGATTTGCCGGCAAGCCCTGGCAGGATGCCGGGACATTCGTGCCGCCACACCGGCGCCCGGTCGGCTACGTGTTCCAGGACGCGCGCCTGTTCAGACACCTGGATGTTGCGGGCAACCTGCGGTTTGCCGCGCGACGCAGAAGCGACGACGGTGCCGGCCCGCAGTTCGATGAGGTCGTTGCGGCGTGCGACCTGGATCCGCTGCTGGATCGCGATGTGCGCGCCCTGTCGGGCGGCGAGCAACAGCGCGTGGCGCTGGCGCGCACGCTGCTGTGCGGGCCACGGCTGCTGCTGTTCGACGAACCGCTGGCGGCGCTGGACGCCGCGCGCAAGCACGATATCCTGCCGTACATCGAATCGCTGCAGGCGCGGTTCGGCATCCCGGCGATTTACGTGAGCCACTCGATGGACGAGATCGTGCGGCTGGCGGACCGGGTCATCGTGCTGGCCGACGGCCGGGTGCAGGCGCGCGGCCCGACCGTGCCCGTGCTGGACGGCCTCGCATTGCCGTCCGCCGGTCGCGCTTCGATGTCGCGTCCGTGCTCGAAGCCCGTGTCGTCGGTGAGCGCCCGGCGTTGCACCTGACCGAACTGGATTATCACGGCCAGCCGATCTTCGTGCCCGGCCGGCCGCGTGGCGCGGCCGGCGCTGCGGTGCGTTTGCAGGTTTTTGCAAGCGACGTTGCCCTCGCGACGAGCGCGCCGCGGGACCTGAGTGTCCGGAACGTGCTGCAGGGCACGGTGGCGGGTATCGAGGAAGAACAGGGCGGCGCGTTCGCGCTGGTCACCGTCGACGTGGCGGGAGGGCGGCTGCGCGCGCAGCTGACGCGCCAGGCCGTCAGCGCGCTGGGGCTCACCATGGGCCAGCAGGTTTACGCACTGCTGAAAACGGCGACCTTCGACCAGCGCTAGGCGGCGCCCTGTTGTGGCGGTCAGTCCGCCGTGCCAGCAGTGGCCAGTAACGTGAGCAGGCCGATCTGCATGGCGACGTGGCCGTCGTCGTTGCGCCACCATTCCCCCGGGGCGTGCGCGTCGCCACCGGTGCCGCCGCGGCTCATTGTCACCGCCGGCACGCCGATCGAGATCGGCAGGTTGGCGTCGGTGGATGAAATGCGGAGTTCCGGCTGCACGCCATAAGCCTCGGTCGCCGCCATGGCGCGCTGCACGAGCGGCGAGTCCGGATCGCCCAGAGCCGCCGGGCGGGTGCCGACGCGCTCGACGTCCACGGTCAGCGCGTCGCCGATCGCCCGGCCCTCGTTCTCCTCCGCGAGTGCCTGCTCGACAGACGCGTGCAACACGGCGTCGATCTCGTCGAGCTTCGACTGATCGCCGGATCGCATGTCGACCTCCGCCCACGATTCGAACGGCACCGAGTTGATCGACGTGCCGCCGCCGATGCGCCCGATGTTGTAACTGGTTTTCGGGCCCTCTTTCGTGACCGCCGGGGCGTCGCGGTCGAACAGGGCGATCGCGCGGCCGAGCGCGTGGTGCGGATTGGCGGTGCCGAACGCCCCCCACGAGTGACCGCCGGGACCGCGGAATGTCACCCGGTAGCGATGCGAGCCGACTCCACCGTAAACGATGCGATCCGTGCGCCCGCCGTCGACGGCGATCAGCGCGTCGATGCCGGGACCGTCGTCGCGGAACAGGTGCTTGACGCCGCGCAGGTCGCCCAGGCCCTCCTCGCCGACGTTGCCGATGAAGAGCACCGTCCGCCTGCGTTTCTATATCGGCGTGTTCCAGCGCACGCAATACGCCGAGAACGACGACCAGGCCGCGCGAATTGTCGCCGATGCCCGGTGCGTAAAGACGATCGTCCTCGACGCGGACGGTAACGTCCGTACCCGGCGGGAATACCGTGTCGAGATGGGCGCTGTAGCCAACGGTGCGTTCGCCGCGCCTGCCCGGACGGCGGCCGATGACGTTGCCGACGTCGTCGATACGGACATCGGACAGCCCGGCCTCGCGCAGCAGCTCCGCGAAACGCGCGGCGCGTTGTGCTTCCCTGAAGGGGGGCGCCGGAATCTCTGTCAACTCGATCAGGTCCCGGTGCGAACGCGGTTCGATGTCGACGACGTGCTGCAATGCGGCAGCGACCGCCGGCTGCTCGCGCAGCTGCCGGATTTCCCCGGCGTAGGCCGGTTGCACCGGGTGCGTGTCCGCGATCGCGGCACTGGCCGGTAGCCCGAGCGCGAGCACCGCCGCGAACGTGTGACGGATACCGTGTTCGCGGCGTAGCCGCTGGTCGATGTGCCTGCAGTGCATGGTCCGTTCCCCGTAAGTCCAGTCGAATCCCGCGGTTGCCGGGACTCTCGCGCCGTCATCGTAACGCGGATCATTCATGAACGGCACGATGACAGGGGCGGAGGTGTGGCCCGGGGGAGGGCTTTTCAGGGCCGTGCGGAGCAGGATGTCGAGCCCGGAGCGCAGCACGGACGTGCTTGCAGCGTCCCTGAAAAGCCCTCCCGGGGCACGCCTTCGCCAACCACCGCACGCAAGCGTTCATGAATAATCCGCGTTACGATGACGGCGCTCGCGCCCGGCACCGGCGGGAATGATAAGGTAGCCGGATGGCAGGCACCGGCATCGATCTCTGGGACGAGTGCGTGGCGGGCGCCGTCGCCGCACGTCACGAGCTGCATCGCCACCCCGAGCTGGCGTGGCAGGAAGCGGCAACGGCGGCGCGCATTCGCACGCAGCTGGACGCAATGGACATTGCCTGGCGCTCGTGCGCCGATACCGGCACCGTCGCCACGCTTGCGTCGAAGGCAACGGGGCGCCATGTCGCGCTGCGGGCGGACATCGATGCATTGCCGATCGCCGAACAAAGCGGCGCGAGCTGGGCGTCCGAAGTCGTCGGTTGCATGCACGCCTGCGGGCATGACGGCCACACCGCGACGCTGCTGGCGGCGGCGCGCTGGCTCAAGCATCACGAGTCCTCGCTGCCCGGGCCCGTCACGCTGCTGTTCCAGCCGGCGGAGGAAGGCGGTCACGGCGCGCGCCGGATGATCGAGGACGGTGCGCTCGAGCACGTCGACGTCATCTTCGGCTGGCACAACTGGCCCGCCATTCCCTGGGGCCAGGCCGTGTGCCCGGACGGCGTGGTCATGGCCGGCAACGGCACCTTCCGCATCGACGTGCAGGGCCGCGGCGGGCACGCGAGCCAGCCCGAGGCGTGTCGCGACCCCGTCGTGGCTGCCTCGGCCATCGTGCTCGCGCTGCAGCAGGTGGTCAGTCGCCGCCTGCCGGCCACAGGAGGCGACCGTGCTGAGCGTGACGTCGATCGAGGCGCCGAGCGGTCCCACGGTCATTCCCGACAGCGCGACGCTCGCCGGCAGCTTTCGCCTCGCCGACACTGACCGCCGCGACGCGCTGGTCGCGCACATTTGCGAGATTGCCGAAGCCACCGCACGCGCGTGGGGCGTGAGCTGCGACGTGCAGGTGCACCCGCGCTACCAGGCCACCGTCAACCATCCCGCCGAGGCGGCCCGCTACCGCGACGCGCTGCAGGCCGAATTCGGCGATGGCGCCCTGTCGACGACGACGCCGGTGCCGATCATGGCATCCGAGGACTTCAGCTATTATTTGCGGGAATGCCCGGGCGCCTATGCCCTCATCGGAGCCGATGACGGCGGCCGCAACCGGTCGGCGCCGTGCCACAGCCCGCTGTACGACTTCAACGACGCGCTGATCGCGCCGGTCGCACGGCTTTACGCGCGGCTGGCCGGCGCGCCGCTGCCGACCGCCAGCGACGGCTGAATCGCACCGATTCGGTCGTAAACCTGCGGCATAAAGAGGAGTCTTCCGTTACAGTGCGCCCCTCAGGGCGCTTGTCGTCCGGCAGGCCGCCGCCGCGCGCGTGGCCCGTTCATTTACGGAGGTGCATCGATGAAAGTCTTTGAGGAATTGGAGTCGGAGATTCGCGGCTACTGCCGGCTGTACCCGACCGTGTTCAAGTCCGCATCCAACGCGCGCCAGGTCGACGAAGACGGCAAGTCGTACATCGATTTCTTTGCCGGTGCCGGCGTGCTGAACTTCGGGCACAACAACGAGCGCATGAAAAAGGCGCTGATTCGCTTCATCGAGAATGACGGTGTGGCGCACAGCCTCGACATGCACACGACGATCAAGCGCGAGTTCCTCGAGAAGTTCTCCAGGGTGATCCTGAAACCGCGCAAGATGAACTACAGGATGCAGTTCATGGGCCCGACCGGTACCAATGCCGTCGAGGTTGCCCTGAAACTCGCGCGCAAGATCACGGGCCGGCGTACCGTCGTCGCCTACAGTCACGGTTTCCACGGCATGACGCTGGGGTCGCTGGCCTGCACGACGAATTCCTATTTCCGCAAGGCGGCCGGCGTGCCGCTGGAGCACGTGCTGCACCAGCCCTTCGGCTGCGAGAAGCCCTGCATCGGCTGCAACCTCGGTTGCGGCGTCGAGTCGGTGCACAAGCTGCGTGCGATGTACGCCGATGCGTCCTCGGGCCTCGAGCCGCCGGCGGCCTTCCTGGTCGAGGCGATCCAGGCGGAAGGCGGCGTCAACGTGGCCGGCAAGGAATGGCTGCAGGCCACCCAGGACCTGGCCAGGGATCTCGGCGCGCTGTTCATCATCGATGACATCCAGGCCGGCTGCGGCCGCACCGGCAACTACTTCAGTTTCGAGGGCATGGGCCTCGACCCGGATATCGTGACGCTCGCCAAGGGCATAGGCGGCTTCGGCACGCCGCTCGCGATGAACCTCGTCAAGCCGGAACGCGACAAGCACTGGTCGCCGGGCGAGCACACCGGCACGTTCCGCGGACAGGGGCTGTCGTTCGCGGCCGGCATCGAGGCACTGTCCTATTTCGAAGACGACGAACTGATGAAAGAGGTTCGCAGGAAGGGCGAGCAGATGGCCGACCACCTGCAGAAAATTTGCGACGGCGCGACCGGTAAACGCTTCCAGGTGCGCGGCAGGGGCATGATGCAGGCAATCGACCTGGGCGACGGCGATATCGCGAAGCAGATCGCGACCCGGAGTTTCGAGGCCGGCCTGCTCGTCGGCACGGCGGGCACGGGCGGCCGCGCGCTGAAGCTGATTCCGCCGCTGACCATTCCGCAGGAGGACCTCGACGAGGGCCTGAAGATACTCGCGGAAGCGGTGAGCAACGTCGTGGAGGTCAAGGCCGCATGAGACAGCGCGATGACATGACTTTCCCGTTCGGGGAATACGAGCGGCGGCTGGGCGAGTTGCGCCAGCGCATGGAGGAGCGGCTGCTCGATGCGGTCGTCATCTCCGATCCCGAAAACCTGATGTACCTGACGGACTACCAGACGACCGGCTACTCGTTCTTCCAGGCGCTGGTCGTGCCGCTGGACGACGAGCCGTTCATGATCACGCGTGCGCTGGAGGAGTCGAACGTGCATGCACGCACCTGGGTGGAGCGCACGCGACCGTACCCGGACACCGGCGACGCGATCCAGATGCTGGTCGAATCGCTGCGCGAGTTCGGTCTCAAGGGCAAGACCGTCGGCTACGAACGCAACAGCTATTTCTTCCCGGCCTACCACCAGGACGCGATCCACACCGACCTTCTGATCGACGGCCATGCTGATCGACTGCTTCGGCATCGTCGAGGACGGCCGTGTCCGCAAGTCCACGGCCGAGATCGAGCATCATGACCAAGGCCGCGCGATCGCGACCGAGGCCGGCATGCAGGCCGGCATCGAGGCGGCGGTCGCCGGCGCGACCGAGAACGAGATCGGTGCCGCCATCAGCGCCGGCATGTTCCGCGCGGGCGGCGAGCCGCCGGCCGTGATGCCCTACGTGACGTCAGGCCCGCGCACGATGATCGGCCACGCCACATGGGAAGGCCGCACGGTCCAGCCCGGCGAACACGTGTTCCTGGAAGTGGGCGGCTGCTATCCGCCGCTACCACACCGCCATGATGCGCACGGCGTGGTCGCGGCGACATGACGCGAGTCCATGGCCAAGGCCGAGGAGCGCATGCAGCTCGGCGCTGCAACGAGGTCAAGCGGAGCATGCGACCGGGACTGACGGTGTCGGACGCCGACAACCTCGGTGCGCAACATCATTGCCGAGAACGATATCGGCGCGCGAGCTGGTCACGCAGGTCCGGCTACTCGATCGGCATCGCGTTCCCGCCAAGCTGGGACGAGGGCTACATCCTCAGCCTGAAGCAGGGTGATTCGCACGGTGCTCGAAGAGGGCATGACGTTTCACCTCATACCGTGGCTGTGGGGCGTCGACGGCGACAAGACCGTGGCATTTCCGACACCATCCGGATCACCGGCGACGGCTGCGAGTCGTTCTTCACGACTCGACCGGGACTTCCACGGTCAAGCCCGGAGGCAGGGCGGCGAACGCGCCGCGGAGAGCCCAGCGCAGCCGGCGACGAATGCTCCGTCGAATGCCGAACCCGTCACCGACGCCGACGCACGGCGGGGTCGTGGCATGTCGAGTGAGGTCGATCCCAGACGGCACGGGAGCACCCGCACGAGCGCCCGGCGATCGGACGGCGCACGTCGGCGGCGTGTCGCCAGCGGCGGAACGGTCCGATCGCGACTGGCGCGCACGATCGTTCGCCGAACGCGGCCGAGGTCCTGCGCGTGGCGGCCGCGGATGCGCAGGACGCCGAGCGCTGGCGCCGCCGACGACCGAGGAGATGGGCAAGCCGATCGAGGAGGCGCGCGGCGAGGTCGAAAAGGCGGCCTGGTGTGCCGAGCATTACGCGGCGCACGCGGAAGGCTACCTCGCGCGCGACGTCATCGAATCGGACGCGACGCTGAGCTACGTGCAGTACCTGCCGCTCGGCGCCATCCTCGGCATCCTGCCGTGGAACGCGCCCTTCTGGCTGGCGTTTCGTTTTTGCGCGCCGGCGCTCATGGCGGGCAATACCTGCCTCATGAAGCACGATCCGCACGTGCCCGGCTGTGCGCGCAGGCGATCGCCGAGCTGTTCGACGCGAGTCGGTCGGCGCCGCCGGAGGGCATCGTCGCAGGCGCTGCTCGCTGGAGACCGCCGACGTCGAGGCCGGCGATCCGCGACCCGCGCGTCCGCGCGGTGTCGTTCACCGGTTCCGACCGTGCGGTGGCGGCCGCCGCGGCGCGATCGCCGCGTCGGAGATCAAGCCCGCGGTGCTCGAGCTCGGGGGGTCCGATCCCTGCATCGTGCTCGCCGACGCCGACCTCGACGAGGCCGCCGCGGACGTCATCACCCTGTCCCGGATCATCAACGCGGGGCAGTCCTGTATCGCCGCCAAGCGCATGATCGTCGAGGCGTCGGTGCACGACGAGTTCGTCGACCTGCTGCAGCGACCGGCTGCGCGAGCTCGTGCGTCGGCGACCCGCGCGAGGAGACCGACCGACGTCGGGCCCACTCGCCCGCGCCGACCTGCGCGACGACGCTGCACCGCCAGGTCGCAGGACCACGGTCGACGCCGGCGCGCACGTGCCTGCTCGGCGGGACGCTGCCCGACGGCGACGGGCTTCTTCTACCCGGTGACGCTGCTCACCGAGGTCACCGCACGACATGGCTGCGTGTTCCGAGGAGACCTTCGGACCCGGTCGCCGTGGTGCGTGCCGCGTCGACGCGGCGGAGGCGCGTCGCGCTGCGCCAACGACACGCCGTACGGCCTGGCGGCGCGTCTGGACCGCACGACCGACCGTGGCGAGGCCATGGCGGCCGACATCGAGGCCGGCCAGGTCGTGGTGAACGGCATCGTCAAGACCGACCCCCGGCTGCCGAGCGGCGGCATCAAGCGCTCGGGTTACGGGCGCGAACTCGGCCCCCACGGCATCCACGAGTTCGTCAATGCCCAGCAGGTCTGGATCGGCCCGGTCAAATCCTGACCGGACCGGCGGCCTGATCAGCGCGCGCCCGATCGGACAGGTCGGGCCCCGGCCAGGGCATGCCCGCACTCCGCTGTAGGATTATTCATGAACCGGCACGGACTCAAAGGCGGAGGGCTGGGCGGAGGGCTTTCAGGGCCGCGCGAGACGAGGATGTCGAGCCCGGAGCGTACAGGGACGCCTCGACAGCGTCCCTGAAAAGCCCTCCCGGGCCGCGCCTTCGCCAGCCACCAGAGCCAATCGTTCATGAATAATCCGGTCGAGCCCCCTCCCGCAACGGTTTCGCGGGCCCGGCGCAGCGATTGCACGGATGCTCGAGTGTGCGTGACGTCACAGATTTTATTCTTTTAGCTCAAGTATTTGCGTTTCCCGCCGGTCGCGCCGGCAATCTGTGATCGTGCTCACGCAGGTCGCGGCACCGACCTGCCTATACTCCCGGCATTCTGTTAGTTTGTGCCAGGCCAACCCTTGTTCGGCATTTGCAAGACCGCGGAGGCCGCCGGCCGGGCGGCACTGACCTGGAACTCGGCGCGCGCGCCGCGCTGGTGCGTGCCCAGGATCGCGGCGGTGACCGGCCCCGGCTGACGGCCGCGATCGTCGATGCCGGGGCTGGCGAGGGCATCGCGGCGGGCGGCGACGCCAGCCTGCGCCGGATGCCCCTCAGCACGGTTTTGCCCGACGGCAGCTACCAGCTGCTGCTGGAGGAACTGCCGAGCGTGCCACGCAACGAGATTCGCAGCGCATTGCGCTGGCGCGTTCGCGATCGCATCGACCGGCCGCTGGAGGAATCCGTGGTCGAGCTTCTCGAGATACGCCGCCGCAGGCGCGCGCGGGCAGCAAGCCGTCGGCGTACGCGGTCGTCGCGGGACGCGAACGGGTGCTGGAACAGATCGAGCGCGTGCGGGCGGTGGGGACTCGGGCTCGACGCCGTCGACCTGCCGGAATTGTGCATGCGCAACATCGCCGTGCGCATGCCGGAAGACCGGGAGGGCGTCGCGTTCCTGCATTTCACGGACGACAGCGGCCTGCTGACGATCACGCGGCAAGGCGTTCTCTACCTCATTGCATCGACGTCGGTCAGCTGCAGCTGGACCAGGCGCAGACGACGCAGATACGGGCGGGACTGATCCCGGCCATCTGCCTCGAATTGCAGCGGTCGCTCGATTACTACGAAACGCAGTACGACCTGCCGCCGATTTCCAACCTCGTCCTCGGTCCGGGCACCGGCTTCGAGGCCCTGCGCGCCGGCATCGCCGAGCAACTGGGGCTGGCCGTCCGGACGCTCGACCTGGACGAACTGTTCGATCTCGAGATGCCGCTGGCGCCGGATGAGCAGCGGGAATGCCTGTTCGCCGTCGGCGCGGCCCTGCGACCGGACTCGGCCGCCACCTGGGAAGCGAGCTGATGCAACAGCAGGTCAACTTCTACCAGCCGCAGTTTCGCGCGCGCTCGGCCAGGCTGCCGGCCACGATGCTGCTGCAGGCGTGCGCGGCGGTCGTCGTCGCCATGCTGCTGTTGTACGCATACGGTGCCTGGCGGGTCGGCGGCGTGCAGGGCGATTTGCGCGTGATTGCGCAGCAGGAAGCCGCGGCACTGCAGCGGCTGGAAAATCTCCAGTCCACGATCGCCGACGTCGTCGGCGAGACCAGCTGGGCGACGCGGCTGGACGACGCATCGCGGCTCCTGGCCGAGAAGGAAGCGAGCCTGCGGCTGATCAGCGGCACCGAACTCGGCAATACCGGCGGCTTCGCGCCCCACCTGGCGGCATTGGCGCGGCAGGCGACAGCGGGCCTGTGGCTGACGCACGTGGCGCTGTCCGGCCGTGGCGACCGGATCTGGCTGCAGGGCGAGGCGACCCGGGCGGACAACGTGCCGAACTACCTGCAGAACCTGGCGGCCGAACCGCCGTTTGCCGCGCAGCGCTTTCATCGCCTGGAGATCGACCGGCCCGCTGACGAGCCGTCCGGGATCGTGAGTTTCGTCGTCACGAGCAATGAGTCGCTGGGCGACGACGAGGTATTGAATCGATGAAGCGGCCTACCGGCAACAAGGCAACCGCAATGCAGAGCCTGCAGGTACTGCTGGACAGGATGGACGCGCTGACGGTGCGCGAACGCGTGCTGATTGCAATCACCGCGCTGGCCGTCCTCGGCAGCGCATGGCACCTGCTGTTGATGCAGCCGTTGCTGCAGGCGGCGGACGCCGCGAGCGCGGAAATCGCGGCGACCCGGGCGCGCATCGAGGTCGCGAATTCGAGCCTCGAGGACCAGGTGCTGCAGCTGGCCCGCTCTGATTCGGACAGCCAGACGCGCTACGCACTGATCCGGCAGCGACTGGAACAGGTCGACGCGGAACTGGCGGCGTACTCCGGGCAGCTCATCGACCCGGCGGAAATGGCATTCGTGCTGGAGCGCGTGCTGAAGAGCCAATCCGGCCTGCGCCTCAAGCGCATACGCAACCTCGGCGCCGAGGCGCTGACGACCGATGCCGAAGACGATTCGGTGATTCTCTACCGGCACGGCCTGGAGATCGAGGTCGAGGGCAGCTACATGGACTGTCTTGCCTACCTGCAGGAAATCGAGGCTTTGCCGTGGCGCTTCTACTGGCAGTTCTTCGAACTGGACGTGCTCGACTACCCGAACAACCGCGTTCGCATCGAGGTCAGCACGCTGAGCCTCGACGAGGAGTGGATCGGTGCGTAGTCCGGGTCTCGCAATCCTCTTGCTTGTGACCGGCATGGCGCTGGCGGCGACCGGCATGGCGGCTGAATTGCGCGATCCGACCCGTCCCGGCGGGGCGGACCCGGTGGCCGATTCGAGCGAGCCGTCGGCCGCAATCAGGGTCAGTGCGGTCTTCATTTCCGGCGAGCGGCGGGTCGCGGTCATCAATGGCCAGCGACTGCGCATCGGCGACACGATCGCCGGAGCCACGGTGCGCAGCATCGACAGGAACAGCGTCGGCTTTGCACGCGGCGACACGACTTTCAGCGTTGCGCTGCTCGGCAGCGCGACGCGCCAATGAGCAACGCCCGGGACAGGATACAATGTACAAAAACATGACAATGACGATCCTCGCCGCGCTGCTGTTGGCGGCCTGTGCCACCGGCCAGCCGCGCGGCGAGGCAGCCGGCCGCAGCATCGAGACGGCGCTGGAGGAAGTCGAGACGCCGGCGCCGGCCTTGCCCGAGCGTCGCACGATCCCGGTCGAGCCGGCGCCGCGCACGCCGCAGTTCGACGAGCAGCGTTTCGACGTCAACTCCAGCAATACGCCGGCGGGCGAGTTCTTCATGGCGCTGGTCGACGGCACGAGTCTCAACATCGTCGTCCACCCGGACGTCACGGGCAGCATCTCGCTGACGCTGAAGGACGTAACGGTCAACGAGGTGCTGGAGACCGTCAGCGACGTCTACGGTTACGCCTATCGACAGAGCGGCGCAGGCTTCATCGTGCTGCCCGCGAGCGTGCAAAGCCGCATTTTCCAGGTCGACGATCCTCAACCTGCAGCGCAGCGGTTCGTCGAGTACGCGGGTCAGCTCCGGGCAGGTCAGCGAATCCGGCGGCAGCCGCGGGCGCAACGCCGGCGGGCTGGGCGGCGGCCTGCAAGACCCCTTCGGTGCCGCGGCCTATCCGGGTATCGGCGGCGACCGGCAGGAGGAAGTCAGCGGTTCGCGCATCGAGACGAGCTACGAAGCCGACTTCTGGGACGAGCTGCGGGAAACGCTCGTTGCTATCGTCGGCGCGGAGGCCGGTCACGAGGTTGTCGTTAATGCACAGGCCGGCGTGGTCGTCGTCAGCGCCATGCCCGACAAGCTGCGTGACGTGGAACATTATCTCGACACGATCGAGGCCATTGCGCAGCGCCAGGTCATACTCGAGGCCAAGATCGTCGAGGTCCGGCTGGACGATCAGTTCCAGGCCGGCATCAACTGGGTGGCCGTGGCCGAGAACAGCAGCGGCGACACGTTTACCTACGGCCAGCTGGCGCCGCCGCCCGATTTTCCGGCGAACCTGGACAACCTGGGCGGCAGCCCGATCGAAGTCTCGCCGGGTACGGTCACCGAGGGCTTCATCAATTCCTCGTTGGGCGGTGCATTCACGATGGCGTTCGATGTGGGCGACTTCAACGCGTTCATTGAGCTGCTCGAATCGCAGGGCGACACGCGCGTCCTGTCGAGTCCGCGCGTGTCGACGCTCAACAACCAGAAGGCCGTGATCAAGGCGGGTACCGACGAGTTTTTCGTGACGAACGTCAGCAGCAACACCGTCACCGGGACGTCATCGACGACCTCGCGCGACGTGGAGCTGACGCCGTTCTTTTCCGGAATCGCGCTCGACGTGACGCCCCAGATCAGCGCCGACGGCGAAGTGATCCTGCACATACACCCGACCGTCAGCGACGTCGTCGACCAGAAAAAGGACCTGACGGTATCCGGCGAGACGGACACGCTGCCGCTGGCGTTCAGCGAGGTCCGCGAGTCGGACAGCATCGTCAAGGCGCGCAGCGGCCAGATCATCGTGATCGGCGGGTTGATGCGCAACTCGACCCGCAAGCAGTCGTTCGCGACGCCGGTGCTGGGGCGCATTCCCGGCGTTGGCGCGCTGTTCCGCAGTCAGCGCGAAGTCGAGAGCAAGACCGAACTGGTGATTCTCCTGAAGCCGATCGTCGCCGACAGCGACGCGGTCTGGGCTGATGCGGCGCGCGATTCGCTGACGCGAATCCGCACGCCGATCGGCCGCTGAGCAAACGGAACGGCGCCGGTATTAGGACATGGCCAGCCCAATGAAGACATCGACAGGCTCTTTTACACGCAGGAAGTTGCGTCTCGGCGATATGCTGCTGGAAGCGGGCGTCATCAGCGATGACGAGCTGCAGGCGGCGCTCGCGCTGCAAAAGCGCTCGGGCCACAAGCTGGGCCGGGCGTTGATGGATACCGGCGCCATCAGCGAGACGGAACTGCACAGTTTCCTGTCGCGGCGCCTCGATATCGAGTTCATCGACATCAAGTCGCTCAAGCTCGACCCCAAGGTCGTGCAACTCCTGCCCGAGGTACATGCGCGCCGGCATCGTGCACGGGCGCTGCAGTCGGATCCGGACGGCCTGCTGGTCGGCATGGCGGACCCCACCGACGTGCTGGGCTACGACGAACTGCAACGCATCCTCAAACCGGTGCGCCTGTGTCTCGTCAAGGAATCGGACCTGCTCGGCACGATACACTGATGTACCGGCGCACGGACGAGATCGACGCGCTGGCGGTTGCGGTCAAGGAGGATCTCGGCCAGGACGGTATCGACATCGACGAGCTGACAGCGGACGACGATGCGGACGATGCGCCGGTCATCAAGCTGCTGCAGTCCATGTTCAAGGACGCGGTGCAGGTCAAGGCATCGGATATCCATATCGAGCCCGGCGAGGACCTGCTGCGTGTCCGCCAGCGTGTCGACGGTGTGCTGCAGGAACACCAGCTCAAGGGCCGCGGCGTCGCGTCGGCGCTGGTGACGCGGCTGAAGCCCTGATGAGCGGCCTCGACATCTCGGAAAAACGTCTGCCGCAGGACGGCCGCTTCTCGATGCGGGTCAACCAGAAGAGCATCGATGTCCGCGTATCGACGCTGCCCGTGCAGCACGGCGAGTCGGTCGTCATGCGCCTGCTCGACCATTCGGCCAACCTGCTCAGTATGGACAAGCTCGGCATGCCGCGGGCGATCCGGCAGCGCTTCACGCGGCTGATCGAGCGTCCCGGGGGCATGATTCTCGTCACCGGCCCGACGGGCAGCGGCAAGACGACCACGCTGTACTCCGCGCTGAATCACATCAATCGGCCGGAGACCAAGATCATCACGATCGAGGACCCGGTCGAGTACCGTCTCGCGCGCGTGAACCAGGTGCAGGTCAACCCGCGCATCGGGCTGGACTTCGGCCGGGTGCTGCGCACCGCGCTGCGCCAGGACCCCGACATCATGCTGGTCGGCGAGATGCGCGACCGCGAAACGGTCGATATCGGCCTGCGTGCCGCGATGACCGGTCACCTCGTCTTCTCGACGCTGCACACGGTCAGCGCCGCCGCGACCGTCAACCGGCTGCTCGACATGGGCGCGCCGGGCTACCTGATCGCGGCCGCGCTGTCGGGCATCGTGGCACAGCGGCTGGTACGGCGCGTGTGCGACAACTGCCGCGAACCGGTAGAACCGACCGCGGGCCAGGCCGCATGGCTCGCGGATCAGGCCATCGGCGAGGTGACTGGCGAAGCGGCCTTCGTTCGCGGACGCGGTTGCAACTACTGTTACCTGACCGGCTATCGCGGTCGTATCGGCGTGTACGAACTGCTGGAAATCGACGCGGAGCTGACCAACTACATCCGTCGCGAAGACCTGCACGGCTTCATCGCGGCCAGTGCCGCGCGCCCGGATTACGTGCCGCTCGCGAGCTGCGCGCTGGACTATGCGAAGCGCGGCATCACGTCGCTCGACGATGCGCTGCGTATTGCCGGCAGCGTCGACTACCCGCCCGCGGACGACGACGACAACGACGCCGGCACCGGGCACGAGGCAGTGGAGTAAATGGCCGAGTTCGTCTACAGGGGGCGCTCGGCGCGCGGCGAACTGATCAGCGGACGACTGTCCGGCGGTTCCGCCGAGGTCGTCGCCGCGCGCCTGATCAACTCGGGCATCACGCCGGTCGAGATTCGCGATGCCGAGCAGAAGATCGGCATGACGGTCGGCGAGCTGTGGCGTCGCCTCGGCGGCGGCCGGCCGACGACCCGCGACCTGGTCATGTTCTGCCGCCAGATGCACACGATCACGCGCACCGGGCTGCCGTTGCTGGAGGGCATGCGCGGCCTGATGGAAACGACGCACAACGACGTGCTGCGCGAGGCGCTCGTGGGCATCATCGGCAGCCTGGAATCGGGCCGCTCGCTGTCGCAGTCGCTGGCCCGGCATCCGCGCATCTTTTCGTCGCTGTTCATCAGTATCGTCGAAATCGGCGAGAACACCGGCACAATGGATACGGCGTTCCTGCGCATGTACGAATACCTGAGCACGGACGAGGATATTCGCGCACGTGTCAAGTCCGCCATTCGCTACCCGCTGATCGTCATGGTGGCGATCGGCGTCGCGCTGGCGATTATCACGCTGTTCGTGATCCCGGCGTTCGAACCCATCTTTCGCCAGCTCGGCGATCGCATCCCGCTGCCGACGAAAATCATCATGGGCGTGTCGAGCTTCGCTGCGAACCAGTGGCCGCTGTTGCTGCTGCTGGTTGCCGGCGGCATTGCGGCGGCCGTGTCCTGGGTACGCACCGACCGCGGCCGCCTGGCGTGGGATCGCCACAAGCTGGCTATCCCGATCACCGGCGTGATCATGCGCAATGCCGCACTGTCACGTGTCACCCGTTCGCTGGCCGTGGCCCTCGAAGCCGGCCTGCCGATCAACCAGACCCTGCGCTCTATCTCCGGCTCGGTCGGCAACGTCTACCTGGCCGGCAAGCTGGAAGACCTGAGCGCCGGCGTCGAACGCGGCGAAGCGCTGTCGGTGACGGCGCGTAACACCGGCCTGTTCACGCCGCTGATCCTGCAGATGGTCTCGCTGGGCGAGGAAACCGGCGCGTTGCCGGAGCTGCTGAACGAGGCCGCCGATTTCTACAAACGCGAGGTCGACTACGACCTCGAGAATCTCAGCACGGCGCTCGAGCCGATCCTGATCGTGACAGTCGGTGCGATGGTGCTGGTGCTGGCGCTGGGCGTGTTCCTGCCGATGTGGGACATGGTCGCGAGAGCGAGGGCGGGGTAGCCGGATGCATTGCGAAGCTCGAAACGGCATCGCGCCCGGCGCCCGCGGCTTCACGCTGCTGGAGCTGGTCGTCGTGATCGTGATCGTCGGCGTGCTGCTGGTCGTCGCGATCAACCGCCTGCTGCCCTACATCGACGCGGCGGAGCGCGTCGCGGTGTTGTCGCTGGAGAGCCAGCTGAAGAGCACGCTGGTCATGGCGGCCGCCAAACGCATCGCCCGCGGGCAGTCGGCGAGCATCGTCGAGCTGGAACGCAGCAACCCGATGGCACTGCTGCTGGAGCCGCCAGACAACTACATCGGCGAGCGGCGGGCGGACCCGGCGGAGCTGCCGGCACGCCGCTGGTACTTCAATCCCGCGACCCGGCGGCTGGTCTACCGGATCGGCGAGCCGCACTCCCCGGAGTTGCGCGGCCGTAACTGGGAAAATCCGCAATTCGAGGTGCGGGTGAGTTACCGGGATCGTGACGCAGACGGTGTCTTTAACGCGGGAAAAGACGAATTATACGGTGTTCGGCTGCTACGCATGGCCGGCGCCGACTGGCTGGCGGCAGGGAAAGTCTACTGACGCCGGAAATGGAAGGCGCTGGTCACGACGACAGCGATTGAGTTCAACCTCTGGAAAAGGAAAGCAACATGAAAACTGCAACTACACGCGGCTTTACGCTGATCGAACTGGTCGTCGTAATCGCATTGCTGGGCATCCTGGCGGCGTTCGCCATTCCCCGCTTTGCGTCGCTGGAATCGGAAGCCCGCATCGCCACGACGCAGGGCCTGGCAGGCAGCCTGCGCAGTGCCGCGGCACTGGCTCACGGCCTCAGCATTGCCCAAGAGTCACCGGCAACGGTCGACATGGAAGGTAATTCCATAACCATGACGAACGGCTATCCCGATGCGACAACGATCGATGACACGCTGGCGGATACGACCGGTTTCACCGTAACCGATGCGGGTGGTACCGCCACGTTCGTCAAGACCGGTACCAGCGGCACGTGCGAAGTGACCTACACCGAAGCCGGTGCGGGCGGCGCGCCTGCGATTGCGTCGGATACCAGCGGCTGCTGACGTCGGTCGGGCGATTCGGGTACGGGCTGCTTCGGCAGCCCGCCAGCCCGTGTGCATTCGCCCGGTTGCCGGATTGAGCATGGGAGGCAGACAATGAGCGACACAATGAAGCGTGGTTCAGCGGGCTTTACGCTGATCGAGCTGGTCGTCGTCATCGCGTTGCTGGGCATACTTGCGGCGTTCGCCATCCCGCGCTTTGCGTCACTCGAGCGCGAGGCACGGATTGCGACGACGCAGGGACTGTCCGGCAGTGTGCGTGGCGCGGCGGCCATGGCGCACAGCCTGTGGCTGGTGCAGGGCGTATCCCCGATCAACATGGAAGGGAATCCGGTCAACCTCACGAACGGCTATCCGGATGCCAGCGACGTCGAACTGACGCTGGCGGACTCGTCCGGTTACAACGTGACGGTGAACGGCGGCGGCGACGCCGCAACCTTTTCCAGGATCGGTGCGCCGGGTGCCTGCGAGGTGGTCTACAACGATGCGCTGCCCGACAGCGCGCCGGTGATAACCGCCGATATCAGCGGGTGCTGAATGGTCGCGCCGGTGCGGTGGACAGTTGCCGGTGCGTGCGGGCAGCCACTGCCGCACGCCCGCCGGGTGCTGCCGGGCACGCCGGAGTTGCCGCGGACACAGGCCGGTTTGACGATCGTCGAACTGGTGCTGGTCATCGTCATCATCGGCGTGCTGGGTGCGCTCGCGGGGCCGCGGTTCTTCAATGACCGCTCGTTCGGCGAGCGGGCCTACGCCGAGGAGCTCGCCGCCGCGCTGCGCTATGCGCAGAAGGTAGCGGTCGGCAGCGGCTGCCGCGTGCGCGTCAGCGTAGCCGCGACCTCCTATTCACTCGCGCAGCAGGCGCCGCAGTCGGGTCACTGTAACTCGGCGGACGGCACCTATCCCGTTCCCGTCGTACTACCCGATGGCAGCATGGTCGCAGGCACGGCGCCGTCCGGCGTCAGCGCGGCGCCGGCCGTCGTGGTGACCTACGATGCGCTGGGCCGCGTCTCGTCGGCCTCCGGGCTGGCGATCACGGTCGGTACGCAAACGCTGACGATCGCCGCCGGCAGCGGACTCGTGCAGGGGCCGTGAGCATGCCGGCCGGACTTGAATTGCGTCGGCAGCGCGGTGTCACGCTGGTGGAGCTGCTGGTGTCCATCGTCATTGTCGGCATCGCGGCCGGCACGATACTCGGCCTGCTCGCGACGACCACGGGCGCCAGCGCCGATCCGCTGCTGCGCCACCAGGCGTCGGCGATCGCGGAAGCCTATCTCGAGGAAATCCTGCTGCGGCCGTTCGACGACCCGGACGGCGCGGACGGCGAAGGGTCGCGCGCGGCCTTTGACGACCTCGACGACTACGACGGCCTCGTCGAAGCCGGCGCGCGTGACCAGTTCGGCAACCCGTTGCCGGGCCTGGCCGCGTACACCGTCGCCGTAACCGTGACGTCGTCGGCGGCACTGCCGTCGGTGCCGTCCGGAGACACGCTGCGCATCGACGTCAATGTCAGCCACGGCACCGACGTCGACCTCGTGCTGAGCGGCTATCGAACGCGGTACTAGGTCCCATGCACCGGCAACAGGCATTCACGCTGATTGAACTGGTCGTGACGATCGCGTTGTCCCGGCGATCGTCGTCTCGTTCATGGCGGTGTTCATCGCCGGACCGGTCGCCGGCTTCGACGACCAGACCCGGCGCGCGGAGCTTACCGATCTCGCCGAGAACGCCTTGCGGCGCGTTGCGCGCGACGTGCGCCGGGCGCTGCCCAACAGCGTGCGCGTGACGTCCAGCGGCGCGCTCGTCGCCGTCGAGATGCTGAACACGGTGGACGGCGTGCGCTACCGCGAGCAGCCGCCGCCCGCCGGCGCAGACAAGCAACTCGACTTCAGCACGGCCGACGGCGCGTTCAACAGCGTGGGACCGTTCACGCAGATCCAGAAGCCGTTTTCGTCGACCGGACACTACCTGTCTATCTACAACGTGGGCGTGCCCGGGGCCAATGCCTACGAACTTGCCAACGTCATTACCCCGCCCGGCACCCGCATAGACATCGACAGCGACGCGGCACCAGGCGAGGATAACGTCCGGCTGACGCCGGCATTCCGTTCTTGCCTTCGGCTCGCCGGGGCGGCGCGTGTTCCTGGTGCGACTGGCCCTGGTCAGCTTTTGCCTGTGCGACGAGTTGCGGCCGGAACCTTGCGCCGCTATGATGGCTATGCGATCACCACCAGCCACGCGGACCGCGACAGCCACGCGGAGCTCCTGGCCGCGGGCGCCGGCGCGACCCTGATCACGAATCGCGTCGAATCCTGCAGCGCGAGCTATGCGTCGGGAACCGCGCAGCGCGCCGGTCTGGTGACGCTGGCCATGGCGGTCGCCGAAACCGGTGAGCGAGTCTCCTTGCTGCACCAGGTGCATGTCAGCAATGTGCCGTAAGGGTCCGCAACATCGCATCGGAACCGCGCGACAGCGCGGCTTTTCGCTGGTGCCCGCGCTGTTCCTGCTGATCGTGCTCGCGGCACTGGGTGCCGTCGCCGTCCGTCTGACCGCGGTGCAGCAACAGACGACGGTGCTGGCGATCCAGGGCGCACGCGCCTATGCCGCCGCGCGCGCCGGTGTCGAGCAGGCCGTTTACGACGCGCTGGTGAATGGCAACTGCGGCGGCACGACGCTGAACCTGGCCGAGGGCGGCCTGGCCGGGTTCGTCGTCGAGGTCGGCTGCGCAAGCACCGTCCATGCCGAAGGCGCCAGCACGACGACCGTTTACACGATCGAGGCCTTTGCGCAGGCAGGCGCCTACGGCACGCCCGACTATGTATCGCGGCGCCTGCGCACGACCGTGACGGACGCATCCACATGAGCCGCCGGGCTGCCGTCGCGCGAACGGGCCGTGCCGCGGCCGCTGTCCTGCTGTCCTGCCTCGCGCTGCCGGCGGCGGCGCTGCCGGTCTGCACGTCGGAGACAATCACATTCCGGGATTTCAACGGCATCTCCGGGAGTTCGGACAGCAACGTGATCGGCGTCGGCGACCAGGGCACGGCGTACCGGTACGGCGGGTCCGGCTGGTCCGTCATGGCGACACCGACGTTTGAGGACCTGAACGACGTCGAGGTCGTCGACGCGGGAACCGCTTTCGCGGTCGGTGACGACGGCGCGGCCCTGCAGCTGGTCGGTGGCAACTGGATCGATCGCTCGGGCTTCACGGGCCGCGACCTTTACGGCATCTGGGCGGCGTCCGCGACCGAGGCCTACGCGGTCGGCGACCGCGGCGAGATCTGGCGTTGGGACGGCGTCGGCTGGTCGGACGAGAGCGGCGCGGCAGGGACGGACAATCGCGATATCGAGGATGTATGGGGCGACGCGAACTTCGTTTACGCGATGAGCGAACGCGGCGAACTCTACATATACGATCGTGCAGCCGGGAGCTGGGGTCCGCGCGACGATCTCTGCCGGAGCGGCAACAACTTCAGCGATCTGTGGGGCGACGGCAGCGGCAACATCTACATGGTGCGCCAGCGCCGCGTCTACCTGAACGACGGCAGCAACTGCCAGATCGTCGAGAACACGGGTGACGATCTCAATGGCATCTACGGTGGCGGCGGCCGCATCGTCGCGGGCGGCGACGGCGGGGCCGTCACCGAGAATGACGGCAGCGGCTGGCAGGAGACGGACGAGGCGAGCGAGGACATCAACGACGTCTGGGTGTCGCCCGCCGGCAGCGCCTGGTTCGGTGGTAACGGCGGCGAGGTGACGAGTTGTGTCGCCGTCGTGCCCAACCTGATCGCCGACTGGCCGCTGGACGACTGCACACTGGGCTTCGATGGCAGCGCGGTTATCGACAGCGGGCCGAACGGCCTCAACGGCACGTCCGTCGGCGGGCTGAACGTGGAACCGAACGGCCAGCTGTGCAGCGCCGCCGAGTTCAACGGCTCGTCGTCGTTCGTGCGCGTGCCCGACACGGCGGCGCTCGACACCACGGACGGTTTCAGCGTCGCGGTCTGGGTGCGCCACGACAACACGCCGCTCAAGAACTGGGAGGCGATACTCGCCAAGGGCGACAACAGCTACCGCTTGCACCTGAACGGCGGCTGCGGGATTTCGGACAGCCTGCCGGGCAATACGCAATACGGCTTCACGCTGGGGCTGAACGGCGGCTGCGCCGGTGCTGACCTGAACAGCAATGTCGTGCCGACGCCCGGCGTCTGGTACCACGTCGCCGCGACCTACGACCGTTCCGTCATGCGCATTTACATTAACGGCACGCTGGTCAATTCGGCGAATTACAGCGCGGCGATCAACAACTCGAATTTCGACCTGTTCATCGGCGAGAATTCGCAGCAGCGAAATCGCTACTGGGACGGCGATATCGACGAGCTGGCATTGTGGGACAACGCGATCACGGCGCAGATGATCAACGATCACATGAACCGCACGCGGCCGTGCGTATCCTGCACGTCGGTGGAATTCGAGATAAACCACGACAATTATGGCATCCACTGCGTGGATGAAGCCGTGCAGGTTTCGGTCGTGGACGGGCTCGGCGGGACGCCGCGGCTCGACTACAACGGCCAGGTCACGCTGGACACGCAGACGGGTAACGGCAGCTGGTCGCTGGTGAGCGGCGGCGGCGTCCTGAATGACGGTGCGGGCGACGACGGGGTGGCGACCTACCAGTGGGTACTGGGCGAGGACAGCGCCGTGTTCGCCCTGACCTATCCGCAGGGCATCGCCACGTTCGACATCGACGTCTACCAGGCGTCCGATCCGGGTATCCGGGACACGGACGCCGAGGGACGATGACGTTCTCGCCGAGCGGCTTTACGGTGACGGCAACGCCGCTGTCGAATCCGCCGCCGGGCGTCATCGCACCGTTCGCGACGGCGCAGACGGCGGCCGTGGATTTCCCGGTGTACCTCACTGCCTACGGACAGACGCCGACTGACCCCGTCTGCGGCGTGATCGAGTCCTACACGGGCTCGCGGAATATCGGCACGTGGTACGACTACGTGGACCCGGTCAACGGCGGCCTGGCACCGCAAGTCGACGGCGTCGCAGCCGCGCCGGCGGAGGCGGCTGCCGGCACGCAGAACGTCACGTTCAGCAATGGCCAGGCAATCGTGTCCGCTCGTTACGACGACGCCGGCAGCATCCGGCTGCATTTTCGCGATGCGACGGTGGCGGACCCGAACCTGCCGGACGGTATTCGCGGCGCAACGGCGGCATTCGTATCGAGGCCGTATACGTTCGTGCTGAGTGACATCGTGAACTCGGACGGCGATCCCGATGTACCGCCGTCCGGTCCCGGGGACGGTGTGTTCACGGCGGCGGGCACGCCGTTCGGGGCGACGGTCACGGCGCTCAACGCCGACGGGAATCCGACGCCCAATTTCGGCCGGGAAACGAGCCCGGAGACCGTTGGCCTGGTAGCCGGCCTCGTCGGCCCGGCCGGCGGCGACAATCCGCCGGTCGTTGCCAGCACGGGGTTCGGCGCCTTCGCGGGCGGCCAGGCAACGGGCAACGATTTCAGCTGGGCCGAAGTCGGCATCATCACGCTGACGCCGGAGGTCGGGGACGGCGACTATCTCGGCGCCGGCAACGTCATCGGCACGGCATCCGCGAACGTGGGACGGTTCATTCCGGATCACTTTACGGCGGATCTCAATTCGCCGGCCTTCGAAACCGCGTGCAGCGCCGGTTCGTTCACCTGGCTGGGGCAGGCGTTCGGGTACGCGACGCCGCCGGTCGTGACGCTGACCGCGCGTGCCGCGGACGGCACCGTTACCGACAACTATGCGGGCGCGTACTTTCGCATCAGCAATGCGTCGCTGGCCAATCGCACCTACACGGCGGCCAGCGGCACGCTGGACACGGCAGGCCTGCCGGGCACCGCAACGGACCCACTCATCACGGTTGCCGGCGGCGGTCAGGGAACGCTGACGTTCGATGCCGGTACCGGCCTGAGCTTCGTCCGGGGCGATCCGGAGGTACCGTTCGATGCCGGGATTTCGCTCGCCATCGACGTCGTCGATGCCGACGGCGTCGCCGCGCTTTCGAACCCGGTCACCTTCGGCGCCAGTGGCGGCATGCTGTTCGATGCCGGTGCCGAGATGCGCTACGGGCGCGTTCGCCTGGAAAACGCGATCGGCTCCGAACTGGTCGACCTGAACCTGCCGATGCGCACCGAGTATTTCGATACGACGGGCACGGGCTTCATCGCGAACGCCGCGGACAGTTGCTCGACCGATATCACGCTGTCATTCGGCGGTTACACGCAGAACCTCGCGGACGGAGATACCTGCGTGATCGAGAACGCGTCGCCGGGCGAAAGCGGCGTGGCCTGCGGCACCCCCGGCCCCGCCGGGCTCGCCTACCGCGAGCCGCCGCTGGCCGGCGACTTCAACCTCAACCTCCGCGCCCCCGGCGCCGGCAACGACGGCAGCACGACCGTCACCGCCGACGTGCCCGACTGGCTCAGGTTCGACTGGGACGCCGCCGCCCCGGGCGCCGAAAACCCGGCCGGCACCGCCACCTTCGGCATCTACCGCGGCGAGGACCGCCGCATCTACACCCGCGAGCTGTACTCGAGTCCCTGGGGTCGGACCAACGCAACGTCTTGTAATCTAGAGATAAATGACGCAGTCACAGCGGGAATTCCGGCCTTAAACGCACGTTTTTGCAGCAAGAATCGGCACCCTGCCTGTAATGGCGAGCAGCGCAGCAAAGGGACGTCGTGGCAATTTGGGTGGCGAAAAGGGGGTATTAACGTGCTTTTTCTACCTGAATTGATGCACTAAGCTGTGGAAATTCAGGGGATTGCGTTGGTCCGACCCCGGATCATTTGGAGGTGTTCGTGAGTCAGCGGGGGTATCGATTCTTTATTTGCGATGTGTTTACTGCGTCGCGCTTTGGTGGCAACCCGCTTGCCGTGCTGCCGGAGGCGGACGGCCTGGGTGACGCGGAGATGCAGCAGATTGCCCGCGAGTTCAACTATTCCGAATCGACGTTCGTGTTGCCCGGTAACGGTCCGCTGAACCGTCGCGTGCGTATTTTCACGCCGACGACCGAGGTGCCGTTTGCCGGTCACCCGACTATCGGCACGGCGTTCGCGCTCGCGCAAGCCGGTGAGTTTGGTGCGCTGTTCGAGTCGCTGGACGTGCATTTCGACGTCGCCGCGGGTCGCGTCCCTGTCCTGATCAGCGCCGGCAAGAGCGGCACCTGGTGTGAGTTGCAGGCGCCGCAGCCTCTCTCAACAGGTACCTCGGTGGCGCCGGCGAGGATTGCCGCCGCCCTGTCGCTCGCGACGGACGACATCGTTACAGACACACACGAGCCTGTCGTCGCGAGTGTCGGTTTGCCGTTCCTGATCGTGGAGGTGGCCGGCATCGACGCGCTGCGCCGTGCCCGGGCACAGACGGCAGCACTGGAAGCGTTGCACGACGACGGCATCGTGCCGGACGTGCACGTGTACACGCGGAGCGACGACGAATTCGATCTCCGGGCACGCATGTTCGCGCCGCTGGACGGCGTGCCGGAAGATCCCGCGACCGGCAGCGCGAATTGCGCGCTGGCCGCGCTGCTGGCATCCCGCAACGAGGGCGCGGACGGCGAGCATCGCTGGCGCATCGCGCAGGGGGTCGAGATGGGGCGGCCCAGCGTGCTGGACGCGCGCACGCGCCGGAACGGCGGGGAAGTCACGACCTGGATCGGCGGCTCGAGCGTCCACGTTGCCGAGGGGACGATTTTCCTCGACCAGGAGTCTGCGCGGTAGCAGCCAAGCGGTCTGCGACGCCCCCACGTCGAGTCCGTTGCGACCGTGCAGACTCCTGGCGGCCCCTATTCGCCGAACGACCCCATGCGCAGTTTGAACTGCAGGAAGATGACGCCGCCAATGGTCGGGTCGACGACATTCGCATGCGCGATGTCGTGCACGGCCTTCTCGGGCAGATAGGTCAGGTTGATCCCGGCGTAGCGGTTGCCGATGGTGACGGCGGGCAGCACACCCGGAAACGGTCGGTAGTCATTGATGTCCTTGCGCGCCATCAGGAACGCGACGACGCCCGCGTCGACGTACAGCCCGCCGAGGCGATCCGTCATGTACAGGCGCCGTTTCAGACCGGCACCGGCCATGTAGGACATGTTCTCGAGGCTGTCGACGAACGTGTTCGCGTTCAGCGTGCGGATCCAGCGCGAATGGCTGTCGAATTCGTATTCCAGTCCCAGCCCGAGATTTTCCTCGTTCCAGTCGTACTTCGAATTCACGTGGTGGGACTTGCCGTTGATGACAACGTCCAGGCTTCCTGCGGCAGCCGGCAGGCTGAGCGTGCCGAGCAGCAGGGCGGCGAGTGCGGCGAGCGCGTGTCTTCGAGATCGTCATGGCGATCTCTGTAGCAAGTGCCGTGCCAGATAGGAACTCTATCTATTTCAAGGAGTTATAATCGACACCGCAGGTAATCGTAAAGGTCCCCGACGGCGTGCGCCGGACTTTTGTGACGGCCGTCACGGTTTTGCGGGCAGCGGCCGCCGGCCGGGCCAGGGACGTCGCAAAATGGCGTCAGGCGGCGCCGCATCGTGCCCGGATCGTAAGGAAAACCGACATTCGGCCGGAATCGACCCCGTGCCGGCATCGGCAGGCGGCAAACCGGCGATCCGGGCAGCAGGCGGACCGTAACTTGCCTCAGTCCTCGTCGACCTCCAGCTGCCCGGTCAGGCGGCGCCAGATGTGCGGCCAGGACACGCCGATCGTCAACAGGGCGGCGAGGCACACGCTCCCCGTTCCAGCTTCTTGTGGCCTTAATGTCTCGCGGGCCGGTAGCGTAACGACAGTCTCAGGGTTACGTCCGGCGCCGACTCGACCCGGACATCTTCCCCTACCGCGATCGCGAGCTGCAAGCGCTCGCCGAGCGACACGGTCCCGCCGACCGTCAGCAGCACCGACGGCTCGCCAAGGATGCGCATCGCCGAGTCGTACGGCGCGCTGCGTACGCGCGCCTGCGCGAGCAGTGTCAGGCGGTCGTTGACAACAAAGCCCAGGCCGCCCGCCAGTTGCACGACGACGTCCCGGGCGCGGTCCGCGAGCCGGTCCGGCGTCCCGATCAGCGTGGCATTGGCGCGGTAGAAACCCTGCCAGCGCGCACGGCCGAACAGCGAGCGCCGGTCGCCGGCGATGCCGAGGCTCAGGTCGGTGCCGCCGCTGCCGGTCAGCGCATCGCTGTCGCCGGTGGGGAGCTTCACGGCCAGCAGCAGCGCGGTGGCGCGCGTCCTGTCCCGTGCCAGCTGCCAGCCGGCCGTGAGCCGAAGGTCACCCGGAGCGCGCCGGTTGTCCCGCACATCCAGCCGCTGGATGCCGTTGTCGCGATACTGCAGCCGCAACTCGTCGTTGGGGACCTGTGCTCGAATGCCGTCGGGCAAGCCGAACCAGTCGTGCCAGTCGTCGATGAAGCTGTCGAGGCTGCCCGATTCGTGCAGCAGGTAGGGCAATTCGATACCGAGTTCCAGCCGCTCGGTAACGCCGACGGCAAGGGCCGCGCCAATACGCGTCGACTCGCCGTCGAACAGCAATACCTCGGTGTCGCTCTCGTCCTGCACCGAATGACTGGCCGTGCCGACCGAGACACGCCAGCGCAATTCACCCGGGCCCGCGAGCCACGCATCCCGGTCGCTGCCGGGCAGGCCCAGCGACGCGATCAGTGGCGTGTTGTCGGCGTCGGGGAGGGCATCGCCCGGCGCGAGGCCGGGCATTGCCAGCGACACGCAGCCGGCGGCGAGCAGACACGCGCGGCGCATGCGGCGCGAGTCAGGCGCGCTTGCCGTGATCTTCGAGCACCTGCGCGACGCAGCAGGTCAGCCGCTTGCCCGTCTCGATATGCAGGAATTCATTCGGACCGTGCGCATTCGAGTTGGGTCCCAGCAGCCCGGTGACCAGGAACTGCGCGTCCGGAAACTTCTCGCCCAGCATGCCCATGAACGGGATGCTGCCGCCGGTGCCCATGTACATGGACGGCTGCTCGAAATAATCCTGCGAGCCCTGCTGCATGGAGCGGTCCAGCCAGTCGGCGACGGCCGGCGCGTTCCAGCCGCCCATGGCCGATTCGACCTCGAAGCGCACGCGGCAAAAGGGCGGCGGGTCCGCTTCCAGTATGCGCTTGACCTCTTTCGCCGCGGCGTCGGGGACGGTCGTCGGCGGCAGGCGGAACGACAACTTGACCGCGGTGCGCGGCAGCAGCACGTTGCCGGCATTCGCAATCGCGGGCAGGCCGTCCGCGCCCGTGATGCTGAGAGTCGGGCGCCAGGTATTGGCGAGCAGGAGTTCGCGCGGCGATTCGGCCGGCTCACCGCTGTCATCGACCCACGGAAACTTGCGAAACACCGATTCCCCGAGTACGTCCGCAGCCAGTTCGGCCTGTTTCTGCCGCGCTTGCGGAATATCGGCGTACAGGCCGTCGACCAGGATGCGGCCGTCCGTTTCGTCTTCGATGCGGCTCAGGAGCCGGCGCAGGATGCGAAAACTGGACGGCACCACGCCGCCGGCGCCGCCGGAATGCACGCCCTCGGTCAGGACATCCACCGACAGCGTGCCGACGAGGTTGCCACGCAGCGAGGTCGTGCACCAGAACTGGTCGTAGTTGCCGCACTCGGCGTCGAGGCAGACGACCAGGGTGGGCGAGCCGAGACGGTCGCCGAGCTTGTCGATGTAGTGCGGCAAATCGAAGCTGCCGCTTTCCTCGCAGCCCTCGATGAGTATGACGCAGCGCGCGTGCGGCACGCCCTGCTCCCTGAGTGCGCGAATCGCCGTTAGCGAACCGAACACGGCATAGCCGTCGTCGGCGCCGCCCCGGCCATACAGCTTGCCGTCGCGAATCACGGCCTTCCACGGCTCGAGACCGTCGGCCCAGCCGCTGAATTCCGGTTGCTTGTCGTAATGGCCGTACAGCAGCACGACATCGTCCGACTCGCCCGGCACGTCGATGAACAGCAGCGGCGTGCGGCCCTCGAGGCGAACGACCTCGACCTGCATGCCCTTGATCGGCTGTTCGCGGCACCAGGCCTCGAGCATGCCGACCGCTTTTTCCATGTGGCCGTGCGCCTCCCAGTCCGGGTCGAACGCGGGTGACTTGTTGGGCACTTCGACGTAATCGCAAAGTGCCGGGATGATCGAGTCGTCCCACTCGGTATAGACGAACTGACGCGTCTGGTCGCGATCCATTAGCTTTCCTGAATAAGTGACTGGCCGGGCGGCGGGCGCCGGAAACGCCCGATTGTGACAGACTGCATCGCCGCGTTCAGCCCCGGAAAAGCCACAGCAGCACGCTCAGCACGACGCTGACGAGCAGCATGGTCGTGAACGGCAGGTACATCGTGAAGCCCGGCCGGCTGATCGTGATGTCGCCGGGCAGCCGCCCCAGCGGCAGCTGCGACAGCCACGGCCACATGAGGCCCGCCACGACGACCAGCAGGCCCACGACGATCAGCGTTCTTTGCATGCTCCGGGGCCATTACTATTCATGCCCGTACCCTATCATCAGCAATCGATTCCGGGCGGAAATTCGCTGCGCGCGGTGGCAGAATGCCCCACGCCGCGTCGCATCCGGCGGCCGCGGCACGAGGAACCCGAATCGCCATGACTGTCGGCCGAGCAATGCGGCTACTGGTGATCACCGCCGCGGTGGTGGTCGCCCTGTTCGACGTGACGTTTGCGCCACGCTTCAGCCTGCCGCGTACGATCGAGCAGGCGGATCCCGACCAGGAGGCGCGCTTCGAGGCCTGCTTCGAGCAACGCGATGCCGCGATTCACGCCGAGGCGTTTGGCACGATCGACAATCCCGACGTGCAGCGCGACTTCATCAACCGGCACCGCGAGACGGCACGGCGGGAGTGCCGGCAGCGGTTTCCCGAACGCACGATCACGGTCGACGCGCCGCTGGACGTCAACGTCCTGGATTTCGACTTCCGCTGGAACTGATGCGCGCAGTGCAGGCGCCTCCCTGGCGGCTGTAGTCGAACCGACCGCCCGCGACGCCGTCCGGCAACCGGAGGCTGCGACGGTCGCATTTTTCTCGTAAAGTGCCTGCAACGACCAGCGGGGCGGCACAATGCCGACGGGGGAGATATGAAAGACAAGGTAACTCGACGCGATTTTCTGAACGGCACGCAGGTCGCCATCGGCGCCTCACTGCTGTCCCCGTGGCCGGACCTGCTCGCGGCCGACGACGCGCATTTCGAACTCGGTCCCGATTACTACCCGCCGGCAAAGACCGGCATGCGCGGCAGCCACGACGGTTCGTGGGAAACGATGCACGCGCGCGTCTCCGGGCGAAAGTTTGCGCCGACCCCGATTGAAGAGGACTACGATCTCGTCGTCGTGGGCGCGGGCATAAGCGGGCTGTCCGCGGCGCACTTTTTCCGGCAGGAAAAGCCAGGCGCGCGCATCCTGTTACTCGACAATCACGACGATTTCGGCGGCCACGCCAGGCGCAACGAGTTCACCGTCAACGGCCGTACCCGCATCGGTTACGGCGGCACCGAGTCCATCGACACGCCGTCCGCGTACAGCGAGGTCGCACGCGACCTGCTGGTCGACATCGGCATCGACACGCAGAAATTCTACGACCTCTACGACCAGCAGCTGTACTCGTCGATGGGCTTGAGCAAGGGCATCCTGTTCGACAACCAGAGCTTCGACAAGCAGAAGCTCGTCGTTGGCTACAACAGTATCCCGTGGGAGGAGTTTGCGGCGCAGGCGCCGATGACGGACAAGGCGCGCGCGGACCTGGTGCGCGTCTGGACCGACGAGCGCGACTATCTCCCGGGTCTCAGCCGCGAGGAAAAATACGCAAAGCTCAGCCGCATGAGCTACTACGATTTCCTGAAAGACCTCGTCCAGGTCGACCAGCAGGTACTCGAGATCTACCGTCGCTGGGGCATGAGCTTCTGGTGCGTCGGCATCGACGAAATTCCGGCCACGTCGGTGCAGTCGTACGACGGCGGCATGCCGGGCCTTGCGCACACGATGCCGCGCACGGGCTATCGCGGCGACGAACCCTACATCTTTCATTTTCCCGACGGCAATGCGTCGGTCGCACGATTGCTCGTGCGCAAGCTGATTCCGGAGGCCGTGCCGGGCAACACGATGGAGGACGTCGTCACCGCGCGCGTCGACTACTCGCAGCTCGACCGCGCCGGCCGGGCCACCCGGCTGCGCCTGAACAGCACGGTCGTCAACGCGCAGCACACCGGCCGCGGCAACCGCGTCGACGTCACCTACGTCCACGACGGGCACACGCATACCGTGCGCGCGGATCGCTGCATCATGGCCTGTTACAACAGCGCCGTGCCGTACCTCTGCCCCGAGCTGCCCGACGAGCAGAAGCAGGGCCTCGCCTACAACGTCAAGGTGCCGCTCGTCTACACCAAGGTCATGGTGCCCGACTGGCGGCCGTTCGCGGAGCTGGGACTCGACTTCGTCTATTACACGAACGACTTCTTCAAGCAGGTGGAGCTCGACTACCCCGTGTCCATCGGCGGTTACGAATTCGGCAGTTCACCGGATGACCCGATGGTGCTGCACATGTGCCACGTGCGGCATTTCCCCGAAATCAAGGGCCCCGAACAGTGGCGCGCCGGCCGGCGGCACCTGCTGTCGACACCGTTCTCGACGTTCGAGCACCACGTCCGCGACCAGCTGGACCAGGCGCTGGCCGGTGCCGGCTTTGATGCGGAACGGGACATCCACGCCATCACCGTCAATCGCTGGGCGCACGGCTACTCCTACAGCAACGACCTGCTGTGGGAACCGGACTGGCCGGACCCCGCCAACACGCCGTGGGCGCACGCGAAGAAGCCTTACGGGCGCATCACGATCGGCAATTCGGACGCGGGTATGCAGGCGACGACCAACTCGGCCATCACCGAGGCTCATCGGGCTGTTGGCGAGGCGTTGCGCGGGTAGCAGTACCCGTCACCCTCCACCGGGCCACACCTCCGCCTTGTCGCCTTCGTGCCGTTCCCGAATCATCCGGGTTACGGTGCGTATTCGTACGTCGCCGTGAAGCCCAGCGGGATGCCGATGGCCCAGTAGATGAGCAGGAATATCGTCCACAGGATGATGAACGTGACGGAGTAGGGCAGCATCATCGCGGTCAGCGTGCCGATGCCGGTCGACGTGACGTAGCGCTGGCAGAATACCACCACCAGCGGGAAGTAGGGCATCAGCGGCGTGATGATGTTGGTGCTCGAGTCGCCGACGCGGTAGGCGGCTTGCGCCAGGTCCGGCGAAATGCCCAGCGACATCAGCATCGGAATGAAAATCGGCGCGAGCAGGGCCCACTTGGACGATGCCGAACCGACGAACAGGTTGATGAAGCCGGTCAGGATGACGATGCCGATGATCGTGATGGCGCTGGGCAGTTCGAGCGCCCGCAGCAGCTCGGCGCCGTTCAGCGCCAGCAGCACGCCGAGATTCGACTGGCCGAAGGCATAAATGAACTGGGCGATGAAGAACATGATGACCAGGTAATAGCCCATGCTCTGCATGGCCTTGGCCATGCCCGCGATGATGTCGCGCGAGCTTTCCACGGTGCCGGCGGCGTAGCCGTACACGACGCCCGGCAGCAGGAACAGGAGGAAGATCAGCGGCACGATCGAGCGCATCAGCGGCGCAAGGCCCGACGTCAGGTTGCCCTCGGGGCCGCGCCAGGGCGAGCCCGCCGGCCACGCCGTCACGATCAGCACGATGATGCCGATCAGCATCGCAATGACGCTCATGCGCAGGCCGCGGCGCTCGTTCGGTTCCAGCGCCTCCATCGTCGGCAGTTCCTCGAGGTCGCCGTCCAGTTCGTGACCTTCGTCCTTGAGCCGCGGCTCCACGACGCGATCCGTCAGGTACCAGCCGAGAGCAATGATCAGAATCGATGAGATGGCCGTGAAGTAGTTGTTGAGCGGGTTCAGGACGACGTCCGGATCGAGCAGGTGCGCCGCCTCCTGCGAAATGCCCTGCAGCATGGGGTCCAGCGCCGACGGCACGAAGTTGGCCGAAAAACCGCCGGAGACACCGGCGAACGCCGCGGCAATGCCGGCCAGCGGGTGGCGGCCCGCCGCGTAGAAGATGATGCCACCGAGCGGAATCACGAGGACGTAGCCGGCGTCGACCGCGGTGTGGCTGATGATACCGACGGCGACGACCATCGGCGTAATGAGCGCGCGCGGTGTGACGCCGAGAATGGCTCGCAGGCCCGAGTTGATGAAGCCCGTGTGCTCGGCAACGCCGATGCCGAGCATTGCGACCAGGACGACGCCGACCGGGTGGAAGCCCGTGAAGTTGTCGACCATCGCGATGAGAAACGACGTGATGCCCTCGCCGGACAGCTGGTTGATCACCTGCACGGGCTGGCCGGTGCGCGGATCGACGACGTCGAACGTGAAGTAGGACAGCAGCCACGACAGGACCCAGACGATGACCAGCAGTGCGATGAACAGTATCGTCGGATCCGGCAGCTTGTTGCCGATGCGTTCTACGGCGGCGAGCACGCGTTGCGTGCGTTTCGGCCGGGTTGCTTCTCCCTCGCTCATGTGCGGCTTCCCCTGCTCGTTGTTATGGGGCGCAGTCTACCCAATCCGCGGCGGATCGTCGCGTCCGGCGCGGCCTACTCGGCCAGTGCGCGGTAAAGCGTCTCCGTCATGCGCTCGGTCGTAATGAAGTCCCAGTTCCAGTCATCGTGGTAGCCGGCCAGCGGATTCCGTTCCAGGACCTCGTCCTCGGACAGGCCTTCGTCAACCAGTGCCGCGACCCGTGCCCGGGCATCGACGAGCATGTCGCGCGCGCGCACCAGGTCGGCGCGGCTCGCGAGCGGCCCGTGGCCCGGGATGATGCGTGTGTCGTCATCCGCCATGTCGATGATGCGCGACTGGGCGGCGATGAAGCCGTCGACGCTGCCGCCGCTGCCGAGGTCGATGAACGGGAACATTCCGTTGAACATCGCGTCACCGGTGTGAATGACGTTTGCATCAGGAAAGTGGATGACGGCGTCGCCGTCCGTGTGGGCGTGCTCGACGTGAAAGACGTTGGCGCGGTGCCCGTTCAGGTGAAAGCTCGACTTCGCTGGCGAACGTGATTCGTGGCAGGGCGTCCGGTGTCGTGTCGGAATCGAGCATGCGTTCGCGGATGTTGTCGTGCGCGACGATGGTCGCGCCGTGCCGGTGCATCGCCGCGTTGCCACCGACGTGATCGCCGTGCACGTGCGTGTTGATGACGAAATTCGCCGGCCCGCCCGCAACGTCGTCGACGGCCGCGAGCACCTTGTCCGACAGCTGTTCGAGCCCGTCGTCGATGAGCACGACGCCGTCCTCGCCGGTCAGCAGGCCGAGATTGCCGCCGGTGAAGCCGCCGACGCCCTCCAGCATGTAGAGGCTCTCATCGAGTTCGGTGGACCGGAACGAGATCTCGTCCTGGGCGGCCGCCGCGGCCGCGAGGCCCAGGGCTGCCGTTGCCAGTACTGCGGTGGTTGTTCGCATGGCGCTACTCCCGGATGTGCCGAATGCAGGTGTCCTGTTGTACCGCAGCGGCGGCGGGTTTGCCATCGCGGCCGCCGGCCGCGTGCAGTCCGCCACGCCTGCCGGCGAGGCGGCACAGTTCTCAGTTTGCGCGGAAAGCCGCCGGCGGCGGGCCGTTCACCGGCGCGGCTGTGCGGCGGGTCACAGCGTGTCCGGGCGCGGGCGGCCGATGATCCGACGATCGGCAGGGACTGGCGCTGGCCCGCATGCAGCACCGATTGCGGGCGTTATGGAGTTGCCATGGATACCGTCACCGACAACGTCGTCGCCTTTCCGCTCGGCCGCCGCCGCTGGCTGAAGAGCTGCCCGCACTGCGGGATGCGCCAGCGATAGCTTCGGTATCGGCCGCCCGCCGGTGGGGCTACTGCGAGCAATCGCGAAGTGCGCCGGGTTGTCGCCGACTTCATGCGGTCGCGCCGAACGGCCAGCGATCCGGCGCGAGCTGCGCCGCGTCGAGTTACTGGCCGCTTCGTCGAAGTCTCCGCACCAGATAACGTCGTCCGCGCGGAGCCCCGCGTTACGGTACTCGAGCTGCCGGATGCCGCGATTCGCAGCCTCGTCAACGGGCTCAATGACACGGCGCCGGCGGCCGGCTGGCGTTACATCGACACCGGCACGATCGGCGGCGACGCGATCCGCGTGGCACTGATCTACCGCGACAGCACGGTGGCGCCGCTGGGTTCGCGTGCCATCCTCGACAGCCGCGTCGACGCACGCTTCGACGACAGCCGCAATCGGCCGGTGCTGGCGCAGTCGTTTCGCGAACGCTCGAGCGGGGCGGTATTCACGCTGGCCGTCAACCACCTGAAGTCCAAGGGCTCGTAGTGCGCGACGACGGCAACCGGACCGCGGCGACGGCCAGGGCAACTGCAACGCCGACGCGCACGCCGGGCGGCAGGCGGCGCTGGGCCGACTGGCTGGCCGGCGATCCGACCGGCAGCGGCTACCCGGACGTGCTGATCATCGGCGACCTGAACGCCTACCGGCCGCGAGGTATCCGCCGGCGACGCTGAAGGCGGCGGGCTACGCGGACCTGCTGGCCGCGGGAAGACGGCCGCCGGCGGTACTGGTTCGTCGACCGCGGCCGGTCCGGCGCGCTGGATCATGCCCTCGCCAGCCCGTCGCCGTCGCGCAGGTCAGCGGCGCCGCCGAGTGGCACAGCAATGCGGGACGAAGCGCCGCTCCTCGATTACAACCTGGAGTACGGCCGCGACCCCGGCCTCTTCGACGCGCCAGGCGCCGTGGCGCGCCGCCGATCACGACCCGCTGCTGATCGGCCTGCAACCGGCCCGGTAACGGGGCGCGCTGTTGCCGTGCCGGCACGGGGATGTCAGGCTATCCGGCTGACGGAGGGGCCGCATGAGTGCAGTAATGGCGTTCGAACAACTGGACTGGGATTCGGTCCCGCTGGAAACCGTCAATCCGTCCATGCAGCGGCGCATCATCACCGGCGAGAAAATGACCGTGGCGCGCATCTGGTTCAGGGACGGCTTTCTCGTGCCGCGCCACAGCCATCACAACGAGCAGATCACGCAGGTGGTTTCCGGCGTGATGCGCTTTCGCTTCGGCGAGGACGGCCGCGATGAGATCGAACTCGGCCCGGGCGGCGTGGTCGTCATTCCCGCCGACCTGCCGCACGAGGCACTGTGCATCGGCGACGTCGAGGAGATGGACATGTGGGCGCCGCGGCGCGACGACTGGCTGAACAAGAGCGATGATTACCTGCGCGGCTGAGGGCAGGCACCCGGCGATGGCGGCGGCAGGCGCATGACGAATTCGGCCCGGCAGGAAGACCTGGACCGGCATCCGGTTGCGACCGGCCCGGCGGCTGGCGGCGAGGTGCCCGTGATCGACCTCGGCGGTCCGGGCGCCGTCGAGGCGATCGCGGCGGCGTGCCGCGACTGGGGCTTCTTCCAGGTCGTCAACCACGGCGTTCCGGCGACGCTCGTTGACGCCGTCTGGCGGGAAACCCGAGGGTATTTCGCGCGGCCCGACGCCGACAAGCTGGCGTTGTCCCGCACCCGCGGCAATCCCTGGGGCTACTACAACAACGAGCTGACCAAGAACCAGCGCGACAAGAAAGAGGTGTTCGACCTGACCAGCGAGGGCGTCGACCCGATCTACGACGCGGCCAATCGCTGGCCGGCGGACGACGGCGGCTTTCGCCGCACGATGACGGCGTGGTTCGAGGCCTGCGAGACGCTGTCGCTCGAGCTGCTGGACGCGCTCGGCCTCGGGCTTGGTCTGCCGCGCGGTTACCTGCGGCCGTTTTTCGCGCCGCAGCACACCGGCCTGCTGCGGCTCAATCACTACCCGGTGCGGGATCCCCGCGCGGCCCTGGACGCGGCACCGCCGCCGGCCGACCTGGGCGTGCATCACCACACCGACGCCGGCGCGCTGACCGTGTTGCTGCAGGATTCCGTGGGCGGGTTGCAGGTGTACCGCGACGGCTTCTGGCACGATGTCGCGCCGCTCGAGGGCGCGTTCGTCATCAACACGGCCGACATGATGCAGGTCTGGTCCAATGACCGCTACCGCGCGCCCGTGCACCGCGTGCTGGCGATGCACGAGCACGACCGCTACAGCCTGCCGTTCTTCTTCAACCCGTCGGCGGACTGCGAGGTGCGGCCGCTGGAGGACGTCGTCGACAGCACGCATCCGCCGCGCTATCGCCCGATTCGCTGGGCGGAGTTTCGCGGCCGGCGCACCGACGGCGACTACGCCGACTACGGCCCCGAAGTGCAGATCGCCGACTACCGCATCGACCGGAATTCATGACTGGCAGGAACAACCGATGACTCACCTGCAAATAGCGCTGCTTGCTGCGTGCATGACGGCCGCGACGAGCGCCGCGGGCGCCCCGCCCGTGAATTTCTCGGCCGAGGACGTATTCGAACTCGAATACGCCGCCGATCCGCGCCTGTCGCCCGATGGCTCGCAGGTGGTCTACGAACGTCGCAGCAACGACATCATGACGGATGCCACGCGCTCGAACCTGTGGCTGGTCGACGTCGACAGCGGCGAGCAGCGGCCGCTCGTGTCGGGGACGATGAACGCGAGTTCCGCGCGCTGGTCGCCGGACGGCGAGCGCATCGCCTGGCTGCAGCCAGGCGACCACGGCACCGGCATTCGCGTGCGGTGGCTGGCGAACGGGCGTGAAGCCCTGCTCGCGACGCTGCGCGAGAGCCCGTCGTCGCTGACCTGGTCGCCGGACGGGGAACGGCTCGCGTTCGTCATGCCGGTGCCCGCGGAGACCGAACCGCTGGCGAAGCCGCCGTCGCCGCCGGAAGGCGCCGAGTGGGCGGAGCCGGCGCAAACGATCGAGGCCGTCGTCTATCGTCGCGACGGGCAGGGATTTCTCGAGCCGGCGTACACGCACGTCTTCGTACTGCCGGCCGACGGCGGCACGCCGCGGCAGCTGACGAGCGGCGATTTCGATCACGACAGCGAACTGTCGTTTTCACCGGACGGCACGCGCATTTACTTGTCCGCCAATCGCGACGACGGCTGGGAATTGGAGCCGGTCGAGCGGGACATCTGGTCCGTGGCCGTGGCGGACGGGGCACTCACCCAGGTCACGTCGCGGGCGGGCGGCGAGAGCGCGCCGCGCGTGTCGCCGGACGGCGAGCGCATCGCTTACCTGTACGACGATGCCCGCAAGGTGCCATATCGGCAGAGCGTCCTGCACGTCGCGGACATGGACGGCAGCAATGACCGCGCCCTGACGAACTCGCTCGACCGGTCGGTAAGCGACATTGCCTGGGCGGCCAACGGGCGGCGCCTGTACGTGCAGTACGACGATCGCGCCGTGCGCAAGGTCGCGCGGGTGGCGCTGGACGGCGACATCGAGACGGTCGCCACGAACCTCGGCGGCACGTCGATCGGCCGGCCGTACCTGAGCGGCAGCTATTCCGTCGCGGACAACGGCCGCCTCGTCATCACGCACGGCACGCCTTACCGGCCCGCCGACGTCGCGCTGGTCGCGCGCGGCGAGACGCGGCGGCTGACCCGTCTCAATGACGACCTGCTGGCCAATCGCAACCTCGGCCAGGTGCACGAGATCAATTACGAGTCGTCGTTAGACGGCCAGGCGATCCAGGGCTGGTACGTGACACCGCCGGACTACGATCCGGCGCGCCGCTACCCGCTGATACTCGAGATTCACGGCGGGCCGCACCTCGCGTACGGGCCGCAGTTTTCCGCCGAGATCCAGCGCTACGCAGCCGCCGGCTACGTGGTGTTCTACGACAACCACCGCGGCAGTTCGTCGTACGGCGAGGACTTCGGCCTGCTGCTGCAGTACAAGTACTCGAGCGAAGAGGACTTCGCCGACCACATGTCCGGCATCGATGCGCTGATCGCACGCGGCATCGCCGACGAGGACCGGCTCTACATCACCGGCGGCTCGGCGGGCGGCATCGCGAGTGCCTATGCGATCGGGCTGACCGACCGCTTCCGGGCCGCCGCGGTCGCGAAGCCGGTGATCAACTGGGTATCGAAAACGCTGACGGCGGACTCCTACACCTACCAGATTCCGTACCAGTTTCCCGGCATGCCGTGGGAGGAGCCGGAGCATTACTGGCAACGCTCGCCACTGTCGCTCGTGGGCAACGTGACGACGCCGACGCTGCTGATCACCGGCGAGGACGACTACCGCACGCCGATCTCGGAAACGGAACAGTTCTACCAGGCGCTGAAGCTCAGGCGCGTGGACAGCGCCATGGTGCGCATCCCGGGTTCGTCGCACGGTATTGCCGGCAAACCGTCGCGTCTCAATGCAAAGGTCGATAACATCCTCGCCTGGTTCGAGCGATACGCCGACTCGCAATAACGACAACCCACGGTAGCGCGCAACATGACGAGTTCCGATCCCCGACGACTGGTTTGCGGTGCCGTCGCAACCGCCGCCCTGGTGCTGGCCGCCGGCTGTCAGCCCGAGCCGACGCCGTTCCTGCCGCAATACGGGACCATCGATCTCGTGATCGAGAACGGTCGCGTGCTGGACGGGCGGGGCGGGCCGGCGCGCGACGCCGATGTCGTGGTCGTCGACGACACGATCGTGTTCGTCGGCGAGAGCGAATTCGACGCCGCGGATCGCGCCGCGCGGATCAACCGGCGCATCGACGCCGCGGGCCGGGCGGTGACGCCCGGCTTCATCGACCTGCATTCGCATGGCAACCCGCTCGAGACGCCGGACTTCGAAAATTTCCTGGCGATGGGCGTTACGACGATCTCGCTGGGCCAGGACGGTTCCAGTCCCGAGGTCGATGACCTGTCGGGCTGGCTGGATGAGGTCCGGCGCGCAGGGCGTCGGCACCAACGTCGCGATGTTCGTCGGGCACGGCACCCTGCGCACGCTGGCCGGCATCGGCCGCGACCCCGATCCCGCGCCGGAAGACATGGCGCGGCTGCAGAACCGGCTCGACGCAGACGTTGGACGACACGTTCGGCATGACGACCGGGCTCGAGTACAACCCGGGACTGAACGCCGGCGAACAGGAACTCGTCGCGCTGGCGAAGATCGTCGGGAAGCACGATCGCGTCATCATGAGCCACATGCGCAACGAGGACGATGACCGTCTGGAGGCGTCGATCGCGGAACTGCTGGAGCAGGGCCGTCACGCGCGCGTGCACATCTCGCACCTGAAGTCGGTGTACGGCAAGGGCCGCGAGCGCGCCGCGGAGATACGCGCCATCATCGACAATGCGCGCGACGACGGCATAGACCTGACCGCCGACATGTACCCGTACGCCGCCAGCTACACGGGGATCGCGATCCTGTTCCCGGTGTGGGCGAAGACGCCGGAGCAGTTCGCCGTGGCGAAAGCCGAGCGCCGCGAGGAACTCGAGGCGTACCTGCGGGACCGCGTCATGCGCCGCAACGGGCCCGAGGCGACGCTGCTCGGCACCGAGCCGTACACAGGGAAGACGCTCGCGGAGCTGTCGCACGAACTCGAAATGCCGTTCGAGGACGTGCTGATCGACGAGATCGGCCCGGACGGTGCGGCCGGCGCGTACTTCGTCATGAACGAGGAATTGCAGACGGCGCTGCTCGAGAGCCCGTGGATCGGCGTCTGCTCGGACGGCAGTCCCACGGGTTTTCATCCGCGGGGCCACGGCACGTTTGCAAAGATTATCGAGCAGTACGTGCAACGCGACGGCGTGCTGACGCTGCCGCAGGCTGTTGCGAAGATGACATCGTTCGCGGCCGGCGTGCTGGGGCTGGCGGATCGCGGCATGATCGCCGAGGGCATGCGTGCGGACCTGCTGGTGTTCGACCCGGCGAAGGTCGACGCACGCGCGACCTACCCGGAACCGCTGCAGCTTGCCGAGGGGTTCGACATCGTCATCGTCAACGGCCGCGTGGCACGCGAGTCCGGTGCGCTGGCGCCGCGCCGCGCCGGCCGCGTGCTGAGCCCGTCGTCGCCGGAATGACGGACGCCAGCGCGGCCAGAGATGCAGTCATCCAGTGGCTGCGCGATGCGCGATTCGACCCGCGCCCGGTTATCGACGTCGACGAGAAACCCGTCGTACTCGACCTGAGCAGCGGCAGCCGGGCGCTGGGCGCGCCGGTGGAGACCCTGGACGTGACGTCGCTGGGCGCGCGCATCGACGAGCTGATGCGACGCGCGGGCACCGGTTTCGCGTTCGGCCGCTGGGGCGAATCGCGCGGCCTCTACCAGAGCGAACATTTCGCCGGCGAGGGCGACGAGCGGCGCACCGTGCACCTGGGCGTCGACCTGTTCTGTCGCGCGGGGACGGCCGTGCACGCACCGCTGGACGCGGTGGTCGAAGTCGTCGCCGACAACGCGCGCGAGCTCGACTACGGGCCGATGGTCGTATTGCGACACGCGACGCCCGACGAGCATCCCTTCTATACGCTATACGGTCACCTCGGATCGGACTGCCTGGCGGCGCTCGAGGTCGGCCAACGGTTCGCCGCGGGCGAGCGGATCGCAGCGGTCGGCGCGCCGCCCCGTAACGGCAACTGGCCGCCGCACCTGCATTTCCAGCTCATCCTGGATCTGCTCGGCCTGGGACGCGAGTTTCCCGGCGTGGCGTTCGCGAGCCAGCAGGATCGCTGGCTCGGGTTGTCGCCCAACCCGGCGTGTTTTTTTCCGCAGATTTCCGCGGCGGCGCTGGACGGGCGCGGCGCCGGCGAACAACAACCGACAACAACGGAACGGCCGGCTCGCGCGGCGACAGGGGAATCATGGCAACGCTGCACTGGCTGGACTACGGCGCGATCGCCGTCTACTTCGCGATCCTCGATCCGGATCGGCATCCGCGTGGCGCGCACGGAGCGGGGCTCCGGGGAATCGGAATCGTCTCGCCGCCAACCGCAACATGAACCTGCTGCAGTCGACGTCGACCACGGCGGCGACCGATCTCGGCGGCGGCTTCAGCATAGCCATGGGCGGACTCGGCTTCACGCTGGGCATTTCCGGATCCTGGCTGATCGCCGTGTCGGGCCTGAGCGTCGTCATGGTGTCGTTCCTGATGGTGCCGAAGGTCAAGCGCTGGGCGGATCGCGTCAAGGGTCTCACGACCGGCGACCTGTTCGAGGCGCGCTTCGATCGCCGGACCGGGCCGCTCGCCGCGGTGGTCGTCGGCATCGCCTGGTTCACGTTCGTGGGCGGGCAGATCATCGCCGGCGGCAAGCTGCTGCAGGTGACGCTGCATATCAACCTGACGTTCGCCGTCGTGCTGTCCGGCACGATCATTCTCGCCTACACCGCCTTGGGCGGTCTCAAGGCCGTCATCTACACCGACGTATTCCAGATGCTTATCCTGCTGGTCGGCATCGTGTTCATCGCCGTGCCCATCGGCCTGTACGAAGTCGGCGGCTGGGAGGGACTGCAGCAGCACTTCGGCGCAAGCCGCTCGACGGCGATGATGGTCGAGTGGGATGCGGTCGGCTGGAAGCAGGCGCTGGGATGGTTCTTCGCGATCTTCCCGGTGTGGTTCATCTCCATTGCCGCGATGCAGCGCATCGTGGCGGCGCGCGACGAGAGAAACGGCGCGCCGCGCATTCTTCCTGACCGGCGTGCCGATCGAGTGGCCGCTGTTTGCCGTCGGCAGCACGCTGATCGGCATGATCGCACGCATGCTGTTCCCGGACCTGGTGGAACGCGGAGCTCGCGACGCCGACCGTGATCATGGAGCTGTTGCCGATGGGCATCGCCGGCATCGTCATCGCGGCCTATATTGCGGCGGTCATGTCGTCGGCGGACTCCGCGCTGATCGGGCCGGTCGCGATCTTCACGAACGACATCTATCGCAAGCAGCTCAACCCCGGCGCGGACGAGGCCAGCCTGGTGCGGGTCGCGCGCATCGCGACAATCGTGCTGGGTGCGCTGGCGATCGGTATCGCGTACCTCGTGCCGAACGTGCTCGACCTGATCCTGTATGCCTACACGTTCGGCGCCGCCGGCCTGTTTTTCCCGATGCCGGGCCTCCTGTTCTGGCGCGGCACGACGGCACGCGGCGCATTCTGGAGCATGCTGGCCGGCGGCGGCTCGGCGGTGGCCTGGGCGATTGCCGGCGAGCCCTGGGAGATCGCAGCGTCCTACATGGGCTGGTTCGTCGGCCTGCCGGTGCTGGTTGCCGTGTCGCTGGCGACCCGGCACAGTCCGGACGAGGATCCGGAACTGTTCAGTACGTAGCCGGTAAGACCAGCCGTTCTGCGTCAGGTGCGCGTGAGATTAGACGTTGGGTGCCGAATTCATGACTGACCAGGAAGCCCGTCCCCCGATAGGAGTGGCACACGTTGTTCTGAAGACGGACCGGATGGAAGAATCTGCTCAATTCATGCGGACTATTGGAATGCGACCGATATTCGACGGATCGCCGGTTTCTGTATATGAGATGCGCGGCGGAACGCACTTGATACTGATGCAGGACGAGAAGGTCTGATGGAGGTGATGCTCCATTCGATCTGATGGTTGATGATCTGCGGTCGACTGCACTTGCAATTCAAGGAACTGGGGCTGGATCCATCGGGAATCGTAGCGCGCCCTGAATCGATCATGAGGTGTTCACTGTTCGCGAACCTGCCGGTCACGTGATTACAATCTTTTCGAGCCACGCCTCGGGTAAACCAACTTGAGTATAGAGTTGCCGGCCAACAAGGGCGCCGCAGTCCGACGCCTGACGCTGTCGCAGCCTTGCGCGCCAGCCGCGAGTGCAGCTGAGCACTGACGTTGGACTACGTCTGAATACGATCGCGACCAAATGCTATAGTTGCAATTGCCGTCGCTGACTTCTGCCGAGCCGGGCAGTCAGGTTTTGACTCATTGCTGACGGTTCGCCAATATCGGCGACTTACAGTCAAGTAGTTTATGAAGCTTACTAGGATTCTTGCTTATTCAAGTTTAATTTCTATCACCGTCGGTGTACTGTTGTATCAATTCGGAATGGAATGGGAATCGAAGGGTTATCTTCGCAGCATTCTGTTTCGTCAAGAATGGCCGCATTCGACATACTTGATCCAGCACATTCGTGCAAACCAGACAAAGTTCGACGAACTGACGAATCGAATCGAACAAAAGGGGCGTCATTTTGCGGTTGTGGTAAATCCGGCCATGGAGTCAGGTCTTTGCGCAGTAGAATCCATGGAAATGTGTGCACAGAGTATTCCGATCCGCACCTCTTTGCGTTACTCAGCGACCTTTCGATTTCGGAAACGCGAAATCAGGATAGCGGAGTTAGCGGCTTGATTTATGAGCAATACCGTGGCGACCTATATCCTTCAGCCTATCTGATTGGCGACGACGATGCTTATGCGGATACCGAATCCTGCCCTGACCGAATGTCTTTATCGGGTGCTGGGCATTGCTTGATTAGAGCAGGTCAGGGGTGGGGCATTCTGTACTGACCGGGTTCCAGTAGATTTCTGATGAACTTACTCGCACTGAAGGTCTTCAGTGGCCGCTATTGGCTCCGGAAGTTCAGCGAGATTCAGCTACAATGACAATTGATGCCCATAGCGGAACTTGCGTGCCGAACAGCAAAATAGCGAAGTTGCCAGAAACGTGGGCAAATGGATCAAGAAGAACAACAACGAAACAACGAAACTACGAAAAAGCGAAAACTCTTTTGTCGGAACAGAACTTCGTCGCGGCAGTCATCGCGGGAGCCGTTGCTACTGTTCTCGCTGCTGTCATCTACAGTATCGTAGTCGCAAGGTGGAGCTTTTCGTACGGTTTCGCGGCTGCGGGAATTGGGATCGCAATTGGAATATCAATGCAATATCTCGGACGCGGAATCGAGATGAGATTCGCCGTGGCGGCTGCGGTATACACGATTGCAGGCTGCTTCCTCGGCAACGTATTCAGGGTCGTATCACCACTTGAGGTTTTCCGGAGTAATGATTTTTCGCTAATCGCTGAACAGTCTGTTTCTGACATTTCTGTTCTGCGACTCTGGTTTTCTGGTCTCTTGTTGCGGTTTTCGCTGGAGTCTTTCTCGCAAGGAGGCCGCTGTCTCGTTCAGAAAGATTAGCCATAGGCAGGACGAATTGAGGGGGTTAGTAATGTCCACTACTGGCCGATTCCTGCCATCCAGGCAAATTGGGCTTAGACTGACTGATAGTGACCCTTTTCGGCCAGTCACCGCAGTGGTCAATTCATCGCCTGATTGACTGATGTAATTTCTTATTCCCGCTGGCAACAGGATTTGCACGACTTCTCGCGTTCTGTGGCGCTCGAATCTCCGTAGCTTCGGAAACAGAACCGTTCATCCAGTTTGTAGACGATAGTGAAATACCGGGTGATGAACTTGAGAGGTTCCTGAAGAAGAGACCGATCGGCGATTATCGCGTTGTCCGAATCGCATACGGATGCGCTTCGGCAGACGCTTCGCGATGCTTTTGCGGCGGGCGGTGATTCGAAAACTCACGCGATTTCACTAACTTTGGTAGACGGAACTCCAGTCGAAGTAGTCTCAAGAGGTGGCGGGGGAGAGCTATTCTGGAACTGGCAGACCGGTATCGCATCGTTCCGAGGCAGCGTAGCGGGAGACGATATTCGACAGTCCAATGTGTAATATCGCCAGACGGTTCAGCCAACCTTGTGATCCGAACAGCAGGACAACGATACAAGTTGGAGAAGACGCGGTACTTCCTGATCATGTCTACTGGTCTTGGGATCCCGGATATTCAGCTGGGGAAGAGTATCGACTAGATGTCCGCTTATGGCCGGGAGTCGCTGGTCCGAGATTTCGAGATAGAATGCCGGCAGGCGACCCAGAGGCGACGCTGGTCGACGCTCCCGGATATTGCTCCATTCCCGGTTCCAGCAGGCGTGGTTTGAGATAAGCGGTCGTGTTGAAAATGACCGGGATTGCCTTGAGTCTTGTTCTTGCCGAACTGATTGCCTGTACGGGCGAAAAGACCGCTTGATCCGTTAAGATCTTGAATCCGATGTCATCGAGCGAGATCGCGTGAGACTCTAATCGGGATTGATCAGTGGATAGTGATCGGCCAACTTGCTTCACGCGCAGATTGCATTGGACTATACAGTCAAGTATCCGGATGCAGTCGACCGGCTCGTTCAAATTCCAGCGTCTGCTCGTGGCCTGTACCGCATCCGGGTAACGCTCGTCCGGAACTGTCCGTTTCTGCAAGTAATAGGAGCCTTAACTATCTGTTCCGGATGGCGTTTCGATCGGGTACTGGATAAAATACCAGTACCCGTTCACCCCGCCTGGAGAGACCCGCCATGCCTGCCGACCTGACACCCATCGAAGAACTCGACCGGCGCATCCTCGCCCTCTGCACCCGCATCAGTGCGGCCACCAGCGAGCTGCTGGTCATAATCCGGGAGTTCCGATGAGCGCGCCGGCTTCGTCCAGTGGGGCCTGTCCTCCTGCGCCGAGCGGCTGGCTCGCCTGGCGCTGCGACTCCTCAGCCTGACCACGGCCCGCGGAAAAGGTCCGGTGGCGGATGCCGAAACGCCGGCCGCGGATCGCCGCGGCCTTCGGCGACGGCGACTTTGTCCTACTCCAAGGTCAAGGAACTGACACGGGTCGCGAACCGGGACAACGAAGCGCCGCTCCTCGCCTTCGCCTTGCGCCACACCGCCGTTACCGTTGCGGAGCGCTGCAGGGAGCTGCGCTGCGGGCGCGACGCCTCCATCGGCACGGCCGAACGCGCCGGGCGAACCGCCGCTGCGCATCCGGCGCGACCGGGAGCGCAGCCTGATGACGGTGACCGTGGAGCTGCCGCCACACCGGCGAGCTGCTCGGAAAAGGCGCTCGACAAGGCACGGGACGACGCCGCATCTCGACGCACCCTCGTCGACACCGCCTGGCCGACGCGGCAGGCGGATGCCTTCGTGAACCTGCTGAACGGCTACCTGGCCGGCGACGGCGACGACGGCAGTGACAACTTCCTGGTGACGATCCACGTCGACGCGTCGGCGCTCGCAGGGCACGACGGCCGCGCCGCTGCTGCTGCTCGAGGCGGTGAAACGGCATTGCTGCGACGGGCAGGCCGTGATTATCACCGAGACCGCCGAGGGCGAGCCCCTGGGCATCGGCCGGAAGTCCCGGATCGTGCCGAAGGCGCTGGCGCGCGCCGTGCGGGCCCGGGACGGCAACCGTTGCCGCTTCCCCGGTTGCGACAACCGTCGTTTCCTCATTCACCACATCGAGCACCTGGGCGAACGCCGGAAAACCTGTCGACAACCTGCTGCTCCTGTGCACCCGCCATCACGCGCTGGTGCACGAAGGCGGTTTCCGGATCGACAGGATTTCCTCGACCGATGGACCTTTTTCCGGCCGGACGGCATCGTGGTGCCGTAGGTCGGCTATGCGTTGCCGGTAGCGTCCCACGCTCCCGCGGGAGGATTGTTGAGCGTTCAGGAAAATTCAGTTCGGGAGCGTCTGCTACTGCAATACCTGCACTAACGTGATGCGGTGTCGCGAATTCACACCACATTTTCTTACGACCAGCCAAATGACGTTTGGTACTGAACAACGTACTCGGAAAAAGAAGAGGGTCAGTTCAATCCGTTTGCACGATTAACGATGAGCAGGCGATAAGAAAGTTCGCTATGTCTATGAATGGCTGCGGATTCAAAGCGGACGTCCGGCGCCGAGGCGTTCCATCATGATGCAATGGTGTGCCTAACCGCTCTCGATAATGCTATGCTGAAGAAAGAAAGTGGGGCAATCATGGTCGAAGCACTCTCGCCGGACTCATACGTAGCCGGCACCAAGGACCTGGATGGTTTACCCTTCGATGCCGATACGATGTTTTCGGACCATGCTGGCGTTCATAAGCCGCGCATCGAGAAGAAGCAACGAAGACTTGCAGCGAAAGTCGGCTTCCTGAAAGACTTCCTTCAGAATGGCGCAGGTAAGCTGCTCGTAACCAGGGCCGTCTCGCCAACGTCATTTCTTGAGCAATGGACAACAGGGTTCATCTTTGCCTGGATCTGAAGCGGTGCTTGCTCGTCTTCACTGACCGGAGAATTTTTCACGTTCCGACTACGATGAGCTACGATTACCGCCAGTCGGTCGCTGAGATTCGTTACAGCGACGTACAATCGATCACACAAAAAGGAAGCCGGCTTAAAATCGCATACAAGTCGGAAGCCAAAGGCATCTCTTCTTGTACGTTAGCCGATCGGAACGAAAGAAGATCCGGACCCTGCTATCGGCTGCCGATTTGCAGGGTGCGGCAAGCGATTTCTGCAAGCGCGTGCATTTGTGTCCGCACGTGCACTTCCCAACTTGACGCGGACCGATTTGATTGCTCGAGCTGTGGTAAGGCTTTCAAGAGCCGCAGAAGGCGTGAAAACTGTCGCTGTGGGTGCCGGGAGGTGGTTACTTCTACACTGGTCACCCATATCTCGGCATTATGGATGCAGTCATTGAGCTCGTGTTCCTGTTTGTGATCATCGCTGCCCGTATACCGACAAGCGCGTTCCCGAATGGTGACGTTGCGACGGCCAGCGCATCATCGCGATCTTGTTTCTTATCGAGAAGTCGATCACCGTGTATCACGCAAACCATTTCGTTAAGGTAATACATCCCGGTCGATCGCGTACCGATTCCCAGAAGGCCGATGCGTACGGCGCTCGGTGCTGCCGGATTCACGGTCATATTGGCCGTTCTGGCGTCGGAATTCTGGCGTCCGATCGAAACCGGACATGCTTCCTCTGAGCGCGTCCTGAGCGCGCAGGAAATTCCTGACAATCGATACCAGGAGCTTATCGCTGAGGGCATTATCGAACAGGGCGAGGTGATAGAGTATTTCTACTCGGAGGGCCTGCTATCAATCAAAGAAGGCGGCAGCATCCTGACCAATTATCGCGTAATCGCTTACGAACAGGATGAATAAGGTGGAGATCGATACTTATTACATTCCCAACGAAGAAATCGAATCAGTAACGCTCGTGCAGCAAGGCGATGCCACGCAATATAGTGTCTACGAGGTGAAAGCGCCCGGCGAAGGAAACTGGCTTGCGTTGGTGTTGCCGCATGAACATGGCGATGGTGAGCGGTTTTCGCCAACGCCGTGAAAGCCAAAATTCGGCGATAACTACACGCCTCGACCGCCACAAAAAGCGACATCAAGGAGCAGACTGAATACCGTATTTAGTCCCGGGCATCTATGGCCCGGCCAGGCAGCTTCTGGCCGCTCGGTGCCGTTGGGCTGCTAAACTGTCGTCTGACCGAGGCTGACCCAATGCCGCCGTCTGCGTTTTTGGGAGCTTGTAGCACGAAGATTGAAATTTCTCTCGAGGTATCGGCATGAAAAATGGTACGGCCATTTTCGCGGTGGCTTTATTCCTTTTGTTTTCCGGCTGCACGGACACGACCGTGGACAGGGAGGCAGAAGCGCAGAAGCTTATGCAGCTCAGTCGAGAATGGTCTGCCCTGGTAGAGGCAGGCAAACTGGAAGAGTCAATCGACTTTTGGGCCGACGACGCCATCATGTTGCCACCTGATTTACCGGTGTTGTCAGGTAAGGCAGCAATTCGAGAATACGTCATGGGCGCCGCTTCTATCCCAGGGTTCAGGATTAGCTGGGCACCGGAAAGCGCTTACTGATCAGAAAGCGGAGATATTGCGTACCTCATCGAGCGTAATCATCGAGATGGATGGTGAAGACGGAAAAGGATCGAGATTCCGGGCAAGGTTGAACGATCTGGCGCAGGGAACCCAATGGCGAGTGGAAGAATGTCGTAGAAATGTGGAACGCAGCCCCTGCTCCAGCAGGAAAGCCGCCATCCCATCGGCGCTTGGTCTGCCTCCGCCGTGAGTCGCCAGTTTCCCAATTTGCGCTATAATCCGCTATTGACCCGTTGCGGGTCTACGTTCGTTGCAGGCTGAATCCTAACGGGGACTCCGGAGGCAATGTGCGACGCGAACTTGGCAGCAGTCTCTTTCTGCAGCGGGTTTGCTCCTTTGTCTACTGTGGAATCGGCTGAGCGATATGACGGCCCGATCATCGACATGCATCTGCATGCTCAGGACGAAATTTGGGCGGACCTCGCTTTGCTTTCCGCAACCATGTATTGGTGGAGGAGTACGATTGCGGAAAAGCACGGAAGAAGTTCGCACGATGACGATTGAGGCGATGAACGAACACAATATTGTTCTCGGCTTTCTTAGTGGCGAACCAGCGGATGTCGCCGATTGGGTTGCCGCAGCGCCCGATCGGTTCATCGCTTCGCCTATGGTATTCGACCCGCAGATACGAGCATTGAGCAACTCCGAGAAGGCTATGAGCTCGGCATCTCCGCTGGCATGGGAGAAATTGCGACTCAGTATATGGGCTTCGGACCATCAGATGACGAAGGTGTTACCGTTCTTTGCTCTCGCCAACGAGTTCGATGTGCCGCGCACGTGTACACCTCGGGAAATGGTGCGCAAATGCCAACATTCCGAGTTTCGAAGGGGGATCCGAGGCTGCTGGAAGGCGTGCTCGTTCGCTTCCCCAATCTTCGTGTTTTTAATGAGAACTGCGGATTCCCGTTTGCCGATGAAATGACCGCAATGATGTATCAGTATCCGCAGCTTTATTGCGATATTTCGACAATCCTGCATCTGGTACCGAGAAATGCGGCCCTTCGGCATCTCAAGCAACTGGTCGACGCAGGGCTCGACGATCGAATCATGTTTGGCTCAGATCAAATGATCTGGCCGGAGGTCATTCCGATAGTAATCGAAGCACTTCAGTCAGCAGACTTTCTTTCTGCAGAGCAAAAAGCAGATATTTTTTACAATAATGCAGCGCGATTTCTCCGGCTTTCTGATGAAGAGATTGCGGCACACCACTCACTGTAACGCGAGCGTCGAGTCCGACTTAATTTGTCTCCCGAACCAGCGTAGGGCGACGTGAACAACGGTCCATTTCGGGCCGCCTCCCGCCGAACTGGCCCGCCAGGCGACAATGGTGCCTGGTGCGCATCCGCTTCAGGGTCTTTGAGTCGAGCAGAATATGGCTGTCAACGGTTGAATCCCCGTCCAATGCTTGAATTGGCGTGCTCATGATCTATCGAGGTTCATGCCATTGTGGTGCCATCAGCGCGGAGTATGAAACGGGCGCGCCCGTCAGTCTCAGGCAGGACGGCTGTGGCTTTTGTTCAAGTCGCGGCGTGAAATCCGCGAGCGATCCGAATGGACGGCTCACTCTCGTCTCGCAGCTCAGGCTCATACGCTATCGGTTCGGGCACAAAACCGCGGATTTTCTTCTTTGTCCGACATGCGGAACATACGTGGCCGCACAGATGGAGGGCTCGCGCGGTCCGGTCGGCGTGCTCAATGTCGTGGGGCTTGCGATTTTCGGAACTTAAGAATGAATCAGCGACGCTTGCCAGCCTTGGAGGGCGAGAGTGTCGACGAGCGCATCCGAGCGTCGTCTTTCACGCTGGACGCCGATGACTCTGGAGGAGCCCGCGTCATGATGAAACAACTTCACGTGCGTCGGTCTGCATCGTCGAACAACAGCTGCAGTGTGGAGAGTGGCTGAGCGAGGCGGCGTCGGAGGCGTTCGGGCCTGCGAATAGTCGATCCGGAATATGAGCAGCAGCCAAAAGCGTACGCGGCCTGGAGGCGCAATATCACACGGGTCGAGGCAGCGTGCTACGGATCGTCTTGCTATCTCCTCGCAAGCGGATTAAACCTTCGTTCTGAGACAATGACGATCGCGTGATGTGCAGAGGGAGAAAATAAAATCAACAATGACGACCTGCTGGCTCGCTGTTATTATCAGGCTGCACCGACACAGATTCAAGCGCTCCCAAACCGACGGCGATCATCGATCTTGGTACGCTAATCACCGAGGACACGCCCGAGCGGTATTCGGTAACAGATTCATGTCAGAAATGGGTTTTCCAAGGGCAACTCCTACGACGTGATCTCGTGGAAGTTTGGCCCCGTATAGGTTCCAACGCCTACTCACGCCAATATTTAACCACGAAGGTCCGCACGTAGACGCGCCGAACCACATGGGATTAGGCAAAGGTCTCGATAGCTACGCAATCGAATCGTTCGTGGGCCCATTAAAAGTCATTCATTTCAGCGATCTCCCGCTCGGAAGAACGATCACAAGGAAATGGTTGAAAATCAAGGCGTGAACCGGCGATATCGTCGTAATCCACACCGACTATGTTCCGCCCCGGACAGATAACGATTGCCGGAAGTGATTACATTGACGTACGAGGCGGCGCAGTTTCTGCATTCCTGTACGCGCAATCGGCACCGACGCGTTCAGGTCTTGCCAGTTTAACCCGATCAAAGCCCGGTAACGGCGCAGTCGGAGATCGCCCGAACCATCCGCGCACCACGCCTTTTTGTAACCGGATACCGATATATGAGCAGCTTGTAAACGTCAACCAGATTGTAAAGAAGCGCATGCAATTTGTGGGCGTGCCTTTGAATATTAAAGATGTGGAGACCGGATGGTGGTTCGGCCGGTCGCCCTACTTACTGAATTGGCCCGAGCCCAGGAATTGATGATGACAGCTGGTGGCCGAACCTGCTCTGCGATGTTCCCGGTTGGCTCCCGCACTGGCCGCGAGCTCAGCTGTCGCCATTATCGCGCGCGTTGCGCGAGGTAGGCTCGCCAACCGCCATACGACGTTATTTCCGTTGCACCGGCCAGTGCCGCACCTTCGCACATGAAGCCGTTGACCCAGGTGCCGTCGGCGAGCTCGACGGAGCCGATGCCCAGCGGGTACGGGATTCCGGCAACAAAAGTCCCGAAGGCCTCCGTCGGCATGTCCCATACTTCGACGTCGATCCGGCTGCCGTCCCTGGTACGTGACAGTGCCGGTTTCGGCGGAGAAGTGTCCGGCAGTGCGAACAGGCGGTAGTGCGGGGATGTCGTCGTCTTGCTGATCAGCCGCCCGTCACGGTCCGTCAGTTCGTGATTGAGCGGCATGCCCGACAGGTGCGCGCCGACGACCGCCAGCAGCGCCTGCCGCACCTCGCCGGACGTCGAGTGTGCAGTGTGAGTCGGTACCTCGTCCCGGAGCGCGGCAGCGGCGATTCGGTGGCGCCCAGGTGCCTGCAAAGCAGCCGTTGCCATTCGCGCCCTGTGCTGCACAGCGCCTGCTCGTGCCACCGGCGTGCGACCAGGGTGATCCCGAAGGGCAAATTGTCGCCGCGCATGCCGGCCGGCACGGCCAGCGCACACCAGTCGAGCAGGTTGACGAAGTTGGTGTACTTGCCGAGGCGGCTGTTCAGGCGCACGGGGTCTGCGCCAGGACGTCCTCGATCGCGCAGATGGCGCGGTGCCGTCGGGACACGAGCAGTCCGTCGCAACCGTCGCATTGCCGCATCCACGTGACGTCTGTAGTCCGCGCGAGTTCGGTACTGACCGAGAAACGCGTCGGCGGCCGAGTAGCGCCGCTGCCACCGAGTATGATGTCGCGCACAACGTCGTGCATCGAGTCCGGTTGATCGGTAATGAACTGCCGGATCGCCGCATAGCGTTCCGCTACCCAGGGGCCGCTGTAGAGGAGGGCGGCAACGTCGTCCAGCACGGACAGGTCGCGAGGCTCCAGGCGTACTCCTTGCGCTGCGAGCGACTCCAGCACTGTTGCCCACGCCGCGGCGCTCTCGTCGATCACCGAAGAATTCGGGCAGAGCAGGAATCGCGAACCGGGTTGCAGGGTCGAACGCGCCAGTGCGGCCGGGTGGTCGGGAGTGGCGCGTGGAGCAGAGGATTCGCGGCATCGAAGGCGGAGCCACGCCTCGCAAACCAGTCGCGCGTCGTCGACGGTCAGCGGCCAGCACGGAAACGCAGTCCAGCGTCCGGCACGCGGGCACGCACGCCGCTCGTGCTCGATGCGGCCGCGCGTCGGTTTCGAGCCCGACGATGTTGTTCAGGCCCGCCGGTACGCGGCCTGACCCGGCCGTATCGGTCCCGAGCGCGAACGGCACCAGCCCCCTGGCAACGACGGATGCCGAGCCGGCGCTCGAGCCGCCGCTGATGTAGTCGGGATCAAAGCTATTGGGTACGACGCCGTAGGGCGACGTCGTGCCCACCAGTCCCGTCGCGAACTGGTCGAGGTTGGTCTTGCCGACCAGGATGGCGCCGGCCGCCGCCAGGCGCTCGACGATGCGTGGCGCTTTGCGCGGGCGTGTACCCAAAGTCCGGACATGCGGCCGTCGTCGGCATGCCCGCCACGTCGATATTGTCCTTGACGGCAAACGGCACGCCGTAAAGCGGAAGCCTGTCGGCGCTACCCGCCTGCGCCGGCGAGTTGCGCGAGATTGGCGACCTGGCGCTCGAGTGTGTCGTGATCGACGAGTGCTATCCATGCCGGATCGGAGATCGCGAGGCTGCCGAGCAACTCGTGCAGCATGGGCAGCGGCGAGGGCGCGGCGAGTGCCGCCTGTCGCCACTCGGGAATCGTCCGGCAGATCAATGGCAGGCTCGCTTCCGGTCGGGCAGATCGCGTTCGGGCAGGGGCGCCGCGGCCGGCATGCCGGGCCCATTCAGGTTTTTGCCGCGTCCGCCGCCGTTCCGCCCAGATGTCCCGGGCCTTCTCGTACACGCCCTGGTCGAAGGAGAACTCGACCGTGTTGCCGTCGGGGTCCTTGAGGAAGCAGATGTAGCCGATGGGATCGGGCATCTGCATCGGCCCCAGTTCGAGGCAGCCGGATTCCCTGGCCAGTGCGGCGATTTCGTCGACGGTTTCCTTCTTCGGCACCTCGATTCCGATGTGCGCGAACGGACCGAGAGTCGCGTGACGAGCCGGCGCGAACGGATCCTTGCCCTCGAAGAACTGTGCGAGCACGAGGACGAACGGCGAATCCGGCTCGTCCGGGTCGGCCAGCCAGGCGCCATAACCCTGCGGATCTTCCGTGCGCGACAGCAGCGACAGGTGAGTGTGCTTTTCATACCAGGCAATCGTTGCATCGATGTCCTTGACGCAAAGGGCCAGGTGCGTCCAGCGAGGACGCGTCGGTCTGATGTTGGTGAATCGGTTCGTCTCGAACTCATGACTCCCGCCTCCCGGGGCACGGATAACCGGTGCGGCAGGCACACCGGGATGATCTGCCAATGATGTCGTGCCTGCAAGCACCCGTCTTGACCTGTGGCGCATGAGACTTTGCATTTTCCGGACTGTACGGGTGCTCGTTCCGTAACGGATTGCCGCCTGGCGCTATTCGCGGCCGTCTCTCGGCATGCCGGCGGCACCGATGCGACTCGCCGTTCGCAGCCAGCCGGAAGCGGCAAACGAGCGGGTGATACGCGCTTCACCACGCAGCGGGCACATCGAGCAGCAAACTACATGCAGATCGCCGTCGTTGGCAGCATCAATACCGATATATCGATCCGCGTGCCGCGCATGCCGCAACGCCATGAAACGGTTGTCGGCAGCGGCAATTTCGAGTTGTCGCACGGCGGCAAGGGCGCCAACCAGGCGGCCGCCGCGGCGGCTGCCGGCGCACAGGTGCACATGGTCGGGAAGATCGGCATGGACGACTTCGGTGCGCGTGCGGTCGAGGATCTCGAGTCCCGAGGCATCGACTGTCGCTACGTGCAGCGGACCGCGGATCATTCGACCGGCCTCGCGACGATCCTGCTCGAACCGGACGGCGCCAATGCGATTACCGTAGCGCCCGGCGCGAACGCGGCGCTCGGCGCCGACGGACGTGCGCGCCGCCGAACCGCTGCTCGCCGAGTGCGGGCATGGTCATGCTGCAACTCGAGATTCCGCTGGAGGCGGTGCTCGAAGCCGATGCGGATTGCGCAAGCCGCTGTGGCGCCATGGTGATGATCAATCCGGCACCGGCACCGGACGCGGCCGCTGGCCTGCCTTGCCGACGTCGATATCCTGACGCCGAACGGGCCGGAGGCGGCCGCCATGACCGGGATACGGCGATCGTGGCGACGATGCACCGGACCGGATGGCCGACGCATTGCTCGCGGACGGCGTCCGCCAGCTGGTCATCACGCTGGGCGAGCGCGGCAGCCTGATTGCGGATGCCGGCCAGCGCACACGCGTGCCGGCACAAGACGTGCAGGCCGTCGATACGACGGGCGCCGGCGACGTCTTCAGCGGCTTCCTGGCGGCCGCCCTGGCGCGGGGCAACGGCCTGGCGGATGCCGTCGCGATCGCGACGCGCGCCGCCGGCATCGCCGTAACCCGGGCCGGGCGCGCGCATCGAACCTGCCGTCGCTGGAGGAAGTGCTGGGCGGCCGGCTGCAGGCCTCGCCGAGCGCTGAAAGCTCAGCATGCTGAGCGACTTGTACACGATGTGCGACGGCATCGATGTGCAACGCATCGTCCGCGATGCCGGGCGCCCAGCACGTACAGGAGCGGCAGGTAGTGATCCATTGACGGGACGGACAGGGTGGCGTCGCGTCCCAGCGATTGCGGTTCGAACAGCTTGTCGGGTTCGTCGTCGCGAATCGCGCCGATGACATAGTCGTTGAATCGCGTGGCCCAGTCGTACGGTTCGGCGGTGTCGCTCCATTGCATGACGCCGAGATTGTGCACGACATTGCCGGTGCCCATGATCAGTACGCCTTCGTCGCGCAGCGGTCGCAAAGTCCTGCCCAGTTCGTGGTGCCAGGCACCCGGCCGGCTCGCGTCGATGCTGAGCTGTACCACCGGGACGTCGGCATCGGGATAGGCCTTGAGCAGCACCGACCAGGTGCCATGGTCCAGTCCCCAGTCCTGGTCGAGCGACACCTCGGCAGTACCCACCAGTTCACGCACGCGACCGGCCAGTTGCGGGTCGCCGGGTGCCGGGTATTGCAGGTCGAACAACGGTGCCGGCAGCGAACGGCCGAAATCGTGGATCGTGGGCGGCCGTTCGGCATGGCCGTGACGCGGCTGCCGCGCCCGTACCAGTGCGCGGAAATGCTGAGTATGCCGCGCGGCTTGCCGATCCGCTGCGCGATGGCATGCCAGGCACGGGTGCAGTCATTGTCTTCCAGTGCGTTGGTGGGGCTGCCGTGACCGAAAAATACGGCCGGCATGCGGGTGTCGACGGGCATAAGGACTCTCTTTGCGGCGACGGGTCAGCGGGATCGCGCAGCGGCGCCCGTGGCGTGGTCCTGACCGCTGCGGATGCGCTCCCAGCAGGACTTGTAGCGCGGCACCAGCCAGTTGTTGAAGTCGTGCTGGGCACCCTCCTGCCACGAGTAGCGCCCGCGCGGCGCGAACCGGGATCGCAGGCCGACCTGCACCATCTCGTCGACGTGCCAGTCCTGGGCCATGATCTCTTCGGCGCCCGCCATGTTGACCGCCATCTTGTGGCGAAAGACCGGGGTCGGCCGTCGCGCCGTTCGGCCAGCAGCAGGCCCGTGTCCATCTCGAGGCTTTCCGGCCCGTCGGCGCGCAGGATGAGGTAAATGACCATGTCGGCGGTCAGCACCAGCGACAGCGTCGGCGGGATGTTGGCGAACACCATCTGCGAGCGGTCTTCGTCCGTCAGGTTGGGGAATATCGGCAGCAGCGCCCGTTGCGTGATGTTGAAACTGGCGTCCGGATGCCGCGTGCCGTTCCAGCGGAAGTAGCCGGCCGTGTCTTCGGGCAGGTCGGGAAAGCGCGCCATCGAACTCGGGGACAAAGTCGTGCAGGGGGCCCTGGTGCAGCTTGTTGGCGTGATAGCCGTCATTGTTGTTCTCGAACATGACCTTCCAGTTCCAGCCGTACTTGCCGGCTTCCTGCGGCGGCTGGTCTTCGGCGTCGGCCAGGCCATAGCGATCGAGGGCGTCGTCGACGTGCGCGCAGGCGCGGTGCCAGCGGCGGCGCATCGGGATCGAAGTTGATGAACAGGAAGCCCTGCCAGATCTCGGTACGAATGCCGGGCAGGCCGTGCGCCGACTTGTCGAAGTTGCAGGTCTTGTTCATCGCCGGTGCATTGACCAGGCTGCCGTCGAGCCCGTAGGTCCAGTGATGGTAGGGACACACGAAGCCGCGCGCGTTGCCGCGACCCTCGGCAACCAGCATGCCGCGGTGCTGGCAGACCGCCGACATGGCACGCAGCTCGCCGTCCCGGGTACGGGTAACGAGCAGGGGCTCGCCGATTATGGATGACGTGAAGTAGTCACCCGGCTCCCGCACCCACGACTCCCGGCCGATGCACAGCCATTCGTGGTTGAATACGGCTTCCTTCTCGAATTCGTAGAAGTCGGCATCCGTGTAACATGCGGGGCGGCAGCGTTTCCGCCTTGTCGATCGTGTCCACGGAGCTGTCGAGACTGGCGAAGAACTCGTCTGTCAGTAGCCTGGAGCGCATGTCGCCTCCCGTCGCAGGGGTTGTCGGCAGTGAATCCGGGCGATTCTAGCGGGGCAGGGTGCCGCCGTCTTGCCTCGCCACGCCCCCGGAGTTGCCCGGGCCGTGCCGGGGGCGGCCAGGTCCGACGGGCAGGGCGCCGCAGACCGGATACCGGGCGCGGGAGTCAAGACGGCGACGTCCGTCGCCGCTAGCGTAGCGGACCGGGAACATCGAATGACATCGCAAGACAGGGGGGAGACGCCGACAGTGAGCTTGCCACGCGTTACACGACGCCAGGTCGTGCTGGGCCTGATGGCGGCATCGGCGCTGGGCGGTTGCGCCGTCGCCGGCCGGCCCCGCGCGGCCAGTGGCCGTTTCCTGCACGGTGTCGCCAGCGGCGACCCGGGTGCCGACTCGGTGGTCATCTGGACCCGGGTGACGCCGCCGGAGCCCGCCGTCGTCGAGGTCACGTGGGAGGTCGCCACGGACCCGGGCTTCGAGCGGATCGTGCGCCGCGGCACGACCGTGACCGCCGACGAAATCGACTACACGGTCAAGGCCGTGGTCGAGAGCCTGCAGCCCGGCACGACCTATCACTACCGGTTCCGCGTCGGCGACGTTTCGTCGCCCGTCGGCCGGACCCGGGCACTGCCCGCCGCCGACGCCGCACGCGCGCGACTGGCCGTCGTCTCGTGCTCGCATTATTCGTTCGGCCATTACAATGTCTATCGCGAGATTGCCGCGCTCGAGCAACTCGATGCCGTCGTGCACCTCGGGGACTATATCTACGAGAGCAGCGCCGACGGTTCGGGTTCCGACTACGGCGCGGAGCGGGGGCGCCAGCTTGGCCGCGTCCACGATCCCGCGCATACCGCGGTAACGCTGGACGACTACCGCGGGCGCTATGCGCAGTACCGCGGCGACGCGGATCTGCAGGCCGTGCACGCCCGCCACCCGTTCATCCTGGTGTGGGACGATCACGAGCTCGCCAATGACGCCTGGTCGGATGGCGCCCAGGCGCACGATGTGGCGACCCAGGGCAGCTTCCGGGCGCGGCGCGACGCCGCGTTGCAGGCGCTACTTCGAACGGCTGCCGGTGCGCGAACCGGGCTTCGGGCTGGAGCGGCTTCGAGATCGACCGTTGCTACGATTTCGGCCGGGTCGCGTCCGTGCACCTGCTCGACTGCCGGTTCAGCGGCCGCACGGAACAGTTCGATTACGACGACGACATGCATCTGGCAGGCGGCCGCATTCGATCAGCAACCCGGATCGGCCGGTGCGGGTTACGGGCGCCGCTGCGCTCGACGCGTTGCCGGATGCGGACAAGGTCGTGTTCCGGATTCCGTTCGACGTTCGTAATGGCACACGCGAGCCGGTGACGGATTTCGAGACCATGCAACGCTACGAACGCGACGGGCTGCCGGAGGGCTTCGAGTACTGGCCGGACGTCGAGCGTACCCGGCGAGACGTGCTGGGCGACCCGTCGCGGCGGGTCCTGAGCGAGAATCAGGAGGCGTGGCTGCAGGACAGGATGGCGCAGTCCGCGGCCAGGGGCGTGCCGTGGCAGGTCCTGGCGAGCTCGGTGATCATGGCGCGAATGGACTCGCCGGATTACAGCCGGCGTTTTCCGGACGAGCTGACCCGCGATGCGCGGAATAACAATCCATGGGCCGAGCGATGGCTGCAGCGCAGCCGTTACGGGCTGCCCGTCAGCATGGATGCCTGGGACGGCAATCCTGCGACCCGGCAGCGCATGTACGACAGGGTTCGCGAGATCGACGCCGGCTTTATCGTCATCTCCGGCGACTCTCACAATTTCTGGATGAACGAGCTTCACGACGATCGCGACGACGCCGTCGTTGGCACGGAATTCGCGACCGCGAGCGTCACATCGATGGGCGGCTACGAGTGGTTCGGCGAGGACCCGCGCATCTTCGAGATCAGCGAGCAGGCCATGACCGGCGAATGCCGGGATGTGCGCTGGTGCGATACCCGGCACCGCGGCTTCGTCCTGCTCGATATTGACGAGGGCGAGGTGCGGGCGGATTATATCAGCGTCGACACGGTCTTCGCGCGTGACTACACGTCAAGGACACTGGCGCGGTTCGCGGTAGACCGGGCGAACCCGGCACGCGCACGGCGGCTGGACTGAGAGAAATTCCTGGCAGCAAGCGGGCCGGATCCCCGCCGTGACGGGAACCCGGCCGTGTGCTCATTCGCGCGTGTGGTCGTCCGGCACCTGCGGCGGGTCGCCGGCCTTGATCCACAGGTTGACCTCGTTGCCCCACGGATCGCGGAAGCCGGCATTGATGCCGTTGAACTCCTTCCAGTAGTGATTGCGCCAGAGAATCTCGGCGCCCATCTCCTCGGCGGTCGACAGGATGCGGTCGACCGAGTCGTCCGGGCTAACGAGCACCCACAGCCTCGCGCGGCGACCGGTCGCGAGTTCGCGCGGTTCCGTGCCGTCCGGGTCCGGATGCGGCCGCACGTTGGCGCAGTTGTGTATGCCGATGTGAAGATTGCCGATCGGGCTGTCGCTGCCGTCCGGGTTCTTCATGTTGCCGCCCGGCACCAGCCGGTGAAACACGCCGCTGGGCCGCCCTTCGTTGGTCCAGCCGAAGACCTTTGCGTAAAACTCCCCGGCCGCGGCCGGGTCGTCGGACGTCAGGTCGACGAAGATCAGTGAATTGGGTATTGCCATCGTTTTCCTCCTCTTGTTTTCGAATTACGTGCGTTCTTGCCGGTGACCTGCACGGGCTAGGCGCCGGTCGGTCGCGGCAGGATGCCGCTCCTACGGGGATGGGGGTGCCACGCAACCATCCGCCCCCGTAGGAGCGCCTTCCAGGCGCGATTCCCGCGTCTGGGCCCACCAAGGCCGCGGCAGGATGCCGCTCCTACGGACGACTCGCGCCGCCAAAGCCGCCGCCGCCCGGCGTGATCATCAGCACCTCGTCACCGGACTGCATCAACTGCTTGCGCGCCCCGAGCGTCGATTCGCCGTTGATCAGGAACGAGCCCACGGCGCCGGGGCCGCCGTCGAACAGGCCTTCGGCCTGTGTGGTCAGGCGGCTGGGTATCGCATTCAGCAGCCATTCCTTGTCGGTGCGCAGGCGAAAGCCGATGCGCTGGCCGTCGCCGCCGCGCTGGCGTCCGCCGCCGCCGGTGCCCGGCTCGAGTTCCTTGCACGAAAATTCGATCGGAAAGGAGGCTTCGAGCACCTCGACGGGCACGGCGGCGACGCCTGTCGGGTAGCAGGTCGCGGACAGTCCGGGCTTGCTGGCGCGCGCGCCCATGCCGCCGGAGTAGTTGAACATGGAGCTGGTGAACGGCTTGCCGTCCGCGCGGTAGCCCTGGATGTGAATCGTCCACACGGCACCGGAGCCTTCCGCGAGGACGCGATCGGGCATGATCTGCGCCAGCGCCTTCAGGATAGGAAACGGCACGTACATGCCGACCACGTGGCGTGCATTGACGGGTACCGGGTAGCGGGCATTGACGATGCACTCGTCGGGCGCCTTGACGCGTATCGGCGCCAGGCTGCCGAAGTTGTTCGGCAGATCCGGGTTCAGCATGCTGCGTATGGCGAACGTGCTGTAGGCGTGCGTGTAGGCCATGACGACATTGATGCCGCTCTTGCTCGGGCCGGAGCTGCCGTCGAAGTCGATTGTTATCTCGCCGCGTTCCGTGTCGACGGTGACGGCCGTCTTCAGCGTGATGACTTCGCCACCGGGGACGTCGAAGCTCGTTTCCCCGTGCCAGGTGCCGGCCGGCAGTTCGCGAATTGCATCGCGCGTCGCCTGCTCGGATCGCGTGATGATGTTGTCGGCCAGTTCCTGGATGTCATCCAGGCCATAGCGTTCGCACATTGACTTCAGACGCTCGCCGCCGACCTTGCCGCTCGATACCTGTGCCGACAGATCACCGAAAATGGCTTCCGGCGTCCTGACATTGCGGCGAATGATCCGGTGCAGCGTCTTGTTGGGCTGGCCCGCCTCGTAGAGCTTCAGGACGGGTATCCACAGCCCTTCCTCGTGTATGTCGCGGGCGCCGGCGCCGACACCGTATCCGCCGATATCGGTGTGATGAATCGTCGAGCCGCAGTAACCGATCAGCTTCTCGCCGTTGAAGATCGGCGTCAGGATCGTTATGTCGAAAAAGTGGCCCGCCGACATCCACGGATCGTTGGTGATCAGCACGTCGCCGGGCTCGAGTTCTTCCGGTGGAATGACGTCCAGCAGGTTTTTCGCGGCGGCCCCAGCGAGTCGATGTGACCCGGCGTGCCGGTTATCGCCTGCGCCACCATGCGGGCATCGGTATCGAACAGTGCCGTTGCGAGATCGCCGGCTTCGCGCACGATCGGACTGAAGGCGATGCGCTGCAGCGCCTTGGCCTGCTCGCTGACGATGCTGACGAGGTTGCTCCAGAGTATCTCGAGTTGAATGCCGTCCATTTGCCTGTCTCTCCGTCAGTTGCCGCGCGTGGCGATGAGGCTGCCGTTGTCGTGCACCGACAGCTGCCAGCCGGGCAGTATGAATGCCGTCGTTTCCCGTTCCTCGACGATGACCGGTCCGTCGATCTGCTGGCCTCGCGCCAGCGCACTGCGGTCGTAGACGGCGACGTCGACGTCGCGGCCGTCGAGGTAAACGCTGCGCCGCGTGCGCGGCCTGGCGGGCCGGTCGCCGAGTCTGACCAGCGGCTCGCGATCGGAAGAGCCGCCGCGCGCGGTCAGGCGCCAGCTCACGACTTCCACGTCCACGTCGCCCAGGCGCACGCCGTACAGCACTTCGTAGGCCTCCTCGAATCGCCGGCGCAGCTGCACGGGGTCACGCGCTTTGCGCGGGTCGGCATCGAGACGCGTCGTCACTTCGTTCTGCTGGCCGAAATAGCGCGCGTCGCAGGCGTATTCGAAGGTGATCTGTTCCGGCGGCAGGCCCGCTTCGGCCAGCGCCTGCTCGCCTTCGACGATCATTTCGTCGATGATCCGCGCCACATCGTCCCAGTCGAGTTCGGACAGCCGCGCCAGTCCGCCGCGCACGAGGTCCAGCCGTACGGGCGTCACGAGTGTCCCGAATGCGCTGAGGACGCTGGCCATCGGCGGATAGATGACCTGGTTGCTGTCGAGGCTTTCCGCCACGTAACAGGCATGCACGGGACCCGCGCCGCCGAACGCGAGCAGCGGCAGGCCGCGGTAATTGACGCCGCGATCGGTGGCATGCGCGCGCGCGGCAGCAGCCATCGATTCACCGACGACGCTGAAGATGCCGTAGGCGGCCTCCTGCGGCGTCACGTCCAGTTGTCGGGCGAGCCGGCTGACGGCGGCGAGCGCCTCGTCGGCGGCGAGCGGCATGTCCCGCCGAGAAAGTTGGCGGGATCGAGTATGCCGAGGACCACGTCGGCATCCGTCACGCACGCGTCGCTGCCGCCCCGGCCGTAGCAGGCCGGGCCCGGATCGGAACCCGCGCTTTGCGGTCCGACCTTCAGCAGGCCGAGCGAGTCGACCCGTGCGATCGAGCCGCCGCCCGCGCCGATCTCGATCATGTCGATCGACGGCACGGTGACCGGGATGCCGCTGCCGGGCTTCAGCAGGTACTGGCGATCGACTTCGAACTCACCGACGACCATCGGTTCCGCGCCCTGGATCAGGCACGCCTTCGCCGTCGTGCCGCCCATGTCGAACGAGATGAGGCTTTCGAGGCCGAGTTTGCGTGCCATGTAGCCGGCGACCAGCGCGCCCGCCGCCGGCCCCGATTCGATCATGCGGACCGGGTACATGCTGGCCACGCGCGCGCCGACGACGCCGCCGTTCGACAGCATGATCAGCGGTTCGTGGCGGCACGCCGCGCGCTTCCAGCCGCTCGCTCAGTGCCGTCAGGTACGGCCGCGTGACGCGGCACGGCGTAGGCGTTGACGGCGGCCGTGCTGGTGCGCAGGTACTCGCGCATCTGCGGCGCGACATCGCTGGACAGGGTCACCAGGATATCGCGGTGCCACCTCGGCCAGGATGTCGCGCACGCGGCGCTCGTTGTCCGGGTTTCGATAGCTGTTCAGCAGGCAGACGGCGATCGAAGTCACTTTCTGCTCGCGCATTTGCCCGGCAATTGCCACGACCCTGGCGCGGTCTACTGCTGCGCCGACGGAACCGTCCGCGTACACGCGCTCGTCGAGCCCCCAGGTCAGCGACTGCGGTATGAGCGGCTCGGGATACTCGATCTGCGGGTCGAACATGTCGAAGCGGTGTTCGTCGCGTATGTACAGCACGCTGCGGAAGCCCTCGGTCACTATCAGCCCGGTTGGAAAACCCTTGCGCTCGATCAGCACATTGGTGACTACCGTGGTCGCGTGGACGACGACGTCGTCGACTGCAGCGAGTTCTATGCCGGCGCGTGCCAGGACGAGATCGGCAGCGGTGAAAAATCCTTCCAGCAGGTCCTTGTGCGTGGTCAGCGTCTTGTCGGTCCAGGTCGAGCCGTCGTCGCGTGCCAGTACGACATCCGTGAAGGTGCCCCCGATATCAATGGCAATTGCGTGTTTCATAGTGTCCCTGTGTTGTTATTGAATCCCAGTCTCTTCGAGATGCGGCTTGCCGCTCGCGTGACGGCTGCAATCATCGGGCGCGCCGGCTCGGGGTTGACGTATTGCACCGAGCCGACAATGGCGAGGGTGCCCGCAAGCCCGCCGGATGCGTCAAACACCGGTGCCGCGAGCGCGTTGATCCCCATCAGCACGGCCTCGGGCGCGACGGCCCAGCCGCGGGCGCGGACGCCGTCGATCTCCTTCTGCAGGCGCTTCAGCGTCGTGCGCGACAGGCCGGATTCCGCGTTCCAGGTATTGCCACAGCGACGCGGGCCCGAACGCGAGTGCGACCTTGCCCTGCGCCGAGTCGTGCAGGGCGAACAGCGTTCCCGGCGGCGTCGTGATCTGGATCGCGGACCGGTGGCGCAGGATCTCGACGACGCGTACGCCGGTGTCCTCGACAAGACCGATGGTGACCGTCTGTCCCAGTTCGTCACGCAGGGCCGGCAGGACATGGCGCGCCTCGCTGAGGAAAGACGTCTTTTCGGGAATGCGCTGGCCGAGGAAATACAGGCGCAGGCTGAGCACGTACTTGCCGGTATGCGGGTCCTGCACGACGTAGCGTCGCGATCGCACAGCGTGCGCAGGTGCCGGTGAATGCGGGGCTTCGGACTGTCGAGGGCATTGGCGAGCTCGGTGACACCCACCGGACCGTCGGCTGCCGCGAGATGTTCGATGATGCGCAGCGTCGTGACGACGGCGTCGATGGGTCGATGCTCAGCCATCGGCGTTGCCGGGTGCCGGCGGACGACAACCGCGACCCTGCGCGATCCCGGCGTTCGGATCGAGTCCCGTGGCATTCATGACGCGTCCTTGCAGGCGTCCCGGAAAGCGGCCGTATTCGCGCGCAGGGCGCGCGCGAGCAGCCCCTGGTCCGTGTCGATCAGGAACAGCGATGCGCCCAGTGCCAGCATGGAGGCGACTTCGTCGACTGTCGGCAGGAAAATACCGGTGCTGCGTCCGCGCGCCTTGCCCGCGGCAAGAATTCGCCGCGTGGCCTCCACGACCACCCCGGCATGCGGGGAGTCGGCGCCGAGGGAGCAGGCGAGATCCGCGCGCCCGATGAACAGCGCATCGAGCGCCGGCTCCGCCGCGAGTTCCTCGACGTGCTGCAGTCCGGTCGCGTCTTCCACCTGCGCGACGACCGTTATCGAGCGATCGTTCGCCGCGATGAAGTCCGCGTCGGCCATCTGCCCGTATCCGGCGGCGCGATGGGAGGTCGACAGGCCACGGGTGCCGCCGTCGCCAAAGCGCGTTGCCGCGATAATGCGGCGCAGTTCGTCACGATCGTGCACGTGCGGCACGATGATGCCGGCGGCGCCCAGATCGAGTGCCGTCTGCAGGGTCGCGGGCGCGCTAGTCGGGGACACGCACCAGGGCCGGAATTCGCGCGGCGCGCGCGGCCAGCAGGCAGTGGTCCAGTGCCTCGGGCCCGAACGGCGCATGCTCGGCATCGAACGCGATGAAATCCAGCTCGGCGGTGGCCGCTGCCTCGACGAGCTGCGGCGCCGGGGTACGCACCAGCAGCCCGATGGTCGGTTGTCCCTGGCGTATGCGCGACTTCAGTTGCGCCGCCGATTCAAGCATCGTCACTTGCGAATCGTCCATCTGTAAACGGGTTCATCGGTGCGAATCGGGTGAATCGGGGGTGAACCGGGGTGAACCGGTCCTGCCGCAATCCGGCCCCGCACGCTCAGCCGTCACGGAAATCGGCCTCCTGGTACGCCACCAGGTGCCGGTAGTCCTCGCGGATGGGGGAGAACACGTCGAGATTCATGACGGTTTCGTCGCCGACCGGCTCGCCGCAATGTTCGACGTCCGGCGGAATCCTGAGCACGCTGCCGGGACCGGCTTCGACCACGTCGTCGCCGATGCGGAATCGTATGCGACCCGCCACGATGTAGACGACCTGCTCGAACGGGTGACTGTGCGGCCGCACCTCCATGCCCGGTTGCAGCCAGTTCATCACCATCAGCACGTTGTCGCCGCGAAAGCCGACGCGGCTGACGCCTTTGCGGACGTGTTCGCGTTCGAGTGTTTCCCAGTTGTACACGTTGGTCGGATTGGGCATGGCGCCTTCGGTCCTCCTGGCTGGTCGTGCGGTTCCCCCGGGGATTGCGCCGGGCCTGGCGGTGCACCCGGTCGTGGTTCCGTGGGCCCGATTGGTTTCGCACAGAGAAACACTGTTCGTCTTGTTGATACGATGACCCATTTGCTAGACTCGGTCAATATCGAGCTTGCCAGGGTGGCGACGGCGCGCCGCCCGTCACGGGGGATTGTTCTGATGCGTAGGGAAAGGCATTGCTAGCCGTCAACTCGGCGACGGGCGAACGGGCGCTGCTGCAGGATCCGCGCCGCATCAAGGCGTGGAAACTCAACACCGAGCCGTTCCCGGCGGCCGAGCGCCGCCGGGTCTGGTCGGACGCCATGCGCCGCATTTGCCTGCCCGTCGGCGAGTGCCCGGAGCCGGACAGATTCCGCGGCCGCGTGCATTGCCTGACGTCGCCGCTCGGTGTCGAGTTTGCGCTGGTCGAGGCGGACGCGCTGGACATTTCCGGCGGCTTTCCCGAGCAATCGCCGGCGATCTGGCTGACACTGCTGCTCGAGGGCGAGGCGGAGGTCGTCTCGCGCGGCAAGAACATACAACTCGCCCCGGGCGACATTCTCTACGGGCCGACGGGCGTGGACGCCACGTTGCGAATGCCGACGCCGTTCCGGCAGTTGTTTATCAAGGCGCCGCGCATGACGCTGAATCCGCGCTTCATCGCGCCGCTGTCGGTGGAGCTCGGCCACATCCCCGGCAAGTCGGGCATCAGTCACGTGTTCTCCGCCATGCTCCGCGCGCTCGCGTCCGTCATGGAAGAAGTCAGGGCGGCCGAGCTGGGGGCCGTCGAAATCGCGCTGACCGAGTTCTTCCTGACCTGCCTCGGCACGGCGCAGAACCCGGCAACGTCACTGGGCGGTACCGCCGGCGCGCGCGCCGCCTGCCTGCACCGCATCTGCCAGAGCATTGAAACGCGCCTCGGCGACCCGGAGCTGACGGTGGCCGACGTGGCGCACGAGCACGGGGTGTCGCCGCGCTACCTGCAGAAGCTGTTCGCTGCTTGCCGGCCGCACGTTCAGCAGCTACGTGCGCACGCGCCGCCTGGAACGTTGCCGGTCCGACCTGACGAGCCCGCTCTACGGGCAGCTGTCGATTTCCGAGATCTGTTTTCGCTGGGGTTTCAACTGCTCATCGCACTTCAGTCGCGCGTTCCGGGAACAATACAAGACATCCCCGCGGCAGTATCGTCGTTCCGCCTTGCCGCACGGCAAGAGCGTGTCGTGAGGGACCGGTCGGCACACTCGCTCTGGCACTCCCGTTCGTGATAATCATCCCGGATCGCCGCGAGCACGCGGCCGGTTTCTGAAGCCACTCACTCTCAAGGAGCCATTTGCAATGGAGAGTCGCGCGTTCGCCCTGCACCGATGGATCTGCTTTGCCCTGGTCAGTGCCTTCTTTTTCTTCATTACCGCTGGCACGTTTTCATCCCTGGGCGTCGTGCTGCCGTACATGATCGAGGAGTTCACCTGGAGCTGGTCACAGGCGGGTACCGGATTCTCCCTGTTTGCGCTGATGGTCGGGCTCGCGGGCACGACGCCGGCCTGGGTCCTGAAGCGCTTCAACGTGCAGTCGTCGTTTGCGCTGGGTGGCTTGCTGATGACGTCCGGCTTTTGCCTGTTTGCGCTCGCACCGAATCTCTACCAGTACTACGCGGGCGCGTTGCTGCTCGGGGTGGGCTACGCGCTGACAGCGGCCGTGCCCGGCGTCCATGTCATCAACCACTGGATCCCGGACAAGCGCTCGTTTGCGATCGGTGCCTACATGATGATCGGCGGGCTGGGCGCCGTGGCGGGCCCGTTGATCGTCACCGGCATTATCGGCCTGACCGACTCCTGGCGGATGCACTGGTGGGCGATGGCCGCGTCCATGCTGGCGCTGGCAGTACTGGCGGTGATTTTCGTGCGCAGTGACCCGCACGAAGCGCTGGACGACGAGGAGGCGGTCAAGCCCCCCGAGGAGGAAAAGTCGGATCGTGTTTACAAAACCGAAGGCGACTGGACGTTCAGGGATGCACTGCGAACGCCGCAGTATTACGTAATCGTCTTCGCTCTTTCGACGACGCTCATGTGCACGCTGACGATGAACAGCTGGGCGTTTACGCACATGACGGCGCTGGGCGTCTCTGCCGCCGTTGCGGCCGGTGCGCTGGCCGCGAACGGCGCCGTCAACGCCATGTCCCGGCTGGCGGGTGGCGCGCTGGCAACGAAGGTGGACCCTAAATGGCTGTTGTGCGGCGCGCTGGGTTTCGAAGCCATGGGCATGGTGGCGCTGTCGGTCGCCGGCCATCCGGTGGCGATCGCATTGTTCGCCATCGGCGAGGGCGTCGGATTCGGCGTCGTGTTCTTCGCTACCGCCATGCTGCTCGTGAATTACTACGGTACAACGAACAACCCGGTCATTTTCGGCACCATGAACATGATTACCACGGTGGCGATGATCGGGCCGATCATTGCCGGCCTGATGGCCGAGCACTTCGGCACATTTGCGATTACCTACCAGATATTCGCATTCCTGCTCATGGTGATATTTACCGCGGTGGCGCTGATGCGTCCGCCTGGCGCGGCACCCGTTGCCGATGCCGCTCAGGCGAGCGAGTGATAGCGACCCTGGTGAAAGATCAGCGGTTCGCCGTCACGAATCTCGTAGTCGACCAGCTTGCCGACCAGGATGAAGTGATCTCCGGCATCGATCCGGTCGCTTACCTCGCACTGGTACACAGCGAGAAAGTCCGTAAGGATCGGGGTGCCGGCAATGCCGTTGTCGTGCTCGATGCCATCGAATTTGTCTTCACGATCGACTGCGAAATGATTCGACAATTCTTCCTGGTCCCGGTGCAGGACGTGGACCGCGAAATGACCGGTCTGGCCGAACGCCGGAGTCGGGATGATCTGCCGGTTGACGCACCGCGACACCAGCGGCGGTTCCAGCGACACGGACGTGAAGCTGTTGACCGTCATGCCGACTGCGCGGTCGTCTTCGGCGCGGCACGTCATTATCGTCACGCCGGTTGCGAATTTACCCATGGCCTTGCGAAACGCTTTCTCGTCGATCGTCTTCATCAGCATGCAGCTCTTCCTGTCGCGAGGATGACGGGCGATCATACCGGCAATGCAGGGCGACGGCCAACCGACGCAGCCAACTGTTCGCGAAACGACTGCGGACATGTCTCACAACGAATGGAAGGTGCCTGAGGATGAACGAGATGACCGGAACCGGCTGGTTGATTACCGGTGCCGGCAGCGGGCTGGGCAACGCACTTGCACGCACGGTGATCGACCGCGGCGGGTGCGTTTTCGGCACGGCAAGAGATGCTGCCGCGCTCGAACGCATTGATGTGCTGGCGCCCGGCCGGTCGATCGGCTATCGCCTGGACGTTCGGGACGACGTCGCCGTCAGCGAGGCTGTGGTGGCGGCAGAAGAGGCACTCGATGGCATAGACGTGCTCGTCAACAACGCCGGTTACCAGCTGACAGGCGCGGTGGAGGAGCTGAGTGCGTCGGAGTTGCGTGCACAGTTCGACGTCAACGTCTTCGGCGCCCTCGCCATGGTGCAGTCGGTCCTGCCGCATATGCGCAGGCGCATGAGCGGCATGATCGTCAATATCAGCTCGGTGAGCGGGCTTGCGACATGGGCGGGCACCGGCGGCTACTGCGCCAGCAAGTTCGCTCTCGAGGCGCTCGGGGAGACCCTGGCACAGGAGGTCGGCCCGCTCGGCATTCGCGTCATGCAGGTGGCGCCGGGCGGCATGCGCACGGACTTCACCGGCCGCTCGATGGCGCGGGCAGAGCGACGCATCGACGACTACGCCGACAGCGCGCACGAGTCGGAAAAAATCATCGCGCGTTACCGGGGCAGGGAGCCGGGCGACCCGGCCAGGGCCGCGGCAGCCATCGTCCGCGCGGTGTGTGCGCCGGAGCCGCCCCTGCACCTGCTGCTCGGCGCCGACGCGCTGTACTACTACGGACGCAAGGCAGGCGAGCTGCAGAAGGAAATTGCATTGTGGGCACCGCTGGCGATGAGCATTGCCGCGGACGATTCGGACTGAACGGCCGGCTGTCTCAATCGCTCTTGCGGGCGGATTCCATGTCGCGCAGGGCCGTCTTCAGCACCTTGCCGTAGTTGTTTTTCGGCAGTGCCTCGATGAACCGGTAGTCACGCGGACGCTTGAAGCGGGCGATATTCTCCAGACAGAACCGGTCGAGCGCCTGCGGATCCGCCACCGCACCGGGCCGCAGAACGACATAGGCGACAACCCGTTCGCCCCATTCGCGGTCGGCGGTGCCGATGACCGATGCCTCGGATACGTCGGCGTGACCGACGAGGACTTCCTCGACTTCACGCGGGTAGATGTTGGTGCCGCCCGATATGATCAGGTCGTTGGCGCGATCCTTCAGTGTCAGGAAGCCGTCCTCGTCGAAGCAGCCGAAGTCGCCGGTGTGCAGCCAGCCGTTGCGCAGGGTCTCGGCCGTCGCCTCCGGCCGCTGCCAGTAGCCGCGCATCACGCTGTCTCCGCGCACGAGAACCTCGCCGGTTTCCCCGGGCGGCAGGATCCGGTCGTCGCTGTCGGCGACGCGCACGTCGACGACGCTCTGCGGTATGCCGACGCTCGCAAGCCGCTCCCGCCACCGCGGGTGCGTGCGGTCCCCGTGCATGGCACGGGAGAGGGCGGTGATGGTCATGGGGCTCTCGCCCTGTCCGTAGAGCTGCGCGAGCTTCGGTCCGAAGCGTTCGAGCGCGGCGATGCAGTCGTCGACGTACATGGGGCCGCCACCGTAGAGTATCGACTTCAGGTTGGCGGTGTCCGTATCGGCCTCGTGATCCAGCAGGCGCCTGACCATCGTCGGTGCGGCGAAGAACACGCAGTGCGGCCAGCGCTCTATCAGCCCGAAGATTTCGGCCACGTCGAACCCGGTGCTGTCGGGGATGACATGACAGCTGCCCTGCATGACATGCGGCAGCGCGTACAGGCCCGATCCGTGGCTCATCGGCGCCGCATGCAGGATGGCGCGCCATGGCGACGTGGCGTCCACGTCGGCGAAATAACACAGCGACATGGCCAGCAGGTTGCGATGGCTCAGGACGGCGCCCTTCGGCTGGCCGGTCGTCCCGCTCGTGTAGAAGAGCCAGGCCGGGTCGTCCGGCAACGTGTCGGCAAGCGGCAGGGGATCGGCGGACGACAGGTGCCGGAAGTGGTCACTGCCCGTCTCGACCTGCGTTAACCGGTCAGCCGCAGAGGCGCTGGCGATCGTGTCTGTCAGGTCGGGCGTCGTGAAACAGGCGGTTGCACCGCTGTTGCCGATGATGAAGGCAAACTCCCGGCCGTGCAGCTTGGCATTGACGGGCACGGCAACCAGCCCGGCCTGCCAGCAGGCGTACAGGACCTGCAGGTACTCCGGGCAGTTGCGCATGGCGAGTGCGACCCGGTCGCCCGGCTTCAGGCCGAGCTCCGCGACGAGGCCGCCGGCAAGGCGACGGACGCGATCCAGGAGTTCCGCGTAGCTGACGAGTGGCCGCTCGCCCGCGGCAATGGCCGTGCGTTGCCCGGCAGAGCGGCCGGTCCGTTCGAGATGCGCGGCGATGTTCATGCAAACGGCGCCGCGATCCGGCGATCCGGGCAGGGCGCAAGCATCGGTGGGCGCGACCGCACAGGTCAGATCACGAACGGCCACGGGCAGACGAACGGCAGCTCGGAGCGGCGGATAACGGCATCGCCGGCCGCCTGGGCCCTGGCATACAGGTCGTCCTCGTCGAGTTGCGTCGAGCGATAGTCGTCGATGACGCGCACGCCATCCACCCAGACGCTGTGTACGCTGCGTCCGTCCGCCGACCAGACCAGCTGGTTGACGACGTTCATCACGGGCATCCACTCCGGGCGCCAGGTGTCGTGACAGACCAGGTCGGCTTTCTTGCCGGCCTCAAGCGAGCCGATGGATCGGCTCATTTGCAGGGCTTTGGCAGCGTTGACGGTCACGAGCTCCAGGGTTTGCCATGCCGGCATCAGCGTGATGTCTTCGCGGCTGTCCTTGAACAGCCCGGACAGGAGGGGCAGAAGCCGCCACATGTCGGCGTTGTAGCCGTCCGAGCCCAGCAGCAGGTTGATGCCGCGCTCGACCATCTCCGCATGATGGCCGCTGCGGCTCACCCCGAACGCACCCTTGATGCTCGCCAGCGGACAGAGGATGACGTTGGTGCCGGACGCCTCCAGGAGGGCCAGCTCCGCCTCGTCGATGCGCACCATGTGTGTCAGGCACAGGTTGCTGCCGAGCACGCCCAGGTGATCGAGATGTTCGACCGGGCGCCGGCCCGTGTGCTCGATGAACCAGTCGGGATCCGACTGGCGGGCGCTCATGTGGGCGGATACCGCAAGGCCTCGCTGGTCCGCGATACGCTTGGCGGCCTGCCAGACGTCGTCGGAATTGGTCGAATGCCCGACGAGGATCGGCCACGCGCTGATGCGAATGTCCGCCGCGGCCGGGAAGCGCTGCACTTCGTCTTCCAGCAGTGCAATGGCGTCGGCGCTGCGGCTCGCCTGCTCCGCCGGCTTGTTGTATGCGCGTCCTTCCACCCAGATGCCGACCCGGCCGCGGATGCCGGTGCTCGACATGCCGTCCACGACCTCGTCGAGGTAACGAATCGTGCCGGCCTCGGCAAAGCACGTCGTTCCCGAGCGCAGCATTTCGAGTCCGGCCAGTTGCGCTGACAGGCGTTCGTCGTCCGGCGTGTGTGACAGGTACCGCGGCAGCACCCATTTCGTCAGCTTGTCGTTGAATTTTTCCGAGACGTTGTCCGGCATGTAACCGCGCGTCAGCGGATCGCCGGTTACGTGGATATGGCCGTCAATACAACCCGGCGTGACGACAAACCGGCTGCCATCCACGCGGGTTGTCGCGGTGAACTGTTCGTCGATTTCGCGCGTGGGGCCCACGGCGGCGATGTCGGCCCCGCGAATCGCGATCGCGCCGTCCTCGAACACGCGCCGTTCGGCGTCCCATCGTTACGATGCGCGCGCCATGGATTATCGTGTCAGCAGTTGCGCGAGCCATTCGGCCGCTCCTTCGTCAGGCCCCGCGCAGCCGGCCGTTCAGAAATTGTAGCGGAAGCGCAGTCGCCAGGTCCGGCCTTCGCCCGGGATCACCGCCACGTTCTGGAACACGCCCTGCACCGGCTTGAAGTAACGCTCGTCGAACAGGTTGTCCACCGTGCCGATGACACTCATGCGCTCGTACTCGGCGAACAGCGCGAGCCGGAAAATTTCGTGCGCGGGAAAGGTTACGCCACCGTTGGTAATCAGCGTACTGGTGCTGCTGACGTGGGTGCCGCCGAACGTTGCGCCGAATGTGCCGTAACCGGTCTCGTCGCTGGTGTAGGTGCCGAACAGCGAGAACACGTCCTCGGGCACGGTGGTTCGATCGTAGCCGCCTTGCAGATCCGTGAGACAGCTTGCGTTCAATGCCGCGAAGATGCCGCCGTAGCCGTCCACGCGGTCGACGCCCAGCACGGTTGGCGGAATGTTCGAGAAACTCGCCACGGCCCGAGCCGCCCGCGCAGTTGGTCGGATCCGGATCCTTGATGCGGACGTCGATCATCGTGGCGGCGCCAGTCACTGCCCAGTTGTCGTTGATGACGTAGCTCAGCTCGGCCTCGAAGCCGCTCGACTCTTCTTCGTCCCGGTTGCCGAGGGGATCGGTACGGGAAAGCGTCTGCTCGTAGTAAGCGAGCGTGCCGTAGAGTTGCCGGTCGAGCAGCGAGAACTTGACGCCGGCCTCGCTCAGTTCCGAATCCGCCAGTGATCGAATCGCTGGCGATCGTGCCAGGGCTGACACCGCCGTTCGAATTGACACGTACCTCGGAACCTTCCGCGTAGGTTACATACGGCACGAAGCCCTGCGGCGCGGAGTAGCTCAGGCTGGCGGACCAGGAGAAGTCGTCTTCGCTGGTTGTCTCCAGCACGCCGAGCGGTCCGAACGAGAATGTCCCGTTGTTGATACCGCGGGCACTGTAGTCGTCGTAACGGCCATTCAGCAGCAGGGACAAGCGGTCGCCGAAACTGAAGTCCGTGACGACGGCCAGGCCGGTGTCTTCCAGGGTGGAATCGAAGTCGCTTTCCCACGGCGTGCCCGGGTCGATAAAGGGCGTCGCCACGATGTCGCCGGGCGTGGCACCGACCGACAGGTCCATGCGGTCAAGTACCAGGTAACCCTGCAGGAAGTTTTCTTTCAGGATGGAATTGTATTCCCGGTGCGACAGCATCGTGTAGAAATCCATGCCCACCGAGTCGGACAGCTGGAAATCCCTGTTCCACGACAGGCGCGCCTCGAACACGTCCATTTCGTGCACGGCCGCAAAGCCGGTGGCCAGTGAGCCGTCGGCATCCTGCTGGTCGAAGAACAGCTGGAATTTCAACGTCGACTCGTCGTCGAATTCCTTCGCCAGGTCGCCGTAGATCGAGTACACCGTCCGATTCCCAGAGATCGAGCGGTGACAGCACAACGTTGCGCCGCGACAATTGCGTCGTACCGACGCCTTCGTCCAGAGATTCGGAACCGCTCGCCGCCGGCGGGCAATCCGAAGAAAAACTCGAGATACTGGGTGATCTGCGATGCGCCGAAGAAGGTGCCGACAGCGGCGTCGAAATCACTGCGTGTCAGGTAGCCGGTACCGCCGAGGTCGGACACGAACGTATCGCGGCCGGTAATATAGGTGCCGTTGTCGATCAGGTTCTGGGTCAGGCGATTCCAGCCCGGCGTCTGGTTATAGCCGTCGGACGCATAGTACATGCCGCCGAATTCCATGCTGAAGCCACTGCCGAGATCCGCATTGAAAGAGGCCTGGAGTACCTGTTGTTCCGGCTCCCGACCCCGGTAAAACGATTCGGAGTCCTCGTATTCGGCGTAAACGGACAGACCCGGCTTCCCGGCCGCCCAGTTCGAACGGGGCATCGACCTGGGCAGCCACGTTCGCCTTGCTGTAGCTGCCGCCGGTGGCTTCCGCGTAGCCCTGTACGCCGTCAGCGGTGCTGATGTTCTCACCGGCCACGGTCTTCGGGTAGAAATTCAGCAGTCCGCCCACGCGACCCGCGCCGTACAGAACGCGGCGTCGGGCCGCGAATGATTTCGACTCGCGAACTCGCGCCGACCGGCAACGGAAAGAAGCCGTTGTTCGGTGATGCGCTTGAAGCCGCGAAAATAATTCTCGCCGCGCCGCCCGCGGACACTGATGGCGCCCGGCACGCCGAAGAAGCTGCCCCCGTAGGTGCCCGGCGTGGTGGTGATGAAGTCATCGATCGTCTCGATGGCATACCGGTCCATCGTCACTTCACTGATGACGCTGATCGAGCGCGGCGTGTCGACGAGCGAGCGATTGATGCCGAACATCGAATCGGATTCTCGATCACGCAGCAGGCCGACACGGTCCGCTACGACGGTGATCTCATCAATTGACTGCCCGGATTCATCGTCGCCGGTTGACCGGCTGCTGGGCGCCGCGCCGGCGATGCGACGGCAAATGCGGTAATGGCCAACAGCGCCCGCCAGTACAGTTCGGTGTCCGGCAATGCCGGCCATTGACGGTGCGAATACAGGCGCCCGGCGGCGAGCGACGAATTTCGGCTTTCATCAGTATTTCCTCCAAGAAAAAGGATATTCCCCCGACCGATGCTGCCAGTACAGTGGCTCTAGCGGCCGTAACGGCGGTTCGTTGCGTCATAACATCGGACAGGGCGCACGGGTCTGCCGTCACCGGCCATGACGCAAAGCCGGCGCCTCCCCGGGGTGCCGGCATTCTTTCTCAGCCCTGTAAAACGCCATTGAAATTATTAGCTTATCAGGCTCACCCAGCCGCATTACTGTGCCAATATAAGCACGCGGCCGGCAGCAAGTCTTGATCAGGTGCGCACGCCGAGTTGTATCGGTTTCGCCAGTGCGCCGGCCAGGTGCATTCGGTACGGCGTGACTGCGACAACCGGGGTTGCGGCGGGCTGCCTGCAGAGCAAATGGCGGTGCGCGCTGGTCATAGCAGCCGCCGCGGCCGTGGCCGATAATTTCCTGCCTGCAAGCGGGTCTTACTGGGGAGCCTGAATTGGCGGTTTTTTACGATAATCCGGCCTTGCGGGATTGCTGGTTCGCGCTGGCGACCGAACCGGAGGTCAGGGGCAGACCGGTAGCCCGCACGCTGCTGGGCGAGCGGCTCGTCATCTATACCGACCCGGCGGGACAGGTGGTCGCGGCTCTCGACCGCTGCCCTCATCGCGAGGCGCCCCTGTCCAGGGGCACCATGGAGAACGGCGTCCTGGTTTGTCCCTATCACGGCTGGTCATTCGGCGAACAGGGTCACTGCGTGCGTATTCCGTCGGCGGATCCCGCGATGCCGGTTCCGCGCAACGGCCATCTGCACTGTTTCCATACGGAAGTTCGCTACGGGCTGGTCTGCGGTGTGCCTGGGCGACCAGCCGTCCGCCCTGCCGGCAATCAGCCAGGATGCCGACGACACGTTTCGTCGCATCAATAACCCGGTCGAGGCATGGCGTGCGTCGGCCGTGAGGATGACGGACAACTTCCTCGATATCGCCCATTTTCCCTGGGTACACACGGGCACGTTCGGCAACCGGCAACATACCCATGTGGGCAAGATTGACCTGGAAGACCTGGACGACGGTTACCACGGTTATCGTTACGACGTCGAGGCGGAGAATCCGGCCGGCGCGCGCGTCGTGTCGGGGCAGGAGAGCGATACCGTCTACCGGCAGATGACCACGGGATTCATGCTGCCGTTCACCGTGCGCAGCACTATCCGCTACGAGACGGGGTTGCGCCATATCATCCTGCTGCTGTCATCGCCCATCGACGATGTGCATTCCTATTTTACGTTCGTCGTCTGGCGCAATGACGATTTCAGCGTGTCCGCCGAAGAGGCCATCGCATTCGACCGCATGATAGGCGCCGAGGACAAGGTCATGCTGGAGCAGGTGCCGGGGGTCCTGCCGCTGACGCCACGAGGCGTGGCGAGTACCCAGTCCGACAAGGCCTCGACCGCCTGGCGGCTGCAGTTTGCCCGCATGCTCGGCCTGGAGGACGCAAGCGGCGGGACATCCGCTGCCGGGTAGTGTCGTCAACGCGGTTCCCGCCGGCGCCCGGTATCGAGAACCGTCGCGAATCCGCATGGGAAATGCGCTTTGCCTTCCCTATAATTGCGCTTTTGCCCGGCCCGGCCTCCGGCGCGACAGTGCCCGGCCAGCCAACTGCGCGGGCATGACGCAGTCCGGGACAGGACAACGGATTCCCAGTCAATGGAAGTTTATCGGACCCTGGCCGCCTTGCGGGACGCACATGGGACAGGCTCGCGCGGCTGCGTCGCGACGATCGGTTCCTGTGACGGCATACATCTCGGGCACCAGGCCGTGATTCGCGAGGTCCGCGAGCGTGCCGACCGGCTGGACGTTGCCTCCCTGGTGTTCTCGTTCGAGCCGTCGCCGCGCGAATATTTCAACCAGTTCGACCCGCCCGGACGGCTGACGCGATTTCGCGAACGTGCGGCACTCTTGCAGGAGCTTGGCGTGGACCGGTTCTTCTGCCCGCCGTTCAACAGGAAGATGCAGCAGTTGAGCGTGCAGGAGTTCATCGACGAGATTCTCGTGCACGGCATCCGCCCGAAATGCCTCGTGGTGGGTGACGACTTCCGCTTTGCCCGGGGTCGTGCGGGCACCATCGATGACTTGCGGGAAGCAGGCGATCGACACGGATTCGAAATCGCGCAGGTGGACAGCGTGTTCGTCGACGGCGAGCGCGTCAGCAGCACCGCGATCCGCCAGGCACTCGGCAAGGGCGACCTGGAATCGGCCGCGAAAATGCTCGGCCGGCCGTACTCGATGACCGGCCGCGTCAAGCACGGGCGTCACCTCGGTCGCGAACTGGGCTTTCCGACGGCAAACATCGATCCGGGCCGGCGCAACTGCGCCGTGACCGGCGTTTTCGCCGTTCACGTACATGGCGTCGACGACAGGCCGCTCCCCGGCGTCGCCAACGTCGGTATCCGGCCAACGATTCACGGCAGCGGGCAGGTCATTCTCGAGGCACACTTGTTCGATTTCGATCGCGATATCTACGGCGAGCTGATCACCGTCGAATTCGTGGCGCGAATTCGCGACGAAATGAAGTTCCAGGGCCTCGACGCACTGATTGCCCAGATCGGCAAGGACTGTGCCGAAGCCCGTCGCATCCTCGGATCATGATACGGCCCATTTTTCCCGCCCGGCGGACCTTGCCGCCGGGCATCCACCCTGCATTGACAGCAACGGCACAGCTCGGCGTGATATAAAGCAAGTGGCGATCAGCATGACAGTCATCGACCGCAGCGGCGCGGCACACGAATGCGACTTTCCGGCGGGCGGCTCGCTCATGGAGGCGCTCACCGGGCACGGCTTCGACGTTGCCGCGATCTGCGCGCATGTGTTCGTGCGCTACCTGCCACGTCCACGTGGCAGAAGACTGGGTCGATCGCCTGCCGCCCGGATGAGGCCGAGCAGGCCCTGCTGAGCGAGCTGGAGAAACTACGGGCGTCGTCGCGACTCTCGTGCCAGCTCGCTGTCGACGAGGACTGGAGAGCCTGCGCGTAACGCTGGCGCCGGAGAGTAGGCAGCGCGTGTTTCCCCGGGCCACACCTCCGCCTTGAGTCTGTGCCGTCCAGCAACGAACCGCGCTAGAAAGTGACGCCCAGCAGCAGGTACACGGCTACGCTGACTACGCCGACGACGATTGCGTAGGGCATTTGTGTCTTGACGTGGTCGATGTGGTCGGAGGCTGCTCCGGTGGAGGCGAGAATCGAGGTATCGGACAGCGGGGAGCAGTGATCGCCGAACACGCCGCCGCCGGCGACGGCTGCGACGGTTGCGAACACGACGGGTTCCAGTTGCTGGCCGCTGAAGGCAAAAGCGAGTGGCACGGCGATCGGCACCATGATCGCGAAGGTGCCCCAGGACGTGCCGGTGGCGAACGCGATCGTGCCGGCGATCAGGAACGTCAATGCCGGCAGCAGTCCCGGCGTCAGCCAGCCCTCGGTCTGGGCGACGATGTAGTCGGCTGTGCCCAGGTTGGCCGACAATTCATTCAGCGCGTAAGCAAACGCGAGAATGATGATCGCCGGCATCACGCCTTTTATGCCGTTCGTCGCCGTGTCCATGATGTCGGCAAGCGGTACGCCCTGGATGCGCATGACGATCGCGGCGACGATGGACGACAGCAGGAACGCTTCCATCGTCAACGCCGACCCGGTGGTGGCGAACGAGCCGACCGCCACGCCGACCACGATCAGTACCGGCAGCACGAAATTCCAGAACAGGCTGGTGCGCACGCCGTCGAACGGCTCGATCTCGGTCAGCTCGCGGCTCATCAGCGGCTGTGCGCCGTCGCGCAACACCTTGCCTTCGGACTGCGCGCGCGTTTCGGCCGCCTTCATCGGGCCGAACTCCGGCACGATCCGGGTCACGATCAGGCCGACCATGACGACTGCAAGAAGCGCATACACGTTGTAGGGGATCGATCGTATAAACACGACGATCGCCTCGGAATCGTCGGCAATCGGTCCCATGCCGATGAGCAGCCCGGCAATGAACACGGCCCAGCCGGTGATCGGGACGATGACGCTGACCGGTGCCGACGTCGAGTCGGCGATATAGGCGAGCTTCTCGCGCGAGATGCGGTAGCGGTCCGACAATGTTCGCATCGTCGAGCCGACGAACAGCGGGCTGAAGTAGTCGCTGAAAAACACGAACATGCCCATGATCCACGCGGCGACCTGGACGCGCACGCGCGTCATGTTGAGGCTTTCGACCCATGCGGAGAAATTGCGAATGGCACCGGTGCGCTGGAAAAACGCGATCGTGACGCCGATGAAAAGCTCGAGCAGGAAAATCCACGAGAAACTCTCGGTGCCGAGGGCCCGTTTGAGCAGGTTCGGAAAGCCGAGCAACCCGTCCCCGGCGATGAACACGCCCACGATGCAGGCGACCGCCAGCGAAAACACGGTATTGCGCGTGACGAATGCCAGCACGATGGCGACGCTGGCCGGCACCAGCGACCAGGCGCCGACGGCGACCGCTTCTTCCACGTTGCTCCCCCCGATACCGTTCTTTTTCGAAAGCTTACACGAGCCGCGCGGGTCTCACACCTCGGCCCGCGCGCGCTGCCGTTCGCGCGCGGCGACGATATGGAATCCGATGCGCCGCAGCGGCTCCGGCGGCATCCAGCTTGCCCGGCCGAACAGCGCCGCAACGTCCGGTGTCGACAGCCCGTGCGCCCGTTCAGCCAGCAGGCGGCCCAGCAGCGTGCCCTTGACGACGCCGCCGCCGTTGCAGCCGGCGGAAACATGCAGGCCGGGCTGCGGCTCGCCCCATAACGGCGCTGCGTTGTACGTGAAGCCGGTGGCGCCGGACCACGTCGCGGCGAAGCGTGTCGATGCCAGCCGCGGAAAGCGTCGCAGCAACGCGGCTCGCAGCCGCTCCTCGACGAGCGCGTTGTTCGCTTCGCGCTCGTAGCCGTAGAGTGACCGGATCAGCAGGCGTCCGTCACCGGTGCGTCGCAACGTGCTGCCGAGGCGGTGCGCCGGCAACAAGCCCCACTGTCGCCCGGCGCCGCATTCGGCGAGTTCGTCGTCCTGCAGCGGTTCCGTCAGCGCGGCGTAGGTGTACATGGCGGTGATGCGCGATCGACCGACGCCGAGATCCTTGCAGAATGCATTGTTCGCGAGCACGACCTGGCGGGCACTGATGCGCGCGCGCGTCGTCGTCACGTGCCAGCGATCGCCGCGGCGCTTCACGCCGAGCGCAGGCTCCAGTTCGCGCAGGCGGACATTGCCGGGCAACAGCCCGGCGAGAGCGCGTATCAGCGCGGCGGGTTGCACCAGCCAGCAGTGCGGTGAATACAGGCCGGCGCGGTAGAACGTCGTGCCGATGCGGGCGCGCAGTGCCTCGCGATCGAGGCGCTCGTGGTCCAGTCCGGCGTTCTGCAGGAACGCTTCGTAACGAGCCAGCGCCGCGCGACCCTCGTCGCCCGCCGCGGCACGGTACGTGCCCGTGCGTTCAAGGCCGCATTCGCGGCCGGTCGCGGCCACGTCCGTCGCGATGGCCTGCATCGTCGCGGCCAGCAGCCGGTTGCACTCGCGCATGCGCCGCAGGTTGGATGCATCCACGTCGTGGGCGAGCGCGATCTCGAGCAGGAAGCCCGAGTTGCGGCCGGGATTGCCTTCGCCGACGGTGTCGGCATCGAGCAGCACGATGTCACTCTCCGGCGACAGGGCGGCCCAGCGGCGTGCGGCGGCGAGTCCCGTGTAGCCTGCGCCGACAATGACGACATCGCAGTCGAGGTCGCCGGGCGCCGCCGTTACCGGCGTGCGCGGCGGCAACAGCGCGTTCCAGCCGCACGCGCGTTCGTAGCGGGGGCCGAGTTCCGTGCGCGCCGTCACGAAACGAACAACTGGTTTGCGTTCACTGGCCCGCGATGGCGGCACGGCTGCGCCGTGTCCCTCTTGCCACGATCATTTCCCGAATCTTTCGCAACGTCATGACTCGCAATGTTTTAATCGGATTATGGTCAATTCGCCCGCGCGCAAACTGTCGTCAGCCGGGTAAATTGGCTGTCGGAGCGCGTCCTACACAAGCCTGCCGAATGCGAACGACGTCGCAGAATTGAGACAGGTTTTTTTCCGGGAGGCATCTGCTACATTCGCCGGCATGTTAGTGCAGTACAGCGGAAACCTCATCAGGTAACAGGTATTTACTGAAAAAGGCAAACCGGTCGAAAGATTGGGACGCAAAGCCACCGGTCTACGGGTATCCACCTATGACAGCGGGGCTGCCAGTCGAAATCCTGACGCAAGCGCTCGTTTCCAGGGCGTCCGCGACAGCGACCCTTTTTCTGGCTATATCCCGACCGTTCTCCTCGCAGGCGGCGGGCATATGCGCGTTCGCGTCGGCCACGGTTTGCCTGCCCACAGGGCAGGAGCAACTCGATGGTCAACAACTTACTCGCGCGATTCTTTCGACATTCTGCAATCGTCTTATTGACGTCGCTGGCGCTCGCGGGCTGTTTGCCGCAGGGCGAGGTCGATCCGCCGGCCGATGACGGCGGCGACGACAATCCCGGCGGCGGCCAGACGCATGTCATCAGCGGCAGCGTCGGCGACGGCCCGATCAGCGGCGCGGATGTCAACGTGCATTCGGCGGCCGGCACACTGCTCGGTACCGTTGCCAGCAACTCCGATGCGGAGTTCGACATCCAGGTCGAAACGGTCGATACCGACTACCCGCTGAGCCTGCTGGCCATCGGCGGCACCGACCTCGTCACGATGACGAATCCCGATTTCGACCTGAAGAGCCTGGTCGGCAGTGTCTCCGATACGTCCATCGCCAACCTGAACCCGTTCACGACGGTCGCCTACGAGGCGGCAGTCGATATGTCGGGTGGCATGACGGCAGCGAATATGGACAGCGCACTGCAGATCGTCTTCGTCGAGCTGAACAGCGGCCTGTCGTCGCTGTCCGGCGGCGGCACGATGCGAGCGCAGGTTGACGAAACCAATATCGCGGAATTGATGCGAGCCTCCGAGGCACTGGGCGAGGTCGTGCGGCGCACGCGCAACGCGCTGGGCGCCGTCGGACGCAGCATCTCCGGCAACGGCGTCGTCGTGGCACTGGGCTCGGACCTTGCGGACGGCTTGCTGGACGGCCGTGGCGGAGCGCGCACCGACTCGCGCGTCTCCGCCGTCGCCGGCATCGCGATGGCACAGGTAGCCCTCGAAGCGATGCAGAATCGCCTGCGGGTCCAGGGCAGTGACGGCATGGCGCGCATCGAGGATGCGATGTCGCAGGTATTCGCCGGCACGCCGAACCCGACCCTCGACCAACTGCCGCTGACGCCGGACATGCTGTCCGGTCTGCGCGACGGCCTGGCGGCGGCGGCCATGCTGCAGACATCGACCCTGTTCGGCGCGTTGCTGCAGGAAACCGATGCACTGCAGCCGGGCATGACGGCAGCCTCGATACGCCAGGCGTTGTCTGTCGACATCACGGCGGCTTTCGATGCGCTGCTCATTACGGTCGCTGGTGCATCGTCGAACGACATCGACGCCGTCAACGACGTACTGCGCACGGGCGACGCACCGGACACGAACACGGCGCCGGTGATTACCGGCACGCCCGCAAGCACCGTCGCCGCAGATACGCAATACAGCTTCGTGCCGAACGCGAGCGACAGCGACGGCGATCCACTGACGTTCTCGATTTCCGGCAAGCCGACGTGGGCGTCGTTCGACACGTCCAGCGGCGCGCTGAGCGGAACGCCGCAGGCGGCGGATGCCGGCACGAGCTCGGGTATCGTTATCAGCGTGACCGACGGGCAGGCCAGCGACAGCCTGCCGTCGTTCTCGATCACGGTCACGACAGCCGACACGAACTCACCGCCGACGATCTCCGGCAATCCGCCGGGCGCGGTCGTCGTCGGCTCGGCCTACGGCTTCACGCCGACGGCCGGCGACGCGGACGGCGACACGCTGACGTTCAGTATCAGCAACCGCCCGTCCTGGGCCAGCTTCAGCACGTCGAACGGGCAACTGTCCGGCACGCCGACGGCCAACGACGTGGGTACGACGAACAACATCGTCATCAGCGTCAGCGACGGCGAGGACACGGCGAGTCTCGGTGCATTCTCGATCGTCGTCAACGCAGAGCCGGGCAATAGCGCACCGCAGATTTCGGGCAATCCGCAGACCACGGTAACGGCCGGCGAATCCTATTCGTTTACGCCGTCGGCCAGCGACGCGGACGGCGATACGCTGACGTTCAGTATCAGCAACAAGCCGTCGTGGGCGAGCTTCAGCACGTCTGCCGGGCAGCTGTCGGGATCGCCAACGGACAATGACGTCGGCACGACGAGCAATATCGTCATCAGCGTCAGTGACGGCGAGGATTCGGCGAGCCTGGCAGCGTTCTCCATTACCGTCGAGGCGCAGCCCGCCAACACGCCGCCGGAAATCTCCGGCAATCCGCCGACCACGGTGGTCGAAGGCTATGCCTATGACTTCCAGCCCTCGGCCAGCGACGACGACGGCGACAGCCTGGCGTTCTCGGTCAGCAACAAGCCGTCGTGGGCGAGCTTCGATACCGGCAGCGGCCGGCTCTCCGGCACGCCGGGCGCCGGCGATGTCGGTACCTACACCGGTGTCAGCATCAGCGTCAGCGACGGCGAGGACAGCGCGACGCTGGGACCGTTCGATATTTCGGTCGAGGCGATCGTGCTGGGTTCGGCGACGCTGAGCTGGGAGGCGCCAACGCAGAACACGGACGGAACGGCACTGACCGATCTTGCCGGGTACCGGCTCTACTGGGGTACGTCGTCCGGCAACTATTCGAACTCGGTGACGATCAACGACACGGGCATCACGACGTACGTCGTCGACAACCTGGCGCCGGGAACCTGGGTGTTCGTCAGCACGGCAATCAACGAAGCCGGCGTCGAGAGCGACTTTTCGAACGAGGCCACGAAGACGATACAGCAGTAACGAGCTCACGGTCGGACCGCTGCCGGAATCCTGTTCCGGCAGCGGCCCGGTGTTCCTATCGCACCTGATTTTTCGCGGACCGCCCGGTCCGCTTCTTTGACGGAGTGCGACATGATAAGTACGGATGTCGTTATCGTGGGCGCAGGCCCGTGCGGTCTGTTCCAGGTCTTCGAGCTGGGCCTGCTCGGTCTCAGGGCGGAGGTCATCGATTCGATTCCGCGCCCCGGCGGGCAGTGCAGCGAGCTGTATCCGGACAAGCCGATCTACGACATTCCGGCGATTCCGGTCTGTACCGGCGACGAGCTGACGCAGAGCCTGCTGAAACAGATAGAACCGTTCAACTGCGGCATGCACCTGGGCGACGAAGTCACGACCGTGACAAAGCAGGACGACGGCAGTTTTCACGTCGGCACTGCCAAGGGACAGAATTTCAACGCGAAAGCCGTCGTTATCGCCGGCGGCGTCGGTTCTTTCCAGCCGCGCCAGCTGCGAGCCGACGGCGCGCCCGAATGTGACGGCAAGTCGCTGCACTACCGCGTGCGCGACCCCGGTGTGTTCCGGGACCGCGAGATCGTGATTCTGGGCGGCGGCGACTCCGCGCTCGACTGGGTACTGGCGCTCGTCGATGTTGCGCGCCGCCTGACCCTCGTGCACCGGCGCGACGAGTTTCGCGCGATGCCCTCGTCGGTCGCGCGCATGCGCGAACTGGTGGCGGCCGGACGTATGCAGCTGATCGAGAATGCCAAAGCCACGAAGATCAATCATGTCGACGGCGCGATGACATCCATCGTCATGCAGCCAAAGGATGGCGAGGCGCGGGAAGTGCCGGCAGAGCACGCCCTCGTGTTCTTCGGCCTGGCACCGAAGCTGGGCCCGATCGCCGGGTGGGGACTCGACATCAACCGCAAGACGATCAACGTCGATACCGAGAAATTCGAAACGTCGACGCCGGGCATCTACGCCGTCGGCGACATCAATCACTATCCCGGCAAGAAGAAGCTGATCCTGTGCGGCTTCCACGAGGCCGCGCTGGCGGCCTTCGCCATCAAGCAGCAGCTGGAGCCGGACCGGAAAGTGCACGTGCAGTACACGACGACCAGCCCGATCATGCACGAGCGGCTCGGCGTGCCGGACTGAATGCCGATCAGGCGGTGCAGGCGTCCCGCAGTTCCGCGAGCCGCCCGGTGAGCGCCGCCAGGTCGTAGTCGACGCTGACGGGCACGTCGGAATAGGGCGTGACCGTCACGGTCAGCGCGTCCGCGCCCGAGAGGTATTCGATCAGCGCCGCATCGTCGCCATCCTTCCGGGTCGCGGTAATCCTGTTCGAACGATCGACGCCGAGGCTGAGCGTCAGCGGCTCCGCGTCATCGGCCGCAAATGTCACCTCGGTATTGAACGAGGAAATGAAGCGGCGCCAGTCAATGCGGACCGCGACTTGCTCGCCGCTGCCGGGCGCGCAGCGAAATTCGAGCCGCGGACGCACTGCCTTCTTGCCGTACTCATCGCCGATCGTGCCGGCCGATTCCTGGTGCAGGACGGCGAGCGCCTGGTAGGTCGCCGGGTCCTGGATCGTTTCCAGGGTCCAGTCGGCCGCCAGTGACGCACCGTGCGGCAGCAGCAACGTCAGCGCGGCCGCCATCGCGATTCGTGTCGTGCGAATCATGGTGTTTCCCCCGGGGGAGTTCCCGTTCCTGCGATTCCGGACAGGGATACTACCAGCAATCCGGTGCGCCCTGGATCAGCCGCCTGCTATCAAGTCTGCGCGCCGCCGCCGGCCGATTTGGTTTCACCCGCGACCGATGCGCTTTGCGCGGGCGCGGGGCTGGCGGCACAATCGGGTGCCGGCCTGTCGAACGAGACCCACGATGAAGAACGCCGCGCTCGTCCTTTGCCTCGTCCTTGTCACCGTGCAGGGCGCCGCTGCGCCGGATACACGCATCCTGCCGATGCGCGAGCGTGCTGCCGTTGTCGATCGCTGGCTGGACGAACGCCATGCAGACCGTGTTGCCGGCCCTGATGCGTCGCGCCGGCATCGATCTCTGGGTGATCGTCTGGCGGGAATACAACAAGGACCCGGTCCTCGCGCGCTTGCCTGCCCGCGACATGGCAGTCGGCGCGCCGGCGAACAGATTCTCCTGATTCACGACCCGGGCGACGGGGCGCCGCTGGAAACGCTTGCCGTCGCGCGCTACGGCGTCGGCGACACGTTCGTGGAAGCGTGGGACAAGGAGCAACACGGAGACCAGTGGCAGCGGCTTGCCGAGTTGATTGTCGAGCGCGACCCGCGGCGCATCGGCCTCAACTACTCGGAGACCTTCGCGCTGGCGGACGGCATCAGTCACACCGAGCATCGCCTGTTCCGCGAAGCGCTGCCGGAGAACCTGCACGAACGCATCGTGTCGGCAGAGCAACTCGCCATCGGCTGGCTGGAGACGCGGTCGGCGGCCGAGATGGAAATCTATCCGCAGATCGTCCGCATCGCGCACGAGATTCTTGCCGGGGGACTGTCCGACGCCGTGATCCAGCCCGGTGTCACGACAACCGACGACGTGGCGTGGTGGTATCGCGATCGCGTTCGCGAGCTGAAGCTCGCCAGCTGGTTTCACCCGTCGGTCTCGGTCCAGCGCGCCGAGCAGGCGGCGCTGGACGCGAAAGCCTCCATCGCCGCGCGGCACGACGACGAGGTGATCCGTCCCGGCGACCTGCTGCACGTCGATTTCGGCATTACCTACCTGCGTCTCAATACCGACACCCAGCAGCACGCGTACGTGTTGCGGCCCGGCGAGACAGCGGCGCCGCCGGCATTGCGCGAGGCATTCGCCCGCGGCAATCGCCTGCAGGACATCCTGACCGGCCACTTCGAAACCGGCATCAGCGGCAACGACATTCTCGCGCGGGCGCTCGCGCAGGCGGAGCGCGAGGGCATCACCGCCTCCATCTACACGCACCCGATCGGCTACCACGGCCATGCCGCGGGGCCGACGATCGGGCTCTGGGACCAGCAGGGCGGCGTACCGGGGCGCGGCGACTACCCGCTCAATCCGGACACCGCCCACTCGATCGAACTGTACGCCGAAACGGAAATCGGGAGCTGGGGCAAGGCCGTGCGCATCAAGCTCGAAGAAGACGCTTTTTTCGACGGCGAGACGACGTGGTATATCGACGGCCGCCAGCGCGAGCTGTTCCTGATACCGCGTAGCCCGGCGGTGCAGTAGTGTCGACGACAGCAAGGCGGAGCCGGCCATGAAAGCAAGGTATTTGATCCACGCGCTGCTGCTGGTGCCCGTGCTGGCCGCCGCGGACCTGCGGCTGCTGCTGGACGAGAACACGCTGCACCAGGTCGCGGCCGAGACCTCGGGCGTCGCCGCGAAGCGCAACCTGGACGCCATTACGACGCACCATCGCATGCGTTCCGGCAGCGGTTTCGATGCCGCGACGGATCACTTGCTGGAGCAGTTGCGCAGCTACGGCGTGCCCGAGGTCGACACCGTCGAATTTGCCGCCGACGGCGAGACGATGTACGGCACCCAGAAATCGCGGCCGTTGTGGGAGGTGGCGTCCGCGGAGCTGTGGGAAGTGGCGGGCAGCGGCGCGGAAACGAGGCGCGTGCGGCGCCTGGCGAACTGGGATGCCGCGCCGCTCGGCCTCGCCCAGGACAGCCTGGCCGGTGACGTCATCGCGTCGCTCGTCGATATCGGCGCGGGCACGGCGGATGCGGATTACGAGGGCAAGGACCTGGCCGGCAAGCTGGTGCTGACCTCCAGCCAGCCCGGCGCGGTCGTTGCGCGTGCGGTCGGGGAACTGGGCGCGGTCGGGATCGTCTCCTACGCGCCCAACCAGCGCTCGGCCTGGTGGCGGGAGGACGCGCGCCTGGTCCGCTGGGGGCACCTGGACAGTTTCCCGCAAACCCACTCGTTCGGCTTCATGGTCTCGCTGGCGGAGGCGCGCCGGCTGCGGGCCCGGCTTGCCGCCGGGGAAGACATTCGCCTGCACGCGCGGGTCGATGCGCGGCACACCGAGGGCCGCTACCGCTTCGCCGTTGCGGCCATTCCGGGCGCCGACGACACGCTGCGCGACGACGAAATCCTGTTCACCTGCCACCTGGACCATCCGCGGCCGGGCGCGAACGACAACGCGTCCGGTTGCGTCGCCATACTCGAGGTGGCCCGCACGCTGCAGACGCTCGTGGCAGGCGGTATCGTGCCGCGCCCCGCGCGGACGCTGCGCTTCCTGTGGCCGGCCGAGATCGAGGGCAGCATCATGTATCTCACCGGCCGCGAGGAGCCGTCGGCCATCAAGGCGAATATCCACATGGACATGGTCGGCGGCGCGCCGGTCACGAAGGCCGTCTTCCGCATTTCGGGCGGGCCGCTGAGCCTGCCGACCTTCATCAGTGACATCGGCTTCGAAATCGGCCGTTTCGTCAACCAGCAGACCGAGGCCTTTGCCAGCGGTGCCGACGTCCCGTTCCCGCTGACTTCGCCCGAGGGCGGCAGGGAGCCGCTCGCGGCGCTGCTCGAGGGGCTGGACATGGGTAGCGATCATGACGTTTTCCGCGAGGGCAGTTTCCGCATCCCGGGCCTTTACCTGCACGACTGGCCGGACCGCTACATTCACACGAATTTTGACGTTGCCGCCAATATCGACCCGACCAAGCTGAAACGTGCCGCGTTCATCGGGGCGGTCAGCGCACTGGTACTCGCGAATCTCGGCGACGAGGACGTGCCGGAAATTCTCGAGTTGCTCAAAAAGGGTGCGTTGTCGCGCAGCGCGGAGCTGCTGGAGCGCCTTGAGCCACTGACGCCGGCGGACGCGGCGGCGGTGGCGCGCATCCACTTCGACGTCGAACGCGCGAAAATCGACAGCATCGGCGAGTTTGCGACCGTCGAGCCGGCCGAGCGCTACGAGTCGCTCGGCTTTCTCGCCAGCCTGCAATCCCTGCTGGACGTGCCCGAGATCACGCTGCCGCCCGGCGACACGGACGTATTCGTTCGCAATGCTGCAGTACAGGGGCCGATGAGCGCATTCGGCTATTCGTATGTCCGCGACCGGCTGGGGCCGGACGCGTACGAGGCGCTGCGACTGCCGCGCTACAGCGGCAGCCACGGCAGCGGCGGCGAGTATGCTTACGAGGCGTTGAACCTGGTCGACGGCCGCCGCACGGTCAGTGAAATACGCCACTGGCTGACGGCGGGTCTGGGGCCGGTACCGACGGAGATCGTTCGCGAGTATCTCGATGCACTGGCCTCGATCGACGTCGTGCGGCTGCGCGAATGATCCGGCGCGTCGCCCTGGCGCGGGGCGCCCACTCTCATCTCCGGAAAACACAGGAGGCTACATGTACAGGATATTGACGGGCGCGGTACTCGGCGCCATCACGGTGCTGCTCGTTTTGCCGTCACACGCCCAGGAACATCCCTACCGGCCGGTCGACGGCTGGGCGAAACTGCCGGACGGCCGCGAGTGGGGCTCGACCAGCGCGGTGTTCATCGGCCCCGACGACACCATCTGGGCGGCGGAACGTTGCGGCCAGAACAGCTGCATCGGCAAGGACGACATCGATCCGGTGCTGCAGTTCGACCGCGACGGCAACCTGCTGCAAAGTTTCGGTGCCGGCAAGTTCGTCTGGCCGCACGGCATCTTCGTGGACGACGACAGCAACGTCTGGATTACCGACGCCCGTGGCGAAGAGGGCGTCCGTGGCCACCAGGTCATCAAGTTCGACCGTCGCGGCCGCGAACTGATGCGACTCGGCAAGGCCGGCATTGCCGGTGACGGCCCCGACGAGTTCAACCAGCCCTCCGACGTGCTCGTCGCGCCGGACGGCAGCATCTTCGTCGCCGACGGCCACGGCTCGGGCGGCAACAACCGCATCGTCAAGCTGGATGCCACCGGCGACTTCATCATGAGCTGGGGCACGACCGGCGCCGAGGCCGGCGAGTTCCGCGACCCGCACGCGCTGGCCATGGACTCGCTCGGCCGGCTGTACGTCGGTGACCGCGGCAACAGCCGCATCCAGATCTTCGACCAGCAGGGCGAGCACATCGCCACCTGGACGCAATTCGGGCGGCCCAGCGGCCTCTACATCGATCACGACGACATGCTGTACTCGGCGGATTCCGAGTCGCACGTCGTCTGGTCGGGCAACTGGGGCTGGAAGCGCGGCATTCGCATCGGCAGCGTGCACGATGCCTGGGTGCGGGCCTTCATACCGGATCCCGGCCAGCCGGACCCGCAAACCGGCGGCACGACGGCAGCGGAGGGCGTCGCCGTCGACAGCGACGGCAATATCTACGGTGCCGAGGTCGGACCGCAGCGCCTCAGGAAATACGAGCGCCTGCGCTGGGTCGCGCCTGCGGACGACGAGTAATATCGCGTGCGCCGCTCCGCGGCGCCGGGCCCGGAGGATTCGGGAACGGCATCGGTGGGCGAACGGCGAAGGCGCGGCCCCGGGGAGGGCTTTTCAGGGCCGCTGCGAGCACGTCCGTGATGCGCCTCCGGAGCGCGACATCGGACGTGTCTCGCAGCGGCCCTGAAAAGCCCTCCCCCGGGCCGCGCCTTGCCGCCCGCCCCCGAAGCCAAACCGTTCCCGAATCCTCCGGGCCCGGGAGGTGCGACCCGCGTCTTGCCGGCGCTCAGAACCGCGAGCCGCGCAGCCAGGTATCGGCGCGGGCCCAGCTGGCCTCGAGGTCGGCATCTACGGCCGGGTCCGATCGCGGTCCTGCGCGGCGAGCGCCTGTTGCAGGCCGTGGAGCGACCAGCCGTTGTGTGGGTGGTCGGCCAGTTCCTCGCGATAGATGCGTTCCGCGTCCGCGTGGCGGCCCGCCTCGAGCAGGGCCGCGCCCAGCCAGTGGCGCGCGGCGAACGGCAGCGGCTCCGGTTCGTCGTAGCCCAGCCGGTCCTCGACGGCGACCGCGCGCTCGAAGGCGGCGATGGCGGCGTCGAGGTCCCCGTGTTCGCGCAGGATTTCGCCCTCCAGCAGGTGCGCGGTCGTGCCGACCACGTCGCCGGCGGGGTGAAAGCGGAAGGTTGCCTCCGTTGTCGCGGCGAAATCGAGGACCTTGTCCCGCAGCCGTTCGGCCTTGTCGAGGTTGCCGAGACGGAGCGCCGCGTAGCCCTGCGCAAAATCCCACAGCGCGCCGCCGGCCGGGTCGGACGGCCGCTCCGCAATGCCGGGGATCTCGTCGAAGCGGCCGAAGCGCAATAGCGTCAGCACGTGATACATGCTGTTGTCGGTGAGCTTCGCGTAGTCCTTGCCCGCTTGCGTCGCGACCGCGCCCTGGCCGTCGAATGACGCGGCGAACAGCAGCATGTGCAGGTTGTGCGACTGGTAGATCGCGACGCCCTTGCCGGCCGCCGCCTTCAGGTCCGAATGCCACGCCTGCGTGTTGGCGCGCACGGAATCGCCCCACCGGCCCACCTCGTTCCAGGTGTGCGACGGCATGTGATTGAGATGGCTGGCGCCCGGGACGGCCGTGCCGAGGTAGTCGGCGCACGGCAGGCCGAGGTCCGGCCGGACCGTCGACTCGGTGGCGTGTATGTACAGGTGGCAGGCGCCGGGATGACGGATGTCCCGCGCCAGTGCCTCCTCCAGCACGCCGTGCAGGCGCATGACGTCCGGGTCGTCGAGATCGCGCGTGCCGCGCCGCGGTTCCAGCAGGAACAGGGCGCCCGCGTAGACCGCGGCCACGTCCAGGTCGGCGGGGTACGCGGCGTGCACCGACGCCATCGCGTCGGCGAACTTGCGGTCCTCCTCGCGACGCGTTGCCGGGTCGTAGTCCTCGATGTGCCAGACCTGGATGGCCTCGATCAGGGCGCGCTCGACCGGGCTTGCGTGTTCGAGCCGTGCGGCGGCCTTGCGCGCCGCGGCCAGCGCGTCCGGTGCCTTGTCCACGGACTTGGCGCCATTCAGGTACGAGCCGAGAGACCACGCTTCGCCCCAGTAACAGATGGCGCAGTCCGGGTCCGCCTGCCAGGCTTCGCGGAACGAGCGGGCGGCCGCGTCGACGGCATAGGCGTAGCGCAGTTGCATACCCTGGTCGAAATAGGCCTGCGCGATCGGGTTGCTGCTCGATATCGGCCGCGAAAACCCGCCGGTCATTTCCTCGTACAACGGGATGGGCTGCCGCCAGGTCCCGTCGCGTGCCGGCGCCATCCCGTGGCCGCCGTGATCCGCGGCAGGCGGCGCGGGATTGCTCGTCGTCGTGCCCGTTGCGCAGGCCGAAAGAACCAGCAGGCAGGGCAGAAGTGCGTATCTCATCATCGTCACTCGTTTACGGGATCCGTCAGGCGGGACCGGTCGTCAGGACCAGGGGAATGCCCACGGATCGTCCATGGCGTCGAAAAAAGCCCGGTGACGGCGCAGGATGCGCGCCGTCTCGGTGGGGTCCGGGTCGAGTGACCAGACGTCGCGTTCGAACGTGCCGCCCAGCAGCACGCCGTCCGTGCGCGGGAACATGTAGATGCCGTCGTGGATCATCAGGTAATTGATGTCCGGCTCCGGCTTCAGCACGACCAGCTGGCCCTTGACCGGCATCAGTTCCTCGTCGCCGAACAGCGCCCGCGCGCCGAGTCCCGTGCAATTGACGACGACGGGCTGCTCCAGGGTCATGACGTCCGCCACGTCGGTGAATTCGCGGACGACGAGCTCGCCACCGGCCATGCGGAAGTCGCGCAGGACGGCTGGCAGGTAGACGGGTGGCTCGATGAACATCGTGTCGAAGTGCAGCGCATGCGGCGCCGGGAACGGGTGCGCGTCCGGCGGCAGGTCCATCAGTTCGGGAAAGAACTGCGGGTAACGCAGCCGCATGTCCGTCGCTTCGGCGGGTTCGTCAGAGAGAAAATAGTTGCTGACCCAGCGTATGCCGTAGCGCGCGCCGACGAGATGCTGGAATTCGCGGTACGAATGACGCATCGCGGTCGCCAGCCGTCCGTGGAATTCCGGCCCGATGGCATCCTTGTCGAACAGCGAGGCCGGTGACCACTGCCCGCCGGCGATGTTCGAGGTCGTCTCGGGCGGCAGGTCGCGCGCGTAGATGGTTACGTCACAGCCGGCGCGCTGCAGCAGGCGGGCACTGGCGAGGCCGACGGCGCCGCAGCCGATGACGGCCAGCCGGCGATGGCCGGTTGCCAGCGCGAGTTCGGCCGCCATTTGCGAGGTGCCCCAGGACAACGTGATGCCGCCGCCGCCGTGGCCGTAATTGTGCACGACCGTCTTGTCGTCGAACTTTTCCGTCTCGACGACAAAACCCGAGGGCCGGTAGGGCCGCAGGCCCGTGATCACCCGCACGACGCGATCGGGCGAAACGTTGACCCGCCTGAGGGGCAGGCCGGACGGCGTGTAATTTCGCCGGTCCCGGGTAACGCTGCCGGCGCAACCGGCGAGGAGCGGCAAGGCGGCCGCGGCGCGCAACAGGTCGCGACGGGATGTCATACGGGCCTGGCTGATTTTGCTGTCCCCCGGGCCGCTACGGCCTGCTGGTTGCGGTTGTAATGAGCCTGCCGGCGAGGCCGGCGCAGCCGGCATTCTGTTATTGTTTCGGCACGGCCGCAACGGATCGGCGAAAAATGCTATACGATCCGGATTCGCGACACACGGTTTTTTCAGGTTGTGACCCTCCCCATCAACGCCCCGGCGGAATCGCGCGCCAGCAGCGTCTTTTACCGCGAACCCCTGCACGACTACCCGCGGATCGTACATTCCGAGGGCGTCTATCTTCGCGACAGCGAGGGCAGGCAGTACCTGGACGGCAGCGGCGGGGCAGCGGTGTCCGCCGTCGGCCACGGGCACCCGCGCGTCATCGCGGCCGTACAGGATCAGCTGGCCCGCTGCGCATTCGCGCACACGCTGTTCTTCACCAATGAACCGCAGGAGCAGCTCGCCGACATTCTGCGGCAGCGCTTCGGCGACCCGGCAGCTCGCGTCTATTTCGTCTCCGGCGGGTCGGAAGCCAACGAAACGGCATTGAAGCTCGCGCGCCAGTACTGGGTGGCGCGCGGCGTCGCGTCGAAGCACCTGTTCGTGAGCCGCCGGCGGAGCTACCACGGCAATACGCTGGGTGCGCTCGCACTGTCCGGCAATCCCGGGCGTCGCGCGCTCTATGCCCCGTTGCTGGCGGACTGGCCGAAGGTGGATGACTGCTATGCCTATCGTGAACAGGGTGACGGGGAAACCGACGCAGACTATGCGGAGCGCGCCGCCGCGAGTCTCGATACCGCTATCGCAACGCACGGCGCGGAGAACATTGCCGCGTTCGTCGCCGAAACGGTTGTCGGTGCGACGCTCGGCGTCGTGCCGCCGGCCGGCGACTACCTCGCGCGCATTCGCGCCATTTGCGACCGGCACGACATCCTGCTGATTCTCGACGAGGTGATGGCCGGCAGCGGGCGCTGCGGTCGCCACTTCGCGTTCGAGGACGACGGCATCCGGCCGGATATCGTGACGCTGGGGAAGGGACTGACCGGTGGTTACCAGCCACTCGGCGCGACGATCGCGAGCGGGGCCGTGCACGACACAGTCGTGGCCGCGCACGGCGCGTTTGCGCACGGGCATACCTGGGTGGGGCACGCGACGGCGTGCGCGGCCGGGGTCGCGGTTGCCGGCGTCGTCGATGACGAGCGGCTGCTGGAGAATGCACGCGCCGTCGGCACGGAACTCCGCCGCGAACTTCGCGCGGCGTTGCGCGATCATCCGCACGTCGGCGACGTGCGTGGCCGCGGCCTGTTCACCGGCATCGAACTGGTCGTCGACCGGGACACGCGGACACCGCCGCCCGGCGCGCTCGGGCTGCCGGCGCGGCTCCGTCAACAGGCCATGGACAACGGACTGGTCTGTTACCCTGGCGGCGGCGGTGTGGACGGCCGCAACGGCGCCCATATCCTGCTGGCGCCGCCGCTCATCTACCAACTGACGCACGTCGACGAACTCGTGAGCCGCTTGCTGCGCACGCTCGACGGCCTGGCGATTCCGGACGTTGCGCCGAACAATCCGGAGGCTATTGCATGAACGACCGCCACCTGGAATTCGCCCGTTCGCACTACATGATCATGTCGGCGCCGAACGGCGCGCGACTGACGCCGGAAGACCACCCGGCGGTGCCGATCGACGCCGCTGGACTCGCCGATTGCGCGGCTGCCGTGCTCGCGGCCGGCGCCTCCGCCATGCACGTGCACGTACGCGACGATGACGGCGAACACGTGCTCGATGCCGATCGCTACCGCGCCGCGCTCGACCAGGTGGGCAAGCGTGTCGGCGACCGGCTGATCCTGCAGATAACGACCGAGGCGCACGAGCGCTATACCGCTGCCGAACAGATGCAGGTCGTGCGCGATGTGCGGCCGGAGGCCGTGTCGCTCGCACTCCGGGAACTGTGCCCGGACGAGGCCGCGGAGCCGGCGGCCGGCAAGTTTTTCCAGTGGCTGGTGCGCGAACGCATCTGGCCGCAGTACATCCTTTATTCGGCGGCGGAGCTGCACCGCTTCGATACGCTGCGTCGCAAGGGATTCTTCGGCCAGGAACAGCCGTTCTGCCTGTTCGTGCTCGGGTCGCATGCCGCGCACCAGACCGGTGAACTGGCTGAACTCGACACGATACTGGCGGCGGCGGATTGCTCGCAATTTCCGTGGGCCGTGTGTTGTTTCGGCCAGTACGAGTTGCGCGCCCTGCGGGCGGCCCGGCGCCTGGGCGGCCACGCGCGCGTCGGCTTCGAGAACAACGTGACGCTGGCGGACGGCCGCATGGCCGGCGACAATGCCGACCTCGTCAAACAGCTCGCTGCGTTCGATGACGATACCGGGCGCGAGCCCGCGACGGCGGACGACGTACGCGCAGCGCTGATGTACGAACTGCGGTGATGCGGCGCGTACGAACCGGGACGTGGCATTGAATGCAATAAAGACTGTCGGCGTGCTGGGCGGCATGGGACCGGACGCGACCGTGGATTTCATGGCCAAGGTCATTGCGGCAACGCCGGCCGAACGGGACCAGGACCACATTCCGATGCTGATCGATCACGATCCGCGCGTGCCCAGCCGCCAGGACACGACGCCCGCGGAGGATGTGACGATCCGCGAGATGCTGGCCGCGATGGCGGTGCGGCTGGAGGCGGCCGGCGCGGACTTTCTCGTCATGGTCTGCAATACCGCGCACGGCTGGCTCGATCTCGCGCTGGAACGTACGACGGTCCCGTTCGTCGATATCGTCGAGGTAACGGCCGATGCGCTCACGGCAAGGCACCCGGCGGTTCGCACGGTCGGCATCATGGCCACGCCGGCGTGCCTGGAGGCCGGTCTTTACCAGCGGGTGCTCGAGTCGCGCGGGCTGGCATCGCTGCCGGCCGAAGGACGGGCCCGTCGCGACCTGATGCGGCTCATCGACCGGGTCAAGGCGGGCGACCAGGGTGAGGACGTGGCCGCCGGCATGGCCGTCATCGCGCAGGGACTGGTTGCGCAGGGTGCGGATGCCGTCATTGCCGGGTGCACCGAGATACCGCTGGTGCTCGCCGCTGAGCAGCTGCCGGTCCCGCTGATTTCGTCGACCGACGAGCTTGCACGTCGCACGGTGGCGCTTGCGCTGGGCGAGGCAACCCTGCAGTCTCGCCGGCATCTTGCAGAGAGGTAATCGTCTTGTTGCTGTCCCGCTTTCCGCGCGTGTCGCTCGCGCACCTGCCAACGCCGCTCGAACACCTGCCGCGCCTCGGCAGGCTTTTGGGCGGGCCCGAGATTTACGTCAAGCGGGATGACTGCACCGGGCTCGGCACCGGCGGCAACAAGACCCGCAAGCTCGAATTCCTGATGGCGGATGCGCTGGAGAACGGGGCGACACACGTCATTACTCAGGGAGCCGTGCAGTCCAATCACGCCCGGCAAACCGCGGCCGCGGCGTGTCGCCTCGGGCTCGAATGCGAGCTCGTGTTCGAGCGCCGCGTCGCGGATGCACCGGAGGCGTATCGTACATCCGGGAACGTACTCCTCGACCGGATTTTCGGCGCCAGCATCCGGGAAGTCGACAAGGGTACCGACATGACAGCGGCAATGGCGGACGTGGCCGACGAGGTGCGGCAAAGCGGCGGCACGCCGTATGTCATTCCCGGCGGCGGCTCGAATCGTGTCGGCGCCCTGGGCTATGTCGATTGCGCACTCGAGCTGCTGGCCCAGGCGAACCGTGCCGGGCTCGTCGTGGACCACGTCGTGCATGCAACCGGCAGCGCCGGCACGCAGGCCGGCCTCGTCGCCGGGCTGCAGGCGTTGAACAGCGGCATTCCGCTGCTCGGTGTCGGCGTCAACGCGCCGCGCGATGTGCAGGAGCAGAAAGTCTACGAGCTCGCGGTCGAGACCGCGGAGTTCATCGGTGCGCCGGGCGTGGTGCAACGCGAGCACGTTGTCGCGAACTGCGACTACGTCGGCGAAGGTTACGGCATTCCGACGGAGGGCATGAACGAGGCCGTCCTGCTTCTCGCCCGGCTGGAAGGCCTGCTGCTCGATCCTGTCTACAGCGGCAAGGGATTCGCGGGACTGATCGATCTCGTTCGTGCGGGACATTTCGGCAGCAGCGGCAACATCGTGTTCGTGCACACGGGCGGCGTGGCGGGCTTGTTCGGCTACAGCGGCCAGCTGCAAACCGACGATGACCGTTTGTGAATCTTTGTGCTTGAAACCTGTCGGACCCTCATTAAACTGCAAGGCCATTTTCGGCCTGCCGGCGGCAGGCTTTGTTGCCGGTGAAACGGGTCGAGCCGCCGTTCACGGGCGGATCGCATGGGGGGAATTCGTGAAAGGAATCTTGGGGCGCGCCGGCAGGCACCGCGCATGGCCGGGCGGTCTGTTGTTGTGCCTGGTTGCCGCAACGAGCGGTGCACAACAGACGGCGGGGCCCGCGTCGCCGCGACCGTCGACCCAGGCGTATCCGCTCGACGGCACGCCGACGCTCGACGGCGACGTGCTCGGCGATGCCGCCTGGCAACGTGTGCAGCCGACCGGCGATTTCTGGCAGATCCAGCCGGCCGAAGGTCGTCCCGCCAGCCAGCAGACGGAGGTTTACATCGGTTACACCGATGACGCCCTGTACATCGGTGTCGTGGCCTACGACGAGAACCCGGCGGGCATCATCGTCACGGACAGCCGGCGCGACTCGCCGCTCGACGATACGGACAGCTTCCAGGTCGTCATCGATGGCCTGCACGACCGGCAGAACGGCTTCGTGTTCGGCACCAACCCGGCCGGTATCGAATACGACGGCCAGGTTACCAGGGAAGGCTCCAACGATTTCAGCTCGGGCGGCGGCGGATTCAACCTGAACTGGGATGCGTCATGGAACGTGCAGGCGCAAATATCCGATATCGGCTGGAGCGCGGAGTTTCGTATCCCGTTTCGCACGCTGCGCTACGGTACCTCCGATGACCAGGTCTGGGGCATCAACTTCCAGCGCAATATCCGCCGCAACAACGAGGTCGCTTTCTGGGCGCCGTTGTCACGCCAGCGAAACCTGTACCGCGTGTCCGAAGCCGGCACGGTCAGCGGCATATCGCCGCCGCCGCAGCGCAACCTGAAGGTCACGCCCTACGTGCTCGGCAAGGCGGAGCGCGGCGGCATGCTGGACGGCACCGAAACGGACCAGGAATTCGGTTTCGACGTCAAGTATTCCATCACCCCCAGCCTCACCCTGGACGCGACGTACAACACGGACTTCGCGCAGGTCGAGGCGGACGAGCAACAGGTCAACCTGGACCGCTTCAGCCTGTTCTTCCCCGAGAAGCGGCCGTTCTTTCTCGAGAACGCCGGCCTGTTCGCGGTGGGCAACCCGGAGCAGGTCGAGCTGTTCTTCAGCCGTCGCATCGGCGTCGGCCCGGGCGGTACTCCGATTCCGATCGACGGCGGCGTGCGCCTGTCCGGCAAGGTCGGCGGCAGCACCAACGTCGGGTTCCTGCACATGGCGGCGGAAGGCGTGGACGGTATCGCGCCCGCCAACGACTTTACCGTGGCCCGCGTCAGCCAGGAGCTCGCCAATCGCTCGTCGATCGGCATGCTGGTTGTCAATCGCGAGGGCGATGGCAGCCTGCTGGGCGACGCATCGCTGGACGAAAACCAGACCTATGCCATCGACGGCCGCTGGGGTGTCGGCGACAACCTCCTGTTCGAGGCGTGGGCAGCGAAAACCGACACGCGCCAGGCCTCGCCGGCCGGGGACGATGCGTTCGCCGTGAAGGCCGACTACCAGCTCCGCGACCTGGTCGTCGCCCGCGTCAACTCACTCGGAGGTCCGCGAGGACTTCAACCCGGAAGTCGGGTTTCTCGCGCGCACCGAGTTCCGCCGCGGCGGGTTCTTCGTCATGCGCCGCATCCGGCCGGAAGACATGTGGGGGCTGCTGGAGATACGCCCGCACGTGTCGTGGAACGGTTACTGGGATTTCGACGGCTTCCAGGAAACCGGCTTCCTGCACATCGATTCGCATTGGGAATGGCGCAGCGGGCTCGAGGTGCATACCGGCATGAATTTCACGAAGGCCGGTGTCAAGGAGCCGTTCGACATCGTCGACGGGGTCACGGTATTGCCGGGCACGTACGACCACGGGCGAGGCGCAAGATCGTGTTTTTCACGGACCAGAGCGCGCCCTGGTCGTTCAGCCTGCGCGGTTGCGGGCGGACGATTCGGTGGCGACCGTTTCACGCTGGCACCGACGGTGCGGTATCGTATCGGCGAGCGCTTCAGCTCCGAGCTGGCGGTCAATTACAACGACTTCGACCTGCCGGTCGCGAACGGCCAATTCTCTGTCACCCTGACACGGCTGCGGCTGTCCTACTCGTTCTCACGCCCCAGAAGATGCTGTTGCAGGCGCTGGTGCAGCACAACGACTCGACCGACGTGCTGGCGACCAACCTGCGTTTCTCGTGGCTGCAGTCCGCGAACTCCGGCCTGTACGTCGTCTACAATGAGGTCGACGAGCGTGGCATCGGCGCGCCGCCGCGTGGCCGCGAGCTCATCATCAAGTACGGTGGCCATGCTTGATCTCTTCAGATTGACACGCGACGGATTGCGGGGGAGGGTCATGCACATGTTCCATCCAGCCATGAAATTTGCCTGTGTCGCGCTGCTGGCGGGCATGACCGCGTCTGCCATGGCGGCCGACGAGCGCCCGCGCGCCCGCGAGGCCGGCCTGGTCGTCGGCACGATTCCCACCGGGCCCCTGAATGCGATCACGGACGTCGCCGGCGTGCGCGTCGGTCACGCGACGAAGATCGAGGGCGATGACATTCGTACCGGCGTTACCGCGATTATCCCGGCCCCCGGCAACCTGTACACGCACCCCGTCCCCGCGTGGGTCTACGTCGGTAACGGCTACGGCAAGCTCACCGGCGAGACCCAGGTTCGCGAATTCGGTGAACTGGAGACGCCGATCCTGCTGACCTGCACGCTGTGTGTCTGGAGCGCCGCCAATGCGCTCAAGGAATGGGTCTATACGCAGCCCGGCATGGGAGAGCACACGGTCAACCCGGTCGTCGGCGAGACCAACGACGCCGCCGTCAACAATATGTGGGCCGACCCGATCCGGCGCGAGGAAGTCTTTGCCGCGCTGAACGGCGCGAGTGGCGGACCGGTGGCGGAGGGCCGCTCGGCGGCGCCGGCACCAGGGCGTCGGTGAAGGCGGCATCGACCAGGCGCTGCTGCCGAACTCGCCTGGCGAAGGCCGCCGTCGATGCTGGTCGCGCAGACGACCTTGAGCAGCATGCCCTGGCGATGAAGCCGACCACGCTGTCGGCCATCGAACTGGACGATATTCGTCGCCGCTATCGAAGGCGAGGGCGAGGTCGCGACGAACAGCGTGGCTGGTCGATCGATCGTCGTCGACCGAACCGCCGGCGCTCGCCGGAAGCGCTGGAAGACCGGCCTGGCGGCGCATCATCGACTACCAGGCCGAGCTCGTCGGCACTCCAGGGCGGCCTACGTCGTCCTTGCCGCACCCGGCGTGCGCCAGCCTCGCGCCGGCCTGGAAGCACTTCGGCGTGGCTCGGCGGACAAGGCGGATGTTGCCGTCCTTGGCCACGGCCGAGGCGACCGAGGAAATGAATCTCGATTCCGCAACTGTTGAAGCGGACAAGGCGGTCTGGGCTCGCGCCGACCCGAACCAGTCGTTGAGCGCGATGATGAAGTCCTGGCGATCAACATCCTGCCGCTGGACCGGTATCGCCTGAATGCTATCGGAAACAGCGATGCACGGCCACCGGCGTAAATCAATCTGTTGTATTCCCGGTCAGCTTGACTTCAAGGACCTCTTGTGGAACACCGTTCCTGGCAGAGCTGGCGCTGCGGTCGGCGTGATGTCGTGGGCGATTCCGGGCGCCGCCGACGATATCGGCAACCGCTGCGCTTCGCGCGGCGCGTCCGCTGCGTCTCGCGGCCGGATGCCGAATACCCTGCGACGCTCGTGGCCGACCGGATGGCTTCCATCGGCGGCATGCCGCCTTCGACCATCAACGCGAATTCCTGCCCATTGTCGCCGTGCGGGTGACACGCCGGAGTCGGTCCCGAACACGATGGGCACGCCGGCCGCATAGGCTTTCCGCGAACGTGTTCTTGATGATCGGGCCGGATCGCGGCCGCCTTGGGCCGCACCAGGTCCGGGAAGAACCCGTCGATCTTCGATTTCTCGGCAACCCAGTTGCCGGCCATGATCGTCGGCACGTACCACGTGCCGTTGCGCTTCATCAGGCGCATGACCTCGGCGTCCATATAGGTGCCGTGTTCGATCGACACGACGCCGGCCTCGACGGCGCGCTTCATGCCCTCGGTCCCGTGCGCATGTGCCGCCACGCGCAGGCCGTAGTCCGCGGCCGTGTCGACGATGGCCTTCAGTTCCTCGTCGGTGAACTGCGGGTTCTGGCCGCTCTTGGCAACGCTCAACACGCCGCCCGTCGCCGTGATCTTGATCCAGTCCGCGCCGTCCTTGTAGCGCTGGCGCACGGCTTTGCGCGCGTCGGCGACCCCGTTGACGACGCCTTCGGCGGGGCCGGGATCGCCCATGATGTGGCTGGCCCAGCCGTTCGTCGGATCGGCATGCCCGCCCGTTGTAGCGAGGCTCTTGGCCGCCGAGAACACGGTGGGCCCGACGACGTCGCCGCGTTCGATAGCGTCGCGCAGCGCGATCGTGACATTGAACGGTCCGCCCAGGTTGCGCACGGTCGTAAAACCGGCCTCGAGCGTGCGGCGTGCGTAGTTCGCCGCCATGTACGCATAATCCGCCTCATTGGTGATGAAGCCGCGCAGGCGGCTGTCCTCGCCGTATTCGCCGGTCAGGTGCACATGCATGTCCATGAGGCCGGGCATGACCGTCTGCTCGCTCAGGTCGATGACGTCGTCGCCGGGACCGGGGCTCGTAAAGCCGTTTTCGATGGCCGTGATGGACTTGCCGGCGACGCGTATCGTTACGGCATCGGCGACGTCGCCCGATTCCCCGTCAATGACGTGGCCGGCATGTATGAGCGTGTCGGCGACAGCGCCGTTTGCGTACAGGACTGCGTACAGGACGAGTGTCAGCAGCGCGCCGGCGATTCGTTTCGTGGTCATTGAGCGGGCTCCGGGCTGGAATGCGAAGAAAGTGCGCCGCATTCTAACGTCGCGGCGCGGGCGTTACCACGCTAGAGGCCGGACGTGATCTCGCCGAGTTTCTTCGTCAGCAGGTCGTTTTCGCGATAATCGATCGGCACGACCAGCAGGCTCGGGCCGGGCTCGGCGAGCGCCGTTTCGAGGGCACCGGCAAGCTCCGCGCTGCGGCTGACATAGTGCCCGTTCCAGCCGAAGGCGGCGGCGAGCGTCAGCCAGTCGGGGTTGCCGAACGACAGGTCCGTGTGCCGTCCGAATTCGATCTGCTGTTTCCACGAGATCAGCCCGTAGCCGCCGTCGTCCCAGACCATGACCGCGATGTCGCTGCCCAGGCGTTTCGCCGTTTCCATTTCCTGCACGTTCATCAGGAAGCCGCCGTCGCCGCACATGGCGAGGATGCGGCGGTCCGGATGCACAATATGCGCGGCGATGGCGCCGGGGAGCGCGAAGCCCATCGAGCAGAAACCGTTCGGGATCAGGCACGTGTTCGGATCGTGGCACTGGTAGTGGCGCGCGATCCACATCTTGTGGGCGCCGACGTCGGACAGCAGGATGTCGGCCGGCCCCATGACCGAGCGCGCATCCCAGATCGCCTTCTGCGGTCGAATGGACCCTTCGGTGCGGTCGTCGCGGTGTTCCGCAAAATCCTCCGCCATCGCCGCGCGGCAACGGCGCTGGCCGTCCAGGTCAAAATCGGGCCGGCCGGCGGCTGCCACCCGTTCGTTCATCATCCACAGCGCGTGTGCGAGATCGCCGATGACCTCGACTTCAGGGTGGTAGCACTCGTCGATTTCCGCGGCGAGAAAATCGATGTGGATGATGCGCTTGTCGCGTCGCGGGTTCCACAGGTTCGGGTGGTACTCGACCATGTCGAAGCCGAGCGTGACCACGAGATCCGCATCGTCGACGGCCAGCGCGACCCGGTCGCGCGTGCCGAGTCCGATGGTGTAAAGGCAGTAGTCGGCATCCATGTCGACACATCCTTTCGCCATGAACGTGCTGACGACGCCGATCCCCGTCTGTTCACAAAAGCGTCGCAGCTGCTTGCTGGCCCGTTTGCGAATACAGCCGTTGCCGGCAATGATGATCGGCCGTTTCGCTTCCCGCAGCATGTCGAAGGCGCGATTGGCGATCTTGTCGTCCGGCACGGCGCGCCGGAAGCGGCGCGGCCGCATCGGCGTGGCATCCGTGTCGCGCTTGGCAATGTCCTCCGGCAGTTCGATGTGCACCGCGCCCGGCTTCTCGGTTCTCGCCAGCCGCACGCCCTTGCGCACAATCTCCGGGATCGTGTCGGGGTTCAATATCGACGTCGCCCACTTCGTCACCGGCCGGAACATGCTGACGACGTCCATGATCTGGTGGGACTCCTTGTGCAGGCGGTCGGTCGATCCCTGCCCGGTCAGCGCGATCAGCGGCGACCGGTCCATGTTGGCGTCCGCGACGCCGGTAATCAGGTTGGTGGCGCCGGGCCCCAGCGTGCTCAGCGCGCCGGCCGGGTTGCCGGTCAGGCGACCGTAGACCTCGGCCATGAAGGCCGCACCCTGCTCATGGCGGGTCAGGATGAAGCGGATGCGTTCCGATTGCTCGAGCGACAGCATGAAGTCCGCGTTCTCCTCGCCGGGCACCCCGAAAATGTAGTCCACACCTTCCTCTTCGAGGCATTTGACGAGCAGGTCCGAGGCTTTCATGTGCGATTCCCTGGCTAGGTAAACGGGGACGACCGATGGCACCTGCATCTTACTTGGTTGGGACGGCCGGGCCGATCCCGATGTCGATTCCGGCCATCCGGCATCGCGCGGGCTAGTGGAAAACCCGCATAGGCGGCGGCCCCGACGGCCATTAGTCTGCCGCAATCGACTTCGCGAACAGGAGCAGGCGCATGCGAGTCATCATGGTACCGGTTGCCGACCGGCCCGAATGCGCGGTCGCGCTGGATGGCGCGTTCAGCCTGGCCGAACGGCTGGAGGCGAACGTCCGCGCGACACATATTCGTCCGCATCGTTATTCGCGGGTGGCGCTGCCGGAAGAGACCAGTTACCTGCTCGCGCCGGGCGACATGCCGGAACTGAGCGTGGCGGAACAAAAGACGGCCGAAGCGGCGAGCCGTGCGGCGAAAGCGCTGGTCGAGAAAGTTGCGCTCGAGCGCGGTTTCGCCGCGGCCGGCAGCCTGGACGGCAGCTCCGCGCGCCGCCTCGTCTGGCACGAGGACGTCGGCAACATTGCCAACCTGATGCCGGTGATCGGCCCGTTCGCCGACCTGATCGCCGTGTCGCGACCACAGAAGTCGCGGAGCCGGATTGCGCGCGCGTTTGTCGAGCAATCGCTGCTGCATTCCGGACGGCCCGTGCTGATACTGCCGGCCCGGCGGCGATTCCGGCCGGGCCGGCGCGTCGTGATAGGCTGGGATCGTGCTCTGAATGCAATGCGATCCATTGTGGCCGCGTTGATCCGATCCTGGTCCGTGCGGAGAGCGTCAGCATCCTCGAAAGCGGCAACGGCAAGAGTGGCGGCCCCAAGGTCGGCAACCTGGTCAAGTATCTGAAGGCGTGGGGCATCAGCGCGACGAAGAAACAGCTCCGCGGGGCGGGAACCGATCCGGTGAGCGACCTGACTAACCACTGCAAGGACGCAGGCGCCGATTTACTCGTCATCGGCGCCTACCGGTCGTACGCCGCTTGCGGCAACAGGTATTCGGCGGCGTGGTCGCGGCGCTTTCTGGTCGGCCGAATTGCCTGTATTGATGACCCACGGATGACCCACAGAGGACAACACGGAAAGCCATGAAACCAGTGAAAAAAATCCTGGCGGTTGCCGACCCGACGAGCGACGCGCAACCTGCCGTCGCGCGGGCCGGCCAGCTCGCCAGGCTCTGCAAGGCGGATCTCGAACTCTACATTGCCTCTTACTACTCGACGCTGACGGATATTGCGGCGGACCAGCAGCCGGCGGCGCAAAAGGTCAGCGAAGCCATGCTGACGCAGCTGGGGAAAAACCTGGAGCAGCTGGCCGATGGCCTGCGCCGGGACGGCGTTTCCGTGTCGACTCGCGTCGAATGGCGCCGCTCTCTGCACGAAAGCATCATCGAGGAAGCGGAGCGTTGCGGCGCCGACCTGATCGTCAAGGACACCCATTACCACACGGCGATAGACCGAGCCCTGTTCGCCGGAATACGGACTGGTCGCTCATTCGCGAGAGTGACGTACCGATCTGGCTGGTCCGCGCGGGCAACGAGCTGGGCGAAGCGCCGACCCTGATGGCCTGTGTCGAACTGGCCGGCAGCGGCGACGAGCCGGGCAGCATGGACGACAACGTCATCGAGACCGGCAAGGAACTGGCCCGCGTGCTGAAGGGACGCCTCGTCGTCTTTCACGCATTCGACCCGATGACCGCCATCGGCCACGCCGCGACCTGGGCCGTCAAGCCGGAACTCCTTCCCGGGGATGCGCTGCGGCGCAAACTGCGCGATGCGCAGAGCGATGTGCTCGACCGGTTTGCCGGTCGCCACGGGCTGCCCGCCGACCAGCGCTTGCTGAAGAGCGGCTCGGTACGCTCGACGCTGCCCGGCACCGTCACGGAACTGCATGCAACCGTGACGATACTCGGTGCCGTGGGCGGACGGGATGACCGCAATGGCCGCGGCCGCATCGGCAGTACCGCCGAATCGGTCATGGACCATATCGCGGGCGACCTGCTGGTGCTGCAGCCAGGCAGCTGAGGCGCCGGCGCCGCTCGTGTAGAGTCGGTTCCGGGCCCAGGAAAAAGTCCGGGAGGGCGTCGAATGCGTCGGGACAAACATCGATCGCTGCATGCGGCGCATGCGCCGCATGCCGTCGAGCGACGCCTGGCCGCGCCGCCGTCGAACAGCTACCTGGCGGATGCGGTGCTGGGAGCGATCGATGGCTGTGTCACGACGATGGCCATCGTTGCCGCCGTTGTCGGCGCCAACCTCGCGACCGGCGTTGCGCTGGTGCTGGGCATTGCCAACCTGCTCGCGGACGGATTCAGCATGGCCGTCAGCAACTACCAGAGCGCGCGCACGCGCCGCCACCAGGTCGACGAAGCCCGCCGCATGGAACACCATCACATCGAGCGCGTGCCGGAGGGCGAGGCCGAGGAGATCCGCCAGATCTACGCTGGCAAGGGATTTTCCGGCGAACTGCTCGAGCGCATCGTCGAGACGATTACGGCCGACCGGGATCGCTGGGTCGACACGATGCTGGTGGAAGAGCACGGCATGCAGTTGCACGGTCCGGAACCGTGGAAGTCCGCCGGCAGCACGTTTGCGGCGTTCGTCGTCGTCGGGTTGGTGCCGCTGCTACCGCTGGCGATCGACACGCTGTCCGGCAATCGCATGTTCGCGGCCAGCGTCGGGCTGTCGATGGCGGCCTTTCGCCGTCGGTGTGCTGAAGGGCCACGTGCTCGGTTCACGCCGGCTACGCTTCGGCCTGGAGACGCTGGGGGCCGGGCGGCACGGCGGCGTTGCTTGCCTATGGCGTTGGCGCCCTGCTGTCCGGGAATCACCTGGCGCCATGACCGTACGGCCACCGGCCGCCCGCGCGTATTGCCTGTATTACTGCACGTCGATCTTGCGAGTCTCCGACTTTGCCGGCTTTGTCTTGGGCAGCCGGACTTTCAGCATCCCGTCCTTGCAATCCGCGCGTATCTTCGCCTCGTCCACATTGTCGGGCAGGGAGAACGAGCGTGCGAACGAGCCGTAAAAGGACTCCGTCCGATGCTGTTTTTTCGTCGTCACTTTCTTTTTTCCATTCACGTTTGCCTTCGATTTTCGGCATGCCGTTCTCGACAGTGACCGAAACATCCTTGGATTACGAACGCCTGGCAGCTCTGCCTTGACGACGTATTCCTTGTCCGTTTCCGAGATATCGGCAACCGGACGCCAGCGCAGGTTGGCATCGGTTACCTCGGCCCCGGCCAGCGGGCGGCGGAACATACCCTGGTAATCTGCCAGCAGATCGTCGAAATCCCGCAACGGACTCCATTTCATCAAGTTCATGGTCGTACTCCCAGTTTGGCTTGTGGCACGTTATACACATGAACTATCTAATGCCGGGACGCGCTGATTTGAATGCGGATTGCCCGCAGACGGACTAGGTAGATTCCCCGATCAACCAGCTGCCCCGATTGGTGGAATATGCAGGCGTCTGCGGGCGTGTCGGCAAGGGCCGCGCGCGCCCGCCGCGGACTCCGAGGCCATACCATGACAAAAATCAGCAAGATCCTGTGCGTCGTCGATCCGGACCACCCGGCGCAGGCCGCCGTTGCCCGCGCCGCGTGGCTCGCGACGGCCACCGGCGCCGCGCTCGAACTCCTGGTCGTCTACTACAACGAATATGTCCTCGGGCATCCGCTGTTCGAGCAGGATTTGCTGGAGAAGGCACGCGATGAGGCCATGGCGGCCATTCGCGAAAAACTCGAGGCCCAGGCAGCCGGGATCGCGAGCAAGCACGGGATCGACGTGTCGGCAACGGTTACCTGGGATCATCCGCTGCACGAGGGCATCGTTCGCCATGCGATTGCCACCGGGGCCGACCTGGTCGTCAAGGAGACGCAGCAGCAGTCGGGCCACAAGCCGCGGTTCCTGTCCAACGAGGACTGGAACCTGATCCGTACCTGCCCGGGACTGCTCTGGATAGTGCGCCGGGACGACATGCCGAAGCGCGTCCGCCTGATCGCCGCGGTCGATCCGCTGCACCAGCACGACAAGCCGGCCGCATTGGACGAGGCGATACTGAAGGCGGGCGGTGCGATTGCCGGCGCGACCGGCAGCGAGCTGCACGCGTTCCATGCGTTCGACCCGCGCATCGCGATGTCGACGGCTTCCTACAATGTATACATCCCGGTGTCGCTGCCGATCGCCGACATCGAGGCCCAGATGCGCGAGCAGCATGGCGCGCGTTTTAGCGAGGTACTCGAGGGCTACGACATCCCGGAAGAGCGGCGCCACCTCGTCACCGGGCTGCCGGACGAGGCGCTGCCGCGCCTCGCATCGGAACTGGATGCCACCGCGGTCGTCATGGGTGCCGTCGCGCGCAATCGCATCAAGCGCCTGTTTATCGGCTCCACCGCGGAACGCACGCTGAACCGGCTGCCCTGTGACCTGGTGATCGTCAAGCCGGACTGGTTTGCGCCGCCGGTCGCCGTCGAATCCCCGGTAGCAGCCGCCGCCGAAGCGGACTGAACGATTCTATCCGGCGGGCCCGGCTGCCGGCGGAAATCGGACCGGCCCCATGTTGGCCGGTATTGCCGGTCCGCAGTCTTCGTAGAATTCACGAATCGTCGCGAGTATCGACGCCGTGTCGCGGTTCATGTCCAGCACGGGCCCGATACCGAGCCGCCGCCGCCGGTAATCGATGAACGCCATGACCACCGGCACGTCGGCCGCTCGCGCGATCCGGAAAAAGCCGGTACGCCAGTGCGGCGTCCATTTGCGGGTTCCTTCGGGTGCCAGCGCCAAAAACAGGTGGTCCGCGTCGGCGAACATGGCGACCGCCCTGTCGACATGCGCCCCGCTGCGCGTCCGCTCGACGGGTATCGCGCCCATGCGACGGAGCAGCGGACCCAGCGGCCACCAGAACAGCGTGTGCTTGGCGAAGAACTTCACCTGCACGCGCACCGCGAGCTTGTAGGCAAGCAGCCAGATACCGTCCCAGTTGGACGTGTGCGGCGCCGCGATGAACACAGCCTTCGGCAGGTCCGGTACCTCGCCGGCGAGCGTCCAGCCGCCGATGCGGAGCAGGGTTCTTGCAAGGCGCTGCGGCAACGATCCCGTGGCCCTGACACCGGCCGGTACCTTCTCGTTGATCAGCGAGACCTCCGTTCCAACGTCGAACTTCCGGCGACGATAGTGCACCACGCAGGGAGGATCGTCGAGGGCCGCATATCGGAATGGACGCGTTTGGCGGTTTCGTCACGTGTTGCGGACATGGCGGGGTGCCTCGTTGTCATCGTTCGCGGCGCCGACGCACCGTAACCGGTTAAACGACAGTCCGCCTGGCGAGAAGTCCCTCCGCCTGCAGGATGTCGCCCAGTGCGAATACGTTGGCACAGTGCTGCGTGCGCATTCCCTGCAACCGGGCGGCCTCGATGTTTTTGGGGTTGTCGTCGATGAACAGGATGTCGCCCGGGCGGTGGTCCGTCGCCTCGAAGACCTGCGTGAACGCCCCGGCATCCGGCTTGATCAGCCCGGACTCGAACGACAGGAAGCAGCGCGATATGCGGCCGCCGAAATCGCGCTCGATATCCTGAACGTGCCAATGCAACGCATTGGTGTTGGACAGGATGGCACAGTCGATTTCGCGCGGTATGCCCTGCACCAGCTGCGACGTGACGGCATGCACGCGGTCCGGCCATGCGGCGAAGCGCTGCAGGAATTCCTGCCAAGAGTAGGGCAGGCCCATGTCCCGCACGATGCGACGTGCGAATGTCTCCGGCTCGACCCGGCCGGTTTCGTGCGCGCGCACGGCCGGCGAATCCAGCCACAGGCGGTTGAATTCCTCGTGGCTGTGGCCAAAGCCGAACGTTTCGACCGGGTCGTTCAGGTGCAAGAGAACGCCGCCGAAGTCGAACAGGATCAAAGCCGGAGGCGACGGATCATATGGAGCTTCCATTTTCACGACTGGATTTTCTACAAGTATTCGCAGAGTACAACCAGAGTATTTGGCCGGCCCAGGTGGCTCGAGCTGTAGCGTCTGCTCGTGGCCGTACCGAATCCGGGTACGCTCGTCCGGAACTCGCCGTCCCGTTTCTGCAAGAAAAAAAGCCTTAACTGTCTGTTCCGAATGGACTTTCGAGGAGGTGCTGGATAAAATACCAGTACCCGTTCACGCCGCCTGGAGAGACCCGCCATGCCTGCCGACCTGACACCCATCGAAGCGCTCGACCGGCGCATCCTCGCCCTCTGCACCCGCATCAATGCGGCCACCAGCGAGCTGCTGGTCATGATCCGGGAGTTCGATGAGCGCGCCGGTTTCGTCCAGTGGGGCCTGTCCTCCTGCGCCGAGTGGCTGGCCTGGCGCTGTGATCTCAGCCTGACCACGGCCCGGGAAAAGGTCCGGGTGGCCCATGCCCTGAAATGCCTGGCCGCGGATCGCCGCGGCCTTCGGCGACGGCGAATTGTCCTACTCCAAGGTCAAGGAACTGACGCGGTCGCGAACCGGGACAACGAAGCGCCGCTCCTCGCCTTCGCCTTGCGCCACACGGCCGTTACCGTCGCGGAGCGCTGCCGGGAGCTGCGCTGCGGACGCGACGCCTCCATCGGCACGGCCGAACGTGCCTGGGCGAACCGCTCGCTGCGCATCCGGCGCGACCGGGAGCGCAGCCTGATGACGGTGACCGTGGAGCTGCCGCTCGACACCGGCGAGCTGCTGGAAAAGGCGCTCGACAAGGCACGGGACGATGCCGCACTCGAGGTGCCCGATCTCGTCGACACCGCCTGGCCGACGCGGCAGGCGGATGCCTTCGTCAACCTGCTGAACGGCTACCTGGCCGGCGACGGCGACGCCGGCAGCGACAACTTCCTGGTGACGAGATCCACGTCGACGCGCTCGGCGGCGTTGCAGGGCACGAGGGCCCGCGCCGCCGTCCCGCTCGAGGCGGTGAAGCGGCATTGCTGGCCGACGGGCAGGCCGTGGTCATCACCGAGACCGCCGAGGGCGAGCCCCTGGGCATCGGCCGGAAGTCCCGGATCGTGCCGAAGGCGCTGGCGCGCGCCGTGCGGGCCCGGGACGGCCACCGTTGCCGCTTCCCCGGTTGCGACAACCGTCGTTTCCTCGACATCCACCACATCGAGCACTGGGCGAGCGAACCGGCGAAACCTGCCTCGACAACCTGCTGCTCCTCTGCACCCGCCATCGCACCTGCGCGCTGGTGCACGAGGGCGGTTCCCGGATCGACAGGGATTTCCTCGACCGATGGAGCTTTTTCCGGCCGGACGGCATCGCGGTGCCTGAGGTCGGCTATGCGTTGCCGGTGGCGTCCCACGCTCCCGCGGGAGGATTGTTGAGCGTTCAGGAAAATTCAGTTCCGGGAGCGTCGACGGCGCTGAATATCTGCAACCTGACGTGATGCGGTGTCGCGAATGTTTGGTTCGCCGACCCGGGTAGTAGCTTTGACCTGATCGTACAGGCAGTGTCAATTTGTGTCGCGATTCAACCGACTGTTTTCGCCCGTGGGCGCCGTTGCTATCTTGGCGATGTCTGTCAGGTTGCTTAATCGAACACCTGTCGAATTTCGGAGACGGTGCCCCGAGATGATCAGGCTAACGTTGCTGTCTTTTGCGTTATTTCTTGCACCATCGCTCGCCGTCAATGCACAGGAGAAGGATTTCCAAGATGAATTGCTGGATAAATTCACGGGCCGTTGGGTTCTGACAGGCACGATCGCAGGAGATGACGTTGTCCACTCTATCGATGCGCGTCGGGCGCTCGGCGCACCAGGCACTCTGGACAGTTCGACCAGCGTACTGAGGAAGGGGAAATTGACTACGAAGCGACGGATGATTATCGGCTGGGACGAGCCCTCAGATCGTTACGTTTGTTTGTGGCTTGATTCTACGGGCGGTAGCGGGCTATCCAATGGCATCCTCGGCTATGCTGAAAAGTCAGAAGATGAGCTCGCGTTTGTCTTCGCAGGAGATACCCGTCGTTTTCACACCACATTTTCTTACGACCAACCGAATGACATTTGGTACTGGACAATGGACTCGGAAAAAAAAGAGGGTCAGTTCAAGCCGTTTGCACGACTAACGATGAGCAGGCGATAAGAAAATTCGCTATCTGTACTAATGGCCGCACTGATGCCGTCGAGCTGGTAAACTATTGTCCGGAAGAAGGTGACCCAGAGGCGACATTCATTACCACCCATCAAAACGCCCACTCTGGATGAGCGGGTAAGATATGGTGTTTGACATTGGCCGCTCTGAATCAGGCAATCAGAGGACCGTATGATTGCCTCCTGCGACCGGCTATCCGGACAGGGACCCGGAGCATCGATTCCGGGTCCCTGCTCATCCGATCAGTTGCCGCCCATCGGCGAAATGTGCGTGTGCACTATTTGCCAGTCGCCACGGTGCTTATTGAGCACCACCGTTACCACTTGGCTCGGCGGTGCGTTGCCAGCCTGCCCGGCCTTCACGGCATCCGCGCCTGGAGTCAACCACCAGTGAGGCTGGTTAAAGCTGGCGACGGCGGTATCTCCGTAGACCTTGATCATCGGATCCTCGGCGGTGACGATCATTGTACCGTCGGGGTCTAGCTCTTGGCGAAGCTTCTCGCCAGCTAATTGCCCCCTCATATTCGCGACATTGTCAGTGAACCGTCTGCCTGCGACGATATAGGTACGATCGTCAGTCATTAGTCTGGCTTGCTCGGCTAGATCGGTTTCTGTTGCAATGTAGCTGTCGATTACTGCCATTACGTCATCCATGTCATCCGCGAGGCTGGAAACCGGGATCACAAAAGCGAAGACAAGCAGGCAGGCTATTCCGCGTAGGCTCTCTTTCTTCTTAATCATACGACTTCTCCACCCATCAAATGTAGATTGACTCCAACTAGGAGTACTTGATGCACTTGGCGCAGTTACGCCTCGCACATTACTTGAGTCTAGTAGAGATTTAGCGAAAATCAGCTACTGGTCGCAATTGGCCGATTCCTGCCATCCAGGCAAATTGGGCTAAACTGACTGATACTGGCCCGAAGCGGACATCAGGCTCACTCATCGCGGGGGAGCAATATGCGATTCAAATGTGTTTTGTTGGCAGCTTTATTAGTTGCGTGCCAAACATCATCCGCACAGTTTACTGCCCTTCCAGAAGATGTTCGGTCTGTCTTGGATTCAGTCGGTCCGGTATGGGCTGAAGATATCTCGGGAAACATCCGCAAGTCCGTTCTGGCGTTTACTCCCATACTGAAAAACGCTCCGAAGGATGGTGTCAAGGTTGAGCGCAATTTGAGCTACGGGGCGCACCCACTCCAATCCTTTGACGTGTATCGAACTGACGATACATCCAATGCGCCAATCGTCGTGTTTGTTCATGGCGGAGCGTATGTAGGAGGCTCAAGAAATTCGACTGCGGAGATAAGCGCCAACATCCCGACGTACTTTGCACGACACGGGATGGTGGGTGTGAACATTGATTACAGACTGGCCCCTGAGGCCGTATGGCCGGCGGCCGCGGAGGACGTTGGTTCGCTCGTCCAATGGTTGCATGACAATGGACGCGATTATGGTGGAGACCCCGAACAAATCTATTTGATCGGCTCGTCGGCTGGCGCCACACACATTGCAACATATACTTACGACGAAGAATTGCACCCACCGTCCGGGCATGGACTTGCGGGAGTGATTCTGATGAGCGGTAGGTACCACATTTCCTCCAGTCCAAATGACCCTAATCTCGCAAAGGTCCGCGCCTACTTCGGCGAGAATCCGGACGAGTACGAGAGGATGTCCGTAATCAACCAGGTCGAAAATGGCCCACTGATACCAACATATATTGTGATCGCGGAATTTGATAATCCGGGTCTCGACGTATCAGGTGCCGAGCTGTTTGCGGCTCTGTGTCGGCGAGATAGAAGATGCCCGAAATTCACCAGGCTCCGGCACCACAACCATCTATCTATGAACTACAGCTTCAATTCTCCCGACAAGCGGCTAAGCAGGTCCGTACTGGACTTCATCCGAATGGGACGTTGAAGAATAGGGCCGCTTCTGGCCGAGAGACGTCGGTCCGAGATTTCGGGGTAGAATGCGAGCACCTGACCCGTTCCAGCCGTTTTATGGAACTTAAAGATCTGACTGTATTTTTACCAACAAAGCTGAAATGAATGCTGACAAGATGAACAAGTGGCTAACTCTGGCCGCAAATCTCGGTGTCGTTGCCGGTCTTGTATTTCTCGGAATTGAGATAAATCAGAATACCCGGGCGACGATCGCCGCAGCAAGCGAGGAGGTCACGAACCAAAGTCTGGATTATTTCGCCCTCGGAATGGATAACCAGATTATTGCACGGGGCCTCCACAAACAGGCAGCAGGAATCGAATTGGACGCATTTGAACGTGACCAATTGTGGCGGCATCAGTATTACAATTTTCGCGTGTTCCAAAACGTATATATGCAATATCGGCGTGGATTCTCGGAACAAGAGGAGTGGGATACCTATCGGGTGGTCCTCGGCAGCCGCTTAGTCAACGACCCAAATGCGCGGCAGATGTGGGATTGACACCGCAGGTGGGTGGAATCCAGATTTCGAGCGTGAGGTAAACTCCATACGGGAGCAGCCAATCGAAAAACCTGTGACAGGATTCAATTAGGACTGTGTTCGATTCTCATCTGCCGAGTGACCGGTTGGTGGCCGGAATGCGACTCCGGTTCTCGCTGAGTTATATTCGCCGCCGTCAATCTTTCTGGACGGTGAACTAGCAAGTGTGAAACTTGTTGTAGAGCCCCTGCCAGGCCCACGCCACGATAGGACGCAGCCCGCGGTATAGGCATTGGGTTTCCCTTCTTAAAGAAAGAAATGCCAAGTTGCAGAATCTGCGATAGTGCTTTTGTCATGCGACATTGACTACCTTTGCGGTCTTGATGATGTTCGCCCATCAATGTCTGCAAAGATCTCCCCAGACTGGCGAAGAAATAATGACGGCGAGGCAAAAAAGACAAGCCAATGTCGGAAACGCTTCCGGACGCTCAAGAGCGATTTAGAGTTCTGATGGATAAATATGGAAAAGGAAGTCGATGAGGTAGGCGGAGGCTGGTTGCCAACAGGATGATTGCCGCGCCAGGCATCTGATTATATGCCCCCAAAATCAGACGACAGCGATTAGCGATTTTGTAAACGGCATTTTCAGGAAAAGCGCCACGGAAGCGCTGACAACCGATTGAAGAAGAGGCGAAGTGCAGGGCTCGCCCATAGCGAGCGTCCGTGAATGGCCGGCTCCGGAAGTTGAACGAGATTCAGCTACAATGACAATTGATGACCCAAAGCCGCTCGTTAGCATTTGCTAATGCATACCGGTCCGATGCGCCGAGAATCGCATCCGTCTCGAGAATTTGGGGCCTCCAAATGAATGAAGCAGACATCCAGGTGTTGGCAAGTATTCGTCGCGCAGAAATGGAAGGCGGATCATCTGAGTCGCGCAACGCTTGAGGAAGGCTCAGATCGGTATTGGAAGTACCTGGAAGACTGGTCGGACTCGTGGCAAAGGCTGCTTGATGAAGGCCTGATCGAAGGTGATGAGAGCGGGTACTCGTTGACCGAGCGTGGTCGCCCCCTCGCGGAACAATATTACGCCGAGCGCCCCGATCATTTCTGGTACTACTACCAACATTATTATCCTGCAGCACAGGCAAGCCGGGCGCACTCACAACTTTGTGAGTGGGTCTTCGGGAAGGACCTCACCCAAGACGGCCAGGCCGACATGGATACGATCAATGACCTGATTTCGTATTTGCAGATAGGTGAAGGCGACAAAGTACTCGACTTGGGCTGCGGCGCTGGCGGAATATCGGAATACGTCGCCGACGAAACCGGCGCGTTTGTCACCGGACTGGACTACGCGGAATCGGCCATCACGACCGCCTTGGATCGGACGAGGAGTAAACGCGGCCGACTGGATTTTGTTCAGGGTGACATGAATGCTCTCGAATTTGCAGACCACTCTTTTGACAAAGTTATTTCGCTGGACACCATTTACTGGGTTGCCGAAATAGATGCGGCCCTGGCATCAATCCTCCGGCTGCTGAGGCCCGCAGGCAGATTCGCGATATCTATCACGGTCACACCGGAGTTCGAAGACGGGCCCGATTCGCTGGAACCTGATGGGACCTGGGTTGCCTGTTCATTGCAGGGACTTGGAGTCAATTACGAAGTCCACGACGACACGCAGCGCTTCCTTTCGTTCTGGCCGAAGCTCAAGCAAGCTGCACTCGAATTGAGGGACGATTTTGTCGCCGAGGGCAACGAGATAATGTTCGACAGTTTCATGCACGATGCGGACGACGATTACTTACCCGCAGCAGAGGCAGGCAAGCTCTACCGCTATCACTATATCGTCAGCGTCTGACCGTCGGCTCTTGGTTGATTCCGGCCGTCCAGACAATTAGGCTAAACTGACTGCTACTGACGCAAACCAGCAGCTCAGCTGCTAAACTGGTGAGAAAGCGCTATTGACTCTTTGCGGTCGTTCGCAAATTCGGCAAAAGTGGTTCTGCTACCGCAAAACGACCTCTCGATTTTTCGTAGCAATTTTGGAGCAAAAAATTAACTTTGGTGCATTCTGCGATCTGCCGTTTGGCGCTTGTTATTGTGGACGCTAGGATTTCTAGCGATAATTACTTTGATTGCGTGGTTAAGTCCGGATCAGTCCGGTTCACCGACGGTTCCCGGTTGGGCAGAGTTTATAGTCTGGGCGCTTTTTGTTGTACCTATAGTCCCTGCGGTGGGCGCCGGCGTAGCAAGGATGCAGGGGCGCAAGAAATGGAGCTCCATACTGTTTGGTGCGATATTCGGCCTGATGGCGCCGATTCTTGGGATTGCTAGCCTAGTTACCATATTCGTGCTGATTGGATTCAACCTTGATCTCGGGTTCCCTGATGATCGTGTACCTGATCTAGTGATCTTGGTGGGTTTGCTTTTTGCGGCTGTGGCGTTGGGTATTGCCACGGCGTTACGGCGCGGCAATGCATCTCGAGAGCATTCGGATTTTGCTTGAACGGTATCCGCTGTTTGCGTCAATGACCGGTTCTGGCCGGCTGCCGCCTGACCTGGCAAATCAGATCTGCGCCCTCGACCGGCCGCTCATAGGCGGAAGCGGTCATTTCAAGAAGAAGAATCTGACAAGATCCGTAAGATCAAGTACCGACTGGTTCATCTATGACGAATCGTCCGACGAGTCCGCGTTCGGCGGCGGCTGCAGGATGTCAGACCAGCTGCGCGCGAGGAGTCCGGCCTTGCGGGACGGCAGGCGGAACCACCAGCCGGTGACTCGCTCGGCGATGGCCGCGGCCCGCTCGTCGGCGGACGATGCCTCGTCGCCGTCAGCCTCGGCTTCCGTCGAATCCTCGCCATTGTCCCCGGTCGCACTCCCGGCCGCATCGGTGTGCTCCGGATCGACACTGGCCGCAAGGGCATACCATGATTCGTCGTCGCGCCGATGGCGTGTCGCGACGATGATCAGCCCGTCGCGGGTCGTGAACTGCGTCGTGACGTCGGGTTCGCTCGGTTCCGCGGGCGCTCGCATCACGTCGTCCAGCGACAGTCCCTGCAGCGCGGCGGCGATGCCGTTTGCCACGCCGTCGAAGGTCAGCTCACGACCCTCCGGCACGTTCTCGACGACGAACGTGCCATCGTCCGCATCAGCCTGCGCGAGGCGCAGCTCGTCGCCGTCGGCATGCTGTATTACCACAGCACGCACGGACTGCGACGGAATATCCATCAATTCGGTGACCAGCCAGTCGGCCGGGTCGGCAGGGAATTCGGGGTTCTCGTCGATGAGCCAGGCCTGTTCCTCGCTGGCGAGCCGCGCGTAACGGTACTCGCGCTGTGCGGTATTGCCGAGGATGAGCGACGCCGTTGCCGGGTCGCCGTTGATGTCGACCAGCGTGCTGTCCTCGCTGCCGGCGCCGGCGAGCCCCAGTTGCCCGTGACGTGCCGGGTCGGCTGTCTTGGCTTCCAGTCGCGTTGCGTCCGCGAGCGCCAGCAATGCTTCGCGCAGCTTGCCCGTGTCCGCCGGGTAGTCGTCCCGCTCGCGCACGACCCAGCGCTCACCGTCGTTGAGGATGGTGGCGCGCTCGCCGGCTTGCTCGATGGCAACCGACGTCACGCTGTTGATGTTGTCGCGAAAGTCCGGCAGCAGCGGGCCGCCGCCCGCCGTGTCCTCGCCGCCGTCCAGGTTCATCAGCACGGCAGCCACCAGCAGGACGGCGGCAGCAATGGCAAGGATTTTCGTCGATCGTGCCGTCATCGTTGCTCTCTCCGCTTGCGGCGCCATACGGCGAGCAGCACGAACACCGTCAGCAACAACGGCACGAGTGCGATGTTGATGACTTTCAGCACGGTGCCGAGTTGTTCGATGTTGCGGTCGAGGTCGCGCTGCACGGCGCGCAGCTCGCGCCGGATCTGTGCGCGCCGGTCGACGAACCGGTCGATCTCGGCCTGCTGCTCCTCGGTCAGCAGCAGGTTGCCCGCATCCTCGCGGCGTGACTGCAGGTCGGCCAGGCGGCGTTCGGTTTCCGCGAGTTCGCTCTGCAGGCGTTCCTCGGTCTCGCGAAAACGCGCTTCCGCCTGGACCCGCAGATCCTCGACGACGGTGAACGGCCGCGTGTAGCTCGCGCGGCTGCGCACGGCGATGAGATCGGAACTGCCGGCGAGATTTTCCAGCGCGTTACTGACGAAGGCGCCGTTGCTGGCGAACGCGTTCGCGATCTGCTGGCCGAGAAAACTCTGCACCTGTACCCACATGCGGTCCGCGAGCATGTCGACGTCCGCGACGACGATGATGTTGGCGGGTTCCGTGGACTCGGCGAGGTGGTCCGGTGCCGGGGCCTCGCCGGCGGCTTCTTCCGGACCGAGGCCGTCGGCGTCATTGTCGCCGCCGCCGGGCGCGTCAGCGTTGCCGTCGCCGGCCGGCGGGCCGTCGGGAAACGCGCTCCTGAGATTGCCCGACAGGCGCGCGCCGACGACGAGCGGCTCGCCGCGCGGCGTGAAGCCGTCCTGCAGGACGGACGGGTCCGGCAGGTAGCTGAAGCGTGCGGCGCTGACCGTCGATACGGCGTCGCTGGTGGTGATCAGCGGCTCGAACGTCAGCGGACTGTCCTCGCTGAGCGCCAGGTGGCCCGTGGTGCCCAGGTTCATCGTGTCGAGATCGGCCGTCGTGACATCGTCGTCACTCAGCTCGCCCGCGGTGACGCCGAGGAACGCCAGGTGCCGTACCGGCTGGCCGCCCGGACCCGAGACCTGCAACGCCAGGCGCGCATCGATCACGACGTCGCCGGCCGTGAACTCGAGGCCCCAGGCGTCGAACAGGTCCGGCAGGTTCGAACTGCGGCCCTGCACCGGCATCCCCTGGGCACGCCCTGCGGGGGCGTCGCCGGGTCGATCTCCGCGACCGGGTCGACGAAGATCAGTGCCTTGCCGCCGGCCAGCAGGAACTGGTCGATTGCGTAGCGGGTTTGCTCGTCCAGCTCCGCCGGCTGCACGATCCACAGCAGGCTGACGTCGTCGGCGATGCGCTCGACCGACGTGCCCAGGTCGCGAATCTCGAACAACTGGCTCGCCTGTTGCCAGACTGTCCAGGGCCGCTGCATCTGCCGTGTCTGCGGGCTGAAATTGCCGGCCATCGGCACGCCCGAAATGAGCCCGACGACGTCGCGCTCCGGGTCGGCCAGCGTGCTGACCAACCGCGCGATGTCGTATTCGAGGAATTCTTCCTTGTCCGGCTGGAAGAACGGAATGACCTCGACGTCGTCGACGCTGTTGCTGCCGGCCAGGCCGAAATAGACGGGATCCGGCGCGTTGGGTAGCTGGACGCCGCGCACGCCGAACTGCGCGGCACGGTCTTCCTCTTCGGAGAACGGCTGCGGGTCGACGGTGTGCAGCCGGATGCCGCCATCGGCCGCCTGCTCGAACTCGAGCAGCATCTCGCGCACGCGTTTCGCGTAGCTGCGCAGCGAGGGAATGTTCGCGGTCGCGTCGTCGGAGAAATAGAAATACAGGTTGATGGGCTCGTCGATGCCCTCGAGGATGCGCTCGGTGCCGGCCGACAGCGTGTAGAGATTGTTCTCGGTCAGGTCGACACGCCAGCCGCGGAACAGCTCGTTGCTGATGATGATGGCGGCAATGAATGCGACCGCGAGCAGGACGAGACCGGATGCGCTGAGGCGGCGTTGCGAGGTAGTGGTCATGATCAGTCAGCCTGCTTCCATTGCAGAACGATCGTGTTGGCGTAGAGAAACGCGCCGATCAGGAGCGCGAAATAGACCAGATCGCGCAGATCGATGACGCCCTTGCTGATGCTGGCGAAGTGCGTCAGGAAACTGAGGGACGCGATGCCGTCCACCAGCGCCTGCGGCGCCCAGCCGGAAAACAGGTCGAGCACCAGCGGGAATCCGGCCAGCAGGAAGCCGAACGAGATGACGACCGAGATCACGAACGCGATGACCTGGTTGCGGGTCGTCGCGGAGATGCACGAGCCTATCGCGAGAAATCCGCCGGCCATCAGCAGGCTGCCGAAGTAGGCCGCGACGATGGCGCCGTTGTCCGGGTCGCCGAGGTAATTGACCGTGATCCAGATCGGGAATGTGAGCGCCAGCGCGATGCCGGTGAACGCCCACGCCGCCAGGAACTTGCCGAGTACCGCCTGCCACGGCGTGACGGGCAGGGTCATCAGCAGCTCGACGTTGCCGGTCTTGCGTTCCTCGGCCCACAGCCGCATCGCTATCGCCGGCACCAGGAACAGGTAGAGCCACGGGTGATAATTGAAAAACGGCGCGAGGTCCGCCTGGCCGCGCTCGTAGAACCCGCCGAGGTAGAACGTGAAGGTTCCCATCAGCACGAGGAAGATGACGATGAAGACGTACGCGACGGGCGTAACGAAATAGCTGCGCAGTTCGCGGCGGAACAGGGCGCGGACGACGCTCGCCGACGACGTCTCTGCAACCACGCTACTCATGCGTCGGCACCTCCGGTGATCGTGCGAAAGACCTCATCCAGCCGGCCGGCCTCCAGTTGCAGGCTGGCGACGTTCCAGTCGTTGTCGCGCGCCATGCCGGACACGTCCTGCCAGGTCGAGTTGGCCGCGCCGCCGTCGCCGGGCAGCGCCGTGATGGTCAGGCGTTCGCGATCCGTTTCGGTGCCGCCGATGCCGTCGGCCGACGACAGCGCGGCCAGTGCCTTGTCGTACGTGTCCGCATCCGCCAGCGTCAGCCGCACCGCGTTGTGATAGCGCGAACGGGCCGCGAGCGCCTGCGGCGTGTCGTCGGCGAGGATGCGGCCGGCGGCAATGATAATGGCGCGGCTGCAGACGGCTTCCACTTCTTCCAGTATGTGGGTCGAGATCACGATGAGCTTGTCGCGCGACATCGAACGGATCAGCTCGCGCACTTCGTGTTTCTGGTTGGGATCCAGGCCGTCGGTGGGCTCGTCCAGAATCAGGACGTCCGGATCGTGGAGAATGGCCTGTGCCAGGCCGACACGCCGCTTGAAACCCTTGGACAGCGTGTCGATGGACTGCTGCATGACCGGCTGGAGGTGCAGCTCCGCGATCACCTTCCGCAGCCGCTGCTCGCGGGCCTCGCCGCGCAGTCCGCGCACGTCCGCGATAAAGCCGAGAAACGTCTCCGGCGTCATGTCCGGATAACTGGGCGCGCCCTCCGGCAGATAGCCGATGGCGCGCCGCGCCGCGATCGCGTCGGTCTCGACGTCGTGCCCGCAAACCGAGATTCGGCCGCCGCTCGGCGTGACGAAACCGGTGATCATTTTCATCGTCGTCGACTTGCCCGCGCCGTTGGGGCCGAGGAAGCCCAGCACTTCGCCGGCCTCGCAACGAAAGCTCAGGTCGTCGACCACGGCACGGCCGTCATAGACCTTGCTCAGGTTTTCGATCTCAATCATCAGGTTGCACTGCCGTCAGGTTGGGCGCCGGGTGGCGCGGCTGCACGTTTTAACAAAAAGGCGACGCACTCGCAATGCGGCAAAAGCGGCTCACGCCCCTTTCTGCTACCGTTTGCCGGCGGCAGGAATGCCCGCACCCGAGCAACCCGGAGCCCGCCATGCAGAAGCGCCGCTGGTCCATCGATTCGCTGGTCCTGATGTTCTCGATCATCGTGATTGCCCAGCTGATGGTCTACGTCATTCCGCAGGGCGAGTTCGAGCGCGAGCCCTACCCCGAGAACCCGTCGCGCTCCATGGTCGTGCCCGATACCTACGCACGGACGGCGCCCGCCGTACGAGGCGGACATTGCGCCGTGGTACTTCCTCGAAGCCATTCCGCGCGGCTTCGCGGCGGCCCAGGACATTATTTTCTCGTCTTCGTCGTCGGCGGCGTGATCGGCGTCCTGCGAGCCACCGGGGCGATCGATGCAATGCTGCATCGTGCGGTGGCGAGGCTGGGTGGCAGCCCGTGGATCCTGATCGGCGGCTGCCTCGTCATGTTCAGCCTCGGTTCCTACACGATCGGCATGGGCGAGGAATACGTGCCGCTGATACCGATCCTCGTGTCGATGAGCCTCGCGATGCGCATGGACGCGATCGTCGCCATGAGCATGGTCTGGGTCCCGTACGGCATCGGCTGGGCCTGTGCCGGCACCAACCCGTTCGGCGTGATCATCGCGCAGAACATCGCCAACGTGCCCATAACGTCCGGCTGGGCATTTCGCCTCGTCATCATGGCGGCGTTTCTCGCCGTCGCCTTTCACCACATCTACCGTTACGCGATGCGGGTGCGGCGGGATCCGGAACAGAGCCTCGTTGCGCATATCGACTACAGCGTCGGCTTCGAGGCGCCGCGGGATACCGAGATGACGCCGGTGCGCATCGCGGTACTGCTGACATTGCTCGCGGCGGTCGTGGGGTTCGTCGTCGGCGCGGCAACGTACGGGGCGTGGTACGTCAGCGAACTGATGGCGGTGTTCTCGGTGCCGGCCTCATCGCCGCCGCGCTCGCGCGCATGTCGCCCGGCGAGACCAGCCGCACGTTCATCGGCAGCGCGGCGGAGATGACGGGCGCGGCGCTCCTGATCGGGTTCGCGCGGTCCATCGAGGTCGTGCTGTCGGAAGGGCAGGTCATCGACACCGTCATCCACGGCATTGCCGGGCTGCTGCAAGACCTGGGGCCGGAGGCGGCGTCCGTCGGCATGCTCGTCGTGCAGTCGATCTGCAACTTCTTCATCCCGTCCGGCAGCGGCCAGGCCTTCGTCACGATGCCGATCATGTCGCCACTCGCGACACTGACCGGCGTGCCGCAACAGACGGCGGTCCTCGCCTACCAGTTCGGCGACGGCTTCTCGAACATGCTGGTGCCGACCAGCGCGCTCGTCATGGGGGCGCTGGCGCTGGGACGGATTCCCTACGGCGCCTGGTTCCGCTTCACGATGCCGCTGCTGCTAAAGCTGCTGGCGCTGGGCGTGGTCTTCCTGGTGCTGACGGTCCACATCGGCAAGGCCGTCGGATTCGATGGGCGCAGACCAGCCCGGCCTATTCACGACAGTTCATGAACTGAATTTCGGCTCTGGCGGTCGGCGAAGCGCGCCCCGGGGAGGGCTTTTCAGGGACGCTGGGAAGCACGTCCGTCGTGCGCTCCGGGCTCGACATCCTGCTCCGCACGGCCCTGAAAAGCCCTCCCCCGGGCCACACCTCCGCCTCCTGCCCTCGCGTGCCGTCCATGAACCGTCATGAATCAGCCGGGCCACGGCGCCTGATCAGTCGGCGGTCAGCGGCCAGCCCCTCATCGATCGCGGGACTCGCCGCGGTTGCGCGGGTCCGAGGCCGGCACGAGCTGCTCGCCGTCGTTCCAGATGACCTGCAGGTCGCTCGAATGCCCAGTCGTGCGGCACGACGCGGTAGCCGTTGTCGCCCAGCGCCGATATCGTTTCGGCGGGCAAGGGCCGGTTGGGGCTGTAGGTGATCAGGTCCGGCGGCAGCAGCTGGTGATGGAAACCGGGTCGCCCCGACGGCCTCGGCCGGCGTCATGCCGAAATCGACCACGTTGACGATCGCCTGGAAGACGGACGTGAAGATCGTCGTGCCGCCGGGCGTACCGACGACCATTTTCACCGCGCCGTCCTCGAGCAACAGCGTCGGTGACATGGACGACAGCATGCGCTCGCCCGGCTGGATCTCGTTCGATTCGTCGCCGATCACGCCATAGGCATTGGGCACGCCCGGCTTGATGCTGGAAGTCGTCCATCTCGTCGTCCAGCAGGAAACCCGGCCCCGTCGACGACGACGCCGCTGCCGAAGCCGAGATTCAGCGTGTACGTGTTGGATACGGCGTTGCCATCGGCGTCCTGGATCAGTAGTGGTGCGTCGGCGTCGGGCGATCGAGGGCCCGGCGGCGCTTCGGCGACGGTCGAGATCGCGTGCGGATTCACCTCGCGCGCGCGCTTTTCGATGTAGTCCTCGGCCAGCAACTCGTCCATGCGGTTGTCGACGTAGTCGGGGTCGCCCAGGTACTCGGCCCGGTCGGCGAACACGCGCTTCTCGATTTCCGCGACCAGGTGTATGTACTGCGGCGAATTGTGCGGCAGGCCTTCGAACTGGTGTGCCAGGTAGTCCTTGATCTTCAGCAACTGGATGACGGCGAAACCGCCGGAGCTGGGCGGCGGTGCCGCGATCAGTTCGTAGTTGCGCCAGTTCGCGCGCAGCGGTTCGCGCCAGGCGGGCTCGTACGCGGCGAGATCCTCGTGCGTGATCAGGCCGTTGCCCCGCTGCATTTCGGCGACCAGCAGGTCGGCGGTTTCGCCGCGGTAGAAATCCTCCGGACCGTCAACCGCGATGCGCGCAAGCGTCGCCGCGAGTTCCGGCTGGCGAAACACCTCGCCGGCCGTCATCGCTCCGAAGTACTCGCCGAAATTGGTGCGGTCGCCGACGTCGCTGTCCATCGTCTTCATGCCGCTGCCGAGCGCCTCGGCGACGACGAAACCGTCCCGGGCGAGCCGGACGGCGGGCCGCACGAGCCGCTCCCAGGGCAGCGTGCCGAAGCGGCGGTGCGCCTCCCACAGGCCCGCGACCGTGCCGGGCACGCCGACGGCCAGGTGGCCGACCAGGCTCGCGCCCTCGACGACATTGCCGTCGTCGTCCAGGTACATGTCGCGGTGCGCGGCCAGCGGCGCGGTTTCGCGGTAATCGAGGAAATACTGCCGGCCGTCCATGTGGATCAGCATGAAGCCGCCGCCGCCGATATTGCCCGCCTCGGGGTAGGTCACCGCCAGCGCGAAACCCGCCGCGACCGCGGCATCCACGGCGTTGCCGCCGTCGCGCAGCACGGCTTCCGCGACGTCGGCGCCATAGCCGTCCGGCATGGCCACGGCGGCCGTGCCGGCGGCAGCCGGTGCACCGCCGCCGGTTGCGGATCGTCGTCCCGGTGCGCAGGCGACAACGGCAAGTACGGCAAGGCTGAAAAGGCTGCGGTAGAGGTGACGCATGAGAACTCCGGCGTGAATCGGGACCGCGGGATTCTTGCACAGGGACTCGCGCGACACTATCGGCGCGTGCCCGGTCCGGTTCAGGCCGTCGAGCGGTACCAGTTGACGCCGGTGTCGTCGGGTTCCACGGTGATGCGTCCGCGCCGCGCGAGCCAGTTCAGGTGGGCGATGGCTTCGCCGGTGGCCATGATGAGCTGGTTGTCGCGGACCGGGCGTTTGAACAGGGCGGGGAATACGTCCACCGCGCGGTGCGGCTCGGCGCACCTGCGCTCCAGGCGCGCAGCCCGTCGAGGTGTTCGTCGCGCAGCGCGGCCAGCCTGGCGTGCAATCCCCGGACGGTTTGCCGTGCGCGGGCAGGACCAGCACGTCGTCCGGCAGCCGCTCGCGGAGCTTGTCGATGGAGGCCAGCCAGTCCGCCAGCGGGTCGGCGTCCGGTTCGGTCGGGTACACGCCGACGTTCGAGGAAATCGTCGGCAGCACCTGGTCGCCGGACAGGAGCAGCTTCGCCGCCGGGTCATAGAGGCAGGCGTGCTCCGGCGAGTGACCGTTGCCGACGATGACCTGCCATTCCCGGCCCCCGATGGTGAGCGTGTCGCCGTCCTGCAAGCGCCGGTAGGAGTCCGGCAGCGGCGACATGTAGCGGCCGAACATGCCGAACATCTTCTGGTAACGGGTCAGCGCGTCCGGTGGAAAGCCGGCGGCATGGTAAAAGGCGATGCCGTCCTCCGGCGTGTCGCGTCCCGTGTCGGTCATCAGCACCCGGCAGTACAGGTATTCCTCGCGCGTCATGTACAACGTTGCATCCAGTCGCCGGCAGAGCCAGCCGGCATTGCCCGCGTGGTCCGGGTGCATGTGCGTCGCGACGATACGCCGCACGCGCCGGTTCGCCATCAGGCCCGCGAGCGTCGTGTCCCAGATAGCCAGCGTTGCGTCGGCATGGAGGCCCGTGTCGACGATGACCCATGCATCGCCGTCTTGCAGCAGCCACAGGTTGATATGCGCGAGATCGAAGGGCAGCGGCATGCGCAGCCAGTGGACGCCGTCCGCGACAGCCAGCGTGCCACCGGTCTCCGGTGCAGCGAACGGGTAGTCGGGCAGGGGGAAACGGGGATTGGCCGCCATGCAATCCTTTCCGGGCGGTGGAGTCGAAGTCGGTCAGGCGGCCTGTTGCCGTGGCGCGCCGAACGTCGAGAGTTCATCTTCCAGCCGTTGCCGCACGGATGCAACCGCCTCTTCCTTGACCGGACCGTAGCCGCGAACCTCCAGGAACAGCCGGACGATGTCTGCCGCATGCCCGACGTTGTCGCGCGTGAGCAGCGGCAGCAGCCGGTCTACCGTGTCTTCAAACTCACGAATGAGTGCACGTTCCATGCGCCGCTCGGCGGTCATGCCGAACAGGTCCAGTCGCGTGCCTCGCAGCACGCGGAGCTTCGCGAGGAGCCGGAAGGCCGGGATGATCCAGGCGCCGAATTCCTTCTTCAGCGGGCGGCCGCGCGCATCGCGCTTGCCGTTCAGGACCGGCGGCGCGAGATGGAATCTCGACCGTCGGCCCGCTCGCCGAAGTCGCGCCGCAACCGCTCCAGGAAACCGGTGTCGGTGTGCAGTCGGGCCACCTCGTACTCGTCCTTGCAGGCCAGTGTCTTGAACCAGGCACGCATTACGGCGTCCGTCAGCGGCCGGTCGTCGCCCGCCGCCAGCGCCGCTTCCGCGGACCGCACGCGCTCGACCAGGTCGGTGTAACGTCGCGCGAGCTTGTCGTCCTGGGTAGTCGACGAGAAATGCGCGGCGTCGTTCCAGTGCGTCTTCCGGCGATTCCTGCGCCGCGGATTCCGCGGCGGGCGGCTCGACCAGTCCGGCGACGAACGCCGGGGCCGCCGCGACCAGCCGGCCGTAGTGAAACGCCTGGTGATTGCGTTCGACATCGACCCCGTTCAGTTCGATGGCGCGCAGCAGCGCAGCCAGCGATACGGGCACCAGGCCGTGCTGCCAGGCCGCGCCCAGCATCAGCACGTTGGCGTAGATGGTATTGCCGAGCAGCCTGTCCGCCAGCTCGTTTGCCGCTATCGCGTGCAGGTTGTCGCGGCCGACGACAGCGCGTATCGCGTCGATTCGTTCCGCGGCTTTCAGGTTGGCGTCGCGATGCTGCACGAAATCGGCGGTCGACATCTCCGCCGTGTTGACGGCGACGCGCGTGTGGCCCGGCCGGTAGGTGGACGATGCCTTGGGCGAGGAACTGACGACCAGGTCGCAGCCGATCAGGGCATCGGCCTGTTGCGCGCCGATGCGCACCTGGTTCAGGTCGGTCTCGGTATCCGCGAGCCGTATGTAGCTCAGCACCGGGCCGAACTTTTGCGCGAAGCCCGTGAAATCGAGCACGCTCGCGCCCTTGCCCTCGACGTGCGCCGCCATCGTGATGAGGGCGCCGACCGTAATGACACCCGTGCCGCCGACGCCGGTGACCAGCAGGTCGTAGCTGTCGCCGGTCGCCGGCAGCGCCGGCTGCGGCAGAGCGTGGATGCGCTGTTCCGGGTAAGGCGGCCGGGCGTCGTCCCTGAGGCGCGCGGGCTTGCCGCCTTCGACCGTGACGAAGCTGGACAGAAGCCGTTCAGGCACGAGAAGTCCTTGTTGCAGCTGTTCTGGTCGATTTGCCGCTTGCGGCCGAACGGCGTTTCCTTCGGGACGACCGACAGGCAGTTCGATTCGACCGAGCAGTCGCCGCAACGCCTCGCAGACGAGCTCGTTGATGACGGCAAAGCGGTCCGGGTCTTCCAGCAGGCCGCGCCTGCGGCGCGCCGGCGCTTTCGCGGTCGCGCAGGTCTGGTCGTAGATCAGCACCGTGACACCGGAGATCTCGCGCAGCTCGCGCTGCAGCGCGTCGCAGGTCGTCCGCGGTGGTGAAAGCTGTCTGCACCGCGGGGTACCGGCTCTTGTCGGTCGAATTTGTCGCGGCTCGTCGCTGACGATGGCGATGCGCTCGACGCCCTCGGCGCGCACCTGGTTGGCTATCGCCGGCACGGTGATCTGGCCGTCGCACGGGCTGGCCGCCGGTCATCGCCACGGCGTCGTTGAAGAGGATCTTGTAGGTGATGTTGGTGTCCGGCCGCGACCGCTGCGCGGATCGCCATGCAGCCGGAGTGGAAGTAGGTGCCGTCGCCCAGGTTCTGGAAGACGTGGCCGGTCGCCGATGAAGCGGCGACCTGCCCGACCCAGTTGACGCCCTCGCCGCCCATCTGGATCAGAGACTCGCGTGTTCCGGTCCATCCACGATGGCCATGAAGTGGCAGCCGATGCCGGCCAGCGCGAGCGAGCCCTCCGGCACGCGCGTCGACGTGTTGTGCGGGCAGCCGGAACAGAAATAGTGGACGGCGTGCGCTGTGACGTCGGTCGGGCACGGCACGTGGCCATCTGGCAGCTGCGCGCAGGGCCGTCAGCTCGCATCGAAGCCGCACACCGGGCAAGACGTGAGTCGATGCGCGCGGCGACGATGCGGCGCCAGCAGGTCGGGCTGACAGCTCGCCGGTCCAGGGCACCAGCGCGATTGCCTACCTCGTCGTACTTGCCGACCATCCGGCTGCGGCTTGTCGTCCTGGAAGTCGTAGAGAGTCTTCTTTCAGCTCGCTCTCGATGATGCCGCGCTTTTCCTCGACCACCAGCACTTCGTCCTTGCCGCGCAGGAAGGCCCGGGCGCCCCGGGTCTCCAGCGGCCAGACCATGCCGACCTTGTAGATCTCGAGACCGATGCGCGCGGCCTCGGCGCTCGTCGATGCCCAGCAGGCGCAGCGCCTCCATCAGGTCGAGGTGACCCTTGCCGGTGGTGACGATGCCGAAACGGGCGTCGGGCGATGCCGTAGATCGCCCGGTCGATCGGGTTGGCCCGGGCGAAGGCGCAGGACCGCCGTCCAGCTTCGCCACCATGCGCCCTTCCATCCTGCGGACCGGGCAGGTCCGGCCAGCGGTAGTGCAGGCCGTCAGGCGGCGCGCCTGGTAGTCGGTCGCCGGCGCGCAAACTCCGGCGCCGCGCGGCAGGTCGCACGACAGTGCCGGACTCTCGACGGTTTCCGAGATCGGCCTTGAAGCCCACCCAGATGCCGGAAAAGCGCGACAGCGCGAAGCCGTAGCAGGCCGTAGTCGAGGTATTCGGCGACGTTGGCCGGGTTCAGGATCGGCATGAACCAGGACATGAAGGCGACGTCGGACTGGTGCGGCATGGACGACGACACGCAGCCGTGGTCATCGCCGGCGACCACCAGCACGCCGCCGTGCGGCGAGCTGCCGTACGCGTTGCCGTGCTTCAGCGCATCGCCGGCGCGGTCGACACCCGGACCCTTGCCGTACCAGATGCCGAACACGCCGTCAGCGGTCTTGTGCGGATCGGCCTCGACCTGCTGCGTGCCGAGGATCGCGGTGGCGGCCAGGTCCTCGTTCACGGCCGGCAGGAACTCGATGCGATGGTCGGCGAGCATCTGCTTCGCGCGCCACAACTCGATGTCGTACGCACCGAGCGGCGAGCCGCGAGTAGCCGGCAATGAAGCCGGCCGTGTTCCAGCCGCGCGCCGTATCCAGCGCGCGCTGCATCAGCGGAATACGTACCAGCGCCTGGGTGCCGGTCAGGAACACGCGGCCGGCGGTGCGCCGGTAGCGGTCCTCCAGTTCATAGTCGTCCAGTCGGTCATCCAGCCCGTCATCCGGCCGGGGGGTCGTCAGGGGAGCTACGCTGGCCATCGGGCGCCTCGCTGCCACGCACTATCGGGAGGGGCCATGATGGCAGAAACGCATTGCAACGCGGTGCCGCAAAACGCGATTTTACGCCAATTTTTTCAAAATTATTCCATAATAAAGAAGATAATGAAATAATATTGCGATATCGTCCGAAAAACAGAATACACCCATGCTGAACCCCCGCGACCGCGCAATCCTCAGTGAGCTGCAGCAGGACAGCCGCATCACGATGCAGCAGCTGGCCGACAGGATCGGCCTGTCGGCATCCGCGTGCTGGCGCCGGGTACGGGCCCTGGAGGAAGCCGGTGTTATCGACCGCTACGCAGTGCTGGTCGATGCGCGCAAGGCCGGCTTCATGCTGTCGTCGATGACCCTCGTGTCCCTCGAGCGACACGAACAGCACAACGTCGACAACTTCGTGCGCGAGGTTCTGCGGCACCCCGAAGTGCTCGAATGCTTCGCGACCAGCGGCGAGGCCGACTTTCACCTGCGCGTCGTTGTCGAGGACATGGACGCCTACAACCGCTTCCTCGATGACTTCATCTTCAAGCTGCCGGGCGTATCACAGGTACGCTCCAACATCGTCCTGAAGGAAATCAAGGCCGACCCGGCCCTGCCGTTCCGGTAAATGAAAGCACGGATTAGTCATGAACGGCATGGATCGCTTCCGACTCGGCACCGGTCGCCACCATCGTCAGCACGTCGTAGTTGGCAACGACCTCGTCGTCCTGGTTGGTCACCTCGGTGTCCCAGCGCACTTCGCCGTAACCGCTGTCGATGCGCAGCGTCTTTTGCTTGCAGGTGAGCCGCACCCTGAGGGTGTCGCCGACGTTGACGGGTTGCGCGAAGCGCAGGTTGTCGACGCCGTAGTTCGCGAGGACCGGGCCGAAGTCGGGGTCGACGAACAGGCCGGCGGCAAACGACACGATCAGGTAGCCGTGTGCGACGCGGCCGTCGAAGAACGGATTTTTCGCGGCGGCCTCTTCGTCGGTGTGGGCGTAGAAACGGTCGCCGGTGAACTCGGCGAAATGATCGATATCCGCCAGCGTGACCTGGCGGCTGTCGGTGTGCAGCGTGTCGCCGATCGCCAGCTCTTCGAATGTCTTGCGGAACGGGTGCACGTCCGCCGTCGTCTCGTCGGCGCCGGGGATCCAGCGTTCGCCGATGGCCGACAGCGTCTCCGGCGAGCCCTGCAGCGCGGTGCGCTGCATGTAGTGCAGCACGCCGCGCACGCCCCCCAGTTCTTCGCCGCCGCCGGCCCGGCCGGGGCCGCCGTGGACGAGGTGCGGCAGCGGCGAGCCGTGCCCGGTGGATTCGCCCGCGCAGTGACGGTTGAGGACGAGCATGCGGCCGTGCCAGGCGGCGGTGCCCAGTACCAGTTCGCGGGCAACGTCGTTGTCGTTGGTCACGATGGAACCGACCAGGCTGCCGGCGCCGCGTTGCGCGAGTTCGATCGCCTCGTCCAGGTTGTCGTAGGGCAGGACGCTGCTGACCGGGCCGAAGGCCTCGACGGAGTGCACGCGGTGCGCTGCCAGTGGCTTGTCGCAATGCAGCAGCGTCGGCATGAAGAACGCGCCCTTTTGCGGGTCGGCATCGTCCAGCTCGAAGTCGTCGCGGCCGCCGTAGGCGACGTCGGTTTCGGCGCGGAGTTCGTCGAGACTGCGGCGGACCTCGTCCCGCTGGCCCAGGCTCGCCAGCGCGCCCATGTCGACGGCGTCGCTGGCCGGGTTGCCGACGCGGACCTTGCCGAGGGCGCCGGCGAGGGCGCGTACCAGCTCGGACGCGGTGCCGGCCGGCGCGATGACGCGGCGGATCGCGGTGCACTTCTGGCCGGCCTTGCTGATCATCTCGCGGACGACTTCCTTGACGCACAGGTCGAACTCCGGCGTGCCCGGCGTTGCGTCCGGCCCCAGGATGATGGCGTTCAGCGAATCGGTTTCGGCCGTGAAGCGCACGGACTCGGCGACGACGCGCGGATGCCGGCCGAGCTTGTCGGCGGTGTGCTTCGAACCGGTGAACGCGACGATATCCTGGCAGGTCAGGTGATCGAACAGGTCGCCGACGCCGCCGCAAATGAGTTGCAGCGCGCCCTCCGGCAGGATGCCGGACTCGATGATGTGTCGCACCATCAGCTCGGTCAGGTAGGCGGTGCTGGACGCCGGCTTGACGATTGCCGGGACGCCCGCGAGCAGGGTCGGGGCGAGCTTTTCCAGCATGCCCCAGCAGGGAAAGTTGAACGCGTTGATGTGCACGGCCGCGCCGCGCAGCGGCGTGTGTATGTGCTGGCCGACGAACGTGCCCTTGCGTGACAGCACTTCCGGCGGTCCGTCGAGGTACACGGTGCTGTTCGGCATCTCCCGCCGGCCCTTGCCCGAGTACACGAACAGCGTCGAAATGCCGCCGTCGATGTCGATCCAGCCGTCCTTGCGCGTCGCACCGGTGGCGGTGGACAGTGCATAGAACAGTTCCTTGTGCTCGTCCAGGTGTTTTGCGAGCGCTTTCAGCATCAGTGCGCGCTCGTGAAACGTGTGACGCCGCAGGGCGGGCCCACCCACCCGGCGCGCGTAATCCAGCGTTGCCGCGAAGTCGATGCCGTCGCTGGTGATGCGGGCTACCGGGTCGCCGTTGACGGCGGACAAGAGGGCCGCACCGTCGCCCTGGCCGCTTTGCCACTGCCCGTTGACGTAGTTGCCCAGTTTGCTCATCGGTCGCTCCGGCCTGTTTCGCGCGCGTCGTGTGGCAGCATAAACCATGTCATCGGGATACAAAAATCGGTTGTCGTTGTGTTTTCCGGTATCGGGTTGTAATTTGCCGGGGCAGCCGCCGGGAGACGCATCGCCACGCATGTCCGTCGAGATCCGCACCTTTCGCCTGATCGACACGTTCCGCGCCCAGCCGACGCCGCGCGCCGGCTCGCTGATCACGACCGTGTTCGGCGACGCGATTGCGCCGCGTGGCGGCAGCGTGTGGATAGGCAGCCTGATCGCGTGCCTCGCGCCGTTCGGCCTGAGCGAACGCCTGGTACGTACCGCGATGTTCCGCCTGACGCGCGACGGCTGGTTCGAGGCCGAGCAGGTCGGGCGGCGCAGCTACTACCGCCTGACCGGGGCAGGGCGGGCGCGTTTCGAGCAGGCGTCGCACCGCATTTACGGCGAGCCGCGGCAGCGCTGGTCGGGCGACTGGACGGTCGCGTTGCTGGCGGCGCTCCCGACCGCCGACAAGGACCGTGCGCGCCGCGAACTCGGCTGGCTGGGCTTCGGTGCCCTGACGCCGAACATCCTCGCGCACCCGGCACCGGACACGGCGGACCTCGACACGACACTGGCGTCGCTGGGCCTTGCGGAGCGGCTGGTCCTGCTGCGCGGTTCGACGCCCGGCGCGGGCCAGGACCGCGTGCTCACGGAGCTGGCGCAGAAGAGCTGGGACCTCGACGACGTCGAGGCGCGCTACGCGGCGTTCATCGATCGCTACCGGCCGGTGTATGCGGCCGTCCGCAAGGCGCGACGTATCGAGCCGGTACTCGCATTCCACGTTCGCACCCTGCTGGTGCACGATTACCGGCGGATCGTGCTCAGGGACCCGTTGCTACCCGCCGGGCTGCTGCCGGCCGACTGGCACGGCACGCAGGCGTACCAGCTCTGCCGCAATCTCTACCGGGCCGTGTACGCCGCGGCGGACGAATTCCTGGGCAGTGCGATGGAGACGGCCGACGGGCCGCTGCCGCCGCCGTCGCCCGCCTATTACGAACGCTTTTCCGGCTTGAGCGAGGAGACGACGGCATGACGGCAACTACGCTGGCACAACGCTGCGCCGCCGCGACCGGGAGGCGCCTGCTGGATGGCGAGGAGGGCGCCTGACCTGATACACAATTCATTGAATGACTCGAAAAAATGTGACACATTGTCAGGTTAAACGGCAGGAGACTCGCGGTTTATGTACACGCAGGGACTGGACCAGAAAGACGCGCCCGGCCGCCCCGCCGGGCAGGATGCCGCGGCGGAGCCGGCGGCACAGCTCGAGGCCTTCCAGGCGCGTATCGATGCCGAGGACAAGATCGAGCCGCGCGACTGGATGCCGGCGGCCTATCGCCGCACGCTGGTGCGGCAGATCTCGCAACACGCGCATTCCGAAATCATCGGCATGCAGCCGGAGGGCAACTGGCTGACGCGCGCCCCCACGCTGAAGCGCAAGGCGATCCTGATCGCCAAGGTGCAGGACGAGGCCGGCCACGGCCTGTACCTGTACGGTGCCGGCGAAACGCTGGGCACCTCGCGCGAACAGATGGTGGCCGACCTGCTCTCCGGCAAGGCGAAGTACTCCAGCATTTTCAACTACCCGACGCTGACGTGGGCGGACATCGGCGCCATCGGCTGGCTGGTCGACGGCGCCGCGATCATGAACCAGGTACCGATCTGCCGCTGTCCGTTACGGCCCCTACAGCCGCGCGATGATCCGCATCTGCAAGGAAGAGAGCTTTCACCAGCGCCAGGGTTTCGAGATCATGCTGACGCTGGCGCGCGGCAGCGCGGCGCAGAAAGACATGGCGCAGGACGCGCTCGATCGCTTGTGGTGTGCCGTCGCTGATGATGTTCGGCCCGGGTGACAGCGACTCGACGCATTCGGCGCAATCCATGGCATGGAAGATCAAGCGTTTCTCGAATGACGAATTGCGCCAGAAATTCGTCGACGCGACGGTGCCGCAGGCGGAGTACCTGGGACTGAAGATCCCGGACGACGACCTGCACTACGACGCCGACAGCGGGCACTACCGCTTCGGCGCGATCGACTGGCAGGAATTCTACGAGGTGCTCGAGAGGCAACGGCCCGTGCAATCGCCAGCGGCTCGCAACCCGGCAGCAGGCGCGGGACGACGGCGCCTGGGTGCGCGAGGCCGCGACGCGCCCACGCCGCGAAGCACGCCGCCGCGGCGCGCGCCGAGGAACCGCCGAGTGAGCGTCATGACGCGACGCGCGACGCAACCGGCCGCTGGTACGAGGTGTTCATCCGCTCCCGTTCCGGGCTAAGCCACCGTCACGCCGGCAGCGTGCATGCCGCCGACGATCGCATGGCCCTGGACCACGCGCGCGATGTCTACACGCGGCGCAACGAGGGCGTCAGCATCTGGGTCGTGCGCGCCCAGCGAACGCCGCGGCATCCTGACCCGTCCGATTCGGGCCGCGTTGTTCGACCCGGCCGACGACAAGATCTATCGTCACCCGACGTTCTACGACATTCCCGACGAGGTCGAGAACCTGTGAGCGCTGCAACCCCCGAGCCGGCCGCCGCACTGCTGCGCTATGTTCTGCGGCTCGGCGACAACGCGCTGGTGCTGGGCCAGCGCCTGGCCGAGGCCATGACGCACGGCCCGGAGCTCGAGGAAGAACTCGCGAACGCCAACTTTGCCCTCGACTACATCGGCCAGGCGCGCCTGTTTTACGCCTACGCCGGCGAGCTCGAGGGCCGCGGGCGCAGCGAGGACGATTTTGCGTTCCTGCGCGACAGCCGCGAGTTCGAGAACCTGCTGCTCGTCGAGCAGCCGAACGGTCACTTCGGCGATCTCGTTGCGCGGCAGTTCCTGTTCGAATCGTTCTACGCGCTGCAGCTCGAGGCACTCTGCCATTGCAGCGACGCGCGCCTCGCGGAAATCGCCGCACGCGCCGTCAAGGAAATCCGCTACCACCTGCGGCACCTATCCCGCTGGGTCGTGCGGCTCGGCGACGGCACGGACGAGAGTCACCGCCGCATCGCCGCGTCGTTCGCCGAACTGTGGCGCTACAGCGGCGAAGCCTTCGCCGGGGACGGCGTCGATGCCGTGGTGCAGGCACATTACGACGGTCCCGACCTGGATGCGCTGCGGGCGGCCTGGCGGCAGAACGTCGCCGATGTCTTCGCCGAGGCGACCCTGGCCGTGCCGGAGGACGGCGCAATGGCCGGTGGCGGCCGCGCCGGCCGCCACACCGAACAGTTCGGTTTCCTGCTCGCCGAACGGCAGTTCCTGCAGGCGGGCGTACCCGGGCTGACATGGTGACCGGCATCGATACGGCCCGGCAGGGCAACCGGGCACAGGCCAGCGACCCCGATGTGGCGCGCGCCTGGACGGTGCTGGCCGACGTGCCCGACCCGGAAATTCCGGTACTGAGCGTCCTCGACCTCGGCATCGTCCGCGACGTTCGTTGCCTGGACGGCGCGCTGGCGGTCGACGTGACACCGACCTATACCGGCTGCCCGGCAACGGAAGTCATCGAGCGAAGCATTCGCGAGCGCCTGCTGGCCGCCGGCTTCGACGAGGTCGGCTTCCTCCGGCGGCAGCTGTCGCCGCCGTGGACCACGGACTGGATCAGTGACGCCGGGCGCGACAAGCTGCGGGCGTTCGGCATCGCGCCGCCGGCCGGCAGCGCGGCGCTCGCGGGCCGGCGCGACCCGGCATTGCCGGTGGCCTGCCCGCACTGCAAGTCGCAGGCCACGGCGGAGGTCAGCGAGTTCGGCTCGACGCCGTGCAAGGCCGCCTGGCGCTGCGAGGATTGCCTCGAACCCTTCGAACTCTTCAAATGCCTTTGACGGCCGGGTAAGCGGGCATGCGCCGGTTTCATGAACTGGAAGTCGCCGCGATCGGCGAGGAGACCGCGGAGTCGCGCCGCATCGCCCTGCGGGTGCCGGAGGCGCTCGCCGACCGGTTTCGTTTCCTGCCGGGACAGCACCTGCCGGTGCAGCTGACGCTGGCCGGCCGCCACGCGGCGCCGGCATGGACAGCACTTCGCTCGCCGCCCGGGCGGGAACCGCTGGAGATCGGGGTGCGCATCCAGCCCGGCGGCCGGTTCTCGACGCATGTCGCGGAGAAACTCGCGGTGGGCGACGTGCTCGAGGTGATGCCACCGTTCGGCCGGTTTCACCGCGAGCCCGACCCGGCGGCGCGCCACACCTGTATCGCCTTCGCGGCGGGCAGCGGCATCACGCCGATCCTGTCGATACTGCGCAGCACGCTGGAGCAGGAACCGGCAACGCGCTGCCTGCTGTTCTACGGCAACCGCACCCGGCAGACCACGATGTTCATCGAGGACCTGTACGCGCTGAAGAACCGTTTTCCGGAACGCCTGCAACTCCATTTCCTGTTCAGCCGCGAACAGCAGGAGTTCGGAATCGCGAGCGGCCGGCTGGATGCCGACAAGGTGCGGGAGCTGATGGCGGCGTTTGCGAGCGGGCTCAACCCGGACGAGGCCTACGTGTGCGGTCCCGATACCATGATCGATACGGTGCGGGACACGCTGGTCGAGCTCGGCATGCCGCGCGAGAGCGTCCGGGTGGAGCGCTACGGCGCGCCCCGGCGACGCGCGACACGCGCGGAGCCCGCCCCCGAGGTCGCCCCCGGCGAGTCCCGCATCACGGTCGTCATGGACGGCCACCGCCGCCACTTCACGATGCCGAAGGGCGCCGCCAGCATCGTCGACGGCGCGGCGCCGAGAGGCTCGAGCTGCCGTATTCGTGCAAGGCGGGCGTTTGCGCGACCTGCCGGACGCGGCTGGTGTCCGGCGACGTGCGCATGGACGCCAATTACGCCCTGGAGCCCTGGGAGCTGGAGCGGGGCTTCGTGCTCGCCTGCCAGTCGCACCCGGTGACCGATGAGGTCACGCTGGACTACGACGCCGCGTGAGGCCGGCAGCGGCCGCGGGTGGCGGGCCAATTTGTAAAGCGGTACCCGTTGTGGTTGGGTAGAGACCGCGCTGGCCGCCGAGGCGGCGCCCGGTACTCCGATCACCAGGCGCCTATGTATGGAGTACTGGCACGATGCACAGATATCCACAGCGCCGGAGCACCAATGACCGACACTGAAGAGGCCAGCAGCGGGGACGGCTGCCCCCCGGGCCGCAAGACGTCGTACGATTACGAAGACCTCCTTGCCTGCGCGCGCGGCGAGCTGTTCGACCCGGAAAGCGGCCGCCTGCCGCTGCCAAACATGTGGATGACCGACCGCGCGACCCGCATCTGACGACGGCGGCAAGTACGGGCACGGCGAGATCGTCGCGGAACTCGATATCAATCCGGACATGTGGTTTTTCAAATGCCACTTTGTCGACGATCCGGTCATGCCGGGCTGCCTGGGCCTCGATGCGCTGTGGCAGCTCGTCGGCTTTTTCCTCGTCTGGTCCGGGTACAAGGGCAAGGGCCGGGCCCTGGGTGTCGGCAAGGTGAAGTTTTCCGGGCAGGTCCTGCCGCGGGCGAAGCGCGTGACCTACCGGCTGGAGATCAAGCGCCTGATTACCCGCAAGCTGGTGCTGGCCATCGCGGACGGCACGATGGAGGTCGACGGCCGCGAGATTTACTCGGCCGAAGACCTGCGTGTGGGCCTGTTTACGTCTACCGACGACTTTTGATTCGGGAATCCGATCATGCGGCGTGTAGTCATTACCGGTCTGGGTGTCGTTTCCTGTCTCGGCAACACGCAACAGGCCGTAGCTCGCAGTCGCTGCAGAGCCGGCCGCTCGGGGATCCGCTTTAATGACATGTTCAGTGAGATGGGCCTCCGCAGCCAGGTTGCGGGCTCGGTGGATATCGACCTCGGTGAGTACATCGACCGCAAGGTGCGCCGCTTCATGGGCGACGCCGCGGCCTACTCCTACGTCGCCATGCAGCAGGCCATCGCCGACGCCGGCCTGGAGCGACACGCAGGTCTCGAACCCGCGCACCGGGTTGATCGCCGGCTCGGGCGGCGCATCCACCGAGAACGTCGTCGCAAGCCGCCGATATCTGCGCGAGAACGCGGCGTGCGGCGGATGGGCCCGTACATGGTGCCGCGCACGGCATGGCCAGCACCGTCTCCGCCTGCCTGGCCACGCCCTTCAAGATCAAGGGCATCAACTACTCCATCACCTCCGCCTGCGCCACCAGCGCGCACTGCATCGGCGCGGCCATGGAGCAGATCCAGCTGGGCAAGCAGGACGTCGTGTTCGCCGGCGGCGGCGAGGAAGAGCACTGGACCCTGACCATCCTGTTCGACGCCATGGGCGCGCTGTCCACGAAGTACAACGACACCCCCGAGGTGGCCTCGCGCGCCTACGACGCCAACCGCGACGGCTTCGTCATCGCCGGCGGCGGCGGCATGCTGGTGCTGGAGGAGCTCGAGCACGCGCAGGCGCGCGGCGCGGAGATCTACGCCGAGGTCGTCGGCTACGGCGCCACCTCCGACGGCTACGACATGGTCGCGCCCTCCGGCGAGGGCGCCGTGCGCTGCATGCATGGAAGCAGGCCGCGGGCCATCTCGACGAACCCATCGACTACGTCAACGCCCACGGCACCAGCACGCCGGCCGGCGACATCACCGAGCTGAAGGCGATCCGCGAAGTCTTCGGCGACGACATCCCGCGCTTCTCGTCGTCGAAGTCGATGTGCGGCCACTCGCTGGGCGCCACCGGGGCACAGGAAGCCATACACTGCCTGCTGATGCTGAAGAACGATTTCATCGCGCCGTCAATCAACGTCAACGACCCGGACCCCGAACTCGAGGGCATGCCGCTGGTGACGGAATGCATCGACAAGGCCGGCATCAGGACGGCCATGACGAACAGCTTCGGCTTCGGCGGCACCAACGCGACGCTGGTCCTGCGCAAGCCGCAATGACGACGCATGGACCAGATGGCCTTCGGTCCGGATTGTTCATGAACGGCATGGAGGCAGCGAGGCGGAAGGCGTGGCCCGGGGAGGGCTTTCAGGGGCCGTGCGAGACAGGGACGTGTGCAGCCCGGAGCGCACACGGACGTGCTTCGCAGCGTCCCTGAAAAGCCTCCCCGGGCGCGCCTTCGCCACCGGCCACCGAACCGTTCATGAACAATCCGGCCCGGCAGCGCTTTGAACCAACCAACCAGGGAAGAAAGTATGGAAACAGTCAGTGAACACGCGTGCTTCGGCGGCAAGGTCGGCTTCTACCGGCATGCCTCCGCGGTGAACGATTGCCGGATGGCGTTCGCCGTCTTCGTGCCGCCGCAGGCGGCGGACGGGCCGGTGCCGGTGCTGACCTGGCTGTCCGGCCTGACGTGCACGGAAGAGACGTTCATGATCAAGAGCGGCGCCGAGCGCGTCGCGGCGGAACTGGGACTGATGCTGGTGGCGCCCGACACCAGCCCGCGCGGCGAGGGCGTGCCGGATGACCCGGAGGGCGCCTACGACTTCGGACTCGGCGCCGGGTTTTACGTCAATGCCACGGCGTCGCCGTGGAACCGGCACTATCGCATGTACGACTACGTGACGGGCGAGCTGCAGGCCACGGTGCTCGATCATTTTCCCGGCGACCGCGCCCGCCAGGGCATCTTCGGCCATTCGATGGGCGGTCACGGCGCGCTGACGCTGGGGCTGCGCAATCCGGGCACGTACCGTTCGATCTTCGGCGTTCGCGCCCATCTGCAGCCCGCTGCATTGCCCGTGGGGCGAGAAGGCACTGGGCAATTATCTCGGCAGCGACCGCGAGGCGTGGCGGGAATACGACGCGACCGAGCTGCTGAAGGGCGGCGCGAAGCCGGCACACCCGCTGCTGGTCGACCAGGGCAACGCCGACCAGTTTCTTGCCGAACAGCTGAACCCGGAGCGCCTCGAGCGCGCCTGCCGCGAAGCCGGCGTGGAGCTCACACTGCGGCGCCACGACGGCTACGACCACGGGTATTACTTCATCTCGACGTTCATCGAGGATCACCTGCGCCACCACGCCCGCCTGCTGGCCGGCGCCGCCTGACGATCAGCGGGACCGCGCCGCGATGAACGAGGTCGTGATGCTGGCACTGGCCATGCTGGCAACGGGCGCCGTGGCCGGCGTGCTGGCCGGCCTGTTCGGCATTGGCGGCGGCATCGTGATCGTGCCCGCGCTGGACGCCGCGCTCGCATTCTTCGGCACCGATCCCGCCATCCGCATGCACGTCGCCGTCGCGACATCGCTCGCAACCATCATTCCGACGTCGATTTCGTCCAGCCGCGCGCATCACCGGCGGCGGTCGGTCGACCTGGCCCTGGTCAGGCGCTGGGGCGTATTCGTGCTGGCCGGCGCCGTGGCGGGCGTGTTGATCGCGGCGCGCGTGCACAGCGACGTGTTGTCCATCGTTTTTGCGGTCGTGGCATTGCTCATCGGCATCAAGCTGCTGTTGCCGCTGGAGGGCAGGACACTGGCGAGCGATGTGCCCGGCGGCGCACTGATTACCGGGGTGCCGCTCGCGATCGGCGGCGTCTCCAGCATGATGGGCATCGGTGGCGGCACGTTGAGCGTTGCCGTGCTGACGCTGCTGAACCAGCCCATTCACCGTGCCGTCGGCACGGCTGCGTTGTTCGGGCTGGTGATCAGCGTGCCCGGCACGCTGAGCTTCGTCGCCGCGGGCTGGGGCGACCCGCGCCTGCTGCCCGGGAGCCTCGGGTTCGTCAACCTGGTGGGCTTTGCGCTCATCGCGCCGACCACCTGGCTCATGGCACCGCTCGGCGCGGCGCTGGCGCACCGGCTGTCGCGCCGCCAGCTCGGCGTCGGCTTCGGCCTGTTCCTGTTCGCCGTGGCCCTGCGTATGCTCGTGAAAGCGGCGTGAAAGCCAACCCGCGCCGATCTGCCACGCCGGGTGACAGGAGACCAGGCAGCTGTCCCGTCATGATGATGTCGTTATGAAATTATCCCGGAGCGCTACGGAAAAACTGCTGACGTCGGCGACCGACGCCATCGTCGTCGTCGATGGCAAGGGCGACATCGCGTTCGCAAACCCGCGGGCGGAGGAAATGTTCGGCTATGCGCGCGGCGAGCTGGTCGGGGAGCGGGTCGAAGTGCTGCTGCCGGAGCATCTGCGCGGCCGTCACCGCTGAAACAGCGGCAGCAGTTCGCGGGCACGCCCCGCGCGCGGCCCTTGTTTGCCGGCTTGCGGCTCGAGGGGCGCCGCAAGAACGGTGACACGTTCCGCGCGGAGATTGCGCTGACACCGATCGAGGAAGGGCCCGAATTGCTGGTCGCGAGCACGATACGCGACGTCAGCGCGGTGGATGCGTCTGAAGAGTACTTCCGGCACCTGCTGGATGCCGCGCCCGATGCGATGATCATCGTTGACGAACGCGGCCGGATCGCGATCGCCAACGACCAGTCGGAACGGATGTTCGGCTACGCGCGCGAGGACCTGGTGGGCAAGCCGATCGAGACCCTGTTACCGCAGTCGGTGCGCCGTCGGCACGTCCGCCATCGCGAGGAGTACGGGCGGGACCCGCGGCTGCGGCCGATGGGCAGCGGCATGGCGTTGTATGCGCGCCGTGCCGACGGCTCCGAGTTCCCGGTCGAGATCAGCCTGAGTCCCGTCAGGGGGGCGAGCGGCTCGTTCGTCTCCAGCGTCATTCGCGACGTGACGGAACGCAAGACCATGGAAGCCGCGTTGATTGCCGCGCGCCACGAGGCCGAACGCGCGCACAAGGCGAACACGGCATTTCTCGCGGCCGCGAGCCACGACCTGCGCCAGCCGGTGCAGGCATTGAGCCTGCTGAACGGCGCGTTGCGCCGCACGGTCTCGGATCCCCTGGCGAAAGACATGGTCACGAGCCAGCAGCAATCGCTGGATGCGATGACCAACCTGCTGAATTCGCTGCTGGATATCAGCCGCCTCGATGCCGGCGCCATTCAGCCGGAGCTGGAGGAATTCCCGGCACGGCGTCTCGTGGACCGGCTGTCGGCGGAGTTCGCCCGCCAGGCGCGCCAGAAGCAGCTGCGGTTCAGCGCCGAACGCCACGACGCCACGATTCGCAGCGACCCGAACCTGCTGGCCGAAATCATCCAGAACCTGGTATCGAACGCCATTCGGTATACCGAGCGCGGTGACGTGACGATGCGCTGCCGGGAAGAAGGCGACGCATTGTGCATCGACGTCATCGACACCGGCATCGGCATCCCGCCGGAACAGCTGGAGGACATCTTTCGTGAATTTCACCAGCTGAAGAGTCCGGGCGGCAGGACCGAGGGTTTCGGTCTGGGCCTTGCCATCGTGCGCCGGCTCGCCGACCTGCTCGGGCACGAGATACGCGTCGAGTCGGAACCGGGCAAGGGCTCCTGCTTCACGGTCGTCGCGCCCGCTGGCAACGGTGCAGTCGCGGGAGGCCGAGCGCACGGACATGCCGGGATGCCAGCCAGGAGGCGATGGCCGCGACGGGCGTCGTGCTGCTGGTCGAGGACGATCGCAACGTCGCGTCCGCCTGGTCGATGCTGCTGCGCGCGGAGGGCTACAGCGTGCTGCTCGCCGCGACGGCCGGCCAGGCGGAGGACGTGGTCGTGGAGCTGGCGCAGCCGCCCGACCTGATCATTTCCGATTACCACCTGCTCGACGAATCCACCGGCGTGCAGGCGGTAGTCAACGTGCGCTCGGTATTCGACACCGAGATTCCGGCGTTTATCGTCAGCGGCGATACGTCCAGGGTGGTGCAGGATGCGAAGCAGGTTGCGAACAGCGTCCTGCTCGCGAAGCCGGTGCACAGTGACGGACTGCTCGCGCGCGCCCGCGCTGCCATCTCGACCGGACGTGCGGACGGCGTCTGAGGTCGCATCGGTGCGCGCAGACGGCAGCGGGACGCAAATCGAAATAGGGAAAGCTACGTGTTGCCCGGGCCGCTGTCTGGCAAGGTGTGTTCACACGCCCTGATTCACGCGTCGCCCGGTCCTTTACATGCGCCTGCTTTCCGCTCCCTCCAGACAGTCCTTCGGTTTCATCGTTGCCATCGTGTCTGCCGCGGCAGCTGGCGCGGCCGGGCAGGGTGAGCCCGTCGATGGCGCGAGCGAGGCACTCGACGAGATCGTCGTCGTCGCCAACAAGCAGCCACGCTCCATCCGCGATGTCGCCGCGAATGTAACGATACTCGCCAGCGACGACCTGGATTCGATACTCCGCCGTCTCGCTGGAGGACCGTTTCGGCTACACGCCGGGAATATCCCGACGAGGAAGCGGGTACCCGTTTCGGCGGCGAGGGCATTAATATTCGCGGCATCGGCGGCGACCGCGTGGCGATCCTGATCGACGGCGTGCCGCTGTCCGACCAGTTCGACGTGGGCAGTTTTTCGAACGCGACGCGTGATTTCCTCAACACCGGGCTGATCGAACGTATCGAGGTTCTGCACGGTCCCGCCTCGGCACTCTACGGGAGTGCCGCGATCGGCGGCGTCGTCGCGCAAGCACGCCCGGACCCGGCTGACGTTGCGGCCAACGGCACGACCCGGCGGCGACCTGACGACCATCTGGCGCGACGTGGACCGACAGCCTGCACGGCACCGCCAGGCTGGCGCTCGCCGGAGATCGCGCGGGCCTGTTGCTGGGCGGCAGCCTGCGCAGCGGGGCCGAGACCCCGTCCGCCGCAACCGCGACGACCCTCGATTTTCGCGATTTTACGCGCCGCTCCGGCCTGCTGAAATTCGTTTTCGACGACGCCGGTGGCAACACCTGGCGGGTTGGCCTGGTTCACCAGGACGCCGACGTGCAGTCGGACCTCAACTCGCTCCTTGGCAGCGGCCGGTACGCGCGCACGACCGCCCTCGAAGGCGACGACCGCTACCGGATGCAGCTCGTCACCGCGGCCTGGGAATTCGGGGCTCCGGAAGGCCTCATCGAGGATGGCGTGCTGCGTGCCTACCTGCAGCAGTCGACGACCCGGCAGGACACGCTGGACGAGCGCGGTGCGGCCGCCCGGCCCGTGTCCATCGAGCGCTACTTCGAGTTTGACCAGCAGATCCGCGGCATCGAGACTGAACCTGCACCGGACGCTGACAGTCGGCGCGCAGGCGCACCGGCTGGGTGCGGGCATCGAGTATCGCGAACGGCGCACCGAGGAATACCGCGCGATGGCGTCGAGACCGGCATCGAGGATGGCAACGTCACCCGGGTGATACTGGGCGAGGTCTTCCCGCTGCGGGATTTTCCGCGCAGCCGGACGCGCGAGTGGGGCGCGTTCGCCGAGGATTCGTTGCGCGTCGGCGACTGGTCGCTGATCGCCGCGCTGCGGGCCGATCGCTACGAACTGGAGCCGCTGTCCGATGCGTTGTACGCAGAAGATTACCCGTTCGCCAACCCCGTCGCCCTGACCGAAACCGACGTAACGCCGAAGCTCGCGCTGATGTACCACCATGCCGATTCGGCCGACGTCTACCTGCAGTACACGCAGGGGTTTCGTGCCCCGCCGTACGAAGACGCCAACATCGGGCTCGACATTCCGGTGTTCAATTACCGGGCCATACCAAACCCGGACCTGAAGTCGGAAACGTCCGAGGGCCTGGAACTCGGCGTGCGCTGGCGCGGCGACGCGTTGTCGCTGCACGCCGCGGCCTTCTACACGGATTACAGCAATTTCATCGAATCCCGCGTGCGCGTCGGCACGGACCCGGACAGCGGCCGCACGCTGTTCCAGGCGCAGAATCTCCGCGAAGCCACGATTCGCGGGATCGAATCCGGCTTCGAATGGCAGCCGGACGGCCGGCTGCGGGACTTCCGGATCGACGGATCGCTCTACATTGCCAGCGGGAAAAACGGCGAGACCGGCGAGCCGCTCGATTCGTCGGCCCGGCGGAAGCGGTGCTCGGTTTCGCCTGGCGGCAGGCGGACGGACGCCGCCGCCTGCGGCTGCAGGCCACCGCCACCGAGGCCTGGGACGAGCGCGACGAGAGTGGCGGGGCGCTGTTCCAGCCGCCCGGCACGGTCGTGCTCGACCTTTACATGACACAGCGGCTGGGCGAACGGACGACGCTGCGGGCCGGCCTGCGAAACCTGGCCGATCGCACCGCGTGGCACTGGTCCGCGGTACGCGGGCTGGCGGCGGACGACGTGCTCATCCCGCACCTCGCGCAACCCGGCCGCAATTTTTCAATCAGCGTGAACTACGACTGGTAATACCGCGACACTACGCAGGAGCAACACCATGATGGCTACCATCGCGGCAACTTTCCCGGCAACAATCGCAACTTCGCCCGACTTCTGCGGACGTCGCTCGCCTGTCTTGGCGCTTACCTGTTGATGGCAGGTACCGCGCTTGCGCAAGAGGGCAGCGCGGACGCAACGGCCGTGCACGACGCGGAAGTCGCCCAGGGCGCGATGCAGGAGAAACTGGCGCACGGCCGCGACGTCTTCCTCGGCAATTGCGCGGCGTGCCACCAGCCGGACGGCAGCGGCCTCGCCGGCGCGTTTCCGCCGCTGGCGGGCTCCGACTACCTGGAACGCGACCGCAAGGAAGTGCTGGCGACGGCGTTGTTCGGGCTCTCCGGGCCGATCGTCGTCAACGGCCAGCAATACGACGGCGTCATGCCCAGCATGGGCTACCTCAATGACCGGGATCTCGCCGCCGCATTGACCTATGTACTGAATTCCTGGGGTAATGACTATGCCGCGGTCAGCGAGGCGGAGGTCGCTGCGCTGCGCGAGGAGCTGGGCCAGGAAGATCGCGCGAAGGGCGAACGCCATACCGGCACGACGGAGGGCGAGATGCGCTACCAGGGAACGCCGACGCCGATCCAGGCGGAGCAGACCCGGCGTATCATGAGCGACACCGGCGTGTCGATGACCGAGGACGAGTACGCCACGGCGACGCAGCTCTATTTCGAACGCTGTGCGGGCTGCCATGGCGTGTTGCGCAAGGGCGCCACCGGCAAGCCGCTAACGCCGGACATCACCACCGAAAAAGGCACTGAATACCTGAAGGCGCTGATCACCACGGCTCGCCGGCCGGCATGCCCAACTGGGGCACGTCCGGCGAACTGACCGAGCAGGAGATCGACATCATGGCGCGCTTCGTCCAGCAGGAGCCGCCGGAACCGCCGGAGTTCGGCATGGCCGACATGCGCGCCACCTGGGATCTCAAGGTGCCGCCCGGCGATCGCCCGAAACGCCCGCAACACAGTCGCGACATCGAGAACTTTTTCGCCGTGACGCTGCGCGACGCCGGCCAGGTCGCCATCATCGACGGCGACACCAAGGACATCGTCAGCATCCTGCCCACCGGCTACGCCGTGCACATCTCGCGTCCCAGCGCATCGGGTCGCTACGTGTTCACGATCGGCCGTGACGCCAAGGTCGACATGATCGACCTGTGGATGGACCCGCCGGCGATCGTCGCGGAAGTCAAGGTGGGACTGGAGGCGCGCTCGGTCGAAACGTCGAAGTATCGCGGCTACGAGGATCAGCTCGCGATTGCAGGCGCGTACTGGCCGCCGCAGTTCACGATCATGGACGGCGATACGCTGGAGCCGCTGAAGATCGTCTCGACGCGCGGCATGACGGTCGACACGCAGGAATACCATCCGGAGCCGCGCGTCGCCGCGATCGTCGCGTCGCACGAGCACCCGGAGTTCATCGTCAACGTCAAGGAGACGGGCCATATCCTGCTCGTCAACTACGAGGACGTGAATGCGCTCAGCATTACCGATATCGAGGCCGCCCGCTTCCTGCACGACGGCGGCTGGGACCGCAGCAAGCGCTACTTCCTGACGGCGGCGAACCAGTCCGACAAGATCGCCATTGTCGATTCGCGCGAGCGCGAGCTGCAGGCGCTGGTCGATGTCGAGAAGATCCCGCACCCGGGCCGCGGCGCGAACATCGACGACCCGATCTACGGCCCCGTACTGGGTCACCAGCGCCCTGGGCAATGCCAACGTGACGTTCCTCGGCACCGACCCGGAGGGCCATCCCGACTCCGCGTGGAAGGTCGTGCGCACGCTGCAGGGCATGGGCGGCGGTTCGCTGTTCGTAAAATCGCACCCCGAGTCGCGCAACCTGTGGGTCGACGCGCCGCTCAACCCCGAGGAATCCATCTCCCAGAGCATCGCGGTCTTCGACATCGACAACCTCGACGAGGGCTACGAGGTACTGCCCATTGCCGAATGGGCGGATCTCGGGCCGGGACCGAAACGCGTCGTGCAGCCGGAGTACAACAAGGGGGGCGACGAGGTGTGGTTCTCCGTGTGGAGCGGCCAGGAAGAGGAATCGGCCCTGGTGGTGGTCGATGACAGGACACGCGAGCTGAAGCACGTGATCAAGGGGCCCGACATCGTCACCCCCACGGGCAAGTTCAACGTGTACAACACCGTCAACGATGTCTATTGAGGCATCGACGGCGAGCCGCCCGCCGCGCGGCGACGGTCGCTCCAGTCGCGTCATCGCCGCGCTGCCGGGCGCGCTGCTCGCGTGCGCGCTCGCGGGTGCCGCGGAGGTGCCGGCGGACAGCCCGGCGGACAGCCTCGCCGCCGCGATCAGCGGCGGCAAGGCGAGCCTCGGCCTGCGCTATCGTTACGAGCACGTCGACCAGGACGGTTTCACACAGGACGCCGATGCCTCGACGCTGCGGCTGCGGCTCAACTACCGTACGCGCGAGTACCGTAACTGGACCGGGTTCGCGGAGTTTGACTACGTCGGCGAGCTGTTCCCCGATGACTTCAACAGCGGCGGCGGAACCAGCCCCGGCCGCCTGCAATACCCCGTCGTTGCCGACCCGGACGGCGCGGACCTGAACCAGCTCTACATCGATTTCACCGGGATCGACGCCACGCGCCTGCGGGCCGGCCGGCAGCGCATCCTGCGCAACAACCAGCGATTCGTCGGGGGCGTCGGCTGGCGCCAGAACGAACAGACCTACGACGGCATCTCGGTGCGTTACGACGGCCTGCGCAATGTCGAACTGGAATACGCCTGGGTTATCCGCGTCAACCGGATCTTCGGCGACCGGTCACCGGTCGGGCGCAACGACAGCAATACGCACCTGCTCGATGCGAGCATCGGCTTGCCCGAGGGCTGGACGCTGCAACCCTACGGCTACTATATCGACGACGAAGATGTCCCGGCCTTCTCCACGATGACCGTCGGCGCGCGCCTCGTCGGCGGTATCGCGGTCGGCGACGAGACGCTCGCACTCACCGGCGAGTTTGCGACCCAGGCGGATGCGGCATCCGCGCCGGTCGACTACACGGCGTCCTACCTGAGGTTCGATGCCAGCCTGCCGGTTGCCGGGCAGTTCGACGTCGGCGTCGGCTACGAGGTACTGGGCGGCGACGGCAACGAAGCCGGCGCCGCGTTTGGCACACCGCTTGCCACGCTGCACGCGTTCCAGGGCTGGGCGGACCAGTTCCTGGCGACGCCGGATGCCGGCGTCGAGGACCTCTGCGTAACCGCCCGCTGGACGCCCTCGCCGTGGACCGTGCAGGCGACCTGGCACCGCTTCGAGGCGGAGGCGGGCAACGCGGACTGGGGTGATGAACTGGATGTGTCGGTGGGGCGGCGTTTCGGCGACCGCTACGGGGTGCTGCTCAAGGCGGCGCTGTTCGATGCGGACGATCCGGCGTTTGGCGACGTCGACAAGTTCTGGATCATGCTGACTGCCGATTACTGATTGTCCCCTATCTGTCCAGTTGCTAAGCAGCCTGATCGTGGTGCTTCAGGATTGCGTCGGGGACTTCGAACCAGTCGGGCTTGACGATCAGCAGGTCGCAGGGCATCGCTTCCAGCGTGCGCTCGGCGGTCGCGCCGATGAAGAGGCGTTTCCAGCGGTTGCGGGCGACGGCCCCCATCGCGACGACGTCGGCGCCGAGCTTGCCGGCGATTGCGGGCAACTCCTCGTGTGCCAGGCCGGCAACGAGATGGGTGTGGTCCGCCGGAATCTCGTGGAACGATGCGATCTCGTTGAAGCGCTCGCCGTGTTGCTCGCGCATCTGGCGATCTATTTCAGCCAGCGGCAGCGAGACCGGCAGGTACGCATTGGTCGTGGCCGTCGCGACGGCCATGCGCGGGTCGTAGGAATGAAACGCATGCAGCTCGCCATTGCCGGCGGTTGCCACCTGTTTCGCGATCGTGACGATCGCGTCGTCGCAGCGCGGCCGGCTTGTCGTTGCTGTTCATCGGATCGAGCGCGGCGACGACGGTGGGCGTCGCGCCGAGCTCGCGCGGCTTGACCAGCCAAAGCGGTGCCGCGCAATTGCGTATGAGCTGCCAGTCGGTGTGACTCAGGAAGGCGCGTACCGCCGCGGCGTGATGATGGGTGTCCTTGACGACCAGGTCGGCGCCGCACCGGTGCGCCTGGCGCACGATGCCTTCGTAGAGCGGGTGGTCCCATACGGCGTCCGTCGTGACCTTCAATCCCTGCGCCTGCAGCGGACTGGCCAGCGCATCGAGGTGCCGGCGATGCCCGGCTATGACCTCTTCACGTGCCCTGGCGAGCGACGGCGAGTCGAAGAAGCGATCTCCGCTCAGGTACTCGTTGTAATAGCAAATGAACAGCTCGAGCTCGGCACCCAGGCGCCCGGCAAGCCAGGCCGCCCGGTCGAGCGCGTGTTGTTGTTCGGTTGTCGGGTCGATGACACAAAGGACCCTGGAAATCCTGCTCATCCGGCATCACCTGCGATCAGATTCGTTACTGCCCGGATACCCTCGGCGACACGTCGGGGCGCCGGGCCGTTCAGGATGGAGCATAGGGTCCGGCGAACGCGGGACCAATACGGCATCGTGCTTAAATCATACCGGTTTTTACCTATATGCCCGGAGGTCGCGTGAACCTAACGTCTGCCGTTCCGGCCGGGATGGCGCGGATCGGCCACAGCGAACAGCCACTGACGGGGCAATTCATTCACTTTTCCGGACAGGAGCCACCGGCATGGCGGACATCAATCACGAGACGCTGCGGCTTGAGCTGAAAGCGAAGCAGGAAGCGCTCACGGAGCGCCTCGAGCGAATTCGCGCCAATCACCGGCGCGGTCTCGATCCCGATTCGAAGGAACGCGCGAAGGAACTCGAGGATAGCGACGTCGTCGACGCGCTGGGCAAGGAAGCCACGGAGGAACTCGGGCTGATCCGGCAGACGCTCGAGCGCCTCGACGACGGCACCTACCGCACGTGCCGCCGCTGCGGAGGCGCCATCGACCGGAAGCGCCTGGCCGCATACATCTACGCGTCCGAGTGCATAGCCTGCGCCAGCGAGGGCGAACGCGCGGCCCGCCGCGGCTGAGCCCGCGCCTCTGGCGGACGGCGCGGCGTCAGCCTTCCATGTACATGCGGACCAGTTCCGCGAGCGAGCGCGCCTCCATCTTCTCCATGACCCGCGCCCGGTGAATCTCGACCGTGCGCTGGCTGACGCCCAGCTCGTGCGCGATGATCTTGTTGGGTTTGCCGGTCACCACCAGCTCGAGCACCTCGCGCTCGCGGTTCGTCAGCCGACCGAGTCGCTCGCCGATCGCCTGCGAGGCGCGTTGCTCCGCGCGCTGCCGGCCGTCGGATTCCAGCGCGGCACTGATGCGCTCCAGCAGTTCCTGGTCGCGGAACGGTTTCTCGATGAAGTCGAACGCGCCCTTTTGCATGGCCTCGACGGCCATGGGCACGTCGGCATAGCCGGTGACGAATATGATCGGCATCGTGCTGCCCATTGCCGCGAGCCGGTCCTGGAGTTCCAGCCCGCCGAGACCCGGCATGCGAATGTCGAGCACGAGGCAGCCGACGCACTCCGGCGTGTAGAATTCGAGAAACTCGGTAGCGGTCTCGAAAACGCGATGCCGCTGGTTGACGGAGCGCATCAGCAGTTCCATCGCGTGCCGGATCGACTGGTCGTCATCGACGACGAATACGGTGGGCGGCGCGGCCGCTGCCTGCTGCTGCATGCCTGGTCCCGGGGACTCGCTCTGAAGGGACCGTCTGTTTAACGTGCCGGCGCCAGAAAATCAGGTCCTGCGCGTGTTGCGGGCGACACGCCGCCGCGAGGGCGTGTCGCCAGGGCGCGCAAACCGGCGACGTGCTGCGGGCGGCGCAGGGCATAGGTAGTATCCACAGTCCGCGCCATGACAGCGCCATGATATTGATTGTCGGGACGCCGGACCGATCCGTACAATGGCGGGTGCAGCACGAGTGCCCCGGGGGGCTGCATGCCGTGAGCGACCATAGCCCGCAAGCCTTCGAGCGCGACACGATGCCGTTCGTCGCGCCGTGCCGGCCGTTGCCGGCGTTCGCCGCGTTTGGCTGGCTGCGGCTCGGGATTCGTGACTGGCGGCGGGCGCCCCGGCAAAGCCTGGTGTACGGGCTATTCATGGCGAGCGTGATCGCCATCGTTTCCGTTGCGGCATGGGTCTACGGCAGCATCTGGCTCATGTTCGCGATGCTGGGCGGCTTTGTCTTCCTGGCTCCCCTGACGTGTGTCGGCCTGTACGCCATCAGCGCCCAACTGGAGCGCGGCCAGCCACCGCTGATGGCGCGCAGCCTGCGCGCGGCGTTTCGCCGGCACCTCGGCAACGAAATGGTATTTGCCATCATGTTGCTGGTCGTTTTCCTGGTCTGGGCGCGCGCCGGCGCGATGGTCAGCGTGTTCTTCCCGGCCGACGGCAATCCGGACCTGCCCGATCTCGCCGCGTATCTCGCCGTCGGCTCGGTCGTGGGCGCCATATTCGCGGTCTTCACGTTCTCGGCCAGCGCCTTCTCGTTGCCCATGATCATGCATCGTGACGTCGACACGGTGACGGCCGTCGTCACGTCGATCAATGCCGTACTGCGCAACAAGCTGGCGCTGATGATCTGGCTCGCCATCATCGTGGCGGGATTGCTGATCGGCGCGGCGACGGCCTTCGTCGGCCTGGTGGTGATTCTGCCCGTCATTGGCTACGCTGCGTGGCACGGCTACCTGCAAACGATCGATGCCGGCGCGTTTCCAAGGCACGCGGTCGGGATTACATCGGAACCGCGGGTCCGGGAGGAGTCCCCGACAGGCGGCTAGGACGCAAAAACACGCGCCGTCGCATCCGGGATATCCCCTATGGTCCACGGGCGGCGGTGCGACTACATTCGCGCGTGGCCGGCCTGTGCGCGGCGGCGATGCGCGCCCCGAACCCGACGAACCGACGAAGCCCGGATTAGCCAAATGGATCAACAGGAAACGTACAACGACAAGGTCGTGCGCCAGTTCACGATCATGACCGTCGTCTGGGGGGTCGTCGGCATGCTGGTCGGCCTGGTCATCGCCGCGCAGCTCATCTGGCCGGGATTGAGCTTCGACCTGCCGTTCCTGACGTACAGCCGGCTGCGGCCGCTGCACACCAACGCGGTGATCTTCGCATTCGGCGGCTGCGGCCTGTTCGCGACCGCCTACTACGTCGTCCAGCGCACCTGCCACGTGCGGCTGGCGTTCGACCGGCTGGCGGCGTTCACCTTCTGGGGATGGCAGGTCGTTATCGTGCTCGGCGGCGATCACGCTGCCGCTCGGGATCACGCAGAGCAAGGAATACGCAGAGCTCGAATGGCCGATCGACCTGTTAATCGCCGTCGTCTGGGTTGCGTTTGGCGCCGTCTTTCTCGGCACGATCGCGAAACGGCGGGTCAAGCACATTTACGTCGCCAACTGGTTTTACGCGTCGTTCATCATCACGGTCGCCGTACTGCACATCTTCAACAATCTCGCCATCCCGGTCACGCTGTGGAAGTCGTACCCGATCTACACGGGCGTCGTCGATGCGATGATGCAGTGGTGGTACGGCCACAATGCCGTCGGCTTCTTCCTGACCGCGGGTTTCCTCGGCATGATGTACTACTTCGTGCCGAAGCAGGCGCAGCGGCCGGTGTATTCGTACCGCCTGTCGGTCGTGCATTTCTGGGCCCTGATCGCGATTTACATGTGGGCCGGGCCGCACCACCTGCACTACACGTCGTTGCCGGACTGGGCGCAGTCGATCGGCATGGTGTTCTCGCTGGTGCTGCTCGCGCCGTCGTGGGGCGGCATGATCAACGGCATCATGACGTTGTCGGGTGCCTGGCACAAACTGCGCACGGACCCGATCCTGAAGTTCATGATCGTGGCGCTGTCGTTCTACGGCATGTCGACCTTCGAAGGCCCGATGATGTCGATCAAGACCGTCAATGCCCTGTCGCATTACACGGACTGGACCATTGGCCACGTGCACTCGGGTGCGCTGGGCTGGGTCGCGATGATGACGATCGGTTCGCTCTATTGCCTGATACCGCGCATCTTCGATCGCGACGGCATGTACTCGACTCGGCTCATTGACGTGCATTTCTGGACGTCGACGATCGGCGTCGTGCTGTACGCCGTATCCATGTGGATTTCCGGGATCACGCAGGGCCTGATGTGGCGCGCCTTCAACGACGACGGCACGCTGACGTACTCGTTCATCGAGAGCATCAAGTTCACGTACCCGTACTACGGGTTGCGGTTGCTGGGCGGCGTGGTGTTCTTCTCGGGCATGCTGATCATGGTTTATAACGTCTACAAGACGATAGCGCAGGCGAAGCCGAAACCGGTCGCCGTCGTGCAGCCGGCTTGAGGAGTCCGCGATGAGTCACGACAATATCGAGAAAAACATTACGGTCATGTCGGTGCTGATCGTTGCGGTCATCAGCATCGGCGGGCTTGTCGAGATCCTGCCGCTGATGGCGAGCGGCGCGGCGACCGAACCGCTGGAGGGCATCGAGCCCTATCCGCCGCTCGAGCTCGCGGGTCGCGACGTCTACGTCAGCGAAGGCTGTTACAACTGCCATTCGCAGCAGATCCGTCCGTTTCGCAGCGAGACGGAGCGCTATGGCCCGTACTCCGTTGCCGGCGAGTTCGTCTACGACCGGCCGTTCCAGTTCGGCTCCAAGCGCACGGGGCCCGATCTTGCACGGGTCGGCGGGCGCTACAGCGACGACTGGCATCGCATCCACCTGCTGAAGCCACAGGATCTCGTCCCCGATTCGAACATGCCGGCCTACCCGTGGCTGGCCGAACGCGAGGTCGACGGCGAGATAGTGACCCGCAAGATGCGCGCGTTGCAGGCATTGGGCGATCCGTACACCGACGAACAGATAGCGCAGGCCGCGGCGGCGGTCGAGGGCCGGACCGAACTCGAGGCGCTGATCGCCTACCTGCAGAACCTGGGCACGGCGCGCTCGGCGCGCTGACGGGCGGCGGGTATGGATATCGGTACGGTGCGCGGGCTGATCACGGCAATCCTGCTGGTGCTGTTCCTGGGCATCGTCGCCTGGAGTTTCAGTCGCCGTCGCCGCAGGGACTTCGACCGCGCGGCACAGATGCCGCTGGAGGACGACGAGCAGCCGCCGCCCGACGACACCCACAGCGAAGAACGAAGGGAGCAGGACAAATGAGCAGCGCGTGGAGCTGGTACGTGGCCATCGGGACGATCGCGAGCCTGCTCGCGTGCTTCTGGCTGATCTTCTGGACCAATCGCCAGCGGCAGTCGGACGAGGCGATCCGGGAAGCGGAAGCACACGTCTGGGACGAGGATATTCGCGAGCTGAACAACCCGCTGCCGATGTGGTGGCTGTGGCTGTTCGTGCTGACGCTGATCTGGGGCGTCGGCTACTTCGCGCTGTACCCGTCGCTGGTCGTCTACGACGGTGCGCTGGGCTGGAGCCAGGAAGAGCAGTACGAACGGCAGATGGCGGCCGCGGAAGAGCGCTACGGTCCTGTCTTCGCGCGCTATGGCGCCATGCCCGTCGAGGAACTCGTCAATAACCCGGAGGCCCTGGAAATCGGCGCCAGCCTGTACGCGAACTACTGTTCGCAGTGCCATGGCGCCAACGCTCTGGGTGCGCCGGGATTTCCGAACCTGACGGACGACAACTGGAACTGGGGCAACTCGCCCGCCGCGATCGAGCAGACGCTGAAGAATGGCCGCCGCGGCATCATGCCGGCGCTCGGCAGCGCGTTGCAGACGGACGAGGCCGTCAACCAGATGGTCAACTACGTGCGTGGCATGGTCGACGGGCAGGACACGTCCTCGCCCGCACACGGCCGTTACATGACTTTGTGTATAGCCTGTCACGGTCCGGACGGCGGTGGCGTACAGGCGATGGGCGCGCCCGCGCTGAACGACGACACCTGGCTTTACGGCAGCTCGCCGGCGGCCGTGCGGACATCGATCGTCGAGGGACGCACCGGCGTCATGCCGGCACACCAGGCCCTGCTGGGCGACGACCGTATCCGTATACTGGCCGCGTACGTGCTGAGCCTGTCTGACTGACTTGCCGGGCCATTGCCGTCATGCCGACCGATATCGAATCACAGACACACGAGTGGGACCGCGACACGCAGAAGTTTGCGGTACTGACGTGGATATCCTTCCTGTCGGCGGCCGTCTTTTCGGTGCTGCTGTTCGCCTATGTCGATCCGCTGATTATCGTCGATGCGATCAACGTCGAGGCTATCGAGAGTCGCAATGCCGGCTATGCAATCGGCTTTTTCTTCCTGTGGGCGAACGGCTGGGTGGCTTGCTGGTACACGGTGCGGCTGATACGCCGCAAACGACATGGCCCGAAGGCGTGGCGGCCGGCTGACGAGGTGCCGCGCGACGGTGGCGGAGACAATGGGCGCTAGCAGCGGCAAACCAAACAAGGGACTCGGCACCTACGAATACGGCAATCTCTACCGCAGCGAAGAAAAAATCTACCCGCGCGAGATCAAGGGCCGCTTCGCGACGCTGCGCCGGCTCGCCGTCATCGTGCTGCTGGGTCTTTTCTACGGCATGCCGTGGGTTACCTGGGACGGGCGCCAGGCGGTGCTGTTCGACCTGCCGGCGCGCAAGTTCTATGTCTTCGGCCTGACCCTGTGGCCGCAGGATTTCATCTACCTTGCGCTGTTGCTGATCATTGCCGCTGTCAGCTTGTTCTTCTTCACGGCTATCGCCGGCCGGATCTGGTGCGGCTTCGCCTGCCCGCAGACAGTCTGGACCGAGGCTTTCATCTGGATCGAACAGAAGATCGAGGGTAACCGCAGCCAGCGCATGAAGCTCGATCGCGGGCCGTGGACGGCGAACAAGATCATCCGCAAGTCGACCAAGCAGTTCATCTGGATCGTGCTGGCATTGTTCACGGGCTTCTCGTTCGTCGGCTACTTCGTGGAGATTCGCCAGCTCGCCGTCGACCTCGCGACCTTCACGGCCGGACCGTGGGCGTGGTTCTGGGTGCTGTTTTACGGCTTCGCGACTTACGGCAATGCCGGCTTCATGCGCGAGCAGGTCTGCAAGTACATGTGCCCGTACGCGCGGTTCCAGAGCGCGATGTTCGACAAGGACACGCTGATCGTCACCTACGACGAGAAACGCGGCGAGCCGCGCGGACCGCGGCGCCGCGGCATCGATCCCGCGGAAAAGGGGCTGGGAGACTGCATCGACTGCACGATGTGCGTGCAGGTTTGCCCGACCGGAATCGACATACGCCAGGGCCTGCAATACGAGTGCATCGCGTGCGCCGCGTGTGTCGACGCCTGCGACAGCGTCATGGACAAGATGAACTATCCGCGCGGGCTGATTCGCTACAGCACCGAGAACGCACTGCACGACAAGCCGTATCACCTGATGCGGCCGCGCACGATCGTGTACAGCACGATACTCGTCACGCTGCTCGCGGTGCTGTTGTCGTTAATCGTGTTCCGTCAACCGGTCATCCTGGACGTGCTGCGCGACCGCAACACGCTGTATCGCGATGCCGGCAGTCGCGGAATCGAAAACAGCTACACGGTGCGGATAGTGAACAAGCACAATGTGCCGCATACCTATCGCCTGAGCGTCACTGGCCTGCCGGGGCTGGAAATTCGCACGGCAACGGAGATCGACGTCGCGCCCGAATCGGTTGCGTCGCTGCCGGTTTCGGTGACGGTGCCGCACGAATACGCCATCGGGGGCAATACCATTGAGTTTCGCATCGAGAGTCTGGAGGATGGCGCCATTGCGATGACCGAAGAGAGCCGGTTCCGCGGCCCCGAGGAGCAATAGTCATGGCATTCGTACCGTCCACCGGGCAAGACGACGCGGTCGATCAGCGCTGGTACACCAACCACTGGGTCTGGCTGATCATCGCCATTCCGGGCCTGACCGTTGTCGGCTGCATGCTGACGATCTGGCTGGCGATCAGCAATCCCCACGTGCTGGTCAAGGACCCCGCGCTCGATACGACGCCCGCGACCCGCACGCCGCGAGACGCGCTGCCCTAGGCATGGTTACTGCCGCCGCCTGTTTTCACTGCGGCGATCCGCTGCCCGCGGGGCGCGCGGTCGTGGCCGATCTCGCCAGCGGGCAACGGCCCGTCTGTTGTCCCGGCTGCAAGGCCGTCGCGGAGTTTATCGAAGCCAACGGCCTGGCCGGCTACTACGAGCATCGCGACGAACCGCCGCCCGGCGAGGCGCTGCGGCCGGAGGTTGCGGATTTCAGTCACCTGGATGCGCCCGCGCTGACGTCGCGCTACGTCGCGCAGCATGACGGCACGGCGGAAACGACCGTCGATGTCGGCGGCATGTACTGTTCGGCGTGCAGCTGGCTGCTCGACCGGGCGTTGCAGCGCCACCCGGCAATCCGCTCGGTGGATATCAACCCCGCGACGCACCGCGCGGTGATCCGCTGGCGCATCGACGAGCTGCCGTTCAGCGGCCTGCTCGCGGCAATTGCCGATGTCGGTTTCCGGCCGCAGCCGGTTGGCGGCGGGGCGGTGCCGACGCGGCACGACGCGGAATACAAGGCCGCCCTGAAACGCCTGATCGTCGCCGCGGCCGCCGGCATGCAGGTCATGATGTTTGCGATCGCCCTGTACGCGGGCGAGCGCTTCGGTATCGAGGGCGCGATCGAGCGATTCCTGCGCACGATCAGCCTGCTCGTCACGCTGCCGATCGTCTTCTACTCGGCGCGCCCGTTTTTCGCCGGTGCATGGCGGGGCCTGCGTGCCCGGGCGCCGGGCATGGACCTGCCGGTGGCGCTCGCCATCGGCATCGCGTTCGCCGCGTCGGCGCGCGCCGTCTGGCTGGACGCGGGTGCCGTGTACTTCGATTCCGTGGCGATGTTCGTGCTGTTCCTGAGCGGCACGCGCTTCCTGGAAATGCGCACGCGGCACCGCGCCGACGACCGGGTACAGGCGTTCGCGCGCCTGCTGCCGGACACGGCGACGCGCATCCATGGCGATCTCGACGAAATCGTGGCGATCGACCAGCTGCAGCGTGGCGACCGCGTGCGCATTCGTCCGGGCGACGTGCTGCCGACGGACGGGGACATCCACGCCGGCCACCTGACCCTGGACGAGTCGCTGCTCAGCGGCGAATCCGCGCCGGTATTGCGAGAGGCCGGCGCGAGCGTCTACGCGGGTGCCGTCAACCGCGGCGGCAGCGCGGTGCTGGACGTCACGGCCACCGGCGCCGCGACCCGGCTGGCCGAGATCGCTCGCCTGCTCGATCGCGCCCGCGCCGACCGGCCGCCGGTCGCCGTACTGGCCGATCGTGTCGCGAGCGCCTTTGTTGTGGGTGTCCTCGTAATCGCGGCGGGCACGGGTGTGGGCTGGTGGTTTTACGAGCCGGCACGGGCGTTCGAGGTTGTGCTGGCGACGCTGGTCGTGACCTGCCCCTGCGCGCTCGCGCTGGCAACGCCGGCCGCGCTGGCGGCCGCCGCGTCGCGGCTCGCGCGCGACGGGCTGTTCCTCGTCAGGTCGCGGTTGCTTGAGGTCGTGCGTGCCGGGGCGACGTTCGTGTTCGACAAGACCGGCACGCTGACGCGTGGTGCACCGGTCGTCAGCCGGACCCGGCTGCTGGCCGCCGCCGGCGACGGCCGCATCGACGAAACGCGTTGCCTGGCAATCGCCGCGGCCATCGAGACCGCCTCCGAGCACGTGCTCGCGCGGGCGTTCGCGCGCGGCACGCGGCAGCGGGTATGCCGGACGTCGGCGCGGCCACGCCCGAAGCGGGGCAAGGCGTTGCCGCGACGGTGGACGGGGTGCGCTATCGCATCGGCAATGCCGGCTTCGTTGCCGGCCTGGCGGGCCCGGCGCCCGCCATGGCGGCCGCGGACGACGCCATTGCCAGGGCACGCGCGTCTATCTCGGCAGCGAGCATGGCTGGCTCGCCGAATTTCGGGTCGAGGACGACATCCGCGAGGACGCCGCCATTGCCCTGGCAGAGCTGCGGGCGGCCGGCTTTTCGACCGTCATTGCCAGCGGCGACCGGCGAGCTGCCGTCGCCGCGGCCGCCGCGGCGCTGGGCGTCGACGACTGGCACGCGGCGCTGACGCCGGAAGACAAGCTCGCGTTCGTCGCGGCGCGCCAGCGCGCCGGCGAGACCGTGGTCATGGTCGGCGACGGCATCAATGACGCGCCGGTGCTGGCGGCGGCCGACGCCTCCGTCGCGCTCGATGCCGGCACGGCCCTGGCGCGCGCCAGCGCCGACGCGATCGCGCTCAGCCGGCGGCTCCGGTCGCTCGTGCTGCTCACGCACGTGGCCGAATCGACGCGCCGCATCATCCGCCAGAATGTCGCGTGGGCCATCGGCTACAACCTGACCGCGGTGCCGCTGGCCGCGAGCGGCCTGCTGGCGCCGTGGATGGCGGCGCTCGGCATGTCGTTGAGTTCCCTGCTCGTGGTGCTGAACGCCCTGCGGCTGCAGCGCTCTGACGCGCCGGGCGCCGTGGCGGAACCTGCCGGCGCGGCAGCGCCCGTGCAACGGAGGGCCGCGGCGTGAGCATTCTCTACCTGCTGATTCCGCTGGGCCTGATCCTGCTGGGCGCCGCGGTCTGGGCCTTCTTCTGGGCCGTGGGCTCCGGCCAGTTCGACGACATGGACACGCCGGCCTGGAGCGTCGTCAGTGGATGACGATCGCCGGCCGGACGCGCCACGGCGGCAACACCGCGATGCCGCCGCGGACGCGGACGAGGCGTCGCGCGACGAATGACGCCGGAGACGCTGCTCCCGGCCGCGTTCGCGGCCGGTTTTTTCGGCGGCAGCCGCTGCTTCGGCATGTGCGGTCCGGTCGTCGTGTTGCTGGAAGGCCAGGGCGGCGGCTTCGCCGGGCTGCGGCGCCGGCTGTGCTACAACGCCGGGCGCGGTTTGTTCTACGTGCTGCTCGGGACCGTCGCGGGTTACACCGGCGCCCTGCTGACCGGCGGCATAGGCGCGGGCCTCGGCGTGTTGCGCGTACTCGCGTCGCTGCTGGTCGTCGGCATCGGTGTGCATCTCGTTTCCGGCTGGCGCGCACTGGGTTTTATTGAACGGGCGGGCGCCGGCCTCTGGCGCCGCCTGGCACCGCTCGCGCGCCACGTCCTGCCGGTCACGACGGTGCCGCGCGCGCTCGCGGCCGGATTGCTGTCGGGCGCGCTGCCGTGCGGGCTGGTCTACAGCGCGGTGGCACTGGCGGCCACCAGCGGCGGCGCCGCGCCGGCCGCCGCCGTCATGGCGACGTTCTGGCTGGGCACGCTGCCCGCGCTGTTGCTCGCCGGTGCATCGGCGGAGCGCCTGGCGCGCTGGCGAGGCAACGCGACATTGCGACGCGTGGCCGGCACGGTCCTGATCGCCGTCGGCCTGCTGTCACTGGCGTTACCGCACCTCGGCACCGGGCACGGCGGTCATGCGGGACAGGCTGTCGGCACCGTTCAGGCCCGGTCGGCGATGGTGGATGCCTGCTGCAGTTCGCGCGCCAGCCGTTGCGGATTCCGGCGGCCCGCGCACTCGAGAAGCGGGCCAGCAGCAGGTAGAGCGTCGGCGTCAGGTACAGCGTGAACAGCGCCGCGATGCCGAGACCGCCGAACACGACCCAGCCGATCGACTCGCGTGCTTCGGCGCCGGCCCCGCCGCTCAGGATCAGCGGCAGGCCGCCCAGCACCGTCGAGATCATCGTCATCGATACCGGCCGCAGCCGCACGGCGGCACCCGATTCGATGGCCTCGCGAATCCCGTAGCCGCGGTCGCGCAACTGGTCGGCAAACTCGACCAGCAGCACGCTGTTCTTCGCCATCAACCCGATCAGCAGCACGAGGCCGATCTGTGAATAGATGTTGATGGATGTCCCCGTAAGGAACAGGGCATAGAACGCCGCGGCAACCCCGAACGGCACGATCAGCGTTACGACGACGGCGCTGGTGAAACCCTCGAACTGCGCGGCCAGCACCAGGAAGATAACGGCCAGCGCGATTGCATAGGTAATCGCGACGTCGCGGGAGGTTTCCTGCAGCGTCGCCGCCTCGCCCTGCAGGATCATGGAGATGTTGCCCGGCAGCACCTCGTCGGCGAGCGCCTGGATATCCCTGACCGCGGCCTGCAGCGGGTAGCCGCTCGGCAGCTGCACGTCGACCTCGATGGCGCGCCGCTGCGCGTGCCGGTCGAGTTGCGTGGCAACCCCTTCCTCCCGCAGCGTCACGATGCTGGATAAAGGCACCAGCGAACCCGAGTCCGTTCTTACGTACAGGTTGACGAGGTCCGACGGATCGTTGATGTCGCCGCTGGCGGATTCCAGCAGGATGGGTACGGCTTCGTCATCGACGTTCAGGTCGACGAGCTCGTCGCCGTCGATCATCGCGCGCAGCGTCATGCCGAGGTTGCCGAGGTCGACCCCGAGATCCGAAGCGCGCCGCCTGTCGATGCCGACGGACAGCTGCGGCTGCGTCGGATCGTAGGAGATTTCCGGATCCTGGAGGTTGGGCAGTCGTTCCTCGATCTGCCGCACGAAGTCCTGCGCCGCCGCGAAAATGACATCGTAGTCGTTGCCGACCAGCGATACCTCGAGCTCACCGCCGGCACGCCGCAGGTTGAGACTGTTGCCTGCCGAGATCGACACGCGCGCTCCCGGGATGTCGGCAAGCGGCCCCTCGAGCGAGCGGGCGATCTCCTGCTGGCTGCGCTCGCGCCGGTCCCAGTCGACCAGCGGCACCGTCACGCGGCTGCGATTCGGGTCCCACGTGCCGACGATGGTGAAGATGGATGTGGCCTCGCCGTTCTCGACCAGGGGCCGCACGATGTCCTCTATCTTTCGCGTCTGGCGGTCCATGTAACCGATACCCACGCCGTCGGGGCCGGCGGCGTTGATACTGATGATGCCGCGATCTTCCGGCGGTATGAGTTCCTGGTTCAGTGACTGCGACAAGGCAAAAGCGCCACCGCCGAATGCCAGCGCGAACAGTACCGGGATGACCGGGTGATCGAGGAAGAAATGCAGCGATCGTTCGTAGTGGTGCTGCAGCCCGGCGCCGAGGCGCGAGAAGAAGTCACGGATGCGGTGTTCGCCGACAACGAGGGCAAGCGCGATGCCATCGCCGGCACCAGCGACAGGGACACGAAACTGGAGATGGCCACCGCGACCGCCAGCACGATGCCGAACTCGCGAAACAGCCGGCCCGCGGTACTGGGCAGGAACGCGATCGGGACGAACACGGAGACCAGCACCGCGCTGGTGGTGACGACGGCGAAAAACACCTGCCGCGTACCGAGGACGGCCGCCGCGCGCGCACCGAGGCCCTGGCCGCGACGCCGCTGGATGTTCTCGAGGACGACGATGGCATCGTCGACGACGAGGCCGGTCGCGAGAACCAGCGCGAGCAGCGTCAGGATATTGATGGAGAACCCCAGTAACCAGATTGCCGCCACGGTGCCGATCAGCGCGACCGGTATCGCGGTGCTGGGGACCAGCGTTGCGCGCAGCGATCCCATGAACAGCCAGATCGTGGTAATGACGATCAGCACCGTGAATGACAGCGTAATCAGGACTTCGGTGATCGAGCTGCGAATGAAAACGGCTTCATCGTCGGTTACGACCAGCTGGATGTCGTCGAAACGCTGGTTGATGCGTTGTACGGCCTCCTGCACGCCGTCGGAAATGCGCACGGTGTTGGCGCGCGCCTGGCGCACGACACCCATGCCGATGACCGGTGCGCCGTTCAGCCGCGTGTAGGCGCGTGCGTCCTCGGGCCCGAACCAGACGTTGGCGACATCGCCGATGCGTATCGAGTCGCGGATGACCATGTCCGCGACCTGGTCGGCGGTAACGACCGACGCGTCGGCACGCACGCGGAGCTGCTGGTCGTCGAGCGGAAACTGCCGGCGGGTACGTCAAATGGCGCCTGTCGCAACGTATCGGCGACGTCGGTGACCGCCAATCCGTAACTGGTCAGCCTCAGCGGATCCACGACAACGCGCAGCATGCGCTGCCGCGCCGCGAACAGTTGCACGTCGGCAACGCCCTCGATGGAAATCAGTTCCGGGATAATGTCCTGCTCGACGATGCGCGTGACCTCTTCCTCGATCATCGAGTCGGTCAGGACGGCCAGGTTGACGATGGCCCGGGAATCCTCGTCCGCTTTCAGAACGACCACCTGTTCGACGCGATCCGGCAGCTCGCGCATGACCCGGCTGACGGCCTCCCGCACGTCGGACGCGGCCGCTGCTGAGATCCGCTCCCGGATTGAATTCGACGCGCATCCGACCGTTGTTCTCTTCCGAGGCCGAACGAATCTCGCGAATACCGGACACGCGGGCGACGGCGCCTTCCAGGAGGCTGATCACTTCCGCGTCCATCGTCGTCGGGGAAGCACCCGGGTACTCCGCCCGCACGCTGACGATGGGCCGGTCGACGTCCGGCAGTTCCCGCGTTTCGACATTGAGGATAGCGGCGATGCCGGCGAGCACGATCAGGAGATTCAGGACCAGTACCAGTACCGGCCGGCGTATGCTCAGGCTTCGAGCAGGTGGTTGCCGGTCTGCGAGGGCTCCGCGTCGTCCGATTCTTCCGGGCGTCGTTCGTCGTCGTTGTTCATCGTGTTGCTCCGCCAGGGTTCTTCCGGCCCGGATTGTTCATGAACGGTTTGGCGTCGAGTGGTCCGGAAGTGTGGCCAGGGGAGGGCTTTTCAGGGACGCTGAAGCACGTCCGTGTGCGCTCCCGGGCTCGACATCCTGTCTCGCACGGCCCTGGAAAGCCCTCCCCGGGCCACGCCTCCCGCCGCCTGCCTCCGTGCACCGTTCATGAACAATCCGTACTACGGCGTGCGCGTCGCGGGCACCGCGGCATCGCCACCGTTGTCAGCGACGCTTTGCGTCACGTTGACCCGGGTGCCCTCGCGCATCCGCTGGATGCCCTCGACGACGACCAGCTCGCCTTCGCCGATTGCGGCGTCGACCAGTACCTGGCCCTGCTGGCGTTGCACGATCTCGACGTTGACCCGCTGTGCGCGCCCGTCGACGATGGACCAGATGTAGGCGCCGTCCGCGCCCCATTGCACGGCGGTTTCCGCAATGACCGGGTAAGTCGTGCCCTCGACGTCCATGGCGACGCGGAAACTCATGCCCGGGCGCAGTTCGTCCGAGACGTTGGCGACGCGCGCGCGCGCCGTGAACGTGCGCGTCGCCGCGTCGAGATGCGGCTGCCGATGTCGACTATCTCGCCGATCGCCGCCGGCTCGCGGCCGCTCCAGGTCCTGACGGTCACCTCGTTGCCGACGCGCACGTCGCTGATCAGCGCTTCGGGCACGGCGAAATTGATCAGCAGGGAATCGCGATCGTCGAGCGTCGTGATGAGCGTCGTCGGGTTGATGCGATCGCCAGGGTCCACTTCCGTTAAGTCCACGTAGCCGTCGAACGGCGCCTCGACGGTACGATAGTCGAGTTCGACCTCGGCCTGCTGCAATGCGATACGGGCCGCCTCGACCGCGGTACGGGCCGCATCGATGGTCGTCGGCAGCACGGCGCCGCTGTCGCCGGAGCGCTGGTAGCGATTGAACAGGCGCTCGGCATCCTGCAACCGGACCTCGGCAAGTTCGACGGCCAGCTGCTGCTCCCGCCGGTCCAGTTCGACCAGCACATCGCCGCGCGCAACCCGTTGCCCCGGCTGGAAGTTGACGGCGATCACTTCACCCGAGGTCACCGGGTGAATTCCGGCCGAGCGCAGGGCGCGCGAGGTGCCGACTGCTTCGAGCCGGGTCCGGGTGCGGTCGTATTTCAGCGGCTCGGCAATCACCCGCACCGGGTCCGACTGCACCGTGGCCGGCGGCGGGGGCTCGTTGCCGCAGCCGGCCGCCAGCAGCAGGATCGCCGGCATTGCGGCAATACGGGTTGTTCGCGTTACACTCATCAATATTCCGGGTAGTCGTCGCGGGTGCCGCGACCGCGATGTGGCTCGAAATGCCGCAACAGGATTCGCAACAGAGTCTGACAGTGGCCTGTGCCGAAAAATCCGGAACCGCAGAAACTGCTGGCGTGACAATGACATAAGGATGACAGGTTCGACACGCGCGCGCGAGGGCGGGACCCGCGCACTTCGTCACGAATTGTAACGAAGCGTCAAGAAAGTCACGCCGCGGCCGGGCTTCGCAGGACGAAACCCGCCCGGCCCGGAATCGTGGCAAAAAAGAAGGAGAGGGGATATGGCCTGGCTGACTGCCGGACTGGCGTTGTGGATCGTCGCGCGTTCTTGCCGGCCGTGGCGCCCGCGGCGCGTGCGCAACTGGCGGCAGCACTGGGCGAGAAGGGCGCGCGCGGCCTCGTGGCCGCGCTGATTCTCATCGGCCTGGCGCTGATGCGTCGTCGGTTGGCGCGCGGCCGCGCCCGTGCCTTATTACACGCCGCCCGGCTGGGGCGGCTCGGTGGCGTTCCTGCTGATGTTCGCCGCGGTCGTCCTGTTCGGCGCGGCGCACGCGCGTACCTCGGTCAAACGTCTCCTGCGCCACCCGATGCTGATCGGTGTCGTACTGTGGTCGGTCGCGCATCTGCTCGCCAACGGCGATTCCCGCTCGGTCGTCCTGTTCGGTGTGCTGGGCGCCTGGGCACTCGTCGAGATACCGCTGATCAACCGCCGCGACGGCGCATGGCACAGGCCTCCGCCGGCGCCCCTGCGCGGCGATGCCATCCTGACAGCCGTCAGCGTGGTCGTGTTCCTGCTGTTGATCACCACGCACCGATGGTTCGCCGGCGTACCGCTGGTATCGCTGTAGCCCGCAAGTTGTAGCCCGCAAGTTTCATGAACGCTGCGGACGTAAAGGCGGAGGTGGGCCCGGGGAGGGCTTTTCAGGGCCGTGCGAGACAGGATGTCGAGCCCGGAGCCGTACAGGGACGTATTTACAGCGTCCCTGAAAAGCCCTCCCCGGGTCCGCCTTCGCCTGCCACCGAAGCCAAACCGTTCATGAAACTTGCGGGCGGGCCACGCGCCGAGCCCTGCCGACCGCCCGCGATTTGACAAAATGCCTCCCGGACGGGCCCGGCCTGCGGTCCGTGATGTTCGGCAGGGTTCCTTGTGGTATTTTTTTCGCACTGGAACCGCGTGCCGGGAACGTCGCACGCAGCGCTCTATCATGAAGACGGACGCAAGGCCTCGTGTCGCGCCGCCGCCCGCTTCAACGGACTGTCCCGCCCGCCCGAGGTGTCACCGCATGCCCAACGGCAATTCGCAAGACCCGCAGAGCGGCCTGTTATCGCCGGAGGTTCCGGACGGATTCTTCCGCAAGGTCTTGGAGGCCATGAGCGACGTCGTGCTGGTGACCGATGCCGAGGGGCGGTTTCGTTTCGTCTGTCCCAACGTTGAATCCGTGACCGGTGTGCCGCCCGACCACGTGGCCGCGCGGGGCAACGTCGGCAATGTGCTGGATCCGGATCCGGCCGAGCATCTCGATGCGCAGCAGGTATCGGTGCTGATGAATGTACCGACGCGGCTCATGGGCCCCGATGGCGATGCGCACGAGCTGCTCTGCAATGTCCGTCGCTGCGACATCGACGGCGACAGCCGCCTCTACGTCGGGCGCTCGCTGAGCGAATTCGACGTCGCCGCGCGCCTGCTGCAGCGCATCTTCGGCCACGCGCAGGACGCCATCCTGTTTATCTCGCCATCCGGTCGACGGATCGTCGATTGCAACCCGGCGGCCGCGACATTGCTGGGCTACGACAAGCAGGACCTCGTGGGCAGCAGTACCGAGAAAATCCATATCGATCGCGAGAGCTTCCTCGAGTACGGGCGACTGAGTGCGGCTGATATTCAGGAAGGCGGAAGTTTCCAGACGCGCTACCGCTTGCGCCATCGCGACGGCTATCCGCTGGATGTCGATATTCGCACCGTCGCGATCGACACCGCCGCCGCGGACAGCCTGGGTTTTATCAGCATCATTCACGATGTCTCGAAGCAGTGCGCGGCGGAGGACGCGCTTGCGATGGTGCACGGCGTCGTGCGCAAGATCATGGATTGCCGTACCGTCAAGGAGGCCCTGTTGCCGATGCTGAATGCGATCTGCCGCCGGTCCGACTGGGCCGTGGGCGAGGCCTGGCTCAACCGCGACGATTCTCCCGGCACGTTCGAACGCGTGGCCGACATTGCCCGCGAGCCGGCCGCGTCGACCTACCTGAAACGCACCACCGCGACGGTTGCGGATCTCCAGGACCCTCTGGTCGGACGGGCCGCGACGACCCGGCAGCCGGTCGTCGTCGACGACCTGAGCGCGACGCCAGGGACTCCCCGGACCTGCTGAATGCCGCGCTGGCGGCGGAGTACGGGCCGCCTTTGCCGTGCCGCTGGTGGTGAGCGACTCGGTGACCGCCGTGCTCGTATTCCTGGCGAAGCGCTTCGATCCGCGCAGCGCGACCTGGCTGACGGCAATTGACGCCGCCCTTGCGCCGCTCGGTGCCCTGGTCGAACGGATGGCAACCGAGGCCCGGCTGCGGCAGAAAGAAGCGGAGGCGCGGGCCTCGCGCGAGAGCCTGCGGCAGCTTTCGCAGCGAACGGAAGGACTGCTCGAGGCCGAGCGCAAGCAGATCGCGCGCGAATTGCACGACCAGATGGGCTCGGACCTGACCAGTATCAAGATCGAGCTGCAGATCGCGCGCGAGGACGCACTCGGGGCCGCGGCCGGCGACGCCGTCGAACACATCGACGCCGCGTGCACGCTGGTCGATTCCATGGCCGGCAGCATGCGCGCGCTGGCCACGCGGCTGCGTCCGGCGGTGCTGGACGTCTACGGGCTGCCGGCCGCCATCGAGTGGCTGGCCGAGCAGTTCGGCAGCCGCTCGTCCTGCGAGATCGTGGTCGAGGTGGACGAGGGGAATTCGCGGCTGAGCGATACGCAGGCAACCGTCCTGTTCCGCATTTGCCAGGAGGCGCTGACCAATGTCCTGCGCCATGCCGACGCGACGCGCGTCCTGGTGGCGCTGCGGGCCACGGACGGTCACGTCGAGCTGCGCATCGTCGACAATGGCCGCGGCCTCGACGAATCGCGGCTGCGCAGCAGCCAGCGGCTGGGCGTCATCGGCATGCGGGAACGCGCCAAGGCTGCGGGGGGGCGACTGCAGATCGTGAGCCCGCCGTCGGGCGGCACGGAAGTGCGCGTGGTCCTCAAGCCGGACCCGTCCGCTGGCGGGGAGCAACGTACCTGATGCTCCGCCGCGCCGGAGTTACAATGTGAACGGTGCTGTCGGTCCGGGGCCTGAGCGCAGCGACCGGTCCGCGCTGCGCGGCAAGCGCGTCGACGTCAGCGTGCCGCTGCACCAGCCGACGGAAGAGGCATTGGAATTATGATACGGCTGGTCATTGCCGACGATCACGCGGTGTTGCGGCAGGGTCTCATCAGCCTGCTGAAGGAATGCACCGATATCGACATCGTCGGCGACGTGGCCGACGGCGATGCGGCGCTTGCCCTGGTGAAGGCCGAGCGCCCGGACGTCATCGTACTCGACATCTCCATGCCGGGCCCGGGCATCATCCGACTGCTTAAGGAATTCGACGAGCACGTCCCGGACATGAAATCCCTGATACTGAGCACCCACGCGGAAGACCAGTACGCGGTCCGGGCTCTGCGCGCCGGTGCCGACGGCTACCTGACCAAGGAGCGCAGCGGCGATGAACTGGCCACGGCCGTGCGCCACGTGGCCTCGGGCCGCAAGTTCATCTCGCCGGAACTGGCTGAACACCTGGCCAGCAGCCTGGGTGACCGGCAGCACGAGCACGCCGCACGAGCGGCTGTCGGACCGGGAGTTCCAGGTGTTCGTGCGGCTGGGCCGCGGCCTGCGGGCCAATGACGTCGCTGCCGAGCTGCACGTCAGCCCGAAAACGGTGCACACGTACCGCAGCCGCATTTTCGAGAAGACCGGCCTGAAGAGCGACGCCGAGATCGTGCATTACGCCGTGCGCAACGGCCTGCTCGACTGACGGCCCGACCGCGGCCGCCGCGGCCGGGCCGTCAGCCGAATTCCGACAGCCTGTCATTGCCCGCCGCTTGCACGCGGTGCCGCTTTCCTGCGTCAGAATCAGCCGTCGCCCGCTGGCGCCTCGCGCCGGATCCGGTACATTGCCGGCAGCATCAGTCATTGCGCCTTGCTTATGGATGCCTTGCACATGGAAGTCCACCGGATACTCGTCGCCGGCGCCGCAGGCGGCCTCGGCAACACGGTCGCGGAAGATCTGCAAGCGGCGGGCTACGCCATCGTGCAGGCCGACTCGGACGCGGCACTCGACATCCTCGCCGCCGGTTCCCGCATCGACCTCGTGGTCGAATGCCGCAGGACCGGCCGCGACTGGTCGCTGCTGCGTACGTTGCGCCGCTGTTACGCCGGCATACCGGTCATCGTCGTGCTGGACGACGACTCGTCGGACCAGTGCCATGCCGCGGCCCGCGAGGGCGCGGTGCGCGTGCTGACGCGGCATCCGAAATTTACCGCCAACCTGCGCGTTGCGATTGCCGAAGTGCTCGAGGCGCGGCGCGGCGCCGGCCGGCGGCCGATCGCGCCGGACGGGGAGGGCGGGCCGGCGCAGGAAGACGGCCGCGATCGCCTGGTGCACGCCGTCGAGCAGGCGAGCGAGATGATCCTGGTAACGGACGCGACAGGTGTCGTCCAGTACGCGAACGCGGCGATCGAGCAGAAGATCCGCCAGGCGCAGCGCATGGAGGCCATCGGCCAGCTGGCGGGCGGCGTCGCGCAGGAATTCAACAACCTGTTGACCGCCATCCGCGGCCATTGCGACAACCTCGACGCGCAATTCGACGATAGCTCGCTGCGCCGCGAGGTGGCGGAGATCAACCGGGCGGCGGAGCGTGCGGCACAACTGACGCGCGACCTGATGTCGGTCGCCCGGCTGCACGTGCTGCAGGCCGGCGACCTCGATGTCGGCCGCGTACTCGGGGACATGCGCGAGCTTCTGCGCTCGGCGCTGGGGCCTCGTATCGACCTTCGTTTCGACCTCGCGAGCGACCCGGGTGTCGTTTACGCGGACCGTGCGCGCCTCGAACAGGTGCTGATCAACATCATCGTCAATGCGCGCCAGGCCATGCCACAAGGCGGCACGCTGACGATTCGTACGTACATCGAGACGTTCGAAAGCAGCCCCCGACCCGCGCAACTGCGCGCTGCGCGTTACGTCGCCATCGAGGTAACGGACACGGGGCGCGGCATCGACAGCGACACACTGCCGCGCGTTTTCGATCCGTTTTACACGACCCGCGATGGCGGGGCCGGCCTGGGCCTGTCGACGGCCTGGGGCATCGTGCGCCAGAGCGGCGGCTTGTTGACGGTGCACAGCACGCCGGGCGACGGCGCGACGTTCACCGCGTACCTGCCGTTCGCCGAAGGCCGCGAGGAGGCGGCCGCCGCCAGCGCGCCGCCGGTCGCGGACGATTCGCCGGGCGCCCGCATCCTGCTGGTCGAGGACAGCGAGCAGGTGCGCCGATTGTCCGGGACCGCGTTGAGCCGCGCCGGCCATGCGTTGACGGTGGCCGCCTCCGCCGAGGAAGCCCTCGACATCGCGGCGGGCCAGGGTACGGCGTTCGACCTGGTCATTACCGATGTCGTGCTGCCCGGCCTGTCCGGTCCGGACCTGGTGGAGCGGCTCGAACGGGACGGCCGCTGCCGGTCCGTCGTGTTCATGTCGGGCTACGCCCGGGAACTCCTGGTCGGCGGGCGCGGCGCGGGCCCCGGCCGCCGCTTTCTCGCCAAGCCGTTCAGCCTGGATGAGCTGCGGACCACCGTCGCAGCGGCATTGCGCGACGGCGCCGGGCCATCGGCGCCGGACCCCGCCACGGGCGACGGCCGAGAGCAGGATGTAGGAAAAAATCCGACAGCGCGTAGGCAATCGTCCGATGCCGCGCGGACCAGAAGCGCACAGCAGAATCCGTGCGCCGCTGATGGTGGTTGACGGCGTACAGGCGTAGGTTGACGGTAGCGAAAACTGCCTTCGAGCTGCGGATTGCACCCGGCTCGTGATGCCTTTCTCCGCCACCGAACCCGGAACTGTGAACGCCATGCCCGCAATCCCGCTTTTCATCAATTACGCTCGAACGCGTCGGCCTGGCGGCCACGCGCTGCCGGGCCTCGACCGGCGGCGGTTTCGCCGCTGTCCCGCGCGTGCACCGGGGTATTGAAATGACGCAGTCCGGTTGGCAACAGCAACTCATCGAAACGTCGGACACGGGCTATCTCGTGCTCGACGGCTCGCGCGTCGTCTATGCGAATACGCGCGCGCGGGTGCTGCTCGCCGGCATGCTGCACGACGAACAGGTCGTTCCGGAATCGCCGCTGGCGGGGCTGGTCGCATCGGGCGGGAGCCAATTGTCTCGCGCAGAGGTGCCGTCGGGCCGGCGCTCAGCTGCAATTCACGGCGCACTCGCTGGACGGCGGCTTGCAGGGCTATGAAATACGCCTCGCACCGGCGGATGCCGTCGTGCTCGCGGCGCAGCTGCTCGCGGATACCGCGGCGGCGACGGCCGGTACGCAAACGCAAAGCGAAGCGCTGCGGGCCGCGCTGGCTGCCGTCGGTGAACGCATGGGCTGGTCGCTGGGCGAGGTCTGGCTTCCGGCAGACCGGGCATCCCTCGAGCGCTGCTGCTACTGGGCGGCGCCGAATTGCCCGGCGGCTGCCGCCTTCGAGCCGCGGCAGAAGGAAGCGTCGGTGACACTGCCGCCGTCGATTTGCGAACGGCTCCTGGACCGGCGCGAGCCGCTCGTTTGCGACGGCGAAACCGATGACAGCGGCCTGTTCCGCATCGACCGCATGGGCCCGGCCGGCCTGCGGCGCGCCTGTGCACTGCCGATCAGCCGCGGCGACTCGGTCGTTGCCGTGCTGGTCTTCTTTGCATCGGCCGGCACGGATCCGTCCACGGTGCCCCTCGATACGGTCGCGGCCGCGCTGGCCCCGTTGTCGGGCCACATCGAGCGCCTGCAGGTCGAGTCGGAACTGGCGGCCCGGAACCGCCACCTGGCGCTGATGCTGCGCAACACGCAGACCGCCACGTTCGAACTGGACATCGCCGACAACGTGATCCGCTGGGATTCGGCGATGTCCCGGATCTTGGGCTTCCCGGACGACCGCACGACGCTGGACTTCGCGGACGTCGCGGCGCGCTTCCACCCGGACGACGTCGACGAGGCTCTCGAGGCCGTCGATGTGTCTGTCAGGAGCTGCGGCCTGTTGCACGTCGAGCACCGCATCATGCGCCCCGACGGCGCGGTCCGCTGGTTGCTGATTCGCGGCGCCACCATTTGCGACGCGGACGGCGCGCCGCAGCGCCTCGTCGGCATCTGCTGGGACGAGACCGATTCGCGCCGCGATTCGGACCGGCTGGAAATGCTGGCGCGTTTCCACGACGAGTACCCGGAACCGGTGTTCCGCCTGGCGCACGACGGCAGTATCTGCGACGCCAACTCGGCGGCAGAGCCCTTTCTCGAGGACCTCGGCGCCGGCTGCGAGGCAGAACTGCCGGGACCGATCCGCGCGATGGTGGAGGACGTGCGCGCCACCGGCCGCAAGCTGTCGTCCAACGTGCGTCTCGACAGCCGCATCTTCCACGTCACGCTGATTCCGGCGCCGGACTCGGCCTACATCAACGTCTATGCCACGGACGTCACGCGCCTGCACCGTTCGCAGGAAGCGATGCAGCAGGCGACCAAGATGGAGGCCGTCGGCCAGCTCGCCGGCGGCGTCGCGCACGACTTCAACAACCGGCTGACGGTCATCCTCGGCAATCTCGAGTTGCTGGAGGAATCGTGCGCGGGCGAGGAACTGGCGCTGCTGCAGGAGGCGCGCCAGGCCGCGGAAAACAGCTCGGTGCTGGCGCGCAAACTGCTGTCCATTTCGCGCCCGCAGCAGGTCGAGTACCGGCCGACCGAGGTCAACGCGGTCGTGCGCAATCTCGCAACCCTGCTCGATCGCTGCCTGGGCGTCGACATGGACCTGGCGCTGGAGCTGAACCCGGCGCCGCTGGATGCCCTGCTGGACAGCACGGAACTCGAGGACGTGCTGCTGAACCTGACGCTGAACGCGCGCGATGCGATGCACGCCAACGGCCGCCTGACGATCGAAAGCGACACCGTGTACCTGGCGGAGGAGGATCTCGTCGGCAAGCCGGGCCTCGCAGCCGGCGAGCACGTCGTCATCTCCGTTTCGGACACCGGCCACGGCATGCCGGCGCGTGTCCGGGCGCACGCGTTCGAGCCGTATTTCACCGACCAAGGACAAGCAGGGCACGGGGCTGGGCCTGAGCACCGTCTATACGCTGGTGCACAAGTGGCGCGGTCACGTGTCGATCTACAGCGAGGAGGGCGTCGGTACCTGCATCCGCATCTACGTGCCGAAAGCGAATGCCGACGCGGGCGCCGAACCGCCCCTGTCGCAGACGCACACCTCGCTCAGGGCCCTGACGGGCGGCGACGACCCGCTGGTCGGACTGCGCGTGTTGCTGGTCGAGGACGACGACGCGATCCGCCACCGGGCTACCCACGCGCTTGCCTCGCTGGGCTGCGCGGTGACGCCGGCGGTCGATGCCGCCGCGGCGGAGCGCATCCTGCGCTCGGCCCAGCCGGTCGACGTGCTGCTCACCGACCTGTTCCTGCCGGAAGGGCACGACGGCGCGGCGCTCGCCAAAACGGCGCAGGCATTGCGCCCCGACCTGCACATCCTGATCGCCTCCGGCTACACGCAGGCGGCCCTGCAGCGCGACGAGCGCTACCGCGGCACCCTGGAGGCCGGCTGGCCGTTCGTCGCCAAGCCGTATTCGTCCGTCAACCTCGGCCTGGCGCTGCGCCAGGCTGTGACGCCCGTCGACGACAGCGCCGGGGAACGCGGCGACGATGTAAGGCGCGCGGGGTAGGGCCATGCAGCGCAGCGAAATACTCATCATCGATGACGACCCGTCCATCTGCCGTTTCGTGGCGCGGGTCTGCCGGGACTCGGGCTTCGAGGCGATCGAGCGGACCGACTGTGCCGATATCGAAACCGTCCTGCAGAGTAGCCGGCTGAAGCTGATCGTCACCGACCTGCAGATGCCGGATTGCGACGGCATCGAGCTGATGCGCCTCCTGGCCGGCGTTCGTACCGACGTACCCGTCGCCATCTTCAGCGGGTTCGATCCGCGCGCGCCGAACACGGCCGAGGCGTTCGGCCGCTCCATCGGGCTGCAGATCGTAGAGACGCTGCAGAAACCGCTGTCGGTCGCGGCGCTCAAGCGCCTGTTCCGGGGCGCGGGCGACCAGGTCGTGCTGGCGCCGGAAGAGGAACTGCAGCGCGCGATCCGCAATCACGAGGTGCGGCTGCACTTCCAGCCGAAGGTCAGCTTCCGGGCGGAAGATTTCGGCAGGGTGGTCGGGTTCGAGGGGCTCGCGCGCTGGCACCACCCGGTGCAGGGCGTGATATCGCCCGACCGGTTCATTCCGCTCGCCGAGTCCAGCGGCCTGATCGGCGAACTGACGGACGATCTTATCCAGTACGGCCTGGAGCAGGTGGCCGAGTGGCAACGCAATGGCGAGACGTGGTCGCTTGCGATCAACATCTCGCCGCACATCCTGGAAGATCGCGGCCTCGCGGACCGGATCGCCCAACTCGCTGCCCGCGCCGGCGTCGAGCCGTCGCGCATCACGCTGGAAATCACCGAGAGCGGCGCGATGGCGGACCCGACGCGGACGATGGAGATCCTGACGCGGCTGCGGCTGAAGGGATTCAAGCTGTCCATTGACGACTTCGGTACCGGCTTCTCGTCGCTGGTGCAGCTCTACAACCTGCCGTTCTCGGAGCTGAAGATCGACAAGTCGTTCGTCATGGACATCGACGATCGCGAAGAAGCACAGGTTATCGTGCGCACGCTGATCGACCTTGCCCACAACCTGTCGTTGCAGGCGTGTGCGGAGGGCGTCGAGACGATGGCGGAATGGAGCCAGTTGCTGGACTACGGTTGTGACCGCATCCAGGGCTACTTCGCGGGCCGGCCCATGCCGGCCGAGGACATCCCGGCGTGGGCAGAGGAGTGGGAGACACGCTCCAAGTCGATAACGGACATGGACCGGCAGAGGGCCGCCGCCGATGGCTGAACCGCAACAACAGGGCCGCATTACCGGCATTCACCGGGCACGCGGTCCCGCGCGCCCCGATGACGCCGGTAGCGGTGCCAGCGGCGCGGACGTCAGCCTGTTCGCGTACCTGCATTGCGATACGGACGGCCTGATCGTCCGGAGCAACCGCACCTTGCGCCGCTGGCTGGGCCTTGCCGACGCTGACGCCGTGCACGGCCGGCCGCTGGGCGCATTCGTCCATGGCCGGCTCCCGCGCCACTGGCAGCGGCCGCCGGGACGACGGCGCTTCAGCCTGAGCCTGCGCGGCGCCGATGATGCGCGCGTCGCGGTCAGGGCCGAAGTGCAGCCGGCAGCCGACGGCGATGGCCTCGACGTCTGGATGATCCGCGATCCGGGCAACGAGCTGATCGAGCGCGCGACGCGCCTGGAGGCGGCACACACGCTGACGGCCGGCACGATTCACGATGTCAACAACGTGCTGACGGTGCTGGCCGGCAACCTGTTCCTGCTGACGGAGGGCGTGCGCGACAAGGAAGAGCTCTACCAGCAGGCTCGGCGCGCCCGCAATGCGGCCGAGCGCGGCAGCACGCTGTTGCGCGAGCTGCTGACGTTCGACCGGCGGCCGGACACGGAAGCGCAGACAATCTCGCCGGGGAATCACGTCAGCGCGCTGGAGCCGCTACTGTCCCGTGCCGTCGGTTCCGATTACCGGCTGACGATCGCCGTGGACGAAGCGGCCGGGGCCGTCGGCGCGAGCCCGGCACAATTCGAGAGCGTGCTGATCAACCTGACCGTCAATGCGCGCGACGCACTGGAGCCCGGCGGTACCGTGCATATCACCGTGCGCGAGGAAACCCTGGACGCGAGGCAGGCCACGAAGCTCGGCGTTGCCGCCGGACGCTACGTGTGCACCGAAGTGCGCGACAACGGCTGCGGCATACCGAAGGAAAATCTCGACCGCGTCATGCGGCCGCTGTTTTCCACCAAGCCGCGTGGCAGCGGCAGCGGGCTGGGACTGACAATGGTGCGCCGCTTCGTGGAGCGCTACGACGGTGCCGTCCGGATAGACAGCGTCGAGGGCGAGGGCACCCGTGTCCGCGTCTGGCTGCCGCGAAGCGAGCAGCTCGCGGAAACGACCGCTAACATGACGCTGCCCCTGTCGACCTTGCCGAGCGGCAGCGAGCGCGTGCTGCTCTACTCGCGCGATGGCGATGCGCGCAATGCCATTACGCAGATACTCGAGACGCTCGGTTACTCCGTAACGGCGCCGTCGTCGATGGAGGGCATGGACGCCGCGACCGGTGGCAACGACCTGCCGCCGCTCATTATCTGCGAGCGCGAGGCGGGCAAACACTGCCGCGCCGGCCGCTGGATCGAGTCGCTGCGCAGCACGGGACGGCCGTTTCGCCACATCGCGCTGCTGCAGGCGACCGACGATCCCGAAAACCTGGAACCCGCGGCGGACGGGCATCTCTACCGCCCCGTCACCGTGCCGGGCCTGGCGCTGACCGTGCGCCGCGTCCTGGAGGAGAGCTGAACCGTGCCTGATTTGAACCGCAAGCCCCGCCTGCTGGTGCTCGACGACGACGTCGAGCTGGGCGAACTCATCGGCGAACTCGCGGAGCGCGCGGGCTTCGCCGCCACCGTCACGCACCACGCGCGCGAATTCAACGAAGAGCTGGACGCGGCGCGCCCGACATGATTGTGCTGGACCTGCAGATGCCCGACACCGACGGCATCGAGGTGCTGCGCGACCTGGCCGCCGGTGGCTGCCGGGCCGACGTGCTGGTCGTGTCCGGCATGGACAAGCGCACGGTTGCGAGCGCCGAACATTTCGGCCAGCAATCGGGCCTCAACATCGTCGGTGCGATGCAAAAGCCGTTTCAGCCGGAGGCGATGCTGGCCAAGCTCGCTGCGGCGCAAAAGGCGACGCGCAAACTGACCAGCGACGACCTGGCGGCCGCGATCCTCGAAGGCGAGCTGAAACTGCACTACCAGCCGATCGTGCGCCGGATCGGTCCTGGCGCGTGGCGGGCGGAATCGGTGGAAGCCCTGCTGCGCTGGCAGCACCCGACGCTGGGCCTCCTGATGCCCTCCCAGTTTCTCGACCTGATCGAATCCGACCGTGGCGAGATGATGCGGCAATTGACGGACTTCGTGTTGCAGCGTGGCATCGAACAGCTGCACGCATGGCAGAGCGAGGGCTATCACATCGGCATGCGCATCAACGTGGCGGCCGGGCTGATCGCCGATGCGCGTTTTCCCGACCGGCTGGAAGCGCTGCTGCAGGAATACGATACGGATCCGCACCTGCTGACGCTGGAGATCCATGATCTCGCGTCAATCAACAAGTCGAATCGCGGCTACGACATACTCACCCGGTTGCGCCTGAAGTCGGTCTGCCTCGCACTGGACGATTTCGGCTCGGGCTACACGCCCGTGACCGCGCTCTATACGATGCCGTTCGGCGAGATCAAGATCGATCGCAGCCTGATTGCCGACATCGACGCGTTGAGCGGCGCGCATACGCTGGTGGCGGGCATGGTGGAAATCGCTCACCGCATGGACATCATGTGCTGCGCGGTTGGCGTCGAGACGCGGGCCCAGCTCGAGGCGCTGAACAGCATGGGTTGCGACTGCGCCCAGGGTTTCCTGATCGGCTCGCCGGTGTCGGCCGCCGAGCTGCCGGGCAAGCTGGCCGAATGGTCGAGCAGCGGCGGTGCCGCCACTGACGAGGATGCCGCGCCGGCATCGCCGGTGTCGGCGCGCGCCTGACCGGCGGCCGCCATCCGGCCGTGACGGATTGTCAGGGGTAGACGCGGTACTGGTAGTCGGGCACGACCACGTCGTAGTGCGGCTGCAGGAACATGACGATGTCGATCAGCTCCTGCACGGTCATGTAGCGGTTGTAGACGTACATGTTCGACTCGCCGTCTTCCGAGACCACTTCCTCCGCGTAACCGTCCGCCAGTTCGTGCGACGGGTTGATGATGGCCGTCACGAGCTGCCCGTACGTCTTGACGCGGGTAACCGGGCCGCCGAGCTCGACGTACGGCGGTTCCATGTGCGGAACCGACGGCAGCTCCTCGCCGTACAGCGTGTGGCACTGGTTGCATTGCATGTAGAGGAACGCCTCGCGTCCCGCGACCGGGTCGCCCTCGGGCAGGCGGAAGCCGACTTCCGACATCGGGTCGCGATCGCACCCGCCCAGGAACACCAACAGCCCCGCAAGGGCCGGAATCAGAATTCTGCGCATTTCGAAATACCTGCCGGTTGTGCTGACAGCACTGTAATTAACATGCGATGGGTCCGTTTGACATAGGGGTTATCCGCATTGCACCGTGCTACGGTGCCGTCACATCATCCGGCCGGTCACGGTTATGGGGTTGGCGCTGCCGCCGCGTGGGGCAGGTCACCAGGAGTCGAGCGCATGCTGACGTTTCGCGATATCCCGAATTCCAACGTCGTCGAGTTCACGGTCGACGGCCACATTACGCGCGATGAATTCGATGCGGTACGCACGGTGCTGGACCGCAAGATCGCCGACTACGGCAGCGTTGCCGTGCTGGAGGAGATTCGCGACATCGGCAAGATTCCGCCGTCCGTGTTGTGGGAGGACCTCAAGTGGGTTTTCCGGCACCTCAAGCAGGTCAGCCAGGCGGCCGTCGTCTGCGATGCGGACTGGGTCGAGAAACTGGTCGAGGTCATGCGGCCGCTCGTGACCGCCGAGGTGCGGCACTTCGGCCTCGACGAGATCGACGAGGCGCGCGACTGGCTGGCGGACACGGTCGACTGAGTCGGACTCGTTACGTTTCAGTCGAGACGCCGTGAGAAGCGGCTGATCGCCAGCGTCATTGCGATCGCCGTGAAAACAACCAGCGCGACCAGTTCCGGCCACAGTTCCACCAGGGTAGCCTCGCGCAGCATGATGCCGCGGGTCATGCGGATGAAGTGCGTGTTGGGCAGCAGCTCGCCGAGCCACTGGGCCAGCACGGGCATTCCCTCGAACGGGAATACGAAACCGCTCAGCAGTATGGTCGGGAGGAGCACGAAAAACGTGACCTGCATGGCCTGGAACTGCGTCCGCGCCACGGTGGAGATGAAGAGGCCCAGGGCCAGGTTTGCGGCGATGAAGACGAACGCGGCGACGTACAGGTCGAGCAGGCTGCCGCGCACCGGCACATCGAACAGCAGCCGGCCGACGCCGGCGATCAGCGCGAGTTGCACGAGACCGATCAGGATATACGGCACGATCTTGCCGACCATCAGCTGCGTTGTGCTCACGGGCGTGTTGATCAGCAGTTCCAGGTTGCCGTGTTCCCGTTCGCGAACGATTGCCACGGCCGTGAACAGCATCATGGTGAGCGTCAGGATGATGCCGATCAGCCCTGGGACGACGTTGACGGCCGTGCGGCCTTCCGGGTTGTAGTAGGTGCGCACCGCCAGCGTGCGGCCCGCCGTGGGCGATGCCGGCGGGTCCCGGAAGTCGAGCGGCATGCGGGCGAGCGGCTTGACGATGCCGGCGATGGTCGGATCGGCGCCGTCGACGAGCAGTTGGGCCGCCGGGCGCCGCGGGTCGATGATGCGGCGTTCGAAGTCCGCGGGCACGTGTATGCCGACCGAGATTTCGCCGCGGCGCAACAGGTCGACGAGCGCATCCGGCGTCGCCCTGCGTGCGACGACCCGCATGACCTGGGTTTGTTCCAGCTCGTCGACGAACTGCCGCGACAGTTGCGTGTCTGCCTGGTCCGCCACGGCGGCGCGGATGTTGCGCACGTCGAAATTGATCGCGTAGCCGAACAGCAGGATCTGGCCGACCGGAATGCCGACGATCATCGCGAACGTGATGCGGTCGCGGCGCAACTGCCGGAACTCCTTGCGCATGACCGCCAGCAGGCGCGTCAGGGACGTCACGCGGCCTCCCGGTCAGCGGGCGTCATTGTGACGGCGACGAACACGTCCTCGAGCGAGGGGGTAACCGGGTTGCAGTCGGCTTCGATGCCGGCATCCCGCAACAGGCGTTCGACGAGCGCGCGCGGATCCCGCTCCGCTTCCGGAACCAGCACGCGCAGTCGCACGCCGAGCTGGGTCACGCTCGCGACGCCGGTTTTGCCGGCAAGTGCTGCCTGGGCGTGCGAGGGTTTCGTGGCCAGCACTTCCATGACGGACATGCCGGTCTGACGCTGCAACTCCGTCGGCGAACCGTCGGCGACCTTGACGCCGCGATCGAGTATGGCAAGGCGATGACAGCGCTCGGCTTCGTCCATGTAGTGCGTGGATACCAGTATCGTCGTGCCGCCATCGGCGAGTTCGAACAGACTCGCCCAGAAATCGCGGCGGCTCTTGGGATCGACGGCACTGGTCGGTTCGTCCAGAAGAAGCAATTCGGGTTCGTGCAGCACGGCGGCCGCCAGCGCGAGGCGCTGCTTCTGGCCGCCGCTCAGCGTACTTGCGAACTGCCGGTCGCGGTCGGCGAGATCGTAGGTGTCGAGCAGCGTGGCGATGCGTGAATCGCGGCGCGCGCGCGGGTAGGCGTAGATGTCGGCGATAAACTCGAGGTTTTCGCGCACCGACAGGTCGCCGTACAGGGAGAACTTCTGCGTCATGTAGCCGATGCGCGGCTTCAGCAAGCGCGCGTCGGCGGGAATCTCGACGCCCAGCACGCTGGCACTGCCGGACGTGGGGGTCAGGAGCCCGCACAGCATGCGTATCGTCGTCGACTTGCCCGAGCCGTTCGGTCCGAGGAAGCCGTAGATGCGCGAGCGCGGCACCGACAGGTCGAGATGGTCGACCGCCACCAGGTCGCCGAAGCGCTTCGTCAGGCCGCGGGCCTCGATGGCGACATCGCTGTCCGTGCCCACGGCGCTACTCCGCGGCCTGGCCGGCCGGCAGCGTGACCTGCACCGGCACACCGTCCGGCAGCCGCTCGCCGTCGTAATCGAGGTCGATCTTCGCAACGTAGCTCAAGCGCCCGCGATCATGCTCCGTCAACGCAAAATAAGGCGTAAACGCCGCTTCCGGGGACACCCACCGGAACCTGCCCGGTACCGGCGCCTCGAGACCGTCGATGTGCACGGTGACAGCGGTGCCGGGCGTGGCGCGGAGCCTGTCCGCCGCCGGCACGTAGACGCGGGCGTGCGGTTGCGTGCCGGTGAGCATGACCAGCAATGGCTGTCCCGGCTGCGGTTGTTCGCCGGGTTCGAACAGCAAGGTGTCGATGGTGCCGCTGGCAGGCGCCCGCACTGCGTGCCGGCGCCGTTCGATCTCGAGCTGGTCGAGACGCGCGCGCCGTTGCGCGAGTTGCTGTTCGCCCTGGCGTAGCTCCTCCAGCGTCGTGCCGGTGAGGAGTTCCGCGAGGCGGGCTTTAGCGGCCTCGAAATCGGCGAGCGCCGCATCGAGCGCGGCGCGGGCCCGATCGACTGTCTCCGGCGCCGCCAGCTCGCGTTCCTGCACGCGCCGCGCACGCTCGAATTCCGTCTCGCGAAAGGCCACTTCGCGGCGCGCCCCCTCGAGATTGGCGCGCGCGACGGCAATCTGCTCGGCGCGGGGTCCGCGCGTCAGCTCGGCCAGGCGCGCCTCTGCTTCACCGACCGCCGCCTCCGCTTCGCGAATGCGCGCCTCGATACGCGCCGTGTCCTGCTCCACGAGCAGCTGCCCCGCGCTCACCCGCTCACCTTCGACGACGTGCCGCACCGTCACCGGCTCCGCAAACTCCGCCGCCAGCTCCACCCGATCCGACGCCAGCTGCCCCACGATCCCCGCATCGCCCTCGATCTCACACCCCGCTACGAGCGCTACGAGGACACTCACGATCAGCCACCCGGCCGGCCGTCCCGCAAGCGCTCGCCACAACGGGGACACCCGCCCATGCGGCACTCGCGCCACCGCGGCGGCTCCCGGGACACTCACCATTACGCGTATCGCCGGACCGGCTCGCGGGACACTCACGATTGCGCGTATCACCCGACTGAGTGAATGGCCGCCCGCATCAGGCACATCGGGCTGGACAGAGGCTCTCGGCATAGCTCTCACCCCGCGTCACTGGTTGAGTTGTGAGCCAATGTGGCGTCGAGAACCAGGTCGATGTGTGCCTCGATAAAGGCATCGGTATCGAGTGGCTGGTGACGCTGCATGATGAGTGTCCAGATTACGGACAGCATGACTGGCGAGAGCAGGAGCTGGGGGAAGCGCTGCAGGGCACTCGGCCGCAATTCACCTCGCTCCACGCCGCGTGCAATGAGCGTCTCGAGTGCGCCCAGGCCCTTAGAAACCACGTTGCGCCAGTACCATTCGGTGAGGTCGGGGTGCTTGGGACCCTCGGCGATCATCAGGCGGATGAAGTGCCGTGCCCGCGAGCGCGGCAGCTCGCGGGCCGTATCCAGGAACGGGCCGCGGAGGAAGGCCTCCACGCTAATGTGAGTGTCCTCGATCGAGGCGACGAGCCGGTCGATGCGCGGCGAGACGACGCTTCGGACGACTGCCTTGAACAGCTCCTCCTTGGTGCGGAAATAGAGGTACAGCAGCCCCTTGCTGACGCCGGCGCGTCGCGCCACTGCCTCGACCGGCGTTGCGTCGTAGCCATTTTCCGCGAATTCCGCCATTGCCGCGGCCGTAATTTCGGCGGGGCGGTCGTCCTTGCGGCGACGGAAGCGCGGGTCCGGCATGGCACGAGCCTTGATGACTGACAGGTCAGCAAGTCTAATAGATGACCGTCGGGTCAGCAAGGCGCATCGGGCCGTCGACCGCGGGCGTCGTGCGCCAGGACGCAGGGCAAGGTGCATGTCGCCGGAAGAAATCCGGCCGGGGTCGGTGCGCGCCTACTGTCGCCAAAGCCGCAACGGCGGTGCAACGTCTTCGAAATTGGAACGGAACGGGTTGATGTCGATGCCGCCGCGCCGGTTGTAGCGTGCATAGACGGTCAGGCTGCTCGCGCCACAATGCTCCCGGATATCGCGAAAGATGCGCTCAACGCACAACTCGTGGAAATCCGCGTGCTGCCGATAGCTGATGAGATAAGCGAGCAGGGCGCCCTCGTCGATTCGAGGCCCGTCGTAGGTGACAAGCAGGCTGCCGGTGTCCGGTTGACCCGTGACCGGACACAGGCTGCGCAGCACGTGCGAATGCAGCGTTTCAGTGACGGTGTCACCGCCGCTCTTCAGCAACGATGCATCGACCTCGTAGACCGGTTGCGCGATGTCCTCGTAGTCGATGCATCGGCCGGGTAGCCGCCGGATGCGTCCGGTGCTCTTGCGAGCCGCTGTCGTCAGGTTGACCTCGACCGGCAGGCCGGCGGCCTGTTCGAGATCGCGCACAATTCGTGACCTGACAACGCGCGGCGAGTCGAACCGGGACATCGCAAAGGAGGCCAGATACAGCTTCATCGACTTCGATTCGATGAGGCGCGGCGACTCGCAAGGCACCGATACGGACAGCGTCGCCACCACCGGCCGGCCGCCGTCGTCCAGCCAGCTGAGCTCATACGCATTCCAGAGATCGTGGCCCGAAAAGGGCAGCTCGGGCCCCAGTTCCAGCGACTCGCGCCCCTCCGCACGGGCGATCGTTTCGATGAGCCCGGCGTCGTACTGGTCGCTGTATAGCGTGGTCCGCCCGGTGCGGCGATCATTCTTGTTATTGGTCATCGTTGCGGCGCTCGCGGGGCAATCAGCGAGGCCATAGTGTAAACTACGCGCCGATTTGATGGCCTGACTCTCCGGATTCCCGTTGCTTAAGCTACTCACGAATGCCCACGTCTTCGCACCCGAAGACCGGGGAATCTGCCACCTTTTGATCGGCGCCGACCGCATCCTCGCGGTTGCTGCGCGGCCCGACGAGCTGCGCACGCCGGCAGCAACTGAGACCGACCTCGATGGTCGCCGCGTCGTGCCGGGGTTCATCGACGGTCACGCCCACGTGACCGGCGGAGGCGGCGAGTCCGGGTTTGCGAGCCGCGTGCCGCCGGTTCCTCTCAGCCGGTTTACGTCGGCGGGCGTCACCAGCGTGATCGGGGTGCTCGGCACCGACGACACGACGCGCGACACGCGCGCGCTACTGGCACAGACGCGTGGACTGCGTGAAGAGGGCCTGGGTGCCTGGTGTCATACCGGCGGGTACCACATCCCTCCGGTCACTTTTACCGGCAGCGTGCGCGATGACATCGTGCACCTGGATCCGGTCATCGGCATCGGTGAACTCGCGATCAGCGACCATCGCTCCAGCCAGCCCACGCTCGACGAACTGTTGCGGATCGCAAGCGATGCGCATGTGTCCGGGTTGATCACGGGCAAGGCCGGTATCGTTCATTTGCACCTCGGCGACGGGGCGCGCGGGCTGGATCTCGTCCGCCGCGCGCTCGACGGCAGCGAGCTGCCGGCGCGCGCGTTCAATCCGACGCACGTCAACCGCCGCCGCCGGCTGTTTGACGAGGCGCTCGAGATGGCCGGCCGCGGCGTGCATGTCGACATCACCGCGTTTCCGGTAGCGGCGGACGAGGACGGCTGGCCCGCAGACATTGCCCTGATCAAATACCTCGATTCCGGCGCGCCACGCGGCGCCGTGACAGTCAGTTCGGACGGCGGCGGCTGCTTGCCGGTGTTTGACGCAGATGGCGAAATGCTGACGATGGACGTCGGGTCGCCTGCCGCGCTGCTCGAAACGCTGGGGCGATTGGTTGCACAGGGCGTGCCTCTGCAAGAGGCGCTGCCGGCGTTCACGAGTAACGTTGCGGACCTGCTGCGGCTGCGCGACCGTGGTCGTCTCGCGGCCGGCTACATGGCGGATCTCGTGGTACTCGACGACGCACTTGCGGCCAGTGACGTAATGCTCGGCGGACGCTGGCACCGGCGCCACGGTGAGCAACTCGTGCACGGTCGTTTCGAGCCACAAGGCTCCGCCTCGAATCGCCAGTAAGACAGGCCAGGATCGACGAACAAGATGGTTCCCTCAAACGCAAGCACCAACAAGCATCGCGGTTACATCATTCCCATCGGCGGCGCCGAGGAGAAGCTGCACAACACGGCGATACTCGAACGGTTCCTCGAGATATGCGGCGGCAAGCAGGCACGCATCGCGATCATTCCGACCGCGTCCGAGCTCGATGATACGGGCCGCAATTATGAAAAGCTGTTTCGCAAGCTGGGTATCCGGCATGCGCGCGTCCTTGGCATCGAGACGCGCGAGGACTGCAGTGACGAGCAGCATCTGGACTACATTCGTAAGTCCGACGGCGTTTTCATGACCGGCGGCAACCAGCTAAGGCTTTCGACGACACTGGGCGGCACGCCGGTCGCACAACAGATACGCCGCGGCAATGCCGCCGGCATGCACGTGGCGGGTACGTCGGCCGGCGCTGCCTTCATGCCGGAACACATGATCGCCGGTGGCAGCGAGGGGCGACGCCAAGCCCCGACAAGGTCACGATGGCGCCGGGCCTGGGCCTGACCAACAAGTTCATCGTCGACCAGCACTTCCGTGAACGGGACCGGCTGGGACGCCTGCTTACGGCGCTGGCGTACAATCCGTTTGCGGTGGGGATCGGGCTGGACGAGGATACGGCGGCGTTCATCGATCCGCACGACGCGCTGGAGGTTGTCGGCTCCGGCGGCATCACGATCGTCGATCCGACGAACCTGAGCTACTCGTCAATGGATGTCGCGCGTCGCGGCGAACCGGTGAGCCTGCTGGACATCAAGTTGCATATCCTGATTTCGGGCGGGCATTTCAACGCGGTGACGCGCAAGGCAACGCCCGGCGACTGAGCCAGGCTGCCGCCCTGGCCGCGGGCTGTCGGCGGTCCATGTACACCGTGGTTGGACACGAGATGCCGGCCGTGCGGCGCCGCGGGCGCAGCGCGCGGCATCCCGCAGCAGAACGACAAGCGCGGAGGCGCCATCATGAGGATCGTCAGCACCAACGTTTACGTTGGGCCCAACATCTATGCGCATTTTCCGGTGATCCGGCACGTGCTGGATCTCGGCGTGCTGGAGGACTGGCCGACGAGCCGGCTGGGAGACGCCTACGTCGATCGGCTGCTGGACTGACCTCCCGGGTTGCACGAGCACGGTCCGCTCATACCGGGAGCCTGGCGGCTTCGTGCGCCGGCTGCGCGAAGAAGACGGCACGTGGCTCGGACACGTCATGGAGCACGTGGCGATCGAGTTGCAGAATGTCGCGGGATCCGAGGTGACGTTCGGGCGAACGCGGTCGATAGACGGCCAGCCGGGCTATTACAACATGGTCTTCCAGTACCTGGACGCGGAAGTCGGGCGCGAAGCCAGCCGGCTTGCTCTTGCGCTGCTGCACAATCTGCTGCCCGATCACATTCGGCCCGTGGACGCGCCCGGCGACGACTGGCATTTCCCGACCGAGCGCGACGAGTTCATTCGCTACGCCCAGGCGCGCGCGTTCGGTCCCAGTACCGCGTCACTGGTGCGCGCGGCCGAGGACCGCGGCATTCCGTGGATCCGGCTCAACCGGCAAAGCCTCGTGCAGTTCGGTCACGGCCGATTCCAGCAGCGCATACAGGCCACGACCACTGGTCGCACGAGCAACATTGCCGTTGAACTCGCCTCGGACAAGGAGGAAACCAACAGCATCCTGCGGGACCTCGGGCTGCCCGTGCCGGAACAGCGCCTGGTGCGGCGATCCAGCGATGCGAAGCGCGCTGCCGAGCGCATCGGCTACCCGGTCGTGTTGAAACCTCTTTCCGGCAATCACGGCCGGGGCGTGTCGATAAACCTGCGCACGCCCGAAGAGGTCGAAGTCGCGTTCGAAAAAGCCAGCGAGCACGGTCGCAACATCATCGTCGAATCCTGCGTCGAAGGCTTTGATCATCGCCTGCTGGTCGTCAACGGCAAGCTGGTCGCCGCGGCGAAGCGCGTGCCGGGCCATGTCGTCGGCGACGGCAAGCACGATATCGGCGAACTCGTGGAGATCGTCAACCGGGATCCGCGTCGAGGGGTGGGGCACGAGAAGGTGCTGACGCGTCTGGAGTTCGATCACCAGGCCGAACGGCTGCTGAAACAGCTAGGCTACGACCGGCACACCGTGCCGCCCGAGGACGAGGTCGTCTACCTGCGTTCCACGGCCAACCTGTCGACCGGCGGTACGGCGATCGACGTGACCGACACGATACATCCGGACAATCGCGAGATGGCCGAGCGCACGATCAAGGCGATCGGGCTCGACATCGGCGGCGTGGACTTCCTGACGCGCGACATTACGAAGTCTTACCGTGAAGCGGGCGGCGGTATCTGCGAGGTCAACGCGGGTCCCGGTTTCCGGATGCACGTGGCACCGAGCGAGGGTACGCCGCGCGACGTCGCGGGCCCCGTCATCGACATGCTGTTCCCGTCGGCATCAGCCGAGCCGCATCCCGATCGCGGCGGTTACCGGAACCAATGGCAAGACGACTACGTCACGGATGCTGGCCCATATACTGAAGATGTCCGGCTACACCGTTGGCCTGACGTCAACGGACGGCGTGTACATCGATGGCCAGCTGTCCGTGTCCGGCGACATGACCGGCCCGTTGTCCGCGCGGATGATCCTGCGCGATCCCTCGGTCGACGCTGCTGTCATGGAAACGGCGCGCGGCGGGTTGCTGCGCGGCGGGCTCGGGTACCAGGAATGCAACGTGGCGGCGGCGCTGAACGTCTCCGCCGATCACCTGGGGCTGCGCGGCATCGATACGCTGGAGCAGCTTGCCGAAGTCAAGCGCGTCCCGGTTGAGGTTGCGAAGGATGCAGCGGTGCTGAACGCCGATGACCGGTTGTGCCTGCAGATGGCGGACTACACCGAGGCGGAACGGTTGTGCTACGTGACGATGAACCCGTCGCATGCGCTCGTGAAGCAGCATATACGCGCCGGCGGCCAGGCGTTCGTTCTGGAAGAAGGCATGAACGGTCATATGATCACGATCTACGACAACGGCGGGCATACGCCGCTATTGTGGACACATCTTATCCCTGCGACGGTCGAGGGGCGTGCGATGCACAACGTGCAGAATGCGATGTTTGCCGCCGCGTTGGCCTACAACATGGAGGTCGGCCTGGAAGATGTGCGGCACGGCTTGCGGACGTTCGATTCCACGTGGTTCCAGGCACCGGGCCGCATGAATATCTTCGACGAACATCCGTTCAAGGTGATTCTCGATTATGCGCACAACCCGGCTGCCGTGCGCGCGATGTGCAACCTGGTTGACCGCTTTGAGCCGGAGGGGCGCCGTATCGTCGTGCTGGCCGCGCCGGGTGATCGCCGTGACGAGGACATCCGTGATATCGCCGGCATTGCGGCCGGACATTTCGATTATTACATCTGCCGGCGGGACGATAATCTTCGCGGTCGCGGCGCGGATGAAGTGGCCGTTATGCTGAAGAACCGGTTGCTGGAGTGCGATGTGCCATCGGGCAGTATCGAAGTCGTGCCCGATGAGCAGGAGGCGACCAGCCGGGCGCTGGCGCTGGCGGAAAGCGGCGACCTGGTGTTGATTCTCGGCGACAATATCAAGCGAACGTGGAAGCAGATCATCTACTTCAATTCGGGCGCGAAGTCCGAGGAGCCCGGGAGAAAAGCTGCTGCAAGCATCGATTTGCCGGATACCGACGATTTCTCGTTCGACGAGAATCTCGAAATCATCAGTGACGAGCGCGGCGTACGTATCGCTCGCGAGCCCGGAGACTGACGGCCCGTGGAGCTGCTGGACGCGCGCCGCCTGACCGGCCCCAATGTCGTCATGGACCTGCCCGGGTCCATGCAATCGATGTCGCCTGCGACGACGATCAGCGGCTGCCACTGCTTCAGGCCTGGTCACAGCATGTCGAACGCATGCTGGCTGCGCTGGGATGGTCCGCGCAAACACTGCACCATCGCATGGTAACCGGCGGTATCAGCCTGGCTTTCACCGCCCCGATCGATGTCCTCTACGCTGCCACCGCAATCGACGACCGGGCCTATGCCGCAAGCGAAGCCCAACTCCAGGGCACCGATCCTCCCGACGAATCGGGGACACTCACCGAAATCCGCGCTACAGCCGCCGACGAGGCGAATCCGGCGCTGTTGGCGCTGGCAGCGGCGGCCGACGCAGCCGGCGTGACACTGCTCTGGGACGACGACGAAGTCTCCCTGGGGACCGGCTCCGGCGCCCGCACCTGGCCCGCCCGCGCCCTGCCAAACCCGGCAGTTGCGGGGACACTCACCGAAGGCGCTGCGGGTTCTGCCGGAACACCCAGGCCAGTGCCGATCGGTCTGATTACCGGCACGAACGGCAAGACCACTACGGCCCGGCTGGCTCGGCATATCGCTCGTTGTGCCGGCCGCACGCCTGGACTGACGTCGACTGACGGGAGTAGCCGTCGGCGACGAAATTATCGAACAGGGTGACTGGTCAGGTCCGGGTGGTGCGAGGAAGGTGTTACGACACAAGGACGTCGATACGGCCATCCTCGAGACGGCGCGTGGTGGCCTGTTACGGCGCGGGCTGGGCGTCCAGCGTTCAGATGCGGCGTTGATCACTAATATCGCAGAAGATCATCTGGGTGACTTCGGATCGCGCACGATCGACGAGTTACTGCAAATAAAGTGGGTGGTCAGTCGGGTCGTACGCGACCAGGGGGCTTTGGTACTCAACGCCGATGACCCCCGACCTCGTGGCTCGTGCGGCGGGCTACGATGGTCGGTTGGTCTGGTTCAGCCTGGAGTCAGCCAACCGGGTCGTAGCGCGCCACACAGAATCGGGCGGAACTGCTTTCGTGCTGGCCGACAACGAATTGCACCAGCTGTCTGGCAGCGCGTGCACCGCTTATTGTGATGCGGCGGCTATTCCGATCGCTCTTGGTGGTGCAGCACGCCACAATCTGGCAAATGCACTTGCCGCCTCCGCTTTGTGTGACAGTCTGGGCATGTCCCTCGATGCGATTCGCGATGGTCTTTGCTCCATGTCGCAGCACGACAACCCCGGGCGCTGCAATGTCTATCAATTGCCGCAATGCACGGTGCTGGTCGATTTTGCGCATAATCCACACGCCATGAAGGCGCTGTTCGATATGGCACAGGCGTTGCCGGCGCGTCGTCGATTGCTGGCTTTCAGCCAGGCCGGTGACCGTACTGATGCACAAATACGGCAGTTGGCAACAAGTGCCTGGTCAATCGGTCTTGATCGTGTAGTTGTTTCCGAGCTTGCAAAGTATCACCGCGGTCGTGCAAACGGGGAGGTATTTGGCCTGATTCGCGCGGCCCTGCTTGCCGCGGGAGCGCGGGATGACCAGATCGAATATCATGAACAAGAAATCGAATCGCTCGATGCCTGCCTCAGCCATGCAGGGCCGGGAGACCTGATAATCATGCTTGCCCTGGGTGATAGCGCCAGGATTCGACAGCGCCTCGAGTGCCTGTCGGGACATCCATCCTAATCGCACGATTATCCAAGATTTGCCAGTGGCGAACGTCACGGGCAGCCGATAGTCTGACTATGATGACGCTGCCACGTTCCCAGTTGATAGACCCTGAATGCACGCCTTATTACCACTGCGTGAGTCGGTGCGTGAGGCGGGCATTCCTTTGCGGAAGCGACCCAGTAACAGGCAGAAACTTCGATCATCGGCGGGCCTGGATTGAGCGTCGAATTTTCAAGCAGGCGGAGATTTTCTCAATTGACGTCTGTGCCTATGCAGTAATGAGTAATCACTATCATCTTGTCCTGCACATTGACCCCGGTAGATCTCAAGCGTGGACGGATACAGAGGTAGTCGTGCGCTGGAGTCGCCTATTTCGCATACCGACCTGGTTTGAATCCGCGGATAGTGTCGCCAGAGCGAAGACGATCGCACTCTGGCGTGAGCGACTTTCCAGTATTAGTTGGTTTAAGAAATGTCTGAATGAACCAATTGCACGAATGGCGAATGAGGAAAGACTGGATGCAAGGGTCGATTCTGGGAGGGTCGATTTGCGTCACAAGCGCTTCTGGATGACGCGGCGCTACTCAAATGCATGGCGTACGTCGATTTGAACCCAGTGCGCGCTGGCAAGGCCAGGTCGCTAGAGGATTCCAGATATACCGCGATCCAGGCACGGATCAAGGGGCGCGACTCCTCGCTTGCGCCAATGCGGGATTCGGGACGCGATGGATTCACGCTGCCAATTACCAACGCCGAGTATCTGCAGTTGGTCGATTGGACAGGCCGGCATCGACACCCGGGAAAACGTGGAATGATCCGGGCCCGCCCACCGCGCATCGTTGAAAATCTGAAGCATTCAAGCCACCGGGAATGGTTCGAAGAAATGGGCAACCTGACTCGCCACTACTTTCGCGCGATTGGTGATGCGGTCGCCCTCAACGAGTATCGCAGCCATTTGGGTCAGTCACGATTACGCGGACTGGTCCGCTAGATGAGTGATAGGCACGTCAATCAATCACTGCGTCGATAACTGTAACCAGCAATTAAACCTGGAAACGCCGTTTCCGCCGCCCTGTACTCGACGGTGTGTGATGGTCGATAGGCCAGATCCCCATTCAAGCAACCCAATTCCGCCTTAGCGTTGGCGCCTGCATCGGCAAGCGAGATAGTCTGCGATCTCGCGTCAGACTATCGTGAGTGTCCTTTCAACGGCTTCGTCCCGACGAACTCGCCGGGCAATTGCGAGTGTCCCAATAAGGCATCCCAATAAGGCGCTGTCAGAAGCGGGAGGCTGTTAGCTCAACATCCGCGGCTTGCCAGGTGTTGTCGAAGCGCGCTTGTATCTCCGCTGCATCTTCGCCCTGTTGTTCGAGACTCTGGATCAAGCCGAGCGTATCGCCCAGCCGTTTCTGGGATAGAGATCGAGGTCGCGCCGATAAACGGCTTCCGCAGCCACAGGGTCTCCGGCGAGAAGCAGTGCCTTGCCAAGCGAATGGCGCGTTGGGTAGTACCAGAAAGGCGGCTCTGTATAGGGTAGTTCATCCTGGGTCGAAACCGCCGATTCGAAATGCGCGATCGCGGTTTCATATTCTTTGGCCGCCATTGCAATTTCACCTTGTGCCAGATCATCGGCAATGGCGAGCAGCATGGAGGCCGGATACTGGATCTTATCCAGGAACATCACGTCATCTGCATCACGTAGAGGTATAAGCTTGGCATGTTCGGCGCGCGCAGCGCCGATGTCGCCCTTGTTTGCATGAGCAATCGATCGGACATAGTGCCATATAGCCGTCGAATACTCGTGGTCAGCGGGCGGCGCAGGCTCCGCAAGCGCTTCGTCCCATTTGCCGAATTGTGCCAGAGCCAGTAACGGTATGGTCTTGAAAAACTCGACCCCCGGGTACTGTTCGATCATTTCTAGCTGGACATTCGCGGCCACCTTGCGTGCCGCTTCGAGAGCCAGCTTGCTACGACCTTCCATGCTGGATGCCGCCCACAAGAAATGAATGTTGTGCGGGTAATAGGCGGCAGGATAAAAGCCTTGGGCGTTGCATGCGGCAATATAGGCTTCGTCGACTGCAGCTGCTCGCTGATTCGCGACTGATGCATCATTGTAACGACCAACACGCCAATATATGTGTGACGGCATGTGCACCAGGTGGCCTGCGCCGGGCACGAGATCCTGAAGCGTGTCAGCGTGTGGTTCCGCACGCTCGGGTCTGGACGACGCTTCCACGGCGTGAATATACAGGTGTATAGCCATCGGGTGTTCTGGTGATCGAGCCAGCACGGTTTCCAGCGCATTGATTGCTTCGATCGTATCGGGGCGTGGGTTTTCACCATCGATCCAGTAGTCCCAGGGCATCGTGTTCATCAGCGATTCGGCAAACAGCGCTGCGGCGTCGTCGTCGTCCGGGTATTTTCCGTATAGAGTCCGCATTGCTTCAGCATACGCATGATCGAGTGGCTCGCGCGGCGTTGCCGGATCACCGTTGTAACGCGTAGCGAGTGCCTCGATATAGTCGCGTTCCTTTTCGGTTGCGTTGGACTTCAAAGCTTGTGCACGCTGAATTGCAACGAATGCTGCCCGGCGATCATCGTCAGACATGATGACTTTGCCATCGCTTGTCACATTGATGTTCGGACCAAGAGCCAGCGCTTCACCCCAGAAGCACATGGCGCAGTTCGGGTCGAGCCGTTGGGCGGCCCTGAATGAGCGAGCTGATTCCGCGTGATTGAATGCAAAGTCGATCACGAGACCTTGATCGAAATACCGTTGTGCATCGGGGTCGCTGGTTGTCACCTGGTGGTGATGATTGCCCATGCCGTCGAATAACGGGGCACCGGCACGCTCGGCCAGTGCCAGTCGATCGTCGTTCAGGGTGTCTGCCGATACCGGCTCCGACCGGTCGGGCGCGCATGCTATGCATACCATGAACAATGTGACCGTTGGTATCGTCGTTCTGAGCGCCATTCTGGATATTCGCATCCCGGACTCCTCGTAACCGCTCGATTCGAATCGAAAAACGAGCTATGTAGCCAATAGTATGGCACGAGTATAGCGGCTCACGCCTTGTGGCGCCCGAAAGAGTCGACGAGCGGCCGGGTGGTGCTTCCCTGGTTTTGCGGTGCCTGTCCCGGCGACGAATCTTGGTGAAGGTCCCGAAAGTGTCCCGCAAGCGGTGAGTGTCCCAATAGCGCCAAGAGCGCCGTCCCGATAGAGCCGCAATCGGCTTGCGCTTCGTGTCCCGGCAGCGCCGGCGATGCCGGACCGTTACAGCGTAGTCTTTCCGGTGAGTGTCCTCGAAGGCTTAGTGAGTCTTTCCGGTGAGTGTCCTCGAAGGCTTTCCGGTGAGTGTCCTCAAGGCTGCTCGAAGGCTTTCCGGTGAGTGTCCTCAAAGGCTGCTCGAAGGCTGCAGGGTTATTCGAGGCTTAGGACGGTTTTCCAGTGGGTTTTGCTGACCGGGAAGATGGAGAGGCGGTTGCCGCGCTTGTTGAGAAGGAAGTCGTCGAGTTTCGGGTGGGTCTTGAGCTCGGTGAGAGGAATGGGGCGATCGAGGCGGCGCTCGAACTCGACGTCGACGAGCATCCAGCGTGGATCGTCCGGGTTGCTGGTCGGATCGAAGTAGTGGGAATCGGGATCGAATTGCGTGGGATCGGCGTAGGGCTTGCTCAATCGTCATGATGCCGACGACAGCCGGGATCTTGCAGCTGGAGTGATCGAAAAAAGCCTTGTCGCCGATACGCATGTCGTCACGCATCATGTTGCGTGCCTGGTAGTTGCGGATACCGTCCCACGGCTCGCGGCCGTCGCGCTCGAGGTCGTCGATGCTGTAGGAATCCGGTTCGGATTTCATCAACCAGTACGCCACGCAATCGCCTCCGTGTCCGCAGCCCTGACAGAACGGCGCGAGTCTACCATGCCGCCGCGGGCGGGCCTGCCCCCGTGCCCCCCTGTGCTAACATGTCGCGCATCCCGACAGTCGCTCCCACCCGGGCAGCGCCCGCGGAGGAACAGGAACTTGGCCAACATACTCGCCAATATATTCGGATCATCGCCGGTCCAGCCCCTGGAGCGGCACTGCGACATCGCCTACCAGTGCACCAAGCAGCTCAACGAATTTTTCGCGGCGGCCGTGGAAGGCGATTGGGAGCGAGCCGAGGCCGCCCATGCCCGTGTGGACGAACTCGAGAACGAGGCCGACGATCTCAAGAAAGGCAATTCGCCTGCGCCTGCCCAAGAGCCTGTTCATGCCGGTCCCGCGGCAGGACCTGCTGGAACTGCTGCTCGTGCAGGACAAGATGGCCAATCGCGCGAAAGACGTCGCCGGCCTGGTCCTCGGCCGCAAAATGTCGATCCCGCCCGCGATCGCCGACGACTTCCTGGAGTTCGTGCGGCGCAACGTGGACGCGGCAAAGCAGGCACGCAAGAGCGTGCGCGAGCTGGATGAACTGTTTACGACCGGTTCAAGGGGGCCGAAGTCGAGCTGGTCGAAGCACTGATCGAGGAGCTCGATCGCATCGAGAGCGATACCGACGAACGCCAGGCGGCCCTGCGCGCCGCATTGTTCGCCATAGAGGACAGCCTGGCCCCGGTGTCGGTCATGTTCCTGTACCGCGTCATCGAGCTGACCGGGGAGATTGCGGACATGGCGGAGCGTGTCGGGCGTCGTCTCGAACTCCTGCTGTCGCACTGAGATTGCTATAGTCCGGCTGCCCGGGCGCACGATCCAAAACAAGACCAACAACCCAGTCAACGGCGCAACCAGGGGCGGACCGGATGGAAGCAGAACTTGTCTACATTCTCCTTGCCGCGGTCTTCGGCATCTTCATGGCGTGGGGCATAGGCGCCAATGACGTAGCCAACGCCATGGCAACGTCGGTGGGCTCGCGGGCACTGACGATCAAGCAGGCGATCCTGGTCGCCGCCATTTTCGAATTCCTCGGCGCCGTGCTGGCCGGCGGCGAAGTCACGTCAACCATACGCAAGGGCATCGTCGACGCGAGCTCGCTGCAGGGGTCGCCCGAGCTGCTGGTCTACGGCATGCTGGCGGCGTTGCTCGCTGCCGGGACCTGGCTGCTCATTGCATCGCGCAAAGGCTGGCCGGTGTCGACGACACACTCCATCGTCGGTGCCATCGTCGGCTTTGCGGCCGTGGGGATCGGCGTCGACGCCGTGCAGTGGGGCCAGGTCGGCACCATCGTCATGAGCTGGGTGGTCTCGCCGGTGACGGCGGGTACCATCGCCTTCCTGATCTACGGCAGCGTGCAGTGGCTGATACTGATACGCCCGGATCCGCTGGAGCGCGCCCGCCGGTTCGTGCCGGCCTATATTTTCCTGGCCGCGTTCACGATCACGCTGGTTACGATCCTGAAGGGGCTGAAGCACGTCGGCCTCGAAATTGGCACGGCCAACAGCTACCTGCTGGCGACGCTCGTCGGGCTGATTGTCGCCATTGTCGGCAAGCTGGCAATCAACCGTATCAAGCCGGATACCAAGGCCGAAAAGCGCCAGCATTTCTACACGGTCGAACGCGTATTCGCGGTGCTAATGGTCGTCACCGCCTGCTCGATGGCATTCGCGCACGGTTCCAACGACGTCGCCAATGCGATCGGGCCGCTGGCCGCGGTGATCAGCATCGCACAAAGCGGGGAGATCGACGCCGAGTCGTTCGTGCCGTTGTGGGTCCTGGTGCTCGGTGGCGGCGGCATCGTTATCGGTCTCGCGACCTACGGGCGTCATGTCATCGCCACCGTCGGCGAGAAGATCACCCAGCTGACACCCGAGCCGCGGTTTCGCCGCGGAACTTGCCGCGGCAACGACCATCGTCCTCGCGTCGGGCACGGGCATACCCATTTCCACGACGCATACGCTGGTCGGTGCCGTGCTGGGCGTGGGACTCGCGCGCGGTATCGAGGCCATAGACCTGCGCGTGGTCGTCAGAATATTCGTGTCGTGGGCAATAACGATCCCCGCCGGCGCGTTGCTCGCCATACTCTTTTTCTTCCTGTTCCGCGCGGTATTGCCCTAGCAATCCGCATACCACCGCATTCCGGGAGCGCACCATGCAACACACACTGGCCGGCCTGTTATCGCTGCTGTTGTTCCTGCAACCGTTTGTCGCCCTCGGGCAGCAGGACGATGCGATCCTGCGCTACAACGAGCGCCACCACCCCGTCCTGGACAGCGGCGGCATGGTTGCATCCCAGAGCGCCACGGCCACCGAGGTCGGCGCGGCCGTGCTGGCGCAAGGCGGCAATGCCGTGGATGCCGCCGTCGCCGTGGGCTTTGCGCTCGCCGTGACGCTGCCGCGCGCCGGCAATATCGGCGGCGGCGGATTCATGCTGGTGCATCTCGGAGAAACCGGTGAAACCGTCGCGCTCGACTACCGGGAGATGGCACCGCCGCGAGCGACGCGCGACATGTTCCTCGACGCCGACGGCAACGTCGATCCCGAACGTTCCCGGTTCAGCCATCTCGCGTCGGGCGTGCCGGGCACCGTTGCCGGGTTGCACGCGGCGCACGACCGCTACGGCAGCCTGCCGTGGCGGGAGTTGCTGCAGCCGGCGATCCGGCTCGCCCACGACGGCATCATCGTCAGCCACGACCTGGCCGGGTTGCTGGCGGCGCGTCGCGAGCGCCTGGGTGCCAGCGAAGCCAGCCTGCGTTACTTCTACAAGGACGACGGCAGTGCCTACGCGCCCGGCGAACGGCTGCGGCAGCGCGACCTCGCGCGCACGCTGCGCCTGATTGCGCGTCAGGGGCCGGACGCGTTCTACCGCGGGGATATCGCGGATCTTATTGTCGCCGAAATGGAACGCAACGGCGGCCTGATCGACGCCGCAGCGCTCGCCGCGTACCGGCCCGTGTTCCGCGAACCCGTCATCGGCAGCTACCGTGGCCACGACATCGTGTCCATGCCGCCGTCGAGTTCCGGTGGCGTGCACATCATCCAGATGCTGAATGTTCTCGAACACTTCCCGGTTGCCGAGTACGGACCCGGCAGTGCCGACAGCGTGCACCTGCTGACCGAGGTGATGAAGCTCGCCTATGCCGACCGCAGCAAGCATCTCGGTGACATGGATTACTACGACGTGCCGCTGGACTGGCTCACCAGCAAGGACTACGGGGCCGAGCTGGCGCGCGGCATCGACATGGCCAGCGCGCGACCCTCAGCGGACATCGCCGCGGGCACCGTGCCGCCGGCCGAGAGCCCGGACACGACCCATTTCTCGATCATGGACGGCGACGGCAACGCCGTTGCCAACACGTACACGCTCAACTTCTCGTACGGCTCCGGCATCAGCGTGCCGGGCGCCGGCTTCCTGCTCAACAACGAGATGGACGATTTCGCCGCGAAGCCGGGCGTGCCGAATGCGTTCGGCCTGATCGGCGGCGAAGCGAATGCGGTGCAGCCGGGCAAGCGGCCGCTCAGCTCGATGACACCGGCACTGGTGCTGAAGGACGGCAGGCCGTGGCTGGCCACGGGCAGCCCGGGCGGCAGCCGCATCATCACGTCGGTACTGCAGATGCTGGTCAACGTGATCGATCACGGCATGAACATCGCCGACGCGACGGCGACGCCGCGCATTCATCACCAGTGGCTGCCCGACGAACTGCAGCTCGAATCCGGTTTTAGCCCGGACACGGTGGCGGAACTCCGGCGCCGCGGCCACAACGTGACGGCCAGCCAGGCCATGGGCAGCCTGCAGTCCGTCATGCGCGGCGACGAGCTGTTCCGCGGTGCTTCCGATCCCCGCCGGCCGGGTGCCGGCAGTGCCGGACCCGCAATGCACACGGCGACGCACTGACGTGGCCGGCAATGACAGCGCCGCGCCCGGACCGTCGCCCGGCGCGCGCCGTTACGCGCTGGCGATCCTGGTCGTCGTCTACACGTTCAACTTCATCGACCGCCAGATCCTTGCCATCCTGCTGCCCGCGATCAAGGCGGAATTCGTCGTCGCCGACTGGGTGCTGGGGTTTCTCGCGGGTTCCGCTTTCGCGCTGTTCTACGCGACGCTGGGCGTGCCGATCGCGTTGCTGGCGGACCGCTACAACCGCCGAAACCTGATCGCGCTCGCACTCGCGATCTGGAGCGGCATGACGGCATTGTCCGCGGCGGCGGGCAGCGTCCTGCAGCTGACGCTCGCGCGCATCGGCGTCGGCGTCGGCGAGGCCGGTTGCAGCCCGCCCGCGCGTTCGATGATCTCCGACTACTACCCGCCGGACCAGCGCTCGACGGCGATGGGCGTCTTCACGCTGGGCATCTCGATCGGCATCATGATCGCGTACCTCGCCGGTGGCTGGGTGGTCGAACACATCGGCTGGCGCGAGGCGTTCCTGGTCGTCGGTATCCCAGGCGTGCTGCTTGCCGTCGTCGTGCGGTTCACCGTGCAGGAACCGCCGCGCGGCCATTCCGACCAGCGTGCCGACGATCGTGCGCCACCCGGCATGGTCTACGTGGCCCGGTTCCTGCTGCAGCGGCGCTCGTTCATTCACATGGCAATGGGCTCGGGGCTGGCCGCGTTCGGCGGCTACGCCGTCGCGAGTTTTTTCCCGAGTTTTCTCGTGCGCAGCCACGCGATGAACCCGTCGATCATCGGTCTCTACCTCGGCCTGATCCTCGGCATCGCCGGCGGGCTGGGCTTCGCCGGGGGCGGCTGGTTCGCCGACCGGCTCGGCCGCTACGGCCGGCGCTGGTCCATGTGGGGCGTGACGATCGCGCTGCTGATCGGCTGGCTGTGTCACTTCCCGGTCTACCTGGCGGATTCCTGGGGCAAGGCACTCGCCTGGTTCGTGTTGCCGGCCGTTTTGTCGAACGTCTACCTCGCGACCACGCTCGCGCAGGCACAGAGCCTGGTCGGCCTGCGGATGCGGGGCGTCGCCGCGGCATTCATGCTGTTCATACTGAACATTATCGGCCTGGGACTCGGGCCGCAGGTCACCGGTATCCTGAGCGATCTCTACATGCCCGCGCTGGGCAATGAATCCATGCGATACAGCCTGTTGACCGTAGCGGCGGTGGTGGGCCCCTGGTCGGCTTTTCATTACTATAGGGCCGGTCGACACATCGAGGCGGATCTCGGGCGCGTCGACGATTACGACCTGCCGCCGGCTGACTACCGCAAGGCCGCCACCGCCGGTGTCGCCCTGGTCGTCATCGTCGTTGCCCTGATCCTGCTGAGTCTGTTCGGCTAGGAGTCTGCGCGGTAGAAGCCGAACGGGCTGCGACCGCGCAGACTCCTGGTTGTAATTTCCCGGCGGGTTTCTACGCAGGCTTCTGCGGTGGTTGGCGAAGGCGCGGCCCGGGGAGGGGCTTGTCAGGGACGCTGTGATCGTCCCTGTACGCTCCGGACGCGGCATCCCTGCCGCGTACGGCCCTTCGGTTGAGCGGGGCTCAAACGGCCCGCAGGTACCAGTCGAAGTCCGCGTTGCTGACGATGTTGTGAAAGCGCTGCGATTCGTCGCGGCGATGAATCACGAACGCCTTGCAGAATTCCTCGCCCAGGTAGGCCGGCAGTATCCTGCCGCGCGCAAACCGGTCGAGCGCCGCGTCCCAGCGATTCGGAATGCGCCGTTTCAGCCGGATCACGCTGCCCTGTTCGACCATCCGGCCGGGATCGCAGCGGTTTTTCAGCCCGTAGTGAACGCCGGCCAGGATAGCGGCCGTGACGAGATAAGGATTTGCGTCGGCACCGGCCGTGCGGTGTTCGAAGCGCAGGTTCTTCTCGTCCGACATGGGGATGCGAATCGCGACGTTGCGGTGATTGCTGCCCCAGTTGGGTTCCACCGGCGCGAACATCTCGGGCCGCAGCCGCCGGTAGGAATTGGCATTCGGCGCGAAGATCGCCGTGCCTTCGGCCATCGTCTTCGTCAGTCCGCCCACGGCATTGCGCAGCCGGGCGGAATAAGGCGGCCGTGCCATCTTGTCCTTGCCCTGCGAAAAGTAATTGCAGCCCTCGTTGTCGACAAGGCTCAGGTGTATGTGCAGGCCCGAACCGGCATCCTCGGCGAACGGCTTGGCCATGAAGCAGGCGACATGGCCGTGCCGGCGCGCCACCGACTTGATCGCGCGCTTCAGCAGCACGCCGTGATCGCACGCCAGCACCGGGTCCTCGACGTGGTGCAGGTTGATCTCGAACTGGCCGGGCGCGAATTCCGAGGTTGCGGCGCCAACCGGGATGCCCTGCGCCTCGCAGACCTCGTTCAACTCGTCCAGGAATTTTTCGATGTCCCACAGGTCGTCGGGGTGATAGACCTGCGGGCCGGGCTGCGGCCGGCCGATGCCGGGCACGCGCGGCACGCTGGCGGTCGGCAGGTCGGCCTCCTGGGCGTCGAGCAGGTAGAACTCGAGTTCGAGGGCCAGGACGATCCGCAGACCCATGCGCCGCAACGGTTCGGCTGCGCGCTCGAGTACCGTGCGCGGGTCCGCATGGAACGGCGTGCCGTCCGTATCGACGATTCGGAACAGGGCCTGGGCCGCGGGCCGGGCGCTCCACGGCAACGGCGCCAGGCTGCCCGGCACGATCTCGGCGTGCATGTCGGGATCGCCGTCGTCGTTTGTGTAGCGTATGCCGGAGACGGTATCGCCCAGCGTGTCGAGCAGCACCACGCCGGCGGGCATGTAGAATCCGTCGCGAAACGTCTTGTCGAAGTCGCGCCGCGGAATTCGTTTCGAACGCAACACACCGTTGATGTCCGCGATCAGCAGGTCCATCGTGGCGGTCTTCGGGTGGCGCCTTGAAAATGCGCTCAACTCGCGCGTCGACGGACTGCTGGTCTTGCTCATGCCGGAAGGTATCCTGGATTGTGATTCTTTTTGCCGTCGCTGCCGGTTGCACCGCACCAACGGGCAATCGTAGCCGCATCCTCGTGCGCCACGCAATGTCACGCGGTGGTTTTCGTGTCGGCCCGACGCTGCCATAATATGGAATCTCAGGTCAGATTATGGTGATGCGACCATGAAGGACCCGCGTCCGCCGCAAGGCGCGCAGTCGGCGCTGCGCGCCATACGGTTGTTGAAGCAATTTACCGGCGAGCGTCCCGAAATGACGCTGGCCGAGCTTGCCGCTGCCGCCGGACTCGAACAAGACGACCACGCACCGCCTGCTGCAGGCATTGCAGAGCGAGGGGCTGATCGAGCGGCACGCGGCAAGCAGCGCCTACAGCCTGGGCCCGGGCTCATGGCGCTCGGTGTACAGGCGCTGGCAAGCAGTGACCTGAGGCGTCGCGTTCGGCCGATGCTTCGCACGCTCGCGCGCGACATCGGCGAAACGGCGACGCTGGAAGTTCCGGTCGAGGAAAGCATGCTGATTCTCGATGAGGTTGCCGGCAGCCACGTCGTTACCGCGACCGGCAACGTCGGCACCCGCTGGCCATTGCACGCGACCTCGACCGGCAAGGTGTGGCTTGCGTTCGATGAGGGCAGCTACGAGCGCCTGCACTATCCGCTGGCCTCGCTGACCAGGCGCACCCTTACCTCGAAGGTGGCGTTCGAGGCCGAACTGGCCAGGGTTCGCCGCTCGGGCTACGGGGTGACGGTCGACGAACTCGAGGAGGGATTCACGGCCGTGGCGACAGTGATCCGCGGGGCGTTGGGCGACGTGCAGGGTGCCCTGTCGATCGGCGGACCGACGCAGCGCCTGGGTGCCGCGCGCCGCGCCAAGATCGGCAAGATGCTGTGCCAGGCGGCGTCCCGTCTCAGTCCCGAATACTAACGCCATCCCCGTACCGGTAATCGCATGATAGTATCGCCGCGTCCGACGCCGCAGAAGAAGAACAAGATTCCACGCCCGATACCCCAATTTCTCTGGCTGCTGATCGTGGTGTTGCCGGTGCTGCTGCCGGCGCCGGTACGAGCGGACGACGTCATCGCTCGACGTGCCGCCGGTCGCGCTCGGCGAGGTGCCGTTCGATGTCGTGGCCGGGGGCGTCGCGCCCGCGGCGTCCGTCACGCTCCACGTGGACGGCCGCGAACTGCGCGCGACCGGTAACGAGGAAGGTCTTGCGCGCTTCACCGGGGTACGCATCGACCGCACCGGCATTGCCACGCTGCGGCTGGCAACCGCCGGCGATACGCTCGCGAGCCGTGAACTCCGCGTCCTGCCGGGCTGGGTTTCGGTCATGCCGCCGGTCATCGCCATCCTGATGGCGCTGGCGCTGCGCAACGTCATACCGGCGCTCCTGGTCGGCATCTGGTTGGGCGCGGCGTCCCTCAGGTCGTTTTCGCCGAACGGGCATTTTCGCCGGGCTGCTGGACAGTTTCCAGGTGTTTGTCGTCGGCGCGCTGGCGAATCCCGACAACGCATCGATCATCCTGTTTTCGATGATGATCGGCGGCATGGTGGGCATCATTACACGCAACGGCGGTATGGCGCGCATCGTCGACCTGTTCGTCAGCCGCGCAAAGAGCGTCATTTCCGGGCAGGTATCCGTCTGGCTGATGGGGCTGATGATCTTTTTCGACGACTACAGCAATACGCTGGTGGTCGGCAACACGGCGCGTCCGCTCACCGACAAGCTGCACATTTCGCGCGAGAAACTCGCCTACATCGTCGATTCGACCGCCGCACCGGTCGTCTGCATCGCGCTGATCACGACCTGGATCGGCTACGAGGTCGGCCTGATAGGCGCGGCGCTGGAGCGGCTGCCGGGCATCGATGATCCCGGCCTACACGGTATTTCTTCGATCGATACCCTACAGTTTCTACCCGATACTCGCGATCGTGTTCGTCCTCGCCATCGCCCTGAGCGGCCGCGATTTCGGCCCGATGTATGCCGCCGAGCGCCGCGCGCGCGGCGGCCAGGTCTCGCCGCTGGCCAGCGAGGATCTGCCGGCGATGCAGGGCGACACGCTGGAGGCCAAGGCAGACGTGCCGTTTCGCGCGATCAACGCCTTCGTCCCGCTCATAGTCCTGATTGCGAGCCTGCTCGGCGGCCTGTACGTGACCGGCAGCGGCGACACGCTGCTCGACATCATCGGTTCGGCCGACGCCTACAAGGCCATGCTGTGGGCGTCGTTGCTTGGCGCGCTGACGGCGGCGATCATGACCGTCTCGCAGCGGATACTGAGCGCGCAGGAAACCGTGGATGCCTGGTACGGCGGCGTGCGCGCCATGCTGTTCGCCATGATCGTGCTCGTGCTGGCGTGGGCGTTGTCCAGCGTGACCCAGGAACTGGGGACCGCCGACTACCTCGTGTCGGTGCTGGCGGGCTCGCTGCCGCCACCGCTGGTGCCGGCGACGGTGTTCGTGCTGTCGGCGGCAACCGCGTTCACGACCGGCACGAGCTGGGGCACGATGGGCATCCTGATGCCGCTCGTCGTGCCGCTGACGTGGGCGGTCATGGGCGAATCCGGCATGCAGGACCCGGAACACATGCACATCCTGTATTCCGCCATCGCGTGCAATCTTGCCGGTGCCGTGTGGGGCGACCACTGCTCGCCCATTTCCGATACGACGGTGCTGTCGTCGATGGCAAGCGGCTGCGATCACATCGAGCACATTCGCACGCAGATGCCCTACGCCGTGGTGGTCGGCAGCGTGGCGCTGGCCATCGGCACGATCCCCGGCGGCTACGGCATGCCGCCGCTGGTCTCGCTGATCGTCGGCGCGGTGGTCCTGATCGTCGTGCTGCGGCTGATCGGCCGGTCCGCGGATCAGGCCGGCGCGTCCGGCTGACGCGCGGGCGCCGCCGCGGCGAACGCGGGCAGCTCGCGGCAATACGCGTCGACCGAGCGGATAAGGGGGTAGGGCGCGAGGTCGAGTTCGTGCCGGCGCGCGTTGTAGACCTGGGGCACCAGCCATGCATCCGCCAGCGTGATCGTCCCGCCGAAGCTGTGCCGTCCGTCGCTCCCGTGGCGTTCGAGCAGGGCTTCGAACGCGCCGAAGCCGGCACCGATCCAGTGGTGAATCCAGCGCCGCACGCCGGCATCGCCGCCGCCCAGATCGTCGCGCACCCGGTTCAGTACGCGCAGGTTCTGCAACGGATGAATGTCGCAGCCGATCACGGCCATCATCTCGCGCACGGCGGCGCGCGCTGCCGGCACCCCGGGCAGCAATGCCGGTCGCGGGTGCGTCTCCTCCAGGTACTCCGCGATCGCGGCCGATTGCGCGATCCGTGTATCGCCGTCCTGCAGCACAGGCACCAGGCCCGACGGGTTCTGCGCCAGGAAACCGGGCTCGCGCTGCTCGCCCCGGTCCAGCCGGACGGCCTCGTAATCCCACTCAATTTCCTTGAGATTCAGAATGATACGAATCCGGTAGCTGGCGCTGCTGCGGTAGTAGCCGTACAACTGCATGGCAGGCTGGCTCGTGTCGTCAACGGCCGGCGGAGCATAACAGGAAGCCCCGCGGCCCGGCAGACCGCCGCGGCCGGCACATCCTGATAAACTCGGGCGTCGCACGACGACGCCCCATGCCGACCGGCACCAGGAGCACACCATGCCCAGACCCGTTTCACTGGTTCGTTTCACGGCCCTGCTGGCCCTTGCATTGCCTGCGTTGCGCACAGGACGCCGACACCGAAGCGAAGATACGCGCGGCGCTGGACGGGGACATCCGCACCGCGGCCGAGGTCGCCCGCGACGACAATCGCAAGCCGCTCGAAACGCTGGGCTTTTTCGGCCTGCGCGACGACATGCGCGTGCTGGAGTTGCTGCCGGGCGGCGGCTGGTACACCAGGATCCTGGCACCGGTACTGCGCGAAAACGGCGAGCTCTACGTCGCCATCGGCACGCGTAACGTGAGCGAAAACCTGCTGACCGAGGCAGGCTTCGACCACGTCCGGGCACTGGATATCGGCGTCGACCTGGAGCGCAGCGGCCCGTTCGGCACGAACTACGTTCCGCCGTTCGAGTTCGGCGTCAGCGGCATCGACATGGCCGTGACGTTTCGCAACATGCACAATTTCACGCCGGAAGGCCGCGCGAACATCAATGCGGCCGTGTTCGATGCGCTGAAGCCGGGTGGCCTCTACGGGGTCATCGACCACAGCCGGCGCCACATGGAGCCCATGACGGCCGAGAATCGCCGCCGTGCCGACGTCGTGGAGATCATCAAGGAAGTGCAGGCCGCGGGCTTCGAACTGGTCGACCACAGCACGCTCCATTACCGGCCGGATGACGAGCTGCGCTACGAGGTGGGCCGCCACACCGTGACCGGCAACACCGATCGTTTTACCCTGTTGTTCCGAAAACCCTGAAGCACGAACAAGGATCAGGCCGGCTACCGGCCGCGTATGTGTGCCAAACCTGTCATCGGTATTCCGGCGGATCGCCGTATCATCGAGCCTCACCCCTTCCACGCGGTGGGCGAAAAATACATCACCGCCGTCATGGACGGCGCCGGCGGCCTGCCGCTCTTGGTCCCGGCGCTGGGCGATGCCCTGTCGGCGGACGACCTGCTGGAGGTGCTGGACGGCCTGTTCCTCACGGGTAGCCCCTCCAACGTCGAACCCCACCATTACGGCGGCGAGGCCAGCCGGCCCGGCACGTGGCACGACCCGCATCGTGACGCGACCAACCTGCCGCTGATCGAGCGGGCGCTGGCGGCCGGCATGCCGCTGTTCGCGGTCTGCCGCGGCTTCCAGGAACTGAATGTCGTCCTCGGCGGCACGCTGCACCAGTATGTGCACGAGGTGCCCGGGTACCGCGTGCATCGCGAGAACAGCGAGGATCCGCTGGAGGTACAATACGGTCCGGCGCACAGCGTGACGCTGGTCGAGAACGGCCTGCTGCGCCGCCTGGCCGGCGTCGACACGGTGACGGTCAATTCCCTGCACAGCCAGGCTGTCGCGCGCCTCGCCGATTGCGTCAGCGTGGAGGCGATCGCCGAGGACGGGCTCGTCGAGGCGTATCGCGTGGACGATGCGGCGGGATTCGCGCTCGCCGTGCAATGGCACCCCGAATGGCAGGTCCGGCAGAACCCGCTGTCACTGGCGATGTTCGAAGCGTTCGGCGCGGCCTGCAGGGACTACCGCGCCGCGCGCCGCCCGGAACGCCCGCAGTCCAAGAACGAATAATGGCAAAGGCGCCGCGGCCGCGGCGCATGAAGGTGACAAGTGAGTGACAAGGAGTTGTTCCAGGCGTGGTTTCGTGAACACGCCATAGAAGACGTCGAGGCTTTCGTGCCCGACATGGCGGGCGCTGCCCGCGGCAAGCTGCTGCCGGCCGACAAGTTCGGTTCCGGCGAGATGAAAATGCCCGAGGGCATTTTTGCGCAAACGGTCTCCGGCGACTACGTTCCCAACGACAACAATGTCGAGGATCGCGACATGATTCTCGTCCCGGATGCCAAGACGCTGCGACCCGTCCCGTGGGCGACCGACCCGGCCGCGTCGGTGTTCCTCGACTGCCGCCGGAAGGACGGCTCGCCGGTCAACACGTCGCCCCGGCAGGTACTGCAAAATGTCATGCAGACGTACGCCGAACACGGCTGGGTGCCGGTGGTTGCACCGGAAGTCGAGTTCTACCTGCTGAACCCGCACTCGGATCCGTTCGCGGAAGTGGAGCCGCCGGAAGGCCGGCTGGGCCGAACCGAGACGGCGAAGCAGCCGTACAGCATCGACACGATGAACGACTTCGATCCGTTCATCAACGACGTCTATCTCTATTGCGAGGCGCAGGGGATACGCATCGATACGCTGTCGCAGGAAATGGGACCCGCGCAGTTCGAGATCAATTTCCTGCACGGTGACCCGATCGCCCTGGCCGACCAGGTATTCCTGTTCAAGCGCACGATCCGCGAGGCGGCCATCAAGCACGAGATGCATGCGACGTTTCTCGCGCGGCCGATGTCCGAGGAGGCCGGCAGCGCGCTGCACATCCACCAGAGCGTGATCGACGACAACGGCCGCAACATTTTTTCCGAGGCTGACGGGCAGCCGACCGAGCTGTTCTATTCCTATATCGGCGGATTGCAGCGATACGTCCCGGAGGCGCTGCTCATGCTCGCGCCGTACCCCAACTCCTACCGCCGGTTCCTGAGCTACTGGGCATCGCCGATCAACCTGCAGTGGGCAATAGACAATCGCACCGTCGGCCTGCGCGTACCCGACGCGGCGCCCGACGCGCGCCGCGTCGAAAACCGCCTTGCCGGTGCCGATGTGAATCCGTATCTCGCCATAGCCGCCACGCTGGCCTGCGGCTACCTCGGCATGATCGAAGGGCTGAAACCCACCGAGCCGATCACCGGCACCGCCTACGACAAGCCGTTCGACCTGCATCGCACGCTGCATGCAGCTATCCGCGCGTTCGAAGACAGCGCGGCGATGCGCAAGGTGCTGGGCGACCAGTTCGTGTCGCTGTACACCGCGGTTAAGCACGGCGAGAACAACGAGTTCCAGCAGATCGTGACACCGTGGGAGCGCGAGGTGCTGATGTTCAACGTGTGATGTGTGATCCGGGATTGTTCATGAACGGCACGATGGCAGGGGCGGAGGTGTGGCCCGGGGAGGGCTTTTCAGGGCCGTGCGAGACAGGATGTCGAGCCCGGAGTCGCGCAGCACGGACGTGCTTGCAGCGTCCCTGAAAAGCCCTCCCCGGGCACGCCTTCGCCAACCACCGTACCCGAAACCGTTCATGAACAATCCGGGTGGGCAGGGCGCTGAACGAGCCGCAGGTGGTTGAGCCGGGGCGCGACTGGCTGCTGTGTTCAGAATGTGAAACTATTTCGGTTCCGGTCCGGTGGCTTGGCTACCATGAGCACGAATCATTGAGGCACGACGATGGCAACAGTGGAACAGCGTAGCGGGGCGGAGTGGCAGGAGCTGGACAGCCGGCATTACCTGCACCCGTTCACCGATCACAAGGCACTTGGCCGGAAGAAGAGCCGCATCATTACGCGCGCGGACGGCGTGTACATATTCGATGCCGACGGCAACCGCATTCTCGACGGCATGTCGGGGCTGTGGTGCGTGAACGCGGGTTACGGCCGTGAGGAACTGGTGCAGGCGGCCGCCAAACAGTTGCGGGAACTGCCGTACTACAACAGCTTCTTCCAGTGCGCGCATCCGCCGTCGATCGAATTGTCGCGCATGCTGCAGGAGATCACGCAACCGCAGTTCAACCGCGTTTTTTACACGGGGTCCGGATCCGAATCCATCGACACGATGATTCGCATGGTGCGGCGCTACTGGGACCTGCAGGGCCAGAAGAATCGCTACCACATCATCGCCCGCGTCAACGCCTATCACGGTTCGACGATAGGCGGCGTCAGCCTCGGCGGCATGAAGCCGATGCACGCGCAGGGCGGCCCGTTCCTGCCCGGCATCTCGCACATCGAACAGCCTTACTGGTTCGGCAGCGACCGTACCTCGACGCCGGAGGAATTCGGCCTGCAGACCGCGCGGCTGCTCGAGGAAATCATCGAGCTGGGCGCGGAAAACGTGGCGGCCTTCGTCGGCGAGCCCGTGCAGGGCGCGGGCGGCGTCATCATTCCGCCGGCTACCTACTGGCCGGAAATCCAGCGCATCTGCGACGAGTACGGCATCCTGCTCGTGACCGACGAGGTCATTTGCGGCTTCGGCCGGCTCGGCGAGTGGTTCGGTGCCGACTACTACGGCGTGAAGCCGGACCTGATGACCTTCGCAAAAGGCGTCACCTCCGGCTACCTGCCGCTGGGCGGGGTCATGGTGGGCGATCGGCTTGCCGACGTGCTGATCGACCAGGGTGGCGAGTTCTTCCACGGCTACACGTACTCGGGGCACCCGGCCGCCTGCGCCGTCGCGATAGAGAACATCCGGATAATGCAGCGCGAAAAACTGATCGAACGCGTGCGCGACGACACGGGCCCGTACCTGCAGGAACGCTGGCGCACGCTGGGCGAGCATCCGCTGGTCGGCGAAACCCGCATGGTCGGGTTGATGGGCGCGCTGGAGCTCGTGGCCGACAAGAACACGCTGGCGCGTTTCGACGAGGATCTCGGTGCCGGAACGATCTGCCGCGACCTGCTCGTCGACAACGGCCTGGTCATGCGCGCCGTCGGCGATACGATCGTCGTCGCACCGCCGCTGACACTGTCGCATGCGGAAGCGGACGAACTGGTCGAAAAGGCCTGGCGCTGCCTCGATCTGACAAAGACGGCGATCGAGAGCGCGTAACGCACAAACACACGGGGGCGATGCGGTGGACAAGCATTCGGGCGACTACGCCATCCTGCGCGAGGACCTGTACGGCACGACGCCGGAGCCGACGCATGCCGGCGTGCTGTCGTTCATGCGCCGCAAGTACACGCGCGACCTCGACGACGTCGATCTCGTCGTGACCGGCGTGCCGTTCGACACCGCGACGACCAACCGGCCCGGCGCCCGCTTCGGCCCGCGCGCCGTTCGTGCCGCGTCGTCCATCATGGCGTGGGAACGGCCCTACGGCATGGAGTTCGATCCGTTCGACCGGCTGGCCGTCGTCGACTACGGCGACTGCTACTTCGACTTCGGCCGGCCGGAAACAGTGCCGGCCGCCATCGAGCAACACACGCGCGACATCCTTGCCGAAGGTCCCGGCGTGCTGACACTGGGTGGTGACCACTTCATCGCGTGGCCGCTGCTGCGCGCCCACGCGGCGCAGTTCGGGGCCCCGCTGTCCCTGTTGCACTTCGATGCGCACAGCGACAGCTGGGAAGACGAGGAGGGGCGCGTCGACCACGGCACCATGCTGTATCACGCAGTGCAGGAAGGCCTGGTCGACCCTGATCGCTCGGTGCAGATCGGGCTGCGCACGCGCAATCCCGACACGCTCGGTTTCCACGTGCTCGACGGCCCGTGGGTGCAGGACAACGGCATCGATGCCGTCGTCGATGCCACCCGCGCCGTGCTGGGCGATGCACCCGTGTACCTGACGTTCGATATCGACTGCCTCGACCCGGCATTCGCACCCGGCACCGGCACGCCGGTCTGCGGCGGCCTGACCACCTACCAGGCGATGAGCATCCTGCGCGGCCTGCACGGCATCAACCTGCTGGGGGGCGACGTCGTCGAGGTGGCGCCCGCCTACGACGTCGGCGAGATTACGGCACTGGCCGCGTCGCACATCGCGATGGAAATCATCGGTATCTACGCTGCGCGGTAATTGAATCTGTCACGTTTTGCACGGGCCTGCGGCCCGGATTACTCATGAACGGGTTGGCTTTGGTGGTTGGCGAAGGCGTGTCCCGGGGGAGGGCTTTTCAGGGACGCTGTCGATCGTCCCTGTACGCTCCGGGCTGGACGTCCTGTCTCGCACGGCCCTGAAAAGCCCTCCCCCGGGACACACCTCCGCCTCCTGCCATCGTGGCGTTCATGAATAATCCTCCGGAAACAACGGTACTTGCTTTAAGGCTATGACCTGCGTCGCAGTGGTCGGGGCATCCCCTGCGGGGGTCCTTTGGAAGGAATGGCTCCCGACGGCCGCCATTCCTCAAAGGACCCCGCAGTCAGCGGGCTAAAGTGAGTCCCGTTCACGCTAGAAGCTTGGTGGCGTGCAGGCGGACACGAGTTCGCATTCCTCGTTGCCGGGGTTGCGGAAACGATGCGGCACGCGGCTGTTGAAACGGTAGGCGTCGCCGGCCGTCAGCGTCTGCACCTGGTCGCCAACCGTGACCTCCAGGCGGCCGCGCAGGATGATGCCGCCTTCTTCCGCATCGTGACTCAGCATCGACTGGCCCGTGTCGGCGCCGGGCGCGTAGCGCTCGTGCAGGATCTGCAGCTGGCTGCCGGCGAGGTCGCTGCCGACCTGGCGGAAACGGATCGGACCGCTCGAGATCTCCGAGAGTTCGGCGGCGCGAAAGAAGACCTGCTCGCGCGAGCTGAAGTCGGGCGCGAAGAACTCCGCGAACGACACGCCCATGGCATCCAGCAGTCGCTTGAGAAGCCCCATCGACGGGTCGCTGCGGCCGGATTCGATCAGCGACACGGTTGCGTTCGAGACGCCGGCCTGCGCCGCGAGCCGGCGTTGCGAGAGGTGCTGGGAGTGGCGCAGTTTGCTGAGCCGCGGGCCGATATCGTCCATGCGTGTCTCCGGCTGTTGAATCGTTCGAAATACTGAACGAATTCGGAGTCTACCTTAATTAAAACAACGAGTTAAATTTAGCTATTTAAATATTGTTAACTGCCGGGTGCCGGCGTACCCTTGCCGGCATGCTTGCACCCCAACCGCACACGGCGTCCTATTACGCGGCCAGCGCCCGCCGGCAGACGGACTACCCGCGCCTCGACGGCGACGGGCGCTGCGACGTGGCCGTCGTCGGCGCCGGCTTTACCGGCGTGTCCGCGGCCCTCGAACTCGCGGACCAGGGCTTCGACGTCCGGTTGCTGGAGGCGAACCGGGTGGGCTGGGGCGCGTCCGGACGCAACGGCGGGCAATTGATCGACGGCTTCGTCGACACCGACAAGATCGAGAAGCGCCTCGGCCGGGACGCGGCGGACATCGCCTGGGAAATGGGCATCGAGTGTCGCCAGCTCGTGCTCGATCGCATCGAACGCTTCGGCATCGACTGCGACCTCAAGTTCGGCTATCTCGATCTCGCGCTGAAGCCCGGCGACATGGACGATTTTCGCGACTTGATGGCCGACAAGGCGCGGCGCGGTTACCCGCATCCCATGCAGCTCGTCGAGCGCGAGGACCTGCCCGGCTACATCGGGTCCCGCCGTTACCTGGGCGGACTCGTCAACATGGCCAACGGGCACCTGCACCCGCTGGACCTGTGCGCCGGCGAAGCGCGCGCCGCCGAACAGCTGGGCGCGACGATTCACGAGCAGACCCCGGTGACGCGCATCGAGCACGGCGCGAAGCCGCGCGTCGTGACGCCTTACGGCACGCTCAGTGCGGACAAGGTCGTGCTGGCGGGTAACGCTTACCTCGGGAAAAGCGAGCGTAAACTGTACGGATCGGTGATCCCGGCGGGCAGCTACATCATTGCGACCGAGCCGCTCGAGGAAGCGCTGGCCCATGAGCTGCTGCCGCGCGACATGGCGGCGTGTGATCAGCGCGTCGGGCTCGATTATTTCCGCCTGTCGGCCGACCGCCGCCTGCTGTTCGGCGGGCTGTGCAACTACTCGGGGCGCAACCCGCGCGACATCGCCGCCGTATTGCGGCCGAACATGCTGAAGGTGTTCCCGCAGCTCGGGGATGTGCGCATCGACTACGAGTGGGGCGGCTACATCGCGATCAGCATGAACCGCATTCCGCAGTTCGGCCGCATCGAGGGCAATACCTGGTATGCGCAGGGCTATTCCGGACACGGCCTGGCGCCGGCGCATATCGCGGGCAAGGTGCTTGCCGAGGCCATCGGCGGCGACCTGGCGCGCTTCGACGTGTTCGAGCGCGTGCGGCATCTCAAGCTGCCCGGCGGCAAGTGGTTCGCGAACCCGGCACTGGCGCTCGGTATGCTGTATTTTCGTCTGAAGGAAATTCTGTAGGCGCGCCGTCGGCGCGCCTGTACGGGAGGGTTTCACCATGGCCAACAACACGGTACGACAAATGAACCCGGAGCTGCCGGACCTGCAGGCCTACTGGATGCCGTTCACCGGCAACCGCTACTTCAAGCAGCACCCGCGGCTGATTACCGGGGCCGAGGGCATGTATTGCCAGACGCAGGACGGTCGCCGGCTGCTGGACGCCGTGGCCGGCCTGTGGTGCTGTAATGCCGGCCACTGTCACCCGAAGATCGTCGAGGCGATCCGGGCGCAGGCGGAAAAGCTCGACTACGCGATGGCGTTCCAGCTCGGCCACCCGGGCGTGTTCGAACTGGCCAACCGGCTCACGTCTCTGGCACCCGAGGGGATGGACTATGCGTTCTTCGTCAATTCCGGGTCCGAAGCGGTCGACACGGCGCTGAAAATGGCGCTGGCGTACCACCGGCTGCGGGGCGAGGGCGCGCGCACGCGGCTCATCGGCCGCGAGCGCGGCTACCACGGCGTCGGCTTCGGCGGTATCTCGGTCGGCGGCATCTCGCCCAATCGCAAGATGTTCGGTGCGATGCTGCCCGGCGTGGACCACCTGCCGCACACGCACGACCTCGAGCACAACGCGTTTTCCCGCGGCCTGCCGCAATGGGGCGCGCATCTCGCCGACGACCTCGAGCGCATCGTCGCGCTGCATGATGCATCGACCATCGCGGCGGTCATCGTCGAACCGATCGCCGGGTCGGCCGGCGTGTTGCTGCCGCCCGAGGGATACCTGCAACGCATTCGCGAGATCTGCGACCGTCACGGCATCCTGCTGATCTTCGACGAGGTCATCACGGGCTTCGGCCGCACCGGCGACGCATTCGGCGCCGGCCGCTTCGGCGTGACGCCCGACCTGATGACGATGGCCAAGGGGCTGACCAGCGGCACCGTGCCGATGGGCGCGGTGCTGGCCAGCGCGGACATCTACGACACGTTCATGACCGGGCCGGAAGGCGCCATCGAATTCTTTCACGGCTACACGTACTCCGGTCATCCGCTGGCGGCTGCCGCCGGCTGTGCCACGCTGGACGTCTACCGCAGCGAGGGGCTGTTCGAGCGCGCACGGCAGATGGAAGGCAAGCTGGAAGATGCATTGCACAGCCTGCAGGGCGAACCGCACGTGATCGACGTGCGCAACTTTGGCCTGATCGGCGCCGTCGAGCTCAAGCCACTGGAAGGCCAGCCGACGGCCCGTGCGATGCAGGTCTTCCGCGATTGCTACGAGAACGGCGTGATCATCCGGACGACCGGCGACACGCTGGCGTTCTCGCCGCCGCTCATCGTCGAAGAGCAGCATCTCCAAACCATTGTCGACACGGTACGCCGCGCGCTGCGAGCGCTGGCCGACTGACGACCGGCTGAATGGCCGGCAAGCGACACGCTACGACAGGATATTCGCCATGACTCCGCAAGACACGGCACGACAGGCAGCAACACTCAACGAACCGCGCATCGTCACGAACTGGATCGACGGCCGCAATGTCGAATCCGGCTCCGGCGAACACCTCGCCGTGCACGATTCGGCGACCGGCGAAATTTGCGCGCGCGTCGGTCTTTCGACCGCGGCGGATGCCGCGACCGCGGTCGCGGCGGCGCGGCGCGCATTTCCCGACTGGTCGCAGACATCGGTGATGCGGCGAGCGCGCGTGATGTTCCGGCTGAAGGAACTGATCGAGCGCGACAAGGACGAGATCGCCGCGCTGATCACCGAAGAACACGGCAAGGTCCTGCACGATGCGCTGGGCGAGATCCAGCGCGGGCTCGAGGTCGTCGAATTCGCCTGCGGTATCCCGCACCTGATCAAGGGCGAGTACTCGCCCCAGGTCGGCACCGGCGTCGATTCGTATTCCCTGCGCCAGCCGCTCGGCGTGTGCGTGGGCATCACGCCGTTCAATTTCCCGGCGATGGTGCCGCTGTGGATGTTTCCGCTCGCCATCGCCTGTGGCAATACATTCATCCTGAAGCCGTCCGAAAAGGATCCGAGCTGTTCGCTGAAGTGGGCGGAGTTGTTGCAGGAAGCCGGCCTGCCGGACGGTGTGTTCAATGTCGTGCAGGGCGATCATGTCGCCGTGAACGCGCTGCTGGAGTCACCCGACGTCGACGCGGCCAGTTTCGTCGGGTCGACGCCGGTGGCCGAACACGTGTACCGGACCGCCTCGGCACACGGCAAGCGGGTGCAGGCGCTGGGCGGTGCCAAGAACCATCTCGTCGTGCTGCCCGACGCCGACATGGAACAGGCGGCCGACGCGCTGGTCGGCGCCGCTTACGGCTCCGCCGGCGAACGCTGCATGTCGATCTCGGCGGTCGTGACCGTGGGCAACGCGGCAGAGCCGCTGCTCAAGGCGCTGTTGCCGCGCATCGCGGCGCTGAAGATCGGCCCCGGCAGCGACAACGACAACGACATGGGCCCGCTGATCACGGCCGAGCATCTCGACAAGGTGCGCGGCTACATCGACCTCGGCGAGCAGGAAGGGGCGACGCTGCTGGTCGACGGCCGGGAGCACGAGATCACGCAGTCGCCCGGTTACTTTCTCGGACCGACGCTGTTCGACCACGCGACGGCCGACATGCGGGTTTACCGCGAGGAGATATTCGGGCCGGTGCTGACGCTGACGCGTGTCGAGACGTTCGACGAGGCGATGCAGCTCGTCAACGATCACGAGTACGGCAACGGGACGGCGGTATTCACGCGCGACGGCGATGCGGCGCGCGAGTTTGCGAACGGTATCGAGGTCGGCATGGTCGGCATCAACGTGCCGATTCCCGTGCCGCTCGCGTTTCACAGCTTCGGCGGCTGGAAGCGCTCGCTGTTCGGCGATATGTCCGTCTACGGCATGGAAGGGGTGCGCTTTTATACACGGTTGAAGACGGTGACGTCGCGCTGGCCGACCGGGATACGCGCGGGCGCCGATTTCTCGATGCCGCTGATGTAGCACGCCGCAGATTCCGGCGCCGCACCGGCCGCGGTTTGCGCGGGCCCCGGCGCGGCTGTATGTTGCTCGCTTTTCCCGCCAGGCCGCCGGCCATGCCATCGACACCCAATCCGTTCAGGGACTGCCTTGAATCCGGTCACTTCGCGCTGACCGCGGAGCTGACGCCGCCTCGCGGCGCCGAGCTGCGGCCGCTGACCGAAGCGGCCGCCATCCTGAAGCCCGCCGTCACGGCCGTGAACCTGACCGACGGCGCGGGCGCGCGGGTCCGCATGGCGAGCCTTGCGGCCGCGATACACCTGAAGCAGCAGGGCGTCGAGCCGATACTGCAGCAGACGTGCCGCGACCGGAATCGCATCGCGATCCAGGGCGACCTGCTGGCCGCCGCCGCCTTCGGCGTGCAGAACCTGCTGGTATTGAGCGGTGACCGGGTCGATGCCGGTGACGAGGGCGACGCGACGCCGGTGTTCGATTTCGACGCACGCTCGCTGCTGGACGCCATCCGCGAAATGCACGAGACCGGCGCCACGCTGTCCGGCGCCCCGCTGACCGTGGCGCCCGACCTCTATTGCGGCTGCGCCGACATCGTGCAGGACACGCCGGCCGGCTGGACGCCCGCCGCGCTCGCCGCCAAGGCCGATGCGGGCGCGCGCTTCGTGCAAATGCAGTACTGCTATGACATGGAGCGGCTGGCAAGCTACATGGCCCGCCTGGCCGATAACGGCCTGACCGAGCGGTTGTACTTTCTCGTCGGCCTCGGGCCGCTGCGCTCGGCGAGGAGCGCGCGCTGGATGCGTGACTCGCTGTTCGGCACCGTCATGCCCGACGGCGTCATCCGGCGCATGGAATCGGCGCGCGATCCTGAGGAGGAAGGGATCGAGATCTGCGCGGAACTGATCCGCGCGGCGCGCGACATTCCGGGCGTGTCCGGCGCGCACCTGATGGCGCCCGGCAACCACCGGGCAATCGTTGCCAGCGTGAGGCTCGCCGGGATGATGTAGGCCGCATCGCGACCGCCCGCGCGTTCAGCCGCTGCCGGGGCGGTGTTATATTGAAGAGCCCCTTGGCAGACAGCGCCTCTATGGAAATTTCCGGCGAATACCGCATTCCCGCCGCGCGCGAGCGCGTCTGGGCCGCCCTCAACGATCCCGACATGCTGCAGAAATGCCTGCCGGGCTGCGAGTCCATGGAAAAGGTCGGCGACGATGAAATGCACGCCGACGTCACGGCGGCCATCGGCCCGGTCCGGGCGAAGTTCCGCACCCGCCTGTCGCTCGAGAACCCGGACCCGCCGAACGGCTACACGCTCGCGGGCGAGAGCAAGGCCGGCGCCGCCGGATTCGCGCGCGGCAGGGCCGACGTGGCCCTGGCGCCGGAAGACGACGCGACCCGGCTCACCTATCGCGCCGAGCTGAAGGTCGGCGGCAAGCTGGCGCAGGTCGGCTCGCGGCTCGTTGCCGGCGCGACCCGCAAGACCGCGGACGAGTTCTTTCGCAACCTCGCGCGCGAGCTTGACAGCAACGCGTTGCCGGCCGACAGGGAGGCCGCACCGGCGATGCGCGCATCGCGCTGGCCCATGGCCGCGGGAGCCCTGCTGGCCCTGGTCATCATCCTGTGGCTGCTGCTCCGATGACGGTCCGGATCGCTTGTGAGCTTAACGGCGAGGCCGTGCACGCAACGGTCGCGCCCGCAACCCTGCTCGTCGACTGGCTGCGCGATGAGCGCCGCCTGACCGGCACGCACGTCGGCTGCGATACCAGCCAGTGCGGCGCCTGCGTCGTGCACGTGGACGGCCGGTCGGTCAAGAGTTGTACGCTGCTCGCCGTGCAGGTCGACGGCGCGAGTGTGCTGACGATCGAAGGGCTGGCGCGCGACGGGCAGCTGCACCCGCTGCAGGCGGCGTTTCGCGAGGAACACGGCCTGCAGTGCGGCTTTTGCACGCCGGGCATGATCATGAGCGCGCTGGATCTGCTGCAGCGCAATGCCGAGCCGGACGACAACGAGATCCGGAACTGGCTCGAAGGCAATCTCTGCCGTTGCACCGGCTACCAGAATATCGTGCGCGCGGTGCGCCGCGCCGCGCGCGCCGACGCCGACGCGGCCTGAGAGGCACCGCTGCCGTGCACGCATTCGAGTACCATCGTCCCGCCTCGCTTGCCGCGGCGGAACGCCTGCTGGAAGACGATGGCTGCCATCTCCTGGCCGGCGGCATGACCCTGCTGCCGACGATGAAAATGCGTCTTGCACAACCGGCGGGGCTGGTCGATCTCGGCCGCGTCGATGCGCTGCGCGGCATTCGTGAAGACGGCGATGGCATCGAGATCGGCGCGATGGCGACGCACGCGGAGGTGGCGGAGAGTGCGCTGGTCCGTGAGCGGCTGCCGGCGCTGGCGTCGCTCGCCGCCCGCATCGGCGACCCCCAGGTCCGCAATCGTGGCACGCTGGGCGGATCGCTGGCCAACAGCGACCCGGCGGCCGACTACCCGGCCGCCGTGCTGGCATCCGCCGCAATAATCGTTACGAACCGGCGCACGATCGCGGCAGACGAATTCTTCGTCGACATGTTCGAAACGGCACTGGCGCCGCCGGAAATCGTCGTCGCGGTCCGTTTCCCCGCGATCCGGCAGGCCGCGTACGAGAAGTTCCGCAACCCGGCATCGCGCTACGCGATCGCCGGCGTCATGGTGGCCGTCGTCGGCGGCGAGGTGCGCGTCGCCGTTACCGGCGCCGGACCCTGCGCATTCCGCGCGACGGCATTCGAGGCTGCGCTGGCCCGGCGCTTCGACGCCACGGCACTCGACGGCATCGACATCGACGGCAGCGGCTTCAACGACGACGTCCATGCCAGCCAGGCCTATCGCGCGCACCTGGTCGGCGTGCTGGCAAAGCGCGCGGTGCGGGCGGCATGAGCACGCGGCAGCTGCTGGCAACCTTCGAACGCTGGCGCACCGCCGGCCGCGACCTGGTGCTGGCGACGGTATACGACACCGCGGGGTCGACCTACAGCAAGGCGGGCGCACAAATGCTGATCGACGCCGACGGCAACTTCCAGGGCATGCTGTCCGGCGGCTGCCTCGAGGGCGATCTTGCCGAGCGCGCGCAGGCGGTCGCCGCCGGCGCCGGACCGCAGTCGGTCACCTACGATCTGCGCGGCAGGGACGAGGAACTGTGGGGTCTCGGGGTCGGCTGCGAGGGTGTCATGCGCATCTTTCTCCAGCCGCTGCCGGCGCGCGATGATTTCGAGCCGTTCGCGGCCATGGCGGCCGTGTACGGCGGCGACGCCGCCGGTGCCGCGGCGACGGTCCTCGCGACCGACGGCCGCGGCCCCGCGCCCGGCGCGACGCTGGTCGTCGCGGGCGAAACGACGCACGCCGCCGGCATCGGCACCGACTGGCATGCGGCGCTGCTCCCCGGCATGGAACGGGCGCGCGCCGAGCACCGCGCGTACACGACCGCGGTGCAACGCGACGGCGTCACGCTCGACGTCCTGTTCGCACGGCTCGCGCCGCCACCGCACGTGCTGGTGCTCGGGGCGGGGCTGGATGCCGAGCCGCTCGTACGCCTGCTGGCCGAGCTCGGCTGGCGCGTCACGGTGCAGGATCACCGGCCGGCGTATCTCGAGCGCGGTGATTTCTCAGAGGCCGGCCGCTTGCTAAACCTGACGCCCGACGAGTTGCCGGCGGTGCTCGACCTGCAACGCATCGACGCCGCGATCGTCATGAGCCATCACCTGCAGACCGATCGCCGGTACCTGACCATGCTGGCCGACAGCAGCGTGCCTTACGTCGGCCTGCTGGGACCGCTGGACCGGCGCCGCCGGCTGCTTGCCGAACTGGGTGATGTTGCCGGGGCGCTGGCCGGGCGCGTGCACGGACCCGCCGGGCTCGACATCGGCGGGCGCGGCCCGGCGGCGATTGCGCTGTCGATCGTGGCCGAGTTGCACCAGCAGCTCGTCAAGGAGGACCGGCTGCGGGAGCGCGACGCCGCTGACCCGCAAACCGCATGAACGTTTTCGTGCGGTGGTGGGCGAAGGCGCGCCCCGGGGAGGGCTTTTCAGGGACGCTGCAAGCACGTCCGTGTGCGCTCCGGGCTCGACATCCTGTCTCGCACGGCCCTGAAAAGCCCTCCCCGGGCCACACCTCCGCCTCCTGCCCCCGTGCCGTTCATGCGGTTTGCGGGTCAGCGGCGTCGCGGGTTTCGTGGGCGGGGTGCCGGCCGCCCGGGAGGAAGATGTCGATGATCATGTCGGCCAGTTCGTCGATCCTGCCGGGCTCGGCGAGGTCGATGCCGCTCGAGCCCTTCAGTTCGACGTTGAGCGCGAGCAGTGCCCCGGCGGAGACGCGGATCATGTTGAACAGCAGCGCCGGGTCGCCGGGGGGTGCAATGCCGTCGGCCTGCAACTTGCGCAGGTCGTCGGTCGCGACGTCGTAGAGCGGCCGCATGTAGGTCTCGATCAGCCAGTCCAGGCGGGGATTGCTGTGGCTGGATTCCTGGAACAGCACCTTGTGCAGCGTCGGGTGCTCCGCCGCGTAGCGCACGTAGGCGCGGATCATCGCGGCCATGCGTTCGCGCGGGGGCCGCTCGGCGGTGTCCTCCTGCACCGACTGCAGGACGCGGATAAAGCGGGCGAACACCCGGTCGGCGGCAGCGCGCCAGAGCTCTTCCTTGTTGCGGAAATGATAGGTGATGAGCGGGTGGTGCACGCCGGCGCGTTCGGCGATGTCACGCGTGGAGGTTCCCTTGAACCCGTTCTCGGCGAATGCCTCCAGCGCGGCGTCGAGCAACTTGCGCTGCGTCTTGAGGCTGCGCTCCTGCTGCTTCCGCGGGCGCTTCGGTTTCGGCTTGTCGCTGTCGGCCGTCAACGTGCCGCTGCCTCGTGTGAACGCGGTAGCCGACAGGGTATAAGGATCAAAGCCGATGGTCCAATCGGTCAATCGCCGGCCGGCGTTGCCCGGTTCGCCGCAACGGCGCCTACTCGAGGCTGAACGACATGCGCACGGCGACGCGCTTCGGCACCGCCCGGCCTGCCTCGATCACCGGGTCGAAACGCCACTGCTCGACGGCGTCCGTCGCGGCGCCGTCGAACACGGCGCCGGGCGAGGACTCCATGATCTCGACGTCGCTCACGCGGCCTTCGGGCGTCACGGTAAACGCGACGTCGACCCAGCCGGAGATGTTGCGTCGTTGCGCATTGCGCGGGTATTGCGGCGCCACGTAGTTGACGCGCGTCAAGTCGCTGATCGCGACCAGCTCCGGCGGCTCGTTGCTGCCGCCGACGGCAGGCGATGCAGCACCGGCCGCTCGTCCCGTCGCCGGCCGGTTCATCACGGATTGCGGACGCATCGGGCACGGCCGGCGTGCTGCCGGCGGGGCTGTCCGACGTGCTCAGCGTGGCCGTCGCCGCGCGGCGCCGTTGCTCGGCGATGCGTTGTTCCTCGGCCGCCAGCGCCGCGGCCTGGCGTGCCGCGGCGGCCAGGCGCTCCGCTTCCGCCTGTTGTTCCAGCGCGGTCTCCAGGGCCGCGGCGGCGGCCGCGAGTTCGCCGCTCTCCGGGTCGAGTTCGCGGGCGTCGGCGAGGAACTGCCGGGCGCGGTCAAGCTCGCCCGCGTCGATGGCGGTGCGGGCACTCAGCACCAGCTTGCTGGCGACCGTGAGGAGTCCCTGCTCTGCGGCCACGTTGCCGGCGTCGCTGGACAGGGCGAGTTCGTAAAAATAGCGGGCGTTGTCGTTCGGCGGTTCCGTCAGGCTGCCCTCGCCGAGGCGGGTTGCGGCCTGGGCCAGGACGTCATCGATCTGCTGCGCGCTGCGCGCTGCCGCGAGGTCTTCGGTCAGCTGGTCGATCTGCGCCATGTCGGCGCCCGGTATGGCTTGCGCGCGCGTGATCTGTCGCGCCGCGTCCTCGAAACGCGCCTCGCGAATCGCATTGCGGGCGTTGTCGAGGGCGGCGCGCAGCTCGAGTTGCGCGAGCTGCGCGTTCAGGAAGCCGAGTCGCGGGTTGGCGGGGCTCGCGGCGGCCAGCTTGTCGAGTGCGAGGGCCGCGTCGGCCGTGCGATTCTCGAGCAATGCCTGTTCGGCCATGCCGAAGACGCGCTCGATCAGCGTATCCAGTTCGGCCGCGATGGCGGCATTGTCCGGCGCCGCGTCGCGCGCGGCCACGTACCAGTCCACGGCGTTGTCGGCAGCCGGTTGCAGCAGCCGGCCGGCGTCGCGTGCCACGCGTGCGTTGTCGAGCAGGGCGATGTGGGCCGGTTCAGGGGCGGCGCTGCCGCTATCCTCCGCGGGCCGCGTTGCCGGCGCCGCGGTGTTGCCGGCGGCGACCGGCGCGGCCGTCCCGGGATTCGCGTCCGTCCCGTCGTCGCGGACGACAGGTTCGACGACCGGTTGCGTGGCCGCGGCCGCGTCGGCCGATGGCGCCGCGGTGACGTCCGCGGCGGGCGGGGATTCGCGCCGCACGGGCACGTCCGACTCGGTGATGGCCGGGCGGCTCCCGCTGGCTTCTGCCGGCGGTTCGGCTGCCTCGGTGAGCGGGTCCCCCACGGCGAGCACCGGATCGTCGCTGCCGCCGAGAAGGAACCAGCCGCCGATGCCGAGCAGCAGCACGGCTGCTGCCGCCGCGCCGATGAAAGGCAGGCGATTGGGACCGCTGTCTGCCGTGCCGTCCATCGTCGCCAGGCGGTCACGCTGAAAGCGCCCCGATTCGGCCGCCGCCGCGGCGACGGTCTCCGAAAGCGCGGTTGCATTGGTCGTCGTGCGTGCCAGCGCGTCACCGGCATCGGCCGCGGGGCGCGCGCGCGATGGCGCGGCCGGTGCGGGCCTGGCGGCGGCTGCGGGCCGGCGGGGCTGCGGTGCGGGCCTGTTGTCCTTCGGTGCCGGCTTCGCTGCCGCCGGCTGCTGCCTGGCGGGCGGAGGCGACGCCGGCTGTGCCGCGCTTGCCGCCGCGCCGCGGAACGCGCCGTCCGGCGCCTCGAGATGGTGCTTGGCCGAGGCTTCGATCGCGAGCCGGGCACGGCCGGGCGACACCGGCTTCAGCAGGAAGCGGTACACCTGGCCGCGGTTGATGAGGTTCATCAGCATTTCGCCGTCATCGCGCCGGCCGGCGACCACGGCGATCAGGCGCGGCGCGTCGTCGCGCAGCTTCTGAATCAGGAGCTCGACCTTGGATCCGGCGATTGCCGCATCCGTCACAAGGACGCCGACCGGGTGATTGCGCACGGCGTCCTGCGACTGTTGCGCGGTCGTCGCGTGATGCACGTTGTGCAGGCCATGGGTCGATTGCCGGATCGTTTCCAGGAACTCGCTGTCCCTGGTCAGGACCAGTACGTCCACCTTGCGCACGCTGGCGTCGGGGACGGCCTGTATCCGTTCCGGCTTCAGGACCGGCAGGCGGCCCGTGCCGTCGCTGATGAGGCTGGAGCCGTTCTCGGCCGTTTCCATGATGATGTGTTCGCCGGGCTCGTCGACGTCGGCGGCCGTGTCGTTCGCCGAGCGCGAGATCGTCAGCATGCGCATGCGCCGTGCCGCGTTCTCCACGACCTTTTGCAGCGCCTCCGGCGTCACTTCGCCGCGCACGATCTGGAATACTTCCTGGTCGCCGACCAGCGCTTCGAGCCCGTCGTCGTCCCCGGCGAGCAGGATGCCGATCGTGTCGGGCGAGCGTTTCCTGGCCTCGCGCAAGGCCTCCAGCCCGCTCATGCCGGGCAATTCCTGGGCGGAGACGAGGATGTTGATCGGGGTTTCGCCGAGCGTCGTCAGCGCCTCGGATCCGGACGTCGCAAAATGGATCGAATAGCGATCATTGAAGCCGGCGCCCAGCGCGTCGAGCGTGCTTTGCTGGCTGTGCAGCAGCAGCACCTGTGTCCTGAATTGCTCCAACGCCACGACGTTCCTCCGCGAGGGTTATGTCCAACCCGAAGCCGGCGCTTCCGGTGTTCCGAGTATAGCCACGGCCGCGGCCGGAGATGCCGCGCGGGGGCGGGTAGATCGCGAATTTGTGACGCGCGGCACAGTCGTCCGGGAGCCAGTTCACATTTGCCCGGGAAAGGCCATCGCGAGCAGGGCGGGAGCGGTCGGGCCGCCGCTTCGGGCGGGGCGATTGTCAGGCGGCGCGGCCGCGCTGTTCGATCTCGCTGGCCAGCGCGTCGATGGCGTCGCCCAGACCCATAACCTGCTGTTTTTTCGAGCCAAGCCGGCGCAGCGCGACGGTCTCTTCCTCGACCTCGCGTTGCCCGACGGCCAGCAGCACCGGCACCTTGGCGACGCTGTGCTCGCGCACCTTGTACGAGATCTTCTCGTTGCGCAGGTCGGCCTCCGCCGTGATGCCGGCGCGGCGCAGGCGGCTGACGACATCGCGCGCATAATCGTTCGCCTCCGACGTGATCGTCAGCACCTTGGCCTGGGTAGGGGCGAGCCACAGCGGCAGGTTGCCGGCGTGATGCTCGATCAGGATGCCGATGAAACGCTCCAGCGAACCGAACATCGCCCGGTGCAGCAGCACCGGCGTGTGCTTGTCGCCGTCTTCGCCGACGTAAGTCGCGCCGAGGCGCCCCGGCAGGTTGAGATCGACCTGCAGGGTACCGCACTGCCAGTCGCGACCGATCGCGTCGCGCAGGACAAACTCGAGTTTCGGTCCGTAGAAGGCGCCTTCGCCGGGGTTGTAGCTGTAGTCGAGGCCGGAGGCCGTGAGGGCACTCTGCAAGGCCTTTTCGGCCTCGTCCCAGACGGCGTCGTCACCGACGCGAACCGGCGGCCGGTCGGCGAACTTGATGATGACGTCGTCGAAACCGAAGTCGCGGTAGATGCCCAGGATCAGCTCGCAGACCGCTATCGACTCCGAGGTGATCTGGTCGGTCGTGCAGAAAATATGGGCGTCGTCCTGGGTGAACGCGCGCACGCGCAACATGCCGTGCAATGCCCCCGACGGCTCGTAACGATGCACCTTGCCGAATTCGGCCAGCCGGTAGGGCAGTTCGCGGTAGCTCGTGATGCCTTGTTTAAAGACCTGCACGTGCCCGGGACAGTTCATCGGCTTGATGGCGTAGTTGCGGCCGTCCTCGGTCTCGGTCGTGTACATGTGTTCGCCGAACGACTCCCAGTGACCGGAAGCTTCCCACAGGCTGCGGTCCATCAGTTCCGGCGTGTTCACTTCCAGGTAGCCGGCTTCGTCCTGGCGCTGCCGCATGTAGTCGACGAGATTGCGGAACAGCGCCCAGCCCTGCGGGTGCCAGAACACCGCGCCGGGCGCTTCCTCCTGGAAGTGAAACAGGTCCATGATGCGGCCCAGGCGACGGTGATCGCGTTTCTCCGCTTCCTCCAGCTGCGTCAGGTAGGTCCGCAGCTGCTTCGGATTCGACCAGGCGGTGCCGTAGATTCGTTGCAGCATTGCGTTCTGCGCATCGCCGCGCCAGTAGGCGCCGGACACACGCAGCAGCTTGAACGCCTTGCCCAGCCGACCGGTCGACGGCAGGTGCGGGCCGCGGCACAGGTCGATGAACTCCCCCTGGCGATACAGCGTCAGCGTCTCGTCCGCGGGAATGTCCTCGATGATGCGCGCCTTGTACTCCTCGCCCTGTTCACGGAAAAAGCGCACGGCATCGTCGCGCTGCCAGACTTCGCGTTCGATGCGCTCGTCGCGATCGACGATTTCCTGCATCCGCTTCTCGATCGTGTCGAGATCCTCGCTGGTAAACGGTTCGTCGCGGGCGAAATCGTAGTAAAAGCCGTTCTCGATGGCGGGGCCGATCGTGACCTGGGTTTCGGGCCACAACTCCTTGACCGCCTCGGCCAGCACGTGCGCGGCGTCGTGGCGCAGCAACTCCAGCCCGTCGTCGGTATCGCGGGTAACGATCTCGATGCGCGCGTCGCGATCGATGGCCCGCGTCAGGTCCCACAGCTCCTCGTCGACGCGGACGGCAACCGCATCGCGGGCAAGCCTCTCGGAAATGGAACTCGCGATGTCCGTGCCGGCAACCGGTTGCGGATACTCCCGCTGCGAGCCGTCGGGAAGCTGGATCTTTGGCATGGTGCTCTCGTGCTGGTCACGCGGAATTGAAGGCGCGGTATTGTCTACCGAATCAGCACGTGACCCGGCACCGCCGTACCGGGAGACCGCGGCCGATCATGTACAATTCACGCCACGCAGGTTTCATGAACACGATGTCGACCACATTTCCGCCGCCGGTGCACGATCACGAGGATTGCGTCAGCGATGCGCTGGCGACGGCCGAGGCTCTCTGCCGCGAGCGCGGCCTGCGATTTCACGGCGCTCCGGCGCCGCGTACTGGAGCTGGTCTGGAGCAGCCACAAGCCGGTCGGCGCGTACGACATCCTCGATGCGCTGAATCGGGACGGGAAGAAGGCCGCGCCGCCAACCGTCTACCGGGCGCTCGAGTTCCTGATCGAGGCCGATCTCGTCCACCGGCTGGATTCGCTGAACGCCTATCTCGGCTGCCCCGACCCGACGACCTCGCACACGGGACAGTTCCTGATCTGCCGCGGTTGCCGCTCGGTCGCGGAGCTGGACGACGCCGACATCAATGCGCTGGTCGCAGAAAAGGCCGGCGACCTCGGCTTTACCGCCGTGCACCCCATGCTGGAAATCCAGGGTTTGTGCCGCCGCTGCCGCGCGGCCGGCGCCTCCTGAAACGTGCGGCTTTAACGGTGCAGAATGCGGTCCCGGTCGATCCATGATTGTTCGGGGTTCCGTGGTAGGCGAAGGCGCGCCCCGGGGAGGGCTTTTCAGGGACGCTGCAAGCACGTCCGTGTGCGCTCCGGGCTCGACATCCTGTCTCGCACGGCCCTGAAAAGCCCTCCCCGGGCCACACCTCCGCCTTCAAGCCCGTGCCATTTCTGAACAATCATGAATCGACCGGGACCTCATTCTGTCCAATCACAGCCAATCGCGTACAATCCCGCAGCTTCGACCAGCCACGAGGTTAGCCGCGACCCGATCTCATGAGTGACGAACAGCCGCAAGACTTCATCCGGCGAGATCATCGCGGAGGACCTGCGCACCGGCAAGCACGACGGCGCCGTCGTGACGCGCTTTCCGCCGGAGCCGAACGGCTACCTGCACATCGGCCACGCCAAGTCCATCTGTCTCAACTTCGGCATCGCCGAAGACTACGGCGGCCGCTGCCACCTGCGCTTCGACGACACCAATCCCGGCGAAGGAGGAGCGCGAGTACGTCGAGGCCATCGAGGCGCGACGTGCGCTGGCTGGGCTTCGACTGGGGCGAGCACCTGTACTTCGCCTCCGACTACTTCGAGCGGATGTACGAGCTGGCCGAGCGGCTGATCGAGAAGGGGAAAGCCTACGTCGACAGCCAGTCGGCGGAGGAGATCGCGCGACTACCGCGGCACGCTGACGAGCCCGGGCACGACGAGCCCGTACCGCGACCGGCCGCGTCGAGGAGAACCTGGACCTGTTCCGGCGCATGCGTGCCGGCGAGTTTCCCGACGGCGAGCACGTGCTGCGCGCGAAGATCGACATGGCGTCGCCCAACATCAACCTGCGTGACCCGACGCTGTACCGCATTCGCCACCTGCACGCACCCGCGCACCGGCGACGACTGGTGCATCTACCCGATGTACGATTTCGCGCACGGCCTGTCGGATGCGTTCGAGGGCGTGACGCACTCGCTGTGCACGCTGGAGTTCGAGGACCACCGGCCGCTGTACGACTGGCTGCTCGAGCAACGGTCCGGTCGCCGAGCCACCGGCCGCGGCAGATCGAGTTCGCGCGGCTCAACCTCGACGTACACCGTGACTCAGCAAGCGCAAGCTCAACCAGCTGGTGGAGGAGGGTGTGATCAGCGGCTGGGACGATCCGCGCGTCGCCACGCTTGCCGGCATGCGGCGCCGCGGCTACCCGCCCGCGGCGATTCGCGATTTCATCCGCCGTGTCGGCGTGACGAAAAAGGAAAACCTGATCGAGATGGCGCTGCTGGAGAATTGCGTGCGCGAGTATCTGGGCGACGTCGCCGAGCGCCGCATGGCGGTAACGAAGCCGCTGAAAGTCGTGCTGACCAATTACGACGAGCAGGCCGAGGAACAACTCGAAGCCGCTGGAACCACCCGAATCGCCCGGAACTGGGCACGCGCACGGTGCCGTTCTGCCGTGAACTCTGGATCGAGCGCGACGATTTCATGGAGGACGCGCCGCGCAAGTTCTTCCGGCTGAAACCGGGCGGCGAGGTGCGACTGCGCTTTGCCTATATCATTCGCTGCGACGACGTCGTCAAGGACAATGCCGGCGAAGTTACGGAGTTGCGCTGCAGCTATGATCCGGACACGAAAAGCGGCACCGGCAGCAGCGACCGCAAGGTGAAGGGCACGATCCATTGGGTCTCGGCGCGCCATGCCACCGACGCCGAGGTGCGCCTGTACGACCGGCTGTTCACGGCGGCGGAACCCGCCACGGCCACGGACCTGCACGCGATACTGAACCCGGACTCGCTCGCGCGCGTTACGGCCAGGGCTGGAACCGTCACTGGCCGGAGCGCCGGTTGGCACCGCCTGCCGGTTCGAGCGGCTGGGCTACTTCGCGCCGGACCCGGTCGACCACGGCGCCGGCACGCCCGTATTCAACCGCATCGTGACGCTGCGCGACAGCTGGGCCAGGATCGAAAAGCAGGCGCTGGCCGGGCAGACGCCGGGGCCGGATCATTCATGATCGGCACGGGCTCGAGAGGCGGAGGTGTGGCCCGGGGGAGGGCTTTTCAGGGCCGTGCGGAGCAGGATGTCGAGCCCGGAGCGCACACGGACGTGCTTGCAGCGTCCCTGAAAAGCCCTCCCCGGGGCGCGCCTTCGCCCGCCGCCGAAGCCAAACGATCATGAATGATCCGGCCCCGGCGTCTGCCCGGCTTCCGTCACGGTGACCGGCGCGCCGCGGTCGCTACCCAGTGCCGTCGGCAGCGTTGCCCTCCGCGCGCGCGATTTCCAGCACGCCGAACGAGTTGACGAGCGCCAGGTAGCTGCCGGGCTGCGCGCGGCCGTAGGTCGTGAGCATCGGCAGGCGGTGACCGGCCAGCCGGACTTCCGGCGTGCGGAACGTCTCGAGCAGGCCGCCGTCGATGTTGCTGATCAGGTTGCCGAATGCGTCCACGGTCACGATGACGCCGCTGACGCGCCCGGCGGCGACCTGCGGGTCGTCCAGCCAGCCGGGTACCCAGTCGCTGACGGCGTCGCCGAGGTTGCGGTAGTCGACCCGGCCGGCCGCGAGTTCCGCGGCCAGCGGCGCGAAAATGTCACGGCCGTGGAACGTGGCGCTGGGCGGCGCCAGTGCCAGCGGGCCGGTGCGTTCGGGATCGAGGCGGCAGACCGTGGCGGCACTGGTGAGCAGCGGGTCCAGCAGGCCGTTGTCGGGCACGATGAACAGGTGGCCGTCGTGCACCGCCAGCAGGATGTCGCGTTCCGTGCCGACGCCGGGGTCCACGATGCCGAGATGCACGCTGCCGGGCGGAAACCAGCGGTAGGCACGCGACATCCAGAAGCCGGCTTCCGGCGGCCAGTGCGCCGGGATGTCGTGCGTCAGGTCGATGACGTGCGCCGCGCGGAAGCGGCCCGCGATGACGCCTTTCATGACACCGACGAACGGTCCCTTGTGGCCGAAATCGGTCGTGATCGTGATGACGCCCGTGGGGTCGAATCGCTGCATCAGCGGCTGCCGGTTGCCTGACCGGGCACTATCTTAACAGGCTGCTTAAATACGCAGCTTTTCGGCAACCTGTTAACCCGGATTATTCATGAACGGATTGCGCTTCGGTGGCGCAGGCTCGCCCCGGGGATGGCCTTGTCGGGACGCTGCAAGGACGTCCGTGCTGGCCTCCGGAGCTCGACACCTGAAGTCTCGCACGGCCCTGAAAAGCCCTCGCGCCGGGCCACACCTCCGCGCTTATCACCTCCGTGCCGTTCATGAATAGTCCGGGTTAACGCGTCATTCGGTAACGGGTGTGCGCCGCCGGTAGGTTGCGCGGGCCCAGTAGATGAACACCGTGTCGATCGCGGCGATGGCGGTCTTGAGGACGTACTTCGCGCCGCCGAGCGCCAGCGCGGTCCTGAGGTCGACGACGCCCCACCAGGCCACCAGCGAATCGATCAGCGTATCGAGCGCCTGCGACGCGAGCGTGGAGCCGTTGTTGCGCAGCCACAGCCAGCGGCCGCCCGTCAGCCTGCGTATGCGATGAAACGCCCAGACATCGAAGGTCTGGCTCACGTAGTACGCGAGCAGGGATCCGAACACGAAACGCGGCGTGAAGTCGACGATCGTCGCGAAGGCGTCGTGAATGCTTCTCGAGAACTCGGCGGAGCCGGGCCGTGTGCTGGGCTCGTACAGGAGTGCGAGGCTCAGCATCAGGAGGACAATGACGCTGACGGCGAAGCCCATGCGGACGGCCTTGTTGGCTTCGTGCCGGCCGTGGTTCTCGCTCAGCACATCGGTGGCGAAGAAAATGCCCGAATAGAAGATGACGCCGAGGCTGGTCTGCCAGCCCGAATATTTCCGTCGAGCTTCGGTCCCTGCAGGTTGGCAAGGATGATGGCCGTGGCGATCGCCACCTGCAGGCCGGCCTTGCCGAACAGGCGGTACAGCAGCACGGTACAGGCAAGGTCGGCGGCCAGCGTGGTGAGCCACAGCAGCTCCTGCCGGGCGGCGAAAAACTGGACGACGACGTCGGGAAACACGGGCGGTGCCGCGCGGCGGGCCGGCGTCAGGCCAGGCCCGCGACCCGGTCGAGATGGTGATCGGCATTACCGAACAGGATTTCGATCGCCGTCAGGCGCTTGAAGTAATGCGCGATGTCGAGTTCCCAGGTCATTGCCCATGCCGCCGTGAATCTGCACGGCTTCCTGTCAGACGTAGCGCCCGGCCGTGCCGACCTGGTACTTGAGCGCGCTGATTGCCCGGGATGCGTCGGGGCTGCCTTCGCCCTGCAGCATGGTCGCGCGATAGAGCAGCGAACGCGTCTGCTCGCACGCCATGAGCGTGTCCACCATGCGGTGCTGCAGTGCCTGGAAACTGCCGATCGGAACGCCGAACTGGATGCGCTGTTTCGAATACTCGACGGTCTTGTCGTGCAGCGCGCGCATGATGCCGACGGCCTCCGCGCACACGGCGAGCGTCGCATCGTCAATGACCGCGGCAATCGTCTCATGGCCGCCGGCCGCGTCGCCCAGCAGCGCATCGCTGCCGACCCGCACGTCCGCCAGCGTCAGCTCGGCGGCGCCGTGGGCGTCGACCGTCTTGTAACACCTGCGCGCCAGGCCGTCGGCGTCCGCGGGCACGGCGAACAGGCCGATACCGTCGCGGTCGCGCTGCTCGCCGGCCGTGCGCGCGGGCACGATGATGACGTCCGCATCGCCGCCGTTCAGGACCAGTGTCTTGCGGCCATTGAGCAGCCAGCCATCGCCCTCCGGCCGCGCCGTTGTCGCGACGTTCGCAAGGTCGTAGCGCGACTGCGGCTCGGCGAAGGCGAGCGCCGCCTGCCGGGTGCCGTCGATCACGCCGGCCAGCCAGCGCTGCTTCTGTGCCTCGTCGCCGACACGCCTCAGGACGCCGCCGGCAAGCACGACGTTGGCGAGGAACGGCTCGACCACCAGGCCGCGCCCCAGCTGCTGCATGATCAGCATGAGTTCGACGGCACCGCCGTCGAACCCGCCGTCGGCCTCGGGAAACAGCATGGCCGTCCAGCCGAGTTCCGCGCACTTCTGCCAGACCTCCTGGCTGAACGCAGCGTCGCCCTCGGCAATTCGCATGCGCTGTTCGAAGCTGTACTCGTTGTCGATGTATCGCGCGACGCTGTCCGCCAGCATCGACTGCTCTTCTGTAATTGAAAAATCCATGGAATTCCCGGTCAGTGCGGCCGCGCCGTCAAAGGCCCAGCACGTGCTTGGCAATGATGTTCTTCTGGATCTCGTTCGAGCCGCCGTAGATCGATGCCTTGCGATTGTTGAAATAGCGGAGGGCGGTGCGCGTTTCCGTGCCCAGCCCGAGACGCTCGTCGACGGCGAACGACGGCTCGAATTCGTGCGGCACGCACGGCAGGGCGTAATAGCCGGCCGCTTCGACGAACATCGCATCCAGCTGCTGCTGGATTTCCGTGCCCTTGATCTTGAGTATCGAGGATTCGGGACCGGGCGCCTTGCCGACCGCGACAGCGGCAAGCGTGCGCAACTCGGTAAACTCCAGCGCCTGCAGTTCGACCTCCAGTGCCGCGAGCCGGCGCGCGAAGTTGCGGTCCTCGAGCAGCGGGGTCGCCTCGTGCACGGTCGAGGCCGCCTTGTCACGCAGGCGGGCCAGCCGGTATTTCGAGCGCGCGACGCCCGCGATGTTGGTGCGTTCGTGCTGCAGCAGCACTTTGCCGTAGGTCCAGCCCCGGCCTTCCTCGCCGACGAGGTTGTCGAGGGGCACGCGAACGTCTTCGAAGTGCACTTCGTTCACCTCGCGTTCGCCCTCGATCGTGATGATGGGCCTGACCGATACGCCGGGCGTGTCCATGTCGATCAGCAGGAAGCTGATGCCTTCCTGCCGGCGCGCCACGTCGCTGGCGGTGCGCACGAGGCAGAATATCCAGTCGGCGTAATGACCCAGCGTCGTCCAGGTCTTGGTGCCGTTGACGACGTAGTGGTCGCCGTCGCGGTCGGCACGTGTTTTCAGCGAGGCGAGATCGGAGCCCGCTCCCGGCTCGGAATAGCCCTGGCACCACCACATGTTGCTCGCGAGTATGTCCGGCAGGAAGCGTTGCTGCTGCGCCTCGGAACCGTAGGTGTAGATGACCGGTGCGACCATCTTGATGCCGAACGGCACGATGTCGGGCGCATTCGCATTCGCCGTTTCGTTGGCGAAGATGTACTTCTGCACGGGCGTCCAGCCGGTGCCGCCGTGTTCGACGGGCCAGTTCACGGCGGCCCAGCCCTGCTCGTAGAGGATCTTGTGCCAGCGCACGTAATCGTCGCGCGTCAGCGCAATACCGTTGTCCTGTTTTTCGCGCAGGTCGTCGGGGTAGCGCTCGCGGAAAAAAGCGCGGACTTCGTCGCGGAAGGCGGTTTCGGCGTCACTCAGGGATACGTGCATGGCGTGCTCCGCTGCTCCTCGGCAGGTTTCGGGTATCGCGACGCGGGCACGGCGAGCGACGGGCCGCGGCCGCGCGGGCCGCCGGTCGGTCGCGGCGCGGCGTCTCGATGAATTGTCCGGGTCCGCGCCCTGCGGGACCGCGTGGCGCTGGCGCCAAAAAAGTATAGCGATCGCTCCGCTTTTCCACAATATGGTGCGCCGCGGCAATACCTTGTAAATGCGGGAACCTTGCGGCGGTGGCGCCGGTCGATCAGGCAGCGGTCCCGGGCTCGCGCCGGCGGCGCGGCCGGGGCGTTTCTCAGTGCACACCGATTGGTGCAGAATACGCGCATGTCCTCATTCCGTGCCGACAACACGACACCGCCAAGGATCGGTCCGCGCGACCGGCTGGGCCGGCCGCTGCACGATCTGCGCATTTCGCTGCTCGATCGCTGCAATTTCCGTTGCCCGTACTGCATGCCGGAAAGCACGTACCACGCGGATTTCGAGTTTCTGCGGCGGGCCGAACGCCTGAGCCACGACGAGATCGTGCGGCTGTCGGGGATCGCGGTGCAGCTCGGCGTGACCAAGCTGCGCCTGACCGGCGGCGAGCCGCTGCTCGACAAGGACGTGCCGGCGCTCGTCGGGCGCCTGCGCGAGCTCGAGGGCGTCGACGACCTGGCACTGACGACCAACGGCACGCTGCTCGCGGGGCAGGCCGCCGCGCTCGCGGCGGCCGGGCTCGACCGGGTCACGGTCAGCCTCGACAGTATCGACGAGGCGCTGTTCCGGGCCATGAGCGGCAATCGCGGCGACCTGCGCCAGGTGCTCGAGGGCATCGACGCGGCCGCGGCGGCCGGGCTGACGCCGGTCAAGATCAACACCGTGGTGCAGCGCGGCGTCAACGATCACGCGGTGCCGGCGCTGCTGGCGCACTTTCGCGGCAGCGGCCACGTCGTGCGGCTGATCGAGTTCATGGACGTCGGCAATCGCAACGACTGGCGTCTCGACCGGGTGGTGCCGTCGCGCGAGCTGCGCGACGCCATCGATGCCCGCTGGCCGATCGAGCCCGTGGGCCGCAACTACCCGGGCGAGGTCGCGAGCCGCTACCGGTACCGTGACGGCGGCGGCGAGATCGGCTTCATTTCGTCGGTGACGGAGCCGTTCTGCGGCAACTGCAGTCGCGCGCGGCTGTCCGCCGACGGCGTGCTCTACACCTGCCTGTTCGCAGCCACGGGCACGAGCCTGCGGGATCCGCTGCGCGCGGGCGCGAGCGACGCCGAGCTCGCCGACCTGCTGCGCTCGGTCTGGCTGGGACGCAACGACCGTTACAGCGAACTGCGCGGCCGCGCGACACCCGCCGAGCAGCCGCTCAGAAAGGTCGAAATGTACCGGATGGGCGGCTGAGTGCGCCCGCCGCCGGCTTGTCCGTCACGATGGTCCGCGCAGCCCGCATGGCAGAATCGATGAGCAAACTGAGTCACGTCGACCCGCAGAACCGACCGGCGATGGTCGACGTCAGCGGCAAGGAAACCACCCTGCGGCAGGCGCACGCGCGTGCCATCGTCGAATTTCCGCCGGCGGTGGCGGCGCGCCTCGACGACGGCGATATTCACACCGCCAAGGGCCCGGTGTTCCAGACGGCCATCATTGCCGGCGTCATGGGGGCGAAGCGCACCCACGAGCTGATCCCGTTCTGTCATCCGCTCGGCCTTTCGGACTGTCGCATAGAGATTGCGATGGACGAGGCGCGACGCGCCGTGATCGATTGTCACTGCAAGGTGCGGCACCGTACGGGCGTCGAGATGGAAGCGCTGACCGGCGCGACGGTGGCGGCGCTGACCGTGTACGACATGTGCAAGGCGCTGTCGCACGAAATTCGTATTACCGAGACCCGGCTGGTCGCGAAGTCGGGCGGCAAGAAGGAGTACCGGAGTGAATGATGTGCCCGACTCCTCGGCCTCGTGCTGGCCGGGGGCGAGAGCCGCCGCATGGGCAGCGACAAGGCGCTGCTGTCGCGCGGCGGCGAGACGCAGCTCGGCCACGCCTACCGGTTGCTGGCCGGCTGCACGGAGCAGGCCTGGATTTCGACGCGCGAATCGCAGGCCGCCGGGGCCGAGCGCGCCCGTTACCCGCAGATCGTCGATCGCTACGCCGGCCTCGGGCCGCTGGCCGGCATCCTGTCGGCGATGGACCAGGCACCCGACGCCGCCTGGCTGGTGCTGGCGTGCGATCTGCCGAACGTCGACGAGGCCACGCTGCGGGCACTGCTGGCCGGGCGTGCGCCGGCGCAACCGTTCACGGCTTTCCGCAGCAGTCACGACGACCTGCCCGAGCCGTTGTGCGCGATCTACGAGCCCGGCTCGCGGGCGCTGCTCGACGGCTTCATCGCGGACGGTGTGAATTGCCCGCGCAAGATCATGATCCGGTCGGCGACCGCGCTGCTCAGGCAGCCGGACCCGGCGGCACTCGACAACGTGAACACGCCGCAGGACCTCGAGGAAAATGCCGCGCGCGTGTCGCTGGAGGTAGCCTCGTGAGCAAGCGGCTGACCGTGCGCTATTTCGCGATGTTCCGGGAACACGCCGGCCTCGACGAGGAGTCGGTGACGCTGGATGCCGACACGGCGGCCGATGTGTTTGCAGGCCTCAGGCACCGTCACGGTTCCGCCGAGCCCGCCGGCCATTGCAAGGTCGCCATCAACGACGAGCTCGTGGACTGGGACGCGGCGGTGCACGACGGCGATACCGTGCTGCTGTTTCCGCCCGTCGCCGGTGGCTGACATGATGGAGATGGTCGAGACCGCCATTGAGCCCGGGCCCCTGCGCGAGCAGCTGCTGGACGCGACCGCCGGCGCCTGCGCGACGTTCGAGGGCTGGATACGCAATCACAACGACGGCCGCGACGTGCTGCGGCTCGAGTACGAGGCCTATGCGCCGCTCGCGATTCGCGAGGGCGAGCGTGTCATCCGGGAGGCCATGGCGAAATACCCGGTGCTGAACGCGCGCTGCGTGCACCGCAGCGGGTTGCTGGAGATCGGCGAGTGCGCGGTCTGGGTCGGCGTGTCCGCCGCGCATCGCGATGCCGCGTTTCTTGCCTGTCGCTACATCATCGATGAGGTCAAGGTGCGGCTGCCGATCTGGAAGAAAGAACATTACGCCGGCGGCGACTCCGGCTGGGTGAACTGCGAGCGTTGCGGTGCCCACGCCGCCGGGCGCGCGGCCCGCGCCTGAGCGGACCCGGTCAGCCGGTCAGGGACAGTCCCGCGCCAGCGCGGCCAGGTCGGCGGGCCGGTCGATATCCGCGGCGGCCGCGTCGCAGTCGATCACGCGGCAGTCGGGGCACTGCGCCAGGATGCCCTGTGCACCCCGGTCGCCCTGCAGCCTACAGAGGGCGGGAAACAGGGCGGGCGGGAACACGGCCGGTACGCCGGCGGTGCCCGCGTAGCCGGTTGCGACGGGCCTGTCCGGCGCGTCCCGCCAGCAGGCGGCGAGCCGGGCCAGGTGGGCAGAATCGACACGCGGCTGGTCCCCGAGCACGAGGAGTATCCCGTCAGCCACGGCGGCCACCGCGGCGACACCCGTCGCGACCGAACGGCCGATGCCGGCATCGTAGTCGTCGTTGTGAACCAGGAAACCCGCAAGCGGCGCCGCGGCAGCGTGTACCTGCGTGCCCGCATGGCCGGTGACCAGCACGCTCCGCACGCCGCAGACACGTTCGACGCTGTCGATGACGTGTCGTATCAGCGGGCGGCCGCGCCACTCTGCGAGCAGCTTTACATCGCCGAACCGGCTGGCCCGCCCGGCCGCCAGCACGACGGCAAACAATCGCCGGACCCGGCGATCCCGTTGCCGGCGTCGTCACATTGCGTCTCCCCGCGGCGCGCTCCTGCTTGCCCCGCTCGCCCGTTGCGCGTATTTCTGTCGGCATACTACGCCGCCGTCTTGTCATGGAACGAGGAGCACACGCTTGCACATCATCCGGTCGATCGACGATGCGAGGGCCCTGGAAGGCACCGAAGTGGGCCTCTCGGAATGGGTCGTCATCGATCAGCAGCGCATCAACCAGTTTGCCGAGGCGACGGACGACTACCAGTGGATTCACGTGGACACCGACCGGGCCGGGCAGGAGTTGCCGGACGGCAAGACCATAGCGCACGGCTACCTGACGCTGTCGCTGATTCCCGCGTTGTCGTCGCAGTTCGTCCGATTCGAGAACCTGGCGCGCGCGATGAACTACGGTTGCAACAAGGTGCGCTTCTACTCGATGGTGCCGGTGGGCAGCCGGGTGCGTTGCCGCGCTACCGTCAAGCAGGCACGCAGCCGGGCGGGTGCGCTGCACCTGCTGTCCGAGGTACGCGTGGAGGTGGAAGGCGAGCGCAAGCCCGCCTGCGTCGCCGAAACGCTGGGCATGTATTTTTTTGAACAGCCGACGGACGCCTGAGCGGCCCCTCGCGGCAAAGGAAGAAACCTATGGAAATCACCGGCATACTCGGTTTTCTGGTCCTGGTCGCGGACATCTACGCGGTCCTGCAGATCGCGCAAAGCACGACGGGCAACGGCCACAAGGCGCTGTGGATCGCGATCGTCGTCGTGCTGCCGATACTCGGCCTGATTCTCTGGTACCTGTTCGGACCGAAGCCGCGCTGACGCGCGCCGCGCTTGCGGCGCCGGCCGGGAGTTCTGTTAAATAGTGACGGTGTCGCCGTCACCGGTTTCACACGCAGGGGGGATTTCAATGCAAGGCTTGATGATGGACACGCCGCTCCTCGTGTCGACGATACTGCGTCATGCGGAACGCAACTTTCCCGACCGCGAGATATTCTCGGTAACCTCGGACAATCCGGAGCACCGCTACACGTACGCTGATTTCGCGCGGCGCACCCGCCAGCTCGCCAATGCGCTCGACAAGCTCGGTCTCGAGCACGGCGAACGCGTGGCAACGCTCGCGTGGAACGACTACCGGCACCTCGAGGCGTATTACGCGATCGGCGGCGCCGGCTATGTCTGCCACACGATCAATCCCAGGCTGTTTCCGGACCAGCTCGTTTTCATCATCAATCACGCCGAAGACCAGTGGCTGCTGACGGACCCCATGTTCGTGCCGCTGCTGGAAAAGCTCGCGCCGCAGACGTCCGGGATCAAGGGTTACGTCGTCCTGACGGACGACGCCAACATGCCGGAAACGTCGCTGGCCAACGCCGTGTCCTACGAGTCGCTGATCGGCGGCTGCAGCGACGAGTACGAATGGCCTGCGCTGGACGAACGCGCCGCGGTCGGCCTGTGCTATACGTCGGGCACGACCGGCGACCCCAAGGGCGTGCTTTACAACCATCGTTCGACGGTGCTCCACGCCTACGCGAGCGTAGCGCCGGATGCGCTCGGCATGTCGAATCGCGACACCGTTTTGCCGGTCGTGCCTCTTTTTCACGTCAACGCGTGGGGAACCCCGTATTCGGCATTGATGGTGGGCGCCAAGATCGTCTTCCCGGGACCGAAGATGGGCGACGGCGAAGCGCTCTACAACATGATGGAAAGCGAGCAGGTCAGTGTCGCGCTGGGCGTACCCACGGTCTGGATGGCGCTGCTGCAGTATGCGTCCGCCAACGACAAGCGGCTGACCTGCCTGCAGCGTACCGCCATCGGCGGCGCGGCCGTACCGGAATCCATGATCCGCGAGTTCCGCGACCGGCACGACGTCGTCGTGTGCCAGGGTTGGGGCATGACGGAGATGAGCCCGCTGGGCACCGTGAACACACTGAAGGCGGGCATGGAAGACCTGTCCGGCGACGACTACGTCAAGCTCAAGGCAAAGGCCGGTCGCGGCATTTTCGGGGTCGAGATGCGTATCGTCGACGACGAGGGCCGCGAACAACCATGGGATGGCAAGGCCTTCGGCGCGCTGCAGGTGCGCGGGCCGTGGGTGTGCAGCGACTATTTCAAGCTGGAGGGCGGCGCCGGGTCGCATACCGATGACGGCTGGTTCAATACCGGCGACGTCGCCACGATCGATCCCGAAGGGTTTCTTAATATCACGGATCGCACGAAGGACGTAATCAAGTCCGGTGGCGAATGGATTAGCTCGATAGAGATCGAGAACGTCGCGGTCGGTCATCCGGGCGTTGCCGAGGCGGCGGTCATCGGCGTGTCGCATCCGAAATGGAGCGAGCGGCCATTGCTGATCGTCGTGCGGGCCGAGGGCCAGGATCCGGGCAAGGACGAGATACTCGAATGGTTCGACGGTAAGATCGCGAGCTGGTGGCTGCCCGACGACGTCGTGTTCGTCGACGAGATACCGCATACGGCGACCGGCAAGATCCGCAAGACCGAGTTGCGCAAGCAGTTCGCCGAATACAGGCTCACGGCCTGACCCGGTGCGTTACCGTCACGTTCCGGCCCCGTTGAGGAGATAACCCGATGAAGTCCGACTCCGGACGCCTGCACGGCGCGAGGACCGTGGTCTGCGGTGCCGCCAACGGCATCGGCGAAGCGATCGCGCGCACTGCTGCGCGCCACGGGGCCGAGGTGCTCGCCGCCGACGCGACGGACACCGATGTCGCGGACCGGTTTGCCGGCGTGCCGCACGTCGACGGCCTTGCCATGCCCATGCAGGACGGCGCGAGCGCCGGGAACCTGTGCCAGCTGGCACAGGACCGCCTGGGCGGTCTCGACGTCGTGATCCTGTCATTCGGGCTGCAGCCCGCCGAACCGATTGCCGACGCGGCGTCGCTGGAGCAGCACCTGAAAAAGCGCAGCGCGCTGGTCCGCGCGTATTTCGACGCGGCGTTGCCGTTGCTGAAGAACAGCCCGGGCGGCCGCTTCATCGTTCTCGGGCTGCTGCGTTCCGCCTTCACGCGCGAGGCACAGATACTTGCCGACCAGGCCGAGCGGTCGCTCGGCGACCTCGTTCGTGAACTGGCCGCACCGTCGGGACAGTTCGGCATCACCGTGAACTATATCCAGCCCGGCGCGATCATGACCGCGGACAGCCGCCGCATTTTCGTCAACGACAAGACGTTGCGCGACTATTGCATCCGTCATTCGGCCGCGCGCCGTCTCGGCGAACCCGTCGACGTCGCCAAGGTCGCCGTCTTTCTTGCCAGCGACGATGCGACCTTCGTCAGCGGTACCGGTATCACCGCCGACGGCGGCCGGGCGCAGTAACGGCGCGCGGCGCTCCGATACCCATGCACCCGGTACTCGACGACCTGCTCAGGCTGCTCGAACTCGAGCGCATCGAGGACAATATCTTCCGCGGCGAGAGCCGTGACATCGGCAGTGCGCAGGTGTTCGGCGGACAGGTGCTGGGCCAGGCCCTGTCGGCGGCCCACTTCACGGTCGAGGACCGCCAGGCACATTCGCTGCACGCCTATTTCCTGCGGCGCGGCGACGTCAATGCACCGATCATCTACGACGTCGACCGGGCACGCGACGGTGGCAGTTTTTCGGTGCGTCGCGTTGTGGCCATTCAGCACGGCCGGCCCATTTTCAACCTGGCGGCGTCGTTCCAGAAGCCGGAAGACGGCCTCGAGCACCAGGACACGATGCCGGATGTCCCCGAACCGGAGGGCCTGCGGGGCCTTTCCGACCTGCCGGCGGACATGCTCGACCGGTTGCCGACCAAGTTGCGGCGTTTCCTGACCGACAAGCGGCCCTTCGAATTCCGCCCGGTGCAGCCGGTTCGATTCGACAAGGTGGAGAAACAGCCGCCGGTCAAGCAGGTCTGGATTCGTGCCGTTGACAGCCTGCCGGACGGCGTGCCGTTGCACCAGAACCTGCTGGCGTACGTGTCGGATTACGAACTGCTGGGAACCAGCACGCTGCCGCACGGGCTGCAGTTCGGGCTCGGCAAGGTGCAACTGGCGAGTCTCGACCACGCGCTGTGGTTCCATCGCACGTTTCGTGTCGACGAATGGCTGCTTTATTCGCTCGAAAGCCCCAACGCCTCGGGTGCGCGCGGCTACGCGCGCGGGCAGTTCTACACCCGGGACGGCCGGCTGGTCGCCTCGACGGCGCAGGAGGGGCTGGTGCGCGTCGTCGACGACGAACGCGCGGCCCGCAGGCGGAGCGACCCGCGCCTGCAGGCCTGACCGCTTTTATCCGCGCCGCGGTGAAGGAGGTGGTCCGGACGTCATGGCGCTTGCTTGAGCCGGGGCCGTCCCAGACGCCTCAAGCAGGTGTCATTGGGTCAAGACGGATGCAAGCTGTTCCCGGAAGCGCCGGCTGTTTGCCGTGTAGACGTCCGCGGATTCCGCCAGCGCCGCGAGTTCCGCGTCCGTCAGGTCGCGGGCGACACGCGCCGGCGCGCCGATGATCAGTACGCCGTCGGGGAATGACTTGCCCTCGGTAATCTGGGCATGGGCGCCGACCAGGCAGCGTCGGCCGACGCTCGCCCCGTTCAGCACCGTGCTGCCGATGCCGACGAGGCTGCCGTCGCCGATGCTGCAGCCGTGCAGCGTTACGCGGTGACCGACCGTCACGCGTGCGCCGACCGTCAGCGGGATGCCCGGATCGGTATGCAGGATGGCACCGTCCTGGATGTTGCTGTCGGGGCCGATGTCGATGCGGTCGTTGTCGCCCCGCAGTACGGCCCCGAACCAGACGCTGGCGCCCGCGGCCAGCCGCACGTCGCCAATCAGCGTCGCGTCCGGCGCGACGAAGTGATCGTCTCCGTCGAACTGCGGCTGCCTGTCGCCGAGCCGGTAGATCATCCGGACTTTGCCTGGTTGGCGACGGCGGCCGCGGCGGCCGCAACGGCCTCCGGGTCGCCGAGAAAACGGCGCGAGCGCGGCTTCAGTGCATCGTCCAGGTCGTACAGCATCGGGATGCCGGTCGGGATGTTGAAGCCGGTGATCTCGTCTTCGGAGATCTCGTCGAGCATCTTGACGAGTGCGCGCAGGCTGTTGCCATGAGCGGCGATCAGGACGTTCCTGCCGGCCGCGAGCTGCGGTGCAATCTCGTCTTCCCAGCACGGCCGCACGCGAGCCAGCGTCGTCGCCAGCGATTCCGTGGCGGGCAGGTTCGCGATCCCCGCATAGCGCGGGTCGTGCGCGGGGTGCCGCTCGTCGTCCGCCGCCAGTTCGGGGGGCGGCTCCGCGTAGCTGCGGCGCCAGGTATGCACCTGTTCGTCGCCGTACTTCGCCGCGGTCTCGGCCTTGTTCAGGCCCTGCAACGCGCCGTAGTGGCGTTCGTTGAGGCGCCAGTCGCGCACGACCGGGATCCACATGCGATCCATCTCGTCGAGCATGATCCACAGCGTGCGAATGGCGCGCTTCAGCACCGACGTCCAGGCGATATCGATCGGGAAATCCAGTTCGCCAACGGCGACGCCCGCGCTGCGCGCTTCCTCGCGGCCCTTGTCGGTGAGATCGACATCGGTCCAGCCGGTGAACAGGTTCTTCAGGTTCCAGTCGCTTTGGCCGTGGCGGCACAGGACGAGTTTTCCGGGCATGTTGACTCCGTGGTTGCCGCCCGTGGCTCACTCGGCGGCGCGGGTTAGGGTACCAGCCGCTATCCGGAAATGAGCTTGCGCAGTTCCTGCGCGGCCACGGACAGCGTGGCGAAGTCGATGGTCTCGCGCAGTTTCATTTCGGACAGTATGGTATCGAACTTCTGCACACCGGCGGCATTGTCCTTGAGCCATGCCTCGTAGGCCGGCATCAGCTCGCCGTCGCGGGCTGCCTGCAGGATGCGCGTGCCCAGATCCCGGCGCAGCTGGTAAAACTCGTCGCGCAGGTTGCTGCGTGCCATTGCCTGCCAGCGGCCCTCCACCTCGAGGTTTTCGACGCGCCGGTGCAGCCAGACGATGCCAAGGCGCTCGCTGAGCGCGGCGTAGACTCGCCCGGTGTCGACGACGTCCGTGCCGAAATCCACCGCGAGATCCGCAATGTCCAGGGCGCCACGGGTCAGCAACAGGCCGGCCATCTTGCGGGCCAGCTTGTCCGGTACCTGCATGCCGGCGAGGTCGCTGGCGGCCTGTTTCTGCCGCTGCTTGCCGGCGCCGACGACGATTCTGCCGGCGCGTGTATAGACGCGGGTCACGGGCTCCTTCAGGCGCGCGACCGCGGCGACGATGTCGAGTTCGTCGCCGTAGCGCTCGAGCAGCCAGTAACAGGCATGCCGCAACGTGCGGCTGACCTCGAACATCATCGTCTGCTGCACCGTCGCCGGCACCTGGTTATCCAGCGCCTCGATGGCCTGCCAGATGGAAGTCGCCTGGCAGACCTCGCGCGCCACGACGTAAGCGCGGGCAATCGCGACGGTCGACGCGCCGGTATCCTGCTGCACTCGCTTGACGAACACCGGACCCATGCGATTGACGATATTGTTCGCGATGAGCGTGGCGAGAATCTCGCGGCTCAGGCGGTGGGTCGGGATCAGGTCCTTGTAGCGGCGCCGCAGCACGGCCGGGAAATAACGCTGCGGGTCGGTCGTCAGGAAATCCTCCAGCGTCGCGTCGGATGCCGTCAGGCCGTTATACAGGTCGATCTTGGCATAGCTCAGGATGATGGCGATCTCGGGACGCGTCAGTCCCTGTTTGCGGTGGCGCCGTTCCTCGATTTCGGCCTCGTCCGGCAGGAACTCGAGGTCGCGATTCGAGCAACCCGCTTTTTTCCAGGTTCGTGATGATGCGCGCCGTTTCCTCCAGGCGTTCGCGGGCCTGCGCCTCCATCATGCTGATGGACTGCGTCTGCAGGTAATTGCTGCGCAGCACGAATGCGGCGACGTCATCGGTCATTTCCGCCAGCAGCTTGTTGCGCTTTGCGCGCGTCAGGCCCTTCTCCTGTTCGGCCGCACGCAACAGTATCTTGATGTTGACTTCGCGGTCCGAGATGTCGACGCCGGCCGAATTGTCGATGAAATCCGTATTCACGCGGCCGCCGTTCAGGCTGTACTCGATGCGTGCGAGCTGGGTCATGCCCAGGTTGCCGCCTTCGCCGATCACCTTGCAGCGGATTTCATTCGCGTTGGCGCGCACCGCGTCGTTGCTGCGGTCGCCGACATCCGCATGACTCTCGGAACTGGCCTTGATATAGGTGCCGATGCCGCCGTTCCACAGGAGGTCCACCGGCATCCGGAGTATTGCGCGGATAAGCTCCAGCGGCTGTATCGTCGTCTGGCGGATATCGAGCAGCTTGCGGGCCTCCGGTGACAGGCGAATCTGCTTTGCCTGCCGGGAGTAAACTCCGCCGCCCTTGGAAATCAGCGCCTCGTCGTAGTCCTCCCAGGTGGAACGCGGCAGCCTGAAGAGGCGCTCGCGCTCGTGAAAGCTCGCCGCCATGTCGGGGCTGGGATCCAGAAAAATGTGCTGGTGATTGAACGCGGCGACCAGCTTGATGGATTTCGAGAGCAGCATGCCGTTGCCGAATACGTCGCCACTCATGTCGCCGATACCGGCGACCGTGAACGGATCGCTCTGCGTGTCGACGCCTTTTTCGCGGAAGTGCCGCTTGACGGCCTCCCAGGCCCCACGTGCCGTGATACCCATCTTCTTGTGGTCGTAGCCGGCGGAGCCGCCGGACGCGAAGGCGTCGTCGAGCCAGAAGCCGTACTCGGCCGAGATGCCGTTCGCGATATCGGAAAACGTGGCCGTGCCCTTGTCCGCGGCCACGACGAGATACGGATCCTCGTCGTCGCGACGCACGACACCCTCCGGCGTCACGACCTTGCCGTCGATTATGTTGTCGGTGACGTCCAGCAGGCCGCGGATGAAGGTCTTGTAGCACTCGATCGCCTCTTTCAGGATGGCGTCCCGGTCGCCGTCCGGCAGGCGCTTGGGCACGAACCCGCCCTTGGCGCCGGTCGGCACGATCACGGTGTTCTTGACGACCTGCGCTTTCATCAGGCCCAGGACCTCGGTGCGGAAATCCTCGCGGCGATCCGACCAGCGCAGGCCGCCACGTGCCACGGCGCCGCCACGCAGGTGCACACCCTCGACCTCGGGCGCATAGACGAATATCTCGAGGCGCGGCTTGGGCAGTGGTACCTCGGGCAGCCGGCCGGGATCGAGCTTGATGGACAGCCGGCGTTTCGGCTGGCCGTGCGCGTCCCGCTGGAAGTAATTGGTCCGCAGCGTCGCGCTGACGGCGCCGGCGAACGCGGTCAGTATGCGGTCTTCGTCGAGGTTGCGTGCCCGGGCGATGGCTCGCTGTATGCTGCTCACGCAGGCCTGCAGCGACGTTTCGCGATCCCGTGCCTTGATCGCGGGATCGAACTGCAGCTCGAACTGTTCGACGAGGCGGCGCGCGACGTCGGCGTACTCGGTGAGCACGTCTTCCATGTAGTTCTGGCTGAACGGCATGCCCAGCTGTAACAGGTATTTCGCATAGCCGCGCACCAGCGAGACCTGCCGCCAGTCCAGCCCCGCACGCAGGACCAGCTTGTCGAAACCGTCGTTCTCGGCATCGCCGACGAGCGCACGCTCGAAGCTGTCCTGGAAGCGCACGGCGGCCTCGTCCAGGTCGAGTTCGTCGGTGCCGGCGAAGTACAGCGCGAAATCCTGGATCCAGAACCTGCCGTCGCCGCGCAAGTGAAGCTCGTAGGGGCGCTCGCTGTAGACGTCGGTGCCCATGTCCTCGAGGATCGGCATCACGTCCGAAAGGAGCAGCGGTTCGTCCTTGCAGAACGTGCGAAAGTGCAGTTGCTTTTCGCCGGTGCCTTTCGGGCGGTGCAGCAGCAGGAAGTTGCTGTGCTCTTCCTTGAGAAGGCCGTCGATACGCTTGACGTCCAGGCAGGCGATCGCGGGCTCGACATCCGCCTCGAATGCGGCGGGGAAACTCTCGCCGTACTTGCGGAACAGCGCGAGCCCTTCCTCCGGGCCGAACCGGTTCAGGAGTTCGTTCTTCAGCTTGTCGCGCCAGGTGACGACGGCATCGGCGATGCGTTCCTCGATGCGACGGATACTGACGCGGGGTCGTTCGCCCACATTGGTGCGCACGATGAGATGCACGCGGGCAAGCGGCGAGTCCGACAATTGCACGCTGGTGTCCACGGCATTGCCATCAAACGCCTCCAGCAGGATACGCTCGATTCGCCGACGCACGTCTGTATTGTATTTCTCGCGCGGCGCATAGACGATGCACGAGAAAAAACGGCGAAACGCGTCGCGGCGCACGAAAAACTTGACGCGATGGCGTTCCTGCAGATTGAGTATGCCGCTGGTCGTGCGAACGAGGTCGTGCACCGTGCTCTGGAACAGCTCGTCGCGCGGAAACGTGTCAACGATATGCAGCAGCGACTTGCCGCGATGCCCGGACGGGTCGACCCGGGCCCGCTCCAGTACGCGCCTGACCTTGAGCCGCAACAGCGGAATGTTGCGGGGATTCTCGCTGTAGGCTACCGACGTGAACAGGCCGATGAAACGCATTTCGCCGATCGCGACGCCATCCTCGTTGTATTTCTTGACGCCGATGTAATCGAGGTAGCTCGAGCGGTGCACCGTCGAGCGGGAATTTGCCTTGGTGATGATGAGCCAGTTCCTGGAGCGCGCATGGCGCCGCATGATCGAGCTCAGCTCCACCGTGCGTCCGCCGCGGCGCTCGTTGGCGAGCAGCCCGAGGCCGCTCTTCGCCACCGGTTTCAGAAACAGCTTCGAGTCACGGTCCTCCAGCGCGTATTCGCGGAAACCGAGAGACGTGAACCGGTCGTCGATCATCCATTGCAGGAGTTCGCGGCTTTCGTCGCGCAGTTCCTCGTCCACACCCGGCGGGCCGTACGACAACAATTCCTTTGCCTCCCGCATCTTGTCGCGCATCGCCTTCCAGTCGCGCACGGCGAGCCGGACATCCGACAGTACCTTGCGGATTTCGTGTTCGAGCAGCTTGAGCCGTTGCGGATCGGCCTCACGATCGACCAGGAAGCGGACAAACGATTCGGCTTTCCCGGCACTGCTGTCGGCCGGCAACACCGCGGACAACTGGCCGGCGTCAGTGCGTTCGACCCGCAGCACCGGATGCACGGTCATGTGTATTGCGAGTTCGGCACGCGAGATCGCCGCGGATACCGAATCGACCAGGAACGGCATGTTGTCATTGACCATCTCGACGATCGTGAAGATCGAGTCGTAACCATGCTCCTTTTCGTTCGGGTTGTAGACACGCAGCAGTGCCTCGCCCGGCTTGCGAGACCGCGCAAAATCCAGGTGCGAGACCGCGGCCTGTGCCAAGATCCCGGCCGACCGCTCCTGCATGTCGTCGATCGGCACGTTGCCGTAGTACTGCCGCAGGAAGGAATCGATCTGGTTGCGGCTGGAGAGAGAGCGGGAGTCGGGCTTCGAGGCAAGAACGCGCTCGAGAATCTGGTCCGTCAGGTCGCTTGCGCGACGTTGCGGCTGTTTTGACACGTCAGGCACTCCGGCCGGAGGATTTGCGAACAGGCGAGACTCTATACCGGATCGCGCATGGATTTCCACAGATACCCGGGAAACATGGAGGCCGGCGGGACACGCCTTGCAGCGCGTCGTCGTGTCGTGGGTTTCGGCGCCGAAAGACCCTACAATGCCGCCCTGCAACCGCCAATGAACCCGGAGCACCGACATGAGCCGGCGCAGACTCGAACCGTCGATTCACACGAACCTCGAACGTCACAGCGATTACACGGCGTACCTGCAACTCGACAAGTTGCTCGATGCCCAGGTGCCGCTGAGCGATCCGCCACACCACGACGAGATGCTGTTCATCATCCAGCACCAGGTTGCCGAGTTGTGGATCAAGCTCGTGATACACGAGATCGAGGCCGCGATCGACAACCTGCGCGCGGATTACCTGCAACCGGCCGTAAAGCAGCTTGCCCGGGTCAAGCACGTGCAGAACCAGTTGTACAACCAGTGGATGGTGCTGGATACGCTGACACCGAGCGAATACGCGGAATTCCGGCACGTGTTCGGCCGTGCCTCCGGTTTCCAGTCACCGCAGTACCGGCTGCTCGAATTCCTGCTGGGCAACAAGCAGCGCTCGGTACTGGCCGTATACGAACAGCAGCCGGAATGGCACGCGCGATTGCGCGACGCGCTGGCGGCGCCCGCGCTGTTCGACGAGTTTCTCGCGTATCTCGCGCGGCGCGGCCTGCCGGTGCCGGCCAGGGCGCTGGAACGGGATTTCAGCCGCTGGCGCGAACCGGATGCCGACGTGGTCGCGGTACTCGGCCGGCTGTACGAGGAGCCGGAGGCGCACTGGACCGAGTACGAGATGTGCGAGGCGCTGATGGACGTCGCCAACAACTTCCAGTTCTGGCGCTACCATCACATGAAGACCGTGGAACGCGTTATTGGCCACAAGCGCGGCAGCGGCGGCTCGTCAGGGGTCGCTTTCCTGCAGAAAGCGCTGGAGTACGACTTTTCCCGGAACTGATCGAGGTCCGCACCCGGATCGGCGCGGATGCAGCGGAACGCTAGACGCCCTGCGAGGGCTGCTCCGGCAGCGGCGCGCCGATGTACTCGGCCTTCTCCAGCAGCCGGTCGATGACCGTGTTGAGCGTGCGGATCTCGTCTTTGCTCAGGCCGTCCAGCAACATGTCCTCGATGCCGAGCGCCAGCGGGGCGATCTCTTCGAGTACCTGCAGGCCTTTGTCGGACAGGTTCAGGATCGAGCGGCGCCGGTCGGCGTCGGCGAACTGCCGGTCGATACGGCCGTTCTTGATCAGCTTGGTGACGGCGCGACTCACGGCCACCTTGTCCATCAACGTGCGCTCGGCAACCTCGACGGCCGACAACCCCGGGTAGCGGCCCAGGATGACGATGACGCGCCATTCCGGGATCGTGAGCCCGAAGCGCTTGGCGTAGACGGTCGCAATCGAGTTACTGACCGAGTGGGAAAGAATTGCCAGCCGGTACGGCAGGAAGCGCTCCAGCAGCAGTTCACGCTGGGGCTCGGATTGTTGCAGGGCCTGGGTAGTCACGTTCAACGATTCCGTTTCACTTGAAGTATATGATTAATCATACTGCAACATCGGCGATTTCCAAGCGGCATTTCCGCATGCTGAAACCGGGCGCTGCGTCAGGCGCGGTGGGCTGATTGCAGGTAGGCGCGCGAACCCATTTCCGACAACCGGCTGCGGGTGCGCCGGAACTCGAAGTCGAGGCGACGCCCGCGGTACAGCGCATCGGCCGGCAGCGCGGCCGACAGTACGAGTTTCACCCGCCGGTCGTAGAACTCGTCGACCAGCGCGATGAAGCGGCGTGCCGGGTCGTCTCCGTCAACGCCCAGGGGCGGTACGTCCGAAACGATGACGGTGTGGTACCAGCGCGCGATCTCGATGTAATCGGCATTGCTGCGCGGCCCCTCGCAAAGCGCCGCAAAGCTGAACCACGCGACGCCCCTGGCGGCGCGGAGCGTCTCGACGGGCCGGCCGTTGATGTCGAGCGTGCGCTCTTCCTCGATGCGCCCGGGCGCGAGCCGCGCGAAGAAATCGCCGAGGCGCGCGGCCGCCTCGTCGTTGGCCGGCGACAGGTAGGTGCCGGCCTGCTCAAGGAGCTGCAGCCGGTAATCGACGTCGCCGCCGAGTTCCAGCACGCGCGTATGTTGCTCCAGCAGGCGGATTGCCGGCAGGAATCGCTGCCGCTGCAGCCCGTCTTCGTAGAGCCCGGATGGCGGTACATTGGATGTGGCCACCAGCGTGACGCCGCGCCGGAACAGGCCGTCGAGCAACCGGCCGAGGATCATCGCGTCACCGATGTCACTGACGAAGAATTCGTCGAAGCACAATACCTCTGTCGTGGCGGCGAGTTGCGCGGCCACGCTGTCCAGCGGGTCGCGTTCGTCCGGCAGCGACTTCAGCTGTTCATGTACCTCGCTCATCATGCGATGAAAATGACGGCGGCGCTTGGCGGGGATCGCAAGGGTCTCGTGGAACAGGTCCATCAGGAAGGTCTTGCCGCGGCCGACGCCACCCCACAGGTACAAGCCGCGCACGGGCGGCGGCGTCGCCAGAAACGGCAACGACGCACGCAACCTGCGCATGGGTCCGTGCGAGCGATAGATCGAGGCCTGCAATGCCGCGAGTTCACTGACGACGGCACGCTGGGCCGGATCGTCACGCAAACCCGGTTCGCGGTTATAGGCATCCTCGATCGTCGTTAAAGTCATGGGGCCGGTCCGTTGGGGGGAGACACCCTGAGTGGTGACTTCCTGGGCCGGATGATTCATGAACGGCACGGGGGCAGGTGGCGGAGGTGTGGCCCGGGGGAGGGCTTTTCAGGGCCGTGCGAGAACAGGATGTCGAGCCCGGAGCGCACACGGACGTGCTTGCAGCGTCCCTGAAAAGCCCTCCCCCGGGGCGCGCCTTCGCCAACCACCGAAGCCAGACCGTTCATGAATCATCCGGCCCAGGAGCGCGGCAAGCGTACCGTGCAGGCGGTCGGCCCGCCAGTCGGGCTCTGCTACCATGACTTTTTCCGGTAAACGGGTGATCGAGGCATGTCCGAGTCCGCAGAACGCGAATCCATGGAGTTCGACGTCGTCATCGTCGGCGGCGGTCCGGCCGGGCTCGCGGCCGGCTGCCGGCTGATGCAACTCGCTAACGACAAGGGCGAGGAACTGTCGGTCGTGGTGCTCGAAAAGGGCGCGGAGATCAGGCGCGCACATATTGTCGGGCAACGTGTTCGAGCCGCGCGCACTGGACGAGCTGTTCCCGGACTGGGCGGAGCGGGGCGCGCCCGTCACGACGCAAGTGACCGGCGATGACGTGTACTACCTGACCGGCAGCGACAGCGCGCGCAAGATCCCGGGACTGCTGGTGCCGCGGCCGATGCACAACCGCGGCAACTACATCATCTCCCTGGGGCTGCTGTGCCAGTGGCTGGCCGAACAGGCCGAAGCGCTGGGCGTCAACGTCTTTCCGGGTTTCGCGGCCGCCGAGGTGCTGTACGACGGGGACGGGCGCGTGCGCGGCGTCGCCACCAGCGACATGGGCGTCGCGAAGAACGGGGAGCACAAGCCCTCGTACCAGCCGGGTTACGAGCTGGTCGGCAGGTACACGGTGTTCGCCGAAGGCTGCCGCGGCAACCTGGGCGAGGAGCTGATGCGCCGCTTCGACCTGCGCCGCGACGCCGATCCGCAGCATTACGGTATCGGCCTGAAGGAGATCTGGGAAATCGACCCGGCGCTGCACGAGGAGGGCAAGGTCGTGCACACGCTGGGCTGGCCGCTCGACAACGCCACCGAGGGCGGCGGGTTTCTCTACCATGCCGCGGACAACAAGGTATACCTGGGGCTGATCGTTGCACTCAATTATCGCAACCCGCACCTGTCGCCGTTCCACGAGTTCCAGCGCTGGAAACATCACCCGCGCATCCGCCGTTACCTTGAAGGCGGCAAGCGCATCGCCTACGGGGCGCGCGCCGTCAACAAGGGCGGACTGCAGTCATTGCCGCGACTGACGATGCCGGGCGCCCTGCTGGTCGGCTGCGACGCGGGCTTCCTGAACGGCGTCAAGATCAAGGGCTCGCACACGGCGCTGAAGACCGGGATGCTGGCCGCCGAGGCGGTCTGGGAGGCGCTGGCCGGCGGCGATGCGGGTTACAGGGATCTCGAGGCGTACGGCACGGCCGTCAGGGATTCCTGGGTCCGCGACGAGCTCTGGCGCGGCCGTAATTTCGGTCCCGCGCTGCACCGGTTCGGCACGTTCTTCGGCGCCGCGTTCACCTGGGTCGACCAGAACGTATTCCGCGGCAGGCTGCCGTTCACGCTGCACAATCGCGAGCCGGATCACGAGTCACTGGACAAGGCCGACGATGCGGCGGTCATCGACTACCCGAAGCCGGACGGTATCGTGAGCTTCGACAAGCTCTCGTCCGTGTACCTGTCGAGCACCAATCACGAGGAAGACCAGCCCTCGCACCTGACGCTGAAGGATCCCGACATCCCGATCGGCCACAACCTGCCGCTCTACGACGAACCGGCGCAACGCTACTGCCCCGCCGCCGTGTACGAGGTCGTGGAAGAGGACGGGGAGCCGAAGTTCCGGATCAACGCGCAGAACTGCGTCCACTGCAAGACCTGCGACATCAAGGACCCGCGGCAGAACATCGTCTGGGTCGTCCCGGAAGGGGGTGGCGGCCCGAACTACCCCGCGATGTAACGGCAAGGCGGCTGCCGGCCCGGACGGTTCATGAACGGCACGGGCTCAAAAGGCGGAGGTGTGGCCCGGGGGAGGGCTTTTCAGGGCCGTGCGAGCACGCGGATGTCGAGCTCCGGAGCGCACACGGACGTGCTTGCAGCGTCCCTGAAAAGCCCTCCCCGGGGCACGCCTGCCGCCCGCCAGCCCAGTCAACCCGTTCATGAACCGTCCGGGCCGGCAGCGTCCGGAGAATCGCCTGCTGCAACTGCCTGCTATTTGGGCTGCATGCGAATCGCGCCGTCCAGCCGGATCGTTTCGCCGTTCAGCATCGTATTGCCGTAGATCGCGACGACCAGGTCGGCGTATTCCTCCGGCTTGCCGAGCCGCGGCGGAAACGGAATCTGCGCGGCGAGCGATTTCTGCACTTCCTCCGGCAGCCCGGCCATCATCGGTGTCATGAAAATGCCCGGCGCAATCGTGTTGACGCGAATGCCGAAGCGGGCGAACTCGCGCGCGAGCGGCAGCATCATGCCGACGACGCCGCCCTTGGACGCGGAGTAGCCGGCCTGGCCAACCTGGCCCTCGAATGCCGCGACCGACGCCGTGTTGACGATCAGGCCGCGTTCGCCGTCCGCGGTGGGCTCGTTGTGCTGCATGACGTTGGCCGCTTCCTTCGCGAGTATGAACGACCCGACCAGGTTCACGGTCACCGAGCGCGCGAAATTTTCCGCCGGCAGCGGGCCTTCGCGACCCAGCACCCGCGCGGGCAACAGGATGCCTGCGCAGTTGACCGCCAGCGTAATGCCGCCCATGAATTCGGCGGCCGCTTTCATCGCGGCCTGTACGGACGCCTCGTCGGAGACGTCGGCGCGCACGAAGCGTGCCCGCTCGCCGAGTTCCGGGCGCTGTCCTCGCCCTGTTCGGCGTTGATATCCAGCAGCACGGCGTGGCCGCCGGCCTCGATGACGCGCCGCGCCGTTGCCAGTCCCAGGCCCGACGCGCCACCCGAGACGACCGCCCTGGCTGACGATAAGTCCATGCTTTCCTCCGATTGTCCGGTTGTTCGATAGCGCGGGCGGTACTCGACCTCGACGCCGATGGCAACGGCTTCGCCGCCGCCGATGCACAGCGACGCCACGCCGCGGCCGCCGCCGCGCGCTCGCAGTGCATGCACCAGCGTGACGATCAGGCGGGCGCCCGAGGCGCCGATCGGGTGGCCCAGCGCGCACGCGCCGCCATTGACGTTGACCTTGTCGCGGGGAATGCCGACCTCCTGCATTGCCGCCATCGTGACGCAGGCAAACGCCTCGTTTATTTCGTACAGGTCGACGCTGTCAGGCAACCAGCCCAGTTTTTCATGCAGGGATTTGATCGCGTGGACCGGCGCGGTGGTGAACCACTCGGGTTCCTGCGCGTGGCCGGCGTGACCGGTAATACGTGCCAGCGGCTCGACGTCCTGCTGGCGCGCGTCGACCTCGCGCATCAGGATCAGGCTCGCCGCGCCGTCCGAAATGGACGACGAACTGGCGGCCGTCACGGTGCCGTCCTTGCTGAACGCGGGTTTCAGCGCCGGAATCTTGTCGAGGTCTACGCTGCCCGGCCCCTCGTCCTCCGAGACGATGGTCTCGCCCTTGCGGTTGACGACCGTTATCGGCGCGATCTCGGCGGCGAAGGCGCCCGATTCCATGGCATTGAGGGCCCGCCGGAACGACTCCGTTGCAAATTCATCCTGGGCCTCGCGCGTAAAGCCGAATTTCTTCGACGTCTGCTCCGCGAAGTGGCCCATCATCTGGCCGTCGAACGGGCTCTGCAGGCCGTCGTAGAACATGTGATCGATCACTTCCTGGTGGCCCATGCGATAACCGCTGCGCGCCTTCGGCATCAGGTAGGGCGCATTGCTCATCGATTCCATGCCGCCGGCCAGCACGATGGCGGCGCTACGCGCGCGAATCAGGTCGTCGCCGAGCATGACCGTCTTCATGCCCGAACCGCACACCTTGTTGAGCGTGGAGCAGGGCACCGCGAACGGCAAGCCGCCCGCAATCGCGGCCTGGCGTGCCGGTGCCTGGCCGAGACCCGCCGGCAGCACGCAGCCCAGCAGGACCTCGTCGATGGCATCGGGGGCCAGACCGCTGTCCGCCAGCGCGGCACGGGTCGCTGCCGCCGACAGGTCGGTGGCCTTGACGGTGCCAAGCGTACCCTGGAACGCGCCCAGCGGCGTGCGGCGCGCCGCGACGATGACGGTGGAGTCCTGTTTCATGATGGCGGGCAATGTCCTCGAATCCGGGGTGGGTGTCGGCGCCGCCGGGCGGCGCGGTGCGCTACTTTCCCGTATCCGGCGTGGCGGTGCAAGGCGCGAGATCCGCTTCGCCGAGGGATTCCAGCAGCCGTTGGCGCGCGAGGTCCGCCAGCTCGCGGGTACTGGCGGCTGCATCCGGCGGCAGCGGTTCGAGGATCTCGATCGTCAGCGGGCCGCGGCGCGGCAGCAGGCGTTCTGCGGGGAGGATGTGGCGGGCGCCGCTTATCGCCACCGGCACGACGGGCAGCGCGGAGCGCCGGGCGGCGGCGAACGCACCGGGGCGGAATGCGCCGAGGCCGGGCTCCGGCACGAACGTGCCTTCCGGGAAGAAGGCCAGGGACTCGCCGCTGTCCGCCGCCCGGATCAGCGTGCGCGCGTCGCGCGAACTCGCGTCCGGATCGTTGCGATTGACGAAGCGCGCGCCCAGCCGGCGCAGCAGGAAATGCACGACCGGGACGTTCTGCATTTCGCCCTTGATGACGTAGCTGAATCGCTCCGGCATGAAGGCCTGCAGGATGACGCCGTCCAGGTAACTGGCATGATTCGCGACGATGATGCTTTGCGTGGCCGGCAGGTGTTCGCTGCCGCGGATCTCTACGGCGATTCCGGCAAGCCGGAACGGCAGCCGGGCAAAGGCGGCAATGCAGCGCCGGCGACGTTCCAGCCCGGGCACGAGCACCGCGCAGGCCAGCGAGCCCAGCACACAGGTGACGAACGCCAGCCACGCGTAGACACCGTACAATACGGCGAGCGGCCGGGTCGTACCGGCGGTGCGCGCGCCACCGTTGGAAGGGTTGTCCGGCATTCGTTTTCGTCAGTCTCTGTCGCACGCCGCAGTGTGACGCAGATCACCTTATGTTAATGCTGTCATTAATATGTGACAGCGGTCACGCCGTCCCGCGAGACGCGTCATCATACTCAATTGCTTGAAAAATCCGTTGCCTGGTGACTCGCCCCGGGCGTGGTCGGGGCAGGGCGCGACACCGGCCCGGCAGCCGCCGAAACCGGGCACATGCTACCAGCCGCCGCGCGCGGCAGGAGCAATGCCAGCCGGCGGCAACGGGTCAGCACCGGACGCGATGGATTCGATGGCCAGCACACAGCAAAAGAAACACTCAGGTGACCCTCGGGGCGATTCCGAGCAACTCGTCGATCGCTTCCTGGATGCGATCTGGATGGAGCGCGGGTTGACGACCAATACGCTCGGCGCCTACCGTGCGGACCTGATGACGCTGGAACGCGGCCTGTCGGAGCGCAACATCCCGATCGAGCAGGCACAGAAGGCCGATCTGCTGGATTTTATTGCGCAGCGCGTCGAGTCGGGTGCCAAGCCGCGTTCAACGGCACGCCAGTTGTCCAGCTTCCGGCGCTTTTTCCGCTACATCATGCGCGAAGGACTGCGGGATTCCGATCCGACCGCGGATATCGAGATGCCGCGCATCGGCCGCTCGCTGCCGAAGACGCTGACCGAAGACGAAGTCGACGCGCTCCTGCACGCCCCGGTCACGGACGAACCGCTGGGTCATCGCGACCGCGCAATGCTGGAGCTCCTGTACGCGACCGGTCTGCGCGTGTCGGAACTCATCAATCTCAAGCAGTCGCAGGTGAACTTCAACCAGGGCGTTCTGCGTATCGTCGGCAAGGGCGATCGCGAACGGCTGATTCCGCTGGGCGACGAGGCGCAGCGCTGGCTGAAAGACTTCATCGACGGTCCGCGCATGGAAATTCTGCTCGAGCGGCAGACCGATTTCCTGTTCCCGACGCGCCGCGGCGACCGCATGACCCGCCAGGCGTTCTGGCACATCATCAAGCGGTATGCGCAGAAAGCGGGCATAGCAAAGAAGCTGTCGCCGCACAGCCTGCGGCACGCGTTCGCGACCCATCTCCTGAACCGCGGTGCCGACCTCCGGGTCGTGCAGCTGCTGCTCGGCCACAGCGACCTGTCGACGACGCAGATCTACACCCACGTGGCTCGCGAGCGCCTGAAGGACCTGCACGGGCGGCACCACCCGCGCGGCTAGGAGTCTGCGCGGATTGTTCATGAACGGTTTTGGCTATGGTGGTGGGCGAAGGCGTGCCCCGGGGGAGGGCTTTTCAGGGACGCTGCGATACAGGATCCCTGTACGCTCCGGAGCTCGCACGTCCGTGTCTTGCAGCGGCCCTGAAAAGCCCTCCCCGGGCCACACCTCCGCCTTCTCACCGATGCCATGCCGTTCATGAACGAATGGCCGCCAGCCCGGGCGCGGTCCCGTCGGTGGTTTGCTGAACCTGCCGGCCGCGGAACCGGTGCCGGCGCGGCCGGTCGAAGCGGATACCAGCGCGTCGTGCCATGTGGCACGTTCAACAGGATTGATCTGAATGAAACTTCTGCCGACCTTTTTTGCGTGCGCGTTGCTGCTCGCCGCTTCTGTCACCGTTGCCCAGGATCAGGATGCCGATCTCGCGGCCGTGCGCGCCGTCGTCGCGGAAAAGTTCGACGAAATCGCGCCGGAACACGTCTTCGCCAGCCCCATCGACGGGTGGTACACGATTCGCCGCGGCGCGATCGTTGCCTACATCTCGGCCGATGGCCGCTACCTGCTGCAGGGCGACCTGATCGACCTCGACCGGCAGGTCAACCTGTCGGAAGAGGCGCGCGACGAGGCGCGTCGCGAGATGATGGCGGCGGTGCCGGACGACGAGACCATCGTGTTCGCGCCGGACGAAGTGCGCCACACCGTGTCCGTGTTCACGGACGTCGACTGCACGTATTGCCGCCGCTTGCACAGCCAGATCGACCAGTACCTCGCGAAGGGCATCGAGGTGCGTTACCTGCTGTACCCGCGCAACGGGCCGACCTCGCCGTCATGGGCGACGGCCGAACGCGTCTGGTGCGCAAAAGACCGCAACAAGGCACTGACTCTTGCCAAGTTGGACCAGGAATTCGAATCGCAAAGCTGCGGCACGGCAATGGTCAGCGAGCACTATGCGATGGGGCAGGACGTCGGTCTGCGCGGCACGCCGGCCATCGTGCTCGAGGACGGTACCCTGGTCAGCGGCTACCTGCCGCCCGACCGACTCGCAGAGGCGCTCGACGCCGCGCCCGCCCCCAGTCCCTGAACCCGCAGCCACCCGCGCAGGTTCGACTTGCACGTCCGCAAGGTTCATGAACGCACGCAGATGCTGAGGCGGAGCTGGTCCCGGGGAGGGCTTTTCAGGGCCGTGCGAGACAGGATGTCGAGCCCGGAGCGTACAGGGACGTATTTACAGCGTCCCTGAAAAGCCCTCCCCGGGGCCGGCTTCGCTTGCCACCGAACCCAATCCGTTCATGAACCTTGCGGACCCGGGACCTTGCCGTCAGTCCGGATCGATCGGCCGGCGCCGCATGAGGGTCAGCAGGTGCACGCCGTTGTTCGCGCCGCGGTCTTCGAAATATTTCTCCAGGGCAAAGCGTCCGCTGCGAAACGCCAGTTCGTCCCAGGGAATCTCGTCTTCGCGAAACATCGCGACTTCAAGGCTTTCGTCGCCGGCGGCATAGTCGCCCAGCAGTTCCGCCGTGAAGAACAGGTGCACCTGGCCTGCCTGCACGACGTCGACCGAGGCAAACAGGTGGCCGATGCGCACCTCGGCGCACGCCTCCTCCAGCGTTTCCCGCGCGGCGCCTTCGGCGACGGACTCGCCGAGTTCCATGAAGCCCGCCGGCATCGTCCAGTAGCCGTAACGCGGTTCGATGGCGCGACGGCACAGGAGGATCCGGTCGCCGCGGCGCGGCACGCAGCCGACGACGATGAGCGGGTTCTGGTAGTGGACGACGCGGCAGGATTCGCAGACCCAGCGCTCGCGATTGTCGCCATGCGGAGTCTTGCGAGCGACGAGTGCGCCACAACTTGCGCAATACTTCATAGGATTCTTGCGGTGCGGACAGCGTCCTGCGCCGGATTCGTCAGTGGTGCCGGGAGCGAGAATCGAACTCGCACTTCCTTTCGGAAACCGGATTTTGAGTCCGGCGCGTCTACCAGTTCCGCCACCCCGGCAGCGAAAGGCGCCAAGTATAGTGGCGTTGGCGAGGCTCTGCACAGGTCCCGCTCCCGCCACGGTTCACGGAGCGGAGCCGCGCCGGCCACGGTTGCGACGATTCCGGCGGTCCGCGCATCTACAATGCCAGGCAGGACGACTACGCGCGGGACATGTGGAGCGCGAGATGCGCGTCGCCGAGGAACGCCTCGAGGAAGCGGCCCGCCGCATCGCGGAACTCAGCGCGCGCCAGTTGCCCAATTTTACGAGCGAGCACTTCGAGTTCGCACCGGGCTTTGCCTTCTGGCGCAGCGGCAACGGCTGGGGCGACCTGGAAATGGTGGGACTCACCGAGGATCTCGGCCGCTATTTCGGCACGGACAAGGGATTGCTGGTGGTGCGCGCCCCGGACGACGAGGATCTCAAGCTGCGCGACGGCGACGTCATCCAGTCGATCGACGGCCGCGAACCGAACTCCGTGGCGCACGCCGTTCGCATTCTCGGTTCGTACCAGGCCGGTGAAACCATGGAGATCGAGATCGTGCGCGACCAGCGCCGGCAGACGCCCAGCATCCTGATTCCCGACAACCGGCAGAGCGGGATGGCGCCGGTCTCCCCCCCGGGGTGCGCCTTCGCCAACCACCGCAGCAAAACGCGCTGGAACAATCGGCGCAAGTCACCATGGCAATTGTCGTATGATGCGCGGCCATGCAACTGGCCGATTTCGACTACGACCTTCCGGATGACCTGATCGCGCGCCACCCACCGCCGGAACGGCGGGCGAGCCGGTTGCTGGTGCTCGATCCCGTGAGCGACGTGCGGAGCGACCATCGATTCGCTGACTTGCCGGCGCTGCTGCGCGCCGGTGACCTGCTGGTCATGAACGACACGCGCGTCATCAGGGCGCGGCTCGTTGGCCGGAAGCGTACCGGCGGGCGAATCGAGGTACTGATCGAGCGGCCGCTGTCGGACAGGTCCGCGCTGGCGCAGGTGCGGGCCAGCAAGTCGCCCGCCGTTGGCAGTGTCCTCGAGTTCGACGACGACTGCCGGGCCGAGGTCGCGGGTCGAGAAGGGAGTTCTACCGGTTGCAGTTTTCAGAGCCGCTCCTGCCCTATCTTGAGCTGCACGGCGATGTACCGCTTCCGCCGTACCTGGGACGTGCGGCGGAAGCCGTGGACGCGGAACGTTACCAGACGGTTTATGCCCGGGAACCGGGGGCAGTGGCGGCACCGACGGCTGGCCTGCACTTCGACGATGCCCTGCTCGCCGAGCTCGACGACGCGGGCGTGCAGCGCGTGTTCGTGACGCTGCACGTCGGCGCCGGCACTTTCCAGAACCTGCGGGCCGAGCAGGTCGAGTCGAACCGCCTGCATCGCGAACGCGTGCGGGTCGGCGAAGAGGTCTGCGACGCAGTGCGCGCGACACGCGACGCGCGGCGGACGTGTCGTCGCGGTCGGCACGACCTCGGTACGCGCGCTGGAATGGGCCGCCGCGGACGGCGAGCCTTGCTCCCTGCGACGGCGAGACCGATCTTTTCATCCGTCCCGGCTACCGCTTTCGCGTCGTCGATGCGTTGCTGACCAACTTCCACCTGCCGCGCTCGTCGCTCCTGATGCTCGTAGCGGCGTTTGCCGGCACGGCGTGCGTGCTGGACGCGTATCGTCATGCGGTGGCGAGCGGCTATCGATTCTTCAGCTATGGCGATGCCATGCTGATCCGGTCGCGGGCGGCTCCGTGAAGCTTGATATCTCGGCCCGCTCCGGCGACGCGCGTACCGGCACGCTCACGTTCCGGCCGCGGTACCGTGGCAACGCCCGCCTTCATGCCGGTCGGCACCTACGGCAGCGTGAAGAGCGATGACGCCCGAAGAGGTGCGCGAGAGCGGTGCCGAAATCCTGCTGGGCAACACGTTCCACCTGATGCTGCGGCCGGGCGATGAAGTTATTGCGTCTGCACGGCGGGCTGCACGAGTTCATCAACTGGCCCGGGCCGATACTGACCGACTCCGGCGGCTTCCAGGTGTTCTCGCTCGCCGCGATGCGCAAGGTATCGGCGGACGGTGTGCACTTCCGGTCGCCGGTCGACGGCGACGAGGTGTTCCTGTCGCCGGAGCGTTCGATGGACGTACAGCATGCATTGAACGCGGACGTCGCGATGATTTTCGATGAATGCACGCCCTATCCGGCAAGCGAGACGGAGGCCGCTGAATCCATGCGGCTGTCGCTCGCGTGGGCGGCGCGCAGCCGCAAGCGTTTCGATGCGTTGCGCGCCGCCGCGCCGGAGCGCGGCGAGGCCTTGTTTGGCATCGTCCAGGGCGGCGTCCACGACTCGCTGCGCCGCGAGTCGCTGGCCGGTCTGGTCGACATCGCATTCGACGGCTACGCCGTCGGCGGCCTGGCCGTCGGCGAAACCGAGGCGGAGCGCAACGCGGTGATGGACGCGCTGCTGCCGCGCATGCCCGGCGGACAAGCCGCGCTACCTCATGGGCGTGGGTACGCCCGTGGACATCGCCGAGGCGGTCACGCGCGGCATCGACATGTTCGACTGCGTCATGCCCACGCGGCATGCACGCACCGGCCACCTGTTCACGTCCCGCGGCGTGGTGCGCATTCGCAACGCCCGCTATCGCGACGACACCGCGCCGCTCGATCCCGACTGCGACTGCTACACGTGCCGCCACTACAGCCGCGCCTATCTCCGGCATCTCGAGAAATGCGGCGAAATGCTGGGCCCACGGCTTGGCACGCTGCACAACCTGCGTTACTACCAGCGCCTGATGGCGGACTTGCGGACCGCCATCGTTGAGGGCACGTTGCCGGGCCTGGTGGCGGCGCTGCGGGACGCGTACGGTGCCGGCGAGCCCGGATCCGGGTGATCGCGTAGCCGTTTCGGCGCCGTTGCGCTTGAATCGGCGACGTTCGCCCCCAATTCGGGCTCGTATGCCATAATGGCGCGCCATTGCCCGGACCCGGCGACGGTCCCTTCAAGGTTTTGTATCGACATGGATTTTCTGATTTCCAACGCGTACGCCCAGTCCGCGCCGCAGGCCGACCCGTTCGGCTTCCTGCTGCCGATGCTGATCATCTTCGGTGCTTTTTACTTCCTGTTGATTCGCCCGCAGCAGAAACGCCAGAAGGCGCACAACGAGCTGGTCAAGAACCTGAAGACGGGTGACGAGGTGCTGACGGCCGGCGGCATCCTGGGCGAGGTCACCGATGTGTCAGAGCACTACGCAACACTGCGGATCGCGGACGGCGTCCTGATCAAGGTACAGAAGTCCACGGTGTCCGCTGTCGTTCCGAAGGGAACGATCGACGCCGCCTGATGGTCATCACCGCACTGCACACTTCGCGCGGAATGAAACCGAGATGAATCGCTACCCGGCGTGGCTCAACCTGCTGCTGCTCGGCACTCTCGTGCTGGGCGGCCTGCTCGCGCTGCCCAACCTCTATGGCAGCGCGCCGGCCGTGCAGCTTGCCGCGCTGGACGGCGAGGACTACCGCGCCTCGCGGCTGCCGGAGATCGAGCGTCTGCTGGAGGGCGAGGGAATCGAGCCGACGGCTGCTTACATGCAGGAAGGTCGCGGCGTGCTGCGGTTCGCGACGGTGACCGACCAGCAGCAGGCGAGCGAGATCCTGCGGGAGCGCCTGGCCCGCGAGGCAAGCGTCGCGCTGACGCTGGCGCCGGCACTGCCGGCCTGGATACGCGACCTCGGGCTGCAGCCGATGAGCCTCGGCCTGGATCTGCGCGGCGGCGTCTACTTCCTGCTCGAGGTCGACATGGACGCGGCGCTGGCGACGCGCCTGCAGGCGTACCAGCAGTCGTTCAGCAATTTGCTCAGGGACGAGGGCCTGCGGAGTCGGGTCGATCTCGACGGCAATACGCTGACGGTCAGGCTGACCAGCGCGGCCGACGCCGAGCGCGCCGAGAACCTGGTTCGCGCTGCCGACCCCGAGGTGCTGGTTCTCGACGGTGAGCAAGCCGATTCGTTCCGCGTGCGCATGAGCGACCAGCAGATTCGCGACCGCCAGGATTTCCGCGATCCAGCAGAACATCACGACGCTCAGGAATCGCGTCGACCAGCTCGGCGTGGCCGAGCCGCTGGTGCAGCGCCAGGGCGTGGATCGCATCGTCGTCCAGCTGCCCGGCGTGCAGGACCCGAATCGCCTCGACGACATCCTGACGGCGACCGCGACGCTGGAGTTCAGGCTGGTCGACACGTCCGGCGACAGTCCGGGATCGCGGCGCTACCCCGGGCGCGGCGACGAGCCGGCGCAGATCCTGATGCGGGACGTCATCGCGTCCGGTGACCAGATCATCGACGCCGAATCGGGCTTCAGCGAAGGCAGTCCCGCCGTATTCATCACGCTGGACGCGTCCGGCGGCGAAAGCATGCTGGAGACGACCCGGGCCAACCTGCAGAAGCCCATGTCCACGGTGTTCATCGAGTCGCGCCGCGAGGCCGTCGAGGAGAACGGCGAGACCGAGTATCGCACCGTGCGCACCGAGGAGATCATCAATACCGCGACGATTCGCGGCATCTTCAAGAACCGTTTCCAGGTCACGGGCCTGACACCGGTCGAGGCACGCGATCTCGCGCTCATGCTGCGCGCCGGCGCGCTGGCCGCCCCCGTCTACAAGGTCGAGGAACGGACCATCGGCCCCAGCCTGGGCCAGGACAACATCGATCGCGGTTTCAACGCCGTCCAGGTCGGTTTCCTGGCGGTCGTGGTCTTCATGGTCGTCTACTACCGGGTCTTCGGCCTGATCGCCAACGTTGCGCTGTTCGCCAACCTGATCTTCGTCATTTCGCTGCTGTCGCTGCTGCAGGCGTCGCTGACCCTGCCGGGCATCGCCGGCATCGTGCTCACCGTCGGCATGGCCGTGGACGCCAACGTGCTGATCTTTGAGCGCATCCGCGAGGAACTGGACGCCGGCAACTCGGTGCAGGGCAGCATCCAGTCGGGCTATGACAAGGCGTTCTCGTCGATCGCGGACGCCAATATCACGACACTGATCGCGGCGATCGTGTTGTTCGCGTTCGGCACCGGCCCGATCAAGGGCTTTGCCGTCACGCTGTCGCTGGGCATCATGACGTCGATGTTCACGGCGATCGTCGGCACGCGCGCCATCGTCAATTTTGCGTTCGGCCGCCGCCGCCGGACCACGCTGCCGATCTGACCCCCGGACGAATTCATGCGCCTGATCAAGAATACAACCAGCATCGACTTCCTGAGCAGCAGGCGACGGAAGATCGCCATCGGGATCTCGATCATTGCCGTTGCCGTGGCGCTCGCCTCGCTCGCGACCCGCGGCCTGGACTTCGGCATCGACTTCACGGGCGGCGTGCTGCTGGAGGTCGGCTATCCGCAGGAAGCCAACCTCGACGATATCCGCGGCCGGCTGGCGAACGAGGGCTTCGCCGATGCGCAGGTCCAGCTCTTCGGTGCCGTGACCGACGTCATGGTGCGCCTGCCGCCCCAGCCGGATGCCGATCCGGATGAAATTCGCGAACGCCTGCGCAGCACGCTGGGCACCGATGAACCGGGTGTCGAGCTGCGGCGCGTCGAATTCGTCGGGCCGCAGGTCGGCGAGGAACTGACGGAGCAGGGCGGGCTCGCGATGATCTTCGCGTTGTTGATGATCTTCGCCTACGTGATGTTCCGTTTTCAGTGGAAATTCGCGGCGGGCGCCGTGGCGGCGCTGGCGCACGACGTCATCGTCACGGTCGGTTTCTTTGCGTTGTTCCGCGTGCCGTTCGACCTGACGGTGGTTGCCGCAGTGCTCGCCGTCATCGGCTATTCACTGAACGACACTGTCGTGACCTTCGACCGCATCCGCGAGAACTTCCTGAAGTTGCGCGGCGTCGAGGCGGAACAGGCGATCAACGTGTCGATCAACGAGGTGCTGGCACGTACGATCATCACCGGCATGACGACGCTGCTGGTGCTCGTTGCGCTGCAGGTGCTGGGGCGGCGAGTCGGTCGGGCCGTTTTCGACCGCCCTGATCGTCGGCATCATCGTCGGCACGTACTCGTCGATCTACACCGCGAGCGCGACCGCGCTGATGCTGGACGTCAGCGCCCGGGACCTGATGCCGCCGACAGAAGACGACCAGGAACTGGTCGACGACCTGCCCTGATACCCGGCAGCGCCTCGGCGATCCCGCACCGCATTCGCTCCGCGCCCGGCCGCACGCACGCCCACCTGCCCGCAGGAGAATCGCGGCCCGTCGTCGGCCCGTCGGCCCGTCGTTGTCCCGTCGTCGGCCCGTTGTCCCGTCGTCGGCCCGTTGTCGTAGGAGCGGCTTCCAGCCGCGATCGAATAACAATCGCGGCCCGTAGGAGCGGCTTCCAGCCGCGATCAATCAACAATCGCGGCTGGAAGCCGCTCCTACAAAACGTGGTAACGAATCGCCGTAACGAATCGCCGTAACGAATCGCCGTAACGAATCGCCGTAACGAATCGCCGTAACGAATCGGCATTACGACCCACGTTCACGCGTCGTCCAGCATCGCCTGGATGTCGGGTGCGAACAGCCGCGCCAGGGCGCTGTAGACTTTCGGTGAACCGGCCAGCACGTGGCCGGCATCCAGGAAGTTCTCGCGGCCGTCGAGGCCCGAGATGATGCCGCCGGCTTCCCGGATCAGGAGGGCACCGGCCGCCATGTCCCACGCTTTCAGCCCCGTTTCCCAGAACGCATCCAGCCGGCCCGCGGCGACGTAGCACAGGTCCAGCGCGGCGGCACCGGGTCGCCGGACGCCGGCCGAGTTCGTCAATGCCTTTTCGAACAGGCGCATGTACGGCGCCAGGCCGCGATTGGATTCGCGGTATGGAAAGCCGGTGCCGAGCAGTGCGCGATCGAGCGACTTCAGCGAGCTGACGCGAATGCGCCGGCCATCGAGCTGCGCGCCGGCGCCGCGCGATGCCGTGAACAGCTCCTGGCGCATGGGGTCGTAGACGGCCGCGTGTTCGATGCGCCCGTTGTGCATCAGGGCGATGGACACGGCGAACACCGGAAAGCCGTGCAGGAAATTGGTCGTGCCATCCAGCGGATCGATGATCCAGACATGGTCGGAGTCGCCGTGCGCGCCGCTTTCTTCGGCAAGCACCGCGTGGTCCGGGTAGTGCTTGTGAATGACGCTGATGACGGCCCGCTCGGCCTCGCGGTCCGCCTCGCTGACGAAATCGTTGCGGCCCTTCTCCTCGATCTTTATTTTGTCGAGCTTGGCGAGGTTACGAACGAGCGTATCGCCGCCGCGTCGTGCCGCCATGATGGCGACATTGAGTAATGCATGCATAGTCGGGCCTGTCGTGGTTGTGGCGGGTCTCGCGGCCGTCGCGGGCCTGGACAGCCGATTTCGCCGGATTGTGCAAAGAACGGGCCGCGGCCGCCGTCGAGGGCGGGCCGTGGCGACGCGCTACAATAACAGATTGCAAATGTCGCCAGCGACAACGCCATCACATTGACGAACCGCACTATGAACGTACGCATCATCCTCGTCGGCACGACCCATCCGGGCAATATCGGTGCGTGCGCGCGGGCGATGAAGAACATGGGTGTGCATGACCTCGTGCTCGTCGGCCCGAAATACTTTCCGCACGAGGATGCCACCGCGCGAGCGTCCGGCGCGACGGACGTGCTCGAGGCGTCGCGGGTGGTCGATACGCTGGACGACGCGCTGGCGGACTGCATTTTCGTGGCGGGCGCGAGCGCGCGCTCGCGCACGATCGACTGGCCCAGCCTGCCGCCGCGCGCCTGCGCCGAGCGGCTGCTGGCCGAGAGCCTGAACGGCACCGTCGCCGTCGTATTCGGCCCGGAAAAGTCCGGGCTGACCAACGAGCACCTGGATCGCTGCCACGTGCTGCTGACCATTCCGGCCGACCCGGGCTTCAGTTCCCTCAATCTTGCGATGGCCGTGCAGGTGATCGCCTACGAATTGCGCGTCGCGACGCTGACCGGCACGCCGCCCGCGTACGAGCCGGAGGCGCCGCTCGCGAGCGGCGCCGAACTCGAGCGTTTCTATACGCATCTCGAGCAGGTGCTCGCCAGCAGCGGCTTTCTCGACCCGGAGCATCCGCGACACCTTATGCGACGGCTGAGGCGCCTGTTCCTGCGCGCCGCGCCGGACAGGAACGAGATCAACATCCTGCGCGGCATCCTCGCCGCCGTCGACCCGGAAGCGCGCGGACGCGGACGATGAACGGCCAGCCCGGCAGCGCGCCGATCTACCTGGACCACGCCGCGACGACGCCGGTGGCCCCGGAAGTCATTGCGGCCATGAACGACTGCCTGGCGGACGTGCGCCGCTGCGCCAATCCGTCCTCGATCCACGTCGCCGGGCGGGCCGCGGCGGCGGCCTGCGAGGATGCGCGGAGCGCGCTTGCCGTGCTGTTGAACGTGGCGCCACGCGACCTCGTCTGGACCTCGGGGGCGACCGAGTCCGACAACCTTGCCATCGTCGGCGCGGCGCGGGCGCGCCGTCACCGGGGACGGCACCTGGTGACCCTGACCACGGAACACAAGGCCGTCGTCGACACGTTTCGCGCGCTGACGAAAGACGGCTTTGACGTCACCTGGCTGACACCCGGCGCTGACGGCAGGCTCGACCTTGCCGAGCTGGAACAGGCGTTACGCCACGACACGCAGCTCGTCTCGGTCATGCACGTCAACAACGAGACCGGTGCCGTGCAGGATATCGAGGCCATCGGCCGCCTGTGCCGCGACCGCGACGTTCTTTATCACTGCGACGCCGCGCAGTCCGTCGGCAAGCTGCCGCTCGACCTTGCGGCGCTGCCGGTCGATCTCGTGTCGCTGACCGCGCACAAGTTTCACGGTCCGCCCGGCATCGGCGCCCTGTACATCGCACCGCGCAGCGGCGTGGTCGTCGAGCCGTTGCTGCACGGCGGCGGACAACAGCAACGTCGGCGTCCCGGGACGCTGCCCGGTCATCTCATCGTCGGCTGCGGTGTGGCTGCCGGGCTGGCCACCGCCAGCCAGGGAGACGACCTGGCACACGTCGAGAGTCTGCGCGACACCTTGTGGGCTGGGATACGCGGCCTGCCGGGACTGACACTGAACAGCCCGCCGACGGGCGGTTACCCCGGCATCCTCAACGTGAGCGCCACCGGCGTCGAGGGTGAGAGCCTGCTGCTGGCGCTCGAGCCCTTGTGCGTCGCGACCGGCGCCGCCTGCAACTCCCTGTCCGGCGAGCCGTCGTACGTGCTCAGGGCGCTGGGCCGCTCCGATGAAGAGGCGCAGAGCGCGATACGCTTCAGTTTCGGCCGTGACACAACGCGCGCGGATATTGAATTCGCCGCCGCCGTCTACACCTCCGCCGTCGAGCGACTGCGCGCCCTGGCGCCGGGTTGATCATGAACGGCACGGCCGCAAAGGCGGAGGTGGGGCCCGGGAGGGCTTTTCAGGGCCGTGCGAGACAGGGATGTCGAGCCCGGAGCGTACAGGGACGTACTTGCAGCGTCCCTGAAAAGCCCTCCCGGGCCGCGCCTTCGCCCACCACCGCAGCAAAACGTTCATGAACAACCCGGCGCCAGGGCAGTCGAGGGTCGGCGATCCGTACAATGCCGCGGTTCGCGCGCTGTTTGCCGAACCGCGGCACGCGGGCGTTGCCGGCGGGCCGGCGGTCACGGTCGAGCGCGGCGGCGTGCGCATCGAGCTGGGCGCGCGGCTGGCCGGCCGCGACCTGGCCGAGCTGCGCTTTCGCGCCTTCGGCTGCCCGCACGTGATTGCCGCGCTGGAGCGGTTCTGCGCCGGCCACGAGGGCCGGCCGTGCGCGGATCTGCAGAATTTCTCCGTCGCCGGTACAATGGACGCTCTTGAAATTCCGGTCGGGAAAACCGGTCGAATCCTGCTGGTAGAGGACGCGATTCACGCCCTTTATCAACGACTTGCGGCGGACATGACCGCCGGGGAATGAACCATCGATGGCACTGTCACTGACACAACCCGCTGCCGAGCGCGTGCGCACCTACCTCGATTCCCGTGGCAAAGGGATCGGCCTGCGCGTCGGCGTGAAGAAGACCGGCTGCAACGGCTTTGCCTATGTGGTCAATTATGCCGATGCCGCCGCCGACACGGACGAAATCTTCGAGGACCGCGGCGTCAAGCTGGTGGTCGACCGGAAGAGCCTCGAACTGATCGACGGCACCGAGATCGATTTCGTCAAGGACGGCCTGAACGAGGCGTTCCGCTTTCGCAATCCGAACGTGACCGGCGAATGCGGCTGCGGCGAGAGTTTCAGCGTCTGAGGCCTGCCAGGCGCGTTGTCTGCGCGCAATTATCCAAGTAAAATTGAAGGCTTACGTCTGTGTGACCGGCGAGTGCCCAGCGGCTCCCGCGCGGCGCCTTCTGCCCGTGATAATCAAGGAAATCAAGTATGTCCGTTGAGCAAACGCTCTCGATAATCAAGCCCGATGGCGTCCAGAAAAACCTGATCGGCGAAATCTATTCCCGTTTCGAAAAAGCGGGGCTCGCGATCGTCGCGGCCCGCATGCTGCACCTGAGCCGCGAACAGGCGGAATCGTTCTACGAGGTGCACAAGGCGCGGCCGTTCTACAAGGATCTCGTCAGCTACATGACGTCCGGGCCCGTGATGGTGCAGGTGCTCGAGGGCGAGTCGGCCGTCGAAACCAACCGCCGCATCATGGGCGCGACGAATCCGGCGGACGCCGACAAGGGCACGATACGCGCGGACTTCGCCGACAGCATCGAGGAAAACATCGTGCACGGCTCGGACGGCGCGGACACGGCCGCGGCCGAGATCGCCTTCTTTTTCGGCGACGGCGGGCTGTGCCCGCGTACCCGCTGAACGCGACGTCATGACCGTGACCTCCGCGCCGCAGAATCTTCTCGGGCTGCCCAGGGCCGGCCTCGAGGCGTTTTTTGCGGAGCTGGGCGAAAAACCCTACCGGGCGCGGCAGCTGATGCAGTGGATGCACCAGCGGGGCGCCGCGGATTTTGCCGCGATGACGGACCTGTCGAAGAGCCTGCGCGGCCGGCTCGAGCAGGTTGCCGCCATCGAGCGGCCGCAGGTCCTGTCCGAACAGGCATCGGCGGACGGCACGGTCAAGTGGCTGTTTCGCGCCGGCGGCGGTCAGGCCATCGAGTCCGTGTTCATTCCGGAGCCGGGGCGCGGCACGCTGTGCATTTCGTCACAGGTCGGCTGCGCACTCGATTGCGCGTTCTGTGCGACGGGCGCTCAGGGCTTCAATCGCAACCTGACGAGTGCCGAAATCATCGGCCAGGTCGGCCATGCCAACGACGTGCTGCCGCGGCGCAACAACGACGAGCCGGCGGTCACCAACGTCGTGTTCATGGGCATGGGCGAACCGCTGGCGAATTACCGCAATCTCCTGCCGGCGCTGGACTTGCTGATTTCCGACTGGGCCTACGGTTTGTCGCGTCGACGCGTGACCGTCAGTACCTCCGGTATCGTGCCGCACATCGACCGGCTCGGTGACGACTGCAACGTGTCGCTGGCGGTATCGTTGCACGCGCCCAACGACGAACTGCGCGACCGGCTGGTGCCGATCAACCGGCTGCACCCGATTGCGGAGTTGCTCGATGCGTGCTGGCGGTACGCGGACAAGCACGCGAAACGCTTTATTACCTTCGAATACGTGCTGCTGCGCGGCGTCAACGACGGCGCCGAACACGCCGAGCAGCTCGCGGACCTGCTGGTCGGCCGGCCGGCCAAGGTCAACCTGATTCCCTTCAATCCGTTTCCCGGCACCGAATTCGAGCGTTCGGGGCGGGATACGATCGGGTTTTTCCAGGATCGGCTGCGTCGCCGGGGCCTGGTGGCGACGACACGAAGGACCCGGGGCGACGATATCGATGCCGCCTGCGGGCAGCTCGCGGGCAAGGTCCGCGATCGTACGCGGGTGCGGCTCGGTGACCGGCAACACAGGGTGGCAAACGCATGAACAGACGGACCATCGCAACGTGGGGCGTACTGGGTGTCATCTGCCTGCTGGCGGGCTGCGTGTCATCGACAAGCGGCTCGCCGCGCACCGAGCCGAGCGACGAGGAAGCCGCCAAGCAGTACTACCAGCTGGGCGCGCGCTATTATCGCAATGGCAGCTACGAGCTGGCACGTGACCGGCTGCAGCGTGCCATAGAACTGAATCCGCGCCTGGCACTCGCACACACGACGCTGGCGCTGACCTACCAGCAGCTCGACAACGTGCGGCTGGCCGAGGCGCATTACCAGCGGTCCGTGCAGGCCGAGCCCGGCAGTGTCAATGCCCGCAACGCCTATGCCGTATTCCTTTGCCAGCAGCGGCGCTTCGACGAAGCCGACGAGCAATTCCGGCGGGCGAAGCGGGGCGATCTCAACGACCGTGCCGAGATCATGTTGACGAATGCCGGTGTTTGCATGGCCCAGAAACCCGACCTCGAGCGCGCGGAAGCGTATTTCCGCGAAGCGCTCGATTACCGGCCCAACTACGGCGAGGCGCTGCTGCAGATGGCGATACTGAAGCGCCAGCAGGAGGAAAACCTGCTCGCGCGCGCTTTCCTGCAGCGCTACCTCGGCAACAACCGCGCGACGCCCGAGTTGTTGTGGCTCGCCGTCGAGATCGAGCGCGACATCGGCGACGAGCGAGCGGTCAATGACTACGAGAACCGGCTGCTGCGCGAGTTTCCGCAATCCGATGAAGCGCGGCGCGTGCTGCAGGGCGGCTGAAGGACGACGATGAGCGACACGCCCGACAAGGATGCAGCGAGTTCGGCCGTCGGCCCGGTGGCCGGCGAGCGCCTCGCCGAAGCACGGCGCTTGCGACAGATATCGTTGCCGGACATCGCGCGCGAGCTGCATCTCGACGAGGCCAGGGTACAGGCGCTGGAGGAAAACCGGTTCGACGTGCTCGGCGCGCCGGTGTTCGCCAAGGGCCACCTGCGCAAGTACGCGGAGGTCGTCGGTGTGCCCGTCGATGACGTCATGGCGGATTACTACACGCTGAGCCGCTCGATGCGTGCGATGCCGGTCGTGGGCCGGCCGCAGAGCAAGCCGCCGCACGAGATCCGGCTCGGGCCCTGGCTCGCCGCGATCGTCGTCGTGCTGGTGGTGGCGGCGGCTGCCTGGTGGTGGCTGGGGCGCGTGCCGAGTGGTTCGGTGCCGGCCCTGTCACCGTCGATAACGCCGGCCACGCGCGTTCCGGTGCAACGCCGCACGAGCGCGGCGGACGACCCGGCGGACGTCGCACCGGCCGACGCCGCGCCCGACCCGTCGCCGGAGGCAGCGGCTGGCGAGGGCGACGCGGCTCCCGGGCCGGCTGCCGCCGCCACCGGCCGTAACGAGTCGGTCCCGCCGGCGCCCGCCGCGAGTGTCGACATCGCCGAAGCGGCCGACACGACGGCGGCGCTGTCGCCGGGAAGCACGCCCGGTACGCTGACACTGACTCTCGCGTTCAGCGGCGACTGCTGGACCGAGGTGACGGACCGCAACGGCGAGCGGCTGTTCTTCGATCTCGGCAGCGACGGCCGCACCGTGACGCTGAACGGCACGCCGCCGCTCAATGTCCTGCTGGGCGACAGCACCAATGTGAGTCTCGCCGTCAACGGCGAACCGTACGCGATCGCCGCCGCCGACCGGCGAGGCGACACGGCGCGATTCACGATTCGCCGGCGATAGGATCCGCGCCGCCATTTCCGAAGAGGCAGCCAGAGTGAAATCCAAAGCCATCCGCGGCATGAACGACGTGCTCCCGGAGGACGCCGCCACGTGGCGTCACCTCGAGACCGGCGTCCGCGAGATCGTCGAATCGTACGGCTACCACGAGATACGCCTGCCGATCGTCGAGTACACGGAGCTGTTCCGCCGCTCGATCGGCGAGGTCACCGACATCGTCGAAAAGGAGATGTACACGTTCGAGGACCGCAACGGGGAGAGCCTGACGCTGCGTCCCGAGGCGACGGCCGGCATGGTACGCGCCGGCATCACCAACGGCCTGTTGCACAACCAGCGGCAAAAACTGTGGACCGCCGGGCCCATGTTCCGTTACGAAAAGCCGCAAAAGGGCCGCTACCGGCAGTTTCACCAGGTCGACGTGGAGGCGCTCGGCTACGAGGGCCCGGACGTCGACGCCGAACTCATCATTCTTTGCGCGCGCATGTGGCGGCGCCTGGGGCTGGGCCGTCTCACGCTGGAGATCAATTCGCTCGGCAGCCCGGACGCCCGGCACTACTACCGCAACGAACTGATCAGCTATTTTTCCGCGGTGTCCGACCGCCTCGACGACGACAGCCGCCGGCGGCTCGCGCAGAATCCGCTGCGCATACTCGACAGCAAGAATCCGGACATGCGGGACATCGTCGCCGGGGCGCCGGTAATGCTGGACTACCTGGACGGCGAATCAGTCGCGCATTTCGAGGAGCTCAAGGCGCTCCTCGACGCCGCCGGCGTCGCGTACACGGTCAACCCGCGGCTGGTTCGCGGGCTCGATTACTACAACCGCACCGTGTTCGAATGGGTGACGGATGCGCTGGGCTCGCAGGGCGCCGTCTGTTCGGGCGGCCGCTACGACGGCCTGGTCGAGAAACTGGGCGGCCGGCCGACGCCGGCGATCGGCTGGGCAATGGGCGTCGAGCGCCTCGTGGCGCTGTTTGCGGCGTCGGGCGGCGAGGCACCGGCGGGCGCGCCCGACGTGTTCATCGTGGCGGTCGGCGCCGCGGCCGAGCGGCAGGCGTTCCGGCTCGCCGAGACGCTGCGCGACGCGGATGCGGCGCTGATCGTCGAGCAGAACCTGGGCGGCGGCAGCTTCAAGTCGCAACTGAAGCGTGCCGATCGCAGCGGCGCCGAATGGGCGCTGATCCTGGGCGACGACGAGGTGGCGGCCGGCGAAGTCGGCCTGAAACCTTTGCGTCGGGACGAGGATCAAACCAGAATCGCGCTGCCGGACGCCGCCCGGGAGCTCGCCCGGCGCGGCCTCACCGGCACGGGCGGTATCGACACGACAGGGCCCGCGCCGCGGGCCGGCAACCAAAAGGCAGGGCAGTGAACGACTTATCGGAAAAAGAGCAACTCGAGGAACTGCAGCTCTGGTGGCGGGAAAACCGTGCCTGGATCCTCGGCGGCGTGATCATCGGCATCGCGATTCTCGTGGGCTGGCGCCAGTGGGCCACCGGCCAGGTGGAGAGTGCAATGGAGGCTTCCGGGCGTTACGAATCGCTGCTCGAACAGGTGGCGGCCAATGAGCTCGAGCCGGCGCGCGAGATTGCCGACACGCTGTTCAGCGACTACGACGACACCGTGTACGCGGACCAGGCGCGGCTCGCGATGGCGCGCCTCTACATGGATCGCGGCCGCGATGCCGATGCCGCCGCGGTCCTGCGGCCTCTGGCCGATGCCGGCGACGAACCGCTCGCGCACATCGCGCGCTTGCGGCTCGCGAGCATCCTGCTGTACCAGGACAACCCGGAGGCCGTGCTCGAGTTGCTGCCGGCAGCACCGGACAGTGCCTTCGCGGCCCGCATCAACGAGCTGCGCGGCGATGCGTACCATGCCCTCGGCAATTTCGAGGCGGCGGCCGCTGCCTGGTCGGCGGTGCTGGCCGACTCGCGGGCGCAGCAGACGCTGGACGTAAACCTCGTGCGAATGAAACTCGACGACCTGCCGGAGCCTGCGGCGGCTGACGGGCCGGCGGCTGGCGAGCAGGAAGACGGTGGCACGGAGTGAGGCGCGCGCGGTTTGCCATTGCGTTGTTTCTCGCGGGCCCGGTGCTGGCGGGTTGCGCGTTGTTCGGCGGCGGGGACGACGAAGAACTGGGCCCGAAGGAGCTCGTTGATTTCGAAGAGACGCTGGACGTCGAGCGCCTGTGGAGCCAGAAGATCGGCGACGGCTCGAAGTTCCTGCGGCTCGCGCTGCAGCCGGCCGGCGACGGCAACCGCGTCTACGCGGCCAGCCGCGATGGCAATGTCGTCGCGTTCGAACCGGCAACGGGCCGGCGCGTTTGGCGCGTCGAAACCGGCGTGTTGCTGTCGGCCGGTCCGGCCGTCGGCGAAGGCCGCGTCGTGGTCGGCGGCAGCAACGGCGACCTGATGGCGCTGTCCGCGGACGACGGCCGCGAGTTGTGGCGGGTCGATGTCGACGGCGAAATCCTGGCGGCCCCCGTGATCCGCAACGACACCATGGTCGTCTACACGATCGACGGCACGCTGCGTGCCCTGTCGCTGTTCAATGGCAACGAACGCTGGTCGGTCGAACAGGACCTGCCGCCGCTGACGCTGCGCGGCGCGGCGGCGCCGGTCATCGTCGGCACGAGGGTGATTGCCGGCTTCGACAACGGCCGCCTGCTGGCAGTGAACCTGCTGGACGGAACCACCGAATGGGATGTCATGCTGTCGCCGCCATCGGGGCGTTCCGATCTCGAGCGCCTTGCCGACGTCGACGGCACGATCACGGCGGTCGGGCAGGACGTGTACGCAACCGGCTACCACGGGCGCATCGCGTCGCTCGCGGCGGAGTCCGGCCAGGTTCTGTGGTCGCGCGAGTTGTCGACGCACACCGGCGTCAGCGCCGACTGGAACAATCTCTACACGACGGGCGACAACGGCGAGATCATCGCGCTGTCGCGGCAGACCGGTAACGAGCGATGGCGGCAGGACGCCCTGTTGCGACGCTCGCCGACGCTGCCGGTGCCGTTCGACACGGCCGTGGTTGCCGGCGATTTCGACGGCTACGTGCATTTCTTCAACAACAGCGACGGCCGCATGGTGGCGCGCCGGCGCGTCGGCAAGGGCATGATCTCGGGTCTGCCGACGGTCATCGGTGGCGTGCTCTACGTGCAGAGCGAGTCGGGCGCGCTGGCCGCGTTTGCCGTGCCGCAACGCGATACCGAACCGCCCGCCGACGACGAGTCCTGAGTGCGCCACGGCAGCCGGTCGCGACCCCATGCTCCCCGTCATCGCACTCGTCGGTCGCCCCAACGTCGGCAAGTCGACGCTGTTCAATCGGCTGACCCGCTCGCGTGACGCGCTGGTCGCCGACTACCCGGGCCTGACCCGCGACCGCAAGTACGGGTACGGCCGACTCGGGCCGCTGCCGTACCTGGTCATCGACACCGGCGGCATTGCCGGCGGCGAACAGGGCATCAGCGAGCGGATGGCGGCGCAGACCGTGCAGGCGCTCAAGGAGGCCGACGTCGCGATCGTCATGGTCGACGGCCGCAGCGGCCTGACCGCCGCCGACGAGTTCGTTGCCGACCTCGCGCGGCGGCACGCGCGCGCGACCTGGCTTGTTGCCAACAAGGCCGAGGGTTTGGACACGGCGCTCGCCACGGCCGACTTCCACGGGCTCGGGCTGGGCGAACCGGTCGCGATATCGGCGGCCCACGGGGATCGTGTCGCGGCACTGATGGACGAAGTGCTGGCGCCGTTCGCGGTGGCAGCCAGGCCATCGGACGAGCTATCGGACGAGCGAGCGGACGAGGCCGCGGAGGAATCCGCGGACCAGCCGCTCCGGATCGCGGTCATCGGCCGCCCCAACGTCGGCAAGTCGACGCTGATCAATCGCCTGCTCGGCGAGGAACGCCTGGTCGTGTTCGACCAGCCCGGCACCACGCGCGACAGCATCGAGGTGCCGTTCGAGCGCGATGGAACAAACTACGTGCTGGTCGATACCGCCGGCGTCAGGCGCCGCGCACGGGTGCACGAGGCGATCGAGAAATTCAGCATCGTGAAGGCATTGCAGGCGATGGAGCAGGCCCAGGTGGTGCTGGCGGTGCTCGACGCCGCCGAAGGGGTCACGGAGCAGGACGTCAGCCTGATGGGGCTCTGCACCGAGCGTGGTCGTGCGCTCGTCGTCGTCACCAACAAGTGGGACGGCCTCTCCGGCGAACAGCGGCGGCAGGTGCGCGCCGAGCTGGCGCGACGCCTGCCGTTTCTCGAGTTTGCGGAAAAGCTGACGATCTCGGCACTGCATGGCACCGGCGTCGGTGACCTGTTGCCGGCCGCGGCACGCGCGCATGCAGCGGCCAACCGCGATTTGCCGACCGTCGAGCTGAACCGCGCGCTGGCCGATGCGGTCAACGCGCACGCGCCGCCGATGATCCGCGGCCGCCGTATCCGCCTGCGCTATGCGCACCAGGGCGGGCGCAACCCGCCGGTCATCGTCGTGCACGGCAACCAGACCGAGAAGCTGCCGGACGCGTATCGCCGCTACCTGATGAATCATTTTCGCAAGGTGTTCGGCCTGACGGGCACCCCGGTGCGCATGGTGTTTCGCACGGGCGATAATCCCTTCAAGGGACGGCGCAACAAGCTGACGCCGCGCCAGCAGCGGCGCCGCAAACGCCTGCTGAAGCATGCGAAGCGCGACTGAGGAGAGCGGGCCGCGATGAGTACGAGCAGCACCAACAGCCGCATCGCCAGGGTCGCGGGGGAGTTCCGCATGCATCGCGGGGGCAGCCTCATCGAGCCGCAGATCGCCTACGAAACCTGGGGTACGCTCGAGGGCAGCGGCGACAACGCGATCCTGCTGTTCACGGGCCTGTCACCATCCGCGCACGCGGCGTCTTCCGCGACCAACCCGGCGGCGGGCTGGTGGGAGGAGATGATCGGCGCCGGCCTGCCGTTCGATACGGACCGGTACTTCGTCATCTGCATCAATTCGCTGGGTAGCTGCTTCGGCTCCACTGGCCCGGCATCGACGGACCCCGCCACTGGCCGGCGCTACGGCCTGCGGTTTCCGGTGCTGACGCTGGAAGACGTCGCCGAGGGCGGTTACGAGGTACTGAAGCAGCTCGGCATCGACCACCTGCACACGGTGGTCGGTTGCTCGATGGGCGGCATGAGCGCGCTGGGCTTCTGCGTCCGCCACCCGGGATTCGGCGCGGGCCTGATCTCGATTTCGTCGGCCGCGCGCGCCCTGCCGTTTTCTATCGCCGTGCGGTCGCTGCAGCGGGAGATGATCCAGCAGGACCCGAAATGGCTGGACGGCAACTACGACCCGGCGGACCCGCCGCTCATCGGCCAGCGGCTCGCGCGCAAGCTGGGCATGATCACGTACCGGTCGGCGCGCGAATGGGAGCAACGTTTCGGCCGCGAGCGGGCGACCGGCGAGCACGATCCCGGCAACCCGTTCAGCGGTGAGTTCGCGGTGGAATCCTACCTCGAAGCCCAGGCCAACAAGTTTACCGGCCAGTTCGACCCGAACTGTTACCTGTACCTGTCACGCGCCTCCGACCTGTTCGACCTGGCCGAGCACGGCGGCTCGCTGGCGTCGGGCTTCGCGCGCATGCGCCTTGAGCGCGCGCTGATCATCGGCGTCACGTCCGACATCCTGTTCCCGCTCGCCCAGCAGCGCGAACTCGCCGATGGTCTCGGCCGCGTCGTCGACGACGTCACCTTCGAGCCCCTGGACTGCATCAGGGGCCACGACTCGTTCCTCGTCGACATGGACGCCTTCCGCCCGGTCATCTGCCGCTACTTCGAATAGTGGGGTCGGACCAACGCAAGCCACTGAATAATTTAATATTAATCGAATTTTCGCTTCCCAGAGGCGCGTTAATCGGGCCATTTGGCCCGCGTTTTTAAATGTCGGCGACGACAAGCTCGCGAAAAACGGGTCAATATAGTGCGATTAGCGCGGCGTAGGGGGCGAATTCAGAGCATTTTCTTTTTTCAATCAAAGGTATGCGTTGGTCCGACCCCGCATACGCGCTATGATGCGCGCCATCGAGAGCGATGGAGCTTGCAGCATGGCCACTCCCGGCACCGAGGAACTCATACGACTGGTCGAGAAGGCGGTCGAGAAGGATCGTGTCACAGACACCGTGGAGACGATCAAGGCGGATCTCTGCAAGCTCATTCGTTCCTCGCAGATCGACCTGCCCGCCGAGTTCACGCGGCCGGTCGATGGTCACTACGCCCGCCGCCTGTTGCACAAGGACGACGACAAGGGCTATTCGATCGTCGTCATGACGTGGGGACCGCGCCAGGCGACGCCGGTGCACGACCATGCCGGCATGTGGTGCGTCGAGGGCGTGTGGGGCGGCAGCATCGACGTACAGCAATTCGAGCTCGTGTCCGAGCAAGACGGTGTGTTCGAGTTCGAGCCGCGCAATTCCTACGAGGCGAGCGTCGGCAGCGCCGGCTGCCTGATTCCGCCGTTCGAATATCACAGCATCGCGAACGCCTGCGAGGATACGCCCGCAATCTCGGTGCACATTTACGGCGGCGAGATGACGAGCTGCAACGTATTCGACCGTCAGCCCGACGGCACCTACCGGCGCGCGGCGCGGCCGCTGGGGTACGACGCCTGACCCGACCGGGCCGGTCGTGTGTGGACTAACGTCTTTTACGGCGCCTGCAGCAACAGCGCCGGGTCGACGGGCGTGCCGTTCAGGTAGGTGGCGAAATGCAGGTGTGCGCCGGTGACCCGGCCCGTCGCACCGATGAGACCGAGGCGGTCTCCCGTGTCTACAGCCTGGGCTTCGGCGACGGCGATCTCGCTGAGGTGCGCGTACAGCGTAACGAGCCCCTGGCCGTGGTCGAGAATCACGGTGTTGCCCGTGAAGTGGAAATCGCCCGCGAGAACGACGGTGCCGGCGAGCGGCGCCGTCACCGGTGTGCCGCTGGCGCCGGACAGGTCCATGCCGCGATGCGGCGAGCGCGGTTCGTCGTTGAAAAATCGGCGCGCGCCGAAGCTGTCGCTGCGGCGCCCGGGTACCGGCGGCGCGAGTCGCAGGGTCGCCGGCGCCGTTTCGCTGAACCGGTTCAGCGCCCCGGCAATCAGGGGCCGTTCGCGGCCAATGCGTTCGAGCGCTTCCGGCCCCGGGTTCACGTAGGTCGGCTCGACGGTCAGGTGTTGTTCGCGATAGTCGCCTGCGATGACCTCGAACTCGAGCGATGCGGCGTCGCCGCCGTCCACGGTGACGGTCGCGTTGCCGACAGGCTGGTCCAGTGGTATGCCGACGACGGCGAACCAGCGGCCGTCCGCCGCGAGCGTCAGCACGGGATCGCCATCGAAACGGACCGCCGGGCGTGCTTCGCCGTCGCCGAGATCGAGCACGGCGATGCCACCGGGGCGCGGTGCATGCGGCGGCAGCTCAGGTGCTGGCGCGGCCGGCACCGCCACGGCGGCGGCCAGCAACAACCCCGCCAGTGCCGACTTGCAGCGCCAGGCGCCAGCGGCTTTGCAGCAACGACCGTGGGAGCGGCATCTTGCCGCGACAGGTGCTGGGCCGAAACGCGGTTCGCGGCAAGATGCCGCTCCTACGGTACTATCGGCCACGGTGCTTTCGGCCACGGTACTATCGGCCACGGTGTCACCGACCACGGAAGTTACCGCGATGGCTTGCGCGCATCGTCGTCATCCTCGACGGCTTCACTCCGGTCCACCGTCGCGTGCAGGCTGCCGCGTGCCAGCCGGGCGCGCACGGTGGTGCCCGGTACGACCAATGCTGCATCGCGCAAGACCGCGCCCGTGGCGGCATCGCTGACGATCGCGTAGCCGCGCGCCAGCGTGGCGAGCGGACTGACCGAGTCCAGCGCCCGCGCGCTCATTTGCAGCCGGCGGGCCAGCCGTTCCACCCGCTGCCGGGTGCTGCGCTCGAGGCGCTCCGCAGCGAGGCCAGTTGCCAGCCGGCGCGCTCGAGCCGTGCGGCGGGCGCGTGTCGCAACAGGGCCGCGCGCACGTTTTCCGTGCGGCGCCCGTGCCGCGACAGTTCATGGCGGATGCCGAGTGCGAGGCGCAGCCGCGCATTCTTCAGGCGCTCGTTCTGGCGCGCCACGGTGGCCGCCGGGCTGCCCTGCGCGAGGCGTTTTGCCAGCCAGTCCAGCGTCTGGCCGCGCTCTTCCAGCCGGCGACGCATCAGGTTGCCGAGGCGGGCCGCATGGTCCGCCAGGCTGCGGCGCCATTGTGCCTGGTCGGGCACGATCAGTTCGGCGGCACCCGAGGGCGTCGGCGCCCGCAGGTCGGCGACGAAGTCGGCAATCGTGAAGTCGACCTCGTGGCCGACGGCGCTGACGACGGGAATGTCGCTCGCGCGGATGGCGCGCGCCAGTGCCTCGTCGTTGAACGACCAGAGATCCTCGAGCGAGCCGCCGCCCCGCGTCAGCACCAGCACGTCGCACTCGGCGCGCGCGTTGGCCGTTGCGAGCGCGCGCCTCAGTTCCGCCGCGGCGGCCTCGCCCTGCACGGCGGACGGGTAGATGACCACGGGGATAGCCGGGAAGCGCCGCCCGAGCACGGTCAGCACGTCGCGGACGGCGGCGCCCGACGGCGACGTGATCAGGCCGATGCGGCGCGGCAAGGCGGGCAACGGGCGTTTCAGCGCCTCGTCGAACAGGCCCTCGGCGGCGAGCTGCTTCTTCAGCTGCTCGAAGCGGCGCCGCAGCTCGCCTTCGCCCGCCGCCTCCAGGCGCTCGACGATGAGCTGGTAGTCGCCGCGGGCCTCGTACAGGCTGACCCGGCCGAACGCGAGCATGCGGTCGCCGTCCTTCAGGCCGATGGTGGGGCCGCGCTGCCGTTGCCGGAACCAGGCGCAGCGAATCTGGGCCGAGGCGTCCTTCAGCGTGAAATACAGGTGCCCGGACGCCGGCCGCGCCAGGTTCGACAGCTCGCCTTCGACCCACAGCCGGCTGAGGCCGCGTTCGAGCAGCGTGCGTACCTGGCGGTTGAGCTCCGAGACGGTCAGCGCGGTCTGTTGTGCCGGTTCGTCGAACAGGTCGTTCATCCCCGCAGTATACCCGCGGGAACGGAATTCGTCGGCCGGCGTTTACCGTCATCGGCGGCGCGCGTAGAATTGCGCGTTTATCTCAAGCCGCCGCCCGCCACGAGACGCCCGCGACCCATGCGCATTGCCAAAGAAGCCCTGACGTTCGACGACGTCCTGCTGCAGCCCGCTTACTCGGACGTCCTGCCGCGCGATGTCGACATGAGCACGCACCTGACGCGCGACATTCGCCTCAACATTCCGCTGCTGTCCGCCGCGATGGACACGGTGACCGAGTCGCGCCTCGCCATCGCACTGGCACAGGAAGGCGGCATGGGGATCATCCACAAGAACATGACGCCCGCCGAGCAGGCACGGCAGGTGCTGCAGGTCAAGAAATTCGAAAGCGGCATCGTGCGCGACCCCATTACCGTGCCGCCGGACATGACTATTCGCGAAGTCATCGAACTGACGCACTCGCTGGGGATCTCCGGCGTGCCGGTCGTCGAGAATCGCGAGACGCTCGGTATCGTCACGCATCGCGACCTGCGCTTCGAAACGCAACTCGATGCGCCGGTATCGACGGTGATGACGCCCAAGGAACAGCTGGTCACGGTCGGTGAAGATGCCGACTCGGACGAGGTAATGTCGCTCCTGCACAAGCACCGCATCGAGAAGGTGCTGGTGGTCAACGACAATTTCGAACTGCGCGGCATGATCACGGCCAAGGACTTCCAGAAGGCGTCCGACTTCCCGCGCGCGTGCAAGGACGCGAACGGCGCATTGCGCGTCGGGGCCGCGGTCGGCACGGGCTTCGAAACGGACGAACGCGTCGAGGCGCTGGTGAAGCCGGTGTCGACGTCATCGTCGTCGACACGTCGCACGGCTTTTCGAAGGGCGTGGTCGAGCGCGTCCGGTCGGTGAAAAAGCAATACCCGGACGTACAGGTCATCGCCGGCAATGTCGTGACCGGCGATGCCGCCGAGGCGCTGACGAAGGCGGGCGCCGATGCCGTGAAGGTCGGCATCGGCCCCGGCTCGATCTGCACGACGCGGGTCGTCGCCGGCGTCGGCGTGCCGCAGGTGTCGGCCGTTGCCGAGGTGGCGGCCGCCCTGGCAAAAAGCGGCGTGCCGCTGATTTCAGACGGCGGCATTCGCTATTCGGGCGACATCGCGAAGGCGCTCGTGGCCGGCGCGTACTCGATCATGATCGGCAGCCTGTTTGCGGGCACCGAGGAATCGCCGGGCGACGTCGAGCTGTACCAGGGACGCTCCTACAAGTCGTATCGCGGCATGGGCTCGTCGGCGCGATGGGGCAGGCGCACGGGTCGAAAGACCGTTATTTCCAGGACGCGACCGAGGAACTCGAAAAGCTCGTGCCGGAAGGCATCGAGGGGCGCGTGGCGTACAAGGGCAGCGTCGTCGCGATCGTCCACCAGCTCATCGGCGGCGTGCGCGCCGCCATGGGGTATACCGGCAGCCACACGATCGAGCAAATGCGTACACGGCCGCAGTTCGTGCGCATAACCGGCGCCGGCATGCGCGAGAGTCACGTGCACGACGTCGCGATCACCAAGGAAGCCCCGAACTACCGCACGAACAACTGAGTCCGCCACCGGAACGCCGATGAGCCACGCGAAACCCTCGCCCGCGCCGCCCGACACCGACATACACGCGCACCGCATCCTGATCCTGGATTTCGGCAGCCAGTACACGCAACTCATCGCCCGGCGCGTTCGCGAGTGCGGCGTGTACTCGGAGATTCATCCGTGGGACATGAGCGATGCGGCCATCACCGCGTTCGCGCCGGCCGGCATCGTGCTGTCCGGCGGCCCGGAGTCGGTGAATCTCGACGATCCGCCGCGCGTCGCCGACGCCGTGTTCTCCCTGGGCGTGCCCGTGTTCGGCATCTGCTACGGCATGCAGGCGATGGCGGCGGCGCTGGGCGGACGCGTCGAAGGCTCGGCGGAGCGCGAGTTCGGCTACGCGGAAATCGTCCCCGGCGAATCAAACCTCTTTCACGGGTTGAGCGACGCCGGGGAGGGCGTACCGCCGGTCCTCAAGGTGTGGATGAGCCACGGCGATCGCGTCGCGGAACTGCCCGAGGGCTTCGTCGCCACGGGCCGCAGCGACAACTCGCCGTACGCCGCGATGGAGGACAGCGAGCGGCGGTACTACGGCCTGCAGTTCCACCCGGAAGTGACGCATACGCTGCAGGGTCAGCTGATCCTCGAGCGATTCGTGCGCGAGATCTGCGGCTGCGACGGCAGCTGGACGCCGGGCAACATCGTCGCCGACGCGATTGCCCGGGTGCGCGACCAGGTGGGCGACGGCAAGGTGCTGCTGGGCCTGTCGGGCGGCGTCGATTCGTCGGTCGTCGCCGCGCTGCTGCACGAGGCGATCGGCGAGCGGCTGACCTGCGTGTTCGTCGACCACGGGCTGCTGCGGCACCGCGAAGGTGACGAGGTTATGGCGACGTTCGCGGAGCACCTCGGCGTCAACGTCATTCGCGTGAATGCGCAGGACCGGTTTTTCGACGCGTTGCGCGGCGTCAGCGACCCGGAGGAAAAGCGCAAGGTCATCGGTGGATTGTTTATCGACGTCTTCGACGAGGAGGCAACGAAGCTCGCGGATATCGACTGGCTGGCGCAGGGCACGATCTACCCGGACGTGATCGAATCGGCCGGCGCGGCGACCGGCAAGGCACACGTCATCAAGAGCCACCACAACGTCGGCGGCCTGCCGGCGCGCATGCGCATGCAGCTCGTCGAGCCGCTGCGCGAGCTGTTCAAGGACGAGGTGCGGCGGATCGGCGTCGAGCTGGGCCTGCCGCCGGCGATGGTCTACCGGCATCCGTTCCCGGGCCCGGGCCTGGGCGTGCGGGTGCTCGGCGAAGTACGGCGCGAACACGTCGCGAAACTGCAGCTGGCCGACGATATCTTCATCCAGGAGTTGCGCAAGCACGACCTGTACGACAAGACGAGCCAGGCCTTCGCCGTGTTCCTGCCGGTGCGTTCCGTCGGCGTCATGGGCGACGGCCGGCGCTACGACTGGGTCATTGCGCTGCGCGCCGTCGAGACCATCGATTTCATGACGGCCCGCTGGGCGCGCCTGCCGTACGAATTCCTGGAGCGCGTGTCATTGCGGATCATTAACGAGGTCGACGGCATTTCGCGGGTTACCTACGACATCTCGGGCAAGCCGCCGGCCACGATCGAGTGGGAGTAGCTGTGTGGACCTAACTTATTGATAATACAAGGTTCTAATTTTACAAAGAAGTTGCAAACCGCCCGAAGAATAGGGGTTTTTACAAGGAAAGTTACAAACGGTCGCGATTATTGCACGTCATAAGTATCATGTATGGAAGCTAGCAATACTTGAAGCTGATACACATTTCGTAGCGCTTACCATAGATGAGTAAGGTAACTCGGAGAGGTAAGCATGGATGCAAGAGCCCGTGTAGCTTTAGTGGTAGACAACACTAGAACGAGAGCACAGCGCAGCAAGCGCAAGAATCCCAGCCAGTCCTTTCTGACGGACAAACACCCAATCTACGGCGGAAAAGCAGAGGTCGTACGAACCCAGCAAAGCGGTGATTACTGGCATTTCCGCATGTGGATCAGCGACGAGCGCAAGTACGTGCGTAAAACGCTGAAAACGACCCACTTGGATACAGCTATTCAGCGAGCAGAGGCGGAGTTCTTCGCCATCAAAGCCAATCTCAACGCTGGTAAGCGCATTTTTAGTCCGACAGTTCAGCAGACAGCTGAGGATTACCTCAAATATCGGTGGGAGGTAGACGTTAATCGTGGCTCCATTACTGAGGGGCGCTGGGGGCACGATCAAATCGCAGCTGAATCACTTTGTCGCATATTGCGGCATTGTCGGGCGAAAGGCACAAAGCAGCGTCACCCGTCTCAGCGACTTGGAGAGCAAAAGCCTGCAAGGGTACCAACAGTTCCGTCAAGCAAAGGGTGCCAAAGATGTAACCATCAAAAATGAGCAGGCAACAATAAATGCCCTATGTAAGTGGGCCTTCAATGAAGGGCTGCATACTGTGCATTACTACGTCTTTCCCAGCATTACACGAAGGGGCGTCGATGCTGACACATTGCGTCGCAGCACTTACACGGACGACGAGTACCGTTGCATAACCCGAGCGCTCATCAGCTACGCCTCCAAAAGGACAGCGAAGCGTGAGTTTCTGAGCGAACAAGAACAGTTTACTCGACAGTTAGTGCGCCATTTCTTTTTGATTGGCGCGAACACCATGATGCGCTTCGGCGAGCTGTATCAGCTGAAATGGGGAAATGTGGAAACGTATACCGCTGAACGGCATCGTTTAGTCACTATCAGTGTATTGGCGGAAACTAGCAAAGTGCGCCAGAGCCGAGTAATCAAGGTGCGTGGTGGTAAGCACTTTGACAGGCTCCGTAGCCTCAGCAAATACACGAAGAAGAACGACTACGTGTTCACGGCGCACAATGGAGAGCGGGTAACTCGCGATGCCTTGTATTACCACTACGCACGATTGATGTGGCTCGCAGGTATTACCGACTGGAAAAAGCGTAATCTCACCTACTACAGCACCAGACACTACGGCATTACGAAGCGTTTACAGAGCAATGCTAACCCGCTCACGCTTAGTAAAGTTTGCGGTACGAGTCTCAAGCATCTGACTGAGACCTACTATCACGCTGAATTGTCGGAGCAAGAACGAGCCGCCCTATTACGTTATGAAGGTGAAGCAGGAGAGGTGGTTGCACTCGATTGAATAGCTGCATGTCAAATTCGCCGACATTCGCCTACATGCCGTCTTAAGACTCACCTACTTTATGTGCTCCGCAGACTCAGTTTGGAGGACCTCTCTTTCCAACTGCCTATTTTTCTTTGGGATGGAATGTCAGATCAGTATATTTGCCGATTCGACCTTCTCCGGAATCTGATTATATTGTTAGACAGCTCCTCTTCGGCGCAATATCGTCGACATACTCAATAAATTTCCGACAATCAACCGAGTTCGTGAGAGATTCTGCGATTGAAAGCGTTTCATATAAAGACGCGGGGAGCTTCCCAACTACCAGATGGTCTTCATCAAGTAGCCGATTTCGCGCATCTACTGGGTTTGACCATTCGCCGCGGTAATTATCCCAATGGACACCGCCACGCTTGTTTGCGACATACCAAATTAGTTCAGCACGGCTGACACGCGCTGCACCGCTCGCTACACAGGGTGAAGCACAAAACTCATCCACGCTAAAACTACGACTCTTACCTGGCTTGAATAATTTTTGCACGCGCTTCGCCGTCGCCTCAGCTCCGTCTTTCTCATGTTCCTTTTCCGGAATAACGAGCAGAAATAGCCCGTATGCTGAGCGCCTTCAGTATTAGCGCCTCCAGCATAAGCGTAGTGAATGTAACGATTGGGCACATTTTCGATCATTGCACTTAAATCAGTCGCAATGACTGATGGTTCACCATCTAAATTCGCCACTGTCCAGCCCGCGATATACATTCTTTCGTACAGTAGCCGTCGGAGAATAGAGCTGGCGATCCGTACCTCTGAGTAAGTTGGCTTTCGGAAATTCAGCGAAGTTAGGTAGATCAGATCGTCGCGGACAGTCTGCAAAAGCTCTTTGGCTTGTTTTTCATTTAGAGTGAGATTCTTCATTACTTCTCACTATTTGTTATTCCCAATTTGGGCGTCCTATCGATAATCATATGAGGTTTTATAATCTGTATCGGTCTGTAGCGGCCCTTTTAATTGCACCCAATCCTAGCACTTTAGCATCCGTGATCGGTAGCAAGACCATCATACAAGCAGGCAAGAATCTGCCAACATCTGATAAGTCATCTACCGACCATTACAGATGCATTCGAGTGGGCAACCTGTCGCTCGATCGATGTAGCCAAAGTGCTTTTAGCTTCTGAAAGTTTTGTTGGTAATCGGAACCAGAAAGTCATTTTTTATGCCACTATTTGGATGCGCGATGAAAGCTGGTTTAGACGCTTGCACCAAAACTAGTGGGTTTCTCTGGGGATCGTTGGCGGTTTATGGTCCTGAGAGTCATCGGATTTTCGCCCGTAAATTGCTTTAATCTCTTTGGCTCTCTCCGCGCGCTCTAGTTTGCGCAGTTCCCTTATTTTTCTGAGTTTGTTCAGCGCACGGAGAGTCAATTTTCGGACGTTTTTCGAAGCTGACCCCCTCAGGCGTATTGGTTTCGCTCTCTATCAGCAATTTTAGATCTGAATTAAGTTCTTTTGCTCTCATTAGAAGTTCTCCTTTTGCTAGTATTTATCCCTGCAATCAGCAAACGGGCTATGAATAAAAAAGAGGGCGAAGTGGCAGACGGGAAATACATCTTGATAAAGGCTGTGCTCGGGCAGATGCCACAGCTCGATATAGACGAGACGAGATACAAGGCGCTTGAAGCTGCAAGGGATGTACTCTCCAACGCATTGGCAATTGAGGAAAAATACGAGATCGTAATCGCAAATTACCTGGACTTCGAAAAAGAGCTACTGGACAAGGCAGTAGGAAATATGGCTCGCGGTTTGGGCGACTATGGTGATTTCTTTGAATTACGTCTCGACCTCAACAAGCGACTGGTGAATTTGCTAACGTCTTGACGACTTTACATCGACCAGCTAGGTCAGCACGTTTGTCAATGCGTTTACGACAAACAATCGATAAAAAGGAATTGTCAAAGATCTTTTCGACGCTCAGTACGACGCGCATTTAGAATATCGATTTATGGAGGCGCTACGTAATTACTGTACAACATCGGGGGATTGCGGTGCACGCGACGCAATTGGGCGCGAATAAGACAGAGGAAGAGGAGGAGTTTGAGATTGAGTTTTCGGTCGATCCTGCGTCGCTTCGCGATGTCCTTGCCGAAGACGCTAAGTTCAAAAAAAGTGTCCTGAAAGAGATACCCGAGAGAATTGGTCTAAAAGCGACGGTCCGTCAGTAGTATAGAAGCCTCAACATTGTTCACTTGGCAGCTAGGAAGCTAATCAAAGACGAAGTGGACAATGCCAGAACGCTGATCGAGAAGGCGCAAAGTGAGTACGCCGTAATTTACAGCGGTCGTCTAACGGGTCTGAGTGCTTGGAAGCTGAATGAAGATGGTCTGAAAGATGAGGGATTTCCGTTATTGCTTGATTGGGATGACGTCAGACTAAAACTTCTCATAAAGAACGGGCAGCTAAACAATTTGCCAAAGAGATATGTGTCGTCGCGTATCGCTGAGCAGAAAGCCAAGAAGCGGTAGCCAATACCGTCGGCTAATTTGCAATAGTCGATACTTGACTTGACAGAACCTGTCTTATGCCAAACATCCAATGGACATATGAAAAGTTGTTGGAGGAAGCTAGGAAATACGAAACCAAGCAGGAGTTTCGTGCCAAGAGTAGCTCCGCGTATGCCGCAGCCAAGTACCGCAGAATCATTGATGATGTCTGTGCTCATATGACCCCACCAAGAACGTCTTGGACAGATGAGATGTTGGCGGCCGAGGCCAAGAAATACGAAACTAAGTCCGACTTCAAGAAACGGCTCTAAGTGGGGCGTATCGAGGCGGCCCTCGAATAGAGGGCTTATGGGTCGAATCTGTTCCCACATGAACAAACTTCGAGATAAGTGGACAGACGGAGAACATCAGAGAAGCCGCGTCGAAATTACAAAACAAAAACTGAGTTCCGTGAGAACAATCTGTGGCGCCTACAAAGCCGCACACAAACGAGGCATTTTGGATGAAGTCTGTTCTCACATGACTGAACTGAAGACGGATTGGACATACGAAATGCTGGCAGCAGAAGCTAGAAAATACAGCTCAAGAACTGATTTTAGCGCCAACAGCAACGCCTATCAGATCGCCGCGAAGCGAGGCATGCTTGGATGAGATGTGTTCTCATATGGAACTTAAGATTACTACGGTGGACTGACGCAATGGTTCTGGCAGAAGCCGCCAAGTATGAATCACGATCGGACTTCAAAGACGCCAGCCCCCTAGCATATGTAGCAGCTCAGCGAAGGAACTTGCTGGACGCAGCCTGTGACCATATGAAATACAAGGCAAAACCCTGGTCAGATGAAGACATAGCAAAAGAGGCTCAAAAGTATCAGACCAGAAGTGAATTCCAGAAAGGGTTCAAACGCTTATCAGGTCGCTGCGAAGCGAGGCATTCTCGATGAGGTTTGCTCCCATATGACTTACACGGAACGGGTGAATTGGACTCCTAAGTTACTTGCGGAAGAAGCCTTGAAATACTCAGGCCGAGCTGATTTCTACAGGCAAAGCCAAAACGCTTACGCAGCCGCCAGACGCATGGGAGTACTTGATGAAATCACAGATCACTTAGAGTATTTAGAAACCTACAACACGAGGGATGTGGTCTATCTGTGGTTTGCAGAAGGTGACATATTTAAAGTCGGCATAACCAGTGAGAATCTAGGAGATAGACGAATCTATGACGTTGCTAAAGATGCTGGATTCACCCCCGAGCTTATCTTGCTAGAGAATGTAGGAACGGTTAGGGCGAAGCAAATTGAAAGCCAGATTCTCAAGATCGGTAAACCTGTATCGTTTTGACGTAGCTTTCCTGGCTCTAGTGAGTTTAGACACTTCTCGTCTGACGACCTGGCAAACGCGATAGAACTGATATTGGCTGGTTAGATGGCAGCTTTTGGACAATTGCTTGCTGTAGGAATGATAGAAATCTTGCTTTTCGAGCGTTTGCTATTGGGAAAGTCAGCCATTCAAGGCGCGGCCTAGTCGGACATTGACTGTAAGATCAGATACCGACTATTGCAGCAAATTTACTGTTCACGTCTCTCGAGCTGTTAAAGCAGTTCAACAGCGTTGCGCAGCAGGTGCGGTGATACGTCAATATATCGTTGCGTTGTCGACAAACTGCTATGTCTGGCTATTTGCTGTATGACGCGGGCATGTACGCCACGTTCAGCGAGCTTCGTGAGCATCGTTCGACGCCCACTGTGACTGCTTGCTCCATCGATACCCACCTGCTTATACAGCTGGCGAAACACGTGTTGGATGGTCTGGCTGGTGAACGCACCTCCTTTCTGACTCGCTCAGTAAAGGGGCGTCTGCAGCAGCATACCGCCTGTGTTCGTGAACATACTGCGTGATTTCCTTCCGCAACTTTTCGCTTACCACCGCCTCCTCGCGCTGTTTGCCTTTGGTTTGCCGGCGTTCTAGCAGGATCGTGTGCTTGGCTTCGCCATCACTGCCCATCACATCATTAATCCGCAGGCTAGCGATCTCACATGCCCGTAGCCCCGCGCAATAGCTAAGCATCACCATTAGCCTGTTTCTGTGCGTATACCTCGTCAATTTCGTGCCGTTGAGAACAGCTCGCAGTTCCTTGTCGTTCAATACACGTGCTTGTTTCATCTTTTTCTTTCCTCAGTATTGGGTGCGCCTATGACGACATTGGTGACGAGTAGCAGCTTTTTCAGCTGTTTCTCAGTAGGGCACCATTTCTCGTCCACAAAATATCCTAAATAGTTGTTTTTGTTACCATTTATTATAAATTCATACATTTCAAAGGACGACCAGTTTTCGCACAGAAACTGCAAGTTACTGTAATCACTGAGGTTTGGGCTGAAATGTATGAATCTGCGTATTTCCGTACATTTCACTGCTAGTCGTCCCAAAACATTGCTTGCTCAAATAGCCCCTCGAATCCGACCTCTGTAGCGCGCTACGTGCGTCTGTGTAGCTGTTAACGCTCATATGGGTAGTCGAGCAAAGCGGCGCGGCGATCTGCGCTGTCAGGGCGAATAAGGGCGCTTGCTTGAACAGGTGCGCTTATTAAGGGAAGCGATCTGCGCGTAAAAGGCGACGACAAGCTTTCAGGCAGCGAGCCACAGCAGCTAAGGCGATATTTGATCCACTGCAAAATCCAATTCTGCTTATCGAAGTAAGCAGAATTGATAAATAAATGTATGGACGGTCAACAGATAACCAAAGCCTATGCCGATTGGTGCTCAAGTACGCAGCCCGACTTCTATTTCGTACTCAACTATCAGCCGCGCCGCGAAAAGCCCGCTCTTTCGCATGAAGCCCTGAGTAAGCAAATAAAAAAGCTGTTTTACAGATTAGAGTGCGACGAGTGGGGATATAAGCAGCGGGAGAGCCGATGGGGACGCCGCTACTCTCGAATTGAACGAATCGTCTGTCTTGAACAAGCAAGCAATGTCCACGCAAATGTGCTGATGAAGCGGTATGGCGACAACGAAACAGATGACGAACTGTTAAGACATATCAGGAGAGACTCGGCTAGATATTCAACAGATGCAAAGGGACCGAGACAAGGATTATCTGTTCCAGCTTAAGAATAACGCAATCAACAGTAGCGAAGCTGTGTCCTTGTACAGCAACAAGGACACGGTAAAAGCTAACACGCGCAACGAGGACGCTCTCTGTTTGAGAGCCAGTTTCATTAGTAAGCACAGCAATAGACAATGAAGCAGTGTGCCGACGTTGTATTTATCATGGCATATGGCCGTGTATGCTTCGTAATGGCTAAAATACTCACACGATGAAAACTAAAAGTAAGAGAATTAAAACTAATAACAGACGAGGTATTTACTGCTCTGCATTCAGTTGATCGAAAGCTCAACGAGAACAAATTTAATATTAGATATTTGAAGACAAGTCGAAGCTATCTCTGTAATCGAAGAAACCAAAACCGAGATGTGAGTAATGACGTTCTCTTGCGCTTATATGCGGAGCTGGTACGCGTAAGTCGCGTGTGGCAGCGAGCTGCTAGTACAGAAGACGATGACGGGCGGCGGAATAGATGGGCTCAGATGGCAAGGATGCACGCCGAGTTGTCCGAGCAGGTGATTGATAGAATGCTGGAGCGAGCGATGGAGAACAGGAGCTAATAAGCTCCTGTTCTCCAGTAGTTGCCTTACCTCATTGACTTTATTGGCTACAATCTTTGGATTGCATCTTCCATCTCTCGCCAATCTCCACCCGCGGCATCAATGACTCTGATCAAATCCTCATCACTTAGGCGATCAAGGTGATTGAAGTGCTTCCTGACAAGCGGTATGTAGCTAGCGGCGTCTGTACCGTTCATTTCGACGCCGATGCATCGGCTTAGGGATTCCCGCATCGATTTTGTGCCGCTTGTTGGTCGTGATATAGAACACATTCCAGTCTGGGCTTGCCGGATTAACCCCTTGAGATTGGACTGCGCCGCGTCGCTCCAGCAGTCAAGCTCATCTAGCACGAAGTGGTTGAAGTAGCCCGCTTCGAAACCGAATCGGAGGTTGCTCAATCCTTTATCCTTAATTTGTTGGACAACGCTAGTGCTACTGTTGCTATGGTGTTCTCATATTGATGAATGTGATACTCGCAGGCGTCAATATTGGCTTTCCTACATTATCTGGCGTCAAGCTGACATTTTCTGAGCGATACCGATAGCACGAATTAAATGCTTCCTTGTCTGTGTTGTTGGCGCGATGTATTCGAGAAGGGTCGCCATCAAATGCGCGAAGGTCGTCTTGCCAGTACCATATTTTCCATACAGGAGAAGGCCGCTCTTGGCGTGGCTGGAAAGTTACTTCCCCAGCCACCACGCGCTTGATGTGACGCTGCTCAGCGTGATCTGTCAAAACGACATCATCTAAGCAAGTTGGAAGCACTATTGGCTCTCCTCCTTAGCTGCCCGAGCGACCAATTCATCGGCAACTGATGCGGCGGACTTGGTTTGCTCGCTCTTCCTTTTCAAGTTTCTTCAGCTCGTTGTATGCTCTCGTCGCCAATTTATCGGCGATGCTGTCTTCCTCAAAGGTGTAAAGAACGTTGACCGTCCCAGAGTCAATAGGCGAGGCAAGAATCACAACAAAGCGATTACCTGTGTTTTTAATATTTTAGTGTGGTAACGGGTGGCAGAATGTCGAATTGTGTCGTTGATTTCGCTCTGTTCAGGTCTTATCTTCTCACATCGCTGCGTAACTCCAGAGCCGCTACGATTCCGCCCGTTTTCTTAAGCCATCGAACAAAGGCCTGGGCAGAGGTAGGCTTGGATGACGACTTTCTGGCTATTTCAACCACGCGGCTGTATCGACTGCGTTGACGGCGATCTAGGTCTGCGAAATTAAAGACGATGCTGACGATTTGTGTAAGCAGCTTATTCGCGCGCTGGCTTCCATTGAGATTCGTGTACGCCGTCTTAATCGCAGTCTCGACACTGTCTTGATCTTCCTTTTCCGCAGTTTCGATCAGATAGTGCAGCTCGTAGCACTGGCCGAGTATGGCGTAAAGGTGACGTGTGCTTGACTTGTACCAGTTGTCGCAAGCTGACAGACATTATCAGCGACCTGTCGATATCAACTTTGTCGTCATGGTAAACAATGATGTCATTAGCCGAAGTTTGTTCAGCCTTTGTTATCAGTATATTTGCTGGTGGCTGATTTGAGAGGTCAATTGGAGCGCTGTTGGCCGTATCTTATGTGTGATTATCGCAGTCGTCGAGAGGCCGATCATTTTCAATTCTCATACTAGCTTCCTATTTTGGGCGAATGTGTCCGCAGCCACACACTCGCAAGCGTGCGGACAAAGGGTTAAGTGCGGTGATTCAGATTGTCGCGATATGGGATAAAGTTATTGGGTTTTCTGAAGCTCTCTGTAGGCTTCAAACATCTTTGGCGTGGTCCATTGCACATGCGTTTTGCAAAGCACGCAAAAGACTTCGTACTTATGCGGTGAGGTCTTGTGTACAGGCCGAACGACGCATGGGTGATTTTCGTGTCGCTTTTTCATCTGGATTTTCCCTTCACGGCTACCAATGTTAGATGCGACGTTGAATCGACAGCTGGCTTAAGAACCGCTCCGAAGCTCTGCCAGAAAATGATGTCGTCTTCGGCTGCGGGACAAAGGTGTATCCTGCATTCGTCGCATCTAAATTCAGCTGGAGGCGCCCCTTTCTTGGTTTTATACAGCTCGACCACATGGGGCAAATGTTGCTCGATAAGGAGTCTTGTCGATGACATCTCAGGCCGCTTTGTCGCAAGGTGCGACATCCGCCGCGAGCAAGTTATCAAGAGCTATTAGCATTTCCTCTGATACGAAATGGCGAGCAAAACGTGCAACGAACCATTCGCTCGTAAACTCCATTTTGTTCTGCAGGCACAACCATTCGAATTTTTCGCCACCAAAACCCTTGTTGACTGAATGGACGTGAACGGCGGTCCAGCTGCCGTAGCGATTGCGCATTGTGTAAAGTCGGTTGTTGGGAGACTTTCCCTGCCGACGGAGGAAAGCGGCGCCGTCACGGACTACAGTCATTGCTACGTGCTCGGGCTGGCTCTGGATGTCTATAGATTTTTGGGTTGCAATTTCTGCCTCCTTTTGGAGGGAGTTGGCAGCAGGGTGTTGCTTGCTGAGATCGAATAGCTTTTCGCTATAGCTCAACAGTTTGTTCGGGCAGCCCATATTGCCGATAATTTTTGGGCGAAAGCACGAGCCGAAGAAATGATGGCGGCTTGGGCGATAGGGGATGATTCGTTGTGGAGCTGGTTGATAAACATTGTCTGGCCTCTAGGATTGCGTCTGTGTCGATATGGTTATTCTCAGGTCATTTTCGGGTGTATCATAGTCAGAAATAAATAATGGTATACTTGATACAATGTCGCTAAAGAGATTTCCCAAGCCGCAGCCCCTCAGCCCCGAGTTCTGTTACTTGGATAGAGAATAATGTCCGCTACCGTAAGTGGGGTGGCGGCAAAAAGGTCGTGCGTGGCGTGCCCATTACGGAGAGCATTTACTACCTATGGTTTCGCTATCTTCGATGCAGCGAGGAATATCGGAGTGCATGTGCCAAAGGAGGGGACGGAATGAAGTCTCTCTACAAGGATTTTGGCGATGTATTCGACGAGAAATACGATGGAACAAGGGGCTTTTGGCGTTGGTGGACTGAGCCTGTCGCGCCATACATGCAGAGAGGAGAGTTTCTGATTCTCCGATTTTCCCCAAAAGTGCAGTTATTGAATGACGCGGCTTTTCGACGCGAGAAAAGTGGGTTGGAAGGAGATGATGCTTACATTTTTCGTGTGCCGAAAGCGCTACCGAAGACGGTTGTTCTCGAACAAATCGAGAGAGAACTTGAAGGTGTCAATTTCGAACCTAAGCGACGTAGTAAACCACGTTACTCGATAGTCAGCGAGAAGGTCGATATTGCCCGAGCTTAAGCAAATGTTTGATGGTCGACTTGGACAAACAAAAGGGCGTAGACGTAATGAAGATCGGGGCTACGGCTTCAGCGTTGGGATGACGAACGAATACGAAAGCTAAAAGAAGACGGCAGAGCCAAAGGCAAAGAATATGATCTCGAAAGATTCTGGCATGAAGCGGAGCTTGGGGCGAGAAGGTACTGGGACCATTACAGAAAAGCTGAAAAGAGAGTGATACAAAAGCAGAAAGCCGAAGAGGAGCGTCTAACTCGTTTAGCTGAAAGACGCTTAGCGCAAGAGCGAAGAGTTGAAAAGAATCCGCATTTATTCTGGAAGGCGATGCCATAGCTGGGTTGATGACAACAGCGAGGGATTATTCGAGAGAAGACAATATTCACGATGAAATGCTTAAAAATGGGTGGTTATTTCAAGAGCGACGAGTTAAGAACGAAAAACAAGCAATCCCTTCGAACGAATACCTATAGGCTGCTAAAGAAAGCTGAAGCAAATATTGCCGCCTGTGGAACACGGCAAGTTTGGTGTCAGGACACTCGGTAACAAAGGAAAATGGGAGGTGAAAGTGGCGGTATCGTTAAACGAGTTCAGAACAGCATCTCGGGGCACGGCAAACATTCTGCGCGGCAGCATTGATAGCGGCGAGTACAAGAGTTACATCTTTGGACTGCTATTTTTTAAACGCCTCAGTGATGTGTGGCAGGAGGAGTACGAGCAGAAGCTGAGCGAGTACGGCGATAAGGATTTGGCGGCGGATGCTGACGAGCACCGCTTTGATCTGCCAGAAGGACATAGCTGGTCAGATGTTCGCAAGCACACGACTAACATCGGCGAACATCTCAATGCTGCGTTCCAAGCAGTTGAAGATGCCAACATGAAGTTGCGTGGCATCTTTCAGAGCGTGGATTTCAATAACAAGGAACGTTTCAGCGATGCCATCTTCAGAACGTCTGCTTCAGCACTTCGAGAGATACAATATGCGCAACAGCAACGTTGAAGCTGACGTGTTGGGCAATGCCTACGAGTACCTTATTAAGCAGTTTGCGGACGATGGAGGCAAAAAGGGAGGCGAGTTGCTACACCCCAAAGAGATCGTGCGCCTGATGGTTGGGTGTTTGGAGATTTCGGAGGGCATGAGCGTCTACGACCCCACTTGCGGTAGTGGCGGCATGCTGTCGGAAGCCTGACCCGTTCTGTTGAGCACAGTGGAGGCAACCCACGCTCTTTAAGTCTGTTTGGACAGGAGCGCAACCTCAATACCTGGGCTATATGCCAGATGAACCTGTTCCTCCATGACATTGATGATGCAGACGTACGAAAGGGTGACACGCTCCGAGAGCCGAAACATCTCAGTAAGTGGAAGACAATAGGGCGCTTCGCAGCTTCGATAGGGTGATTGCTAATCCCCCGTTTTCCTCGAAGAGTAGGGGCACGCAAGATGGAAGAATGGCGATGTCTATGGGCGTGATACCTACGGTTGTCCGCCAGCCAGATACGGTGACTTGGCTTTCGTTCAGCACATGCTGGCGACTTTGAATGAAAACGGGAAGCTGGCAGTGGTTGTGCCGCATGGTGTGCTGTTTCGCGCTGGCGCTGAAGGTGCGATTAGAAAGACCTTTGTGGAGAACGATTTGGTTGAGGGCGTACCTTGGCGTAGCGGCGAACCTCTTCTATGGCGCTAGTAATCCCTGCTGCCATTCTGTTTCTACGCAAGCGCAAGCCCGCACAGATGCAGGGCAAAATGATAATTGTGAACGGCGTAGAGTAATACGAGGAAGGCAGAGCGCAGAATTATCTGCGCAATGAACATATCAAGACGCTCAGTGAGGCGTATTTGGCATTTAAAAATGTGGAGGGACTGGCAGCAGTGGTCTCAACAGGCGACATCGCAGCCAAAGACTACAACCTCAACATAACTCGATACGTGAATATGGGCGAAGCCGCTGCGCAGATAGATGTAGCGATGGAAGTAGAGCGGCTGACGGAGTTAACGGTAGAACGAGATGTTGCTGAGGAAAAGATGACGCAACACCTCCGAGCGCTTGGCTATGTTGAGTGAAGTGCCCAAAGCATGGACGCGGTCACCGCTGGCTGAGATACTGGCGCCAACCGTTTTTAATGACGGGGATTGGGTGGAGAGTAAGGATCAGTCGCCAGGTGGGGACGTCAGGCTAGTGCAGCTTGCCGACATTGGCGATGGATACTTCATCGACAGAGTCGATAGGCACTTAACCAAAGACACCGCCAAGCGTCTTAAATGCACGTTTCTGAAGCGAGGAGACTTACTGGTAGCCAGAATGCCTGAGCCGCTTGGACGGTGTTGCCGCTTCCCGCTTGAAGGGGATGATAAATTCGTAACAGTTGTTGACGTTGCCATTCTGCGCCCCACACGCGATCTTTCGATGCTGATTGGCTGATGCATCTCATTAACAGCAGATATGCTAAACGGTTTATCGAGGGTAATGCGGGAGGTACAACGCGCAAACGTATCTGGCGCAAGAACTTAGGAAAGTTAGAGGTACCGCTTCCACCACTCAGTGAACAACGACATATGCGCAGATACTTTCGGAAGCGTGGATGCCAGCATTCTAGCAACACAGGCGGTAATCGGTCAGGCGGAGTGTGTGAAGCGTGGGCTGATGGAAGAACTGCTCTCTGGTGGCTTGGGTAGTAAGGCGGTTGAGCGGGGTGAGGTACCTGAGGGGTGGCGCATATCCCCGCTTGGAGAAGTCGCAAAAATATCCACAGGGAAGACACCAAGCACTAAGCAGCCAAATTTTGGGGCGGTGCGATACCGTTCGTAACCCCAAGCGACTTAGATGGTTCCCTATATGTAGAACATACAGAGCGCACTGTTACCGCTGAAGGCGCATCGAAAGTCGAAGTTGATACCCGCCGAATCGCTCATATTTACCTGCATAGCCTCAAATTGAAGGACAGCAAATCAAATAGAAAAGGCTTGTGTCGCGAACCAGCAGATAAATGCATGTTGCTTTGAGCTCGTTTGAGCAAACTCTGTTTTATCACTATCAGTTGCAGCACAGAGTCAATGACTTGAATGGCTATCGCGGGACAGACTGCTTGTTGCAATCATCAATAAAGGAAAGTTCTCTGCGTTTGAAGGAGCTTGCTTGTTCCACCCCTCGCAGAACGAGACAACAACCAGTATTCGCAGAAAATTCTTGCCGTCTGACGAATGATCGTCGCTTAAGCAGAAATCGATCATTGAGCAACAAACCCGCGCCAAAATGGGACTAATGGATAACTCGCTCACTGGGGAAAGTGAGGACAGTTTGATGAAGGGGCGTGGCACTGAATGGCGCTTGGCTGAAAAGCCCACGCTACTCGAATACCTACAGACGTTAGGGTATGGGTTCAGTCTCGTCCCGACGCCAGCACTCCTCACTTCGAGATGGCGAAAATCAGACCATTTTTCCGCCCGCAGCTTGTTGCTTCGCTCCAGAAGCTAAACGGTATCGCACTTGCGGAACGCCGGAGCTGCGGCTGCCGAGCTAATACGCAGAGGATGACAACGTGGAGCGGAGATCTTGCGAGGTGACTTTCAGTCGCACAGTGGAAGGGCAAGGTACCCAAAAGACGCTCAAAGTGATTTGATTTCCATTAACCCCCGAAACAACCACTTCGCCGTTACGCATCAGCTCTACGTGAAAGCTGAGAGAACCACGCATTCCCTGACTTGGTAGTTTACGTTAACGGCCTGCCGCTCGTCGTGATCGAGGCTAACTCACCCGCCGATGATAAGGATAAAAACGGCGAGGCGTTTGAACAAAGTAGACAGTACGAACGGGATATTCCACGCCTATTCTTAACAAATGCCTTCAACATCGTTACAGACGGTACAACGGTCCTTTTACGGCGCAACGGGCTGTTCGTTCCAAGTTCTACGGTTACTGGCGTGATACTTATCCTCACGAGAAAAAGTTTTCGAGAATGAACTCCAAAAAGGACCGTGGACCCTACTGAGAGCCCAGCCGTCTGCTGGACTTGCTTTGCTGATTTTATTGTCTTTGAACGGGACGCGGAAACGGGCAGCGTTATGAAGAAAATTAGCCGCGTTGCCAGCAGTTTCGTGCCGTGAACAAGATGGTGGAGAGAGTTGTAAAAGGTAAGCGTAAGCGCGGACTCATCTGGCACACACAGGGCAGACGGTAAGTCACTCACTATGGTGTTCGCTCGCTCTTAAGCTAAAACGCCACGAACTGTTGAAAGTCCGATCTTTCGCAGACCGCAACCTGCTCTATCCTGAACGGACAGAAAGGATTTGGATAAACAGATCACGGACACATTCACTGCCACTCGTTTGCCAAACCCGATGCCTGTCAAGAACATTAAGAATCTGCGCGATCTTACAAGTAGCGGCGTAGACGGGCAGACGCTGCTGGGCGCGATTTTTAAGTTCGAAGGTTCCAGAAAAGCGATCCCCAATAGCGAAAATTGGATTGTGAATGGTGGGTACGAGTGTCATCGCACACCGGAGAGAAGGACTTGGGCGCCTCGCTACGAGCTACGCTCCCGGACGCCACCTTCTTCGGGTTTACTGGTACACCCATCCGCAAAGATGACAAGAACACATACGAGAACTTTGGGGTTGTAGGTGAGAGGGTAATTCGGACGAGAATGCGGCATTGATGATGCAGTACGCAGATAACGCCGCTGTGCCTATCTACTACACCAGCCGAAAGGCGGAATGGCAAATAGACGAAGCCGGAGATAGACAGCCTATTTGACACCGGCGTTTGCGGATCTCAGCGACGAGAATCTGGATTCCATCGAAAAGCGCGGCGTTAGGCTGGCTGACTTGGTTCGTCCACCCCAGGCGGATTGAGCGGATCGCTTTTGACTATGGGGAATCACTTCAAAAGCTTACGCTCATGCCAGACTGGCTTCAAAGCCCAGTTGGTTGCCTACGACAGAGAGGCAGTGATTTTATACAAGCAAGCGCTGGATAAGCTGATCGCGAACTGAGTGTGAGAAAGAAGGACTGATCGTAGTGATGGAGCGCTGCGAAAAGCTCAAAAGGCGTCTGCCTGTGTGATATAGCAAGTCACAAGAAGATGACAAACCCAGCGAGGATAAATACAAAAATCAGGTGCGAGAGCAGCTGAGTGCAATGGTACGCCGTTGATGTCGGGGAGAAAGAGATTAAAAAACGATTCAAGCAGCGTTTCGAGCCACCCCACATCGTCATTATCTGTCGACACAGTTGTTTTTGACGGGTTTTGATGCACCCGCCGAGTCTGTCATGTACTTGGACAAGCCCCTTAAAGAGGCGCACTTTGCTTCAAGCCATTGCTCGCACCAATCGTGTGGCGGACGCCAAAAAGAAGAACGGGCTCATCGTTGACTACAAGTCGGCGTAAGTCGTCACTTGGATGAAGCTCTCGCCAGCTACAGAACTGAGGACGTCAAAAATGCCATGCGTGACTTGGACGGGCTGCGTACAGAACTCAGGGCCGCGCACAGGGCAGTTTTGGTGTACATCAAAGACATAAAGCGTTCAGGCAGAGAACGTAGAAGGCGGAATATGACGCACTAGTCAAAGAGATAGGGACAGAGGATGAATGGATTCTGTTCCAGCGCAAGGTGCGTGACTTCGTCCAACTTTATGAAGCGTTAGCGCCAGATGCCAGCGTGTTGGACATGAGCTGGGACTTAAAGTGGTTCGCCAACTTTTTGCTGTACGGTAGGCAAGTGTTTGAGAAGAAAGAAAGCTTCGAGCAAGGCGGGTGCGGCGCAAAAATTCGCCAGATGCTGGAAGAGCACGTCCACGTTACTGGGCTCTCCACTGTCGTCAAATTGCGCTCTCGTGATTAATAGCGAGTTTTGGGATGACTTTGGGAGACGCGGGCGACGATGAAGAGAGCGAGCGTTCAGCGGCGCTGAAAGAAAACTACCGAAGCTTCGCAAAATGACGGAAAGCCGAGTTGGCAGAGAGACCATCACCAGCACGCCAAGTTCAGCGAAAAGCTCAAAGAGCTTATTGAGCGCATGGACGATAGTCAGTACAGCTGGGCTGACAAACTAAAAGCGGGCTGAGCAATTGGCCAAGAGTTGGAGGCAGAAGCTAAGGCATACAAGGGCACAGGCATGAGCTATGAGGTTCATGCGCTGCTCAAAGTCATTGAGGCTGTGTCAGGTAACAGTGTCAGTCAGACAACCCAGCAAGCGTTGCGCTAAAGCAGATCAGCAGCTTATGCCGATATACTACCGAACTCTGACAACAAAGAGCAGTGAAAAAGCTTGACACAGGTACGTAAACCGGCGCATAAATAGGTTGACAGCTCAAAAGCTACCTGTTGAGATAGAGGAAATGGCGCTCAAGCTATTTGCAAAGAGCCAGTATGAGTGACACAGCCACAGCAGCGATTGTGATTGGACAGCGCCGGATGCCTTACAGATTGGTGCGCAGCCCATCGGCACGAAAGCTCAAGCTGTCGATGACAATGGACGAGTTCCGTGTGACTGCGCCAGAGAAAGCCAATGACGTGGATATTCAGGAGGCGCTAAGGAAGAAGCATAAGTGGATTATCGAGAGTTATGCTGCGCTGCAAGAGAAGTATGCGAGAACTCACAAAGTCGCCAGGTTCCGCACAGGTGCGAAGTTGCCGTATTGGGGACGTTTGACGCGGCTGAGGACGCAGCTAGCTGATGTTAGCGCGCCAGTCGTCAGCTATAAAAACAGCCTTTATCGAGCACCCGAACTACGCGACATCGAAAGAGCATGACGATGCGGTGGAAAATGCGTTACACGACCACCTTAAGCAGCGTTTAGCAACTAAGGCGAAGTCATTTGCTGATAGTTATGACGCAGAAACTCATGTCGAGCCAAGTCGTTACGTATCACGGAGATGACTAAGCGTTGGGGCGATTGTACGGATTCTGGTTATGTATCTCTGGATTGGCGCTTGGTCTATCCCGAAGCGCGTAGCTGCCTACGTGGTTGCACATAAATTGGCGCAGTTAAACCGGTGACCATAGTGGGCGGTTTGGAACCTGCTTAGCTCTGTCTGCGGCAACTACCAACGTGAACATGAGTGGTTAGAGGCAAATGAGGACGTGCTCGGTTACAGACAGTTGGTGTTAAGTGGGTAATCATGAGGATGATTGACAGCCGCAGTGTAAGGTGCTGTTTGTCAGCTTCTTGATTAAGTAGCGATCTTTTTCACTTACTTTGTTCATCCACTCTGGCCGTTCGCTAGCAAGGCGTTACTTGGTGAGTCCATAAGGGACTAAGGAACAACGACAATGATTCCGAAATCAGAAGACATTATGCTTCCAGTCCTTAACTATTAGAGACGGAGAAGAATGGGCGGTTGGAGAAATCCGAAGCGCCCTAGCAACATCCTTTGGACTTTTGGAAGAAGAGAGCAAAGGAACTACTCCCCAGCGGTCGGCAGCCGTTGTTTAATAACAGGGTGGGGTGGGCAATAACGTACTTGCGAAAAGCTGGACTAATAGCAATACCGAAACGGGCGCATGTCCAAATTCATCGAAGGCTGGAGATCTATCACGCGAGAAATCGAAATAAGAAACATCTACAGCGAATTGACAAAAAATGATGGTCCAGCTTAAATGATTTGGTGATAGCCGAGACTACTTTAAATACGACTTGATAGCGCATGTGTTGCGGAATTGTCCTCTATCCAGCTATGTATTTTGACCTATGCTGACTGAGCACCGAATCGATGGTGAAGGGAATGAATTGCCTGGACGCGTGAGATAAAGTTTGCCTGCCATGTTTATTTAGAACGAAACGTAAGGCGTAGCTTTGAGCGAGTTCTATGCGAAGTGCCTAGACGTCAACCAGTTCGTCGTCAAGCGATACAGTTAGTGGGCGCACCAAATTGGAGTTCGAGATATTTGGGGAACTATGAGAAGAAGAAGGGATTTGAATTCGACCTGAAAACGCAGCGTTTCTTGAAGAATCGTTGGGAGACGGAATTAGGCGAAAAATTATTCAAAGAAGTGATTGAAGGGGTCAAAAATCAAATCGAAGTGCATACTGCTAGACCCTTACGTTCTTGATCATCCTGATAATCAAGATCCTTATGGTCATCCGTATTATCCCAAAAGCGCGATGGAAGAAAACGCATTTGGGTCCTTACTCAAGATGACCTCAGAGGTATTTACGTATATAACGAAAAGTTTCCTAACAATTCGAGTCAAAGTGTTAAGAGTCTTAACTATGCACGATTCTACAATTGTACGTTTGACGGAGCGAATCTAGAGAGAACAGGCCTGACGAATACTACATTTGAAGATTGCGATCTTGAAGATGTTTGTTTCTGGCGGAGGATATTGGTGCTAGATTCATCAACTCAAACATAAAGAACGTTTGTTTTAGGAAGCAGCGTTGATAGAAACAGACTTCTCAGGCTCCGATCTTAAGGGCGCATATTTTGAAGGTGTAACGGTAATCGATATTTCCGTAAACTATCTGACCAGATTCGATAAGAGTAAGCGATAAGTGGTCAAGAAGGAAGATGCAGAAAAGCAAATTCCAGAAATACTCAGGTCTATACGCGTCGCCTACGAAAGATCAGAGATTTGGCATGTTGCAGATCAATATTTTTTCCTCGAAAGAAAGAAGAATCGAACAGCGATATTGTGCGCTGATTTGCGGCGCGGACAAGAGCATCAACATTTCAGAGTTGGCTTCAAGATTGGTTGTGGGGGGTAGTCCGGTTACGGCGTTAAGCCAATTCGACTGTTGGTAGTTGGTCTAGCTGTTTCTTTGGTTTTTGCATTTGTTTACTATTTTGCTGGAAATCCAGGACACGATACGAATTTTGTAACATCTCTGTTACTCGCTTACAACATTTGCGACTCTGGGATACGGCAACCTTTACCTACACGGAAGCTCGATCGGCCATGCGGCTGATCAGTACCTTGGGAGGCGCTTTAGCGGCGCCACGCTCATCGCAGCATTCATCGCAGTTATGGCTCGGAAAGTTATTCGTCGATGAGAGATGTGTCGTCTGTTTATCCGTAGAAAAAGCAAATACGGTCGATATCGCGGAAATCACGTGGGAAGCGCCAATGATTGAACCATTTATTGCAGTTATTGTAGGTATAGTAATAGCCGGCACAAGTTCGTGGATTACTGTCAAGTTATCGTTAAAGCAATTTCGTACTGAAAGATGGTGGGAGCGCAAGGCAGATGCATATTCAGCGATTATCGAAGCACTCCACGACGCAAAGTCATTCGCAGATCTACATCTTGATGCGGAGTACGCTGGTAAAGAAATAGATGACGAGAAGGGCGCTGAAGTGCGCGCGCGTAGCCTTAATGCACAAAATCAAATTCTCAAGACGATGGATGTTGGTGCTTTTATTGTGTCCGAGCGCGCTATTGGTAAGCTCAAAAACCTACGAAAAGGAATCGAAGGATATCTTTGACTGCCCCAATTGGATGATTTCTTCAAGCTTGGACTGGAAAAATGCCGATCAGTGTCTAGACGACATGATCGCCATAGCTAAATCGGACTTGGAACTATAAGGGGTTTGCGAATTTACCCACTTAGGTTCAGCAGCTACTCTGAAAACATCACTTAAGTAACAAAAGTACATGTTCCGCGAGTAGTAATTGAAAACCGTACGGTTGATGGAGAAGTCAGTTGGCCTCCTAACAGAAAAACTGGATGAGTTGGACAACGGACCGAGCAATGTCGCAACTTGTGACAAATCGATGAGCGAGGTTTCGTTTGCAAGATTTGTAACCGCAGAATAAATAAGCTACGGAATTTATTGAAGAAAATGGATTGCGCAAACGAAGAATTGAGCGACACGATTTACAAGCTCGTTACAACTCACTAAGGTTATTTGTAACCGACGGTTTTTATTGGGGAAAATCTAGCCCCGATATTGAGTGGGAATCAGGTCAAGGGACCCCCAGCGGCACGCCGCTGCCAGGCGCCGCGACGCAGGCTTTACGCCGCATCAAGGCGCGAGAAAAATGCCGTCTGGGTTGGCTGGCCCAATTCAGGATCGGCGTCGCCGATGCCGCCCAGCGATACGCGGTAACCATTGCGACGGGCAACAGCCTGCGCCCAGTTACGGAATTTCGCGCGATCCCATTCGAACTCGTGCGTCCGTTCGCGAAATTCCCCCGGTCGCAAGCCGAGTAACGGGTTGTATTCCCGGTTGGGCGTGGTCAGGTACAGCAACACGGGGCCTGATTTGCGCAAATACGACCCGTTCCGTTGCCGACAGCGCGCCGGGTTTGATGTGTTCGATGGTCTCCACGGTCTGCGGCATGGCAACCGGCCGCGAGACGCCGAGCCGGCGGTTCGGACATAGAGGCGATCGACCGGCTCCAGCCGGCACGCCGGCGTCCGCAGATGATCGGCAAGCAGTGCGCGAGCCTGGAATGGCGCGCGGTGTCGCCGACGGTCAAGGCCGACGATCCTGACAAACTGTCTGTCGCTGACCAGGCGGTGCAACAAATGCCCCGAGCCACAGCCGAGATCCAGAACCCGGCGTGCGCCGATGGCCCGAATGCGCTGGAACACGTGGTTCAGCCGGGTTTCGTGCAAAGGGGTCGCCTGCTCCATCATCGACGGAGCCGCTATCGCATCGGCGTACATTATCGTGAGTCCCTGGGTTGGTGGCGAGCAATGGTAACACCCGGTTTTGTCGACTTGTAAGGACCTCCGGACCTCGATGGATATGGCCGCTATTCCTGGCGGTTTATTGCGCGTGGTACATTGCGCATCGCGCGTTGCGCGGGCAAAAACGGAATCAAGGCATCCGCAGGAAAGCCGGCAAACATGACTGGTTGATAATCCGGTGAGGGTAAACGGCGCGTGGAGCGACGGCGATGTCGAGCACATGCGTGCGGCGCTGGCGCTGGCCAGGGAGGCGGCTGACGCGGACGAGGTGCCGGTGGGGGCGGTGGTCGTTGCGAGCGGCGAGATCGTCGGGCGCGGCAGCAACCGGCCTGTGGCCTCGCACGACCCGACCGCGCACGCGGAAGTCGTGGCGCTGCGTGACGCCGGGTCGCGGCTCGGCAACTACCGGCTGCCGGACACGGTGCTGTACGTGACGCTGGAGCCGTGCGTGATGTGCGTCGGCGCCATGCTGAACGCGCGCATGGCACGGCTGGTGTTCGGTGCGTAGACGAGAAGGCCGGGGCACTCGGCAGCGTGCTCGACCTGTCCGCCGAGCGGCGCCTGGATGGCCGGGCTGGAGGTTAACGGCGGCTTGCTGGCCGACGACTGCGGCGCGCTACTGCAGCGTTTCTTCGCTGCCCGGCGCTGATTCGCCGTCGTTGCTCGCGACCTCGATCGTGTCATCGCCGGCGGTGTCGTCTTCGGGTGCGTGCTCGCTCTCGGTGAGCCAGCGGATGATGTTGTAGTAACGGCGAATGTTGTCGACGTAAAGCACCGGCTCCCAGCCGCGCGCGTAGCCGTACTCGACGCGGGAGTACCATTTCTTGCGCGCCAGCAGCGGCAGGGCCTTGCTGACGTCGATCCAGGCGTCGGGGTCGCCGCCCTGCCAGGCGACGATCTGGCGCGCGTCGCGCAGGTGGTTGTAGCCGACGTTGTAGGCGGCCATCGCCATCCAGGTGCGGTCCGGCTCGGCGATCGAGTCCGGCAGCCGGTCACGCAGGCGGCGGTAATAGCGGGCGCCGCCGAAGAGGCTGTCTCTCGGGATCGAGCCGGTCCTCGATATCGAGGTACGCGGCCGTGTCCAGCGTCAGCATCATGATGCCCCGCACCCCGGTGGGTGACTCCGCGTATTGCCGCCAGTGCGATTCCTGGTAGCCGATCGCGGCCAGCAGGCGCCAGTCGACGCCGGCCAGTTCGCCGGCCTCCCTGAACAGGTCGCGATAGCGCGGCAGGCGGCCCTCGTAATGGCGGAAACCGGAAGGCGCGGCGTGCCGACGATCGTCGTATTCCGCCCGCATGGCCGTAATAGCGGTCATTGATCTGCGCGAGCGTGCCCGTGCGGCCGGCGTCGATCAGGTAGTCGTCGGCGCGCTTCAGCAGGCTGTGGCCGTCGGTCTTGCGAAAGGCCCAGGCGATCGGGTCGTCCAGCTCGAGGTCGAGCGCGACACGCAGGTTCGGGTAGAAATGACGCTGGATGTTGAACGACGTGCTGTCCGCGATCGTCAGGTCGATCTCGCCCAGGGCGACCTTCTCCAGCAGGTCACGGACCTCGAGATCGGCGTTCTCGGACCACTCGATCTGCGGGTGCACGGCGGCAAGCGACGCCATCATGTCCGAATGGCTGCTGTTCGCGGCGACTTCGACGGAACGCCCGATGATGCCCTCGATATCGCGCGGCCGGCCGGTGCCGAGGCGGTAGACCAGGTGCATGTCGACGGCGCTGCGGAGGGATCTCGATAGTCGAGATGGCGGCGCCGACGCCTCGGTCGCGGACAGCCCGGCCGCGGCCATGCGGGCTTCGCCGTCGAGTAACGCGGGCACGAGCCTCGGCCACGCTGTCGACGGTCTCGATGACGAGGTCGACGCCCAGGTCGTCCGCCAGCCCCCGGACGAGGTCGTACTCCGGTCCGGCGGGCCCGTCGGCAGCAATGTAATACGTGGTCGGTGCATTGCGAGTGACGACGCGCAGCTCGCCCAGGCGGAGAACCTGGTCGAGGAGCGGCGGTGGGCGAAGAACACGTCCCCACCAGCAAGGCCACCAGATTCGTCGGAAATCAGCCGCAAACCGGTACTCCGCTCATCTGCTGTCCGACTCTGCCGAATGCGTAATCAGTTCGACCGGAATTCCCGCCGGCAATTCACGCGAAGAGGGCGTCAGCGACTCGGGATCGGAACTGGCAAGGCTGCCGCCCGAGGTGGCGCCGGTCGAAGAGCAGTGTCGGGAGCCCTTGATTTGCCCCTCCGCATCGGCTAGCCGCTTATGTTCAACGGCTCGCGCAGACGCCTCGCGCCGCGGCGCGATTCGACCTCGCGGCATGCAATCGATTGCGGTTTAGAGTGCGCACCCGCGCGACACCGGCCCGCCGGCCTCGCGACCCGGCAGCCTGTCGCAACGCGATTGTCCGCGGAGCAGGTGCCGGAGCGGGGTCGAACGGGCCTGACTCGAAATCAGGAGTACAGGTTTTCCCGTCACGCGGTGGGATCCGAACCCATCCTCCGCCATTTCACGGTGCACCTGCCGAATGGTTCGCCTGCCGGGCTTCCTCGGCCTTGAGACGCTTGCTGCGCTCCAGGAACTGGCCGAGTTGGCGGTCCGCTGCCCGGTAGCCGATGTCTATCAGCTCATCCGCGCGGTCGAATTCCAGGATTGTCGCGACATCCCGCGGAATGGAGATGACGACGTCCGGCGGATAGGCCGCAAGCTTGGTACGGGCGATCGTGCCCTGCATCGTGTCGAAAGTCTGCTGGGCGATGTCCAGCATGTTCAGGCCATCCGACGCGCCAGGCGTAAGACCGTCTTTCAGGCGGTCGAGGAAGCGGTCAATCAGGCCCTGCATCGCGTTCGTGTCTTGCGGCGGCTTCGCCGGCGGCCCGGACGGCCGGCGCAGGTTTTCGTCCGGCGGACCGTTCAGATTCACGGCGACGGTGAACTCGGTGGGATCACCAAAGGTCGGAGCGATGGGCACGGGATTCAGGATGCCGCCATCCAGCAGCACCCGGCCCTGGCGTTCGAACGGCTCGAAGAAGAGCGGTAGCGCGATGGACGCTCGTATTGCCTCGAACAGCGGGCCGGAGCTGATCCAGACTTCCTTCTCGCGCGCGATGTCCGAAGCAACCGCCGTGTAGCGTACCGGCAGGTCCCGGATCTCGCGGTCGCCGACGAAGTCCTTGAGGACACTCATGATGCGGGATCCGTCCACGAACCCGGACTTGCTGAGGGTGAAGTCGAGCAGCCGGACGATGTCCTTCTTGCGGATGGCGGAGGCCCAGGTCGCATAATCATCCAGTTTGCCCGCCGCATGAATCCCGCCGATCAGCGCGCCCATCGATGCGCCCACCACGGACGCTATCCGGAGGTCATGCTGCTCGATCCAGCGGATCACGCCGATATGAGCATAGCCACGCGCACCGCCGCTCCCGAGCACCAGCGAAATGTCGCGTTTGTCCTTGCTCACAATAAATGCCTCCGGTCAGTTTGCGGCATGCGACGAGCGTGTCACTCCTCGTAGAGACGGCTCACCATGGCTACCGGTTCTCCCTTGCTGACCGGCGGCGTCGCGACCACATAATTGACGATGCCCGCAAACGGCGAGCGTATTTCCGCCATTGGGTCGCCGAATGCGTCCACCAGTACACCCAGCAGGCCATCCTCTGCTATTGCATAGCCATCCCTGACCGCGGGGCGAAACATGCCGGTCCCGGGGCTCGGTATCACCCGGTAGTCGGTGAGCCAGACAATGCCGTGGTTCGGTTTCGCGTCCCCTCAAGCATCCCGAGATGACGCAGCAGGTTGTAGACGCCATCCTCGGCCATCCGCACCCACTGTTCCTGGTTGGAGCCGAGCTGCCCCGTCTCCGTGGTGATGGCCGGCTTGCCGCGGGTCAGCGCCGTCTGGTCCACGTACAGCGAATCGCCGGGATCCCGCAATTGATGGGCGTCGATCACGATGTGATCGATACCGAAAGCCATTGCCATGCCTCTTGCCGCCGTGTCCAGCTCGCGATTGCCGGTCAGTGGCATGTGACCGTGCGGCGTGCTCGTTGCGCGTCGCCGGTGCAGGTCGACCACGTAGTCGGCACGCTCGATGACGTCGCGCGTGATCACGTGGGCGATGCGCTCGCTGAGCGTCCCGTCCGCGCGGCCGGGGTAGACGCGGTTCAGGTTCTTGCCGTCCGCGGGGCTGAAGTAAATCGTGCGACCGAAAAACGAGGGTGGATTGGCGATGTGCACGAGAATGACCGTGCCCGCGAGTTCAGCCGGGTCCAGCGCGCCCCGCACACGCTGCAACGCGGTAATGGGCGGGTATTCATAGCCGTGCGTGCCGGCCACGAGCGCCAGCACCGGTCCGGGCGCGCGCCGTGCAGCACCGACACCGGTATTTTCGTGTCGCCGTCGTCGCCGGCCGGCACCGGCAGGTAGTCCGATCCGCGGGCGCCGCGCGGCACCTCGATCGGGCCCAGCCGGAAACTGTCGGCCGCCTGCGCGGCCGTTGCACAGGCGGCCAGGAGGATGAGGATAATTCTGAAATAACGCATCGTTGCAATTCTCCGCTGGCGGTGTGCGGCGCACTGCCTGGCATGATACTGCGCGACGAGCGAACAGGCGAGGCACGGCGCACGCCGGCAAGGAGATGAACCGGTTGGGGCCGCTACAGATTCAGATCATGCAAGAGCTTGCCGGGCGTGCCTGAATGCCCCCACTGCCGTCTCCGCCAGGATATCTATCTCCCTGGATTCCATCGGCGTCGACAGCATACCGCTGCACGTGTTGATGAGTAATATGCCGTGGTCGACCATGTAGTCGAGAAACATCTGCGTTGCCGCGGTCTGCGCGGGGGACGGGAATACCTGCCGATAATTTTGCGGCGGCTTTGGCGCCATGTGAATTCGAAACATCGACCCGACCCCCGTTACCGAAGCCGGAAAATCGGCGACTGCGGCAGCTTCTGTCAACGATCGGCGAGCCAGCTGTCCGAGTTCGTTCAGGCGTAGCACGGCTTCCTGGTCAAAAGCTTCCATCGCCGCTTTGCCCGCCACCATCGTTACCGGGTTTGCCGAAAACGTGCCGGAGTGGGGAAAAAGAACGCGATCTGCCAGGGGGTCCAATACGCGCATGACCTCGTCGCGCCCGGCCACGGCTCCCACCGGGAAGCCGCCACCGATCATTTTGCCGAGAGCGGTCAGGTCCGCCTCAACGCCCAGCATCGTCTGCGCACCCCGATAATCGCATCTGAACGTGATGACCTCGTCGCAAGCCAGCAACACATTATTGCGGCGAGTCCACTCTCGAAGTCCTGTCAGGAATTCACCGGTCGCCGGGATCATTCCTACCCGGTGCGGCACGAGGTCAATCAGCACGCACGCCAATTCGTCCCTGAACTTCTCCAGAATGGTCTCGGCTCGCGGGAAGTCATTGAACGGAATGACAATGACTTCATCCAGTGCCGATGGGGGAGTGCCGTATGCCACCGGTACGCTTTCAGGCCGCTCCTCGCTTCCCCAGTTTCCCGGATTCGATGTCTGGCTGACCTCGGCGTAGTCGTACAAACCGTGATAGGCGCCTTCGACTTTCGCTATCTTTCTCCGGCCGGTACAGGCTCGCGACGCCTTTATGACGCTCATGACCGCTTCCGTTCCGGAATTGACGAAACGTATCTTGTCGAATGCCGGTACCCTGGCCACCATGTGCTCGGCGTATTCGATTTCAACCTCAGTTGCCATCGTATAGCCGGTACCAAGACTCACTTGCCGTTTAACGGCATCGACAATCCCGGGCGCTGCATGACCATGAATCAGCGAAGCCATGTTATTCGCAAAATCGATACGCCGTGTACCGGCGATATCAATGATGTAACAGCCCTCTCCACGCGCGGCATACAGCGGATACGGCTTGCGCAGCACGGTATTGCGGCTGCAACCACCCGGCATTACCGCCTTCGCACGCTCAAACAGCCTGGCGGACGGTGAGTCCTCGATCTCGTCGGGCGCTGGAGCCGTTACCGGTCGATGGCCTTCAGGCATGATTGCCCCCAATATTGCAGAACCGCTTCGAGAGAGCCACGTTCGTAGCCAGGGATGACTGCAGGTCAGTCAACCAGGTCGCGCTGGTTACGGATCGCAGCCCGGCCATGTCGATGCCCGGTGCCAGTCGCACCACTCGCAGGCCGCCCGGACAGACATCAAGTATGGCCAGGTCCGTGTAGATCCGGTCGACCACGTTCGATTCCGGTAACCGGGTACGAACAGGCTTTGACGAGCTTCGGCTTGCCGTCACGTGTGCAGTGCCTGGTCGCTATGAGAATTCGCCGGGCGCCCGCCACGAGGTCCATGGCGCCTCCTACGGCCGGTGCGGGATCGTCGTCACCGAGCGACCAGTTTGCCAGGTCACCGCCCTCCGAAACCTCCATGGCACCCAGCACGCAGACGTCGATATGGCCGCCACGAATCATGCCGAAACTGGCCGCGTGATCGAAAAAGGAGGCGCCGGCTATGGCGGTCACGGGGCGTTTCCCCGCGTTAATCAGCTCCGGATTCTCCTGCCCGGCCGGCGGCGGTGGTCCCATGCCAAGCAAGCCGTTCTCGGTGTGGAACAGGACTTCGCGGTCTTCGGGAATATGCGAAGCGACCAGTTCCGGCATGCCGATACCCAGGTTGACGATCGCGCCGTCTTCGATATCGAGTGCGATATTGCGCGCGATGTCATCGCGACTCCAGCCGTCACCCCGGTTCTGCGCACTCATGGGTAACTGGCACCTGCGGCAACAAGACTCGATTCCTCGACTGCGGCTGGAATTTCTACAATCCGGTCGACGAAAACGCCCTGGGTCACAATCGTTTCCGGGTCGATTGCGCCGGCCTCCACGAAACTGCCTGCCTGCACGACGGTCGTGTCTGCCGCCGCGGCCATTAGCGGAGAGAAGTTGCGCGCCGTCTTGTTGTAAACGAGATTTCCGAGCCGGTCCGCCCGGTGGCACTTTATCAACGCATAATCCGCTCGTATGCCGGATTCCAGCAGATACTCACGGCCTCCGAATACGCGTGATTCCTTGCCTTCCGCCAGCCGCGTACCGACCGCCGTTGGCGTATAAAATGCCGGGATCCCGGCGCCACCGGCGCGAATTCGCTCGGCCAGTGTACCCTGCGGAACCAGTTCAAGTTCTATTTTCCCCGCGCTATACAGCGACTGAAATACAGTTGACCCGGCCGTTCTTGGGAAGGAACAAATCATTTTCCTCACGCGGCCCTGCTCGATCAAGCGCAGCAAGACCGACATGACCGCTGCCGGTATTGTTATTGATTACCGTCAGGTCCTTTGCACCCTGGTCGATCAGCGCATGCAACAGCTCCACCGGGCTGCCTGCCGCGCCGAATCCGCCAACGAGAATGATTGCGCCATCCGGAATATCCGACACAGCATCGGCAGCCGTGGAGAATTTCTTGTCGATCATGCTTGCATACCGGCGCGATTCAACCTGGGCAGATCATAATAAAGGCCATCAGCGCTCGAGCATGTCGCGCTTGTTCGGTACGTCCTGCCATTGATCCGCGTCGGGCGGCGCGTCCTTTATTTCGGCAATATTCGGCCACACTTCCGCCAGCTCGGCATTGAGCGCCAGAAAATCCTGTTGATCCGCCGGCAGATCATCTTCCGAATATATTGCGTTGACCGGACATTCAGGCACGCACAAGTCGCAATCGATACACTCATCCGGGTGAATTACGAGCATGTTCGGGCCTTCGTAGAAGCAATCTACGGGGCAAACTTCAACACAATCCGTGTATTTGCACTTGATGCAGTTTTCGCCGACAACGTATGTCACATCGATACTCCGATCGACCGATCAGGAATCAATCAACCAGTGGCGCTTGCCACGCCGCGGTCGGCGGATTCATCCGCCTCGTCGGTGAACAGTCCTGCTTCGTCGTAGATCACGCGATCGTCATAGTCATTGAACCAGACCGCATCAGGGTTTCTTCCGACGATGGCAACCTTGCCACGCTCATCGGCGTCTTCGGCACCGCGCAGCAGCTTGAACACCACGAAGCCGTTCTCCGTTCCGGGCACAGCCCGCGAGAGGCTCGTTACTAACCGCGGCGACCTCTGTTTTTCCCTTGTAGTGCGTTATGGAGAGTCGCGCATGTGCTTCGACGCCGGACAGGCCCTTTTGCGACTCATTCAGGATTTGCCAGACGCGTTCAATAGGCACATTGAAGGCCTTGTAACCCACAATGTCGCGGCCGCAGAAAAAGTAGTGGTTCTCGATACCCTTGCTGCGCAATTCGCGCTGCATGATCCGAAGCGCGTCCGGGTCATCGTTAATGTTTCTTATTACCGGAGCCTGGTTATCGACTGTCAGCCAACTTCGCGATTTGAGGGCCTCGACCGCCCGCCTGGTCTGCTCAATCCACTGCAAACCGCCATCCGGATCATCGATGTAATTGCCCTGCTCATCTTTTGCAAGAATCTCATCGGGATGATTGAAATGCACCATGAAGCGCAGCTGGATTCCCGGGTAGGCGTCGTGGAAGTTGTCCAGCATGTCAAAGAACGTCTCGTCGAACCGTGCCGGGTAAAACGCCAGTTCCTTTGTCCCGATGCGGATATTCTCTATGCCCGCGTCCGACAAGCGCTGACCACCAGGCAGCCAGGTTCTTGTTTCCCAGTACCATCGGGTCGCCCCCTGGACATGAGAATTTCGCGCAGCTTCTCGCGTCCGGTCTCCGGGTGCCGGCCACCGTTCTTTGCTACCTCGGCGTTGTGTTTCTCGATGTAGGCAACTATGTCGGGAATCTGGGCGAGTCCCTTGGGCGCGATCGTGCCATCGGGTCGCTCGACTTCTTTCTTGGCAATCAGTTCTTCCCGATAGCAAAAGCGGCAATGCGCCGAGCATGTCAGGGCCACGTAGATCAGCCCGAGCTCGTATTTATGGATCATGCCCTCTACCGGGCTGTAATCCATTTGCTTGCCCGGGTCGGGTGAGCCGGTCAGGTCGCCCGTTTCTTTTGGATTGGCCTTGACCAGCGTCTGGATCGCCGCGCTGTTTTTCGCCAGTTCGAAATAATGTCGCGTAATCTTGACGGGCATCCGGGCTTCGACATCACGTTCGGTGCCGTGCAGGCGGGTGAGGTCCTGCAGCTCGTCCGGGGAATAGAACCCGCGCATGTCTTCAGGTACCCGCCCGTCGACGAATTTGCCGATGCCGGTAATGATCTCGCGCTTGTATTTGCCGTTTTGCACGGTGGCAAGCAATGCCTCTGCCCGCGATGTCGTCCCGTTGCTGGCTGTCGTTGTCATGAGTTAACGCCCCCTTGCCGACTGTGCTTCAAATCCTGAAGTAAAAGTCATATATTCGAGGAATTGATGCCGCGCTCTCTGTTGCGGTCGGCATCCCGAATACATTGACCTTACTTGAGCTTTAGAGCAACATGCTCGCGAAAAAAGGCGGGACCTGCAATCGACAATCCCTCATTAATCGTTGATGAAAAGTAATATGATGCTTCCTTCGCAAAAACAACTGTTGCCGAGCATCAGCATGCTCACTGCATTCGAGGCAACGGCCCGGCACGGTTCGCTGTCCGGCGCGGCCCGGGCATTGAACCGGACGCAGGGCGCCATCAGCCGGCAGGTGGCCGCGCTGGAAAACCAGCTGGGGATACAGCTGGTTGCGCGGGTTGGTCGCGGGATACGGCTGACCGATGTCGGCGACATGTACGCTGCCGAAATCCGGGACGTACTGGACCTGCTGCGTAACGCGTCCCTCAGCGCAATCAGCGGCCCACTCAGTCGTTCATTGAATCTCGGCATTCTGCCGACGTTCGGGACGCGCTGGCTGATGCCCCGCTTTCCCGTTATTTCTGGCGCAACATCCGGATATCACAGTCAATTTTGCAACAAGGCTGGAGCAATTCGATTTCAGCCGGGAGTCCATCGATGCCGCCATTCACTTCGGTGCACCCGATTGGCCCGGTGCCGATTGCACATTCCTGATGGGCGAGGAAGCGATCCCGGTCTGTTCACCGCAACTCACGGACACGACACCGCCGGGATATGCAGCCGGAAGACATCGCCGAGCTGCCGTTGCTGCAGCCTCGAATCCCGGGCAAACGCCTTGGCAAGGCTGGGTTGCCTGCCGCAGGGCCTGGACGGTGCGGATCGAGGTCGCCGGGAATGCTGTGCCAGCAATTTTCGCTGGTCATCCAGGCCGCCGTCGCGAGCGTCGGCGTGGCTCTGTTGCCCCGGTTTCTGATCAGGGGCGAGCTGGAGCGGGGGGAACTCGTGGCCCTCCTGGACAAGCCCTACGCGACGAAGATGGCCTATTACCTGGTCACCCCGGCAAACCGGATCGACTATCCACCGGTGGTGGCTTTTCGTGAGTGGTTGCTGGCGTTGATCAGCCGCGAGACGGGACACGCCGCCGTACCCGGGCGACGGCGATTGACGGGAGCCGGCGCCCGTTCCTCGCCACACTTTGCCAATTGTCGGGTCGAGGTTAGCCTGTCCCCGAATACTGTGCGAATACGTCGGGTGGTGATTGCGGAGTCACCCATGATCGCAAGGCGTACAAGAACTTCCTGGTGGGTTGCAGCCCTGTTTGCTGGCGGGCGGCGTGTTCGGCCGCGCCGCGCGCCTCGGGGCCGGCGGTTGGCGGAGCGCCTGCGGGCGCTGGAGGAGGGCGTCGGCGGCCGGCTCGGCGTGCATCTCCTGGATACCGCGACCCCGGGCGGGCGTAGGGCGGCGCTCCGACGAGCGCTTCATGATGCTGAGCGCGTTCAAGCTTGCTCGCCAAGTGCCCTGGTGCTGGACCGGGTCGACCGCGACGAGGAATCGCTGGAGCGCCGGATTCAGTACGGCGCGGATGATCTTGTCAGCTGGTCGCCGGTTGCCCGCGGGAACAGCGGCGAGGGCGTGATCTGCCTCGGCGAGCTGTGCGAAGCGACGATAACGACCAGCGACAACGCGGCGGCCAACCTGATACTGGCGAGCTACGGCGGCCCCGCGGGCCGTCACCGGCGTATGCGCGCCGCCTCGGCCGATACGGTACACGCGCCTCGATCCGCAAAGAGCCGGACCTGAACGTGCCGCCGCGATGGCGCGCGTTCGACGCGACATCGCCGCGCGCCATGGCCGAAACGATGCGCAGGCTTCTCGTGGACAACGCCTTGTCGGCCGGGTCGCGCGAGGCGCTCTCGCGCGCTGGCTTGCTCGGCAATACCACTGGCGAGCGGCCGCCTTGAAGGCCGGCCTGCCGGCCGGCTGGCGCATCGGCGACAAGACCGGCGCGAACGGCACCGATGCGAACAACATCGGCATCGTACTCGGCCGCCGGCTGGTGCGCCGCTGCTGGTCACGGCGTACCTCGCGGGCCAGCGACGCCGACCCCGCGGCGAAGGAATGCGGCGTCGCGGCGGCCGTCGGCACGCTCGTGTCCGGCATCGGCGTCAACTGATCAGCCGGCCGTGCTCCACCTTCATGCACGGTCCATGACCACCGGAGGCCCGCTGCTGGCCGCGCGCGTTCCGCGGCCCGCTTCGTGAGTCGATCACGCCCAGCTGCAGCCACAGCGTTCCGGTCGACGGGGCAGGGCCAGCACCTGTCGACGACCCCGGCGACCGCGTCGGCGCGCCGGAACACGTCCACCAGCTGGAAGTCGTCCTCGATATCGGCGAGCGAGGCGTACACCCTCTCGCCCAGCAGCGTCGCGTCGGCCGCGAGCGTCGGGTCCCGGAATCACGCGGTAACCGGCTTCCTGCAGGTACCGCATCACGCCATGGCTGTCGCGGTCCGCTTCCGGACTGGCGCCGACCATGGCGATGGTCGACGTGTCCCGAGGATCGCCAGCCACCATCGCCGTCCGACTCCTGTCCGGACCGAACGCGCTGTACCAGCGGAGCCTGCAGGTTTCAAGCGCCTGCATCGCCCCGCCGCACCGGTGCGATGCTTCGTCGCGACCCGTGGCGTTTATGAGTTCGAGGTCGGCAGGATCTTCCGGCACGAGATTCGCCGCACGATTACCGAGGCCGACAACGTCTGGTTCAGCGCGCTGACACACAACCCGCAGCCGCTGCACATCGATGCCGAATTCTGCAAGACCACCGAGTTCGGCAGGCCGCTGGTCAATAGTTGCCTGACGCTCGCGTTCATGGTCGGCATCTCGGTCAACGACACGACCGTGGGCACGACCGTCGCCAACCTCGGCTGGGACGAGGTGCGGTTTCCGAAGCCGCTGTTTCACGGCGACACGATCCATATCGAGACCGAGGTGCTGGAGTTGCGCGACAGCAAGTCGCGGCCCGACAACGGCATCGTCGTCTTCGCCCATCGCGCCTACAACCAGCACAACGAACTGGTCGGCGAGTGCAGGCGCTCGGCGCTGATGAAAAAGAAACCGGCCTGAGCGCGGGGTATCGCATGCATCGCAGCTACCTGTTCGTACCCGGTGACAGCGAACGCAAGCTCGGCAAGGCGCGCGACAGCGGCGCGGACGCGCTGATCGTCGATCTCGAGGATTCCGTCGCGCCGGGCGAGCGCGACAAAGCGCGCGAGATCGCCCGCACCTTCCTGGCGGAGGGCGCGCCGATGCCGGTGTGGGTGCGCATGAACCCGCTCGCCACCGATGATGCCATGCTCGACCTGCGCGCCGTGATGCCGGAGGCGCCGGCCGGCATCATGCTGCCGAAATGCCTAGGGGGCGACGACGTTGCCGAGCTCGGCCGGCTGCTCGGCGCGCTGGAAGTCGAGCACGAGATCACGGCCGGGCAGACCGCGATACTGCCGCTCGTGACCGAACGGCCCGCCGCGCTTTTCCGCGTGCACGAGTACGCGGATTGCGACGTGCGGCTGGCCGGCCTCACCTGGGGGGCGGAAGACCTGTCGGCGGCACTCGGCGCCAGCGCCAGCCGCGACGACGACGGCCGCTGGCTGCCGCCCTACGAACTCGCGCGCAGCCTGTGCCTGGTGGGCGCGGCGGCCGCCGGTGTCGTGGCCATCGACACCGTGTTCACGAACTTCCGCGACGCCGACGGCCTCGCTGCCTGCGCCGCCAGGTCCCGTCGGGATGGCTTCCGCGGCATGCTGGCGATCCATCCGGCCCAGGTCGGGCCGATCAACGATGCGTTCACGCCGAGTGCGGCGGAGATCGAGCGCGCCGAACGCATCGTGGCCAGGTTTGCAGGCGATCCGGGGGCTGGCACACTGAGTCTCGATGGCGAGATGATCGACCGCCCGCACCTCGAGCAGGCCAGGCGCATCCTGCAGCTGGCGGGCCGCGACTGAAACACAGCGACAACAGACCGAAACCGACAGGACAGCCCTATGACCCGCATCTACGACGTCGACGAAAAGACCGCGAAGCACGCGCATATCGACCAGGCGAAATACGACGCCATGTACCGGCGCTCGCTGGAGGACAACGAGGGCTTCTGGTCCGAACAGGCGGAGACGATCGACTGGATCAAGCCGTTCACGAAGGTCAGGGACGTGTCGTTCGCGAAAAACGACCTGCACATCCGCTGGTATTACGACGGAACTCTGAATGCCTGCTACAACTGCGTCGATCGTCACCTCGAGAAGAAGGCGGATGACGTCGCCATCATCTGGGAAGGCGATGATCCGGGTCGCGACCTGAAGATCACGTACCGCGAGTTGCACGGCCGTGTCTGCCGCTTCGCGAACGTGTTGAAGAAAATCGGTGCGAAGAAAGGCGACCGCATCACGATCTACATGCCGATGATTCCGGAGGCCGCCGTGGCGATGCTGGCCTGCGCGCGCATCGGCGCCGTGCACTCGGTCGTCTTCGGCGGCTTCTCGCCGGATGCGCTCGCCGGGCGCATCCATGACTGCGAATCCAATATCGTCATCACGGCCGACGAGGGCGTGCGCGGCGGCAGGAAGATCGCGCTGAAGCGCAATGTCGACCAGGCCGCGGAGCACAAGGACGTCACGACGCTCGAGAAAGTGCTGGTCGTGCAGAACACCGGCGGCGACATCGACTGGCACGACGACCGCGACGTCTGGCTGCACGAAGGCGAGGAAGACGTCGACGGCGACTGTCCCTGCGAGGAAATGGGCGCCGAGGATCCGCTGTTCATCCTGTACACCTCCGGCTCGACGGGCAAGCCCAAGGGCGTGCTGCACACGACCGGCGGCTACCTGGTCTACGTCGCGCTGACCCACAAGTGGGTCTTCGACTATCACCCGGGTGACATTTACTGGTGCACGGCGGACGTCGGCTGGGTGACCGGTCACAGCTACATCGTCTACGGCCCGCTCGCCAACGGCGCCATTACGCTGATGTTCGAAGGCGTGCCGAACTACCCGTCCGCGTCGCGCTTCTGGGAGGTCTGCGACAAGCATGCCGTCAACATCTGCTACACGGCGCCGACCGCGATTCGCGCGCTGATGCGGGCCGGCGACGAGCCGGTCGAAGAAGACCAGCCGCAAGAGCCTGCGGCTGCTGGGCACGGTGGGCGAGCCGATCAACCCGGAAGCCTGGAACTGGTATCACCACGTGGTCGGGCGAAGGCCGCTGCCCGATCGTCGACACCTGGTGGCAGACCGAAACCGGCGGCATCATGATCACGCCCGCTGCCCGGGCGCCACCGCCGCTGAAACCCGGTTCGGCAACCCTGCCCTTCTTCGGTGTGCAGCCGGCGCTCGTGGATGCCGATGGCCGGGAGCTGCGAGGGCGCCGCCGCCGGCAATCTGGTCATCGCCAGGACAGCTGGCCGGGCCAGATGCGCACGGTCTACGGCGACCACGAGCGCTTCGTCGACACCTACTTCAGCGCGTATCCCGATCGCTATTTCACCGGCGACGGCGCGCGCCGCGACGAGGACGGCTATTACTGGATTACCGGCCGCGTGGACGACGTCCTGAACGTGTCCGGCCATCGCATGGGCACCGCCGAGGTCGAAAGCGCGCTGGTCGCGCACCCCAAGGTGGCCGAGGCCGGCCGTCGTCGGCTACCCGCACGACATCAAGGGCCAGGGAATCTACGCGTACGTGACGCTGATGCGCCGGCAACGAGCCGAACGACGAGCTGGAGCAGGAACTGGAAGCAGTGGGTCCGCAAGGAAATCGGCCCGATCGCGAAGCCCGACCTGTTGCAGTGGGCGCCGGCGCTGCCGAAGACACGCTCCGGCAAGATCATGCGGCGGATCCTGCGCAAGGTGGCCGAAGATGATTTCGGCAACCTGGGCGACACGTCGACGCTGGCGGATCCGGACGTCGTCGACGACCTGATCGAAAACCGCAAGAACCGCAAGACGTAGGAGCGGCTTCCAGCCGCGATTCCACGCGGAGGAGCGCTCCAGCCGGATGTTCGGTCCGGCTGGAGCCGCTCCACGTGGTTCGATCGCGGCCGGCGCCTGTGCCCAGCGGTTGCCGTCCGTCCCGCTCGCAGGCGCTTGTACTCGGCGATGTGTTTTTCGTAGGCGCGGACGAACTCCTCGCCGACCTGCTGCGGAAACGGCCCGCTGCCCGATTGCGTGATGATCGGGTACAGGTCGCAATACAGCTGCCAGTATTTCAGCTTCGCGAACGAACCGAACAGCGGCTTGCGATTCAGCGAGCGATCGAAATTCTCCTGCAGCTCGTCCGGGTCGAAGCGATCGGCGAACTCGCGAAACGCGACGATCATCGATTCCAGCAATGCATCCTGGTGGAACCTGAGGTCGCGGCACACCTCGCGCACGCTGTCCAGCGGCCCGAGGTATTCGCCTTCCTTGCCGACCAGCAGCTGCTTCATCGAATCGTCGCTGTTCTCGGCGAGTTTCAGCGGGTTGTTGTGACGCGGCAGCACCGTCGTCTGGTCCAGCCGGAACATGCTTTTCAGGCTGGACCGGACGGGGGTGCTCCGCGTCAGCAACAACCCGCCGGGAGCTTCGCCGACGCGCGACGATTCGACAGCTGCTGGCAAGGAAGGCGAATCCTGCGGCCGTCCGACGGCGTGCGCGAGGTGTGCGCCGACCTCCAGGGTTCCACCGGGCAGCTCCCTGGAGTGGATGATCCGTCACAAGGATTCACCCGATCGCTTGACCCGGACAACTGCAGAGGGTCGAGTGGCTCGCGAAGCTGGCAGCTGTATCGAGGCCTGTACACACAATGGGCCGGGGGCCGTTTGCGGCAGCAGGCCCGCGAGGAGCTCGTCCCCGCGCCTACGACGCGTCGCCGAGGTGCGACGGAAGGAACAGCAAGAGCCCGCTGAGCTGGGCGGGCCCCGCCCGTGTGTGCGGGGAAAGAATCGCCGCTGGAAGCCGCTCCTGCGCTACCAGGTTCTTGCGGTTTCTGCGTCGTGGACAACGGTCAGATCCGCCCAGCTGGAGCGTGTCCCAGGTTCCCGAAATCATCTTCCGCCACCTTCGCAGGATCCGCACACACAAAGCGTGTCCTTCCGAGGCGCGCCTGCGACGGTGGGGCTTCACGATGCGTCTCCTTGGGACCCATCTTGAGTTCCTGCTGCAGTTCGTCGTTGGGCTGCTGGGCCCTGCATGGCGTCCTAGCCCGTGGGTCCCCTCGCCCTTGATGCGTGCGGGGACACCCGACAACAGCCGATTCGGCCACCTTGGGGTGCGCGGAGCCGGCGCGCGCTCGTCGGCCGCTGCATGATGGCCGGGACGCGTTCAGGACATCGTCCGCGGGTGGTGTCACCGTCCTGCGTCGCGGCGCGCGCCGTCGCCGGTGGACAATCGGGACGCTGGGAGTAGTGTCTGGTGATCACCGTCGACGTGCCCGGGCCCACTGTCCTTCAGGCGTGCCGCAACGGCGCCCTCGCTCCCCGGCCATCAGCCATCCGACAGCTGGATGCCGAAGCGCAGGCCGGGTCGCCAAACCCCTGAGCGTCCGGCTGATCAGGATGCTTCCGTCTGCCGCCCTCAGGCAACGTGGCCACCCCGACGTGGTGGTGCCGCTCCAGGCTTCCGGGTTGATCGGGTTCGCCGCCCCGCGTGCCCGGCATCCGCAGGCTCTTCGTGGTCTTCTTGACGGGGTTCAGTCGCCCGCGTGCGGCGCGCGATGGTGCGGCGCCTGTGCACATGTTGACGGCATGTTGTGGCGGGACCCGAGAAGCGCGACGGCGGACAGTGCGTGCGGCACGCCTTTCCCGAACATCAGCGTAATGGCCGCCCGCTTCGCGAGCGGGACCGGTCGGGCGATGGTCACTGTGACCGGTCCGCCCCAGCCGACATCACTGCGCCGTGAAGCCCGGCCCGGGGTGGTCAAAGACCCACTTGTGGTGCAGCGCGACGTGAGGCATAGCCGCCGGTCGTGTGCAGCAGCGCCTGCGGCTTTGCCCGTCGAGCCGGACGTCCGGAATGAACGACGGATCCTGGGGCGTCCTCGCAGGGACATGAGTCATGGAGCGCTCCCTCGCTTCGTGCACAGCCAGACGTCCGCCTCGTCCCAGTCAATCCTCCGCCCCCGCAGTGTTCTCACGAGACCACACTTTCTGGATTCCGTGACGTCCTTGTGCTCACAGGCCTGGTCAACCGTGCGCCTTTGAGCGCGTGTGCCGCCGCGCACGCCCTCCTGCAGGCCGCGTGAATCCTGGAAGTTCCGCGTCCATGATAGCCCCCAGGCAGAGGTGCAGAAGCCGCGAACACGACCGAGTGCACACGCCGATCGCGCGCAGGCCGGCGTGGCAGTCAGAATCATCGGCATGTTAGATCGTGATGCGTGCACTTCTTCCGCGCCGATTTCTCCCAACACGTTCGCGAAGGGGCGGGAAACACAGACTCGCATTACATGATCTTCAGGGTCGCCGACCCGGGAGGTGACCTGGCCTTCCCAGATGAGTGGCCGACTCCGGTGCCCGCCCCCCTTCTTCTCCTGACGATCGAGCAGTTGTAGCAGAGCCCGTCGTCACCAAGCATCTACAGGTGCCTCGCGAGCCTTCATGGAGCGTTGGCTGCAGTCAACCGTCTCCTGTTGGCGGAGCCCTCGTTGTCCTCCAGCGAGCGCCATCTTTCGCCTGCGTGTGCGCGTGCTTCGCGGCCTTTTCCGTCAACATCCATGCAGGGTATGAGCTGTGTCGTTTCGGTATCCTGTCGCTGTGCTTCCAGTCGCGGCCGGGATGCGCCTCGCCTCCTCGAAGTGCGCGCGGCATCCGATGCGTCTGACCATGGACTCGTGTGTGCAGCCCCCGTCTCGCTGCAAAACCTGGCCACCCCGATCTCGCGCGGCTCGAATCTCCGTCCGCACTCAGCCTGAATTTATGGCTTGATCGCGGGGCCGAATGGAATCGCCACATCCGCGGAAGCATCCCGAACCTGGCGGCGCAGCAGGCCGCGGCGTGCGCGGAAGGTCCTTGTCCTCAATCGCAGCAACACCGGCGGCCACGCCCCACCAGGCACAGGCTGCGCGCGAGTTGGTAGGCGCGCGCCAGGCAGCCATCATAGTCAGCCGGCTGGCGCTGG
>JAXHLH010000002.1:0-61683 GCA_034522415.1 Woeseiaceae bacterium
AGTGCAGGAGAATACGGGAAAACCCATAGATAAATTGGCTGTGCCTACCAATAATTCAACCGCATCTGGACAGCGGACGAGTCGAAGCAGGTGAATCGCTGGAGCAAGCTTCGCGAGAACTGGCCGGACAGGGAGATCCAGCTTTTCGGTGCGGGGACCGACTCCGGGACTTCGGATGGCGCTCGTCCGGACGCCTCCTGATGCCGTTTGCCCGAACGGACCTTCTCGCCCTGGTCGCCGAGCAAGGCCGGATGGCCGGCTTCTCGCGCGAGCTGTCCGGATCGATGGTAGTTCGAAAAACGCGGATTCCCGCTGCAATTGCCGGTGAAGCGGGCGGGCTGGTCAATTGCTGCGTCAGGACGGCAAAATACGCACGTCCGCCCGCGCTTCGAGCGCCAATACGGAGTCAAGTGATGGGACGGCGAAGTGTCAGTTCGTGCGCTCCAGTACACCGCGTAACCGTGTACCCGGAGCCACTGTATTGAAAACCGTGCCGTACTTTTTCACGTTGTCGTGCAGCAGTTCGAGACGGTGGTCGTTTTCATTCGTATCGACGAGGATTTCATAGTCGATGGATTCCATTTTCGGCGGAACATCCTGACGCACGCCGTGCAGACGGACTTCCACGCCCGAAAGCTCGAATTTCAGAATAGGAGTCACGCGTTCGATGCCCTTGATCATGCAGGCGGCAAGTGCCGCCATTAGCAGCTCCGCTGGATTGAAGGCATCCGGGCGTCCCGCCAGGTCGGTGTCCAGGACGATGTCAGCGTCTTTACAACTCGCCAGACTGCCGTGGGCGTCGACGCGTCGGGCACTGACTGAGAAGGTCATCTTGGTTTTCGTTTCGCTCATGGCAGATCCTGCATGAAAGTTACTGGTTGAGTGATCACAACTGCATGCTTGCGACGATTTCACCCCGGCGTACTGCAAGCAGCTCGCCTTCCTGCATGGGCATCCATGCTTCATCCGAGAGTGGCACGCTGGCCAGCAGGATCACGCGTTGCTCTGCCTGTGCCTTTGCTGATTCGCAGTTGCGCATCAACGTCGTTTCACGGCCGGCCGGGCACGTCAGGCGATGGAGCGCCGGGGAGGAGACCTGACCAGTCAAGGGTTGCAGCCGCCGGTCGGCATGTGCGAACAATACATCGCCATCGGCATAGAAAAAGCTGTAAGGGCCCAGCGCCCTTAGTGCCACGGCTATTTCAGCCACGGTATCCAGTCTGGCTTGCAAAGGTGGGAGTTCGCCAGGCGTGTGATCCAGTTGCCTTAGCCGATCCAGCAACCGGCAGAAAGCCAACTCTGAATCTGTCTCGCCCACCGGCTGGAAGCATCCGCTGCTGTTCGACGATGATCGGGTTAGATTCTTCAGATTGCCGTTGTGGGCGAATACACGCATGCGGCCATTGAGCTCGCGCGAGAATGGCCCGGTATTGGCCAGATCGACGGGGCCTTGCGTGGCGTGGCGTATGTACCCAAGGGACAAGTGAGTTGCCGGGCCGTTGGCTTCCAGCCAGGGAACCAGCGGGCAGGAGTCTGCCGGTGTTGTGTCGCGATACAGGGCAACATCGCGGCCCTGATAAAACGCCAGACCCCAGCCGTCGCGGTTGCGACTGTTGCCGGCAGCATGTGAGGCCAGAGCGGTGAGGGAGGATGTCAGTCTGGCCGGATGCCGACAGGACATGGCCAGTAATTCACACATCAGAGGGCACCAGGTATCTGGATCGAAATTTCCTGCGCGGTCCGCAACCGATGGGCTTCAGCGTGTTCCGGGTTTGCAAATTGCCGTGTGGTGATGCCGCCACGTCTATCGGCTTCCTGTTCCGCCATGGTCGCTATGGCATGCGGGTTGACTCGCGATGGCCGGGAGCCGGCGCTCATCGTCTCAGCGTGTGCGCCCGGCAGTTGCCGCGCAAAGCCTTCGGCCACCTGGCCGCGGGCAGAGTGGGTAACACAGGAAAAGAAGTCTGATCATAGTCTTTCCTCAAGGCATCATCAATACTGGCCGCCCGGCAATTTCGCAGATATTGGCAGCAGCGCTGCCGATCAACAGGCTTTCGAGTGGATTCTGGCCACGTTTGCCGATCACAATCAACGATACATCACGGCTTGCAGCATGACGGGCGATTTCGCTGGAGGCTTTGCCATGCAGGACGGCACCGTCACCGTGGCCGCCAGCCGCCTCGATGCGTTGCACCAGTGTCGCCATCGCCGCTTGCGCGGTGGATGACGAGATCGATGTTGCGCTACTGTCCGCGGTTTCCATGACATACAGGCAGTCGACCTGGCCCGCCCGGGCCGCCAGATGGATCGCCGCTCGCTCTGCCGTTTCGGCATTTGCCGACAAATCCGTGGCCAGCAACACATGTCGCAGCGTGGACTTGCACACAGCTTCGCAGTTCTGCTGCGTGCCCGCTGCGGTGGGTTCCACCCATTCCAATAGCAGGGGGCAAGCTCAATTCGCGCACGTGCAGGGGTGCAGTAGAGGTACAGTCGTGAGATTTTGCTAAAGTGGGCTTGCGTGACTAAGTGTTTGTTTCAGGCAAGTTATCGACGTCCGGCTCTTCGGCAAATCGAGCGGGTTTGCGCACCGAGGCTTCAGGAGTCTTCATGGCAATCGACTTTGTCCAACCCCTGGTTCGAGTGCTGCTTTGCACCGTGGCGACGCTGTTCGGTTTGCTCACGATCGGTGCCGGCTCCCGGGTGATGCTCGGCGCTGATCCTGGCTACGTTGTCTACCAGCCGCTTTTGCTCTACAACACGGTCATGGGCCTGGGCTACCTGGCCACCGCCTTCATCGGCTGGCGCAGTTCTATCCACGGTCGCAACGGCGCAGCGTCGATCTTCGGCCTCAACTTGCTGGTGCTGGCAGGCGTCTTCCTGCTGTATTCGTTCGGAGCGGACATAGCCGTCGATAGCCTGCACGCGATGACCCTGCGCACGGTGGTCTGGCTGGCGCTGCTGTTCGGCTTCTGGTGGCTGGCCCGCAAGACGCCGAACTGAGCTGGCGCCGCTTGCCCGTCGACACGAGAAACCGGGATGACCCGAGGACTTGAGCAAATTCCCTGGCTGTACGACGCCATGATGTGGACGCAGCCGGGCCTTGATCGCTGGCGTAGAAAACTGATCGCCGCGGCGTCCGGTAACGTGCTCGAGGTCGGTTGCGGCACCGGCCTTGCCCTTCGCCATTATTCCGGAAAGTTGCGAGTCGTTGGTCTCGATCCGTCCCTGGACGCCCTGTCGAGGGCGCGGCGGCGCCTGCCCGATACGCCCCTGGTCCATGGTTCGGTCCTGGCCCTGCCGTTTGCCGACGACAGTTTCGACTGCGTTGTCTCCAGCCTGGTTTTCTGCAGCGTGACTGACCCGCACCGCGGCCTGGCCGAACTCAAACGGGTGCTGAAACCCGGCGGTCGGCTCCTGATGCTCGAGCACGTGCAGGCCAGCTCGCGCCTCGGCGCCTGGCTGCTCGACACTGTCCAGCCGCTGTGGACGAAGGTCGCCGGGGGTTGCCGCCCCAACCGCCGCACCGAGGCGCTGGTCGAGCAAGGCGGGTTTCGAATCGACCCTGACAGCCGGCACGCTCGCGGTGTGCTGCGCAGCTTCGTGGCCTATCCCGACTGACCGTTTAACACCGGGCCCGGCAACGTTTGCTCGCCGCCAGTGATCTCCTGGCCTATTATTACACCCGCCGTTACAGCACTTCAGCAGAAGGCAGTTCCTGACCCAACAGGGGAATCCATGCTCTCCCGCGCGAAGCAGAAAAACAGCCTGGCGCTGGCGGGATGGCTCCTGCTCACATTTGTCGCGTCGGTCGTCGGCGCGAGGGCGTCGACTCAGGCACCGGCTTTTTACGCCCAGCTTGATCAACCGGCATGGGCGCCACCCGCCTGGCTGTTCGGGCCGGTCTGGACGACCCTGTTTGCGCTGATGGCAATTTCCGCCTGGCTCGTCTGGTTGTCCGGTGGCCTGCGGACACGCCGGGTCGCCCTGGCGTTGTATGTCGTGCAGCTCGCGATGAACGCCCTGTGGAGCTGGCTGTTTTTCGCCTGGCAACTCGGGGCCCTGGCGTTTGCCGAGGTCGTGTTGCTGTGGTTCCTCATTCTCGCCACGTTGGTAGCATTCTGGCGTATTCGCGTTGTGGCAGGAGTTCTCCTCGTGCCCTACCTGGCCTGGGTCGGCTTCGCCGCTATCCTGAACTTTGCACTTTGGCTCCGTAACCCAGCTCTCCTTGGCTACCATTTTGGTTCATAGCTACAGACAGTCCAATCGTGACCACCGATACAGGTACTGAACGGAACTCTGCCAACCAGTCCGCGATTCCTTGCGATTCGCCGTTCACGGCAATACCAGTTTTCGAGTGACTTCCTGGAGAAGCAAATCAACTGCGTCAGGTGCGGGCGGTCGGAATTGGAAACCGGGTGGACGGATCCGCGTAAGCCTTGTGGGCCGAATCCCAATGCCCCGAATTGACAGTCCTCGACGGATCTCTTCATTGTCGAGCTGCCTGGTCCCGCCGCCTGCAACCCGGTTTCGCTGTTTCACGGTGTACCGTGCCTATTTCGAGTGGTGTCTCTGTCGTGACATGATTGGCGTTTCGACGGCTGGACGGAGCCAAATGCGATACGAATCACCAACGAGCGCCCGCGAGGCTGTCGCCTTGATGGCCGGCGAGAAGGGCGACGCTTACCTGCTTGCCGGCGGGACGGACCTGCTGGTCCGCATGCGCGGAGAATTCATCGATCCGGACCTCGTCGTCGACATCAAGCGACTCCCGGGCATCCGGGAAATCCGCAAGTCGGCCTCTGGTTTCAGCATCGGTGCCGGCGTGCCCTGCGTGACGCTCGGGCGGAACAAGCCGCTGGTCAGGGCCTGGCCCGGCGTTGTCGAAGCCGCACAATTGATCGGTTCTGACCAGATCCAGGGTCGCTGCACGATTGCCGGCAATCTCTGCAACGCGTCACCGGCGGCTGACAGCGTGCCGGCACTCGTGGCGGCGAAGGCGAAAGCCGTCGTGGTCGGGCCCGGCGGGCGGCGCCGACTCGCGGTTGAGCAGCTCGTTACGGGACCGGGCACGACCAGTCTCGGGAAGGGCGATATCGTCATGGCGATCGAGTTGCCGAATCCGCCGGCGAAGTCCGGCGACGCTTACCTGCGTTTCATCCCGCGCAGCGAAATGGACATCGCCGTTTGCAGCGCCGGTGTCAGCCTGACGCTGGGACCGCGCAACGTCGTAAGCCAGGCGCGAGTGGCACTGGGCGCGGTGGCGCGGACCGTGGTGCTGGTGCCGCAGGCGGCACGGGCCATCGTCGGCACGCGTCTCGAGGACGATGCATTGCAGCAACTGGCGGAGACTTGCGAGGCGGCGTGTTCGCCAATCGACGACAAGCGTGGAACGGTGGCTTACCGGACCGAGGTCGCGGGGGTGCTGGCACGGCGCGCGGCCGCGATCGCCTACGATCGGGCACGGAGGAAACGATGAACGGAATAGCAGTTTCGACGACCGTCAACGGCGATGCCGTGGACTTCGTCTGTCACGGCCGCGAGACGCTGCTCGATGTACTGCGCAACCACCTCGGCCTGATCGGCACGAAGGAAGGGTGCGGTACGGGCGACTGCGGCGCCTGCAGCGTGATGCTCGACGGGCAACTCGTCTGTTCCTGCCTGGTGCTCGGCGCCGAGGTGGAAGGGCGCGAGATCGAAACCATCGAAGGGATGGCCGACGGCGACAGGTTGCATCCGCTGCAAAAGCGTTTCCTCGACCATGCGGCTCTGCAATGCGGTGTCTGCACGCCCGGCTTCCTGGTCGCGGCGAAGGCATTGCTCGATCGCAACAGCAACCCGAGTGAGTCCGAAATTCGCTATGCACTGGCCGGCAACCTGTGCCGTTGCACGGGCTACGACAAGATCGTGCGCGCCGTCCGCGCTGCGGCAGGAGACCTGCGACGACAGCAAAAGACCCAGGCAAAGCGCAGGGCGGCCGGATAGGGGGAGTTTTCAAGTGGCGTACGACAGCAAATTCACCAACCAGAAATTCAAACTCGTCGGCACGCGGGTAAAGCGTCCGGATGGCGTGGACAAGGTGACCGGGCGCGCGCGCTACGGCGCGGATACGTTTGCACCCGGGCAGCTGGTTGGCGCGATCCTGCGCTCGCCCCATGCACATGCAAAGATCCGTCGCATCGATACGCGCAGGGCCGAGAAGCTCAGGGGCGTCAAGGCTGTCATCACGAGCGCGGACCTGCCGGATCTCACCGACGGCGATGACGAGCTCTACGACATACTCGAGAACTGCATGGCGCGCGGCAAGGCACTGTACGACGGGCACGCGGTCGCCGCCGTGGCGGCACACGATGCCGAAACCGCGCGCAAAGCGTTGCAACTCATCAAGGTGGACTACAAGACACTGCCGCACGTAACGGATGTGGACGAGGCAATGCAGCCGGCTGCGCCGATCATCCAGCCGCGGGTGAGAACGAAGGACAAGCCCGGCAAACCGACCAACATCGCGGGCGTGACGACCTACGGCCACGGCGACGTCGACGCGGGCTTCGCGCAAGCCGACGTCATAATCGAAAAGAGTTTCAAGACCGAGCAGGTTCACCAGGGCTACATCGAGCCGCATGCCTGCCTGGCAAGCGTGGGCCCGGATGGGCAGGGCGAGCTGTGGGTTACCACCCAGGGTCCGTTCGCCTACCGCAATACCTGCGCCGCCCTGCTGGGCATGGAAATGTCGCAACTCAAGGTGACGTCGTCGGAGATCGGCGGCGGTTTCGGCGGCAAGACCCATGTCTGGATCGAGCCGGTTGCGCTCGCCTTGTCGCGCAAGGCCAACCGGCCGGTCAAGCTGGTGATGAGCCGCGAAGACGTATTCCGCGCGTCGGGACCGGCGTCGTCGACGTCGATCGACGTCAGGCTCGGCGCCACCCGGGATGGCCGCATCATCGCCGCAGATGCGGCGCTGCGCTACAGCGACGGGGCCTTCCCCGGCATCTGGGGCGAGATCGGCGCGATGGCGGCGTGGGCCTGTTACGACATCGAGAACGTCCGCAGCGTCGGCTACGATGTCATCGTCAATCGGCCCAAGGTCGCGGCCTACCGCGCGCCGTCCGCGCCGATGGCCGCTTTCGCCGTCGAGAGCACCGTCACGCTGATGGCCGGGAGCTCGGCATCGATCCCGTCGAGTTTCGTCTCAAGAATGCGGCGCGCGAGGGCACACGCGCGTCTTACGGCCCGACCTACGGGCCGATCGGCCTGGTGCCGACACTCGAAGCGGTTAAAACGCATCCGCACATGCGTGCACGGCTCGGCAGGAACCAGGGCCGCGGCGTAGCCTGCGGCTTCTGGTTCAATTTCGGCGGCCAGACCTGTGCCGACCTCACCATCGGTGCCGATGGCACGGTCGCGCTCAGCGTTGGCACCGTCGATGTCGGCGGTGCGCGCGCTTCGCTGTCGCTGATTGCGGCAGAAGAGCTCGGCATCCCCTACGACCAGGTCCGCTGCAACATCGCGGACACGGCATCGCTCGGGCACAACGACATGACCGATGGCAGCCGCGGGACGTTCTCGTCGGGCATGGCGACGATCTTTGCCGCCCGCGACGCAATCGAACAACTGCGCGAGCGCGCGGCGATGGCCTGGGACATCGACGTGCGGAATGTCTCGTGGAAAAACGGCAGGGCCATCGCGAAAGGAAAGCGCAAGTCCCTGACGCTCAGGCAACTTGCCGAAGCCTCGGCGAACACCGGCGGGCCGGTCTCCGGCCACAGCCAGGTGGTGCCCGACGGCGCCGGCGTGTCGTTCGCGAGTCACATATGCGACGTCGAGGTTGATCCGGAAACCGGCGCCACGAAAGTCGTTCGCTACACGGTGGTGCAGGACGCCGGCAAGGCGGTGCATCCGGACTACGTCGAGGGCCAGTTCCAGGGCGGCGCGGCCCAGGGCATCGGCTGGGCCCTGAACGAGGAATACGTCTACGGCGACGACGGCCGCCTGCAGAACGCGGGCTTCCTGGACTACCGGATTCCGGTCTGTTCCGACCTGCCGTTCATCGACACGCAGATCCTGGAGATTCCGAATCCCAACCACCCGTACGGCATACGCGGCGTGGGCGAGACCTCGATCGTTCCGCCGCTGGCGGCGATTGCCAATGCCGTGGCCGACGCCGCAGGCGTTCGCATGACCCACGTGCCGATGTCGCCACCGCGCATACTCGCGGCGATCAAATCGTCACGCGGCGAGCAGGCGCTGGCGAGCTGATGCCGGAGGTGCAGCTGTTCGGCGGCTTTCGCGATGCCGTGGACGGCGCGGAGTCGGTCCGGGTCGAGGGCGCGACCATTCGCGAACTGCTGCAAAACCTCGGCCGGGAGTATCCGCGCATGCGCGAACGTATTGACCAGGGCGTTGCTATCGCGATCGATGGCACGATCTACCGGGACGACCGGGACCAGCCGATACCCGAGGGTGCGGAAGTCGGGTTACTCCCCAGGATCGCCGGCGGTTGACCGCTCGGTCCTCCGCCCGATCGCCATGGACCGGCACGCCGGGCACGCCGGGCACGCCTGGCCAGGCTGCCGATCAGCGCGAGCAGGAGCAGCCAGCCGGCAGAACCGCCGCCACCCGCGTTACCGCCCGAGGGCGGCGGAGGCGGCGGCGGGGGCGGTGACATCGATGCGGCGGTGAGGGTGGCGAGTTCAGCGCCCGAGGCCGGGTTGCGCAGTTCCAGGCTGACATCGCCGCCGGCCGTGGAGGCGAGCACCCCAATGCGCCATTCGGCGCCGGTGGATCCGCGACCGAGCACGACACCGCGCGGTGCCGCATCGGTGTCCAGGAAGCCGACGCGGTTGAGCTCGGCGCCGGTTGCAGCGTCATAGGTCCAGACCTCGATCGCGCCGCTCGTATCCGAGTTGCCGATGACGATGGTCGGTACCGCGTCGGCGGAAACCGTCATCGCGAACGCGGTGATCCCCGAATTCAGGACGTCGAACGTCGCGAGCGGCAAGTCATCAGCGACCGACCAGGTCGAAACCTGCGAGGTGTCGTCCGCGTTCGTCGTCAGGACGACGAAGCCATCGCCGATCGCGGCCGCGCGGACAGACAGCCATTCGGTCGGCGGTAATGTCCATGCGCGGACCAGGCCGCCGTCGGATGTATTCCGGGATTCGGCATGAAGCGTGCCGGTGCCGTCGTCGACAATGACGAGCGCGACATCTTCGCCGATACCGAGCACGGCGAGCGGCTGCGGCTCGACGAGCTGCGCGAAGAATTCGATCTCGCCCGGGCTCGTGCCACCGGCCGGGTTCTGGCGGTGGACCCGGACTTTGCCGTCGCCGCCGCGCGCGAGAATCAGGAGCTCGTCGCCTGCATCGATCGTGTTGGTGCCGGTATCGACCACCGTATGCGAGCTGTCGAAGACCGGCTCGTCGCTCATGATCGTGCCCGACCAGGCGTCACGCACCTTGACATGCCAGCCGCCGGTGTCGTCGGTATACACCATGGCGACGCCGCGGCGCCCGGTGCTGCCGGCGTTCGCTATGCCGACCAACGCTTCCGCGTGGTCGGGCGGCGCCAGGATATCGAACACCGCGATGTCGACGTCCGTGTCACCGGACTTCGAGTACACGGTCGACGTGCCGCCGGCGGACTCGAGCAGCGCCACGTCGGTGATGCCGTCGCCGTCGGCGTCGCCGATCCGGGCGGCCGCGGCGCGGCTCCCCGGATCGCAGAGGTCGCCCTGCCCGTCCCCGTCGACGTCGAACTGGTTGACGTTCAGCGCCAGCGGGCAGTTGTCGGCGCCGTCGGCCAGGCCGTCGCGGTCGCTGTCCTCGCGGTTCGGGCGCATGCCGCTCATCCACTCCATCTCGTTCGTCAGGCCGTCGCCGTCGGGGTCGCCGGTGCGGTCGGAAGCATCGAGCGAGTCGAGTCCGTAGCGGTCTTCCCAGCGGTCCGGGAGAGTGTCGTTGTCGTCGTCCGGGTCGGCATTGTTGCCGGTGCCGTCGCCGTCCGTATCGGCCCATTCGCCCGGGTCGCCCGGGAACGGGTCCTCACGGTTTGGCACGCCGTCAGCGTCGGGATCGAGATCGCCGTTTACCACCAGCGTTGTCTGCCAGGAGCCGGCGTTCTCGTCGCCGACGTTCTTTTCGAGCGCGGTCGCTTCGGCCTGCAAGGTGGCGGTCGTGTCGGCGAGGATCGTGCCTGCGCCCGCCGCGGTTACGTCGACGAACACGGAGGCGTCCGCTGCGAGATCGCCGAACGTGCAGCTGATCGTCGGACCGTCCGCGCCACAGGTTCCGGGCTGCGGCGTGACGCTCACAAGCGTCATGTCCTCCGGGACCCGGATCGTCAGCGCGGTGTTTGTCGCCGTCGGGCGGTAGTCGGACCCGCCAGGGACCTTGTTCAGGACCTCGAGCGTATAGGTGACCGGCGCGCCGCCGTCGAGCAGCGGATCCGGGATCTGGATCTCGGGAATGTCCGGGTCACTGTTCTTCGGCAGCGAGTCGTCGATCGCGATCCGCAGGTCCACCATCTCCTCGACGACGACCGGCAGCGCGAGCGTCGCATTGACGTCCGGCGATGCACAGGTGAGCGGGTCCGCCGAGGGGGCGTCGCTCGCGCAGATCGTGATCACGATATCGTTCGGATTCCCGGGGTCCGAGATCTGCTGGTAGGCGTGATCCGCGAGGATCCTGACCTTGCCCGGGGCGCGGCCCAGCGTGATCTCGTCCGAATCGCTGGCGGCGATCTCGCCGTCGCCCCAGTCGATTGCGATGCGGTGGCGGTCGTCGAGGTCGACGTCTTCCAGCAGCGCCTGCAGCTGCATTTCGTAGACGAGCGGCGCCGGATCGAGCGCGTCCGCCGTGATTGCCGGAGCGTCGTTGACCGGCAGAACGTGGACCGTGACGGTCTCGGGCGCCGAAGTCAGCGCCGGCACGCTGGTCGGCGCGTCGGTCGCGACGAACGTGAATGTGTCGGCGCCGAAAAAGTGGGGGTCCGGTGTATAGACGAAGGCATCGCCGTCGCGGGTGACGGTGCCGTGTGCGGGCCCGGTGTCGATCTCGAAGTCGAGCGTATCGTCGTCGGGGTCGAGGCCGGAGAGTGCCATCGGGATGTCGGTGTCCTCGTCGCCCGTGAACTTGAGCCCCGGAGTCGCTATGGGTGACCGGAAGTTCCGGCTCACGTCGATGCCGACCTGAGCCTCGCTGCTGAACTCGAGCCCGTCGTAAGCAACGAACGAGAACGAATCCGGGCCAGTGTAGTTGTTGTTCGACTTGTACTTGACGAACGCGGTCTGCGAGGCTGACATCGTCTGATCGTCGATGTCCGTGACCGGTGTGGTCTCGAACACGTGGGTCAGGTCGTTGTCGGTGTCGAGCAGATAGAAGTTGTTGGAGTTGACCGCGACGTTGGTCACGAAGCCGAAGTCACCCAGCACGAAGCAGCCGCCGTTGCACTCCGAGACCGCCTCGCCGGCAAAGAAGCCGTCGGTCGTAAATCGCTGCACGCGGTAGTTCTGCGTGTCGGTGGCATACAGCACGTCCTGCGGTGACATCGCGAGGCCGGTGACCAGCGAGAACTGGCCGTGGCCGTCGCCGCTGACGCCCGTCGGCGTGCCGCAGAGGTCGTCCTGGCAGCTGAAGCCGATGCTGCGCTCGAGCGTCGTGTCGCAGGCGAGCACGCTCGGGTCCAGGTTGGCGCCGCACTTGCCGAGCCAGCCAACGAACTCGGGAAGTTGCTCGACGTCGTTGCGGTCGTCGGAAAGCCTGAGTCCGGCGAACTTCCAGATCCGATTGACGTTGTTGTCCGAGATGTAGAGATTGCCGTCGGAGTCAAGGACCATGTCGGCGTAGCCGTTCTGCATGAAACGGTGATACGACGCCCAGGGCTCCTCGGTAGTCACGTCGACAACGCTCTGATCGGGGTTGTAGACGACTGATGGCAGGCGCAGGTAGTGTCCGGCATTGTCCGGCTGCCGGCGCATCAGGTCATAGGCATGGACCTCGCGGCCGTCGGTCGCGTAAAGCACGTCCTGATCGCTGACGGCGACCGACTGCAGCCTGCGATTGGAATCCGGGAATGCCTCTTCCACCCGGCCCGTGACCGGATTGATCATGGTCAGTTCGTCAAAGTCTATCGTCATCACCGGATCGAGTTCGGCGCTGACCACCTCGATGCGCGTGCCGTCCGCCGGAATGACCCAAAGCTGGTCCTTGTGGTCGATGAACAGATGCCGGTCGAGATCGCCGGGCTGGTTCTGGCCGATGTCGAACTGGCTCGCAAAGACGAGCTCGCCATTCTCGTCCGGCTCGAAGCGCGCGAGCCGCGAGCGCGCGTTCGTGAACGGCGTCCCGACCGTCTGGCAGGTAAGGTACCGGTCCATGACGTACATGACGCCTTCGTCAGTGACGGCGACATAGACGGGATCGACAATCCTGGTCTGGTCGGGATCGTCTCCGGTGTCCGCGCAGAGCTGCTGCGCCTCGGTGTAATAGGAGGAGTAGGTGCCGTCCGGGTTGATGCGGTGCTGGCGATGGTCGTCGATGAAAAACGGAAAGAGCGGCGCGACGAAGAAACCGTGATCCGGCGTATCCTGGATACGGAACGTGAGCTGGTCGTAACGGCCGTCCAGCGTGTCCTCGAGCTCGAAGGCCTCGAGGTCAATACGCGTCTCGTCGAACGAGACCACGGGCACGTTCGCGAGGGGCATGGCCTGGGGCGCGACGTTCTCGGACTTGACGTTCACCCACTGCGTCGCGGTGGCCGTGTTGCCGGAGCCGTCGGTCGCCGTCCAGGTCACCGGCGTCCGCCCGAGCGGATACGTGTCCGGTGCGTCGTTCGTTACGCTGACCTCGGGGTCGGCGACATCGAAGACGCCCGCCCAGCCGATGTCGATGGCGTTCGACGGGTCGGACGAGATCAGGTTGACGGCCGGCGGCGGGAAGAGAATGGGCGGCCGCGTGTCGACGACCTCCACGCGGATCTCCGCGCACGACTCGTTGAAGCCGCCGACACCGCTGGTCGGGCCCATGTCCCTGCCGCACCATTGCAGCGTCGTCGTCTGTCTGACGGGCCAGAATCGCGTGCCGCGCGGCTGGGAATCGATCTGCACCGGCCGATTGCAGTTGTCGCTCACCGAGAGCAGCTCCCTGAGCTCGTCGAAATGGCGATCGGCCCGCTCGCCGCCCAGGGTATTGGCTTCGAACGGCTCCGGCTGCCGGGTGATCTCGACGGTGGGCGGTATGGTATCGAGCACAGCGAAGCGCTGGCTGACGCGGTTGATCGCGCCGGTCGGCCAATTCGTCAGCGCCTGGCCGGACGCGTTCTCAATCTGGTTGGCGCTGATCTCGAGTCCCAGTGTGCCCAGGAACCTGGCCGTGTCCGCGGCGATCGCCCGGAACAGCCGGCGGTCGATGCTGCGCGCCCACGCGGCGGCGGGACCGCCCCAGTTGCGCGCGAAACGCTTGGTCTTTGCCGCTTTCGCCGCGGCCTTGGCCGAGTATTTCATTTCGGCGACGAAGATGAGCGGCTGGAACAGGACGTCGAAGAGGATGTCGAGCTTGTTCTCCGCCTCCCAGCTCAGGGGCGTGATGCCGACCGGGAATTCCTCGTACTGCGAGGCCAGGTAATCGTTGTTGACAACACTCGAGCGGCTGTTGGTGTTTGTGAACAGGATGCGCTTGCCGACGTTTGAGCGACGCTGCTGCGCCGGATACCAGGGTTCCGGGTCGTCGACCACCTCGTAGACGGCGCGGCGCACGGTGATGTAGGCGCCGGTGCTGTAGTGGTAGAACGCCGGCGGCGATGCGTTGCTGAGGAACGTGTCGCCGTCGTCGAGGCGACCCCAGTTGTTCGGCAGCCCGAGGGTGAAGCCGAAGATGTCCTCGAAGTCGAACACCGGGTCCAGGCCGTGCTCGGCGCGTGGATAGCGGAACGAGCAAAGGTCGCCGGTGGCCGGATCCGGCACATTCGGCTGCACGACGACGGGCGGCGGCGCGTCGATGACCGTCGGCACGAACTTGAGACCGATATTGAGCTCGTACTCGGCGAGCTCGGCCGGCTTGTCGAACGGCGGCGGCGTGATGATGCCGGCTGGCAGCGCGATCCGATGCGAGGTTTTCAGGGCATCGATGTCGATGCGGTACTGGTCGTTGTTGGCGAGCGCCGCTGCCGGGTGCAGCACCAGCGAGGTGGCGAGCGCCGAGGCCAGTCCGGTCAGCCGGCGGAGAAGGCGGGCACTTGGTGACATTCGCATGACGGTTTTCCTGTGACGTATTCGCGGGTCTACCGGGACATGCGCAGTTGCTGCCGGATTTTCCGGAAAAATCCGTAACTAACTGATAATTGGCGACAAGCAGCCGGCGTGGCGGCGGCACGGCCTGCTGCCTTATCATCGGGGCCCGGGCTCACGATGGGAGGTGGCATGCAGGGCACCGACGATGTAACCGCAGTGCTGGCAGCCTGGCAGCAGGGCGACGAGGCGGCGCTCGAGCGGCTTGCACCTTTCATCTACGACGAGCTGCACCGGATCGCGGCGGGCTACATGCGGCGTGAGCGCGGTGGCAGCACGCTGCAGGCGACGGCGCTCGTTAACGAAGCCTATTTGCGGCTCGCCGGCGCCAATCTGAGCTTCACTGACCGCAGCCATTTCTTCGCCCTCGCCGCGCGCATGATGCGGCGGATTCTCGTTGATCACGCTCGCGGCCGGCGAGCGGAGAAGCGCGGCGGTGACGCGAAAAAGCTCATGTTCGACGAGGCGGCCGTCGTCGATCAGCCGGACGATGCGCTGCTCGAGTTCGATCAGGCGCTGGAAAAACTCGCCGGTTTTGACGCTCGTTTGGCCAGGGCGATCGAATTGAGATTTTTCGGTGGCATGGATCACAAGGAAGCATCGGAGGTGCTGGGCGTCTCCGTCTCGACACTGTACGAGGACTTGAAGCTGGCGAAGGCCTGGCTGAATCGTGAACTGGCATGACGACGCCGGAAATGACCGCCGAACGTTTCGCCCGCCTGCGCGAGATCTATCTCGGCGCAGGCGGCCTGGCAGACGACGCTCTCGACGAGTACCTCGACGTATCATGCGGCGGCGACGCCGCGCTCGAGCGCGAAGTCCGCGAGCTGCTCGCGCTCGGCGACCCGGAAGAGCGGCCGCTCGACGAAGTGATCGCCGGCGTGGCACGGCGCTTGAGCGAATCGATCGCCGAGGCCTCGACCCCGGAATCGGTGGGTCCGTACCGGATCCTGGAAACGCTCGGTCACGGCGGCATGGGCACGGTTTACCTGGCCGAGCGCGACGACGGTCACTTCCGGCAGAAAGTGGCGGTCAAGGTCGTCGACCGGAACCGCGCGACGCCGGAGCTGGTCACGCGCTTCCGCGCCGAGCGCCAGATCCTGGCCGGCCTCGATCACCCGAACGTTGCACGGCTGTTCGACGGCGGCGAGACTGGCGATGGCGTGCCGTATCTCGTCATGGAAGTACGTCGACGGCTTGCCGATCGACCGCTATTGCGACGAGCACAAGCTCCCGATCCGCGAGCGGCTAGAGCTTCTCCATGAGGTTTGCCGGGCGATCGAATACGCGCACCGGAATCTCGTCGTCCACCGCGACATCAAGCCGTCCAACATCCTGGTGACGGCCGACGGGGTGCCGAAGCTGCTCGACTTCGGCATCGCGAAATTGCTGAGCCCTGCCTCGATCGACTACACGCTGGCCCTGACCGCGGCCGAGGTCCGGGTCATGACGCCAAGGAACGCGAGCCCCGAGCAGGTCCGCGGCGAGACGATTACGACGGCGACCGAACGTCTATGCGCTGGGGGTGCTGCTCTATCAGCTGCTGTGCGGACGATTTCCGTACGAACCGGCCGAGAGGAGCGGCGCGTACGAGCTCGAGCGGCTCATCTGCGAAACCGAGCCGTCGAGACCCAGCGCCGTCATCACGCAGGTAACGGACGATGCGGCCGGAAATGAATCCGCCTCAGTTAGCGGCGCGCGCAGCATGCCGAGCGCCACGCAGCTCAGGAACGAGTTGAAGGGTGACCTGGACAACATCGTCATGATGGCGATGCGCAAGGAGCCCGAGCGGCGCTATGCCGCGGTCGGGCAACTGGCGCGAGGACGTGCGGAACTACCTGGTCCACCGACCGGTGCGTGCGAGAGGTGATTCACTATCGTACCGCAGCGCCAAGTTCCCGCGCCGCCAATGCCGGCGGCGTCGCCCTCGCGGGCGGCGCGGCTGCGATCATCGCCGCACTGATTGTGACCTGTACGTACTCGGCTGGCTGTCGAGCGCGACCGGGCCGCGCTGGAAGCCGCGAAGGCCCGCGAGGTCGCGAGCTTCATGACTGAGCTCTTCCGGGAGGCCGATCCGCGGCAGTCGACGGGCCAGCCGGTCGCGGTCAGCACGATGCTCGAGCGCGGTGCGGAACGCGTCCGGACCGAGCTCGGTGGGCAGCCGGAACTGCAGGCGTCGCTGATGGCGACGATTGGTCAGAGCTTTCACAACATGTGGGAGCTCGCGAAGGCCAGGAAGCATCTCTCCTCGTCGCTGCCCGCGGCCGCGGAAGTATTGGGCGAGTCGCATCCGGATGTCATCCGCATGCGCTACGTGCTGGGTATGACGACCTCTTTCTCGGCGACTATGCGGAGGCGTTGCCGCTGCATCGACGCCGACCATGACCTGCTCGTCGCGGCGCACGGTGCACGCAGCGCCGAAGCGGCGACGGAGCTGCATCAGATCGCCTTCATCCAGTCGATGATGGGCGAGCACGAGGCCGCCGAGGCCGGTTTCACCAAAGTAATCGACACGTTTCGCAGCCTGGGTAGTGAGGGGCGTGCGGGACTCGCCACCGGGCTCATGGAATACGGCGCGCTGCTCAAACGGACGGGACGCGTCGAGGAACAAGCCCCCTTGCAGCTCGAGGCGCTGGAGATCCGGCGCGAACTCTATGGCGAGATGCACCCCGACTACGTTGCTGCGCTGAACAATGTCGCGAACTTCTATGTATGCGCTGGGAGAGCTGGACGAATCGGCGCGCTACATGCGGAAGAATATTCGCTTGAGTCGCGAGATATTCGGGGCGGATGCGATCCCGTACGGTGTCGCGATGACCAACTTCGCCGCATTACAGAGCCGGCTTGGCAACCACCGTGAGGCCATCCGCATAACGCTTGAAGCCGAGCCGATCTATCGCAAGGGCTACGGCGAGGATCATCCGCGCTACGCCTACCTGCGCGAGAACCTCGCCGACAGCCAGGAGCAGGTCGGCGATCTCGAAGGTTCGGAAGAGAATTATCTGAAGGCGATAGCGATCCTCTCGAGAGCGTTTCGGTGCCGACCATCTCGAGGTCGCGATCACGCGATCGCGCTATGGGTCGCTGCTGAATAACGCCGACCGGCATCCAGGAAGCCATCGCCCAGCTCGAGATTGCGGTCGACCTCATATCGAAAGAGTTTGGCGAGATCCACAACCGGACGATGTTTGCCCGGAGGGAGCTCGGCAAGGCGCTGCACAGCGCCGCCAGGGATAGCGACGCCATCGACGTGCTGTCGACTTCGCTCGATGCGACGGCCGGTCCGCCCGATCATCTGCGATACGACCGGATCCGTACGCTCGCCGTGCTCGCCGACATTCACCGCGACAACGGCGACGCCGATGAGTCGCAGGGCCTGCTCGAGGAGGCGATCGGTCTCTGGGAGGCCATGGGCCCGCTCGAGCACCCGGAGTTCGTCTGGCTCGACGAAGTATACGCCGAGGCGCTTGCGGCGCGGGGCGACGCGACATCGGGCGCGGCGCATCTCCGCGCCCGGCATGCAACGTTCGCCGCCGAATTCGGCAACGAGAACGAGCACACCGGGCGACTGGCGGACGCGCTGGCCTCGCTCGGGTAGCGCGCAATCGAGTGCCGAGCGCGAGCGCGTGGCCGTCTGGACGCGGGAACTGATCGATGCGGTGCTCGACTGCGACGGCAGCTACTACCTGCCGTATCAGCCACATGCCCGTTACGACCAGTTCCGTCGCGCTTACCCGCGGGCGGGGGAGCTGTTCGAGCTGAAGTCGAGGCTCGACCCCGATTACCGTTTTCGCAACTGTCTCTGGGAAAAATACTGCCGTCGCAACGACGAGCAGCCGCTGCTCGGTGACCGGCCGACGGGCCGCTCGGAATTCCTCAGCGTCTATGGAGACATCCGCAGCCGCGAAGACTTCTACCGCTTCCTGCAAACGATCTACCACCTGTACCCGGAGCACCGGTTCCACGCGCTGATCATCGACGCCTGCAACCGCCACGACGACGACCGGGGATCTACGAAGAAGTGGCCGGCGCTTGCCTGGCATCAAGCCGTTCCTCTCGGAGCTGCGCTACGCCCTGCCGGCACTCGCGAAGCAGAAGCGGGAGATGGTGCGGCAGACGGCCCAGATCCTGCCTTTCCGTGCCCGCTGGACCGGCTATCTCGAAATCGGCTCGACGGGCCGTTACGTGAAGGGGCTCAAGAAGGCATTGAGCCTCTACGGTCCGATCTTCCTGAGCAACGCCGCCGGACAACTCGCCGCCGGAGGTGATGGAACGCGGCGGCTTGCGGTGGACGGGAACGTTCTTCGGGCTCGACGACTATGCGCCGATTGCGGCGTCACGGATACCCGATTGCAGTCTCGATCTCGTGAGTTGCTACATCGGGCTCCATCATTGTCCCCGGGAAAAGCTCGACGATTACATCCGGTTGATCCATCGTGTGCTCCGGCCGGGAGGCTCGTTCGTGCTGCGCGACCACGACGCCGGCAGTCTACCGCTTGCCGGCCTCGAGCCGTGTCTTGCGCCGTTGATGCAGCCAGCGCGCTCCCAGCCATATGACAATGAAGCTGGCCGCGGCTATCCAGATCAGGGTCGTATCCTGTTGCCGGGCTGCACCGGTCAGCGCAACCAATGGCACGCTGAAGAGCATCTGAAGCGGCCACACCGCCAACAGGTATTGCCACAGGGAGAGCTGACCGGCGGCGAGCAGTATGTTCTTGGCCATGTAAGGAAGGACCGGTACGGCAACCAGGCTCACGCCCCACGTAAATTGCTGATCGCGGGTCAGGGTCGGCATCCGGTAAGCACGCCGTTCCACCAGGCGCCGCAGCGGCTCTCGAAAATACGAGTGCATCAGCCAGTAGCAGGTTAATTGATGCAGCAGCATCGCCCCGCCGATTGCGAGCAGCCCCCACGTAATGCCGAACTTGGCGCCCGCCATGAGGCAAAACGCGCTGATCGGCAGTCCAACCAGCGGCAACACGAAAAGCGCCAGCAGGAACAGGGAGACGTTGCTGCCGGGTGCAAGAAAAACGACCTGGCCTGCGCAAGGGATTCTTCGTCAAGCTGGTACAGGTAAGCAACCGCGGCGGTGGCCATCAGCAGCACCAGCAGTATGCGGGCATTTCGTCCGGTCAGGGCTTTCCGCATCAGGATTCCGACCAGGTCTGGACTGCCGCCGAGGCTTTCTGTGACGCCAGCTCCCACTCGGATTTTATCCTGGCCAGCAGCGCGTCGAATCTCTCCGGTTCCTCCGTTACAGTCTCATGCTCATTGATGCAGCGCTGGTAAATTGCCGCCATTTCCCGCGCTATCCGATCACGGGAATAACGTGCCGCCGTCGCCTTGATGCCCGCTTCGAGGTCGTCGCGCCCGAGCACGGCGATCACGGCGGCGGCAAACGCGCTGCTGTCCGCCGCATTGTCGACCAGCTGGCCATTGCTGTCATCGACCACCTCGCGGGCTCCCGGCGCGTCGAGCGCCACGACCGGCGCGCCAGCGGCCATCGCTTCTGTCAGGACCATGCCCTGCGTCTCGGTTCGGGACGCAAAGACAAAACAATCCATCGCCGCGAATACATCGATAAGCCGTTGTCCGCTGCAGTTGCCGAGGAAAAACACGCGGTCTGCCACGCCGGCACGGTCGAATGCTTCCTCCATCGGCTGCTGCGCCGGCCCTTCGCCCGCGACAATGAAGCGGCTGTCGGGCCGCTGCCGCAGCACCCGGGTCACGCTGGCCGCAAGGAAGTCCAGGTTTTTTTCCGGCGCGAGCCGGCCAACATGCCCGATGACCGGGGCCTGCGCGGGAAAATCGAACTCACGCGGGATGGCCTGCCGGTCATGCTGCGCAAATGCCGCCGTATCGACGCCGGTGGCCACGACCTCGACCGGCACGGTTACGCCACGCGCACGGATCAGTTCGGCAATGCTGTCGCTCGGTGCAATTGCACTATCGCAAAGATTGGCATACTCGGTCGCCAGGTTGGCGGCGAACTCCTGCATACGGCTCGACTCGCTGGAAACGTAGTGTGTGTATTTCTCATAGCGGGTATGGTGCGTGAACAGCAGCGGCACATCGTAGCGACGCGCAACACGCACTGCGGTATCGCCCAGCAGGAACGGGTGATGGCTGTGCACGAGCTCGAGCTGCAGTTCGTCAAGTACCTTGTTCAGGACCACCGGGACCGGCAACCGGACCGAAAAATCGCTGCCGTTGAAATTCTGTACCGCGGGAACGCGCACCACGTTGTCGACGATTTCCAGGACTTCGCCGTTGCCCGGAAACGTGGGAGCCACCACGGTGACCTCATGGCCGAGGGCTCGCAGATCATCGGACAACGCGCTGACCGAACGCGCAACGCCCCCGACATGGGGCAGGTACGTGTTCGTGAACATGGCAATGCGCATCGGCGTCAGAGGGCGACCAGCGCCTGCCGCGGCTGCAACGGGTCCAGGTCGAACGCCCGGTACCCGGGTATTTCGACATGCAGGCGCGGCGGCTCGTCGAACCACTCACCCGCAACCCCGAGCTGCCTGGCTCCGGCAGGGCCGCCGATATCGACGCTGACTTTACCGAAAGGTGTCAGCGTCGGACCGAATCGAATCGGCTCGTCCGTTGCCAGCCAGCGCGGCAGAAGACCCGCGCCGATTTGCAGGTAGTCCTCCTCTTCACGCACGAACAGGTTGCGCATCATCATCAGCCATTCCGCGGCCGCCCAGCCGTGCTGGCCGTCCCCCATGCAGCCGCCCCCTGTAGCGGGGTGAATCGCCTCCGGCCACTGGCCGGTGTCGCTCGCGAGATCCGCAACCCTGTCCAGCAGTTCCCGGTACCGTAAATCGCCGTGCCGCAACAGTGTCTGTGCGATATCGAGGGTCAGGTAGATATTCTGCCCCGAATGAATCATGTCCTGGAAGAAAGCCCCCTCATGGAAACAATGCTCGAGCAAATGTTCGCACGTCGTCAACAACGCACTGTCGCCCTTTGCTCTGAGTTGCAGGGGGTAATCGGCAACCATCGAGCCGATCGCGCCGGAGTCCAGCCGCCGGTAGGGCGAAGCCGGAATTCCGCCCTTGTGGCGTCGCGCCGGCATTGCATCGAGGCTCTGTTCGATCGCATGCGTCATTGTCGCGGCTTCCTGCCGGCAATAGTCGGCTGTAGCGCTGTCACCATGCCGCCTGAACAGCTGTTCTGCGCTCCGCAACCCCGCGACCGCCCAGTAGTTGTCCCAGAAATAGAAATCGTTGGGGCCGAAATGCTCGGCACTGAATCCCGCCGGCAGCAACTGGTGGTGCAAGGTGCTCGGTGCCGTCACGCGCTTGCGCCTGAACCAGCGTACCGCGCGCGCCAGCGACTCGAGCATGCGTTCGTCGAGCCGTTCACGCGTGCATTGCTCATACCGGTTGCAGATCCACAGAACCTGGCCGTTGGAGTCCCATTCGCCTTCCTGCGACTGGAAGTAACCATCGCGTTTTTGCTGTGCCATGAATGTCGGGAAGGCGCGTGCTACGCGGTCCGGCAGGTTCACGGCCAGCAAGGCATTCATCATCAGGCAGGCGTCGCGAAACCAGAAGCGCTTGTAGGTATAGGGGCCGGGAACGATCTGTTCGGCAGACAACAACGTCGTCGTTCGCAGAGCCGCATCGTAAAGGTACTGGTAACGCTGCTCCGGCAGCTCCAGGCCGGCCGCGTCATGGAGTACGCTTTCCCAGCTGCTGGCGCGGACATGAACGTCCTCGCATGACGCCTCGGATTGCAACGGCACACGCAGTCCTACACTTCGATCTCTTGCAAGGTCGAAGCGCAACGCGGCAGTCAGCATGCCGACCGCACATTCGGCAGCGGACGACTGGTCTTCATCGAGGTAATTCAATACGTCGCCTTGCTCATAATTGGAAAAGTGCGTTGCCGACGGCTCCTCGCTGAAGTGAATTTCCGTTTTCGAATTGACCGTCAGGCACCGGTCGCCGTAGCGCGCCGATTCCACGAACTGTATGCCCTCCGGGTTGTACGGCCGCAAGGCAACGACCAGCTGCGCAGCCTGCTCCCCCTGGCCGGTCAGCTCGATGTCGAGTTCGGGCCGGCCGTTCATCGAACAGCAGAGCGACTCTGCTGGTCAGTACCAGTCCGGGGGCATGCGCAGTCGTTACGACCGCGAGGCCTGCGCCCATCTCGAGCGACTGCTCGACCCGCTCCAGCTTCGAAGGCAGCAAACGCGAACCATCGCCGCCGATGAGCCAGAAATCGAGCGACCAGCCATCGTAGAGTGGCGTCACCAGCCCGCGCGGATCGACGATCGGATAGACAGCGAGGTCAGGCTGCGCGACGGCCGTCCAGTTGCGGTGCGTCAGGTTGACGTGGCTGAAGGAAAACGCGCGCGGTACGAAGCTCGGATCGGACGGATTGAACTGGCGCTCGACCCAGTAGGGCCAGACCCAGTCCAGGTTGGTCTGGATCGCCCGCGTGTTCAGCAGGCCGCGCGCATGAAAACTGACGCCCGCGCGCAGCAGCTCGATCGGTTCGGCGATATCGGAAGGCTGCGCGAACCGCCGCATGCGCGCGAGGAAGCGCACGGGATCGATGAATCCGTAGCGATGGGCTGCACGCTGCAGCAGCAGCCTCCACGGTAAGAGCCTGGAAAATCTCATGCGAGATCCGAATCGATATTTGTAGCCCTGCGCGCTGTAGTCCGTTTCAGCGAATAGTAATTGGCATCGGCTTGACCCTGCACGGCCTCCAGCCGCGGCATATCGACCCCGAGAACTTCGCAATAGTGATTCGGTTTGCTCATCGTTGCGGGCAATGGATGGGGTTTGGACAATTCTTCACGTCTGCTATTTTCACGGCATCCTGGGGTAAGATGCCAGTCGGAGAACCACAATGATCTCGGAAATTGAACGGCACTGCCGGGAAATCGAAACACAGTGTCGCGAGCACGGCGTTAAACGGTTGACGCTGTTCGGCTTGGCTGCGCGCCGGCCGGACAGGACCTGCACGAAGAGCCCGCGATGGCCGGGCTACGCCGCGTAGGCCGGGGCCGGATCGATGTTTATTACCACCAGGCTACTGAAACGCTGGCTCGCGTTCGCCGTCCTGCAAACGGTCACGGCCGTCGCCCTGGCCGCCGCACCGGGTTGGCCCGGCGGGGCGAAGGTGGCGGTCAACCTGACGTTCGACGTCGACGGCGAGACGCTCTGGTGGGACGACCGCGAGACGATGCAGGGACGGCGCGGCCCGCTGTCGCAGGGCGTCTATGGCCCGACCGTGGCGTTGCCGAAGATCCTGGCGCTCCTCGAGCGGCACGACATCCGCGCCACGTTCTTCGTGCCGTCCTGGATCGCCGAGACCTATCCCGACGAGATTCGCGAGATCGTGGCCGGCGGGCACGAGATCGGTGCTCACGGCGTCCGCCACGTCCCGCCGACGGCGCTCGACCCGGCCGAGGAGCGGCGGCGGCTCGTCGAGAGCATCAAGGTGCTCTCGGGAATCACCGGCTCGCATCCCATGGGGTACCGGGCGCCGGCCTGGGAACTGAGCGATGCGACACTGGAAATCATCCGGGGCGCCCGCTTTCTCCACTCGAGCAACCTGATGGACGCCGACCGTCCCTACGTGCATACCGAGCCGGCCGGGCTGGTCGAGCTGCCGGTTTCCTGGGTGCTCGACGACGCACCGCATTTCTGGTTTGACGAGTCGTCCTGGAACAAGACGATCCGTTCCGCCGCGTCCGTCAAGGCCCTCTGGCAGGAGGAGTTCCGGGCGGCCCACGCCGGGGACGGTTATTTCGGCCTGACGCTGCATCCGCAGTTCATCGGCCGCCCGGCCCGCCTGCGCATGCTGGACGAGTTGCTGGGCTGGATGCGTGAGTTCGACGGCGTCTGGTTCGCCACCTGCGCGGAGGTGGCGCGCCACGTCACCCGGACCGAGCTGCTCGCCGATCCGGCCGGGCAGTGACCGGGCAGGGCACGCCAGTGACCGTCGGCGTCCTCGGCTGGCGCCATGGGCGCCGCCATCGCCCGGGCCCTCGATGCCGCGGGCCATCCGCTCGTCGCCTGGAACCGCAGTCCGGAACGGCTCGCACCCTTTCGTGCCGCCGGCATCGCCAGCGAGCGCGGAATCGGTCGCGCTGGTCAAGCTGTTCCGGGCCGGCTGATCCGCATCACCCGGCTTTGTCGGGAATAGGGTGCAGGAGCCACGTTGCCGGGATATTCCGGCACGGCCTCCGGAATCCCCCTGGTGACGCAGGAATTGGTACTATCACCGCACAAAAACAAGAGTCCCGCGGGGAATCCCAGTGTCTGTCCTGCAAGAACTGAAGCGCCGGAACGTATTCCGGATCGGCATCGCCTATGCAGTAGCCTCCTGGGTGCTGCTGCAGGTCGTCGACGTCATTTCCCCGGCTCTCGACCTGCCCGGCTGGGTAACCAGGCTGGTGCTCCTGATACTTGGCATCGGGCTCATACCGGTGCTGGTCTTCGCCTGGGCATTCGAAATAACCCCTGAAGGGCTGAAAAAAGAAGCCGACGTAGACCGCACGAAATCCATTGCCGGCGAAACCGGTCGCAAGCTGAACTACGTGATCATCGGTTTCCTGGTCGCCGCCGTCGCATTGCTGCTGGTCGAGCGGCAGATGCGTCCCGACGCAGCGCCGGCTGTCGATACCGAGCTGGCCGCGCAGGCGGCGGAGCGCGACGGGTCCATCGCGGTACTGCCGTTCGTCAACATGAGCTCGGATGCAGAGCAGGAGTACTTCTCGGACGGCATCACCGAGGAGATCCTCAATTCGCTGGCGTCGGTCAAGGAGCTTAAAGTCGCGGGGCGTACGTCATCATTTGCGTTCAAAGGCCAGAACGACGATCTGCGGCGGATCGGCGACTCGCTGGGCGTGGAGCACATCCTCGAAGGTTCCGTACGCAAGTCAGGCGACAAGGTGCGGATCACCGCCCAGCTCATCCAGGTTAACAACGGCTTTCACCTCTGGTCTGAAACCTACGACCGCGAGCTGACGGATGTATTCGCGATACAGGACGAGATAGCAAACGAGATTCTCAAGCAACTCAGGGCGCAGCTGGTAGGTGCCGATGAGGTGGTTGCCGAAACGATGCGTACGGCCCCGGAAGTCTACGAGCTGTACCTGCGTGCAAAGCAGCGTATCTACACGCGTGACCGCGGCGAGATCCAGACGGCGGTCGAAGAACTCGATAACGCCATTCGTCTCGACGATGCGTATGCGCCCGCTTACGCCCAGCGGGGCATTGCGACGATACTCTTGTCCGATCAACAGTACGGGACGATTCCACACCAGGAAGCCCGCCGCCGCGGCAAGCGCTACGTCGATGAAGCGCTGCGTCTCGGCCCCGAATCGGCGGAGGCCTGGGCCGGACTTGGCCTCTACTACGATCGGGATTCCGAGGCGGCAATCGAGGCCCTCGTCAAGGCGCTCACGATCAATCCGAACCTGATTGACGCGAGCAACTGGCTGCAGATTTCATTGCGCAATTCCGGGCAGATGCGCAGTTCACTGGATATTCTGCGAGAGATCGCGGAACGCGACCCGCTGTACCGGCCCGCCTTCAGCAACGCCATGCAGCTGTTCGATGCATTCGGCCTCGACGACGAGGCGGAACAGTTGCTGAAACGGATCGAAGCCTTCAATCCGGACAATCCGGACCTCTATCTCGCCCGCGCGACGCGCTACATGTACGCGGGTGAGATGGGCAAAGGGCTGCAGCAGCTAGAGGAATTGTCGAATCTGGGTCCGATGAGCGGCGTGGAGCAGGTGTTCCTCAGTATCGGACTGCTGGGAACCGGGCAGCCGGAACGGGCAGTTACCGAGGGCTCCGTCTACTTCCGGCCCGGCGCGTTATATGCGCTGGGTCGCAAGGACGAGGCCATTGCGCTGGCCTACGAGCATGCCCGCGGGGGCGATCCCGAATCCCTGTTCTACATGCTGGTGGTCGAGAATCGCAACCAGGAACTGGTGAATTACCTCGAGGAACGCTGGCCCAGCCTCGCCGCGTTCGCGAACGAGTATCCCGGCGGTGACAACGGCTACGACCTGATGATGACTGTCGCCCTGGCCTATCGGCGTATCGGCGACGAGACGCTGGCCGACGAGGCACTGGAGTTCGTGGATGCACGCATGCAGCGGCTCGAGAGCGAGGGTATAGATAACCGCATATTCACGGCGAGCAAGGCGTCTTATCTCGCAATGCGTGGCGATATCGACGGCGCGCTGGATTACCTGCAAGAAGCGGTTGCAGAAGGGTTGTCGGTCGCCATGGACCCGGCGGTGGCATACCCGGAGTTTTCCATTCTCCTCGGTGATCCGCGCTTCGACGAAATCAAGACGTCGATGCTGGAGAACCTGAACTACAACCGGCGAATACTCGAGCTGCCCCCTTTCGACGAGAACTACCAGGCACGGCAATAGGTCGGCAATAGGTCGACGATTAGCCGGCAATACCGGGAGCCACGGACCCGGGAATTCCGCGAAGCGGATTCAGGCCGTTGCGAGGTCGGCGATCGACGCCTGGTGCTGTGTCACGAGGTCCTGCAACTTCCTGCTCGCCGTGTTTCTTGCGTTTTCGTAGCCCACCCCTTCGGCAACCTGCTCGATCACCTCGTAGTAGCACTTCGTCTTCGGCTCCGTGCCGGAGGGCCTGACGATGATTCGGGAGCCTTCTTCGAGGTAGTAGATCAGCACGTCGCCCGGCGGCACGTCCAGTGTCTCCCGGCGGCCATCGGCGTAGACGTGGCTGCCCGCTTCGAGATCCTTGACCGAGCTGATCGCGAAACCTGCGATTTCCGTCGGTGCACGGCCGCGCAAGCCGCCGGTAATGCTCGGCGCGCCGGGATGCGTGGCGATGCTTCGTTGAGCTGAGAGGTACAGGCCGTGCCGCCGGTACAGCGCTTCCAGCCGGTTGAGCACGGTCCGGCCCTCGCTCGCCAGCTCGGAGGCCATCCGGGTGAACGCGAGCAGCGCGGACAGGCCGTCCTTGTCGCACACGACCTGGCCCAGCGCGTAGCCGAGTGCTTCCTCGTAGGCATAGAGGAAGCGATGGTCGTCGTCCTCGTGCTGCAGGGCGACGTTGGCAAGCCACTTGAAGCCGCTCAGCGTCTCGAAATACTGTGCGCCCGCCGCCTCGGCGATCGTGCCCAGCATGCGCGACGAGACCATCGACGCGCAGACGATCGGCGTGAAGTCGTGCGGGCGCTCGAGCATCCAGCTACCGAGCAGCACGCCGACCTGGTCGCCGGTCAGCATCTCGTAGTCGCCCGCGTCGTTTCTCGCGGCGACGGCGAGCCGGTCGGCGTCCGGATCGTTGGCACAGGCAAGCGTCGCATTGCGCTCGCGCGCCAGTTCGATCACGGCATCCATCGCGCCAGGCTCTTCGGGGTTCGGGAAGGCCACGGTCGGGAACCGGCCGTCCGGTTCGTGCTGCGTCGCGACGGAGGCAAAGTCACACAGGCCGTCTTCCCGCATGAGCCGTTCCGCGAGCGCGGCGCCGACACCGTGGAGGGCCGTGTAGGTGACGCCGATGCGGGGCGACGCGGTCGATCGCGCTGGCGGGCAACCGTCGAACACCTTGCGGCAATACGCGTCGACGAGCTCGTCGCCCGCATGCTGAAGCAGGCCCGATTCGCCCGCCTCCTCGAGCGAGAGCCACGGAATGTCGTTGCGCGCGGCCTCGTCGATGCTGGCGGCGATGCCCGCGTCGTGCGGCGGAATGATCTGCGCGCCGTTCGCCCAGTAGACCTTGTAGCCGTTGTACTCGGGCGGATTGTGACTCGCCGTGACCACGACGCCGGCAGCCGCGTTGTAATGCAGCACGCCGAACGCGGCCAATGGCGTCGGCTGCACGTCGCGCGTCAGGTAGACGCAGAGGCCGGCGCCCGTGAACACGCTGGCGGCGTCCTCGGCGAAACGGCGGGAATCGGGTCGCGCATCGTAGGCAATGACGACGCCACGGTCGGCTGCGTCCGGCAGCGTTGCCGCGAGATACCGGGCGAGGCCGGCCGACGTCTCCCGCACGACCAGGCGGTTCATGCGCATCGGCCCGGCGCCGACGATGCCCCGCAGTCCCGCCGTGCCGAACTGCAGGCGCCCGGCGAAGCGCGCGCGCAGCTCGTCGACATTCTCGCTGTCCCGCAGGGCGCAGAGCTCGTCGCGGGTCGCCGGGTCCGGGTCGCGCGTGAGCCAGGCCTGCAGCGTCATCGCGAGTCCTTCGTCCCCGGTCGCGCGAGATTGCCTGTCCGGCTTCCTGCTCATGAGGCCGATTATGCCCAAGCACGGGCAACGATGCTGCGGGGGCGAACTGTTTTCTGTCGAGTCTGGCGGCCCGCTGAACACCCGGTCCGACACCCAGCCGGCGGCGAGCACGGCGAGGAAGCCGATCCAGTCGATGAGCGTGCCGTCCATGTCGAAAAACATGACCTGCCATCTGGTTGCGGGGCCGCCGGTCATGCGTTCCGGTGGCGATAGAAGTCGAGGTTCATGGGTTCTTCCGCCAATCGGCCGAGAATCAGGTCGGCCGCTTTTTCCGCGATCATGAGCACGGGGGCGTTAATGTTGCCGTTGGTGATCGTGGGCATCACGGACGCGTCCACCACGCGCAGCGCCTCCATGCCGCGCACGCGCAGTCCGGCATCGACCACGGCGTCGCCGTCGGTTCCCATTCGGCAAGTGCCGCTTGGATGATAAGCGCTCTCGCCCTCGCGCGCGACGAAGTCGAGGATTGCCTGCTCGCTGTCCGTCGTGGCACCCGGCGTTATTTCCTCCCCGCGATACGGATCGAACGCGGGCTGCGTCATGATCCGGCGGGTGCAGCGGACGGCCTCGATCCATTCGCGACGATCCTTGTCGGTGGAGAGATAATTGAAGAGCAAGCGCGGCGGTGCAAACGGATCCCGCGACACAGCCCGCACGTGCCCCCGCGCATCCGAGCACATCGGGCCGACGTGGACCTGATAGCCGTGGCCGGAGTGCAGGGCCTCGCCGTTATAGCGAATGGCCACCGGCAGGAAATGATATTGCAGGTTCGGGAACAAGACCTCGTCGTTGCTGCGAATGAACCCGCCCGCCTCGAAGTGATTGGTCGCGCCCGGTCCTTTGCGCCGCAGCAGCCAGTCGAGCCCGATGAGCGGCTTGCGCCAGCGGCTGAGCTGGGGGTAGAGGCTGACCGGCTGCCGGCAGGCATACTGGATGTAGACCTCCAGGTGATCCTGCAGGTTTTCGCCGACTCCGGGCAGGTCCTGCACGATGGGAATTTCCATCTCGCGCAGGTGATCCGCGGGCCCGATGCCCGAGAGCTGCAGCAGCTGCGGCGAGTTGAAGGCACCACCGCTCAGGATGATCTCGCCGCCCGCGGCGATTTGTGTCCGGCCCTTCCTCCGGAACTCGACACCGCACGCACGGTTGCCGTCGAACAGGATTCTCGTGGCGTGCGACCGGCAGAGCACGGTGAGGTTTTTCCGGTCCCGTACCGGATAAAGGTAGGCACGTGCCGCGTTCCACCGGCGGCCCCGGAAGATCGTCGCCTCGAAGCTGGAAAAACCTTCCTGCCGGTAGCCGTTGACGTCGTCCGTCAGTGGATAACCGGCTTGTTGCACGGCTTCGAAAAACGCGTCGAACAGCGGGTTGTCGCAGGCCGGTTCGGTGAGGTACAAGGGGCCGTCGCTGCCACGCCATGCATCGCCGCCTTTCAGGCAGTGCTCCAGCCGGCGGAAGTAGGGCAGGCAATGCGCATACGACCAGCTCTCGAGGCCGGGGCGCGCCGCCCACTCCTCGAAATTCATCGGGTTGCCGCGGATGTAAATCATCCCGTTGATACAGCTGGACCCACCGAGCACCTTGCCGCGCGGATGGTAAACGCGACGGCCGTGCATTTCCGGTTCGGGTTCCGATTCGTACCACCAGTTATAGTCGCGGCTCGTGAGTGGATAGCTCAACGCTGCGGGCATGTGAATGCGGAAGTCCCAGCGATGGTCGACCGGCCCCGCTTCCAGCAGCAGGACGCGGGTTCCGGCATTCGCGCTCAGCCGGTTGGCGAGGACGCATCCGGCGGAGCCGCCGCCGACAATGATGTAATCGTAGTCGTAAATGGCGTCGTCCCGTTCGAGACGCACCGGCGACCGCGGATCGCCGGATGAGGGTTCATCTTACTGAATGCGCGATAGCACCAGGCCACAATCTCCACAATACGGAATCCGTGCAAGGCGTCATTGCGCCGTGTGCGTCACGGGCTCACGCGCCTCGATATCCGGCCACGGCGCCGGCGGCTTGCGAAACGTCGTACAGGTTTCGCTCTTCATCTTCCAGTTTGCTTTCCACTGCATGCCGGTCATGCAGCTGATCTCGTCGACGTGCAATCTGCAGGCTTCCTGGATGGTCTCGAAATTCAGCAGCTTGCCAAGGTTGTTGTAGGCGTTGTTGCCGGCGGCGTACAGGGCGATCATCTTGTTACCGCGCAGCACCGACAACGAAACCGCTTGCTGTGTACCGTCCATCTCGATGGTCAGCGTCTTCAGGCGGCCGCTCCGTTTCAGCTCATCGACGACCCTGCGCAGTTCACTGGCATTCTCTTCACCGGCGTAATCCGACTCCGCGCCGAAATTCCGGTTCACCAGCTCGATAAACAGCTCGGCTTCGTTGTCGTCGCTCCAGCGCAATGTCGGCTCGCGCCTGCGGATGTTTCTCAGGTCGGACAGGAACTTTCTTTTCTTGTCCGGCAAAAAAGTGTCGATATGCTTGTAAAGGTCGAATCCGAATTCCGACGGCACCAGGTAATAGCGCAGGTCCTGCTCGGAAAAGTTGGCTTCGAATTGCGGGTGGCTCTGCAGCAGAGCGTCAACCCAGCTTTGCCCGAGGTCGAACAATACCGTCCGTTCCGGAAACTGCTCGAAGAACTCGGGAAAATCCGGGTAACGCAGCCACAGGATCCGTCCGTCGGGATAGCTGCCGCCCATCAACATAAAGCGGTTCTTCGTCGTATCGTGCACCAGCGGCACCAGGCCGTCCGGCTGCCCGGCGCCGGATTCGTGGACCAGGAAGTGCAGGCGATGGTTGTCCCGGTCGTGAAACGCGAACATCAGGTCCCAGTCGTCCCACGCGTCCCGTTGCGGCGAAAACGCCGCCCAGAGCCTGCGGCATTCCTGGATGTCCGTTGCAGTTCGGATCACAAAGATGCTCTTGCCAATGCCTTTGATCGAAGTGGCGAGTCCGGTGAGCGCTAGTTTGCTTCGACCGGCCGGGAATAGACGACCTCTCCGCGGACGACCGTCATGTCCGGCGTGATTTTCCAGATGTGCTCGGCGTAAGCACCCGGGCGTGTTCGAGCGCGAACCGCACCTCGTGGCCGTCGCGGCCCGTCTGCTCGAGCGCTGCTTCGAACGCATTGTCCTTGATGGCGATAGCGGAAGCCGTCCTGAGGGCGTCGTCGACCGTGTAGACATTGCCGTTGACGTAAACCGTATCGGCATCCCGGGCGACGGCCGCCGTCGAAGCCAGTATCGAAACGGCAAGGCTGAAAAGTGCTCGCGTGAACCCGGACATCAACGCCCCGATTGATTTTTATTCCCGACCCTGGTTGATTCTAGCAAAGGAGCCGATGCCCGCCGGGATCGCACCGGTCCGGGCGTCCAGGGCAGGAGCCGGACTGGAACGATCGGTGCCCGCTGTTTGTCGCCACGAATCATGTTCCCGTCGTTTCCGTGGTAAACGGGGCAGTGAGGCGGTAGGGTGGCCCGGAATGCTGGCGGGCGACCGGAGTAGCGCGGCAGCTTCGCGCCAATTGTGGTGGAGAAAAACCTGGACCGGAAACTTACCAACTTGCGATCGAGTGGATTCCTGCTTGTGCTTCTTGGCCCATTGAGCGCAGGGGCGGACGAGGTTCGCGAGCGCGCCGCCTCGCTCTTCGGCACGATCGAGCCTCCTTCCGCAGAGGAGCTTGCCGATCCGGGTGTCAAGCTCGGTCGGGCGCTGTTCTGGGACACTGGCCTTTCAGCGAACGGCAGGGTCGCGTGCGCGAGCTGTCACACGGCGGACGATTGGGGTTCCGACAACCGTTTGCGTTCAGTCGACGCTCGCGGCAAGCAAACCGGCCGGCATTCGCAGTCGGTATTCAATACCCAGGGCGCAAGTGCCGGACTGCGCTGGCTCGCCGACCGTGAATCGGGCGCCGCGCAGGCCCTGGGGTCCATCACCGGATCCATGGGTTTCGCCGCGCGCGAAGACCTGCTGCCGGTTCTCTCGGAACACGGCTATGCGGACAGATTCGCGGCGGCTTTTCCGGACGATGAGGATCCGGTGACTCCGGAGAACTATGCCCTGGCCCTGCAGCGTTACCAGGAGACGCTCCGTACACCCGCCGCTTTTGACCGCTGGCTCGCCGGCAACGATGACGCCCTCGGCGGGCAGGCTCGCGCGGGGCTGTCGCTCTTCACGGAGATCGGCTGCGCCGGATGTCATTCCGGCGCGCTGTTCGGAGGCGCAAGCCTGCAACGCTTCGGCGTTGTCGAAGATTACCGGCCTTACACCGACTCGGACGACAGCGACCGGGGCCTGATGGGAAAGACCGGAAAGGAGAGTGATCGGGACGTTTTCAGGGTACAGCCGTTACGCAACGTGGCGAAGACGGCGCCCTATTTTCACGACGGCAGTGTCGCCGGCCTGCAAGATGCCATCGCGGTCATGGCCAAGGTGCAGCTGGGACGAGACCTCGCAGCGGAGGAACTCGAGCAGCTGGCGGCCTTTCTCGAGACTTTGACGGGCGAGATCCCGTCACACTATGGAGCGCCACCGGCGAACTGAGTCCTGCGATCGGGGATCGTAACCGTCGACGCTGCCGGCGTTTGCGCTCCATGACCGCGCGCCGGCAGTTGCCGTCACTGGTCAGCATCCCGGTGCGGTGACAACGGAAAGACCTCGGGCGCGTCGGGCAGCGACTCGAGGTACAGCGAGCGGCTCGGGAACGCGAATCCGGTGTCGGCCGCGGTGACGATATCCTTGATTTCGTAGGCCAGCCGTTCCTTGATCTCCAGCCATTCCCCCCAGACGGTCGTGTTGGTAAAACAGTACAGCAGGATGTCGATGGAACTGTCCGAAAAGCCGTCGATGCGCACGAACGTCGAGACCTCCGACGGGTCGGCAAAGTCGCTGCTGTCCAGCACGTAGCGCTCGATGCGATCGCGTATCTCGCGCAGCTGGTCGATGCTGGTGCCGTACTCGACGCCGATGATCCAGCGGATCCGGCGATGCGTCATGCGGGTGAAGTTGGTAACGGCGTTGTCGGCCAGCCGCGCGTTCGGTACGTACACCGGTGCGCGGTCAAACCGCCGCACCATCGTCGTGCGGAAGCCGACTTCGAGGACGGTGCCCTCGACGATGCCGTCAACCAGGATCCAGTCGCCGACGTTGAAGCGACGTTCGCCGATGACGAACAGGCCGGCGATGAGATTCTTGAACAGGTCCTGGGCACCGAGCGCGACGGCGACGCCGAACAGGCCGAGGCCGGCGATGATCGGGCCGACGGCGATGCCCCACAGTTCGAGAATCGTGGCGGCGCCCAGCACCACGAACACCACTTTTGCCGCCTTTACCGTCCAGTTGACCATTGCATCGGTAAAAAACTGTTCGGCCTTGAGGAGCATATGGCCGACCGGCATTGTCAGCCGGTAAAAGCCCCAGAACAGCGCAAACGCGACGAGCGAGCGGTTGACATTATAGAAAAACGCCTCGGTATCCTCGCCGACATCGAGCGCGCTCGTGGCGAAGAACACGCCCATCACGACCGGCACGAAACGGATCGGCGCTGCGATAGCGTCGAGTATCGTGTCATCGATACGGGTCTTCGTGCGCGCCGTAGCCCGTTTCAGGGCCCTTATGACGATGCGGGTGAACAGGTTCCGCGCCAGCAGGAAGATGCCGAGAATCAGCAGCGCGATCAGCGTGTCGGCGATCTGGATGCCGAAGATACCCTGCTGCCAGACGTCGACGACCAGGTCCCAGAATTCCCTGAATGACGATATTTCCATGAATTACGGTATCTAACGCTGCCGAAGTCCGGCGCAACGATAGCATTCCGCGCTGCCCCGGGTAACCTGCGTCAACAGGGTGGGAAGGTGGGGTCGGACCAACGCTACTAATTGATATACAAGAAAATCGTCACGCAAAAAGGCGAAAAAAGACGCTTAATCGGCCAGTTTCGGGGGCGGTTTTGTTGCGGACTCTGCTTTTCGCCCGTGGCACAGCGAGACTTGCATGCGATGCGATTTATCGCACCAAATTGTGCAATCAAGGGAGAAAACGTTCGCTCTCAGCCGTGTTTTATCTCCAGAATCAGTGAGATGCGTTGGTCCGACCCCCGAACACCATCTCCGCGAAGCGGTTCATGCCTGCGCCGCCGCGGGAGCCCGCGTCGTAGACATAGCCGTAAACCCGGCTGCCGTCCGGGCGCGTATATACGTTGCCGCGGACCCAGGAACCTGTGATGCTGCCGACTTCGAGAGTGGCCGGTTGCCAGCCGCCGTCGTCGTGCGTGCTGTAGATGGCGCGGTTGTCCGCGTCGATGGACGAGTACCCGCAGCGTCCCGCCGTCCGCGACCACGTCGGCGCCGGCCTGTTGCGAATCCACCGCGTGTTGCACGACGCGCCGGTCCGTCACGGCGACCGCCGGTGTCGGCAGGGCACTGCCTGCGATGCGGCGCTCCCACAGCCTGCCGTCGGCGAGCCGAAAAACGACCACCACCGTATCGGTGTCCGCCAGGTAGACAAGCGGCAGGATGGCGCCGAAGTCGTCTTCCGACGTCCCCGCGCCGGTGGCGAGCTGCCGGGCCGGCGACATCGTGCCGTCGCGCGCCAGGCGCCGGTACCAGAGCGTGCCGTCCGAGCGGTAGTACGCGACGTGCACGACCCCATCCCTGCCGGCAACGGCCTGGGGGCCGGCGAGGTGCGTTGCCGCCGCCACGTTATCGACGATGACCTCTTCGCTCCATTCGCCGGATGGCGATCGAACGACGTAGCCGACCGTGCTCCCCAGGTGGAAAACGACCAGGCTGCCGTCGGGACGGACGACGAGCGACGCCATCTGCGAGCGGGCCGTCACCTTGGCGGCCAGTTCGTCGGTTACAGCCCAGCTATCCGGATGCGTCGGGTGATCCGAGGTACGGAACGCGTGGTATCGGGTGGCTTCAGTCACCTGGTGAACCAGGTGGATCGTGTCGCCCGACTGCCGGCCGTCCACCGATTCGAGGTCGCCTGTCGCCGGCCGGTGGGCCGCGTCGACTTCGTGCCAGCTGGTGCCGCCGTCCGTGGACTTCAGCATCATGAACCGGTTGTCGCTCTCGGCGGGTTCCATGACGAAGTAGAGATCGCCGTTAGCCGCCTGCCAGGGCCCGATCCGGCCCGGCGTTTCCACGAATGTGCCGCCCAGGTGTCCGTCCGGCACCTCGAGTATCAGGACCGGGTTCCGCCGCGCGCCGATGGCCACGCCGTCGTCGCCGGTCATGCGGAACTCGAAGGTATCGCCGCTCTGGTTCATTTGCGCGCCGTCGGCGAACTTGCGGATCACGAGCGGCCACTCGAACTCGGCGTGGCCGTCCGCGATGCTGACGGGCGGCGTTCGCTGCGCCAGGCTGATGCCCGCGCCGGCTTTGAAAGGGGCGGTCGAACCGTGTAGCAGCTCGTCGGTCGGATCGCCATGCCGGTAGGACGCGGCGGCAACAATGCTTACCCGCGGCGTGCTCGGTTCGCCCTCGATCAGGAAACGCCGGAAGTCCGCGCGGCCGTCTGCCGGCACGAAGATGCCCAGGTCCGAGGTCGGCACGGCGTCGCCGACGGGCACGTCGAACTCGAGCTCATCGTCACCGTAGGTGATCTCGAGCTGCCCGGCTTCGTGCTGGACCTCCGTCGTCAGCCAGGCGCCGGGCACGACGTCGGCGGCACGATTGGCGACGACGGTTTCCACGCCGTCAACGACCCGAATGACCCGCAGGCCGCCTTCACGGGCGTCCGCGACGAGCCGCCAGTGGTTGCCGGGATCGACGTACCCGAACACGAGGCCGGCGGTGCCGGCGCCATTCGCCGGCACCTGAAACTCGGCGGTAAACGAGAACGTGTCGAGATCCCAGGGCGGCTCGTAAAGGCCGATGAGCGGCGCGTCGCCCGCGCGTGCCTGCAAGCGCTCGCCGCCAGCGGCAATGTCGCCGCTGCCGGACGCGAGCCGCCAGCCTTCCGGGATACCGTTGCCGGAGGCAGTCGCATAGTCGAGCTCGAGCTCCCGCAGCGGGTAGGGGAAGTCGTGCGCTTCGACGCCGCGCCAGTCGCCCGCGTTGCGCCGGTACTGCAGCCGGAAGCGCTCCGGCCGATCCCGCCGGGCCCGCGGCCCGGGTCTCGAGACGCAGCCGGAACGGACGGTCGGCCATTACCGAGACGTTCTCGCCAGGATCGCCGGCCCAGCCACGGTCGGCATCGAGAGGCGCGGCGAAGTCGGCGCGTACCCGGAAGGACGATTCCTCGCCGGGCACGGGTTCTGCGACGCACGCGGTGCAGCCCAGCATTGCGGCGATCGTTGCGAAAGCGGTGATCTTGCACATGACGGTTCCCGGCATTGCTCGTGATCCGTGAGACCGTAACGACGTGGTATTAAGAACAGCTTAACTCTGGCAGGCTACTGCAAAGACCATCCATGGCTTTTTCAGCAGCCTGCCAGATAATCAGCTCCGTGATATCTCGGGTCAGATCAACGTTTCAAATTGATTTACAGGGAATTCATCGGACCAGCAGCCAGCAAGGAGCCGTTGGAAAAATCGACAAGCGTTCGCAGAGGCCCCTTCCCGCCGCGAGCCCGGGATCCTCATTGCGATGCAGACTCCAGGTAGCGGAAGAAGTCGGACTCCGCGTCGATCATCAGCGTCGTGTTCTCGCTTATTGCGTCGTAGCTCTCCAGCGTCTTGAAGAACTGGTAGAAGGCCGGGTCCTCGCCGAAGGCCCGGCCGTAGATTCGAGTCGCTTCCGCGTCGGCGGCGCCGCGAATCTCCTGTGCTTCGCGCTCCGCCTCGGAACGTATCCGGCGCAGCTCGCGCTCCATGCCGCCCAGGATCTCCTGGCTGCGGCCCTGGCCTTCCGAGCGGAAACGTGCGGCGATGCTCTGGCGTTCCGAGATCATGCGCGTCTCCACCTGCTCGCGCACGGAGTCAATGTAGTTGATGCGCTTGATGCGGACGTCAACCAGTTCGATACCGAGTTCCGGCATCGAGCGCGCCGCGGCGGCGAGCATCTCACGCTCGAGCTGGGCGCGGCCTTTTTGCGGACTCTCCAGGTTGGCGTCGGCAAGCGCCTCCTTTTCCGCCTCCGCAAGGCCGCTCATGTCAACCTCCCAGTCGGCCGAGCGCACGATCTCCTCGAGATCCGTGCCGGAGACGATATCGCGTGCTACGGAGTCGATGATGTCGTCCAGCCGGGCACGGGCGCCGGTTTCGTCACGCACCGAGCGCAGGAACTGCAACGGATCGGCAATGCGCCAGCGCGCCGTGGCGTCCACGATAATGAACTCGCGCCCGAGCGTCGGAATCTGGCTGACATCGCCGTCCCAGGCGAGCAGGCGCTTGTCGAAACGGCGCACTTCCTGGATGAAGGGCGTGCGCCAGTGCAACCCGGGTTCCGCGACCACATCGCCGATTGGCTCGCCAAACTGCACGATGATGCCTTGCTCGGCCTGATCGATTACGAAGGCGGAACTGACCACGACGAACGCAATGGCGGCAAGTACGATGGCGGCAATAGACAGTCGTGTGCTCATTGTTCTTCTCCCGCCGGTGTCGCTGTCCGGGTGATCTGGCGAAGCTCCTGGCCGTCGAGATTCAACAGCGGCAGCACCTGCCCGTCTTTCACGACGACGACCGAGCCGATACGCGGCAGAACCTCGTGCAGGGATTCGAGATACAGGCGCGAACGCGTCACCTCCGGGGCATTTCGGTATTCGGCCAGCACCGCGCTGAAGCGCGCGGTCTCGCCGAGCGCGCGGTTGACGCGCTCGGTTGCATAGCCTTCGGCCTCGGCGATTACCCGGTTGGCGGTACCTTCCGCCTTCGGGATCGCCTGGTTCAGTTGCCGGTTCGCTTCGTTGATCATGCGCTCCAGTTCCTGGCGCGCTTCGTTGACCTCGTTGAAGGCCGGCTGAACGCGTTTCGGCGGCACGACGTCCTGCAGTTCGACCGTGATGATATGCAGGCCATTGTCGTAGGTATCCATGGCCGACTGGATCTCCTCGCGCGCATCGTTGGCAATCTCGACGCGCCCGATCGTCAGTACTTCGCTGCCGACCCGGTTGCCGACCACGCGCCGCATAACCGATTCTGACAGGTCGCGCAGCGTTTGAGCGGGCTCGCGCATACTGTAGAGATACTTGATCGGGTCCGAGATACGATACTGGACGACCCACTCGACGCGGATGATGTTCAGGTCGCCCGTTAACATCAGCGACTCGTCGGGATAGTCACGGTCGTTGAATTGTGATCGGCCGGGACCCGAGGAATCGACGGTCCGGAACCCGAACTCCTGCTTGAGAACACGCTCCGTGGCCACTTTCTGCACGGTGTCGAGCCCGAACGGGAGCTTGAAATGCAGGCCCGGATCGGTGATGCCGTACACGGCCCCGAATCGCTTGACGACCGCCCTTTCTTCGGGCTGCACCGTATAAATGGCGGTGTAGGCGGCAAGCACGGCAAGGGCAAGAATTACGCCGATGACGATGTGGCGGCTGCTTGGGCCCTGTGGCGGGCGGCCCTTCGAGCCGAAAAGCTCGTGCAGCACGTTTTGGTCCTTGGTCATTGAATCGGGTCCTCTCGGGCAGGTATCGGTGGCGCACCTGGGTGGCGCATCCGTGAAAAAATCTCTTGCGGAGGGCCACACTGTAACGCAGTTGGCGCGGAGAATCCGGGCGAAGCGAGCCAAAAACTGGGTATGAGACCGGAAAAATAGGGGTTCGCCACGCTGGTAATTCGGCGACCGGCTTTGTTGTACTCCCGGACAGGTCTGCAACCTGCCTCCTGGAGAACATGTGATGATTCAACGATTTCCCCTCCTGATTACCGCTCTTGTGGCCGCCGCGTTCTGTATCGGCATCGTCGATGCTCACGCCCAGTATCCGGCAGCCGGCGCGCAGTCCTGCGATTGTTCCTGTGATTCGTTTGCCGAGTTCCAGGCAGCGATGCAAAACCAGAGCGCCGGGCAGTTCACACCGGAAATGCAACAGGTGGCAGCCTGCTACCCACAGTGCATGCAGCAATGGACGCAGTGTGCACAACAGGAGCAGGCAGCAACCGACCGTGATTCGGACCGGTGGGACTGCGACAAGCGGCCGAATTCCCCGGTCGAACGGCGCAAGTGGCGGGAGGCCTGCGGCAAGCCGACGGGCGATGCCTACTGGGCCGAACGACTCGGCCAGGCGCGCGGCGACCTCGACCGTTTTTACGGTACCTACGAGGGTGCGGACCTCGGCTGGGTCGCCGCTCCGGCCGAGGCGTCGATGGCGATGCTGGAGTCCAGCGGCGGGAAGATCCCGGGCGGCTACATGATGCTCTACGCGACGCGCGGCGATGTGGCTCCTTATTATTTGAATTCAGTTTCCGACAGCAAGTTCACGTACACGGTATTCGGCGGCGCGACAAAGACCGCCGAATTCGTACTCGGCAACGACGGTCACGCTACGGCGCTGATCCTGGACGGCGAACGCTACGTGCGTGCCGCCGGCTCGCGCGAATCCCGTCGTCCCGGCGAGTCGACGGGGCGTGCGGCAAACCCGCCCGCTGCGGCCGGCGGCGACGGTACCGGTCCCGCCCGCTGCGTCTTCACCGACCAGGCCTGCATCGAAGCCGCAAAGCAGCGCGGCGCCGACATCACGATTACTGACCAACAGGGTAACGTGCTCGGTGGTAATCAAAACGACGATTGAGCGCAAGTCACCCGAGGGGATTTCCGGGGTCGGACCAACGCTTCTTATTGATTTACATGAAATTCGCTGTGATTAAAGGGCGAAAACGAGTTGCTAATCGGCCATTTTCGACGACAATTCCGCTCCTGACATTTGCTGGAGGCATACCAAGATCCTCGTTGCAGTCCATTTCGCCCCGGAGTCTGATTCCGTGACGATCGGCCAGGCGCGCTGGCGGGCGTGTACGGCTTGGCGAGCGCGACCCTTGGGTACCGGATACGCCTGCGACGGCAATCCCGATTCCGGTTCTGACATCTGTTCCCGCATGGTTAATAGCTCGTCGCGTGCCATGATGCCCACTACGCACGACGTCAAAAAAAGGGACGGATGCCGTAGCTGCCGTCCCTAGTCGACCCTTGGCTGTTGACGATAAGGCGTCAACGTCTGGCCGGGTCACGTTTGTCGCGGTGAAAGAGCGCACTATCGGGACACGGTCAATGGCCTGCGCCGTCTTCCCGACATCCGGGGGGGTCGCGCTCCCCACTCGCTACTCGCATGTAAACCTGCAGGTAGGGATGCAGGGTTGCTGCATGTTCATTGCAGCACGCTAGGCCGCAACCCGCATTGACATATGTCAATTCCGGCTACGTAACTTCCACGATATTGTTTCAATCGACAGCACGCATATCATCACATGAGAGTTCCGAGAGCTGAAACTTGCATGCTGATGCCGCCATGACTTCGGTAGGCCCGGTCAACCGGCGCCAGGAGTGCGAATTTTGTTCGCTCTATGAGTTGTGCTGGCCGGCAGGGGCGACAGCGGCCGAACTAGAGCGTCGACATGCTATCGTCGGACATTCGGATGCCTTGCCGGCCGGCAAGGATCTGTTCCGTACCGATGATCCGTTCACCGCCATTTACGCTGTCCGTGCCGGCTGTGTGAAGACCTATTCCGTGGATGCGGACGGCCGCGAACTCGTGCATGGATTTCACCTCCGAGGGGAGCTGCTGGGCTTCGATGCGGTCTTTCCCGACCGGCACCGATGCAACGCGAAGATGACGGCGAAAAGTAGTGTCTGTGTCGTCCCTTACCGGGATATTGTCCAGCTGAGCTACAAATCCGCGCGCGTACATGGCCACGTCTTGCGACTGTTCAGTCGGGAGTTTTCCAGGCAGTTGATGATTGCCGAAGGCTCGGGCGGAATGCAGCGTATCGCGCGGTTTCTACTGGACATGCATGCACGCTCGTCAGCGCCGGTCGCGTCCGTCCACGAATTCCGATTGCAGATGTCACGTGAGGATATTGCGAATTACCTGGGCATTGCAGCGGAAACATTGAGCCGGCTGCTGGCGAAATTGCAGCAAGAGGACCTCATTGAGGTGAAGCGGCGGCGGGTTCGTCTCACGGACCCGGAGCACCTGCATCTCGTTGCCAACGGCTTAATTTGACGGGCATTTGGGCCAAAGTGCCAAATGCTTGCCCTGGTCCGGCCCCAGGCGACTGTTCGCTATTGCGGGTCGGACCAATGTTTCCTGTTGCTTTACAAGTAATTCGCTATCCGGAGAAGGCAAAAACAGGGATTAATTGGCTATTTTCGACGGCAATTCTGTTCCCGGTTCCCGTTTTGCACGTGACGGGGCAGGAATTGCGTTTTGTGTATTTTGGCGCATGCAATAGTGCGATTAAGCTCGAAAAAGCCCGACCCTGGCCTTGAATCGTGCCTGGAATCAGAAAGTTGCGTTGGTCCGACCCCCGCACTCCCACCCCGCCAGCGCGACAAAGACCGCCGAATTCGTGCTCGGCAACGACGGGCACGCTACGGCGCTGATCCTGGACGGCGAACGCTACATGCGTACCGCCGGCTCGCGTGAATCCGTCGTCCACACGAAACGTGTGGCAAACGCGCTCGCCGTGGTCGGCGGCGACGGTACCGGAACTGCCTGACGTGCGTTTTGGCACATGGAATTGAAAGACGTTGCGCTCGTAGCTGGCCGAGCACGCGTGCCAGGTGCCAAAACCCGGTTTGGTTGTTCTCATATCTTTCGGCTTGACTCTACAATCTGCCTGGTATTCCTTTGGTCGGACTCACATGCTCTTCTTCAGTCCCGAAAACTGGAGCCTGACGACAAGTATTGTCGTCTTCGCCGTCTGCGCCGGCGTTATCGGCGTGGCCGGGGTGCGCATGGCCGGTATCGTCGACCAGCTTGCGGACCGCACCGGCATCGGCGAAGCCATCGCCGGCGCGGTGCTGATGGGTGCGGCCACTTCCTTTTCGGGCATGGTGCTCTCGGTTACCGCCGCGTGGCGCGGAGAACCGGAGCTGGCGGTAAGCAATGCGCTGGGCGGGATCGCGGTGCAGACGTTCTTTCTCGCGGTGGCGGACATGTTCTACCGGCGCGCGAACCTGGAGCATGCCGCGGCGTCCGCACCGAACATGCTGCAGAATGCCCTGCTGATCGCGCTCCTGGCGCTGATTCTCCTGGCGCCGCTGCTGCCGGACGTCACTGTCTGGCAAGTGCACCCGGTAACGTTCCTTATCTTCGCCCTGTATGCCTACGGCATCAGGCTCACCAGGGCGACGCGCGAGCAGCCCATGTGGTGGCCGTCCAGGACCCGGGAAACACGGGAAGACGTGCCTGACGATTCCGCGCCGACTTCGTCGCTTGCGAATCTGTGGGCACAGTTTGCGGTCACGATTATCGCAATGGGCGCGGCCGGCTGGGTACTGGAACCGGCCGCCGTGAATATCGCGGCGCAGACGAGCCTCGGCCAGTCGGTCGTGGGCGTTCTTTACCGCGACCAGTACTTCCATTCCGGAACTGGTCACGTCGGTCGCGGCGGTGCGCCGGGGCGCCCTGACGATGGCGGTCGGCGGCATCATCGGCGGCAATGCTTTCGACACCCTGTTCACCGCCGCCTCCGACATCGCCTACCGCGACGGTTCCGTTTACCACGCCATGCCGCCGTCAACGACGGTCTGGGTTGCCCTGACGCTCTTCATGACGGCAATACTGATGATGGGACTGATCCGGCGGCAGGAGCAGGGACCCGGGGCCATCGGCTTCGAAAGCGTTGCCATCGTCGTGCTTTACGTGGCAGGCGTCGTTCTGCTCCTGGTGACGGGTACGGGCTGAGAGCGCCGCTGCATCCGGCCGACGACGGCGCTGAAGGGCGCATCGTCAGCATGCACACTTTCACCGAGAGCTGGGACATGTGGGAAGTCCATCCGGAAGGCAGCGAGGTCGTTCTTTGCCTTGACGGCATGATGACGTTGCACCAGGAAAGAGCCGATGGCACGTGCACGACTGTGACCCTCGGCGCCGGCCAGTACGCCATCAACGAATCCGGTACCTGGCACACGGCCGACATCGAGAAAAAAGCCACTGCGCTCTTCATTACCGCGGGCCTCGGCACAACGCACCGACCGCGTTGACGAAGCGCGGTGCTCCGTCTGCTTGTGAATAAAAAAAGCGGGCCACGTCGCGTGACCCGCCCGGTCGAAGGCAATCGTTCAGATCAACGGTTACATCGATGCCCACAGGGCTTGTGCAACGTCGCTTGCGTCGTAATAGTTGCCATCGCCCGACGGCATTTCGCCTTTGCCCATGACAATTTCCAGGGCATGGTTGTGTTTCGATTCCGGCGAGCGGTGATGGTAACCGACACTTGCGTAGGTCGCAGGACGTACCGATCTCGTGCATCCCAGCAGCCCGCAGCTTCGTTCGACATGGTAGGCGCGTTCGTCGTGCAGGTTCGTCGATGGATTCGAACGGTGGATCGTGCTCGATTCACGATCGACGACCTGAAACCAGTCGTTACCTTCCTGCAGTGTCAACTCGGCGGCGTGGAGCAGCGCATAGTCCCGCGTTGTATTCAGACCGGTTGAGTGCTTGCCGTTGTAGACGATTCGGTAACGGTTGTCGCCGAGTGGCGTACTGTAGTGGCCGTAGTCGTCCGCGTCGTTGGCTGGCACGTAGTCCGGCGTCGAGGCACACGCGCCGAGATTGAGCGCAATGGCGATAGCTGCAAATCGAATCATTGTCTGTGAATTAAACATGGTTTTTCCTTTGACATAATCAGAACGGTGACCGGTCGGCCGGATCCGCCTGTGTCATTCAATTGCCGTGGTTTCGGGGGGTACACGGATGAGGACCCGAATTTATTCCCCGGTCCTTTCCGAAACCATCGATGAGCGTTTCGAGCATCAAAACGCTGCCGCGAAATTGACGGACAAAACAGTCTCGTCATACGCTGCGCTCTCCAGGTTCGAGCCGTTATCGGCAAACGCTGCCGCGCCTTCGATGCTGAAATTCTCCGACAGGGGAATGCCGGCGCTGAGGCTGGCACGAAAGCGCTCATCCCGCCGCGGCGCCCCGATGGACTCGGTAACATTGACGTAATCCCGGCTTTTCACCTGGACGCGAGCCTTGAATTCGAGGTCCCGGGACAGCCACTGTAATCGATGGCCGTAGGTGGCTTTCAACTGCGTGCCATCGTAGTCGAGCTCGGCACCCGCCGCATCCTCGCGGGCCGCTTTGACGCCTATTGCAAAATAGCGCTTCATGCCATCCATCAGAAACCAGGCGTCTGCTTCGACCGCGTTGTTGACGGCATTACGGACAGCATTTTGTTCGTAGGTCTTTTCCGCGCTGGTGAAAGCGGCACGCAGGTAAAGCGACTCACTGAACAGGCGGGAGACGCTCGGGGATACCTGGCGTATATCCATGAAGCGATCGTTGTCGAGCATGACGACGAAGCTGCGCAACGCGAGGGCCGTATTTAAGCTGCGGACGCGATAGCTGAGTTCTGCCTGGCCGCGGTGTATCCCGAGGTCGAACCTGGAAAATTCCTGGTACGCGGTTTGCGTGTATCCGTATCCCAGTTCAAGCGACAGCTTGTCGGTGACGGGAATGTCGCCGTCAAGTCCCAGTTTATACGTCAGCGCGGTATCCGCTTCACCAGTATTGGTGTCGAGCTACGCGATGTTGACGTTGCTGTCGTATTGATAACCGAGGCCGGCATCGAAGCCGAACGTGGGCATTGCATCATCGGCACTGGCTGGTATCGCGCACAATGAAAGCGCCAGTACCTGAATCGTGTTTTTGATGTTCAGATTCATTGGAGTGTCCCCTTCAGAAAGGGAGCCGGCGGGTTGCCCCGCCGGCTCGTTCGGTCACCAGGCCTCACTGGTTGATCGGCAAGGCGTTCGTGAGGTCATCCACGAGGTCCTCCTGGACGGAGTTGTGGACGTCGTCCTCGATCGCGGCATTAACGGAACTTGCGACCTCGCCCTCAAGGGCCGATTGAATGGCGGCATTGACTTCATCCGCCTGGTCGAGACTGGCCGCGGCTCCTACAGGTGAAACCACTTCGGTCGTTCCCTCCAGATCGGCGTCCGGGGCGGACGGCTGTGGTACGTTGTCGCCGTTGTCCGTCCCGGACTCGATCAGCGCACGGGCGCCGCCGCTCGCACCGGCAACGGCCTCGGCAGCCACCTCGCCATCCGATTCCGGAAGCGACGTGCTGTCAGCCGATTCGGCGATTGCAGCCGTACCGTTCGCCGCAGCGTCGACCATCATCCCGGCGCTTGACGTTACCTGCGAACCCGCGGTGTCGCGGGCTTGTTCGACGCCGGACGAGGCACTACCGATCAGGCTGCCAGTCCCCCGCAGGGAACCGATTGCCTCTGACCCGGACTCGTTGCCGCCCGACGTCCCGCTGTCGTCGTCCGATGACGTGCCGGATTGCTGCTGCGCGGAGACCGAGCTGCTGCCCGATGCCGAAGTGTCGGCGCTTGCGTTCGAGTTGACAGCACCAGCCTCGGCGTTGGCTTCCGTCCGGGCACCGCCGCTCACCTCGCCGCGCGACGCCGTTTCACCATCGCCATTCGCCTCGCCATTCGCCTCGGCATTCGTCGATCCGTGGGCTTCGGCCTGTATGTTGACGTTGACATCCGCCGCCCATACCGGCGCAGCCAGCGACAGACCGACCGCGATGACACCCAGGGCCCACAGCAGAAGTTGCGGGGAAAGTTTCATTTTGCTGTAACAAGCCATGATGCAGTCCTCCATTGGTTGCTTGTATCGGGAGGACGTGCAGGCCACGGCTTTTATTCCGCCGCAATGGGGTCGGACCAACGCTTGATGTTGATAAACAGAGAATTTGTTAGGCCGGAAAGGCGGTAAAGAGGCGTTAATCGGCCTGTTTCGACGCCAATTCCGATGCCGAACCCGATCCAATCAGGCGGCGTGGCAAAGATTATGGATACGTGTGATTTATCCCGGGAAACAGGGCGATTAAGGGCGGAAACGCCGGCTCACAACAATAAGTTTCGCTGCCGCATTAGTTAGTTGCGTTGGTCCGACCCCGGACGGCCCCGGACGGCGCGAGGGGTAGTCACCACCTCATTCATACAGCCGCCACTCCGGCATGTAGGACAGGCCGAGACTGACAATGCGCGAAATCAGCTTGTCGTAGTTGATCCCGACGGACCGGGCCGATTCCGCCAGGTCCTCGCCGTGGGTCAAATCGGGATTGGCGTTGGCCTCGAGCAGGAAAACCCTGCCGTCCTCTCGCATGCGCAAATCCATGCGGGCAAAGCCGCACATGTGCAGCGCCCGGTAGATGCGCTTCGCGAGACGGGCCAGCTTGTCGGCCTCCGCTTGCGACAAGCCTTCGGCAGGTCCTGTCCGGATGCCGTGCCTGGCCTGGTAGGCGCGGTCCCACTTGACCCTGCGTGTAGCGATGCCGTTGCGCTTCTCGGCGAGCGTGCCGAAGTCGATTTCCCAAACCGGCAGCGTCGTCAAACGCTTGTTGCCCAGCACGCCAATGTAGAGTTCGCGCCCGTCGATATACTCCTCTACCAGGGCGTCGCTCTGCACATTTTCGTGAATGAATCCGACACGTTCGCGAAGCTGGTCCATGTCCTCGACAATGGAGGCCTGCGCGATTCCCAACGATGCGTCTTCCGTTGCCGATTTCACGAACAGTGGAAACTCGAGCTTGCCCTTCTTCGGCTCCCTGAAGCGGGCACCGAAGGGAAACAACTGAAAGGCAGGCGTCGAGATCCGGTGCCAGGCGAGCACCTGTTTCGTCATTATCTTGTCACGCGACAGCATCAGCCCGCGCGGATTGCAGCCCGTATATCGCTGGCGCATCATCTCCAGGTAGGCAACGACATACTGCTCGTAAGCCGTGATGCCGGAAAACTCCTGCAGCATGTTGAAGACGATGTGCGGCTTCCAGCTGTTCACGGTTTCGCGCAGCCCGGACAATCGATCGAGGATGCCGAGTACCCGTACATCATGGCCGAGGTTGTAAAGCGTCGAGTAGACGTCGTACTCGCTTCTGAAGACGTCTATTTCCTTGTCACTGAGACCTTCGATGTCCTCCGGCGGTACGAGGGTCTCGTGCACCATGAGCAGGATGCGGTAGCGTTTCACAATGCATAGTTCTCCCTGTTGCGCCGCAGGATGTCCAGCACGATCCGCTCGTGCAGGCGCACCACGGGTCGCTTGGCCTCGCGGCGCGGTCCGCGCAACACGAGATTGAGCTGACGCGAGCGGCGCCTGACGAGGCTGATCGCGTGATCGAGATAATAGGGATGCAGGCGGGCGCGCCGTTCCAGGAGCCGCCGCAGCTGCGGCTCGATCTCGCGCACGAAGCGGCTGGCAGCAATCGCTCGCGGCCGCTTTGCGCGCGGCACGAAAACCCGCGACAGCCAGCGATCGTAGCGACGGTCCTCGCCGCCATAGCGTTCACGCTTCAGCCGGTAGTGCTCTGCCAGCGTTTCTTCAACCTGTCTCGGGGGTCGGTCACCACCCGGCTGCGATGCTTCGGCCTGCTCTGCGCGATCTCGTCCATCAGCGCATCGACATACTCCAGCTTCCTGAGTGCCGGCCAGCCGGCATAGTCACGGCGCCAGCGCGCCTTCGGCTGCATCCAGACCGCAAAGGTCTCCGCGAAGTCCTCGGTCGGATGGCTCTGTGCATACCAGTGCCCGAGATGCAGCACGTGGCGGTCGCTGCTCGGCCGCGGTGAATAGTCATCCGGATAGGGCGCGGAGGCACGGCCGAACATGCGCCGGAAATCCGCCCGCCGCCTGATTCCGTAGGCGTTGTCTATGGCATGCCCGGTTTCATGGCGCAGGATTCGCAGACGCCATTTCCGGGCTCCGCCTTCGACTTCGCCCATCATGCGCCGTTCGAGCTGGCGCAATCGCGGGTGGGCGAGGTAAAAGGGAATGGCAAAACCGGGGATGCCGTCCGGTGAGAACCACTCGGTCGAAAGCCACACGTGCGGCCTGAATCGCAAGCCACGGCGCTCCAGCTCGTCGTACAGCCGTTCGACGTCGAGCCACAGCGGATTGCCTTTGAGCACCAGGCCGAGGTTTCTGAAGCGAAGGCGCAACAGCGCCTCGTCGTCGTATTCGGCCCAGCGATACTCGCGTGGGTAGCTCGCCGGCGATACGGACGTGGAGGACATGCGCCCAAGCATACCTGCACAGGTCCATTCGATCGACAGCGACAGCCATGTGCGCAACGGGCTGTGCAGAAAGTTGTCTTACGAGGAAACACGCGATATGCGGGGAGACCATCTCATCCGACAGGTCAAGTGAGTCCCGGCACGGGACGCCGTTATGCTTACTCAACATGGGACCAACGTGCTCTTTGCCGTTGTTTCGCCGATGAGTCCGGGCAGTTTCTTGCCTGACTTGCGTAGCGAGCCGTTGGTGCCCGGCTTAATCACCTTTCGTCGCGTGCCGTGCAGTTCACCTATCCCGTCCGCGACCGTATCGACTACGAAACCCAGTCCGACCCTGTTCAGTATCCGTGCAATTGTGCCGATCTGAGTGGAGATGCCCGGTCCGAACACGAGCGGCACGCGCAGAAGCGTTTCCCCGTCGCTGACGCTTCCGCCGGAAAATCCGCTCGGGCCTGCATTGTCACCCGGTTTGCAGTTTCGAACGAAATGCAATTCTCTTGCGGAAAACAGACCTTCGGCGAACATGGCGACCTTGTGGAACGGGACGCCCGTGCCGCCATATCGTTCCTCATAATCCAGACAATACGAGCAATCGTCCGCATAGCCCGGGTCGTACCAGCAGGTGTCGCAATAGTCGTCGCAGATTTCACAGGCGACGTACGGCGCCCGGTCCACCGCAATCCTGCCATTGAGACCTGGCGCCGGAAGTCCCGCGGCCCCGGGTAAATCGTCGACAACTCTCCTGCCAACTGTTAACGACCGTCGGGAATCGAGTCCCGACTCCTTTGCCGTCGGTTCCAGGTCGTCCGGACCAACGGTCTCGGACAGGAAATGCCCTGCCTTCGTGTCGATATAAGTCGAACGCAGGCTGATTGTGTCCCTGCCGCCAATATTCAGGCCGCCGAATTCCGCATAGGCGACGCGATCGTTGTCGATATTGCCGCTCGCCGCCAACGTTTCCCCATGCGGCGCAATGAAGTAACTCTGAATGACTGCACCGCTATCATCGGTCATGAGAACCGTGTTGCCGTTCTCGTCAAAATGGTAAAATTGCCGCTCTCCAGCCGGATTGATCCGATAGAGCAGCCGTCCTTTCACGGTGTGCACGTAGTACCACAGATCGTTGCCACCTGCGTCCCGTTCAATCGAGATTCGCGGCTTGTCAAGCGCATAGTTCTGGACGTAGGTCCGGTCTTTTCCAGTCGTCGCGACGCGCGTGATGTTGCCGAGTGCGTCATAGGCGATAACGCTGTTGCCCTCGGCGTTCTGCAATCCCGTCATTCGATTCAGTGCGTCCCAGGTTGCAATACGCTCACCGTCGCTCAGGAAGTTTCCACGTACATCGTACTGGGCACTGTCCAGCTGCGAATCGCCGGTATAGCCAAACCGACGGTCCTCGGACGGAAACGCGATGCCAACCGGCTGAGGCAAAGTTCGGTCGACCGACTCGACGCGGCCGAACAAGCCGCGGTTCACCGTGATCGAACCCAGGCCGCCAATCGTGATTTCGGTGATCCGGGTCGCGCGGTCGTAGTCGTAGTCTGTCATGATGCCATTCGGGAACGTCATCAAATCGACTTTGCCAACCGCCGTGGGGGTGATCACGGTAACAGCATCAAGCCAATCGCGTACCATGATTACATCGCCTTTGTCATTGTACTCGTACTCGACGAAACGCCCATCGGAAAAGCTCATGCGACGAACCCGGTCGTTGGCATCGGCCTCAATGATAAAGCCGTTATTGTTGCCGACTTTGCCACTGGCGCGGCGGTCGATGACAAGATTCGTTCCGCCGACGACTTGTCCGGCACTGTTTGAGTCTATTGCGACGTCTGTGCCGTCAGATGCCTGGATTCGATCCGGCACGCCGCTCATTGCGTAACTGACGTCGACTTGAAGTCCGTCGGCGTAGCTAAAACCGGAGGCCCGGTTCTCTGCATCGCGCGTAAGGGCGACAGCGTTCCCGCTGGCGCCGATGTACGAATCCAGAAGCCCATCGTTACCGAACTGCTGTTGCGTGATGCCGCCGGCCGGATTCGTGAAGCTCGCGACTTGCCCAAAGGCGTTGTATCCGTATACGCGAGTTACGTTATCGACGCTGGATACTATTCGCCGGATCCTGCCGAACTCGTCGCGGTCGAAGTTGTCGACCCGCTCGAACGGGTCCGTCGTGCTAAGCAGGTTGTGTTGTGCGTCGTAGGTAAAGCGGAATGCCTCACCACCGTCCATGATGCTTGTCAGCAGGCCACGGGCGTCACCATCGTAGCCGAGTTCCAGCACTTCGCCGGTCGGGCGGGTAACGCTGGCGAGCCGGCCGGTCGAATCGTACGCGAAAGCCCAGCTATTGCCGGCCGCATCGGTATAGCCGGTAATCCGGCTGTCGGAGTCGTAGCTCAATTGCTGCGAACCCATGTCCGGTGACGTGATCGAGACTGGACGCCCGAATTGGTCGTAGACGTATACGGTGAGTTGTGAGTCGGGTCGCTCGACGGATTCCAGCCGGCCTGCCGCGTCGAACGTGAAGATCTCGAAATAGGAATCGGAACGATCAATCGCACGGACGCGATCCGCAAAATCGTATTCGTAGTCGAATGTACTGCCGGACCGGTCAATTATCCGGTCCGGCGAAAACCGATTTGAATACTGGCGCTCTGTCGAGCGCGTGCCGAACTGGTCGATCTCGAGTCGCAGGAATTCATCGTAGCTGAATTGCCGCCGGGTCCCGTTCGGGTACGTTACAGAGCGCAGGTTGCCGTCAATAAAGTATTCGTAGGTTGTGGCGCCGCCCAGCGGATTCTCCGCACGTACCACGTTACCGGCATCGTCGATGTCGAACAGCCACGTGTTGCCCACGGGGTCGATGACCAGGTCTATATTGCCGTTGGCGTCGGTCCCGTATTCCGTGGTGCTCTCATTCGGCCAGATGATCCGGGAAAGATCATGAAAGTCGGCGCCGTCCGGAGCTACGGCCGTCTCGTATTCATAGTGCGTCGAGTGATTGCCGGGATCCACCGTCTCTACCAGCATCTTGGTCGTCAGATTCCTGATGAAGCTGTATTCCCGGCCCGCTGCGTCGATGACCGTTTCCGGCAGACCGTTCAGGTCGTACGCGTACAGCGATACATTACCGAGTGCGCTGTCGAAGCGAACCAGCTCCCCGTTTTCACCATGCCGGTAGACGCGTTCTCCGGTGTCTGGTTGCCGGACGGTCGTCGCGTCACCGTAGGTATAGGTGAACGAACCTCCACCGGCCAGGCGTTCTCCGGAGATTCGTCCCTCCGCGTCGTATTCCCAGGTTCTCGGTGTGTAGGCGTCTACCGTGCCCGATCCGAATTCAATGCCGGTCAGGTTGCGCTGGTTCTCGTAGGTGTAGCGCGTGACGGAGCCGCTTGGCGCGGTAACGGAGGTCAGGACACCGTCTTCATAACCGTAGGTGACTCCCAGTGTTTGTGACTTCTCGACGTAGGCGGTCTCGAGTTTGCCGGTTGCCGTATAGCGAAGCTGGATCTGGCCGCTGAGCCCGTCGATGATGGACACCAGGTACCCCTGGTTGTAGATCAGCGTGTGCCGGTTGCCATTGCGATCCTCGATCCACGCGAGCGGGCCGGAGGCGGGGCCGAAACCGTAGCGCCGCCCGGTTTCCCTGTCGAAAAATACGTGCCCGATGCCGGTGTCAAGCAGCCCGACGTTGGCCCACGACGGTGACACCAGTTCGAGCTGCGGGCTTGCCGGCACATCGAGCCCCGGTGCAAAAACGTATTCGCGGCCCTGGTAGTCGACGATGCGGACCTGGTCGCCGCTCGCACCAATGCCGGTTTCGAGCCGCCACTCGTAGTTGTGCGACCAGTTTTCACTCAGGCGTCCACCGGCAAAGTTCCCGCCCCAGAGATTTGACGCGTAGTAGCGGCGGAATTCCATCGGCATCTGTGTGTTCAACGAGATGTCGGTGAACTCCTGGACGAGCTCACCGTTGAACGTATTGATGTTGCTCTCCGTGAACCCCGCGAACGGTGTCTCGCCCGATGTCGGAACCGGCGGGGGTGCGGAGTACCGGTAAATAGCGCCGAGCGTGCCGACGGCAACCAGGTTCTGGTTGTCGACACCGTGCAGGCCACGAAATTCGCGAAAGCCGACGGTCAGTTGTGGCTCCCAGGGTGCCATCGAAAAAGTGGATCCGCCCGCTGGTGCCAGTAGCGCCGGCTATCCAGATGCTTTGCGGATCCGTTCCCCAGACCGCGTTTCCCGCGGGGGCTTCGCTGTAGATTTGCCAGTCAGCCGTCGACCGCCCTTCGGGGTCGCCGCCGTTCATGAGTCGCCTTGCCTCCCCGATGGCGAGCATGAACGTATCGTCATGGACCCAAACGGAGTTGGTTGATGCCGTGTCCAGTGCGACCCACGAGAAATTGACGAAGATCCCGGCGCTGAGTCCGAAGGCGTCATTTGCTGTCATGACGACGTAGTTATCGGAACCGCGGATCGCCGTCATGTTGTGTGGCGGTTCGAGCGACACGGTGCCTGCCTGCACGGCGACTCGCGACCAACTGCCTCCTTCGAGGCGCCAGGCTCCGCGTCCGCCGACGACATACACGGGGGCGCCGGGCCCGGCTGTCCAGACGTCATTCAGCGGCAAGGTTCCAGCGCCGATGGAGATCGCGCTCCATGCCGAGCCGTCGAAGTGCAGCACTGTACCGGACATGCCGGCGATCCAGACATTGTCGGGCGCGGTGCCCCAGACTGCATTGAGTTGGACCGTCGTGCCGACGTCGACCGGCGACCAGACATTGCCGTCGTATCGAATGACCGTGCCGGCGTCGCCAACGGCATAAGCCAGGTCGGCCGATGCCATCCAGACATCGTTCAGGTTCTGGTCGGTACCGGAGTTCTGCTCAATCCATGATTGCGCGTTGACCGACCCGCAGGCCAGTAACACAGTGAGTAGCAGCCCCTTGCGAATCCGCCGTAGCGTGAAAACCGCGAGCAAAAAGGGCAGCAGAAAGACCGAGCCACCGCCACCGCCGGATTCACCGCCAGCGCCGCCACCGCCAGGCGGAGGCGCCGGATTGGTGACGGTTACGAGCACCGAGTCCGGCGTCGGATCGCCAAGGTTCGTGGCGTCTGTCACGATGAATTCGATCGTGAAGATACCGGCCGTGTTGAAGGTGACGGGGCCGGGATCTTCGTCATTCGAATTCGCGGCGCCGCCATCGAAATCCCACAGGAAAGTCAGCGGCACTGCGCCGTCCGGGTCGGCAGCGGTTCCGGTGAAATCAATCGATTGCCCGGTTTCGATGCTGACGTCGTCTGCCGGTGTATCGATCACGCCGTCCGGCGGCTGTGGCGTGGGCGCCGCCGGCGCAAACGCGATGCGGGTGATGTTGCTGTTGACATCGTATTCGTAGTCGATGGACGAACCGTCTCCCCAGGTGGCGCGCGTCACGCGACCGGCCGGATCGTATTGGTAGACCTGCGCGATGACTGGCGCGGACAACAGGCAAATGCAGAACAGGATGAATGAGCAGGCTCGCATGACGGTCTCCCCGGGTATTCGGTTGTTCCCTGTCCCTTCATGCGACGGCCGCTCCGGATTCGCGCCAAAATCCGGGTCGGACCAACGCAAGTCGCGGATCCGGAACCTCGGAACCTCGGGTCGGACCAACGCAAGTTGCTGATAAGAAGGCACTTTTCGGTCCCAGAACGCCGCAACAGAGCACTAATCGGCTATTTTCGGGGCAAAAATCGGCGTTGGCCGCATTTCGGGGGCGCGGTAACCACTCAGCTTTCCCGCAACAGCAGGACGGCATCCCCGGCCGGCAGCAACTGCTGCCATTCGCGCGCCGGGACATCCACCTGGCCGCCGAGGGTCACGGCGGCGCGGATCGAGCGGCTCAGCGCATTCGCTTGGAGCCGCTGATAGTACGGCATGCGCTGCACGTAAAACGGCAGGATCTCCTCCAGCGTGAGGTCGGTATCCAGCATCTCGTTGAATGCGTCGAAAAAGCGGCCGATGGCGTCGGCAATCGGGCCGTCGTCCGCCAGTTGCTCCGCGGGTTGGATCGTCCACGTCATGTCCCGATGCAGGACGCAGGTGCCGACAAACCCGTTGCGTCGTTCGGCTGTCCACTCGTGCGGCGCGATCAGGCTCAGCGTCCACGTGCCGTCGACGAAATACAGGTAGTTGTCGACGCCGACCGCCGGCTTGTACTTGAAGCCCGATGACAGGATAAGCATCGACGTGAAGAATTCCGCGAGCACCTGGCGCTCCGGTTTCACCGCCACGCCCCGCGGCTCGGTCCGGTACCAGTCCAGCATCAAGCCGTTGGCGCCCTTGCCGTCCGGGCTGACGGGCCGGGGCGCCACGGCAGCGGTGCCGCGGTCGTATCGTTCGAGGTCGCTCATCGTCTCGATATCCGTCGATATGCGGGTCGGACCGGCGTTCCGCATTGAATTGCAACGAATTTGCCAAGCCGGGCCGCTAAAATGACGTTTTAACCGGCTATTTTCAACGGAATAATCAAGCGGGCCGTACGACGATTCGAGACAGCGGCGTGGTCCCCTTGCCGTGGCCGGCAACCGGTCGAGGCACAAACCGGACCCTGTCATGGCACCGGCTAGTAGAATGGTCACCCGATGTTCGAGAATCCGCAAATCGACCAGGACAGCCTCCCCGCGCTGGCGGACGTCGATTGGCAGCCCATGCATCCGTCGCTCAGGAAGCAGATGCTGCTCAAGTCCACGCTGACGCTGGGCATCATCGCCGCCGCAGCCCTCGCAGCACACTGGATCGGGGGCGTTACGCTTTCCCCGCCGTGGATGCAAATCCCCGTTTTTGCGATCGTTGCGGCGACGTTTCTTGGCTGGCCATTCATTTCCGTTCCACGACGTGGCTACGCGCTCCGCAAGCACGATATCGCCTACAAGAGCGGCGTTCTGGTAAAGACGATCACGACGATCCCCTTTGATCGAATCCAGCATGTCGAGACGTCACGGGGCCCACTCGACCGCCGCTACGGTACGTCGACACTGAAGCTCTTTACCGCGGGCGGATCGAAAGGCGATCTCGATATCGACGGCATGGACATGGACGTCGCTGAGCATGTTCGCGGATTCATCCTGAATCGTATCGATGCAGGCAGCCGCTAGCCCAACCGAATGGCGGCGGACATCGCCACTCGCGGTGCTGTTCTTTCTCGGCCGGCTATTGAAAGGCGTCGCGAAGAACGCAATGCAGGTCCTTGCGCCGCTCGCGGCGCTGTTTCTTGCCCTGGAAGGCTCGCCGATCACCAGGCTCGTGGTTGCCCTGACCGCCGGTGCGGCAATCATCGTCACGCTCTCGATTCTTCGTTACCTGTTCTTTCGATACCAGGTGACGGACACCTCTATCCTGATACGTGATGGCGTGTTCAGGAAAAAGCAGCTGGACATCAAGTTCCATCGCGTCCAGGGCGTCAACACGGAGCAGAACGTCATCGCCAAATGGCTGGGGCTCGCCAACGTCCGGTTCGACACGGCGGGGTCTTCAGCGGGTGAAGGCGTTCTGCCGGCCATCCGGGAGGCCTATGCGCATGAACTCCAGTCACGCGTACACGGTATGGCGAGCGCAGGCGAGGAACCGCCCGAAGAACCCGATACGCTTCTGAAGCTGGGTATTGCCGACCTGGTCCGTGTCGGCCTGGCCGATGGTCGTGCGCTGCTCCTGCTCGCCGTGCTGGGTCCGCTCATCGAACAGGGCGGTGACCGCATAGAGCGACTGGTCTACAACGCGGCCGAGGCAGGCGTTGATCGACTCCAGTCGTTCGGCATAACCGGCGGACTGCTGGTGGTCCTGACGATACTTGCGCTCGTGATCATGGTGCTTGCAATCGGCTCTGTCGTTGCCGCAGTCCTGCGCTTTCACGACTTCCGCCTGACGCTCGACGACAGGCGCCTGCGCACGGTCGGTGGCTTGCTGACACGGCACCAGGCCTCGATGAGTCTCGACAAGGTGCAGCGCGTCCGGATGACGCAAAACCTCGTCCTGCGCCTGTTCAGGCGCTACCGACTAAGGGCACAGCAGGTCGGCAGCGCCGGCAGCAGGAGTGAAAGCAGAAGTATTCTCGTACCAATTGTGAACGAGGCGTTTGGTGACGAGCTCACGCGAAAACTCCTGGCACCCGAAGGACGTGACGTCAGCATGCATCCCGCGGACAGCCGGTTTATGCGCGTAAACCGGCAATTCATACGGTCCCGCGTCGTTCTCTTCGGCCTGGTCCCGCTGGCCGCGTTCGCGGTGCCGATGCTGAACGGTTTCGGCATATTCGCAGCAGTCGGATTGCTTTGGCCTGTCCTCGTTTACCTGCTGGTTCGACGCTACTGGTCGCGGCTGGGGTTTTACCTGACCGACACGGCAATGGTTCGCCGCCGCGGGTTGTTCGGATTCGGCCTCGATGTCTTCCTGTCCCGAAAGGTCCAGCGCGTGTCGGTCTCCCAATCTGTTTTCCAGAGAAGACGAGGGTTCGCGACGATTCACATCTACCTGGCCGCAGGCACCGTCCGGCTCCCGTACCTCGGTCTCGACGATGCAAACCGGTTGCGCGACTATCTGCTCTACAAGGTCGAGTCCACACCTGTTGCCTGGCACTGACGCGTGGCGCGGCTATGCGGGTCGGTGCATCCGGGACGGAGGGCGGCACCCGGTTGATATTCGAACGACACCCCCGACCTCTGTACCAGGCAAGCCGCAGTTGACGAGAGAAGACGTTGATACACGCAAGCAGCTTTACCCGATTGCCGGCACGATTTCACGCACGGATCGAGCCCCGGCCCATTCCGGCGCCGGAACTGCTGGCATGGAATGACACGCTGGCGCGGGAGCTCCGCCTCGAATCGTTGGCAGACGATCGTGCCGGGCTCGCCCGGCTGCTCTGCGGCGCCGACACGGCGGCGGACAGCCCGCTGCTCGCGCTCGTCTATGCCGGCCACCAGTTCGGCCACTTCGTGCCACAACTCGGCGACGGCCGGGCCGTGCTGCTGGGCGAGGCGCGTGACAGGAACGGCAAGCGCTACGACATTCAACTCAAAGGTGCCGGCCGCACGCCCTACTCGCGGGCAGGCGACGGCAAGTCATCGCTGGGGCCGGTCATTCGCGAATACGTGCTGAGTGAGGCGATGCACCACCTCGGTATCCCGACTACGCGTGCCCTGGCAGCCGTCGCGACAGGCGAGCAGGTGTATCGTGAAGACGTGTTGCCGGGAGCCGTGTTCACCCGGGTCGCATCGAGCCACCTGCGAGTCGGCACGTTCGAGTACTTCGCGGCCCGCGGTGACGTCGAGGCGGTTCGGCTGCTGGCGGAGTACGCGATCGAGCGCCACTATCCGGAACTTGCAGATGAGCCGTCGCCGCACGTCGCGTTCCTGCGTCGCGTCGCCGAGCGACAGGCCGGCCTTGTCGCGGACTGGATGAGTGTCGGTTTCATCCATGGCGTCATGAACACCGACAACACGGCAATCGCCGGCGAAACGCTCGATTACGGCCCCTGCGCGTTCATGGACGAGTACCGGCATGACCGGGTATTCAGTTCCATCGATCGCTACGGACGCTACGCTTACGGCAACCAGGCACCGGTCGCGCAGTGGAATCTCGCCCGGCTCGCCGAGTGCCTGTTACTGGTCTGCGACGAACGACCGGCGCTCGAAGAAGTGATCGGCGAGTTTCCGGCCCGCTACGAGGAAGCCTACCTTGCACGCATGCGGCGGAAGCTGGGCCTGATCACCGCTCGCGACGACGATGCCGACCTGGTCGCGGACTGGCTTTGCCACCTGGAAAACCACGACCTCGACTTCACGCTGGCCTTCCGGAACCTGGCGACGCGCGCGGGCGCACGGGACGAGTCGCAATACGGCGAATTCGAGGGCCGCTGGCGCGCCCGTCTTCGCGAACAGGATGCCGGGCCCGGGACCGTGACGGCGATGATGAATTCGGTCAACCCGTTGTTCATCGCCCGCAACCACCGGGTGGAAGAGGCCATTCGCGATGCGATCGATGGCGATTTGTCGACGTTCGAGGAACTGAACGTCGTGCTCAGCCGCCCGTTCGAGGAGCAACCCCGCTTTACGCACTACGCGGCGGCTCCGCAACCGCACGAGCGCGTCACGCAGACGTTCTGCGGCACCTGACCAGCGACAGCCGGACAAGCCGGCCGCCGGAACTGCCCGTCGCACAGCGGATCGGTGCCGCTTTTCAGACTCTGGGATGCCAGGGGCGCTATTCGCCGGTGAGGGCTACACTGTACGGCTTCCAGATCGAGCCGGAATCCCGCAATTGAACGACAACAGACTCTTGCACGGCACGGCATTGCGCGACCGTATCCTCACCGAGGTGGCCGACGAGGTCGCCAGGGTCACGAAGACGCACCCGCTGGGTCACCTCGTTTCCATCAGTATCGGCGACAAGCCCGAAGTGGCGGTCTATATCCGCAACCAGGAGAGGGGTGCGGCCAAAGCCGGCATTCCGTTCGAGCAGCAGGTGTGGCCGGAGGACCTGTCGCAGGAGGAAGCCAAGGCTCGCCTCGTGGCGATGAACGACGACCCCGACGTATTGGGTGTCATCCTGCAGCGGCCGGTGCCGGAGCAGATCAACGTTCGCTCGTTGCAGTCCGCGATTCACCCGCTGAAGGACATCGAGGGGATGAACCCGGCATCGATCGGCAACATCGTCTACAACGACCTGGCGCTGGCGCCGTGCACCGCGGCGGCATCGGTCGAGCTAATCCGGGCGACCGGGCTGAACCTGCACGGTCTCGAGGTCGTGATGATCGGGCACTCGGAAATCGTCGGCAAGCCGGCCGCGTTCATGCTGATGGCGGAGGGGGCGACCGTTACGGTATGCCACCACATGACCCGCTCGGTGGCTGCGCATTCGCGACGTGCGGATGCCGTGCTGGTTGCCGTCGGCAAGCCGCATTTCCTGAAGGCGGATATGGTCAAGCCGGGCGCCGCCGTAATCGACATCGGCATCAATCACGTGCCGGACGAGCAGGGCAACGACCGCCTCGTCGGTGACGTCGACACGGACAGCGTCAAGGAAGTCGCAAGCTGGGTCACGCCGGTACCGGGCGGCGTGGGCCCGGTCACCGTCGCCATGCTGATGCGCAATGCCATCACCGCCCACAAGCGCCAGGTCGCCGCCGGCTGGCTGGCCTGACACGCCCGGGCGGATTGGCTCCGCGAGGGTCCGGCCCCGCTAGTTGTTCCGGATTACAGTGATGGCGGCGTCGGTGACGGCGCGGACGTAGTCGTCGAGCGTGGCGCCGGCTTCGGGCGGCAACGGGATATCGACCGGGATGCCGATACCTTCGTAAATGAGGCCATCGATCGCCTTGTATTCCTCGTTCGATATCTGCATGCGCCAGCCGTTGGGCAGATAGATACTGTGCGTGTCCGACAGCGAGCCCACCGTGGGTTCGCCGATACTCGTGGCGTTCGGGATGGCCATCATCGCCATGGAGAAGATCTCGGCGGCACTCAGCGTGTCGCGGCCGCACAGGTAAACGACGGGGCCGGCAAATCGCTCCAGGGCGTGCCAGGGAATGAAAATCTCCTGTTCCGGCGTGAAGTCGTCGCCGTTCTTGGCGCGCTTGGTGAACGCGAGCAGCTGCTCGTCGGTAAAGTGCCCGGCGATATGCAGCGCATTCGAGTCGTAGCCGCCGCCGTTCCAGCGTGCATCGACGATGATGCCCTCTGCACCGTCGAGATCGCTGATCACACGGTCCATGACGCGATCGACCAGTCGGTGGCTGTCGCGTAGCGTGGCGCCTGGCGCGGTATACCCTTCCATCGAGTCGATGCTGAAGTAGCCGATGCCGTCGGCCGCCCAACCCCACGTGAACTGGCCCTGGACGGCCTGCTGCCGCGACTCGCCGAGATACTCCGTGGCAATGAGCGCTTTTGCCCGTTGCCGGATCTGTTGCCGCGTCGCTGTTTCGCCCGCCGGCAATTCTTTCTGCAGCAATTTCGCCAGCGTTCCGGGATGGCCGGAGTAGTGGCGGGGATAGCCGTCGCCCTCGACCAGCACGTGGCGGTCGTCGATGAGTTCGATGATTTCGGTAATGAGCGCAAACAGGTCATCGTTCGATGTGTCCGGCGTTATACGCGGGCGATAGTCCGCGTAGACGGCATCCCAGTCGATACCGCGCACGCCGAAGAAGGCGTAGTTCTCGTCGAAGCTCTGCCAGAAGACATCGAAATTGAATTCGGGGTCGTGGTTTGCAGCGGCATCCCGCGCTGCTTCGCACCGCTGCGGTACCTCGCTTAACCGGCGGAATGCGTAGCGCGTAATGCCGCCCTCGTGGTAATAGCTCAGCCGGTCCGGGTCGCTCGCATTGATGCGGTTGATGTCCTCGAGAAATTCATCGCGCGGCAGCGACTGGTGCGCCACGCAACTGATTGCCGTCGTATCGAAGACATTCACGGTGTCGGCCGTAATCTCGTAGATGCGGCCATACCCTTCGGATTCCCAAATTCCGTTCATGCGATCCAGATTCCCAGCATCCGCGATTGCTGCCGTCCACGCCGACGCGAGGAACAGTCCGGCAATGCCGCCTGCATGTTTCATTGTCCCGCACCCGTACGGCCGGCGATCGATGTCCGGGAAATTCTAGCGCGCCTGTGCGCCCGGCGTTACGGAAAATGCGCCTGGAGATCGGAAATCAGGGGACAGTTACCCTGATACAGTGGTCGCCGGCGAATTGGCCGCAGAGCCAGGGTCACTGTCCCCTGATTTATCCTGCCTGCGTGACTGCCGGATCGTGCGGCCGGCGCGAGAGCATGCGGCGTACCAGCGGCTCGAAATGCGCCAGCGGCGGCGTCGGGTAGTCCGGGTCGAAGGACGCCTGGTCCCAGTGCTCGCAGAAATGCGCGCAGGCATGGAACCAGCGGTGATCACGGTACTTGTCCCGGGCGTCCGGGTTGCCGCCCGTGTGATGGGCGTAATAGCGCATCTGGAAGATGTCGTGGTGCTC
>JAXHLH010000003.1:0-669156 GCA_034522415.1 Woeseiaceae bacterium
ACCATTGTTGCTAATCGCTTTGGCGGCTGTGGATAAAGAGGTTCAGTGATTTTGGTTTGGTTTGAATGCTGTTTCCGGTTTTTTTGGCCACGCTTTTCTTCGAACTTCTAAGCTTGAATCCCCAAGTTCTATATGCCCCAAGCGATTTTCAGAACGAGGAGAACTTTCTAGATCGATTGCATAGCAAGAGTAATCTAGAAGCGAGCTTCGACAGACTAAATAGAGACCTGGAAAGTGCGACGGAAAAGTTGGTCGAGACAGTCTCTAATCGCTTTGGCCGGGAGGCCAGGCAGAACGCCAGGGGTATTCGACAAGCGATTCAGCAGCAGATCGAAGAGCTTAAGTCTTCTGTCAAACAGACCGAGGAATCAGCCAACGCTGTGTCGCTGCAAGCACTGCCGGCATCAGACCTGCAACAGAACTTATTAATGTATTTGTTGAAACGAGGAATCTGCGACAGCCGCCTCCATTGTGAGTGAAATGGGTATGAGCCAGTCTGCTACCGCGCGTGCCCTTCACAGACTGCAGGCGCGTCAAATTATAAGAAAGAGTGAGAGATGGTGATGTGACTAAATTTCAAGCGATATGCCCGACTAACAACAACTTCTGTCAGCAAAATCGCGGGCTTTGAGCGCGATTCGTAACGGCTTTTGAAACCTAGAGACCGCCGTCAGGCGAGGCTGTGTTAAAACAGAAAATTTAGCGTTCAAGATAGGACAGCACTACACATTATGCGACCGTCAACACGTTCGCGACGCGTTGGCTGCCACAATCTCTCACCGATCCGCCCATCGACGTCGCGCATTTTCCACCGTCTGGAGTTTTCACACAGCCTCAGGCGAAAGCGGTCATTTCAAGAGCAAGAATCTGACACAATCTGTAAGGTCAAGTACCGACTAATACAGCTTAAGTATTCTGAAAATCCTCGCCACACATTGAACGACTATTCCCTGTGCGCAGCTCGGGTACCACATCATGCTGAAGCTCCACCGTCCCTGGAGTTCGTATCATGCCCTTGCCCCTCGGTGTGCCGCATCGAATCGGATATGTTAATTGGCTGATGCTGCTCTGCGCGGCGGCCGCGATAGCCGATGGTGCTCCCGTGCAACCGACGCGAATCGACGTCTTCGTCGGCGAGCGCGATGGCCTGCACGGGTGGGATCGCTTCTCGCAGGATCACCCGGGAATCGAGATCCGCGTCTTCGAGGTAACGGGGATCGAGCGCCTCGAAGGGCGCCTATCGAAGGACTTGTCGGCTGATCCCGTCGCCGCGAAGCGGCAGGCGCTGCAGCGCCTCGGCGCGCTCGATGACGCAGCCCACGACGGCCTGAAGCACAGCGCCGTCGGTCTGGCCGAGGCGGTACGTCTTGGTGTGACGCGGTATCCGGCAATGGTGTTCGACAGCCGGTACGTCATCTACGGCGTGACCGACCTGCATCAGGCACTGGAACTCTTCCGTCGTCGGCAGGGCGGGGCACGCTGATGCGCGTCGCACCGATTCTGCTGGCAGGCCTGCTGTTCACGTCACCCGCTGACAGCCGCGCCGCTTCGATCACCACTCCCGAGATCATCGAGCGCACCGCGGCAGCCACCTTCGCTTGCATGCAGTGGACGCCGGTCGGCCTGTGCTTCTGGCTGAACTGCTCACTGTTCGGCTGCAGCGTGGAGTCGTCGCTCAAGATCGGCCACTACAACCCGGATCTGGTGGTGAGCAGCTACAACGAGCTGGGCGGCAATCCGTGGCGCGAGATACGCGCGACGCTGGGACTTGCGCAACAGACGGCAGCCCAAGGGCTACTGGGCCGGCTGCTGCCAGTGCCCGTCGACAGCGCCGGCAACCGCAGCGAAGGCACCGCCGACCGCCGTGACCACAAGAATCTGGTGTTTCGGGAAGCCGATGCCATCGGTCACCCGCAGGGCGTCATCGCCGGGCCGCTGCAAGGCCTGCTGTGCGCCTCTCAGGCCACGCCGTTTGTGCCGTATTTCCAATCTGCCATCGATGCGCTCGCCTGGCGCCTGGAGTTCCCCGAGATCCTCTACCCGCAAAGCCTGATACCCGGCCTGCGCGAAGTCGGTGACTGGCCGCTCAACACCTGGGGCGCCGTCTACCCGCGCACCGGCTGGACTATGCAGGCCGAGGAGCCCAAGGCCGCCGCACTCACCGCGCAGCGGGCCGGGGACATCGTGACACGCACCGCACAGCCGCACGTCTACGTGCCGCTCACCGGGCCGTCAGGAAACGGTCAGCGCGTCTGGGGACCGGGACCACTGCTCGAGACGGACGCCACCACCGGCACCTGGCAAATGCTGGTCCCGCAGGCGGAGACGAGCTGCGCCGTGTTCGGCACCAACGACACGGCGAGCCTCGTCGGCTGGGGCGGCGGCCGCGTCGATCCCGCCGGCGACTACGTGTGGAACCTCTGGCGCCCCTACCAGTGCTGCGAGGATCGCGGCCTGTTCCTGTTCGACATCAACTGGATCGCATTCCCACTGTGACCGGCAACCCAAGGACCACCATGACCCGCGCACTGAATCGCTACCCGAACCTGCTCACCCGGCTGTGCTGCGCCGCCGTCGTGCTGGTCGCCAGCGCATCGCTCGGCGCGGCCGAAGGGCCCACCGAAGACAGTCTGTGGTACTACGAAATCGGCGGTGCCGAACCGGTGTCTCTGCCCGCCAATCCCAAGGTGACCTCGATCACGCTCGGCGGCTCCGCCGAACTCGGCCTGGGCTACAGCTGTGCTGCGTTCGACCCGCTGGTTGCCGTCAGCAACAGCCTGAACGACATTGGCGCAGGGGTCGACAACATGATGGACGCGATGACCGACGCCGCCAGCAGCGCCATCGCGGCACTGCCGGCGCTGATCCTGCAGCGCGCCAATCCCGGACTCTACGATCTGTTCCAGAACGCACTGCTGAAGGCCGAGCAGACCGTGCAGCTGGCCACCAAATCCTGCGAAACTATGGAAGCCGAGATCGCCCGCGGCAAGAACCCGTACGCGGATCTGCTGACCCTGTCGAAAGGCAACGACTGGAAGCTGCAGATGGGCATTGGCGGCAACGATGCCGTGACCGCCAAGGACGCCGTGGAGGCGAGCAACGGCGGCAACGGCATCCCGTGGATCGGCGGTCAGGCCGGCGGCGACGGCCAGCCGGTGCTGCGCTTCACCGGCGACCTGGTCGCTGCCGGCTACAACATCAACATGAACCGGCCGGTGACGGATGAGGCGGCAGTGCCGGCGGTCTCTACGACGCGCCTCGCCGAGATCTGGCCGGCACCGGCGGACGCGCGCGACTGGGTGGTCGACGTCGTCGGCGAGAACATCGTGACGACCTGCGACACCTGCCGCAAGGACAGCATCCCCGGCACCGGACTGCTGCCGAAGCTGTTCCAGGAGTCGAATACCGTGACCGAGGAATTGCAGGCGCTGGTGAACGGTGCCAACCCGCCGACGCTCGAGAATCTCAACGCCATCACGGCACCGGGTGTTGCCATCACGCGCCAGGTGGTCGAGGCCATCCGCGACATGCCGGCCTCGGAGCAGAACCTGATCGTCGGCCGCCTGGTGTCCGAGATCAGCACCGCGCGCACCGTGGAAAAGGCCCTGTACGCCCGGCGGCTGCTGCTCTCCGGCCGCCAGGTACCGGAAGTCTATGCCACCGACGTCGCCCGCGAACACGCCGATGGCGCCATCGCCGAACTCGATCAGGAGATCGACAACCTGCTGTTCGAAACCCGCGTGCGCCGCGAAGTCGTCTCCGACACGGTACTGACCCTGCTGCGCCGCGCCGCCGCCCGCCGTCAGGCGTCGCTGAATATCCCCGGCGTGCCGACGATCGATCCCCGTCCCCTGAACGACGGCCGTGTCCGCGACTAGGCCTCATCGACGAGCGCCGCTGGCTGCGGCGCCTGAGCCTGCTGAGCGTGCTGCTGGCGCTCGGCATCGGCGCAATCCTGCTGCATCGGCTGGACGTCACCTCGATGGCTGTGCTCGAGCGCCAGGTCGACGCCTACGCGCGGACCTTCACGATCGTGCGGTTGGGATTGATCGGGACGTTCGCGCTGGCGTGGCCGACCGTCCTGCGCTGGCGGCAGCGGCTCGGGTACATCGACGCCGGCCGCGTCGCCGCGCTCACGGCAATCCGCTGGCGCATCGTCGCCTGGCTGCTAATCATCGAACTGCTGATCGGCCAGAACCTCGTGGCACGGACTCTCTCAGCGTTGAACGGTGCCGCCGCATGAGCGTCGACAGCTACCTCGAGCTCTTCACGACGCTGTTCGGCTGGACCTTCTACGGCATCCTCTGGGACGTGCTGGTCGGCACCGGCATCGTCTACCTGCCGTTCCTGGGGATACTGATCGACAACTGGCGCGAGCCGGCCGAGGGCGGCGAGTTCGGCACCGTGACCGCGCTGTCGCTGCGGCGCATGGAGATCGAGCTGTTCCTCGCGCTGCTGGTGGTGGTTCTGGCCGGGCAGCCAACGGCGCTCACGGCCCTCGATGCCGGCACCCTGAGCTACACGCCGCCGCCGACGCTCACCAATCCCGACCCGGTCACCGCCACGGTCGCCGAGCCGCAGAGTACCTATGGCGACACCGGCTTCACCGGCTCCCCGGACACCGTCAACCTGCCGATCTGGTGGTACGCGGTACTGGCCGCCACCTCCGGCATCAATCACGCCGTGATCGAGGGCCTGCCATCGGCAGCGGACATGCGCACCTACGAGCAACAGGCGCGCCTTGCCACCATCGCCGATCCGCGCCTGCGGCAGGAGATCAGCCGGTTCTTCAGCGAGTGCTTCATCCCGGCGCGCTCGAAGTACCAGGCGGAGCAACCGAACTCGCCGGCCATCGACGACCTGCTGGACGAGTACGGCGCCGACGACCCGGACTGGATGGGATCGCACGTCTACCGCGAGACCGCCGGCTACTACGACGTACTGCGACCGACCGCGGCGATCACCGGCTGGCCGTACAACGCCGCGCGTGATACCGAATACGATGCCGCCAACCCGCCGCAGTGGGGCAAGCCGTACTGCGACGAGTGGTGGGCGAATGAGGACATCGGCCTGCGGGCAAAGCTCGTCACCGAGGCCGACCTCACCGCCGGCGGCCTCTCGGGCCTGATCGTCGCCATCGCACCGTTTCTCGCCTCCGAGAAACAATACGACGCCGTCGCGCGAGTGGTGCTGACGAACTCACCGCCGTCCTGGTCGAACAACGACCTGGTCGCCTACAACACCGGCACCTCAGGCCTCATCAGCCATGCGGAACAATTCGTCAAGGGCGGGCTGGCGACCGGGGGAATCGTCACGGCCTCGGCGATGTTCGCCGTCACCATGACCGCCGTCCTGCAAGGCCTGCCGATGGTGCAGGCCGTACTGCTCCTCGGCATGTACGCGCTGCTGCCGATGCTCGTCGTCCTGTCGCGGTACTCATTGTCTATGATGATGACCGGCGCCATGGCCATCTTCACCGTCAAGTTCTGGTCCGTGCTCTGGTACCTGGCCCTGTGGATCGACCAGAACCTGATCCTCTCCATGTACCCCGACGTCAACGTATTCTTTCAGATCTTCGCCAACCCCGGTGAACACGACTCCAAACGCATGCTCCTGAACATGATCACCATGAGCCTCTATCTGGGCCTGCCGCTTCTATCGGAGCGGCATGATGGTTTGGGCTGGTTTCAGAATTGGCGAAGTCGTCGACTCGACTGGAATGCTACTCCGCGCGCCTGCTCAAGACTCGGGCACCCAAGGCGGCAATTTGGGTAAGAAAATGCTGTCGAAGGGCCTCAGTCGCTAATCAAGATCGTACCAGCGAGCTGGATCTGTACCTTCGTCGAACGCATCACGGCGATAGTCTCATAACCCCACCTCGAGCAGCGTCGTCAGACCTTGCGTTCTCGCCGGACGTTTGAGTGCTGATAACAATCATGCGAAGCAGCTCAATGAAGAAGCGCGACATGCGATGATGGAATGTCATTGTCGAACGGCGTTGGTCCATGGTGTCATGGTAGCGCGAGTGGCTGCACGTGTCACGGCTGGTTGGCTTGGAGCTATTTTCTGGAAACTATCTACCGATAAGCTCTCAAGGTGTATCGGGGCATGTGATCAGCGTTTTGTCCGGCACGAGGACCGGATCGGAATTCGGGCCGGTTCCGTCTCGGCGTTTCTGGGTATCAAGGTGGCCTAAAATCTGCAATTGAGGAAGTCGACCAGCCAGAGCTGCTCCCCGCCGTCGCGGATGCTGGGAGGCTTTGCCTCGTGACATATTCGCATGAGCCGCGGCGATTCATCAGATCGACAATCCCTCGTGGCTCTGGATACTCGATACGGGTCGGGTAAGATCGTCAGGAGGACATTCGATGATACTCGGATCCCGCTGTGTGCTCACGCGTTGGATTCCCCGTTTGACACTCGTAGCTGGCGCCACCGGCGCCGCTTCAGTGAACAAGTCACCGCATTCTCAACGCCGACGCTCTCGCCGACGGAGGAAGCCGTCCTGTTACGGCTTGGGAAGGTCTGGAGCTACCTGCCGTTCAGCCAGGCCGGCGGTGCCCTGCCGTTCCACTTCATGAGCAAGCTCTATGAAAAGACCAGCCTGATCATCACCATCAACCTGAGCTTCGCGGAATGGCCCGCCGTATTCGGCGACGCCAAGCTGACGACCGCGCTGCTCGATCGGGTGACGCACCATTGCCGTATTTCCGAGACGGCCAACGACAGTCACCTACTCAAGAACTTCACCAGTACGAAGAGAAAAGACAAAGAAACGAACCAGGACTTGAGCCATAATCAGGCCGAACGTGGTGGGTCAATATTAAGTGCAAATCCCGGGTCAACTTTCGGTCAAACCAACACCAATTGAGCGACTTGGGTCATTTTTGTTGTCCTCAGCCCTTGGGCGATTACGACTATAGTCTTTGTTCCTTTACCCAACCACATAGCCTAGCCGAGCAAACTGAGAGGCGAAAGTTCGTAAAAATCAGTCGCGGGCAAGTGTACACTCGCCTCGCATCCTGCAAGATGGGCGGCAACAAATTTTAATTACCACCAGGATGACGAACGATCCATGGAATGGATCGCCCCGTTTGAAAATGGCACCGATAGCGCGGCGCTTGAAAAACGCTTGTGGGACGCTGACGACAGTTTCGGGCCGATTCCAAACTGGCGACCAACGCAAACGCAACATCGGCGGTCGGAGTTCCTCGGGATGGCAGCGCCAAAGTCGTTTGTACGCTACCCAGAGTTCATCACGACGCGGGAATCGGAACTTCCCGCCCACGGACTGCCCGCCGACTCGGGACTTGCCTGAGCATGGGCCAAGCTACCCACAACCAGATCGTCTCCTTCAACAGAGGCATCGAAGACAATCTCGGCTGGCGTTCGCATTTAAGACCGGTCAGTCGAACGCTTTCAGCAGACGCCAAAGGAGTGAGTTCCCACGATGGCGATGATCACACCCGAACGCCAACTTGAAGAGTCGCTTGTCACGAAGCTACAAGACCTCAAGTACGAATATCGCCCAGATATCCGCGATCGCGCACGCGCTCGAAGCCAACTTTCGCCGAGCACTTCGAAGCGCTCGAACCGCGTCACGCTCACCGACGGCGAGTTCGAGCGCCTGCTCGACGAGATCATCACGCCCGATGTCTTCACCGCCTCGCAGCACCCTCCGCGAGATCAACAGCTTCACGCGCGACGACGGCACCCCGCTCAACTACATCCTGGTCAACATCAAAGACTGGTGCAAGAACACCTTCGAGGTCGTCAATCAGCTCCGCATCAACACCGACAACAGCCACCACCGCTACGACGTGATGCTCCTGATCAACGGCATCCCCGCCGTCCAGATCGAGCTCAAGACCCTCGGCATCAGCCCGCGCCGGGCCATGCAGCAGATCGTCGACTACAAGAACGACCCCGGCAACGGCTACACCAGCACGCTGCTCTGCTTCGTGCAGCTCTTCATCGTCAGCAACCGCACCGACACCTGGTACTTCGCCAACAACAACACCCGCCACTTCGCCTTCAACGCCGAAGAACGCTTCCTCCCGATCTACCAGTTCGCCGACCGAGGACAACAAAAAGATCACCCACCTCGACGACTTTGCCGAGCACTTCCTGCCCAAATGCACGCTCGGCCACATGATCAGCCGCTACATGGTGCTCGTCGCCAGCGAGCAGAAGCTGCTGATGATGCGGCCCTACCAGATCTACGCGGTCAAGGCCATCGTCGACTGCATCGAGCAGAACAGCGGCAACGGCTACATCTGGCATACCACCGGCAGCGGCAAGACGCTCACCTCCTTCAAGGCCTCCACGCTCCTCAAGGACAACCACGACATCCACAAATGCCTGTTCGTCGTCGACCGCAAGGACCTCGACCGCCAGACCCGCGAGGAGTTCAACCGCTTCCAGGAGGGCTGCGTCGAGGAGAACACCAACACCCACACGCTCGTCCGCCGCCTGCTCTCCGACGACTACGCCGACAAGGTCATCGTCACCACCATCCAGAAGCTCGGCCTGGCCCTCGACGAGAACAGCAAGCGCAACAAGAAGCGCCAGAAGCGCGGACAGGCCAGACCTACAAGGAACTCCTCGCCCCGCTGCGCGACAAGCGCATGGTCATCATCTTCGACGAGTGCCACCGCTCCCAGTTCGGCGACAACCACCAGGCCATCAAGGAGTTCTTCCCCAACGCCCAGCTCTTCGGCTTCACCGGCACGCCCATCTTCGAGCAGAACGCCACCGTCAAGCAGATCGACGGCGACGTGCAGACACTCAAGACCACCGAGGACGTCTTCCAGCAGGAACTGCACGCCTACACCATCACCCACGCCATCGATGACCGCAACGTCCTGCGTTTCCACGTCGACTACTTCAAGCCAGATGGCGAGAAGACAACTACGCCCGAAGCCCGGCGAGCACGCTCGACCAAGCGGGCCGTCGTCGATGCCATTCTCGACAAGCACGATGCCGCCACCGCGGGCCGGCGCTTCAATGCCCTGCTCGCCACCGCCTCGAGCATCAACGACGCCATCGCCTATTACGAGCTATTCGAGACAAGTCCAGGCTCGAGAGGCAGGCCGACGACCCGGACTTCAGCCCGCTCAAGATCGCCTGCCGTCTTCTCACCGCCCGCGGAGGGCAACGCCGACGTCCGCCAGCTGCAGGAGGATCTGCCCCAGGAGAAGGCGGACAACGCAGCAAGAGCCGGACAAGAAGAAAGCCGCACTCAAGCAGATCATCGACGACTACAACGCCAGCTACGGCACCAACCACTCGATCAGCGAGTTCGACGACTACTACCAGGACGTGCAGCAGCGCATCAAGGACCAGCAGCACCCGAACGCCGACCTGCCGCAGCAAAGGCGCCGAGAAGATCGACATCACCATCGTCGTGGACATGCTGCTCACCGGCTTCGACGCCAAGTACCTCAACACCCTCTACGTCGACAAGAACCTCAAGCACCACGGCCTGATTCAGGCCTTCTCGCGCACCAACCGCGTCCTCAACGCCACCAAGCCCTACGGCCACATCCTCGACTTTCGCGGCCAGCAGGCCAACGTCGATGAAGCCATCGCCCTGTTCTCCGGCGCCCAGGCCGACACGGCCCGGGAGATCTGGCTGGTCGACAAGGCCCCTAAGGTCATCGAACAGTTCAAGCAGGCCAAGGCCGACCTCGACGAGTTCCTCAAGTCGCAGGACCTCGAACCGCACGCCCGAGGCCATCGCCAACCTCAAGGGCGACGACGCCCGCGCCCAGTTCATCAAACGCTTCAAGGAAGTCCAGCGCCTCCAGACCCAGCTCGACCAGTACACCGACCTCACCGAGGAGCAGAAGCAAGAGATTGAGCAGACGCTACCGAAGGACGACCTCCGCGCCTTCCGGGGCGCCTACCTCGACACCGCCCAGCGCCTCAAGCACGCGGAGCACGGCGCGGATAGAGCCGGCGAGCCGCCGGCAGCACGACCCGAGCGGTCGACGATCTCGACTTCGAGTTCGTCCTCTTCGCCTCCGCCACGATCGACTACGACTACATCATGAACCTGATCGCCCGCTTCACGGGCAGGACCCCAGAAGGAAGCTCAAGATCAGCCGCGAGCAGCTCATTGGCCTGATCGAGTCCGATGCGAAGTTCATGGATGAGCGAGAGGAAATTACCGAGTATGTCCGCTCACTGGAAATCGGCAAGGGGTTGGATGAGGACCAGGTCAAGGCCGGCTACCAGCAGTTCAAGGCCGCTAAGCAGGTGCAGGAACTGACCGACCTTGCCGCCAAGCACGGTCTGCCCGCGGACCGGCTGACCGGCTTCGTGGACGGATATCCTGCAGCGCATGATCTTCGACGGCGAGCAGCTCGTCGATCTGCTCGCCCCGCTGGACCTCGGCTGGCGGCAGCGCACACAGCGCGAACTCGCGCTCATGGATCGACCTCGTGCCGCTCCTCAAGAAGCGCGCCGCGAGGTCGCCCAATCTCCGGCTTGAGCGCCTATGAGCAATGAGGCGACACGCATGAGTAAAAATGACAAACAGCACGCGCTCGTGCCACGGCTGCGGTTTCCGAAGTTTCGGGATGCGCCGAACTGGGAGAGCAGGTCAGATCGCAGAAGTGTAGCGATGTCATTGAACAATCGTCAGAGTGCCCGTCAAGCAGTAGCGACATGCGACCTGCGGGCGTATCCATACTACGGCGCGAGTAGCATTGTCGATTACATCGACAAATACATCGTTCGATGAGCGGCTGGTGCTTGGTTGGAGAATGATGGCGCGAAATGGCGATCATTTGAAGGACGACAGCGTTCATCTGCCGGATGGAGAATATTGGGTAATACAATCGATGCGCATGTTCTGAAGTCAAATAAGCTTATTGACACACTATTGTCGTTAGCTATCTTTGGATCGGCAGACCTTGCGGGTTACAGTTACTGGGCGCGGCACCACCGAAGCTCACACTCGCGAAATTGACGAAAATTCCGATCCCGATTCCTTCCCCTAGCCGAGCAACAGAAGATCGCCGACTGCCTGGGTTCGCTGGACGATCTGATCGCGGCGGAGGGGCGGAAGCTGACGGCGCTGCGGGATCACAAGAAAGGGCTGATGCAACAGCTCTTCCCCCGCGCAGGCGAAACCCACCCCCATCTTCGGTTTCCTGAGTTTCGGGATGCGCCAGAGTGGGAGGAGAGATTGGTCGAGAACTTTCTCGTTGGCTCAAGTAAACGTGTCTTACAAAAAGACTGGACGACTCAAGGGGTCCCGTTCTATCGCACAAGAGAATTGGTGTCGTTAAGCAACGAATGAACCGTTTAGTAGTGAGATATTCATTTCAGAGAAACTGTTTTGCCAAATTGTCGAGAAGTACGGATTGCCTTCTGAAGGCGATTTCCTAGTAAGCGGTGTTGGTACGCTAGGAATTGCGTATCAAGTACAAGCAGGCGACAGATTCTAATCTAAGGATGGGAATGTACTTTGGTTCAAGCTGTTGGGCGGCCTTGTCTCAAATTATTTTAAGTACTGTTTCCAATCTGATGGTGTGCAAGATCAAATATCGGGCCAAGCTTCTATATCCACCGTTGGAACTTACACAATACAGAATCGCAAAGAAAACTGAGCTTTTGGTATCCGTTGGATATAGATGAGCAAAAAAGAATTGCCGACTGCCTCTCCGCCCTCGACGCCCTGATCGCCGCACAAGCGGAAAAACTCGACGCCCTCCGCACCCACAAGCGCGGCCTGATGCAGCAACTCTTCCCTCGCCGAAGGATCACCAGTGAATTTTCAGGAACTCGCCAAGGCGGTTCACGACGCCGAAGAGAAAATTATCTTGATCTACGCCTTCAATGCAGTAGGCAAGACTCGGCTTTCGATTGCATATAAAGATCAGACGAAAGGCGAGGACGGAAATCATGCTGGGGTTTACTTCAATGCGTATAGCGAAGACATCTTCGTCTGGGAGAATGATCGATGAGAATGACAACGCTGATATGCGTTTGGTGGTGCGACCCAGCAGTCTGAGCAAATTCCACAGCTTACTGATGAGAGCGCTGTACGGGAGAAGCTCATTCCGTACAAGCTCGTCCGCTACGCAATTTCGACTTCACCATAGATGAAAATCCGAGAACGCTAGGGTTGATTTCGTCTCGTTCTTCGAAGAGTAACGGTGACCAGCCAATCAAGATCTCTCGCGGCGAAGAGCGCATTTTTGTCTGGTGCTTCTTTCTGGCCATCTGTCGAGCGTCATGACAGGCGTCGGCTGACGTGCAGGCCGGGTCAAGCACTTTTTCATTGATGATCCGTGTCATCGAGCTTGGATGACCACAACGCTATCGCATCACGCGCACCTTACGATCTACGATCTGATTGAGCAGACACTTGCAAAGATCAGCTAAGATCATCGTCGCGACCCATCATGTCGGCCTGTTCTTCCATCATCTTCGACTGATTGCTCAAGGGTGAGAAAAGCGTCGAAGTATAAAGACCACACGAAGCCGCTAATCTTTCTGCAGCGGAATAGCACGGGGACCTGGTGTCGAATACAGCTACAAGCAAGGCACGTCGTTCTTGTACCACGTGCGCCTGCTCCAAGCTGTTGAAGCAGGCTGAGCGATGCTGGCGAGCGTACAAGTCCGACCACTTCAGCGCCGTTGCGAGCAAGTGTCTGGAGAACGTGGCGTAGCTTCCTCGGTACCGGGAGGGCTAAGGTCGTGTGCTTGAGGAGATCGGCGTCGAGGATGCCGGGCCCGACTCTACAAATGTATCAATACACTCAGTCACGAAAGCATCTACGTCTACGAGTCGGACGAGTTGGTGCAGGACAACAAAGAGCTATTTACGCGAAATCCTCAACGATTACTCGATCGTAACAAGTACCCGACTTTGTTCCTAAGCACCGTGGAGTAGCACCCATGACTAAGAACGACCAGCAAAAACTCGGCAAAATTCTGTGGAAGATCGCAGACGACCTGCGCGGGGCGATGAACGCTGATGACTTTCGCGACTACATGCTCGCGTTCCTGTTCCTGCGCTACCTCTCCGACAACTACGAGGCAGCGGCACAAAAGGAACTCGGTAGGGACTACCCGGATCCGGACACGATCCAGAACGGCGGGCGCACTCCTCTGTCGGTGTGGTACGAGCGAGAACCCGGATGACGTCGAGGCGTTCGAGAAGCAGATGCGCCGCAAGGCGCACTACGTCATCAAGCCCGAGCATCTCTGGACGAACATCGCCCACCTCGCCCGCACGCATAATGACGAGCTGCTCAATACTTTGCAGGCGGGTTTCAAGTACATCGAGAACGAATCGTTCGAAAGCACCTTCGCGGGGCTGTTCTCGGAGATCAACCTCGGCTCGGACAAGCTCGGCAGAACCTATGCTGACCGCAACGCCAAGCTCTGTACGATCATCTCGCGGATAGCCGAAGGGCTGGCCGAGTTCTCGACCGATACCGACACACTCGGCGATGCGTACGAGTACCTGCTCGATCAGTTCGCGGCCGGCTCGGGCAAGAAGGCGGGCGAGTTCTATACCCCGCAGAGGATTTCCGACATCCTCTCGGGCATCGTCACGCTCGACAGCCAGTCGCCGGAGACGGGCAAACGCAAGCAGACTGGCCAGCGTCTACGACTTCGCCTGCGGCTCCGGCTCGCTGCTGCTGAACGTGCGGCGGCGCATGATCGAGGCCGGCGGCACGATCGGCAAGATCTACGGGCAGGAGTACAACATCACCACCTACAACCTGGCGCGCATGAACATGCTGCTGCACGGGGTGAAGGACACCGAGTTCGAGATCTACCACGGCGATACGCTCAAGAACGACTGGGACTGGCTGCGCGAGACCAACCCGGCGAAGAAGCCGAAGTTCGATGCGGTCGTCGCCAATCCGCCGTTCAGCTACCGCTGGCAGCCCCGCGACGAGGCCAGCGAGGACATGCGCTTCAAGAACCACGGCGTCGCGCCGAAGTCGGCGGCGGATTTCGCCTTCCTGCTGCACGGCTTCCACTACCTCAAGGACGACGGCGTGATGGCGATCATCCTGCCGCACGGCGTGCTGTTCCGCGGCGGGGCCGAGGCGCGGATCCGCCGGAAGCTGCTCGAGGACGGGCACATCGACACCGTCATCGGCCTGCCGGCGAACCTGTTCTATTCGACCGGCATTCCGGTGTGCATCCTGGTCCTGAAGAAGTGCAAGAAGCCGGATGACGTGCTGTTCATCAACGCCGAGAAGCACTTCGAGAAGGGCAAGCGGCAGAACTATCTTAAGCCTGAGCACATCCAGCAGATCATCGACACCTATCAGCAGCGACCGGAGAAGATCGAGCGGTACGCCCGGCGGGTGGGGATGGACGAGATCGAGGCAACGACTTCAACCTCAATATCTCGCGGTACGTGAGCACAGCCGAGCGGGAAGTCGGAGATCGATCTGTCGGCCACGCATGAGGAGTTGGTTAAGATCGAGCAGCAGATTCAGGAGTCAACGGCCAAGCACAACGAGTTTCTGAAGGAACTTGGACTATCGCCCTTGCCAGTGCCCGATCAGTAAACGCAGCGGTTCCTTCCGCACCCTGCGCCTTATGGCCCGACAACTCGCCGAAACGGCTAGAAGGATGCCTAAACTCGACTGGACGCAGTGCGAATCGGTCCGTGTTGGATGCGTAAGCTTCCCTGAATTGTAGACCACTCATGGGTGGAGAATCTTGGCAAAATGACGCTAGGAGGACCCATGAAGAAATCGAAATACAGCGACAGCCAGATCGTCTCGATCCTGAAGGAAGCCGAAGCAGGTCAGCCGGTGAAGGAAGTCTGCCGGAAGTACGGAATCAGCTCGGCCTGCTACTACCGGTGGAAGTCGAAGTTCGGCGGATTGAGTGTATCGGAGCTGAAACGGAGTCGTGAACTGGAAGCGGAGAACGCCAGGCTGAAGCGGATGTATGCCGATCTCGCGCTCGAGAATACCGCGCTGAAGGACCTGATCGAAAAAAAGCTCTGAGGCCGCCTGAGAAGCGGGCGGCCGTGGAATATCTGGTCACGGCCCATGAGCTCTCGATCCGCAAGGCTTGTGCCGCGATGGGTTTATGCCGCTCGGCCTGGTATCGGCCGCTGGTCGATTGGCTGGAGCGGGACCAGCCGATTGCCGAGGCGCTCAGCGCCTTGGCCGGGAAGAAGCCCGGGCTCGGGTTTTGGAAGCTTTATCGACGACTGCGACGGCAGGGTCACAAGTGGAATCACAAACGAGTTTATCGCGTGTATTGCCTGTTAAAACTGAATATCCGGCGCCGAACGAAAAAGCGGCTGCCATCTCGGGAGCCCATGCCCTTGCTCGTGCCAGCGCGGCCGAATCAGGTTTGGTCGGCGGATTTCATGAGTGACGCGCTCTACAACGGTGTCCGCTTCCGCACGTTCAATGTGCTCGACGATTTCAACCGGGAAGCATTGGCGATCGAGATCGACACGTCCTTGCCGAGCCGTCGACTGGTTCGTGTCCTTGAGCAGCTGAAAGCTGAGCGCGGCCTGCCGGATGTTCTTCGCACTGACAATGGCCCGGAGTTCCTCGGCGAAGCCTTCGTCGACTGGTGCGAAGCCAATGGCATCCTGATCGACTATATCGAGCCGGGCAAGCCAAATCAGAACGCGTACATCGAGCGCTTCAATCGATCGTATCGCGAGGAGGTGCTCGATGCCTGGCTCTTTCGGGATCTCGACGAGGTCCGGGAGCTCAGCTGGGCGTGGATGCTCGAATACAACGAAGAAAGGGATCACGACGGGCTCGGCGGGATGACCCCCGTCGAAGCCCTTCAACAGGCCAGAGTCTCTACTTTTGAGTTGTCCACTTGACGGGGAAGCTTACGGATGCACGGGAATTGGTGCGTGCAGCGGTTCGACACCCCACGAGTGTTTAACATGGACCAAACACCATGATGGATCGCAATCGACAACTGAAACGACCGGCGCATCACACCTACGAGAATTGGTCGTGTACGCGCACGACTCCGCGATTACGTGCAGACCGAAGGCATCCGGATCGTAGAGGAGTAGGTCGACGTCGAGACCGCCAAGCAGGCCGGTCGCACCAGCGTCGGAGAGATGGTGGAAATATTTACACCAGCACCCTGAGGTCCCGCATCATCCCGATCGAAACCGACCGCCTGTACCGCAACCTGAAGGATTGGGTGACACTCGACGAGCTGTGCCTGGATATCCACTTCTTCTCTTCCAAAATTGCCCCTTGTCGGAAGTTATCACTGCAGCGGATCGAGTAACCCCATGGCCTGACGCTGCCGTCACCACTGATCGCCAATGCCTGTTTTCGGGAAAGTTCCCCGAGTTGCAAGATTGTTGCCGGCCGCGAGCCGAGTAATTCGGCGTTTCGTGGAGAAAGGCTGCGGTCTACAGCCAGTCCTGCGGACTTGCTGCGATCTCAATCGGCTCGATGCGGAGCCTATGGGCCAGTTCCATCGGCATTATCACTCTACCGATGAGTTGGCTGATTGGCGGTTTCAATTGATGTTTCTTCACAAAGTCCGCAAGCGGGTGGTCGATGTGGAGCATGAGATCAATGTCGTGCGTGAGCAGGGTATGCAGGTGCCAGGCATCGACATTGTTTGTCTCGCCGAACAAGCGGACGATAGATAGAAACGGCTGTTCAGAGCAGCGTCGCAACCGGTCCTGCGGCTTCTCCCATAGGTCGAAACCTTTTACAGTGTCCTCATCGACGGATCCCATCCTGATTGCCCCGAAGATACTGAAATCGAAGTACCCCGCACGAGGTACCGACCGGCCGGCTGGTGCATTCGCTCTTGGTCCATTTCGAACGATGTTAGGAGATCTATGTAGCCTCGTTGCGCTAGGTAAATGATGCTAGGGAGGTATGGCACATGGTCGTACAGCCTGCCGTGCGTCTCGGGTGAGTGCGTTGGATATGGAGCGAGGTAGCCCGAATCAAATTCATGGTAGTGCCCCCAGTTTTGTGTCCCGGTGCTAAACCATGCAGTGCTGAATACCCTTCCAGCAGCAAGGACAGTGTTGTCCGCAAGAATCGTCAGGGGCCTCTCGATCGATAGCTCCTGACGTGCGTAAAGTGTCCATACCCAGAGCCGTCGGCAATAGCGCAAGCCGCGCCGCGTTAGTCCGTATCCGGGTTGCGAATCTGGCGAACTTTAGTTAGCAGCATGCATCTGCTTTTTACACGGTGTTGTGCTTGAAAGGCAATGCTCACGGCTCGAGCAATAAAGCAGATGGGGACTCCGCCAGTCGCAATTCTGGGCGCATCAACCTGAAATGCTGTATTCGGAGTCGGAATCGCTTGGTTGACCCGCCGCGCTGAGATAATCGCGAAGGAGCGGGGCTGGCCACTGCCTGTACCAAGGTCTGAGGCCGAGGCTGTGTGTATGCGGAGCAGGGCGAGCGGCCGGCAGGCCGTTGTCGTGTCGCTCAGGGATCCTCACAAGGCTTGGACCCATCCCGCACAGCCTTTCGAGCGCTCGCTCAAGCCGCTCTATCCGCCGGCGAAGCTCCTCGGTTTCGGCTCGCAGCCGGAGATTTTCGGCTAGCAGCTCTCGGGGCTCGGACACTCGAGTTTCGTCAGTTGGATCGACCTGCGGATTAGCTGATGCCACGCCCGGCGCGACGAGAGGCAACGATCTGCTTGTCGATCCAGTCGTCAATCTCGTGTTCAATCCAACCGACCGATCGGGGACCAAGGTGAATCTGCGATGGAAACTCGTTTCTACTGATGAGTTCATATATCGTTCGATCGCGATAGCCCCGTCCGGGAAATCACATCGCGAAGTCGATAGATCCTTTCGTTTGGCATGACTCTTTCCGAGGAGATCGAAGGAAGGTCTTGAGACTATAGGACATCCCGACGGGAAGGGACGTGAAAAAGCCGATCATCTGCGTGCGGGGTTTCTCCTGTCAACGCGATACGTCCCTGTACGATGTTCGATGCCACGCAGAACTCGGAACCTGGGAATCTAAAGAAGTAGTAATGCGTTCCAGTTCATCGGCCCAGAGTTGCATTGCATTGATTCTCCTCTTCGTACTCGGCCTGGTTGTATACGGCCATTACCCCCGACAGTCTGTGATTGAGGATCTTTTCAACGATATGCGGACCGATTTCATTTCGTTCAATCTGGTAGCGAAAGTACGGCGCAGGTCATGCGGGGTGAAGTGACCATGATGCCGTTGCTCCTGATTTTGCAGGCCGATCTTGTTGCGGACACACCACCGGTTGAGAAAGGCTTGCACTGCAGTCGGCGTGCCCGAGTCGAAAACCTTGCCTCTCTTTGGAGCCAGCGAGTCAAGAATGTCCAGCGTTTGCCGCGACAAAGCAACCCAATGATCTCGGGCTGACTTGTGTTCCGCTGCTGGTATGAACCAACGATTTCCGTCAATGTCGGCCCATCGGGCAATTTGTGTCTCGCGAATTCGCTGGCCGGTAAGCAGCAAGAATCGGAGTAAGTCGGTGTGACGATCAGCGCGCCAGCAGCAGTCGAATCTCGGCATCTGTACAGCACGCGTTGGCGGGCGGATTCGACACCACCACAACCTTGCGGGTGACTTCCGAAATAGGGGAGTACCGAAAGATATCGAATCTGTACTGCGTGCTTGAAGACCTGCTTCAGGATCTCCATAAGCCGATTGTCGCGGTAATGCCTGCTTAAGCGCGCATTTCTTGAGCGATCTGCGAACTGTGACAAGATCAACGAGATGGATATTCATCGCCACGAGATGCGGATCGTCCGCTGTCAGCCTTCGGATATAACCGTCCATTTGTTCGGGACGACGCCACACTCTGCAGTTCTGATCGAACCAGTCCTGGAGCAGGTCGGCAACGGTCTTGTCCTCGATCGCCATCAACACCAAATTTCTTGAGCATTCGGCGGGCTTCGGCGAGACTCACCTCGGGGTAGCGACCGATGGTCGAAAATGATGCGACACTGTTCTTCGTTCGGCGGATGACCCAAGATGCACTCTTTGTACGTTTGCGCAAATACAGTCCGCCGCCGTCGGCGGTCAAGGAAGTACCGGACTTGCGAAATGGGGCTTCAGCTTTGCTAGCTGTCAATCTGTGGAGCATGAATATTGCCTTTCTGGCTACAAGTCTGGCTACAACTTATCTCGGATGCCACCGGATCGGCTCGGACGCTCGGGAAAAGTTATTTAAAAACAGTAGATTATGATTAAAGAACCCAAGATTAGCATACTATTTGTCTGCATGGGCAATATCTGCAGGTCGCCGACGGCGGAGGGCGTGTTTCGGAAGCACCTGCAGGACGCGGGACTCATGGATGTGGTCATGATTGATTCCGCCGGCACGCACGCGTACCACATCGGCGAGCCTGCGGACCGGCGGGCCGCCCAGGTGGCAGAACGGCGTGGCTTCAGTCTCGAAGGCATACGCGCGCGCCGTCTGCGTGACGACGACTACGAGCGATTCGACCTCATTCTTGCAATGGACCAGGACAACCTCGGCATCCTCACCGAGCGGTCGCCGGAAACGGCACGCGCCGAAATCCGCCTGTTTCTCGAATATGCCGGCGGCGATGCAAGGGAAGTGCCCGATCCGTACTACGGCGGCACTGCCGGCTTCGAGCGCGTGCTGGACCTCATCGAAGATGCGTCCGGCGGCCTGATTCGCGCCCTGCAGGAACGAACCGGGGCCGGCACCAGGCGCTGATTCCGGCCCCGTCCGATCTCTTGCCGGCTATTGTTGAGCCGAGCCTTCGTCCGATTGCGGTTTCTTCTCGGCGGGCTGTTGCGGCTCCCACGGCAGTAGCCGGCCTTCCGGCTTGTCCTCGTCCGGCGGTTGCGGTTTTTCGGCGTCTGCCTTACGGGCGGCGTCGCGGTCCTTCGGCGCATCGCCCGGTCCGTCGTCCGCCGGTTTTTTCGTGGCGGGCGCAGAGGGCTGTGCCTCGTCGGCCGACCTGGAGGTCCCGGCGCGGTTTTCGCGCTGCGGCTTGTCGTCCGTCGGCACTTCGAGACGGGGCAGTGACGGTTGCGTGTCGTCGTAACTCTGGTCGCGATCCTTGCCCGCTGCGTTCTGCGCTGCCGACGCGCCGGCGGATGCAGCGGTGGCTTCCACTACCTTCGGTTCTGCGCGCGGCTCGCGCCGGTCGCCCGGCTCGCTGCGGCTCCTCTCCGGCGCGGCCTTGTCTTCCCGCGGCGTCTCATGCTTCTCGTCGCTGTCGGATTTCGGCGGCTTCTCACGGGCGGCCGGCACGTCGGGCTTGCCGCTATCGTCCGGCCTGGCTTGCGGGGCTGGCGCCTTGTCCGGACTGGCGCCGTTCGCCGCCTTGTCATCCGCAGGCGCGTTGTCGCGTTTCGCGCCGGCATCGCCATCGTTGCGGCCCGCGGGCACCTTGTCGTCCGGCCCGGCATCATTGCCGGGTTTGTCGCTTCGCTGCGAGTCGCGCGACGCTGCCTGCTCGCCGCTACCGCTTTCCTGCTGCCGGTCGCCCGACTTGCGGCGACGCCGTCCGCCGCGACTGCGACGCTTGCTGCTCTTTTTCTGCTCGCCGCCCTGTGATTCTTCGCGCGACGCATCGTCGCCGGTCCTGGCCGGCGCGTCCTTTTGCTGGTCGTCGGACGTGTCTTTCGCCTTGCGCTTGTCCTTGTCTTTTTTCCTGTCCTGGTCCTTGTTCTTGTCGCGCGCCTGGCCGTCCTGCTTGTCGGCCTTCTTGCCGCGCTTTTTGGTCGACTTTTTGCGGGACGGACGCCCGGCGTCGTCCTTGTCGCCGTCACTCCGGCGCTTGCCGCGCCTGTCGCCGCGTTTGTCGCCCTGCTTGTCGCCATGATCGTCGACTCGCTTGTCCGCACGCTTGCCGCGCTTGCCCGGCGACTTTTTCGCCGCGGTTTTCCTGCGCGGCTTGCTCGTCTCTTCCTCGTCGTCGGCGCCGCCGGCGAACAGGGCTGCCAGGCGTGCCAGGAAGCCGGGAGCGCGCGGCGCTGCTTCGGGTTTCTTGCGGGGCGGGGCCGGTGTCGTCACGATCGTCGTGACCGCGGCGAGCTCGGCTGGCTTGCTCTCCTGCAGGCTGTCGGGAATCGCGTCCTCGTCTTCGGGGTCGACGAGCTGGTAGCTGCTGCCGGTATTCTCCGGCAGCTCCACCTGGTCGTCGCGGACCCGGCGGATGCGGTAGTGCGGCGTTTCGAGGGCCTCGTTGGCGACCAGCACGACATGCGTGTCATTGCGCGTTTCCAGGTTCTGGACCCAGTCGCGCTTTTCGTTCAGCAGGTAAGTCGCCACCTCGACCGGCAGCTGGGCAATGACCTTGGCGGTCCGCTCTTTGCGCGCTTCCTCGCCGATGATGCGCAGGATCGCGAGCGCCAGCGATTCCACGCTGCGAATATTGCCGAAGCCGCTGCAGCGCGGGCAGGTGAGATAGGCCGATTCGCCCAGCGAAGGCCGCAGGCGCTGGCGTGACATCTCGAGCAGGCCGAAGCGCGAAATCTTGCCGATCTGGACCCGTGCGCGGTCCTGGCGTACCGCTTCGCGCAGCCGGTTTTCGACGTCGCGCTGGTTTTTCTGCGGGCCCATGTCGATGAAGTCGATGACGATCAGGCCGCCAAGGTCGCGCAGCCTGAGCTGGCGGGCGACTTCGTCGGCCGCCTCGAGATTGGTATTGAGCGCCGTCGCCTCGATGTCCCCGCCCTTGGTGGCGCGGGCCGAATTGATGTCGATCGATACCAGTGCTTCCGTGTGGTCAATGACCAGGCTGCCGCCCGACGGCAGGTGCACCATGTGCGCGAACGCCGATTCGATCTGCGTCTCGATCTGGAACCGCGTAAACAGCGGCACCGGGTCGGTGTAGTGTTTCAGCTTGCGCTGGTTGTGCGGCATGACCTGTTCGACGAAATCGCGTGCCTCGACGTAAGTCGCCTCAGTCGTCGATCAGGACTTCGCCAATGTCGTTGGTCAGGTAGTCGCGCAGCGCGCGTACGACCGCATTGCTCTCCCGGTAAATCAGGAACGGTGACGGCCGCTCAACGACGACCTTCAGGATGGCCTGCCAGACGTTCAGCAGGTTCTCGAGGTCCCATGCCAGTTCTTCGGTGGTCCGGTCGATGCCCGCGGTGCGCAGGATGACACTCATGCCATCCGGGATTTCGACGTCCTTCAGGGACGAGCGTGCCTCGTCGCGATCCTGGCCGGTGATGCGCCGCGACACGCCGCCGGAGCGTGGCTTGTTTGGTTTCAGGACGATGAAGCGGCCGGCCAGGCTGACAAACGTCGTCAGTGCGGCGCCCTTGTTGCCGCGTTCTTCCTTGTCGATCTGGACGACAATGTCCTGTCCTTCCCTGAGGACTTCCTTGATACTGGGTTTGCCGTCGACATCCTTGACGAAATACTCGCTGGAGATTTCCTTCAGGGGCAGGAAGCCGTGGCGTTCGGCGCCGTAGTTGACGAACGCCGCCTCGAGGCTGGGCTCGATGCGCGTGATCTTGCCCTTGTAGATGTTGGCCTTTTTACGTTCGCTGGACGGAGCTTCTATGTTGAGATCGAAGAGGCGCTGGCCATCGACCATTGCCATGCGCAACTCTTCTTCCTGAGTTGCGTTGATTAACATTCTTTTCATGATGCCCTACTTGATGGAAAGGCAGCACGGCGGTCAGGCTGAAAAGGGTGGCCAGGTTGGGGAGAGACAATGCACGGCCGGTACCCGGGCGCAGGGCACCCGGTTTGTCTGGCACAATTTCTATTAAGACCCGATCATCAGGGATCAGGCCCAGCAGAAAGAGAATCATTGTGTCCCTGCGGCTACGCCGCCTGGCGCTTGCCGGATGGCCGGTTCGCTGCCGAATGGATGTCCGGCCTCGCAGTTGCGGGCCGGATATGAATAAAATAAACGCCGGACCGGTAAACTGCCGATCGCGGCGGACTTTCAAATCATGCGGCCGAAATACCGTCGGACAGGCCGCACAGCGTCGTAATATAGCACAGCAATTCCGCTTTGCACCGCCAATCTTTCCACTCCAGGCAACAAGTGATTCCTTATGCAACGGATCCCTCCCGCCGCCGCCGGCGGCCAGCAGACGGGCGTGCAGAAGGTTGCGGTGGACGCGGAATCGGCCGGCCAGCGCATCGATAATTTCCTCCGCCGCTTTCTGCCGGGGGTGCCGAAAAGCCGTGTCTACCGCATCCTGCGGCGCGGCGAGGTGCGCGTCAACGGCGGCCGGGTCCGCGCCGACTACCGGCTCCGCGAGGGCGACGAGGTCCGTATCCCGCCGGCGCGGGTCAACCCGGCCGGGCCGCCCCCGCCGCGCCACCGGATCGACGATCTCGCGACGCGCGTGCTGTACGAGGACAAGCGCCTGCTGGTCGTCGACAAGCCGGCCGGCATGGCGGTGCACGGCGGCAGCGGCATCAGTCACGGCGTGATCGAAACGCTGCGTGCGGCGCGCCCCGAACTGCAAGACCTCGAACTCGTTCATCGCCTGGATCGCGAAACCTCGGGCTGCCTGGTGCTCGCGAAACGCCGCAGCGCGCTGCGTGCGCTGCACGAGGCGTTTCGCGAAGGGCGAGTCGAGAAGAACTATCTTGCGCTGGTGGCCGGCGACTGGCAGTCGGGCGAGCGGCTTGTCGATGCGCCGCTCCTGGTGACGCACCGCAAGGGCGGCGAACGCCACGTCGTCGTCGACCCCGCCGGGAAACCGGCGGCCACGCGTTTCAGGCTCGCGCGCGCTCTGGGCGCTTACAGCCTGCTGCAGTGCCAGCCGGAAACCGGTCGCACACACCAGATCCGCGTGCACCTCGCGGCGGAGGGCTTCCCGATCGCCGGCGACGAACGCTACGGTGATGTCGCCGTGAATCGCCGCGCCGCGCAGGCAGGTCTCGAGCGGCTGTTCCTGCACGCGCAGTCGATCGCGTTTGCCGACGGCAGTGGCAACGAACACCACTTCACGGCACCGCTGGCGGCCGACCTGGAGCATTTCCTGGAGAGTGCGGGGAACGGCAAGCGTACGCGCCGGTCGCGTTACCTGCGTAAGAAGATAGGGGTCAGGGAGCAGGGCACCAAGTTCCCGCAGTGTCGCCGCAAGCCAGATCATGGGCAGGCCGATCAATGCCGTCGGATCCTCGGTGCTGACGGAGCGGAACAGCACGAAGCCGGCGCCCTCGATGCGAAAGCTGCCGGCGCAGTCGTACGGCTCGTCGTGACTCAGGTAGGTTTCGGCCTGGCGACGATCGAATGTGCGAAAGCGGACCGTCGTCCGGTCGACGTGCTCGTAGCGCCGCCTGCCGTGCGGGTCGAGTACACACACCGCCGTCAGGAATTCCATTGTCTTGCCGGAGGCAGCCATCAGCTGCTCGACGGCCGCGCTGTGATCGCCGGGCTTGCCGACGATGCGACCGCCCAGCACGGCGAGCTGGTCGGCGCCGATGATCACGGCGTCGCGATACTGGCTGGCGACCGCTTCCGCCTTGCTGCGCGCAAGCCGCGCCGCGACCGCTTCCGGTCCGCCGGGCTCATCGCTCGCCTCGGCACGCTCGTCAATGCCCGGGGAGACGACCTCGAATTCGTTCAGGAAACGGTCGAGCAGGCCGCGGCGATAGCGTGACGAGGAGGCCAGGATGATGGGCGCGGCGGACGGATTCTGCACGAAGGGAGCGGCACGAGCCTTGTGGGCCAGGGGCCGCACAGTGTACCTGCTTTGCGGTCCGGCGCCAGTCGCCACAGGGACCGCAAGTTGCCGGCTGTGCTCGCCTTTTTGGCCGCGAAAGTTCTTTTGACAGGGCTACCCGGGGTACTTATCATGCGCCCGCCATGGCGAACCCACTGCTGGATCGCGCGGCGCCCGAGCAGCTGGCCCGGAATCGGCAAGCGTTTGAAATAGTTGAAAATTTATCGACTTTCGAACAACTCGCAGCGATCGTGGCGGCGGATCTCGGCACGCTGGGCGCGGACAATCGACCCGTATCATGGCGCGATACGCCGGTGCGGGTGGCGTTGCAATTCGGCTGGGCCGACGCCCGCGAGGTGCTGCCGCAGCTGACCGGCACCGTGCAAACGCGGGTGCCCGCGGTCTGCCAGCGTTGCCTGCAGCCGTGCGAGATTCCGCTCGACCTGGCGCTCGCGCTGCTGTTGTTGGGTCCGGACGCGGTGCAGACCGCCGACGTTGCGCTGGAATCATGGGAGCTGGACGAGGACACGTTGCGGCCTCTCGATGTCGTCGAAGAGTCGCTGATCATGGCCCTGCCGATGGTTGCGCGGCACGATTCGACGTCGGAATGCGGTACGCTCGCAACCGGCGCCGGGGAAGTGCCGGCGCCGGATACCGTGCGACCGTTCGCGGGATTGAAGGCACGGATGAAAGGAACGAATGACGAACCGCAGGGCGGTTCGGAGGATTGGGACGCCTGACAGGGCAACGCCGAAAAGCACGAGTTCGGGCATACATTACGATTACAGTGGCGTTGCGCGGCAACGCCCGCTAGCGGAGACAGAAATGGCTGTTCAAAAAAGTCGAAGAACACCGGCACGTCGCGGCATGCGACGCTCGCACGACAAGCTCAAGGGACCTGCGTTGTCGGTCGATCCGACGTCGGGCGAGACCCACCTGCGCCATCGCGTATCGCCGGACGGTTTCTACCGCGGCAACCAGGTGATCGAGCAGCCCACGCACGACGAAGACGACGATTGATCGTCTTACCTGATTCACACCGCGTCTGACGGCGACAGCCTGGCAGACTGAGTGCGAACCCAATCCGTAATTTCAGTCGATGCGATGAGCGGCGACCTCGGTGCCGAGGTAGTCGTGCGTGCGGCGCATCAATGCCTGGAGGCGCACGCCAACCTCAAGCTGATCCTGGTCGGTGACGAGGAGCGGCTGACGTCGCTCGTCGCGAGCATCGTCGGCCACGATCCACGGCTCGAAATCCGGGCGACTCACCGAGGTTGTCGGCATGTCGGAGTCGCCTGCCGACGCGTTGCGCAAGAAGAAGGATTCGTCGATGCGCGTCGCGATCGACCTCGTCAAGAGCGGTGACGCCGAGGCATGCGTGAGCGCCGGCAACACCGGCGCACTGATGGCAACAGCAAAATTCGTGCTCAAGATGCTGCCGGGCATCGACCGTGTCCGCGATCATCGCCGAACTGCCGGCGATCGGCGGTACCGTTCACGTGCTGGACCTCGGTGCAAACACCGCCTGCAGCGCCGAGCAGTTGTTCCAGTTCGCCGTGATGGGTTCGATCGTGACCGGGGATATCCGCAGCATCGATCGGCCGCGGCTGGCCTTGCTCAACATCGGTGTCGAGGATACGAAAGGCCTCGATACGGTGAGAGCGGCGGCCGCGCTGCTGCAAACCAGCGGCTTGAACTACGTCGGCTATATCGAGGGCAGCGAGATTTTCTCGGGCAAGGCCGACGTTGTCGTGACCGACGGTTTCACCGGAAACGTCGCGCTCAAGACGATGGAGGGCACGGTCGGGCTGGCATCGCACTACCTGCGCAGTGCCTTCACCCGCAACGCGTTCGCAAAGCTGCAGGCTTTTCTTGCGCGCCCTGTCCTCCGGAGCCTCGCGGTGCGCATGGACTCGCGTCACTACAACGGTGCCTCGCTGGTCGGACTTAATGGTATTGTAATAAAGAGCCACGGCGGCGCCGATTCGGTCGCGTTCCAGCACGCAATCGAGACCGCGCTTGTCGAAGTCAGGAACCAGGTGCCGCAGCAAATCGGCAGTCTGCTGGAACAGGAAGCCGCATGATCTATTCGCGCATCGCCGGCACAGGCCGCTACCTGCCTGAACGGGTCATGACCAATGCCGATCTCGAGACGATGGTCGAGACCACTGACGAATGGATACGTACCCGCACCGGGGTCGAGCGCCGGCACATTGCCGCCGAAGACCAGTCGACGTCGGACCTGTGTGTCGAGGCGGCGCGCCAGGCGTTCGACTCGGCAGGTGTCGGCATCGACGACATCGACCTGATCGTCGTTGGAACGACCACGCCGGACCTCATCTTTCCCAACGTCGCGACGCTTATCCAGGAAAAGCTCGGCATTCACGGTTGTCCGGCGTTCAGTGTCGAGGCGGCGTGTACCGGTTTCATCTATGCGTTGTCGATTGCCGACAAGTTCGTGCGCGCCGGCGAAGCAGAATGCGCCCTCGTAATTGGCGCCGAGGTCCTGTCGAAGATCGTCGACTGGAAGGATCGCACGACCTGTGTACTGTTCGGCGACGGCGCCGGTGCGGTCGTACTGCGGCCGGCCGACGAGCCGGGCATCATCTCGACGCATCTCGGCGCGGACGGTAAATACAAGGACCTGCTGTACTACCCGTTCGGCGCATCGAAAGACCTGCACAAGACGGCCACCGAAGAAGGCCGCATCATCATGAAAGGCAATGAAGTCTTCAAGGTCGCGGTCAAGACCCTCGAGGGCGTTGCCGAACAGGCACTTGCCGCAAACAACATCGACAAGAGCGACCTCGACTGGCTGGTGCCGCACCAGGCGAACCTGCGCATCATCCAGGCGACGGCAAAACGTCTCGGGCTGCCGATGGAGCGGGTCATACTGACCGTGCAGGATCACGGCAATACGTCGGCCGCTTCCGTGCCCATGGCATTCGACGTCGGCGTGCGCGACGGACGCATCCAGCGCGGACAACTTGTTCTGATGGAAGCGTTCGGCGGCGGGTTCACCTGGGGATCGGTGCTGCTCCGATACTAGTCGGCGCTGGCGGGGAGCAGGTATGACGGTCACGCTTGTCATCGGCAACAAGAACTATTCCTCCTGGTCGCTGCGGGCCTGGTTGTTGCTGCGTGAGGCCGGCATTCCATTCGACGAAATCCGCATTCCGCTTGATACACCCGCGTTCCCGGCACGAATTGCCGAGTATTCGCCGGCCGGCTGCGTGCCGGTGATGCTGCTGGACGATGCGCCCGTTTGGGATTCACTGGCGATCGCCGAGACCGTCGCGGAGCGCTGGCCACGCGCCGGACTCTGGCCGGACGACGCGGCGGCCCGGGCTCACGCGCGCAGTATCTCCGCCGAAATGCACAGCGGCTTTGCGGCGCTTCGCCGGGAAATGCCCATGAACTGCCGCGCCATGGGGCGGCGTGTTGCGCTGCCCGATGCCGTCAGCCGGGATATCGACCGGATCTTCGCCATCTGGTCGGACTGCCACGACCGCTACGCCGGACCGGACGACTGGCTGTTCGGCCGGTTCAGCGTGGCAGACGCGATGTACGCGCCCGTGGTCTTGCGTTTACGCACCTACGGGATCAATCTGCCGGACAGCGCCCGGCGCTACCCGGCAAGGCTGCTCGAAAGCGAGGCGCTGCAGAACTGGCTGGCGGCCGCGGAGTCGGAAACAGAAGTCATTGACGGAGAGGAAAAGGGACGGTGATCAGACCGGCGGGCAAGGGCACAAGGGCGCGGCCGACTGCGATGCGGCGGTTATGGCCGGTCATTGCGGGATTATGCGCATCCATTTCGTCCGCCGAGGTCTACGACCTGCCGCCCGACGGCAGCGATGTCATCGGGTCCGTGGTCACCGTCACGGCCCGTGCCGAGGATACGTTGCTCGATATTGCGCGGCGTCACGGCCTCGGCTACGAGGATATCGTCATCGCAAACCCGCAGGTCGATGTATGGCTGCCGGGCGAGGGGACGGAAGTCGTGCTGCCGACCCGCTACGTGCTGCCGTCGGCAGCGCGCCGCGGTATCGTGCTCAACCTTGCCGAGTACCGCATGTACTACTATCCCGACGTCGCGGACGGGCAGCGACCGGTCGTCATGACCTACCCGATGAGCATTGGGCGCATGGACTGGGAGACACCGCTCGGCCGTACGCGCGTTATTTCCAAGGTTCGTAATCCCGCATGGTATCCGCCCGATTCCGTGCGCGCCGAGCACGAGGCCGACGGACGCTCCCTGCCGCGCATCGTGCCGCCCGGACCGGACAATCCGCTGGGCGATCGTGCCATGCGGCTGGACCTGCCGGGGTATCTCATACACGGCACCAACCGGCCGGCCGGCGTCGGCATGCGCGTGACGCACGGTTGCATCCGCATGTTTCCCGAGGATATCGGTTACCTGTTCGAGCACGTGGGCATCGATACGCCGGTAACCATCGTCAATGAGCCGGTGAAAATGGGCTGGGACGGCGATGTACTGCTCATGGAAGTCCATCGCACGCTGGCGGTAACGCCACCGCCGGCGGACTCGACGCTCGCCGAGGTGGCGGACGTGCTGACTGCGGCGGCGGACCAGGCCGATCGCGAAGCTGCGGCAACCGGCGAGAGTGCCCCTCAACAGCGCGGCGGCCTGACCGCTGTCACGCAGCAATACGTCAATGCGACTCGCTCCCGCCAGGGCGACCTGGAATGGGACCTGGCTGAAACGCTGCTCCGGCAACCGGACGGCATTCCGGCGCCGGTGGGCCGGGGCAAAAAAACGCCGCGACAAGCGCGGCGTCTGAATAGATCGTCGTAGTCTGGCGCTACTTGGACATCGATTGCTGGAACATGCGCTCCAGGCGATCCCGGTTTGCATCGCAGCAGGACTGCGCTTCGTTGGCTGCCGACAGGGCACGATCCGCCGTGCTCTGGGCGCTGGCTGCGGCGCGGGCTGCGCTGTCTGCTGCGGCGCGAGCTGCTTCTGCTGCCGATTTGGCGGCGGCTGCGTCGCGAGCTGCCGCATCGGCCGTTGCCTGCACGGCTTCGATATCGGTGCTGGCACAACCAGAGGCCAAGCCAAGCACCAGTACGGCCGCGCCCACTTCGAGTGCGTTCTTAATCATCATCCAAGTTTCCTCTGTTGGAATATAAATTGCCCGCGCATTATTTCGTAAAGCGCGCTGATCTTCAATGAATCTATGGTTTTATCCGCGATCTGTCGGTCATTCGCGACAGCCGCGAGGCCCATAGCATACGCTAATCCATGAAAGTGTCACGCGGTACCGCCGCTGCCGCGGGCAGCCGGATCCGCCCGCCGGCAGCGACCCCCGGGGACTCGCCCGGCCGCAGCAGGAAGAAAAGGTCACTACCCCCTCGAACCGGGGAGCGTGCGCGCTGCTCAGTCGTCCTGTCCGCGCGCGCGGCGCTGCGCGTTCTCCAGCATCACGAGCTGGGAATGCCGGTCGCCCTCGCGTGCGGTGCCGCGATGGTAGACGCCGTTCGAGTCCATCTGCCAGGCACCGACGCGATCGCCGAGTTGCAGGTCCAGCATCTCGCGCAGTTCGGCTTGCAATGCCGGGTCCATGATGGGCACCAGGACCTCCACGCGGCTTTCCAGGTTGCGATTCATCAGGTCGGCGGAACCGATGTAATACTCTTCATCGCCATTGTTGTGGAAATAGTAAAGGCGCGAGTGCTCAAGAAACCGGCCAACGATGCTGATGACGCGGGCGCATTCCGATAACCCGGCGAGGCCCGGCCGCAGGCGGCAGGTGTCACGCACGATGAGGTCCACCGTGACGCCGGCGCGGGTTGCTTCGTAGAGTGCCCGGGTAACGTCGGGGTCTTCCAGCGCGTTGGTCTTGAGCTGGATACAGCCGTTACCGTGCGCTTCGTGATGGCGAATTTCACGGCGGATTTTTTTCAACAACTTGCGTTTCATGCCCTGCGGCGCGACCAGCAACTGTTTATAGCGGCGGCCGCTCAACGTCCCGGACGTCAGCAGGTTGAACAGCTCGGTCGCATCGGCGCCGATCACGGGATCCGCGATCATCAGGCCGAGGTCGCAGTACTGGCGCGCGGTCACCGAGTGATAGTTGCCGGTGCCGAGGTGCACGAAGCGCTTCAGCTCGCCCGTCGGTTCCTGGCGCACGATCAGGGTCGCCTTGGCGTGCGTCTTGTAGCCGACGACGCCGTAGGACACGTGAATCCCGGCTTCCTCCAGCCGGTTTGCCCAGCGGATGTTCGCGGCCTCGTCGAAGCGCGCCTGAAGTTCGACGACGACGGCGACCTGCTTGCCGAGCGTCACCGCTTCGACCAGCAACGGGACGATTTCCGAATCCTCGGAGGTACGGTATACCGTCGTCTTGATGGCCAGGACGCACGGGTCGTGAACGGCCTCGTGCAGCAGTCGCGTGACCGAATGATCGAATGACTGGTAAGGGTGTTTCAGCAGCAGGGGGCCCTTGTTCTTCAGGTCGTCGAATACCGATGTCGCCGCCGCCAGCCGCGGGTGCTGTGCCGGCTCGGTACGCGGATATTTCAGATCGGGGCGTTCCAGCCCGACGAATTCCATCAGGTTGCGTGCGCCCAGAAGGTCGGACACGACGTAGATGTCCTCGGTGCCGTGCAGGCTCAGTTGCGTCGCCAGGTAGTCGCGCAGGCTCGCATTGAGCCCCGGGCTCACTTCCAGCCGCACGACCGGGGCAAACCGCCGCTCGCGCAACTCGGCCTCAATCATTTCCAGCAGGTCGTTGGCGGATTCCTCGTCGCGCTCGACGATCGCATTGCGGGTTACGCGGAAAAAACCTGCCGCAAGAACCTCGACACCAGGCAACAACAGGTCCAGGTTGCCGGCAATCACTTCCTCCAGTGGCACGAAGCAGTCCGCCTCGCCAACCCGCATGAAACGCGGCGTGCGTTCGGAGACAGGCACCTTGATGCGAACGAGGTGCGGCTCGTCGTCCGCCTGGTCGAGGACCTGCAACAACAGGTTGATCGACAGGTTGGAGACAAACGGAAACGGATGCGCCTCGTCGATCGCGAGCGGCGTAACCAGGGGCAGGACGGACTGGCAATACTGGTCCCGCACGATGGTTTTCGAGTCTTCGTCCAGGTCCTGGTAGTGCAGTACCCGGATGCCGGCTTCGTCCAGCCGCTGCAGCATTTCCTGCATGATGTAGGCGCGATCGCCCAGTGCGTCCGCAACCCGTGTTTCGCTTTCCTCGATCTGCTGCTGCGGGGAGCGCCCGTCGATTGTCAGGGCGTCTATGCCGGCGCCAACCAGTTGCTTCAGTCCGCCGATGCGCTTCATGAAGAACTCGTCCAGGTTCGAATCGAAAATCGACAGGAACTTGACGCGCTCCAGCAGTGGATTACCGTCATCCTCCGCCTCGGCCAGTACGCGGCGATTGAACGCCAGCCAGGTCAGCTCGCGGTTCAGGTACAGCACGGGGTCGTCCAGGTCCCAGTCGCGCCCGCTGGCACCATCCGGGACTTGTGGCTGCAACGGCGTTGCCGGATCTAGTGGATCGGGTCTGGACACGGGGCGCAATTTCCCGGGAGCGAAGTCGATCGATTACGTTACCGCGCCAATGTTGCAGCCGCAATCGACCAGTGCGCATTTCCGCCGAACCCGGGCTCCGTGCCGACCGTAACGGCCCTGCAAGGACCGCCGCGGCCGCGCACGGAGTGCCCTACGTACCGGCGAGGGCGGCGTCCGGGTTGGACAGGGCGCCGCGCAGCGAGGTATTGCGGCGTACCGCCATGGAGCGTGCGACGCTGACGAAGAATCCGATCCCGCCAAAAAAGGCGGCGGCCAGGAGCCCGCCCATGACGGCGGCAAACACGCCGTTGCCGAACGAGCCTTCCACGCCCGACATGCCGCTCATGAATGCGTACAACGCGCACAGGGCAATGGCCACGCCGACGGTCAGGCGCGGATACATCTCGGTCCTTATGGCTTTCACGTGATCGTATTTTTGCCGCGAATTGTGGTTGTAGGCGCTGAAGTAGGAACCGGCGTCCTTCCTGCCCGGCGTTATCAGGTAAAGCGTCAGTTTCTGGCCTTCCTTGCACGGCACCAGGAAATTGACGAGTTCGATCGTGTGTTCGACTCCGTCATCGTCCTTGAGAAAGATATTCTGGTAGCGCGTCGTCTTCGACTGCACACTGCCGGAAACCGGCGCGTTGTAACCCGTGCCGCCGTACGATGCACCGCCTCCGCCACTGATTTGGCCGCTGACTTCAGTTTCTGCACGTGTGTCGGAACCTTCGACCGTTCCCGTGCGCGTATACACATGGTATTCGAGCCCGAGTGCCGTGCCGTTCGCGATTTCCTTCGACATGGTTTGTTCCTCCGCTTGGTCTTTGTTGTCGAATGGTCAGTCCAGCGCCTGTTTGCGGCGCTGCAGTTCGAGGCCCATGGGTCCGATAAGCCGGTCGCCCCGGCGCGTCAGCACGACCGTTCCCTGCGGGCTGCTGACGTAGACCTTGTCTTCGTGTAATCGATATTCCGCGGTAACCTCCGCGCCGAGTACGCTGATCCGGGCCCGTCCGTTGCTATTGAATTCGTAGGCGGTGACCCCGTCATCGTCCGTCCAGGTGCCGTCGAGGTCGTGGCCGCACGCCGCAAGCACCAGCGGCAGCGTCGAGAGGGTCGTCAGCAACAGTCTGCGCATGGCTCCGCTCGCAAGAAATCAAGGGTCCAGAATGGCAGGCGTCCGGGTGCCGGCGCATCGCGGGTTAGCGGCAGTTAGCGCCGATTAACGTCACCTGGCGCCTGTGATATAAGCAGGGGCAGGCATGGCGACCAACAACAACCATCACCGCAAGCGCGGCGTCCGTGCGTCCCGGGCCCGGCTGACACACGCCCTGACCGAAGCGGGCCTGCGTACCCAGGCGGCGCTCGCCGAACGCATCGCCGATCTCGAGGGCCTGGATGCCGCGCCCAAAGACGCGGTCAATCGCGTATTCCGCGAGCTGCCGGTCGAGCTCGCGACGCTTGAGCGCGTGGCCCGCGCGCTGGGCGTGGACGCGTATACGCTGTACCTGACGGCGGACGAGACCGGCGATGCGGACGAGGATTCGCTGGTGCCGCCGCCCGGTGCGCGCCGCCACGACACGGTCACGCTGGTCATGGCCGTCGTCATCGTATTGCTGGTCGCCGGCTGGTGGCTGGCCGGGCGGCAGTCGGCACCGGACGGGGACCCGCCGGCAGCGGCTGTGCCGCCGCTCGGGCTGGGATCGCCCAGCCTGCTGGTAATGCCGTTCGGCGGTGATGGCGAGCAGGCGCTCACGGCCGCGCTGCGTGACGCGCTGGCCGCCGATTTCGCGGTCGCGACTGACAGCTCGGCAGTACTGACCCGCTCGCTGCCGCCGCGAGCGGCTGCGGAGCGTCTGCGCAGCGATGTCGTCGTCGACGGTGAGATCGTCAGGGTCGGCCGGCAAAGTGCCGTGCGCGCCTGGCTGCTGGCGCGCGGCGTGCGCCAGCAGATCTCGGCCGAAAGCCACCCCTCGGCAGGCGTGGCGTTGGCTCACGCGGCAATCGCCGACCGTATCGCGACGGCCGTGCGGCATGCGACCGGCCTGCCGGTGGCAGAGGGCGCGCCGGGACATTTTCCGCTGGCCCCGGTGCAGGATGACTACCTCGAAGGCGTGCTGCACCTCGACCGGCCGTCCAGCGAACTCAACATCAAGCGCGCGCAGAGTCGTTTCGAGGCGGCGCTGCGACAGGATGCAAACTACGCACGAGCGCACGCCGGCCTGTGCCAGACACTGCTCGAAGAACACTGGATGGCGGACGAGGAGCGTGCCTTGCAGGATGCGGCGCGCGCCTGCGGGCAGGCATTGCAGCTCGCGCCAGGCGATCCCGTCGTGCGCAGCGCGCATGCGCATTTCCTGAGCCGTACCGGACGCAACGACGAGGCGCTGGCGCTTTATGCCGAGATTGCGGCGGACGCTCCGTTCGACGCCACGGCACTGAACGGCTATGCGGCCAGCTTGCTGGCCGCCTACCGCAGTCCGGCGAGCGAGACTACCTGTTGCGCGCAAAGGAAATGGCACGACGCAGCGGCGAGGTCGATCCGGCGATCTGGAAACCCCTGTTCGCGCTCGCGACGATGGAGTGGTTCGACGGAGACGTTGCCGCGGCGATCGCCGCCAGCGAGGCGGCGCGGGCACGCGACGAGAACGAGTATGTGCTCGCCAACCTCGGCAGCTTCTACCTCTGCGACGGGGCGTTCGAACAGGCACGCGAGGCCTGGGAGACGGCGCGCGATCTCGCGCCGCAATCCTACGTCGGTGACGAGTTCCTGGGCATGGCGCACTATTTTCTCGGCGACTTCGACGAATCGGCGAGGTTGCGGCAGGCGGCCATCGACAAGGTGGCCACGGGCGCGCCGGAGATTCACGAGATGTGGGGCAACCTCGGCGATGCCTATCGCCAGGCGGGCAACGAGGCGGCGGCGATCGACGCCTACCTGCGCGCCGCGGAGATCGCCGAACGGGATCACCTGCGCGGCAACGCCCCGGTCGCGGACCGCGCGGCCCGTGCGTATTACTACACGATGCTGGAGCAGCTTGCGCCTTCACAGGTGCCGGAATCGGTCAGCCGCGGCATCGCGGACCAGCTGGACGATATCGAGGCGTCACTGCAAACGGCGACGGCGCACCGCCGCATGGCGCAGATACGACTGGCGCGGGGCGAGCCGGCTGCTGCGCGGCGGGCACTCGACAGGGCCGCCGCGACCTGTCGTGGTTACGCCCGGATGCCGGACTTCGCGGAGCTGCGGGTAGTGGCCGGCAACCGCGACGCCACATGACGTACTGTTACGACTACCCGCACCCGGCCGTCGCGACCGATATCGTCGTGTTCTCGGTCCGGGATGGTACGCGGCACGTCCTGCTGATCGAACGGGCCGCCGAGCCCTTTGCCGGTTGCTGGGCCTTGCCGGGCGGGTTCGTCGAGATAGACGAGGACCTGGCCGATGCGGCGCGCCGCGAGCTGTACGAGGAAACCGGTCTCACGTGCACGACACTCGAGCAGTTGCACGCGTTCGGCGAGCCTCGGCGCGATCCGCGCGAGCGCGTCATTTCCATCGCCTATGTCGGCATGGTCGAGGCAGGCTCCGGGGCACCCCGCGCCGCCTCCGATGCGGCTGCCGCGCGCTGGTTTGACCTCGGCGCCCTGCCGCCGCTCGCCTTCGACCACGCGGAGATGATCACGCTGGCGCTGGCGCGCGTGACCTCGACGGATGCGGGCTAACAACGGGCGCAGTCTTCTTGCAGTCGCCGCGGCAGATGCCGCCGGCCCCGGACTGGCGTAAACTGGCACTCGATGTTCACTGAAACGGTTGTGCGCCATGCCGGCCGCACAAACCGACCCGTGACGCGGCAGGGGGTACGCGGCATGACAAGAATAACGGCCGAAATCGAAGCCGAACTGATTCGCCTCTTCAATCGCTACGACGCGAACGCCAGCGGCTACATCGAGGAACGCGAATTCGGACTGATTCTCGACAGCCTGGGTTACACGGAAGGCGCGGAGGTGCGCAGTCTCGAATTTGCCGTGCTCGACGAAGACGGCGACGGCCGCGTCGGCTTTCGCGAATTCGCGGACTGGTGGCTGGACAATCGCTGACGGTCGTTACCGGTCGCGTTGCCCCGGGCGGTAGCGTTCGTCCGCCCGCCGTTCGACATCCTCGCGGTAGTAGGGGACATCCTTGAACCGCCCGTCGGCGTACATTTGCGCCTGGTCGTCGAAATGCGGCGACCGGGGGTCGTTGCTCTGTCCGCCGGCGAGCAGGGACTTTGCCCGCACCTTGTCGCCGAATTCGACGACAGCCACGAAACTGTTGCCCCGGTAGCCGTAGATGCGCCTGGTGTCGCCGAAGCGGCGCGCACCGAACGCGGCCAGCGCGCCCCAGCGACTCGATGCCATGCCGATCGGCAGGCTGGGCTCGGCATCGTCGAACGGGGCGTCGATCTCCCCCGTCAGGCGCTGGAAGCGGTTGATCTCGCCCCATGGGGTCTCCCAGTCGCCGAAGTCCGCTGCCAGCATGTCCACCGTGTCGCGGAAAATGGCGAGACGTTCCTCCGGTGGCGATTGGGTACCGAAGTAGTTGGTGCGTTCCATGCCGCCCAGGTTTTCGGGATTCGCACCTGTTTCCTCGTAGCGCATGCCGTAGAAGTGCGCCAGCGACATGGCGACCGAGTCTTCGCTCACCGTCATGTCCCAGTTCTGCAGGGTCTCGATCGGCCCGGCGAGTTCCGGCATGTCGGCGCCGCTTTCGCCGTAGGCGGCAATGAGCCCCTGGAGCAGCTTTTCGAAGCCCGGCAGGTACGGGTCGTACGCCAGCTCGATCAGGCTGTCCAGCGTTACGTCGTCGGCGTCCCTGAGGACCTGCACGGCGTGCAGTCCGCGGAAATTCTCGGGGTCGGGCGCCATGTAGTCGGGGTAATCGGCCGGGTCCGGGCTGAACTCCGCCGCGGCCGAGAAGGGCGTGTTGTTGGTGTTCTGCAGCCAGCCGGTCGGCGGATTCAGCAACGTAACGGTCTCGTCTACAGTGTGCAGGCCCTGCCAGTCGGTAGCCGGGTTGCTGCCGTCAACCGGGCGGGAGTAGTCGAATGACGGATCGCGCTTTGGCACGAAATTGCCGTGGAAATAGGCGATGTTGCCCTCGTGGTCGGCAAAGACCGTGTTGTTGGACGAGTTGGTCCGGATATCCATCATCTCGCGAAACTCGTCGTAGTTGTCCAGCTTGGTGCGCACATACGATTGCCGCAATGCATTGACCGGGTCCCAGTTGATGCGCGTCACGACCCAGTCGTCGCCGAGCTTGTGCGTCACTGGCCCGTGATGCGTGTGGTACATGGGAAACGTGCGCTCGCGCATCGCGTCGCCATCCTTGTACTGGAGCGTGACTTCGGAGACCTCCACGGGGCGCATCTCTTCGCCGTAGCGGTACATCAGTTCTCCGTCGATTTCGCTGATTTCCTCAATGAATTCGTCCATAAAGTCGGCGTATGTCGAGGTGTGCATCCAGCCGGTCTTTTCATTGAATCCCTGGTAGATGAAAAACTGTCCCCAGGTCACGGCGCCGTAGGCATTCAGGCCTTCCTCGCTGACCATGTGCACCTCGCCGCGGAAATAAAACGACGTGTGCGGGTTGATGAGCAACAAGGCGTTGCCGCTGGCCGATTTTTCCGGTGCGATGGCGAAGCCGTTGGAGCCGGCCGGCTCGGCCGTGTCGGGAACAGCGGCCTGCGCATCGTCGATCGCGGCGCCCGAGCCGTAGAAGGCCTCGATGCCCTCGAGCGGGATTTGCTCGATGTCGCCGCCGATCGAGCCTTCGCTGAAGAACATCGGCATCCACGGTTCAAAACGCGTTATCAGGCGCGGCTCGACGTCGGGGTGCGTGTGCAGGTAGTAATTCAGGCCATCGGCGAACGCGACGCACAATGCCTGCAGCCACTCGGGCGCACTGTCGTATGCCGCTTTCGCTTCGTCGACCGTCATGTAGAGTCGTGCGCGCAGGTCGCTCCAGATCGCCGCCTCGCCCTCGACCTCCGCAAGCCGGCCGGTCGCCCAGATGTAATTGCGCTCGATGCGCGGAAAGTCGTCCTCGGCCTGCGCGTACAGCATGCCGAATACCGCATCCGCGTCGGTTTCCCCGTAGACGTGCGGGACCCCGTAGTCATCACGCAGGATTTCCACGCGCTCCGCCCGCGCCTCGAGGCGGGCGATCTCGGGATCGACATCGGCGGCCGGCTCGCGCGGTGCATCGGAACAACCGGCGAGCAGCAACAGGGAAATCAGGGTCGGGGCCATGGCGATCGACTTGAAAAAGGTCATGCAGGTACTCCTGGCTGGGCAACCGGGCAGGGTATTGGCGGGTGTTCCGGCTTGTTGTCGGAACCTCGAGCGAGATTAGCAGCAAGCCGCGGCCCGGTCGAATGGCGACGGACCGTCGCCGGCAAGATCAATCGAGAAAATCCAGCACGTACGGCCACAGGGATTGCCGGTGTCGGCTGCGAAAAAAGTCCAGGTGTCCGATGTGCTGCAGGCCGGCATCCTGCGGCACGATTGTCACGAACGACTTGTCGCCGCCGTACTGGTCGAGCAGCCAGCGGCGCGGTTGCGGCGGCGCGTAGGTGTCGTCGCTGAAGCCCAGCGACAGGACGGGTGCCCGGATGGCACGCGCGCCTTCCCAGCGGCCGTGATAGCGCGGCTGCTTCGCCCAGTGAAACCATTGCAGGGCAACGCCTCGGGGAATGTCCTCGCCGAGACCCATGGCCTTGCCGGGCAGGTAGCCCACGGTGCGCGCCAGCGTTTCCATGGCGAGGATTGCCGCGCGGAAAACGTAACGCCCGGGCGCGGGCCACAGTTTCCACCACGCGGTGCCTGCTGCGAGCAACACCAGTTTGTCGAATTGCTCCGCGCGATCGGCGAGTCCGAACACCTGTGCTCCGAAACTGTGCCCGATACCGCTAACCCGGTAGCCGAGTCGGGCCAGGTAATCGATCATGGCAGGCTGGTCGAGTGTCGCCCAGTCCAGCATCGTCGCTTCGAACCCGCGCAGGGAGTCGGGACGATTCCCGGCCACGCCGCGCCAGTCCCATGTCAGTACGGCAAACCCGCTCTCTGCCAGGTAGTTGGCGAAATTGAAATAGAAGCGGCAGGGAATGCCGGTGCCGGGGGCGACAATAACCGCGCGTCCGTTGGCGGTTGCCGGCACGAACAGGTGCGCCTGCAACGCCATGCCGTCATTGCAGGTTACGGTAACTTCGTCATGTCGAACCGGTGGCGCCATCGGCTTTCGCGGATTGCCGGCAGGGCGGGCAGTGTACCGGGAAACCGGTTGGCTGCCACGGGGCGCCAGCGCCGGCGATGCGTCAGGCGCTGCTGACGGGCCGGGTACGGATTCGGGGCAGCGGATGCAGCATCAGCAGTCGGTCCGAATCGACAAACTGCTTTTCGTCCAGCGTAAAGACAGCGCGCTGCCCGTTTGGTAAATGGTGCTCCAGGGCACCGACATTGGCGCTGCCAAAATCCCAGATTTCGCCGCAGGTCTCGCGCGTGATTGCCAGGAAATCCGGCTTCGGTGCGTTGCCGCTCGATTCGCCCCAGCGACCGCGCAGGCTCGAGCTGTCCACGTAACAGCGAATGCGGCCGTTCGCGGCCGCGCTCAGCAATTGTCCGGGCGAGACTTCGAGGCGCGCGGCGGCCTCTTCCAGCGTGTAGACCGGCTTGTCTTCGAGTACCACATCGCCGGCTTCATCGCGGGCGTAGCCGAGGCTCTGCAGTTCCTTGTACCGGTAGGCCTGCGTGGACGTCATGACGACCTCCTGGTCGTCGGCCGTGATGACACGCTCGTGTGTCTTGCGGCGGCCGGCTATACCGAGCTTTTTCATGATCGAGTCCAAGGCGATTCCTCGATGGCGGGGGCATGTAAAATGTGAACCGGCGCGCCGGCGGCGCACGATGAATGGGCAAGCATAGGGACAGCGCACGGTCATGACTGTGAGCGGAATCACAGCAGTGGAATTCGCCCGGGAAAATGGCTCAGCCGAACCAGGGGTTGACACTCCATGACACCATTGTCCGCTGTGTCCCGCGCCGGGTTTGCCGTGTACCTCGCGGTCGGCCCGTTCCTCGTCGGCGGTCCCGCCGGCGCTTCCGGCCTGCTGCCGCCGCTGCACGACACGCGCGAGGGCTGGCTTGCCGCCGGCGTTACCCGGGTGCCGGCCGCGACGCTGGCGCCGGTCGACGGCGCGGCGGCTACCGTTGCGGCCAGCGAGCAGCGGCTGTCCGCCGCGTCGTCCGAATGGCGGGCCGGACCGCTGCAGCTTCGCCTCGGTCTCGATTACGCCTACACGCGCTACGAGTACGAGCGCGTTGCGGGCCGCAACCGCGATCTGCACCGCCTGGCGCTGCCCGTCAATTTCCGCGCTGTGGCCAGCCGGTGGGAATTCGCCGGCTACGTTGCCCCGGGCGTGGCAACGTCATCGAACGTATTCAACGAGCCGTTCACGCGCTGGTCGTCGGATGACGTCACGATCAGCGCGGCCATGGAGGCCCGCCGGGAGATCGACGGCGGCTGGCAGTGGCTGGCCGGGCTCGCGTACGACCGGCGCCTGGGCGGGCCGGGCCTGTACCCGCTGGCCGGGATACGCTACCGCGGCGGCGATGCACTGTCGTTACGCATTGCCGTTCCGGATTCTGCCGTGCGCTATGCGTTCAACGGTCACAACCGTGTAACGCTGCGCATTCGCCCCGCGGGCGAGACGTGGCACGTCGTCAGCGACGAACTGCGGGAGGAATTTGACTATCGCGCCACGGCGTATCGCGTCGAACTGACCTGGCATGCCCGCCTGTGGGGTCCGGTTGCGCTGGATATCGGCGCGGGCTACGAAACGGGCCGCGAGCACCGCTTTACCGACGATACCGCGACCCGCCTGCGTGCGGACGCCGATTCGCACTGGTTGTTTACGATCGGGCTGAGTTCAGCCGGTGCGCCGGCGTTGCCGTGACGAGTGCTTGCGGCCGGCGTCGCGACGCGGCTGGCTCTTGGCCGGCCGTTGATTCCGCGAGCGGCCGTTCTGGATCGGTTCGGCGCGTACGCGCGGATCCGGTTCGAAGCCCGGCACAACGACGCGCGGGATTGCGGTCTTGAGCAGTTTCTCGATATCCCGCAACAGGTCTTTTTCGTCGACGCAGACAAGCGACACGGCCTGGCCATCCAGGCCGGCGCGCGCCGTGCGGCCGATGCGGTGGACGTAATCCTCGGGGACATTGGGCATCTCGAAATTGACGACGTGCGGCAGGCGGTCGATGTCTAGACCGCGTGCCGCGATGTCCGTGGCGACAAGGACGCGCACGGCACCGGCCTTGAAGTCCGCCAATGCGCGGGTACGTGCGCCTTGCGACTTGTTGCCGTGAATCGCGACGGCCGTGAGACCGTCCCTGCCCAGTTGTTCCGCCAGCCGGTTGGCACCGTGCTTGGTGCGCGTGAATACGAGCACCTGGCGCCAGTTGCCGCTGGCGATGCACTGTGCCAGCAGCTCGCGCTTGCGAGCCTTGTCGACGGGGTGCACGACCTGGCTCACGCGCTCGGCCGTCGTGTTGCGCGGGGCGACCTGCACCTCGACCGGCCGGTCCAGCAGGTCGGCGGCCAGCTTGCGAATGTCGTCCGAAAACGTGGCCGAGAACAGCAGTGTCTGGCGGCGGGCGGGCAGCACCTTGAAGATTTTTCGCATGTCGCGGATGAAGCCCATATCGAGCATCCGGTCCGCTTCGTCGAGTAGAGCAAAGCGCATCTCGACGTGCGACAGGTCGATATTGCCCTGCTGCAGATGGTCAAGCAGGCGTCCGGGCGTGCCGCGATCAGCACGCATGTCCACGCCGCGTGCGGCGGAGTACGATCTGCGGCCGCGTCGCAACGCCGCCGAAGCATCGTCGAGCTGACCGGAAGGGCAGGTGGCGCGCCGTAGATCGCGGACGCTTTCCCGCGACCTGCGCCGCGAGCTCGCGGGTTGGCGTCAGAATCAGCGCACGCACGCGGCGCTTGTCGACAGGGTGGCCCTGCAGTCGCTGCAGCAGCGGCAACGTAAAGCCGGCCGTCTTGCCGGTGCCGGTCTGGGCACTGGCCAGGACGTCGTCGGTCGCCGAGGATTTCGGCGGAAATGGCCTGTCGCCTGATCGGGGTTGCATCCTGGTAGCCTTGTGCGCTGACAGCACGCAGCAATTCGGCCGACAGGCCGAGTTCGTTGAATTGCATGGATTGTTGCTCCGGGGTCGCCTGACCAATGGCGGCTGAGGGCCGCGACGGGTTCGGTCCAGGCTGGAATTCGAAATAAGAGCTTCGGCGGCAGAAGTGCCGGGCGGAAGCGCGCGGCGCAGACCGAAGTGCGCCGGAACGCGGCGGACTATAGCAGGTTGCGGGGGGAATGGAAGGAACAGGTCACGGCCGGGCAGCCACGGGAATCCGCGCTGTGCCGGCTGACAGCGCCCGCAAAGATCGCTAGACTCGCCGTGTGATCTGAACGGAACGCTGTTCGCGATGCGCACAGGAACGCTGCAAATGCCCGCCAAGGGGCACCCTCGCACCGCCGGAGGCCTGGCGATGCTGGTGCTCGTTTCGCTGGCGTTCATGCAGCTGGCCACCGCGACCCACCAGTTCGATCGTCCCGCCGATGTCGCTTTCGACGCCTGGTGGCATCCGCTCGTAGCTGGATCGCCTGCGTCGATCTGCTTCCGGCTGCCGCCGCGGGCACCGACGGTCGATTGCTCGCCGGTCGCGGTGGCGGCAGTCGCAGTTGCCGACGTCATCCCCGCCATTGCCGCGCTGCCGGTCCGGCAGCGCGGACCGCCTCACGCCTGATTCACGCGTCCGCGAGGACGTGCAATCCGATGCCGCGGCCCTTGCCGCGCACCGGCCCTGTAAGGGGCCGGACCGTGTAACGTGAATTGGACGTTCGACCATGAAAATCCGTATTCGGATCCGTTGGCAGTCCCGGCCGGCGGTGCAACTGCTCGCCGGGTCCTCGGCGAAGCGCCTGGCCGTCGGCGAACACGGATGAACCGCGCGACGACAGTCACCATCAGGTCGATGAAATCACCGTCACCGCAACGCCGCTTTCGCGGACTGTCGAACAGCTGGCGCAGCCGACCTCCGTACCGCCAGTGGGCGACGACCTCACGCGCAAACAGTCCGCCAGTATCGGCGAGACCGTGTCCCAGGAAGTCGGTGTCAGCTCCACGTATTTCGGGCCGGTTGCGTCACGGCCGGTGATCCGCGGTCAGTACGGCGAACGTGTTCGCGCCGGGTATGTGGTCGGACGGGCTGGATGCCCTCGGCGCCTCCGCGCTCAGCGAGGATCACCAGAGCGGGCTCGACAGTATCCTGGCGCAGCGCATCGAGATCATACGCGGGCCTGCCACGCTGCTCTACGGCAGCGGCGCGGCCGGCGGGATCGTGAACGTCGTCGACAATCGCATTGCCGAACAACCGCTCGAGTCTGCCCGTGACGACGGGTGGTGCGCCCTGAACGGCAATTCCGGCGCTCGGCGGCGCGGCCGGAGCCGCCCGCATCGCTTTCGGCGGCGGGCCCTGGACGTGGCAGGTCGAGCAGGACCCGCCGGCGAGGCCGGCGAGCGTCGAGATTCCCGGCTTCGCCGAGTCGGCCGTGCTGCGTGCGCTCGAAGAAGAAGAGCACGACGAGCACGAGGAGCATGAAGGCGAGGAAGAGGAACACGGGCACGAGGAGGAAGCGTTCGGCACGGTCGAGAATTCCGACAGCGAAACCGACGGCGCGTCAATCGGTGCATCCTATGTGGCGGATCGCGGCTTCATCGGCTTTTCGATCACGACTTTCGGCAGCAATTACGGTGTGCCGGGTCATGCGCATGAGCATGAGGAAGAAGAGCCGCCTGCCGGAGAAGAAGAGGAAGAGGAAATCGTCCGCATCGACCTCGAGCAGGTTCGATTCGACGTGCGCGGTGATCTCGAGCTGGACGGACTGATCAGCGAAGTGAAGTTTCGCGCAGCGCGCAACGATTACGAGCACACGGAGTTCGAGGGCGCCGAAGTCGGCACGCTGTACGAAACGGACGGCACCGATGCCCGCCTCGAGTTGCACCACCGGCCGACGGACACGCTGGAAGGCGCGATTGGCGTGCAGTTCAAGAGCATTGACTTCACGGCCATAGGCGACGAGGCGTTCGTGCCGCCGTCGGACACGCGGCGTACCAGCCTGTTCGCGTTCGAGGAGCTCAAGCTGAGCGACACGCTGGTCCTGCAGGGCAGCTTCCGCGCGGAGCGGCAAACGATCGACACGCCGGCGTTCACAATGGACTATTCAGACACGGCACTGGGTGCATCCGTTGGCGCGGTCTGGACCCTGACGGACATGCTGGACCTGTCCGCCAACCTGTCGGTCACGGAACGACGCCGCCGCCGACCGAACTCTGTGCCCTCGGCGCCGTCACACGGCGACGTTGCAGCCGGCTGCGACGCGGCCTCGGTCGCGCTGGGCGACGGCATCCTGGACAAGGAAACGTCGACCAACCTCGATGTCACGCTGCGCGGTGGTGACGGCCCGTTCGAATGGACCGTTACCGGCTGGATGAACTCGGCCGACGATTATATCCTGGCGCAGCCGACGGGAGCCGAGGAGGACGGTTTCCAGGTATTCGAATACCGGCAGCGCGACGTGGACCTCTATGGCGCCGAGGTGGAAGCGCGCATCGAAATGTTCGACGGGCCAGTCGGGCACTTGCACGGCAGGCTGTTCAGCGATTTCGTGCACGCCGAGGAAAGTGCAAGCGGCGCCTACGTTGCACGCATGCCGCCGCTACGCGTCGGGGGCGGACTGCACTTCACTCGTGACGCGCTGGAAGCGTCGATCTCCGCAACCTGGCATGCCGACCAGGACAACACGGCGCCGAATGAATTGCGAACCGACGGTTACGCGTTGTTGAGCGCGGAGGAGCTGTCCTGGTTCATGCAGGACCAGGGCGATATCCCTGTACCTGCGGGGCAGCGAACCTGTCGGCGGACGCAGGACGCGCGACGGCGTGCGTCGCCGCTGAAAGACACGGTGCCGCTGCGGGGCCGGGCGTTGCACGCCGGCCTGCGCTGGATTTTCTGACGACGAGGCGGCGATGGTCCCGTCGCCGCCACGCGCGCCGCCGCATCTGTCCAGCGGCGGCGGTGGCGTGTCCCGGGTCTTTCGCTGTCGTGCTGCCTTCGGCGGCATGCTGGCGGGATCGCGGGCAAGGTCGCCGGGTCTCTCCGCTACCGAGCCGGGTTCTGTGGATGATCCGTCTCTGCCCGGCCGCACCGCGGCCGTGCGCGTCGCCGAGCCTGCTGCTGGCGCATGCCGCCGACGCGGCAACGCGCGCGTTCGTCGGCGCGACGCTCCTGCCCACCCCCGAAAGCCGGATAGATAATGGCGTGCTCATCGTGACCGACGGCAAGATCGACGTTGTCGGCGAAGCGGGGCGCGTCCGGAGTTCCGCGCGATGCCGAGGTCGTCGACGTTGCCGGGCTGGCGATCACGCCGGGCCTGGTCGACGCGCAGTCATATCGGCGGAGGTGGCCAGCGCGCCGACCGTTCCGGGCCGATACAACCCGAGGTGCGCGTGCTCGACTCGATCAACGTGCGCGACGCCGGGTTCAAGCGCGCACTGGCGGGTGGCATCACGACCGTCAACCTGATGTCCGGCTCCGGTCACCTGATGAGCGGCCAGACGATCTACGTCAAGCTGCGCGAGGGCAACTCCATCGAGTCCATCGCCTATAGCCGTGACGATGGCCGTGTCGACGGCGGCATGAAGATGGCGAACGGCACCAACCCGCGCGGCGAGGCACCGTTTCCCGGGACCCGCGCCAAGTCGGCGGCGCTGATTCGCCAGAAGTACGTCGCTGCCCGGGAATACATGGAGAAGGTGGAACGCGCCGACGGCGATCCGGACGAAATGCCCGGGCGCGACCTCGGCATGGAGGCGCTGGTCGAGGTCCTCAGGGGCCAGGTCGCCGCGTCGCGCAGTCGCCGCCGCGCACCGGCACGAACGACATCCTGACCCGCGCCGAGGTCGAAGAGGAGTTGCCGCCCGTCGCGCTGCAGCTCGACGTCAGCGAGGCAAGCCGGGTCGCCGCGGAAATCGCCGCGGCGCAGGTGCCGGTGTCCCTGATTATCGTCGACAGCCCCGGCGGCAAGCTCGAGGCGCGGAATCTGGGACTTCCGCCGATGCGCCGGCGCTGGAAGAGGCGGGCGCGGGTAGACCGAACTCTGCACACCGATGACTACATCACCGATTCGCGCTTGTTCCTGCGCATGGCGGGACTCGCGGTGCGCGCCGGCATGAGCCGCGAGGCGGCGCTCAATGCGCTGACGATGGCCGGCGCCGAAATGCTGGCGCTGGATGATCGCATCGGCTCGCTGCAACGCGGCAAGGACGCGGACTTCGTCGTGCTCTCCGGCGACCCGCTGAGCGTCTACACCCGGGTGCTCGAGACGTGGGTCGAGGGCGTGCGCCATTTCGACCTCGACGATGCGGAGGATCTGCGCCGTCGCAAATGGCGGCTATGGCGCGCTGGTGCCGTCCGTCGTAGTGATTGCTCCATGGCCAGGTCAGGAGGGTCAGCCGAATGGAGCGCGCCTGACGAAACGCTTGCCGGCGGCACTCGCGCTGGCGCTCGTTGCCGTTTCCGCGGTCCAGGCGGCGGACATCGCGGTACGCGGCGGCACGGTTTACCCGGTAACGGGCGCGCCGATAACGGATGGCGTGGTGGTCATTCGCGATGGCACGATCGCTGCCGTCGGGCCCGCCGCCGACGTGCAAATCCCGGCCGGCATGACCGTTGTCGAGGCGGCTGTCGTGACGCCCGGCCTCATCGACGCCCATACCGTGGTTGGCATGGCGGGCTATCTCAACCAGGAAGACGACCAGGACCAGCTCGAACGTTCGGAGGCCATGCAGCCCGAGTTGCGCGCCATCGATGCGTACAACGCGCGCGCGCCGCTGATCGAGTGGTTGCGCGGCTTCGGAGTGACGACGATTCATTCGGGGCACGGGCCCGGCGAAATCATTTCCGGCCAGACGCTGCTTGCAAAAACGACCGGCGACACGGTCGCAGAAGCCGTGTTCGAGCCCGCGGCGATGGTTGCCGCGACGCTGGGCGAGGGGGCCGTGATGGCCGGGGACGAGGGGCGCAAGTCGCCCGGCAATCGCAGCAAGGTGGCCGCGATGCTGCGCGCGGAATTGCTCGCAGCGCGGGCGTATCTCGAGCAGCGGGACGCGGCGGCGGATGACGATGACGTCGAACCGCCTGCTCGCGACCTGCGCAAGGAGACGCTGGCGGAGGTGCTCGCCGGCAACATGCCGTTGCTCGTCACGGTTCAGCGCCACCATGACATCGTGACCGCCCTGCGAATTGCCGGGGAGTTCGGCATACGCCTCGTGCTCGATGGCGCCGCCGAGAGTTACCTGCTCATCGACGAAATCCGCGCGGCCGGGGTTCCGGTGATCCTGCATCCGGCAATGGCGCGCGCGAGTGGCGAACGGGAGAACATGGCATTCACGACGGCGGCAAAGCTCGTGGATGCCGGCATTCCCGTGGCATTCCAGAGCGGCTACGAAAGCTACGTTCCGAAGACCCGCGTCGTGCTGTTCGAGGCGGCACAAACGCTGCCGCACGGCCTGTCGTTCGAGCAGGCGCTGGCCGCGGTGACGATCGATGCGGCCCGCATCCTCGGCATCGAGGACCGCGTCGGCAGCATCGAGGTCGGCAAGGACGGGGACCTGGCCCTGTACGACGGCGATCCGTTCGAGTACACGAGCCACGCCATCGGCACGATCATCGAGGGCGTCCGGGTCAGCAAGATCGAGCGATGAGCCGAACCGCGGCGGAGACCGCGGCCGCCGCCATCGGGCGTACAATGGACCCTGGCGTCGCGGCGCGTTACAGCCGATATGTCGAGTTCATGAAACAGCCCATCCATTACGTGCGAACTGCCGACGGGATTTCGCTGGCCTGGGCCCGCTCGGGCCGGGGGCCGCAGCTGGCGCGCGCGTCCAACTGGCTCACGCACCTGGAGTACGACTGGGAAAGCCCGGTCTGGACGCACTGGACCCGGTTTCTCGCGCAGCATTTCAGCTACGTACGCTATGACGAACGCGGCTGCGGCATGACGGACTGGAAAGTCGGTGAGTTGTCGCTCGATCAGTGGGTCACCGACCTGGAGACCGTGGTCGACGCCGCCGGCATGGATGACAGGATTACGCTGTTCGGCGTGAGCCAGGGAGCGGCGGTTGCCATCGCGTATGCGGTACGGCACCCAGAGCGTGTCGCCACGCTGATACTTTACGGCGGCTACGCGATCGGCGCGCGCTGGCGCGAGGATGCCGATCACGTGGCGGCGTACCGGGCGATGCAGGAACTGGCCCGTATCGGCTGGCAAAAGCCCAACCCGGCGTTCCGGCAGGTGTTCACGTCGCGCTTCATCCCGGAAGGCACGGAAGAGCAGGTGCGCTGGTTCAACGACCTTTGCCAGCGCACGACCACGCCGGAGATCGCCTACCAGTTGCTCGCGGCGCGCGCCGAGGTCGACATACGACCTCTCCTGCAGCACGTTGCGGCGCCGACGCTCGTGTTGCACGGGACCGGCGACGAGGTCGTGCCGGCGAGCGAGGGGCGGCGGCTGGCAGCGGGGATTCCCGGTGCGAGCTTCGTACCGCTCGATTCACGCAACCATGTCTTGCTGGCTGACGAACCCGCCTGGCAGGATTTCAAGGATGCCGTGCTCGAATTCACCGGCCTTGCCGGGACCGGCGGCGAAGCGGACATCGACGCACTGACCGCGCGCGAGCGCGATGTTTTTCGTCTGTTGTGCGCCGGCAGCGCCAACGCGCGCATCGCCGGGGACCTGGGCATCGCCGAGAAAACGGTCCGCAACCACGTCTCGCGCATCTACGAGAAGCTGGGTGTTCGCAGCCGTGCCGAAGCACTGGTCATGGCACGCCGGAAAAATTACGTCTGAGCCGGGACGTATGTCCCGGTAATTCCGCCGATGCATTGATGACAGGGACACTCTTCCTATCGTCCGCGCCGGCCGCCGGGTACACAATCGGGGCTTTGAATTCACTGCCGATGCCGCAGGCACGGAGGTACGACATCATGGCCCGCGTGTTTACCCTGTTATTCAGCCTTACCAGCTATTGCCTGTTCCTGCTGGTGTTTCTTTACCTGATCGCGTTTCTCGGCAATTTCCAGCAAACGGCGCTGGCCGATGCGGTACCGCTCATCGACCGCGTGGTCGTCTATTCGATAGATACCGGCAGGGCAGCACCGGGCTTCATCGAGGCTCTGGCCGTGAACCTGGGACTCATCGCGCTTTTCGGCCTGCAGCATTCGGTCATGGCGCGGCAGGGCTTCAAGCGCGCCTGGACCCGTGTCGTGCCCCAACCCGCGGAGCGCAGCGTTTACGTCCTGTTGTCCAGCGTCGTTCTGGCGCTGGTCATCTGGCAGTGGCGGCCGATGCCGACGCCGGTGCTGTGGGCAGCGGATGCGATGTGGTCCGCAGCCATCGGCTGGTCTGTCATGGCGCTCGGCATTCTCATTCTCCTGTGGTCGACGTTTCTCATCGACCATTTCGACCTGTTCGGCCTGAAGCAGGCCTGGGCGCGCTTCCGCGAGCGTCCTGTCGAGCCGCCGCGTTTCATGACGCCGATGCTGTATCGAATCGTCCGGCACCCGCTGTATGTCGGCTGGTTCCTGATTTTCTGGGGGACGCCCCGTATGAGTCTCGGGCACCTGTTGTTCGCGGCCGGCATGAGCGCCTATATCTTCGTGGCGATTCGTTACGAGGAGCGCGATCTCGTGTCGTTCCACGGCGAGAAATACGAGCAGTACCGGCAACAGGTACCGATGGTCGTGCCGGTGCCCGGCCGTCACTACAACGGCTGACTCCCGCGCTCACCGCGCCGGATGCGGTGTCCGGCGTGCTCGTGTATTCTGGTCGCCCTGCACGCCCTGTGCACGGTTTATGCGCTGCCGCTCGTATTCATTATGTGAAAACCGGGTGTACGCCGGCCGCGGTAGCCGCAGCATCCGTGCCGGGCACGGAACGGCAAGAGCTGGGTCCACGGACGATGGATACGACTTCGGAAGCGCCTATCCGGGTGCTGGTAGCGGACGACGACGCGCTGATTCTCAAGTGTTACCGGCGAGCGCTCGCACACGCGCCTGCAGCCGGCGCGGACCTCGAATCGCTGTCCGAAGAACTGTTCGACTCGACGGCAAAAAGTACGCCGCAGCCGGCATTCGAATTGGTCGAGTGCAGCCAGGGCAATGAGGCACTGGCGGCGGCGGAGGCCGCCATGGCCGAAGACGAGCCGTTTGACGTCGTCGTTCTCGATGTGCGGATGCCGCCCGGCATTAACGGCGTCGAGGTCGGGGAACGAATCCGTCGTGCCGATCCGGAGGTACCGATCGTGTTTGTCAGCGGCTACTCGGACGTGTCGCACCAGGAACTGGCGCGCCGCGTGCCGCCGGCGTCGCGGCTGCATGTCTACGCCAAGCCGCTGTCCTTCAAGTCACTGGCCCGGGATATCGCGACGATCGTGCGCAAGATGTAGCGCGTTAGCTCGCAGCCAGGGTTACGTCGTCGGCGAGATCCGGGGCTGCTACCGCCGGCAACCGGATGTGAACCGTTGCACCTGTGCCAGCCCCGTCGCTTTCGATTTCTATGGCGCCGCCGATTGCGCCGACCGCGTTTGCACACCAGTGCAGGCCCATGCCGTGTCCCGGGACCGTTTTTGACGTAAACCCTCTCTGGAATATCTGCGTAATGTGCGCAGGATCGACGCCGGCGCCGTTGTCGCTGATGGACAGCCGCACAAAAGCCGCATCCCCGTCGCGCTCTGTAGTTGCGTTTACGGCAATGTGAGCACGCGGGCGGCCCGCGCGTTCGACCGACTCAAAGGCATTCAGCATGACGTTGCCGAGGATCTGCAGCAGGTGCACGCGATTGGCCATGACGAACGTATCGGCCAGTGCGGGCGCAATGTGCAGATCGATGCCGGTGTGCCGAGTCGCGGGGAGGATGGCCGCCGCCTCGGACACAAGCTCGGCAAGATCAAGCCGTTCCTGCAGGGGCTGGAAGCGTGCGACTTTCTCCTGGCCGGTGAGTATGTCCTCCACGAGTCGTAGCTGCCGGCTGATCAGGTTAACGTCATCGGTTGCATCGCTGCCCGCGCCCGAGATTCTCGCGGCCGCGGCGTGCATGTACTGCAACAAGGCTTTGCGCCGGTCTTCCGGGCAGGCGGGGTCGGCGAGTTCTTCGGCTGCCCGGGCCAGTCGCAGTGCGTTGATTTCCTGCAATGCGCCGGATAGATTTTCCGTGACATTGACTACCGGCGTCATGGCGTTGCGCACATTGTGCAGGACATCGGTCGCCGTGTCGGCCCGTCCGGCCCTGAACGACTGCTCGACCAGTTGCCGACGTACCTGCTGCAACTCCTCGGTCAGGGCATTGAATGCCTGGCCCAGCCGGCCGATCTCGTCGTCACGGTCCGGTGCAATACGCGCGGACAAGTCCCCGCTGCGGCGGATGCCGGCCATGTGTGCCGCCAGCCGTTCCAGGCGTCCCACGATATCCTTGCGGATTATCAGCCAGGTCAGACCGAGCAACACCAGCGCCATGGCGACGAACAGCTGCAGCGCGAGATTTGCCGCCTCCTGGCCCAGCATCGTCACCTCGCGTGCCGTACTCGAGACGAGGACACCCAGCGGATCGCCGTTGATATCCATCAGCTGTCGGTACGAGCGAACATCCTGTTCGTCCGTGGTGTGCACCGGAATGTCGTCGGTCGTGGACTGTAGCTCGGTTAATACCGCGGGTATCGCTGCGACCGCGTCCCGCATCGGAACTATGTCGAACGGTACCTTGATCTGATCGCGCAGATTCTGCGAGACGATCGGCCGTCAGTATCCGGCCCATCAGGATCGTGCCGTTCACGGGCCCGATGTCGGCTTCTCCGACAAGTGGCATCGATACCAGCAGCATGGGGCCGCGGGCCGTCATCAACAGGCCGGAATTGACGCTGTCGGGCCCGGGGTGCGCCGTCAGCGTGTCATAGAGGGGGTCGTCACTGCCAAGTCGACCGAGCGAGTCGATATTCGAAAACTGGCCCTCGTCGATGTAGCCGCTCCAGAGCAGTTGTCCATCGCCATCGAAGAACTGCAACAACTCGATCTCGATATTGCGTAGCGTGTTGAGATCAACGTTTGCCCAGATAAAATCCGCGTTCTCACCCGTTGCAAATGCATTGGGCTCGTCCCACGGTGCCCAGTCGCCGGCGATCGCCTTCAGCTGCTGCTGCTGGTTTTCGATTGCCAGGCTAGCGCGGTCCAGGTCAGCGGCGGCGACATTGGTCTCGAGCGTCCGGAATGCCGGCGCGATTGCGAATTGCAGGATGAGGAGGCTGGCGATACCCGACACGGTGAGCATGAGGGCCAGGATGATCGACAGCCGGTGGTTGAGAGACCTGGTCATTTACGGGTTGCCTGGCACGCCTGCTGGCTGTGTCGCCGGGAGTCGCCATACCGTGGGCGCCGGCCGGAGGGAGAATATCCGCGGGATTCTACTTGTCGCGGGCGAAACCGTCTGTGAACGGGCTCGCGGTCCGGCCATCCCGGGTCAGGCAGCGGAATGCCGGCGGGACCCGGCGTTTCGCAGCCTGTACGTGGTAGTTCCGATGTCATCTGTACTGCACTCCCGACTGTTGCAGTCGCAATCGAATGCGTGGGAGGGGACGTGATCGAATTTCAATTGAACGGCAAAGCCGTTACGTCGGAGAGTCCCGACGACACACCGTTGTTGTGGGTCGTTCGTGACGAACTCAAACTGAAGGGCACGAAGTTCGGCTGCGGGATCGCGATGTGCGGCGCCTGCACCGTGCACCTCGACGGCACCGCGATACGCGCCTGCGTCACGCCGGTGAGCGCGGCCGCCGGCAAGTCGGTGACGACTATCGAGGGCCTGTCGTCAGCGACCGGCGAGGCGCTCAAGCAAGCGTGGGTCGCCGAGCAGGTGCCGCAATGCGGTTATTGCCAGTCCGGCCAGATCATGCAGGCCGCGAGCCTGCTGGCGGACAATGCCGCCCCCAGCGACGCGCAGATTGTCGAGGCCATGAACGGCAACCTGTGCCGCTGCATGGCGTACACGCGGATCAGGAAAGCGATCAGGGCCGCCGCCGGCGGGCAGGAGGCATGACCATGGCAATACAAGCACACAAGACAGGCGCCCTGGCCGCTGCTGTCAGCCGGCGCACGTTCCTGGTCGGCAGTGCCGGTGCCGGGCTGGTCATGGGACTGGGCACCGTGCTGCCGGGCTGCAGCCGCGAGCAGGCGGCGGACGAAATGGCGGCGACCGGCGCGAGCCGCAGCTTCTCGCCGACGGTATGGTTCGAAATGGACGCCGACGGGGCGACGCTCGTCAACATCGCCAAGGCCGAGATGGGCCAGCACGTCGGCACCGCGCTCGCACGCATCGTCGCCGACGAGCTGGGCGCGGCCTGGGAGCAGGTGACGATCCGGCATGTCGACAGCGACCCGCGCTGGGGCTACATGGTAACCGGCGGTTCCTGGTCGGTGTTCACGTCGTGGACGACGTTGTCGCAGGCGGGCGCGGCCGGGCGTACCGTGCTGGTCGACGCCGGCGCGAAACTGCTTGGCGTCGAGCCGGCCGAATGCACGGCAGCGGACGGGCGCGTCACTGCCGGCGAGCGCTCGGTCAGCTACGCGGACATCGTGCGCGAGGGCGATATCGGGCGGAGTTTTACCGAGGAGGAACTGGCCGCGCTGCCGATCAAGCCGGCCGCCGAGCGGCGCTTTATCGGTGCGCCGACGGCGGCGCTCGACATTCCGCCCAAGGCACGCGGCGAGGCCACCTACGGTCTCGATGTCGAACTGCCGAACATGGTGTACGCACATCCGCTGCTGCCGCCGACACGCTATGGCAGCACGATTCGCTCCGTCGATGACGCGGCTGCAGAGGACATTCCGGGCTACCTGCAGACGCTGCAAATGCGACGATCCCAGCGACATTATCCAGGGCTGGGCGGTGGTCGTCGCCGAATCGTTTCCGAGTGCCATGAAAGCGGCGCAAGCGGTGACCGTCGAATGGGAGCCCGGCGAGACGGCGAGCGTCAGCGAGGCCGACCTGCTCGAGGAAGGCGAGCGACTTGCGGCGGACAGCGTCAGCGGCGTGCTGGTCGTCGACGACGGCGACGTGGCCGCGGCGCGCGAGGCGGCGGCCGAGACGATGACAGGCCTCTACCGCACCTCGACCGCGCTGCACTTTACGCTGGAGCCACAAAACGCGCTGGTCGAATTCGACGCGGACGGTGTCTGCCATGTGCATGCCGGCAACCAGTGGCAGTCGCTGATCATCCCGGATCTCGCGAAGGCGCTCGAGATATCGGAGAGCGACATCGTGTTGCATCAGTATTACCTCGGTGGCGGATTCGGCCGCCGGCTGTACGGCGACCAGATGATTCCGGCGGCGCTCGCCGCGCGTGAACTCGGCCGGCCGGTGAAGCTCGTGTTCCAGCGTCCCGAGGACAGCCGCTTCGATTGTGTCCGGTCGGCGTCCGTGCAGCGTTTCGACGCATCGTTCGACAGCGACGGCGAACTGACCGGCATCGAGCATGCGGCAGTGGCCGGCTGGCCGACGCTGGCCATGGCGCCGGGCTTTCTCGCCGACGGCGTCGACGGGAGCGGCAAGTTCGACATGTTTTCAGTGAGCGGCGCCGATCGCTGGTACACGCTGCCGGCGCACCGCGTGCGGGCCGTCAACAACGACCTGGCGCAACGCACGTTCCTGCCCGGCTGGTTGCGCGCGGTCGGCCCGGGCTGGGTCGGCTGGGGCGTCGAGAGCTTCATGGACGAGCTGGCGCTGAAGGCGGGTGTCGACCCGATCGAGTTCCGCCTGGCGCGGCTCGATGCGAGCGGCAAGAACAGCGGCAAGGCGCCGGAGGCCGTGGGCGGCGCCAACCGGCTGGCGGCCGTGCTGCGCGACGTACGCGAGCGCAGCGGCTGGGGACGCGAACTGCCGGACGGCGAGGGCATGGGCGTCGCCGTCTGCCACGGGCAGGAACGCACGATGCCGACCTGGATCGCCTGCGTGGCGCACGTTGCCGTCGATCCCGACAGCAAGGACGTGACCGTGAAAAAGCTCTGGCAGTCGATCGACTGCGGCACCGTGGTGCATCCCGACGGCGCCATGGCGCAGGCGGAAGGCGCCGCGTTGTGGGGCGTGAGTCTCGCGCTGCACGAGGGTGCGCGCTTCGAAAACGGGCAGGTCGTCGAGCGCAACCTGGACGCTTGCACGCCGTTGCGCATGGCCGACGTGCCGGAACTCGACATCGTGTTCATGGACAGCACCGAGATGCCGACGGGCCTCGGCGAGCCGCCGCTGATCCCGGTACCGCCGGCGATCGGCAACGCCGTCTACGCGGCGACCGGCATACGCGCGCGCGATTTGCCGATACGGCTTTGACCGGGACCGGAGTGCCGCCGGCGGTGCCTCGCCGGCGGCTTCTACCGCGCAGTCTCCTAGCTGAGGATTCCCTTGCGACGTGACGTGCGCGCGAACGCGACCAGGATCAGCGCGATGACGATGACGAGCAGCGGCAGTATTGCGCCGGTCCAGCCAAACACCGCGAGTGCTTCGCTCATGAAAAGCGTGTGGCCCATCTGCAGGAAAATGGCCACGAGCGACACCGCGAACATTGCGACCGCCCAGACCTTTCGCAACAGGAGCCCGATTGCGCCCAGCGTGCCGGCGAACACGGCGATGGCGTAGGCGCCCGTCACCCAGGCCGGGATGTCGGCGTAGAGCATGCGCTGCTCTTCGGGAAGTTCGGCCATCGCCTCGGGCGTCATCGTGACCTGCATGATGTAAGCCATGACACCGAAGAGATTCCAGAGCAGTGCAACGATGCTGATTACCCAGTAGCTGCGGTCGGGCTTCGCGTCCAGAGAGTCCGCCATTACCGTCTCCTCCTTGTTGTTTTTTCTTGTCGTGGCGACACGCGCATTGCACGCGTCTCAGGCGGGCAGTTTGCGCCGCATCCGCGGGGCGCGCAAGCGAGTTACCGGTCCCCGCCGTCCCATGCGACGCGGGTCGCGGCCTGCTCGAGCCGACGGCGGTTGGCCGCGGTGGCGGCCGGTTCCGAGTCGCCGAAGATCGCCCGCACCCAGTGTCCGTCGGTCGGGTTGGGCAGCAGGATGAAGTCATCGCCCCACGCGTCGCGGTCGCGTTCCATGAGGCGCAGGCGTTCGTCGACGTCGGTCACGTAGTAGTCGCGGCGGAAGTCGTTCAGGTTGTCACCGAGCATCAGGGCGATATCGAAACGCGTCTCGATGGAGCGGCGCGCCGGCGTCTTGTCGGACGTGTCGCGGAAGACGGTCAGGTGATCGGAGTCGGCATACGGGAACGCGAGTTCCACGAGTTGTGCCAGCGCGTAGTCGTACGTGTGTTCGCCCTGGTCGCGGCTGGTCACGTAGAAAACCTCGACGTCGCGCTCCGCACAGTACCCGAAAAACCCGCGTGAGCCGGGCACCGCTGTCATCAGGTTGTGCGGCAGCCATTCGTCCCAGGTGGCGTCGTCGAAGAAATCCATGCCGTTCTCGACGAGATAGCCCCAGTAGCTGTTGGCGTGCAGGATCGTGGCGTCCATGTCGGTGATGACGGCCAGCGGCCGGTCGCCGACACGACGTTCGGCGAGCGCGAGGTCGAGCCGCAGCCGGGCGAGATTGTAGGCCTGGTGGCACAGCGCCTGGAACTCGGCGGCCGTCTGCTGCCACGCGAGCGCCCACAGCAGGGGGTTGCACGGTCCGTCATCCGCCGCTGCCGTGTCCGCACGGGCAACACCGAGCGCCGGGACGGCGCCCCCGGCCAGCAGCAGGCCCAGCACGCGCCGGCGCGCGGCATCCTTCAGGCTGTTCTCGTCCCTCATGACATCTCCCCCGCACAAACCCCCATTGTAGAACCACCCCGGCCTTTTCAGCGGCCTTTTCAGGACACTCACCGGAGGGCCTTTTCAGGACACTCACCGGAAGTTCGGGTGCGTGTCCTCATTGGGGGTTCTTTTCAGGACACCCGCCAAAGCCTTTTCAGGAGCCCCACCAGGGTTTCCGGTGAGTGTCCTCATTGGGGGTGGCAGGATTTGCGGAACTGTATATACTCACAGGTACTGTTTTTTTGTACAGGAATCCTGCGATGGAACAGCTGACGCCACGGCAAAAACAGATTCTCGAGATGATTCAGGCGTTTATTGCGGATTACGGCATGCCGCCGACGCGCGCGGAGATCGCGCAGTCGCTGGGTTTCAAGTCCGTCAACGCGGCCGAGGATCACCTGCGGGCGTTGCAGCGCAAGGGCGTGCTGGAGCTCAAGCCCGGTGCGTCGCGGGGCATCCAGCTGAAGGATTCGCTGCGCGACCAGCTGGGCCTGCCGCTGATCGGCCGGGTCGCGGCCGGCAGCCCGATCCTGGCCGAGGAACACATCGAGACCCATTACCGCCTCGACCCGGCGCTGTTCCGGCCCAGGCCGCATTACCTGCTGCGGGTCTACGGCATGAGCATGAAAAACGCCGGCATCCTGGACGGCGACCTGGTGGCCGTGCATCGCACACCCGAAGTCCGCAGCCGGCAGATCGTCGTCGCCCGCCTCGACGACGAGGTGACGGTAAAGCGCTATCGCCAGGACGGCAGCGTCGTCTGGCTGTTGCCGGAGAACGACGAGTTCGAGCCGATCCAGGTCAACCTGAGCGAACAGGCGATGGTGATCGAGGGTGTCGTCGTCGGCGTCATTCGCGATGGCCTGCCGTTGCATTGACTGGCTGACACCTTCCGGCACAGACGGCGACCGTGAACGAGGCCCTGGAAAACCTCCTGCAAAGCCCGCGCCTGTGGCGCGGGCAGGCACAGGGCAACGCCTGGCAGGGGCTCCCCACCGGGTACCCGCGGCTGGACGAGCACCTGCCAGGGGGCGGCTGGCCGCGGCGCTCGCTGACCGAGATCCTGCTGACGCATTACGGCAGCGGCGAACTCAAGCTGCTGATGCCGGCGCTCGCGATGCTCAGCCGGCCCCGGCCGGCGCAGGATACGGCGGATGGCGCCGAAGCCGGCTGGCTCGCCTGGGTGGCGCCGCCGTTCCAGCCCTATCCGCCGGCCCTGTTGCAGTGGGGCATCGACCTGGCGCGCGTGCTGATCGTGCGCCCGCGCGCGCAGCGCGATGCGTTGTGGGCGGCCGAGCAGGCACTTACCTCCGGTAACTGCGCGGCCGTGCTGTTGTGGTCGGATGCGCAGGATCTCACCGCCAGCCGGCGACTGCAGCTTGCCGCCGAACAGGGCGGCAGCTGGGCGATCGCGTTCCGGCCGGTGCAGGCTCGCGGCGAACCGTCCGCCGCGGCCCTGCGTCTCGAGCTCAAAACCGGTGCCCGCGGCACCGACATTCATATCCTGAAGAACCGTGGCGGCCGTCCGGCCGCCGTGCACGGCGTCATTCACGACTACGCGTCCCTGCCGGGAAACTGACCGTCATGGGCGAGCAGGCAGCACTCCCGTGACACGGCGGGACGCGAACCCGACGCCGGCTGTTCGGCACCCCGTTCGTCAACGGCCGGTGCAGCAGACCCTGTCGCTGGCGCCGGCGAACGATGCGCTGCCGCGACGGTTGCCGCCGTCGCGTGCCGTGCATGCCGACGCATTGTGGTTGTGCCTGTACCTGCCGGCCCTGCCGCTCGAAGCCGCACGACGACCGGCGGATGCCGGCGAGGCGAACATTCCGTACGCCGTGTTCGAGGAGCAGCAGGGCGTGCGGCAGATCCTGATGGCGACGCCGGCGGCAGAGGCCGCCGGCGTGCATGCCGGCCTGCCGGTCAATGCGGCGCTGGCACTCGTGCCCGGTTTGCTGCTGGCGGAACGCGACGGCGCCCGCGAACGGCGGCAGCTCGAGACGCTGGCCGCATGGGCCGAACGTTACACGTCGTTCGTCGTCAGTGAGCCGCCGGCGACACTGCTGCTGGAGATTGCCGCCAGCCTGCGGCTGTTCAACGGCCTGCGGGCGCTGCGCCGGCAGATCGTCACGGCTCTCGCGGCGCGCGGCCACCGGGCGCAGCCGGCCATCGCGCCGACGCCGCTGGCAGCAACCTGGCTGGCGCGTGCCGGCAGCCGCCGCTGCCTCGTCGACGCGGCTCGCCTGAACAGCGCGCTGGCCGGCCTGCCGCTGGACTGCCTGGACTGGCCGGCGCGGCTGCACTCGACGCTGCGGGGCATGGGCGTGGCGTGCGTGGGCGACCTGTTGCGGCTGCCGCGCGCGGGATTCGCGCGGCGCTTCGGCGCCGACCGCCTGCTGGCGCTGGATCGCGCCCTCGGCCGGGCGCCGGATCCGCGCCGGCACTTTCGCGCGCCGCCGCGATTTTGCGAAAACTGCGACCTGGATGCCGAGCAGAGCGACAGCGAGCTGCTGCTCGGCGCTTGCGAGCACCTGCTTACGCGTCTCGAGCATTTCCTGCGAACGCGCCAGCTTGCCGCGCAACGCCTGCACTTCCGGTTTTTTCACCGCCACGAACCGGCGACGCCGCTGACGCTGGGTTGCCTGCAGGCCGGGCAGAACAGCGCCCGCTGGCTGGAGCTGCTGCGTCTCCGTCTCGAGGCGCTGGCGCTGCCGGCGCCGGTCATCGCGATCCGGCTCTGCGCCGGTGACGAGGAAGGCAACGGTCATTGCCAGCCGTTCGTCGCCGACACGGCCGGCCTGGCGCTGGCCGGCGGTGAGAGAGCGAGCGCGCCCGCGACCCGGCTCGTCGAGCGGCTGGCGGCACGCATCGGCGAGGCGGCCGTGCACGGTGTCGACACGGTGGCCGAGCACCGGCCGGAATACGCCTGGCAGGCGCGCCACGCGCCGGAGGAACTGCCGCAGTGCCGCGCGGCCACGGCGCCGCTCCCCGGCGGGCAGGCGGCACTGCCGCACGGCACCCTCGGTCGCGCGCAACGGCTGTTGCTGCGGCGGCCGCTGTGGATGCTGGAGCGTCCCGAAGCGCTCGCCTGCCGGGGGCAGCGGCCATGCTACCGGGGCGTGCTGACGTTCGCCGCGGGACCCGAGCGCATCGAGACCGGCTGGTGGGATGCCGACGGCATCGCCCGTGATTACTACGTCGTGCGCAATCCGGATGGCTGCTACCTGTGGATTTTCAAAAACCGCGGCGGTGACCGCGGCTGGTACCTGCACGGCATGTTCGGCTGAGGCGTTGCATGTACGCCGAGCTGCACGCCATCAGCAACTTCACGTTCCTGCGCGGTGCCTCGCACCCGGAAGAACTGGTCGCCACGGCCGCCAAGCTGGGTTACGCGGGACTCGCGCTGACGGACGAATGCTCGGTCTCCGGCATTGTCCGCGCCCACGCCGCCGCCGGCGAGCAGGCCTCCGGCAACTCATCGTCGGCTCCGAGTTCCGCCTGCAGGACGGCCCCAGGCTCGTGGCGCTGGCCGCGAACCGGAACGGCTACGCTGCGCTGTGCCGGCTCATCACGCGCGGCCGCCGCGCCGCCGCGAAAGGGGCGTACCGCCTGCTGCGGGACGACCTTGCCGACGGACTGCCGGGCTGCCTGCTGCTGTGGGTACCGGAGCGCGATCTCGCCGGCGAACCGGTCACGGCCGTTGCCGCGGCGCACGCCTGGCTCCGCGAGACGTTCGCGGGTCGCCTGTGGGTCGCCGTCGAGCTGCACGCCGACGGCCTGCACACGGAACGGCTGGCATGGCTCGAGCGGCTGGGCCGGGAACTGGCCCTGCCGCTGGTGGCCAGCGGCGACGTGCACATGCATTGCCGTGCGCGCCGGGCCCTGCAGGACACCGTGACGGCGATACGCGAGGGCGTGCCACTGGCGCACGCCGGTTACCACCTGTACCCGAACGGCGAGCGTTACCTGCGCGCACCGGCAGTGCTCGAGCGCCTGTACCCGCGGGCGTTGCTGGAGGAGAGCCTGCACATTGCCGGGCGCGTCGCGTTCTCGCTGGACGAACTGCGCTACGTCTACCCGCGCGAACTGGTGCCGCCCGGTGAAACGCCCGCGAGCTACCTGCGCCAGTTGACGGTCGAGGGCATGCGGCGACGCTGGCCGGACGGCGTGCCGCGCAAGGTCGAGCGGCTCGTCGAACACGAACTCGTGCTGATCCGCGAGCTGGATTACGAAGCCTATTTCCTGACCGTCCACGATATCGTCGGCTTTCGCGCGGCGCGCGGGCATCCTGTGCCAGGGCCGCGGTTCGGCCGCCAACTCGGCGGTCTGCTTCTGTCTCGGCATCACCGAGGTCGATCCCGACCGCATGGCGACGCTGGTCGAGCGATTCATCTCGAAGGAGCGCAACGAGCCGCCGGACATCGACGTCGACTTCGAGCACGAGCGGCGCGAGGAGGTCATCCAGTACATCTATGCCCGATACGGTCGCGACCGGGCCGCACTCGCCGCCACGGTCATCACCTACCGTGCCCGCAGCGCGTTGCGCGACGTCGGCAAGGCGCTCGGCCTCGCCGGCCGTGCAGGTCGAGCGGCTGGCACGCTCGATGCAATGGTGGGACAGTGCCGAGGTGCGACGACGGCCGCGTGCGCGAGGCCGGCCTCGACCCCGGCAGCCCGGTGATCCGGCGACTGCTCGTGGCTCGACGCGCCAGCTGCATCGGCTTCCCGCGGCACCTGTCGCAGCACGTCGGCGGCTTCGTGCATCGCCGACGGGCCCGCTGTCGAGCTCGTGCCGATCGAGAACGCGGCGATGGCCGGACGCACCGTGATCCAGTGGGACAAGGACGACCTCGAGGCTCTCGGACTGCTGAAGGTGGATGTCCTCGGCCTGGGCATGCTGACGCGCGATCCGGCGCAGCTTCGACCTGATCCGGGCATTCGACGGCCGCGAGTACACGCTCGCGACCGTGCCGGCCGAGGACCCGCGGGTGTACGACATGATCTGCGAGGGCGACACGATGGGTGTGTTCCAGATCGAGTCGCGTGCGCAGATGGCGATGCTGCCGCGGCTCCGGCCGCGCTGCTTCTACGATCTGGTCATCGAGGTCGCGATCATCCGTCCCGGGCCGATCCAGGGCGACATGGTGCATCCGTATCTCCGGCGCCGTAACGGCGAGGAGCAGGTCGAGTACCCGAGTGACGAGGTGCGCGACGTGCTGTCACGCACGCTGGGCGTGCCGATTTTCCAGGAGCAGGTCATGCAGCTCGCCGTCGTCGCCGCCGGGTTCTCGCCGGGCGAGGCGGACCGCCTGCGGCGCGCGATGGCCGCATGGAAGCGACGCGGCGGACTCGGGTCTTTCGAGGACAAGCTGGTCGCCGGGATGCGCGCGCGCGGCTATTCGGAGGCGTTCGCGCGGCAGATTTTCCAGCAGATTCTCGGCTTCGGCGAGTACGGCTTTCCCGAGTCGCACGTCGGCGAGCTTCGCGCTCCTGGTGCTACGTCTCCTGCCTGGCTCAAGCGCCATGAGCCGGCGGCCTTTTGCTGCGCCCTGCTGAACAGCCAGCCGATGGGCTTCTACTCGGCGTCGCAGCTGACGCAGGATGCACGCCGGCACGGTGTCGACATACGCCCGGTTGACGTCAACCGCAGCGACCGGGACTGCACGCTGGAGGCGGATGCCGCCGGCCGGGCGGCGCTGCGGCTCGGCCTGCGGCAGGTGCGCGGCCTGGCGGACGCGGCAGCAGAGCGCATTGTCGCGGCGCGGCCCGGGACGGGTTTCGCGAGCGTGGGGCAGCTTGCCGGGCGCGCGGTACTCAATCGCAGCGATCTCGACGCCCTGGCGGCGGCCGGCGCGTTGCAGTCGCTGGCGGGGCATCGACACCTGGCGCGCTGGCGGGTCGCCGGGGTCGAGCCGCCGCTGCCGTTGCTGGGTGACAGCGAGGACGTCGAGCCGGCCCCGCTCCTGAAGCGGCCGACGGAAGGCCAGGACATCGTCGCGGACTACCGCAGCCTCGGGCTGACGCTGGCGCGCCACCCGCTCGCGCTGCTGCGCGGCCGGCTGCAACGGGACCGTTACCTCTGCGCCGCGGACCTGCCCGGCCGGCCCGACGGCCGGAGGGTCCGGGTCGCGGGCCTGGTCATCACGAAACAGCGACCGGGCACGGCTAGCGGCGTCACGTTCGTCACGCTGGAGGACGAGACGGGACACACCAACCTGGTCGTCTGGAAGAACACGGCGGACACCCAGCGCCAGGCGTTGCTCAACGCGCAATTGCTGGGAGTTGACGGGGAATTGCAGATCGAGGGGGCGGTGATTCACGTCATCGTGCACCGGCTGCACGACCTGACGCCCCTGCTCGGCGACCTGACGGTCAGGTCGCGCGATTTTCGCTGAAAGCGGGCCCCGCAAGGGCAGGGCGGGTATTCAGTCCTCGCCGTAGAGGTCGAACGAGTAGGTGTCCTCGAGGCTGCGGCTTTCCTGGATCTCCTCGAGCCGGCGGCGAATTTCCTTCTTGCGCGCCACGTCATCCGACTTCGTCTTGTCCATCTCGGCCATCAGCTTTTCCACGTTCACTTCCATCGAAACATCCAGGGCATCGTCATCATCATCATCATCGTCATCGTCACCGGACATGACCACGGTCTCGGAACCGTCGAAGTCCTCGTCCTCTTCGAGTTCCTCGTCGTCCACTTCCTCGTTATCTTCATCGTGTTCGGGTCGTTTGCTCGACATGGCGTTGTCCTCACCAAGCAATCGGAACATTTTTCGCTTGACCGGCGCTGACACCGGCTGCCCGGATGACGTTGCCTGCCTGTATACCGCTAATGAAAGGGGGGTGCAAGATCGTATTCAGCAGTTTTCCGACCCGAAAATATCCCGGCGATGGCGGCCGCCAATTGTGTCGCGCCACATGACGGGCCGGTTCAGGCGATCAGGTTGTTGATCTCGAAGATCGGCAACAGTATCGCCAGCACGATCAGCAGCACGACGGCTGCCATGACGATGACGAGCAACGGCTGCATGATGCCGAGCAGGGTGGCGATCAGGCCATCGACCTCACGTTCCTGGTTGCTCGCGGCGCGCCCCAGCATCTCCTCCAGCCGGCCGCCGGCTTCACCGCTCGCGATCAGGTGCGTCATCATCGGCGGGAACAGCTGGCTCGCCGCGAGCGACTTGCTGATCATGGCGCCTTCGCGAACCCGCAGCGAGGCTTCCTCGACCGCCTCGCGCATCGGTACGTTGACGACAACCTGCGACGCGATGCGCAGTGACTCGAGAATGGGCACGCCGCTGCCGGCCAGTATGCTGAGCGTCTGGGTGAAACGCGCGGTATTGATGCCGCGCACCAGGCGATTGATGATCGGCAGGCGCAGCAACAGGCGGTGGTAGCGGCGCTTCGGTCCTTCCCGCTTCAGGAGCCGGCGCACGGCAAAAACGACCGCCACGATGCCGAGGACCAGCAGCAACCAGTGGTCGCGCAGGAAATCGCTGGACGCGATCATGACTCGCGTCAGCAGCGGCAGCTCCTGGTCGTAGCTTTCGAACACGTAGACGACCTTGGGCACGACATAGGCCAGCATGAAACTGATGATTGCGACGGCGGTGACCACCAGTGCAATCGGGTAGATGAGGGCATTGCGCACCTGCTGCTGCAGCACCTGGCGCGACTCCGTGAACTCGGCCAGCCGCTCGAGCACGATGTCGAGGTGGCCCGACTGTTCGCCCGCCGACACCGTGGCGCGGTAAAGGTCCGGAAACGCGTGCGGAAAGTCGCCCAGGCCGTCGGCCAGCGTGTGTCCTTCCATGACACGCGCGCGTACCCCGAGCAGGATACTTTTCAGGCGCGGATTGTCGTTCTGCTGGCTGACCGCGAGTAGCGCCTCCTCGAGCGGCAGGCCGGACTGCGACAGCGTCGCAAGCTGGCGCGTGAGGAGCGCGAGATCGGAGGCGGATATCCCGCGCCGCAGCGTGATCGACTGCTTCTGCCGGCCTTCGCGGCGCGCCACCTCGGTGACTTCCACCGGCAACAGCTGCCGTTCGCGCAGCAGCTGCCGGACGTGCCGGGGCGTATCACCCTCGAGGAGGCCTTTCGACTCCTTGCCCGCCTTGTCAAGAGCGACGTATTCGAAGGCACCCATAAACCGGCTAGTCGGCGCGGGTCACGCGCAGGACTTCCTCAAGCGTCGTCACGCCGTCGAGGACCCGGCGACGGCCATCGCCCCGAATGCTCGGCGTCATCGTGCGTGCGTGACGCTCGAGCTGTTGCTCACTGGCGCCATCGTGAATCATTGTCCGCATGGTGTCGTCGACACCGATGACCTCGTAGATGCCCGTGCGACCGTGAAAGCCGTTGCTGCCCTCGACGCCCGGCCGATAGATCACCGGCGGGTCCGCGGGATCGGCTTTCAGTGTCTTGCATTCGTAGTCACGCGCGGTGTAAGGAACCTTTGTCTCGGGATCCAGTACCCGTACGAGCCGCTGTGCGATGACACCGATGAGGCTGGACGACAGCAGGAACGGTTCGACGCCCATGTCGCGCAGCCGGGTGACGGCGCCGACTGCCGTGTTCGTGTGCAGTGTCGACAGCACCAGGTGCCCCGTAAGGCTCGCCTGCACGGCGATCTCAGCGGTTTCGAGGTCGCGGATCTCGCCGACCATCACCACGTCCGGATCCTGCCGCAATATCGCGCGAAGGCCCCTGGCGAACGTCATCTCCACCTTCGTATTGACCTGCGACTGCCCGATGCCGTCGATGAAGTACTCGATCGGGTCCTCGACGGTCATGATGTTGCGGCTGTGGTCGTTGATGCGCTCCAGCGCCGCGTACAGCGTCGTGGTCTTGCCCGAGCCGGTCGGGCCGGTGACGAGGATGATGCCGTGCGGCTTGTGAATCAGCTCGTCCATCAGCGTACGGGCATCCTCGGACATGCCGAGTGACATCAGGTCGAGGCGACCCGCCTGCTTGTCGAGCAGGCGCAGCACGACGCGCTCGCCGTGACCCGACGGCATCGTCGAGACGCGCACATCGACCGCGCGACCGGCAATCCGCAGCGAGATACGGCCATCCTGTGGCAATCGCTTCTCGGCGATGTCGAGCTTCGACATGACCTTGATTCGCGATACGACCAGCGGCGCCAGCGCGCGGCGCGTCTGCAGGATCTCCTGCAAAACACCATCGATGCGAAAGCGCACGCCGAGCCGGTTCTCGTACGGCTCTATGTGGACGTCGGACGCGTTTTCCTTGACGGCCTCCGTGAGCACGGCATTGATAAAGCGGATGATCGGCGCGTCGTCGTCGCTTTCCAGCAGGTCGGAAGGTTCCGGCAGTTCCTGCGCTACCTGCAGCAGGTCCGTGTGGTCGTCGAGGTCGCCGACCATCTGCATCGCCTTGTGGCTGCCCTGTTCGTAGGTCTGCTGCAGCAGGCCGTCGAACGCCTCGCGGCTCACCCGGGTCATTCTCAGGCGGGTGCCGGCATAGCGGCGGGCCTCGGCCAGGCTGACCGGCGAGGCGCCCGCGCGATAAACCGCTTCCGGCACGTCGCCTTCGCCGGCACGCAACAGGACGCCGTGCCGCTTGGCAAACGAAAAGGGCAGGACGGGCAGCGCCGTCTCGCCGACGAGCGCCGGTATGGCGGCAACGTCTTCCTCGAGTACCAGTTGCTCGGCGTCCACCATGAGTATCGGGTCAGTCGTTTCCATCCGGATCGCCGTCTCCGGTGTCGGGTGCATCGGTCGGGCGCCTGAGCGACTCTATCGACGGAATGGTCGGGCGCTCGGCGCCACGCAGCTGCGGCACGCTGCCGCCCCGCTGGATGCCCCGGATATAGTTGTACTTGGCATCGGTCTCGATCGCGGTCTGGCTGCTGTCCCGCAGAATCTTGGGCCGGATGAATACCATCAGGTTGGTCTTGACCTTCTGCACGCTGCGACTGCGAAACAGGACGCCCAGCCCCGGCACCCGGCCGAGTATCGGCACGCGCTGCGTGTTCTCGCGCAGCGTGTCCTCGATCAGGCCGCCCAGGACCAGGATGCCACCGTCCTCGACGATGACCGTCGTCTCGATCGTGCGCTCGTTCGTGATCAGGTCGGCGGCGCCGGCCGTGGCCGATTCGGCAATACTTCGAGATTTCCTGTGAGATCTTCAGCAGCACGGCGTTGCCCTCGTTGATCTGTGGCGTCAGCGTCAGCTTCACGCCGACCTGCTCGCGCTGGATCGTCTGGAACGGGTTGACGGCGCCGCCGCCGCCGCCCGTGCCAGTATTGGTGAACGAGCCGGTAACGAACGGCACTTCCTGGCCCACGTTGATGCTCGCTTCCTCGTTATCGGTGGTCACCAGTGTCGGTGTCGAAATGATGTTGGTGTCCGCGTCGCCCTCCAGCGCGCTGAGGATCGCGGCGAAACTGGTGCTGGAATCGCTGATGCGCCCGACCGCCGCCGTAATGCCCTGGCCGATAACCGACGGGTCCACCGCGCCGTCACTGCCGGCCAGGCCCGCGAGGTCGATGATGTTGGTGCCGGCACCGCCGAAGTTCGTCACGCCGATGGCGCTGTTGGAGCCGCTGCCGTCGACGGCCCAGGTAACGCCGAGCTCCGATGCCTTGTCGGCGGTGACCTCGACGATGATCGCTTCGACGAGCACCTGCGCGCGACGGATATCCAGCTTGTCGACGATGCCCATCAGCGAGCGCATCATCTTCGGCGGCGCATTGACGATGATCGCGTTGGTCTGCGGGTCCGCCCAGACGCTGACCGGTGCAGCGCCCGCTGCGCTGCCGCCGCCCTGTGCGCCAGCGCCGGCGGTTGCCTGCTGCGTAAAGTGCTGTTGCAGCTTGGGCGTCAGTTCCTCGGCATCCGCGTATCGGAGATAGCGGACCTGCGTATCGCCGCCGTCCTCCAGCGGCGTGTCGAGATGGGCGATCAGTGCGCGCAACCGCAGGCGTTCACTGCGCTCGCCGCCAATCAGTACACTGTTGGTCCGTGCATCGGCCACCAGGCTGGTCGTTACCGGCATGCCGTCGGCGCGAGGCGTTTGGGTCAGGGCGGTGAGCACGCGCACCACTTCCGACGCCGATGCATTGTTGAGCGGCACGACCTCGATCTCATCGTCGTTCGACTGGTCGATGCGGCGAATGATGCTGATCATGCGGGTCACGTTCGCCGCGCGGTCGGAGATGATCAGCATGTTGGACCCGGGGTGCGCGGCGAGGTGTCCGTATTGCGGGATCAGGGGCCGCAAAATCGGTACGAGTTGCGCCGCGGCGATGTTCTGCACCTGGATCACCTGCGTGACGATATCGTCCGCGTCCGCGTTCGACGTCGACAACAGGCCGGGATACTGGCGTGCGCTTGCATTGGGGAGGATCTTGATCAGGCCTTCCGAGGGCAGTGCGACGTAGCCGTGCACCTCGAGTATCGAGAGAAACGCCTCGTAGAACGCATCCGGCGTCATCGGCGTCGCCGACAACATGGTCACCTTGGCCTCGACGCGGGGATCGATGAGGAAATTGCGTCCGGTTACCTCGCCGACCGCCTCGATGATCTGGCGCAGATCGGCATCCTTGTAATTCGGCGTGATGGTCGGCTGCTGGGCATGCGCCGCCGACAGCACGAAGCAGGCGGCCAGCAGCAGGCTGGCGATCCCCTGTCGCGGCGTTCGGGCCCTGGTGCGGAAATTATTCAAGCCGTCCCCTATTGTTCTTCGTCGAGATTCAGTTGGTTCGTGTTCAGGACCAGGGTCTGCGGCTGGCCGTTACGTTCCACGGTCACCGACACCTGCTCGGCGGTTCCAGGCTCTGGAAAATCTCCATGGCCTGTTGCGGATCTGTCAATGCCGCGCCATCGATATCCTTGATGAGATCGCCCGGGCGCAGGCCCAGGGCCGCGAACTGGCGACGATTGCGTCCCGGGTAGACACGATAGCCCTGCTGCTGGCCGTTGACAAAGTAGGGGGTCGGACGAATCACGTCCGCCAGCTTGGTGACGTTGCGGGCGACTACGGCCTGGATGCTGTCTCCGCCCGCGGATTCGGCCGGCTGCGGGTTGAACGATGAACGGTTGCGACGCACCGCGGCGTCCTCCGGGAACTCCTTCGGCAGCTTGAGTACCTCCAGGGCACCGCTACGGTTCAGGACGACACGGTCCGTGTAGACGGCGTGCAGCGTCGTCCCGGGCGCGACCAGGTCGCGCAGCTCGTAGATTTTTTCCTCGTTACGGCTGTCGTCCGCGATGATCGCAATCGAGCCCTGGTTGCCGACGGCCGCGATGGTGCCCTTCAGGGTCAGGGTGAGGTCCGTTTCGGCCAGGTCCTCCACGTCCTCGGTCGCCTCCGGCAGGGAAGGTGCATCATTCGCGCTCGCCTCGCCGAACAAGTGGGCAGCGGCGATAAGCTGTACGTCCACGCCCCGTTGCCCGTCGCGTGCCGTGGCGGCCGTCGCAGCGATCGGCGCGACGATGGCGTCGCCGGCGGCCGGCGCCGGGACGAGCAGCCACAGCAGGCGCGCGAGCTGCCAGCCGACAACGACCGCCAGTGCCAGCGTGACCCAGGTCGGCAGCCGTTGAAGCGCGATCGCCTTGAGGCGTTCACCGTCTAAGCTGCTGAAATCACGCCAGTTTGCATTGAGTGTCATGTCGGGAGTCGGTGCCTCGGGCCGCTGCGTTCCGAGCCGGCCGGGCGGGCCCGCTCGACGTTACCAACGCAGCGCAGTGATGATAAGGTTTAGGCGCAGCCGCAAACAAGCCCGGATTCGGAAAATTCCATACGCGGCAAGCATCTAGACGAGCCGGGGGGCAGCGGTTGAACGCGACGGCCGGTTACGTTGTCTGAAAATTGCGAACCAGCCTTTGAAGAGTGGCGAACCCGCCCTTATATAATGCGGGTAGCGCGACGCACGGTGGCACGCTTGGGACCCGCCGCCCGTCGCTAAAGGGCTCGCGGAATTCACCGATCTCATGTCAACGGTTCAATGTCAACGCAGGATCCACGCAATTCACCGCAAGAAAACGATGACCTGGCGGTAGAGGAATCCGGCCGGAAATCAAGCGGCCGCCCATGTACCGCGTCATCCTGCTGAATGACGACTACACGCCCATGGAATTCGTCGTCGGCGTGCTGGAGTCGGTGTTCCGGATGGAGCGTACCGTGGCGACCCGCGTTATGCTGGAAGTGCACACCAAAGGCAAGGGAATTTGTGGCATCTTCAGTTATGAGGTCGCGGAGACCAAGGTTGCGCAGGTAACGAGTATCGCGCAGCAGCAGCAGCACCCGTTATTGTGTACGATGGAGGAGGCTTGAAGAGTAACGTGACATGTTGAGCAGCGAACTGGAATTCTGCCTGAACGAGGCATTTCAGAATGCCCGCGAGAGGCGGCACGAATTCATGACGGTAGAGCATCTGCTGCTGGCACTGCTCGACATTCCGCGCGTGCACGAGATCCTGAAGGCCTGCGATTCGGATATCGCCGAGCTGCGGCGACAGCTGTCGGAGTTCATCGACGACGCGACACCGCGGATGGAGGCCGACGACGACAATGACGTGCAGCCGACGCTGGGCTTTCAGCGCGTGCTGCAGCGCGCCGTTTTCCACGTGCAGTCGAGCGGCAAGAAGGAAGTGACCGGCAGCAATGTGCTGGTGGCCATTTTCAGCGAAAAGCAGTCGCAGGCCGTCTATTTCCTGGCGCTGCAGAACATCACTCGCCTCGATGTCGTCAACTACATTTCGCACGGCATGCCGAGCGTGCCAGGCGAGGGCAGGGAGGAAGAGCAGGAGGCGTCGATCGATACCGAGGCCGACTCCGAGTCGAGTGCGCTCGACAAGTACGCGACCAACCTGAACCGGCTGGCGATCGAGGGCAAGATCGATCCCCTGATCGGCCGCGATCTCGAGATCGAGCGCACGATCCAGATTCTCTGCCGCCGCCGCAAGAACAACCCCCTGTATGTCGGCGATGCCGGCGTCGGCAAGACGGCGCTGGCGGAAGGCCTGGCACGCATGATCACCGAGGAGCGGGTCCCGGAGGTTCTGCGCGACAGCACCATCTACGCACTCGACATGGGCACGTTGATCGCCGGAACCAAGTACCGCGGCGACTTCGAGAAGCGGCTCAAGGCCGTCCTGGCGGAAATTCGCCAGGATCCGGGGGCCGTGTTGTTCATTGACGAGATTCACACCGTCATCGGCGCGGGCGCGGCATCCGGCGGCGTCATGGACGCCTCCAACCTGATCAAGCCGCGTGCTGGCCAACGGTGAACTGCGCTGCATCGGCTCGACGACGTATGCTGAGTATCGAGGAATCTTCGAGAAGGATCACGCGCTCGCACGGCGTTTCCAGAAAGTCGACGTCCCCGAACCCAGCGTGGAAGAGACGATCGCAATCCTGCATGGCCTGAGGTCGCGTTTCGAGGAGCACCACGGCGTCAAGTACGAGGATGACGCATTGCGCGTGGCGGCGGAACTCGCGCGCCAAGCACATCAACGACCGCCAGTTGCCCGACAAGGCGATCGACGTGATCGACGAAGCGGGCGCAAACCTGCGGCTGCAGCCGGAGGATGAACGCGCGGAGCGTGTCACCGTCACGATGATCGAAAACATCGTGGCGAAGATGGCGCGCATTCCGCCGAAGAGCGTGTCTGCATCGGACAAGGACACGATGCGTACGCTGGAGCGTGATCTCAAGCTGACCATTTTCGGGCAGGATACCGCGATCGAGGCCCTGTCCAGCGCCATCAAGATGTCGCGTTCGGGCCTGGCGAGGCCGACAAGCCGATCGGTTCGTTCCTGTTCGCCGGCCCGACCGGCGTCGGCAAGACCGAGGTAACGCGCCAGCTCGCGCTGATTCTCGGCGTCGAACTGATTCGTTTCGACATGTCCGAGTACATGGAGCGTCACACGGTATCGCGCCTCATTGGCGCACCGCCGGGTTACGTCGGCTTCGACCAGGGCGGTTTGCTGACCGAAGCGGTCACCAAGAACCCGCACGCCGTCGTGTTGCTCGACGAGATCGAAAAGGCGCACCCGGAAGTGTTCAACCTGCTGCTGCAGGTGATGGATCATGGCACGCTGACGGATAACAATGGCCGCCAGGCTGATTTCCGCAACGTCGTACTCGTCATGACGACGAATGCCGGCGCCCAGGAAATGAGCCGGCGTTCCATCGGTTTCGCGCCGCAGGATCACACGCTCGACGGCATGGAAATCATCACCAAGACATTCACGCCGGAATTCCGCAACCGCCTGGACGCCGTCATCCAGTTCAATTCGCTGGATCCGCATTCGGTCGCGAGGGTCGTCGACAAGCTGGTCGTCGCAGCTGGAAGCGAAGCTCGGCGCGAACAAGGTTACGCTCGAACTCGACGACGCGGCACGGTCATGGATTGCCCAACGCGGCTACGATCCGAAAATGGGCGCACGGCCGATGGCGCGCATTATCCAGGAGCACATCAAGCGACCCCTGGCCGAGGAACTGCTGTTCGGCAACCTGGCCGAGGGCGGTCACGTGCGGGTACGCGTCGCCGAGGACGACACCCTGGAACTGCAGTCCGAGCCGGCACGCCGCGAGCTGACGCATCAGCCCGAAAACTGATCCGGACTACCGACCGCGGTAGACGATGCGGCCCTTGCTCAGGTCGTAGGGAGTCAGTTCGACGGTGACCTTGTCTCCGGTGAGGATCCGGATGTAGTTCTTGCGCATCTTGCCCGAAATATGGGCCGTCACCACGTGGCCGTTTTCGAGTTCGACTCGAAACGTGGTGTTGGGCAGCGTCTCGGTGACGACGCCCTCCATCTGGAGTGCTTCTTCCTTCGCCAAAATAGGGGTTCTCTGCTGATCGGGCTCGCGCATTGTGCAGAAACGGGCCCACCTTTGCAACGCAACGCCTGAGTCAATCGAGAGCCGGTTCGGCCGCCCTGATACGGCCCCGGGGCCAGTCGCTGCAAGGTGCCGGTGATGCGCATGCGATCTCGAGTTCGGCGCGGAATTCGGCCCGCGGCAGTTCCACCGCGCCCAGCGTCAGGAGATGGGGCGAGGCGACCTGGCAGTCCAGCAGGCGAAACTCGCGCCTCACCAGTTCGCGGCACAAGGCCCGCATGGCGACCTTGGATGCATTGGTCGTCCGGCTGAACATGGATTCGCCGAAAAAGGCCTTGCCGATGGCCAGGCCGTAGAGTCCGCCGACCAGCTCGTCACCGTTCCAGACATCGACCGAGTGGGCCCAGCCGGCGCGGTGCAGCGCGGTGTAGGCTGCGGCCATCTCGGCGGTGATCCACGTGCCCTGCTGGCCGAATCGCAAGCCGGCACAGCCGTCCAGCACCTGCTCGAACGCGGCGTTGAAGCTGACCTCGAGCGGGCAGGTGCGGAGCCAGCGGCGAAACCGGCTGGCGATGTGCAGTTCGGACGGTCGCAACACGCAGCGCGGTTCCGGCGACCACCACAGGATGGGCTGCCGTCCTCGTACCACGGAAAATGCCGTGCCGGTAGGCATACAGGAGTCGGCTGTCGGACAGGTCGCCGCCGGCCGCAAGCAGGCCATCCGGTTCGCTGCATGCCGAATCGATATCGGGAAACGCGTCCGGCGGGTCGGCCGGGCTCAGCCATGCAATGCGGATCGCCTGCTGACCGGTCACCGCTGCCGGCCTTCGCCGGCCTGGCGGTACGGGCTGTGGGCATCGACGGCATCGATGTAGCGATCGACGTAGCGTTGTTCCTGGTCGAGGTAGTCAGCGACCGCGTTGAAGAATTCGGGATGCGCGAGCCAGTGAGCCGACCAGGTCGTCACGGGCGTGAAACCCCGGCTGAGCTTGTGTTCGCCCTGGGTGCCCGGGTCGAACGTCCGCAGACCGTGTTCGATGCAGTAGTCGATGCCCTGGTAATAACAGGTCTCGAAATGCAGTGCATTGTGGTGCGCATCGCTGCCCCAGTAACGGCCATACAGCGTATCGGGTCCGACGAAGAAGAGGGCGGCGGCGATCGGGTGGCCGTGCTGTTCCGCGAGCACGACCAGCAGGTCGTCCGGCATGCTAACGGCGATGTCGTGAAAGAACTCGAGGTTCAGGTAGGGCATCGAGCCACGCCGCAAAAAGGTCATGCTGATGAAGCTGTACACCACGTGCCAAAGCGACTCGGTCATGTCGCCGCCTTTGAGCCAGCGAAACCGGATGCCCTGCTCGGCCACGGCGCGACGGTCGCGCCTCGCTTTCTTGCGCTTGCGCGAGCTGAAGGCGGCCAGAAAGTCGTCAAACGACTGGTAATCCCGGTTGTGCCAGTGAAACTGGCAGTCCTTGCGCAGCTTCAGCCCTGCCTGCTGCAAGGCGGGCAACTCGTCCTCCGGCGGAAACTGTACGTGCAGTGACGACAGGTTGCCGGCGGCGGCGAGGGCCAGGGCACGTTCGATCAGGACCGGGCCGACCTCGCGGACGATCGCCCGCGGCACAGCAGCCGGTGGCTGGTGGCGGGCGTGAACGGGCTGGCCGATACGAGTTTCGGATAGTACGGCAGGCCAGCCTGGGCGTACGCGCGCGCCCAGGCCCAGTCGAAAACGAATTCGCCCCACGAATGGCTTTTCTCGTAAAGGGGCAGTGCCGCGATCAGCGTATCGGTGTCGTCGTACAGCACCACGTGCCGTGGCAGCCAGCCGGACTCCGCCGACACGCAGCCCGTGCGTTCGGCGGCACCCAGGAATTCGTGCCGCAGGAACGGGTAGCCGTCCCGGTTGAGCCGGTTCCAGGCGGCCGGGTCGAGCGCCGCTATGGACTCGACGACGGCGGTTTGCATCGGGGTTGCCGCACCGCGAGAGCGCGTATCAGGCGGCAGCGTGGCTGGCCGTGCTGTCCGCGGCCAGGGCGTCGAGTACTTCTCGGCGTCCAGTGCCGCCATGCACCCGGCACCGGCGGACGTGATGGCCTGGCGGTAGACCTGGTCCGCGACGTCGCCGGCGGCGAACACGCCGGGTACGCTGGTGGCGGTCGCGTCGCCGTGCAGGCCGGTCCTGACGATGATGTAGCCGTTGCGCATGTCGAGCTGTCCGTCGAAGAGACCGGTGTTCGGACTGTGACCGATCGCGATGAATACGCCGGTCACGTCCAGGTCCTCGGTGGCTTCGGGATTTTTCGTGCTGCGTACGCGCAGCCCGTTGACGCCGGCGTCGTCGCCCAGCACCTCGTCGACGACGTGGTCCCAGAGCAGCCGCACCTTGCCTTCGTCCGCCTTGCGGAACAGCTGGTCCTGCAGGATTTTTTCGGCGCGCAACTCGTCGCGGCGATGTACGAGTGTCACGTGCGAGGCGATGTTACTCAGGTACAGCGCCTCCTCGACGGCCGTGTTGCCGCCGCCGACGACGGCCACCCGCTGGTCGCGATAGAAGAAGCCGTCGCAGGTCGCGCACGCCGATACGCCGCGACCCTTGTAGGCCTCTTCCGAGGGCAGGCCCAGGTACTTCGCCGTAGCGCCGGTCGAGATGATCAGCGCATCGCACGTATACGTGCCGTAGTCACCCTCCAGCACGAACGGTCGCACGGAAAGGTCGGCCTCGTGGATGTGGTCGTTGATGACGGTCGTGTTGTAGCGCTCGACGTGTTTCAGCATGCGTTGCATCAGGTCGGGACCCTGCAGGCCCTCGACGTCGCCGGGCCAGTTATCCACGTCGGTCGTCGTCATCAACTGGCCGCCCTGCTCGATACCGGTGACGATCACGGGATCGAGGTTCGCGCGTGCGGCGTAGACGGCGGCCGAGTACCCCGCGGGTCCGGATCCCAGGATCAGGACGCGGCAATGTCTGGTTTCGCTCATGTATACTTTCGCTCGTAAGATTGGTGCCGGTCGGTTTGCGCGTACTGGCTCCGGGCGCTTGGGTCCAGGGCTCCGGAAATGCGTCCGTTGCGGCGGGGTTCAAGTCCGTTCGCGACAGCGCCCGGGCTGCGTTGCCGCACCGTCCGCGAAGCGCCAGTGTAGGCAAAAGCATGGCGGCGGGCAAAGCGCGCCGCGGGGCCGCGGGGGACGCGGCCAGGGGCCGGGCCGTCGCCCGTCACCGGGCACGACTATCGCATCGTTTTATATTAGAATCAGTCAATTAACGTCAATACCTCCCAATTTACCTGAATATGGCTCGAGCCCGCACAGCGCCCCGATCGGACCGCGCCCTGTCAGCGCAGGTCGTGCGCACGCTGCGTGAGGGTGCCCTGTACGTGTTCGGCGCGTTCGCGCTGATCCTGTGGTTTGCGCTCTTCACCTACGATCCCGCGGATCCCGGGTTTTTCCAGGCCAGCAGCACCGAACAGATCAGCAACGGCGTCGGCCGGGTCGGCGCGCACATTGCGGACCTGCTGTTCAACCTGTTCGGCCGTCCCGCCTACCTGTTCGCCGTGATGGTGTTCTATTTCGGCTGGATGATCTACCGTGAGCAGCGCACGCAGGAGATGCTGACCCGCGCGGACGTCACGCTGCGCATCGCCGGTTTCCTGCTGACGCTGGTCACGAGCTGCGCGCTCGCGACACTGCATTTCTCGCCTATCGGCTTTCGCGAGACCGCCGGCGGCGTCGTCGGCCAGCTGGTCGGCGAGAGCCTGGCCGCGGTGATGAAGCTGCTGGGCGCCAGCACGCTGCTGTTTTTCGTCTGGATGGCGTCGATCTCGCTGTTCCTGGGCGTTTCCTGGCTGAAGATCATGGACCGCATCGGCCGCTGGTGCCTTGCCGCCTGGGACGGCCTGCGGGTTCGGCTCGGCGAGCTGCGCGATCGCGCGGAAGGCCGCCGCCAGCAGGCGGCTCGCCAGGACGTGTTCAAGAAAGAGCAGCTGCGCACGGCCAACCGCACGCCGCCGCGAATCGAGCCGGTATTGCCGACGGTCGAACCGAGCGTGCGCGCGGAGAAAGAGCGCCAGGTGCCGTTGTTCGAGCCGCCGTCCGACGGCGAGTTGCCGCCCCTGTCGCTGCTGGACGACCCGCCGCCGCAAAAGCCCGGTTATTCGAAGGAGTCCCTGGAGGCGATGTCGCGGCTGGTCGAGCTGAAGCTGAAGGACTTCAACATTAATGTCGAGGTCGTGTCGGTGTCGCCGGGGCCGGTCATAACGCGATTCGAGCTGGACCCGGCGCCCGGCGTCAAGTCGAGCCAGATCTCCAACCTTGCCAAGGACCTGGCGCGGTCGCTGTCGGTCGTCAGCGTGCGGGTGGTCGAGGTGATTCCGGGCAAGTCCTACATCGGCCTCGAGATCCCGAACGAGAACCGCGAACTCGTGACGCTGGGCGAGATACTCAAATCCAGGGCGTACGACGACATGGGCGTCGCCGTTGACCCTGGCGCTGGGCAAGGACATCGGCGGCAACTCGGTCGTCGCGGACCTGTCGCGCATGCCGCACCTGCTGATTGCCGGGCACGACCGGTGCGGGCAAGTCGGTCGCGATCAATGCGATGGTGCTGAGCCTGCTGTACAAGGCGAAGCCCGAGCACGTGCGACTGATCATGGTCGACCCGAAAATGCTCGAGCTGTCGGTCTACGAAGGCATCCCGCACCTGCTGACGCCGGTCGTTACCGACATGAAGGAAGCGTCGAACGCATTGCGCTGGTGCGTCGGCGAGATGGAGCGCCGTTACCGGCTGATGGCGTCGCTGGGCGTGCGCAACATCGGCGGGTACAACCGCAAGGTGAAGGACGCGATCGCGGCCGGCAACCCGATCAAGGACCCGACATTCACGCCGCCACCGCTCGAAGACGAGGACAAGCCGGTCGAGCACCCGACACTCACGCCGCTGCCGTTCATCGTCGTCATTATCGATGAGCTGGCGGACATGATGATGATCGTCGGCAAGAAGGTCGAGGAGCTGATCGCGCGACTGGCGCAGAAAGGCGCGGGCGTCCGGCATTCACATGCTGCTCGCGACGCAGCGCCCGTCGGTTGACGTCATCACCGGCCTCATCAAGGCGAATATCCCGTCGCGCATCGCGTTCCAGGTATCGGCCAAGGTGGATTCGCGCACCATTCTCGACCAGATGGGCGCCGAAAACCTGCTGGGCCACGGCGACATGCTGTACCTGCCGCCCGGCACGTCGCTGCCAATCCGCGTCCATGGCGCCTTCGTCGCCGACCACGAGGTGCACACCGTCGTCGGCACCTGAAAAAAAGCGGCCAGCCACGCTACATCGATGAAATTCTCGAGGGATTGGGCAGTCAAACCAATGGCATGCCGGGGCTCGACGTGCTGCCGGGCGAGGCGGACGACGGCGAGCAGGATGCGCTTTACGACCAGGCGGTACAGATCGTGATGGAGACACGCAAGGCGTCCATCTCCGGGGTGCAGCGGCGCCTGAAGATCGGTTACAACCGAGCCGCCCGCATGGTCGAAACGATGGAGCAGGCCGGTCTTGTCGGTCCGCTGCAACCCAACGGCTCGCGCGAGATTCTCGTGCCGCCGCCCGCCAGGGACTGACCCGGGGGCCGGAATACGCATGGTGAGAACCTTTCCAGTCTGGAGCGGCATCGCACTTCTTTTGTGCGGCACGGCGGACGTGCAGCCGGCAGAGGCGATCGATGGCGAGCAACTCGTCCGGCAGTTCGTCGAGGACGTGCAGACGATGTCGGCGGCGTTCGAACAAACGCTGGTCGATGCCGATGACGCCGTCCTCGAGGAATCGAGCGGCACCCTGGACATCAAGCGGCCGGGCCGCTTCCGCTGGGCGTACACCGAACCTTACGAGCAGCTGCTGGTGGCGGACGGTCGTAACGTCTGGAGCTACGATGCGGATCTGTTGCAGGTCACGGTCAAGCCGCAGGACGATGTGCTCGGCAGCACGCCGGCCTTGCTGCTGGGCGGCGGTAGCAACGTGCTGGAGGATTTCCGGGTCGTGGAGAGCTTTCGCGACCGCGGCACCGCCTGGGTTCGCCTGCGGCCGCTGGCAGACGAAAGCAGTTTCGATACCGTGGATCTCGGCTTCGACGCGAACGATCGGCTGGACCGGATGATATTCGTCGATTCGCTGGGCCAGTCGACGCTGATCGCGCTGCAGGACCCGCGGATCAACGAGCCGCTCGCGGACGACCTGTTCACGTTCGTGCCGCCGGACGGTGTCGATGTCGTGGGCACGCCGCTGCCAGCCGCACCGGCGGGCCACTGATGCTGCCGCTGCGCTGGGCCCGGCGCTGGCGTGTCGCCGGCGCATTCATGCTCGTGTGCGTGCTCGCCGGCGCACTGATGCCGGCACTCTGGCTGTTCCCGGACCTGCGGCTTCGCCATGTAGCGGCCTATGACAAGTGGCTGCATGCCGGCGCTTTCCTTGTCCTCACCGTGTGGTTTTGCGGCCAGTATGCAAAGGCGGCCTACCTGCGACTCGGCGCCGGCCTGTTGCTGTTCGGTGCCGTCATCGAGTTGTGCCAGTACGTGACGATTTATCGCACGGCGGACTGGCACGACCTGCTCGCCGATGGCATCGGCATCGTGACAGGGCTGGTAGTCGCTGTCGCCGGCGCCGGCGGCTGGAGCATGCGCGCCGAGCACTGGCTGCTGCGGCGACAAGCCGCCGATCACTGATCATGCCGGACCTCTTCGAAGACGACACGACGGCGCAGGCGGGGCGGCCGCTCGCGGACCGGCTGCGACCGTCCTCCCTGGAGGACTTTTCGGGCCAGCAACACCTTCTGGCTCCGGGCAAGCCGTTGCGCCGCGCGATCGAGTCGGGTCGCGCTCACTCGATGATCTTCTGGGGCCCGCCGGGTACCGGCAAGACCACGCTGGCGCGCATTGTCGCGGCGTCGACGGAATCGCATTTTATCGCGCTGTCGGCCGTGATGGCGGGTGTCAAGGACATACGGGCGGCGGTCGACGAAGCGCGCCAGCATCGCGCGCAATATCGCCGCCAGACGGTCCTGTTTCTCGACGAGGTACACCGCTTCAACAAGTCGCAACAGGATGCGTTCCTGCCTTTTGTCGAGGACGGCACGCTGACTTTCATCGGTGCCACGACCGAGAACCCGTCGTTCGAGCTGAACAATGCGTTGCTCTCGCGAGCGCGAGTCTATGTCCTTCGACCACTGGACGACGACGCCCTGTGCGGCATCGTCGAGCGCGCGCTTGCGAGCATTCGCGACGACAACGGCTTCCGGTCGCTGACGATGATTGATGACGCGCGCGCGTTGCTCCTGCAGGCGGCGGACGGCGATGCGCGCCGCCTGCTGAACCTGCTGGAGCTGGCAGCCGATCTTGTCGAGGCGAGCGACGGCAAGGCGGCCATCGACCTGGCCCTGGCGCGTGAGATCGCCGCGGGCGGGCGCCGCCGATTCGACAAGCAGGGCGAGTATTTCTACGATCAGGTCTCGGCGTTGCACAAATCGGTGCGCGGCTCGGATCCGGATGCCTCTCTGTACTGGCTGATGCGCATGCTCGACGGCGGCTGCGATCCGCTGTACGTGGCCCGCCGGCTCGTGCGCGTCGCAAGCGAGGACATCGGCAACGCCGACCCACGAGCCCTGCGCATCACGCTCGATGCGTGGGAGACGGTCGAGCGGCTCGGCAGCCCCGAGGGCGAGCTGGCCCTGGCGCAGGCAATCGTGTTCCTGGCCTGTGCCGCGAAGAGCAATGCCGTGTACAACGCGTTCAAGGCAGCGGCCGTCGACGCGCAGGAATACGGTTCGCTGGAAGTGCCCATGCACCTGCGCAACGCACCGACGAAGCTGATGAAGGAACTCGGTTACGGCAAGGAATACCGGTACGCGCACGATGAAGACGATGCCTACGCAGCGGGCGAGCGGTATTTTCCGGACGACATGCCAGAGCGGACGTATTATCATCCGGTGCCGCGCGGCCTTGAGCAGAAGATCGGCGAGAAGCTGCACGATCTCGCCGAGCGCAAGGCGCGCCACCGCCGCGACGAACCGCCAACCGACGACTGACGGTACCTCACGATGATCGATCCAAAAATCCTGCGCCAGGCGACCGCCGACGTTGCCGCGAATCTCAAGCGCCGCGGCGTAGAATTTGACGCGGATGGCTATCTCGCACTCGAGAAGCAGCGCAAGTCGCTGCAGGTGGAAGTCGAGTCGCTGCGCAACGAACGCAATGCCAGCGCAAAACGCATCGGCCAGGCGAAGGCCGGGGGCGAGGATGCGACGCCGCTACTGGCTGCCGTAAAGGACCTGGGGATGCGCCTGGACGATGCGGACAGCAAGCTGCAGACCGTGCAGCAGTCATTGCGCGACATCGAGCTGGGCCTGCCCAACCTGTTGCACGCCGACGTACCGGACGGTAGCGACGACACCGCCAACGTCGAGGTACGGCGCTGGGGCGAACCACCGAAATTCGAATTCACACCGCGCGATCATGTCGATCTCGGCGAGGGTCTGCGCGGGCTGGATTTCGACGCCGCCGCGCGCATGTCCGGCTCCCGATTCGCGGTGTTGTCGGGGCCCCTGGCACGCCTGCAGCGGGCGCTGATCCAGTTCATGCTGGACGTGCACACGGCCGAGCACGGCTACGAGGAAACCTACGTGCCGTACCTGGTGAAGCCGACGCCCTGCAGGGCACCGGCCAGCTGCCGAAGTTCGAGGCCGACCTGTTCCGGACGACGACCGAAACGCCTTTCTACCTGATTCCGACGGCGGAAGTGCCGCTGCACCAACCTCGCCCGCGATGCCATACTCGACGCAGGCGAGCTGCCGCGCCGGTTCGTCGCGCACACGCCCTGTTTTCGCTCCGAGGCGGGGTCCTATGGCAAGGACACGCGCGGCATGATTCGCCAGCACCAGTTCGAGAAGGTCGAGCTCGTGCACCTGACGCGTCCGGCGGATTCCGAGGCCGCGCTGGAAGAGCTGACGTCGCACGCAGAGGCCATCCTGCAGCGACTCGGTCTTCCCTACCGCGTCGTCGTGCTGTGCGCGGGCGACATCGGGTTCGGCGCCGCGAAGACTTACGACCTGGAGGTCTGGCTGCCCGGCCAGTCACGCTACCGGGAGATCTCGTCGTGCAGCAACTTCGGTGATTTCCAGGCACGCCGCATGCAGGCGCGCTGGCGCAACCCGGACACCGGCAGGCCGGAGTTGCTGCACACGCTGAACGGCTCGGGCGTGGCCGCCGGCCGCGCGCTGGTGGCGGTCCTGGAGAACGGCCAGCAGGCGGACGGCAGCATTGTCGTGCCCGACGTGCTGCGTTCCTACATGGGAGGCGTCGACAGGATTGCCGCCGCCTGAAAAAACGCCGGCGGCACGGCTCCGTGCCACCGGCGCGGTCGAAGTCGACTGGCTATTCGCGGTTCAGCAAGAGCATCAGGACGTAGTAGAACATCAGCGCGATCGAGGCGAACAGCGCCATCGACGCGGCGACGTACCGGTCCTGCGGGTAGTGGTGCATGATGTTCGATGTGTCGTACAGAACGGCGGCACCGGCAAAGCCGATCATCGCGACCGAAAACCACGTACCGAGCTGAAACCCGAACAGGATGCCGCTGACGATCGCGACCATCGCCAGCACGAAGCCCCACATCAGGATGCCCCGCAGGAACGAGAAGTCCTTGCGCGTGATCATGGCGACGGCGATGAGACCCACGCTGCCCATGATTGTCACGCCGGCGGCGCTGTCGATTACGCCGGGCTGCGTCGTGTACGCGATGTAGAGGAGTGGCGTGAATACCAGGGCCTCGACGACGACGAAAAAGCCGAAGGCGGCGTACTGGGCCGGTTGCGAACTGATCCGGTGCGCCACGTGCGATGCGCCCCAGCTCGCGAGCATCAGGCCGCCGATGACCAGCAGCCAGTTGTTGAGCAACGGCTCTGCAATGCGTGCGGCGATGCCTGACGAAAGAGGTAGGCCTCGACAGCGGCGAACGCCAGGATGGCGCCGACCACGTGCGCGTAGCATTTCCAGATGAATTGCGAGCGATCCTCGACCGACGCGTCGGCGACCGGGGACAGGTAATTCACGTTCTTGTTCATGCAGGCACTCTCGCCAGGCGAAATCCAGGCGGTCATTCGAGCATTCCGACGGGCGCGGGAAAGGGGCCGCGCACGGTACCGGCTACCCGGGCGGCCGGTGCCCGTGCGGATATTGCTCAGCGCCGCACGTACTTTTTCAGGGCCCGCGGGCCGACTTCGGCGCCGTAAACGTTGCCCGCGGCATCGACCGCGACACCCTCGGCGCCGCTGGTGCCGGAGTTGTCCTGTCTGGCTCGGATCGGGATGAACGCGTTGACGAAACCGTCACGCACGCTGCCGATACGGCATGCCGCGCTTCCAGCCGGGATTGCGTCCTCGTTCGACTCGGAATCGGCCGAGTAAAGGATGTCGTTCGTCGATCATGAAAAGGCCGACTCGCCGGCCGAACTGCGTCCAGGTCGCAAGGTGCTTGCCGCCCTGGCCGAAGATCTGCGATACGGCTGTCGCCGCGGTCGGCCACGAACAGGCGGCCCTGGCGAGTCCATGGCCAGCGCGTGCGGGTCACGGAACTGACCGTCGTTATCGCCGGTCGTGCCCCACTGCCCGAGGAAATTGCCGTTCTTGTCGAATTTGACAATACGATTGTTGCCGCTGGCATCGTGGCCATCGGCAACGAAAATGTCGCCATTGGGCGCGACCAGTACGTCCGACGGCTTGGTGAACGTGTCCTCGCCGGTGCCGGCGACGCCTTCCTTGCCGAGCGTCATCAGCAGCTCGCCGTCGGGGCTGAATTTCATGACCGTGTGGCCGACACCGTCGGGCACCGGCGCATAACCGACCGGCGTTCGCGCATCCAGACGTTGCCATCGGCGTCGACGAAGATGCCGTGCGGCCAGACGATCTGGCCGGCACCGAACTGCCGTACCGCGTTGCCGTCCTTGTCGAACAGGATGACCGGGTCCAGCGTGCTGCCGACGCACAGGTTGGCGCGCGCAGCGTTCGGCTACCCAGATATGTTCGCCGTCATTGGCGGGAAATACGGCGCTGGTAGCGCCCCATTCACGGCCCGACGGCAGCTTTGCCCATCCCTCGACCGTGCGATAGGGGTTGGGCGCGTGGTTCTGGGCCTGGGCCAGGCCGGCGCCCAGCGCGAATGCCGCCAGCAATGTTGCGGTGCAGGCCTTCAGTAACTTGTCTGACATCAAGGATTCTCCCTGTGCTTCGGTACGGATGGACAAAGTGGTTATTCGGCTGCGCCGATGGTATTGCGCAATACGCCGACCCCTTCGACTTCGATCTCGATCACGTCGCCCGGCTGCATGGCGCTCGTTTCGCCCGGCGTGCCGGTGAATATCAGGTCGCCCGGGTACAGCGTGGCGTACTGGCTGATGTGGCTGACGATGGCGCGTGCATCGTGGATGAAGTCGCGGGTACGTTGCGACTGCATCACCTCGCCATTCAGCCGTGACTGTACGAGCAGGTCGTTGTAGTCGACGTCGGTGGCGATGACCGGACCGATGGGCCCGAAGTCGTCGTCTGCCTTGCCGCGAAACCACTGCAGGTCATCGGCCTGCCAGGCGCGTTCGCTGACGTCATTGCCGGCCGTCACGCCGAAAATGTAGTCGCCTGCGTTTTCTGCGGATACCTTGCTGGCCGTGCGGCCGATGACGATGACGAGTTCCGCCTCGTAGTGCAGGTCGCTGGCACCGGCCGGCGGCACGATCGTGGTCTCCGGGTCCGTGATCGCCGATGGCAGCTTGAGGAATATCGGCGGATGGGGCGGCAGCTCCCGCTCGCCGCGGTGACTCATGTAATTGAAGCCGACCGCGAAGACTTTCGACGGTTCGGCCGGGGCGAGCAGGCGGGCATCGCCCGCCGCGACGGACGCGCCCGTGCGCTTGCCGCCCAGGTAGGGCGCCGCATCGAGTTCGTGGATGCGATCGCCGTCGACGACACCGTAGCTCGCGTGCCCGCCGGCGTCGTAGCGTACGTAATGTTCTGCGTGCGCCGGCGCCGCGCCGGCGACGATAAGTACTGCCAGCCATGCCGGCAAAGCTCGTTTGTTCATTGATCCCCCTTCGCGGGTGCCCGCGGAACCTGCATCGGCTACAACGGGAATAGTCCGTTGACGCGCGGTCCAATGCAAGCGTTGGGACCGCGTGAAACCATCGACGGCGCATCGCGGCGGGGCGCGCCCCGCGTCTGTATTCCGGCTGGAAAATGGGCATCTTGAGCGCGGCTCGCGGCGGGGGGAGAGCGGCACATGACGGACTGGGGAATGGCGGCGCTCGCGCCGCTCGCGATCACGCTGGTGCTCGCCTTCGTCACGCGCTCCGCGCTGGTCGCCATGCTCACCGGGACGCTGGTCGGCACGCTGATGCTGGGCAACGCACCCGGTGCCGGCCTCAACGACCTGTTCCAGGCGTCGCTCGGCAACGCCGATTTCATCTGGATCTGCGAAATCGTCGTGCTGATCGGCATACTGTTCGCGCTGTTCCGGCGCGCCGGCGTGCTGGGCGCGCTCGCGGCGCGTTTCTCCGGTGGCGGCGGCACGCGGCGCCGTGTCGAGTTATCGGCCTGGGGCATGGGATTCGTCATCGTCGACGACTACTTCAGCCCGCTGCTGACCGGCTCGGTCATGCGGCCCATGTCGGACAAGGCCGGCGTACCGCGGGAAAAACTCGCCTACATACTCGATTCGACCACGGCCTCCGTGTGCATCATCGTGCCGTTCACGGCCTGGGGCGCGTACGTGTCCAGCCTGATCGCGCGATCATCCTCTGCGGTCACGTCGGCGGACGAGGGCCTGGGCGTCTTCATTGCCGCCATTCCGTACAATTTCTACCCGTTGTTACTCATTTTCCTGACGTTGCTCGTCTGCGCCGGCGTGTTTCCCGACTTCGGCCCGATGCGCAAGGCGGAGCGGCGGGTCCGCGAGACAGGGGCCCTGATCCGTCCCGGGGGCAAGCCGCTCGCGGACGGCGGCGGCGACATCGACGCGCCCGAGCGCCGCAACACGCCGTCGCTGCTGCTGGAACTCGCGATGCCGGTAGCGTTGCTGGTCGGTTTCGGCGCGTGGACCCTGGTGACCGGCGGTTCCGTGCGGATCGTCGAGGCCTTCATGCTGGCGACGACCTGGCTTTTTGTCGTCCTGGCATTGCGCGGCGACTTCGCCAGCGTCACCGACGCGGCCGATGTCATTGTCGACGGCACGAAAAGCATCATCGAGGCGTTGCTCATCGTCGCGCTCGCGCACCGCTCGAATGCCGTCACGGCGGAGTTGCAGGCCGCCAACTACATCATCGCCCAGTTCGCCGGCTACCTGACGCCCAACACCGTCGTGGCGCTGACGTTCGTGCTCACCGCCGCAATCTCGTTCTCCACCGGTACGTCGTGGGGCGCCTATGCACTCATGATGCCGGTGGCACTGCCGCTCGCGTTCGAATTCTCAGGCGGTGAGATCACGCCGCTCGTTTACCAGACGGTTGCCGCGGTCGCCGGCGGCGGAATCTTCGGCGATCACTCGTCGCCGGTCTCGGACACGTCGGTGCTGGCGTCCGTGGGCGCCGGCAGCGATCACATCGATCACGTGGTGACACAGCTGCCGTACGCGTTGCTGGTCGCCGCGGTCACGATCGTCCTCTACCTGTTGCTGTGAACCCGCGCCGGAGACTGCCATGACCGACCTGGATCGACTCGTCGAACGCCGTGCCAGCGGTTCCTTCAAGTGGGACGGTACCGGGCGCCTGTTCGGACGGGACGACCTGCTGCCTTTCTGGGTCGCCGACATGGACTTCAGAACGCCCGGGCCGATACTGGATGCGATTCGGCAACGCCTCGAACACCCGGTCCTCGGCTACGAAGAGCGGCCCGCCGCCTACACCGAGACCGTGCTGGCCTGGCTCGCGGATCGCCATGACTGGCAGGTACCCGCCGAGTGGCTCAAGTTCTGCCCGCCGAGTTCCATCGTTGCCATCTACGGCCTGATCGTTACGCTGACGAATCCGGGCGACGGCATCGTCGTGCCGACGCCGACGTACGGACCGCTGATCGATCTGGTGAAGAACACGAATCGACGCCTGCTGCGTTGCCCGTTGCGGGAAGGCGCGACCCGGTTCGAGCTGGATATCGACGCGATGGCCGGCCTGATCGATGCGGACACGCGCATGGTGCTGCTCTGCAGCCCGCACAACCCGACCGGTCGTGTCTTCACGAACGACGAACTGTCGTCCCCTGGCCGCGCTGGCGGACCGGCACGACCTGCTGGTCGTGTCGGACGAGGTGCACGCCGACCTGGTGCGGCCCGGGCCATCGTCACCGGCCTGTTCGGTACCTTCGGCCACACGCGAGCCGCGACGGTCATCTCGCCGAACAAGAGCTTCAATACGGCAGGGCTGCCGCAGGCGACCGTCATTTCACCGGATGCGGACGTCCGTAGCGCCTTGCAGGGCTTCCTGGTACAACACAACTCAATCACGACACGACGTTCGGCGCCGTCGCGATGCTGGCGGCGTACCGGGACTGTGGCCCGTGGCTGGACGGCGTCATCGCCTACATCGATCGCAACCACACGCGCGTCGCAGAGTTCGTCGAGACGGAAGTACCGGCACTGCGTGTCTGGCCCGCCGAGGCGACCTACCTCGCGTGGCTGGATTATCGCGCGCTGGAACTCGGCGAACGCGACGTGCTCGCACGCCTCGCGGAGGAGGGCGGCGTCGCCCTTTACGGAGGCACGCTGTTCGGCGAGGAAGGCAACGGCTTCCTCCGCATGAACATTGCCTGTCCGCGCGCGACGCTCGAACAGGGACTCGCGGGCATTAAACGCGCATTGGGATAGCGGCGGGCACGTTGATCTTCATGCGGAAATTCCGCAGTATGTCGCCGCGTAAACTCGTCTATGTCCGACAGAGCAGGAGAGGTGGCAGAGCGGTTGAATGCACTGGTCTTGAAAACCAGCAAGGGTTAGCGCCCTTCGTGGGTTCGAATCCCACCCTCTCCGCCATCTCACATGAAAAGTGCGCGCGTCCCTCGCTCTTGCGAAAACGCCGCTCCATGGCGTGCTCCAGCGGCTTGACGCACCAATTCACCCTGGTCGGCCGGCATAACGGACCTTTATCACCAGGCTGCCGTCGTGCTCATAGAAAACCGTGCACTCGCGCGCGGCATTCACACCGATGCTGCACTGGATGTTGAGTGAGAATCTGTGCGAATTGCCCACAATTAAAGAAACGCCATGAATTATTCGAGAATCGCTGCTATTTCTCCTCTGCGAGGGATACCTCAGAAGGAAGATTTTGGACACACTGCAAGCTCGGCTCACTCGGGGACAGTGAAATGACAATTGGCAAATGGAGAATGCGCAACCAGGTTGGCTGAAAGCAGATACCTGAAGGATCGCTTATGCCGTCTAGCAAATCGCTTTGGAACCGCCAATTCAGTTCTTCCGACATGTTGGTAACGCTTGTGGCCATGGCGGGCGATACAACTTCATACGGTTAAGCCGTCCAGCACGATGGCGCGGTAAGGAAACTGCGCTCGAGATGGCCGGGAGCATGCTATTTCCCGGTTTTCCGGCGAACGGCGATGTAGTGCTGCTGGCAGCGGGCATAAACAATCCGTATTTTCAGAGAGTGCAATATCGCTGCTTTGTTGAGTAGGGCGATACACCCGAACTATGCATTGGTGTGGACGCGGATATGAACCTGAATCAAGTGACATTACCTGTCACGGACATGAGCATGGCTACAGAATTCTACCGAAAGATGGGGTTTCTGCAGATTGTAGATACTTCGCATTATGCGAGATTCGAGTGCCCGGAAGGAGAGTCAACTTTTTCACTTATGCTCGAAGAGAACCGGTAGCAACTTTAGAAGCGGCAGTATCATCTACTTCGAGCACGAGAAACTCGATGACCTTGTAAACGAGTTGAAATCCAAAGGCTTCGAGTTTGATCAAGATCCCGAGGACATGCGATATCTTTGGCGTGAGGCAGTGTTGCATGATCCATCCGGCAATAAGATAAAATTGTACTGGGCCGGGGAGAATAGGTTGAACCCGCCGTGGCGGGTGGAGCGCGGTGCATAATCAGGCACTGCGCGAGACGGCCAACGTTGTGCACCTATGTACTATTCGCTACGCTCCCAATGCCGCACAAAACGTGCATAGCATTGTCCGCTGTTAGAACATGGTATAAATCTCCGGGGCAGCGAAGCCGGAAGAGCGCGGCGCCGCCGCCGGTTAACCCAAATGTTGGATTGCACGGAGAGTTAATCAGTTGCCCGTTCCAAGTCAGTTTTCTCCCAACGACGCGTGGATACTTTTCCGGCTGAACGATGCACCGATCGTGACTGAGCAAGACGGTGACTTCGATGTGCTGTGTCTAATGGACGCGGCGAGTTGTTACATTCTGGGGAACGACTTCTTGCCGATCCTTGACGGTGCCGACCCGGTGCCAGTAGCGGCACGGCTGCTGGCTTCTGCTCAAGATCAAGCGGGGTGTTGGCCTAAACAGCTTTTCGTTAGTGACGAGTTTGAGTCCGGTCCGTTTGAGCCCATAGCGAAGGAAATCGACGCGGAACTAACGTCGTATGGAGACGAGGATCTTGCGCCGTTTGTTTCAGAAGCAAAGGAAGGGTTTCTGGCCTATGTCGGCGGAGGCCGGAGGCAGTGAAACCCGAAGGCGCAAACCATGATCCCTGAGAGGCTTTGCGGCAATTGTGGTCACTGCACTGTCAGTTTCTTCCTGCTCCAATTTTGAATCCACAGGGCACTGAGCGAGCCACCCAGCCACGGATGACCCAAGAGTCGTAGACGCGGCCTTCCCGCCTGCCATGCGCGAACTCTCGTTCAGGAATGGTGGTAGCAAGCTGAATGGGCTTATGTACATTGCCAACTCGCACGTTATCTCGTCGACTGGCAGGAAGCGGCATGCTGGCGGTAGCCAGTTCTCGAAACGCTTGGCCGAGAGATGTCGCGAAGAGACCGCTACTGGCGGAAAATAGACATGGAAAGTGAATACGTGGTGCCGTCCAGCAAGATCGTTGCAGCGGACCGTCCAACCCGTCACCCAAATTGCTGTCGCTCCAGGCCGTCTGTGTCAAGTGCGGGCGATCTTGAACGGATTGTGCTCAGTGGCCCACCGTCGGAACGGTCAGCGTCAGGTGCTGTTGGTTCTGGCATATTGAATTGACATTTCATGGAGTGTGATGAATGAGAGCTCTGCGCATACGCCAGTACGGATCGCCGGATTATCTGGAAATTGGAGAGATCGAAAAGCCCGCCCCAAAAGGAAACCAGGTGCTGGTCAAGGTTCATGCTGTTTCGATCAACGACTGGGATTGGGCTCTGATCCACGGTACTCCATTTGTTCCGAACCGCCTCATGGCAGGATTACTGCGACCGAAAATTGTTGTGGGATCGGATGTTGCGGGACGAGTTGAGGCGGTCGGCAGTAAGGTCACGCGCTTCAAGCCAGGTGATGACGTGTATGGTGATCTCTCTGGCTGCGGGTTCGGAGGGTTTGCGGAATTCGTGTGCGCACCGGAAAGTGCCATGACGATCAAGCCACCAGGTATGAGCTTTGAGCAAGCTGCCGCCATTCCGCAAGCAGGCATGCTGGCCCTGCAGGGCATTGCGGCGGGAGGGCCCGTCAAACACGGTCAAGCCATTCTCATAAACGGAGCCGGAGGCGGCGTAGGCAGTATTGCCATTCAGCTGTTGAAGTTGTATCAGGTCGAAGTGACGGGTGTTGATAGCGCGGCCAAGCTGAAGTCGATGCAGTTGTGGGGATACGACCATGTGATCGACTATTCTTCAGAAGATTTTACGCGTAGCGGTAAGTGCTACGATTTGATACTTGATGTAAAGACGAATAGATCGCCGGCAGATTACGAGCGTGCATTGAACCCGCACGGTGTTTACACAACAGTGGGGGGAGAGATGCTCAGGTTAATGCAAGTAGCACTTTCGCGTTTTCGCTTCAGCCGCGCCAACGACAGGACCCTTCGTGTTGTGGGCCTCAAGGCGAATAGAGATCTTGATTACTTCAACGAACTCTTTGAAGCAGGCAATTTCAAACCGGTGATTGATTCTGAATACGCTTTCAACGAGATTGACCTGCAAAAAGCATTTCATCGCTTCGGCGCGGCGGCCCATACAGGAAAAATCGTAATCCGCACGTGACCATCAATTGCACGCCACCAGCTGAAACTTCCCGGACGCACCCTGTCCAACCCGGCATCGATTCCTGCAATAAAAAGGAAATGCCCATGGCGGTACGGATTCAGCAATACGTGGTGCTCCTGGCCTGGATGCTGTCCGCCGCGGCGATTCATGCCGCGCCGTCGGACACGCTGGCCGAACTGGAGGCACGGCAGGACACCGATCCCATGGCCTGGCGCGCGCTCGCCATCGAGGCTCGCGAGGCCGGCGAGCCCGAGCTGGCCGCGGATGCCATCGAGCGCGCGGCCGAACTGGGGCTCGCGCCCCTGCGCGCCGACTTCGAGCGTGCGCGCCAGCATGTCGCGGCGGACCGGCCTGGCGAGGCGATTGCATTGCTGGAAAAGCTGGTGGCCGGCGGTTTTACCGCGATCCAGGCGATCTCCGGCGACCCGGTGCTGGGTACGCTGGCCGGCAATGAGCGCTTCGACGCACTGCTTGCGGACATGGAAGCAAAAGCGTTTCCGTGCGCGCACCAGGAGCGATTCCGGGAATTCGATTTCTGGGTCGGCGAATGGGACGTGCATGTTGAAGACGGCACGTTCGCCGGCACCAACCGTATCACCGCCGAGGAAAAAGGCTGCGTGCTGGTCGAACACTGGACCTCGGCCAGCGGCGCCACGGGGCAGAGCATCAATTACCTGGACGCCGCGACCGGCGAATGGGTGCAGGTCTGGAACTCCGAAAGCGGCGGGCAGATCTCGATACGCGGCGGCATGACGCCGGAGGGCATGCGCCTCGAAGGGCAGATTCATTACATCGGTAACGGTACCACCGCGCCGTTCCGGGGACTGTGGACGCCACTGCCGGACGGCCGTGTGCGACAATTCTTCGAGCAGTCGAACGACGGCGGCGAAACCTGGACCCCGTGGTTCGAGGGTTTCTACACTCGTCGAGAGCCAACTAATTGAGGATCAAGGACTTTTGGACCCCCGCGATCGAAATCGTCAGTTTCCGGCCGGCAATCCGCTGGCCAACGCGCTGGTCGTCGTGGTCGGCGTGCTCGCCATCGGGCTGTCGCTGGTGCTGGGCTTCGTTGCCCTGATCGCGCTCGGCAGCATTTTCGTCGTGCTGGCGGCGATTATCGGCATTCGCGTCTGGTGGCAGCAGCGCCGCATGCGCAAACAGGCGGCCCGGCAGCAGAGGGGCGGGGGCGCCCCCGGCGACGCCCGGTACGATGTCATCGAGGGTGAATACCGGGAAGTCTCGCGCCGCTACCGGCGCGACTGAACGCGCGGCCCCGGCGTGATCGTGGTCAATTTCCCCGAAACCTCGTAAGCTCGCGTTCCATGCAGAACGGTAATAATGATGTGAAACGCCGCCGGCGCCGCCGGCGCGTCGTGATCGCCGTCGTCTGCACGGCGATCGCCGTGGGCCTGGCCTGGTTCTTCGAATCGCAGGCAACGACGACCATCATCTTCGTACGCCATGCGGAGAAAGCCGCGATGCCGGCCGATGACCCGAACCTGTCGCCGGCCGGGCAGCGCCGGGTTGCCGAACTGACGCGGCAGCTCGTCGACGCGGACGTCGTGGCCGGCATCGACGCCATCTACGCAACGCCTTACCGGCGCACGCAGCAGACGGCGCAGCCGCTGGCGGAACGGCTGGATATCCCGATTACGAGTTACGACCCCGACGACAACGAGGCGGTACTCGCGGATATCCTCGAGCGGCACAAGGGCGAGATCATCCTCGTCGTGGGCCACAGCGATACGTTGCCCGGACTGATCGCGGACCTCGGCGCGAGCAAGAACGTGCCGCCGATCGCGGAGAACGAGTACGACAACCTGTACCTCGTGTCGATCCCCTGGTTCGGCAAGACCAAGACGATACGCCTGCGCTACGGTGCCCCGTACCAGCCGCCGGCGACGGACGACGTGGCGTGACCCGGCGCAGAACCGGTTTCAGCTTCAACCTGTAATTAACTGAATATCAAAGATTATGATTGCTCAGTCGGAGATCACGATTGCCACCGGCGGGCGCGGCGCCTACGCGATCACCGATGCCGTCCAGCGCGCCGTGGCGCAGGCCGGCGTGCAACGCGGTTTCTGCCAGGTGTTCATACGCCACACGAGCGCCTCGCTGATGTTGTGCGAGAACGCCGACCCGGCGGTGCTGCGTGACCTCGAGGCCTGGATGGGGAGGGCGGTGCCGGACGGCGACCCGCTGTACACGCACACGGCGGAAGGCCCCGACGACATGCCGTCCCACGTGCGCTCGATACTGACGCACGCCGACCTTAACCTGCCGGTACGCGATGGCGCGTGCGCGCTCGGTACCTGGCAGGGCGTGTACCTGTGGGAGCATCGCCATGCCGGGCACGAGCGGCGCGTATTGCTGACAATCAGCGGCGAGTGAGACGCGGGCGGGCCACTCAGGGTTTGTCGAACCGTCCCGCGCGCAGTCCGGCGGCCTCGCGCAGGACGACGGCTTTTTTCAGGAATTCCGTGTGCCGGCCGACATTGAAATCGGCCAGGACGGCATCCCGGATGCTGCGATCCGGGTGAACCAGGAACGTGGCGCGGCGCACGCCTATGCCGAACGGACCGTCGACGCCGTACATGCGGATGGCCGTGCGATCCTCGTCGGACAACAGGGTGAACGGCAGTCGCTGCTCGGCGCGAAAACGGCGATGGCTCTCCGGCGATTGCGGGCTGATGCCGGCAACCCGCAGGCCGACAGAGTCCAGTTCACCGTACAGGTCACGGATGGCACAGGCTTCGCGCGTGCAGATGGCCGTGAAGTCCGCCGGGTAGAAGTACAGGATCAGCGGCCCGTCGGCGAGCAGGCCGGACAGTTCGACATCCCGCCCGTCCTGGTCCGGCAGGATGAATTCCGGGGCGCGCGAGCCGGGTTTCAGCATGCATTCGATTCTACCTGCGGACGACGGCCGGCGAGAAGTGCTGTGCGTTGCAGGCGCGGTCCACAGCCGCCGACCGCCGTGGTACCTTTACCGGCCGCAAGACACCGCCCCGGTAGCTCAGCCGGATAGAGCGTCCGCCTCCTAAGCGGAAGGTCCCACGTTCGAGTCGTGGTCGGGGCACCATCCGCCGCTCCCGCCGTTGCCGGAAAATCCGGCCGGCGTGTCTCGCCGTTTGTCTCCGGATGTGTCATCGGGGGCGACAAATGTATCCCGACGTGCCGCAAGTGTAAGGGATTGTAACAATGTAAGTGCGTGATATTGCTAAAATTCCTGCCTGTCCCTAAAGTGACGCGAGAGTACACGCATGGCGCTATTTCGCCGGGGTTGGTTCATGACACTGCAGGCAGCGGCAGCACGCACGCTGGATATTACCGAGTCCGGGCTGTTGCCCGATGCACTCGTGCGCGCCGGGATACGCCGGCTGCTGCGGCAGCGGCTGGCCGACATACACGCGGACGACGGTGAGCTGTCGGCGGCCGCGCTGTCCGGGTTCATTGACATGATGAATTCGGCCGGCATCGCGCCGCTTCCCGAACGGGCCAACGAACAGCACTACGAGGTGCCGCCGGCGTTTTTTGACGAAGTCCTCGGCGAGCATCGCAAGTACAGTTGCTGCTACTGGCCGTCTACGGACGTGGATCTGACCGTGGCCGAGGCCGAGGCACTGCGGATAACGGTCAGCCGTGCCGGCATCGAGGACGGCATGGACGTGCTCGATCTCGGTTGTGGCTGGGGCTCGGTAAGCCTCTGGATTGCCAGCCGGTTCCCGGGGTGCACGGTGACGGCGGTTTCGAATTCGCAGTCGCAACACGATTACATCGTGGCGGCAGCGGCTCAGCGCGGGGTCACCAACCTGACGGTCGAAGTGCGTGACATGAACGACTTCGATACCGGGCGACGCTACGATCGCATCGTGTCGATCGAGATGTTCGAGCACATGCGCAACTACCGCGAACTGTTTCGCCGCGTGGCCGGCTGGCTGCGCCCGGGCGGGCAGTTTTTCATGCATGTCTTCTGCCACCGGACCACGCCCTACGAGTTCATCGACAAGGGGCCGCAGGACTGGATGAGCCGGCATTTCTTCGCCGGCGGGATGATGCCGAGCTACGACCTGCCGCTGTACTTCCAGGACGATCTGCGCATCCTGGAGCGCTGGCGCTGGAACGGCGGGCACTACGCCAACACCGCGAATGCATGGCTCGAGCGCATGGACGAGCGCAGGAATCGCATTATGCCGGTCCTCAGCGCGACCTATGGCGAGGCACAGGCGCACACGCTGGTGGGTACGCTGGCGGATATTCTTCATGGCCTGCGCCGAGCTGTTCGATTACAACGACGGCGAGGAAGTGGTACGTCGGCCATTACCTGTTCGAGCGTCGCGATCGCGCCGGTTCGGCGCCGGACTGAGCCGTGGCGATGTTCATCAATTTCGCGGCGTTCCAGGTGAGCTGGTTCGCGGTCGTCCTGAGCGCCGCGGCCGGGCTGCCCTGGATCGGCGTGCTCGTGATCACGGCCACGATCCTGCTGCATCTCGGTACGGCCAGGCGTCCCGGCAACGAGTTCGCGCTGGTCACGGCCTGCGGCGCCATCGGCGCCGCCTGGGACAGCGTGCTGGTGGCCGCCGGCTGGGCGGCCTACCCGTCCCGGATGATCGTGCCGTTTGCAGCACCTTATGGATCGTCGCGATGTGGATGCTGTTCGCCACGACGCTCAATGTGTCGCTCTCGTGGCTCAAGGGGCGCGTTGCGCTCGCAGTGCTGTTCGGTGCGCTGGGCGGGCCGCTCGCGTATTCACGGGCGAAAAGCTCGGCGCATCCAGCTCGTGAACATGCCGGCGGCGTTGCTTGCACTGGGTGTCGGCTGGGCGGCACTGATGCCTGTCCTGTTGCGCCTCGCCGAGCGTCTCGAGGGCATGAAGTCCGCGCCGGCCGGGCAACAGGGATGGATACTCGACTGATGCTCTACGGAGACACCTACCTGCTGGCGCTGGCCGCGGTAATCGTCGCGGCGCTCGCAGCCTGGCTCGCCAGCTTGCGGCTCGGCGACGTCAGTTTCGTCGACAGCCTCTGGTCGCTGTTCTTCGTGCTGACGGCGGGCGTCTACGCGTCGGCCGGGCCGTCGCTGCAACCCGCGGGCATGCTGGTGCTTCTGCTCGTTGCCGTCTGGGCGTTGCGTTTGTCTGCCTATATCACGGCGCGCAATTGGGGCGAGCCCGAAGATGCGCGCTATCGGCAAATCCGGGCAAACAACGAGCCGAATTTTCACCTGAAAAGCCTTTACATCGTGTTCGGCCTGCAGGGCGTGCTGGCCTGGATCATCTCGACGCCGCTGCTGTACGCCATTGCCGACGGCGGCCGGATCGGCGGGCTTGAGCTGGCTGCCACGGCGCTGTGGGTGATCGGCTTCGTCTTCGAGGCCGGCGGCGACTGGCAACTCATGCGATTCCGGCAGCGCCGCGACTCGCAGGGCGCCGTGCTCGACAGCGGCCTCTGGCGCTACACTCGCCATCCGAACTACTTCGGCGATGCGTGTGTCTGGTGGTCGTTCTGGCTGTTCGCGCTGGCCGCCGGCGCGTGGTGGACGATATTCGCGCCGCTCTTGATGACATTCCTGCTGCTGAAAGTGTCGGTGTCGCGCTGCTGGAAAAGGAGATCGGCGACCGGCGGCCGAAGTACGCCGACTATGTGCGGCGCACCAGCGCGTTTTTCCCGCTGCCGCCGAAGCAAAAGGCCTCCAATGGAGCTAACCGATGACTGTTCCGGCTGCGCTGGTTCGATATGTCCTGGCCTGCGGCGTTCTTGCCGTGGCCCTGGCCGGTTTCGCCGGCACGGCCATCGCGGGCGACGAGTCGGGACCGGACGAGATCCGGCGGGAAATCGACCGCCGATGGCAGTTTCGCGTACCTGCTCGACGGGTCCGAGATCGGCAGGCACCGCTTCGAACTGGCCCGGGAGGGCGATCGGCAAGCTGCTGCACAGCGAGGCGGAATTCAACGTCAGCTTCCTGTTCTTCAATGCCTACAGTTACCGGCACGAAAACACGGAACGCTGGTCCGGCGACTGCCTGCAGCAGATTCATGCGCGCACGGTGACCAACGGCAAGCTGCAAAAAGTGGTTGGCGAGCAAACCGGCGACGGCTTCGTCATTCGCGAGGAGGACGAGACGCGCGAGCTGCCTCGGTGCGTCATGACGTTCGCCTACTGGAATCCGGATTTCCTGGCCGAGTCGCGGTTGCTCAATCCGCAGACCGGCGAATTCCTGGACGTCGACGTCAAGGCGCTGCCGGAGGAAGAGCTGGAAGTGCGTGGCGAGAAAATCCCGCGCGCGTCCCTACCGGGTTGTCGCCCGGGACCTTGAGCTCGAAGTCTGGTATTCGCGGGACAACGAGTGGCTGGCGCTCGAGTCGACGGCGAAGGGCGGCCGGAAGATTCGCTACGAGTTGATATGAGTCGAGTTGATATGAATTCCGGGCGTCTCATCACACAACGCCCCCTGGTACGGCTGGTCGCGCTCGCCGCGTGCCTGCCGTGGATCGTTTCCCTCACTGGATGTGGTACGACTATGCCCGAACTGAAACCGGTGGAACAAGTCGACCTGTCGCGCTTCATGGGTCGCTGGTACGTGATTGCCAATATTCCTACCTTTCTCGAGAAGAACGCGTACAACGCCGTTGAGACCTATGCGTTGAACGGGAAGACGGCACCATCGACACCACGTTCACCTTTCGCAAGGGTGGCTTCGATGGCGATGTCAAGCAGTTCAATCCGCGCGGCTTCGTCACCGATCATCCGTCGAACGCCATCTGGGGCATGCGGTTCATCTGGCCGATCAGGGCGGACTACCGGATCATCTGGCTCAACGACGACTACAGCGTGACCGTCATCGGCCGAAGCAAGCGCGATTTCGTCTGGATCATGCGCGCCAGCCGGAGATCGACGAGACGTTGTATGCGCGCATCGTCGACTACGTCGAGAGCGTGGGCTACGACGTCATAGTGAACTGCAGCGGCGTGCCGCAACAGTGGTAGCTTCGATCAAGGCGTCCGCAGCGCCCGCATCGACAGCGGGCCGGACCCGGCGAAAGATCGCCGTCATCGGCAGTGGTATCGCCGGCAATACCGCCGCATACCGGTTGCGCGAACATCACGATGTCACCGTGTTCGAAGCCGCCGATCGTGTCGGCGGTCACACCAATACCATCGACGTCGAGTCGTCGGCGGGTGCGCTGCCGGTCGACACCGGGTTCATCGTGTTCAACGACCGGACTTACCCGGAATTCAATCGCTTGCTGGACGAAATCGGTCAGGACTGGCAGCCGAGCGTCATGAGTTTCAGTGTGCAGAGCGAGCGGAACGGACTCGAGTACAACGGCGCCTCGCTCAATGCCGTGTTTGCGCAGCGCCGCAACGCCGTGCGGCCGTCGTTCCTGCGCATGGTCCGGGATATCCTGCGCTTCAACCGGGCAGCGCCCGGCCTGCTCGAGCGGGGCGAATCCGGCGCAACGCTCGGGGAATACCTGGCAAGCGAACGCTACGGCCGGGAGTTCACCGATTACTATCTCGTGCCCATGGCAGCCGCCATCTGGTCCGCGGAACCGGCGCGGGTGCGCGACATGCCGGCGTACTTCCTCGTGCGCTTCTTCCTGCACCACGGGCTGTTGCAGCTCAGTGACCGGCCGCAATGGCGCACCGTTCGCGGCGGGTCCCGCGAATACGTTCGCAAGCTGGTGGCCGGACATGCCGACCGGATTCGATTGAACACCCCGGTACGCGCCATCGCCAGGCGGCCTGACGGCGTATACATCAAGACGAAGAACGCCCCGCCGGAACGCTTCGACGACGTGTTCATCGCCTGTCACAGCGACCAGGCGCTCGCTTTGCTGGACGACGCTACGCCGGTCGAGCGCGAGGTGCTCGGGGCAATTCCGTACCAGATCAACGACGCGGTCCTGCACACGGATACGAGGCTCATGCCGCGGCGTCGCCGTGCCTGGGCGGCCTGGAACTACCATGTGCCGCGCGATACGCAACGCTTCGTGTCTGTCACCTACAACATGAACATCCTGCAGTCGCTGCCGGTGCAGGAGCAGTACCTGGTCACGCTGAACCACGGTGCCGGCATCGATCCCGCGCGCGTAATCGAGCGGATCGAGTACGAACACCCGGTGTTCACGCGCGAATCCGTCGCGGCACAGGCACGCCATGCGGAGGTAAATTCCGGCGGACGCACGTATTATTGCGGTGCCTACTGGCGTAACGGGTTTCACGAGGACGGCGTCGCCAGCGCACTGGCGGCGGTACGGCACTTCGAGGAGGCGCAGCAACGTGGAGAGTTGCATTTTCGAAGGGCGGGTTAGGCACACGCGCCGTACGCCGGCGCGCCACAGCTTTACCTATCGTATCTTCCTGGTGTATCTCGACCTGGGTGAATTGCCCGGGCTGTTCTCCGGCCGCTGGTTCTGGTCGGCCAGGCGGGCCGCGCCGGCGCGTTTTCGCCGCGAGGACCATCTCGGCGACCCGGACGTGCCGCTGGACGAGGCCGTCCGCGAGCTGGTCAGGTCGCACACCGGTGTGCGGCCAGGCGGACCGATACGGTCGCTGACCCACCTGAGTTACTTCGGTTTCTGCTTCAACCCGGTCAGCTTCTACTATTGTTTCGATCTGTCCGGGCGGCGCGTGGAGACGATCGTGGCAGAGGTGACTAACACTCCCTGGGGCGAGCGGCACTGCTACGTGCTGCCTGCCGGCCGCGGCCAGCGCCACGGCGAGACACTGCGATTCCAGCCGCACAAGGAAATGCATGTGTCGCCTTTCATGCCGATGGACGTCGATTACGACTGGAGCTTCACGCCGCCCGGTGAGCGGGTCAGCGTTTTCATGGCCAATGACCGCGATGGGGAGCGTGTATTCGATGCGGCGATGCGACTGGAGCGTCGCGAAATCAGCGGCCGTTCACTCGCGCGCGTGCTGGTCTCGTATCCCCTGATGACCCTCCGGGTCATGGGCGCCATTCACTGGCAGGCATTGCGACTCTGGTTGAAGCGCTGCCCGGTTTATCCGCATCCCGACAAACGCACGACGACGGTAACGACTCGATGAACGACCTGTCACTGACCTCGCCCCGGTTTCTCGAGGGCACACCCAGGCCGACCGGCCTGGACCGACTCGCGCGGCGCGCCGTGCTGGCTCGCCTGGCCGGCATCCGGCGCGGCCGCCTGCGGCTGCGTGAAGGCGATCGTTGCCGGGATATCGGCGGTCCGGGAAACGTTGCGGGCGTGGCCGCCGAGATCAGCATTCACGATCCGCGGTTCTACAGCGACGTCGCATTCGGCGGAACGATCGGCGCGGCGGAAGCCTATATCCGCGGCTACTGGGACACGCCCGATCTCACCGGCGTTGTCCGGCTGCTGCTGCAAAACCGCGACGTGCTGGCCGGCATGGAGACCGGGCTTGCGCGGCTGACCCGGCCGCTGCAAAAGGCCCTTCATCGCATGCGCCGGAACAGTCGTCGCGGCAGCCGGCGAAATATTGCCGCGCATTACGATATCGGCAATGATTTCTTCGCCCTGTGGCTGGACGACAACATGATGTACTCGTCCGCCATTTTCGAGCGTGACGACATGACATTGGAAGACGCGTCGTTCGCGAAGCTGGATCGCCTGTGCCGCAAGCTGGACCTGCGGCCCGGCGATCGCGTGCTCGAGATCGGCACCGGCTGGGGCGGGTTCGCCTTGCACGCGGCGCGGCACTACGGCTGCCACGTGACGACGACGACGATTTCCCGGGCGCAGCATGACCTGGCACGCGAGCGCATCGCTGCCGCCGGGCTGGACGATCGCATCACGCTGCTGCTGGACGACTATCGCGATCTGCCCGGCCAGGCCGGCGACGGTTACGACAAGCTCGTCTCCATCGAGATGATCGAGGCGGTCGGTCACGAGCACTTCGACACGTTCTTCGAGACCTGCAGCCGCCTGCTGCGGCCGGAGGGCCTGATGTGCCTGCAGTCCATCACGATCGCGGACCAGCGTTACGACGGGGCGCGGAAGTCCGTCGATTTCATCCAGCGCTACATTTTCCCGGGCGGCTGCCTGCCGTCGGTGACGGCCATAACCGATTCGCTGACCCGCGCGAGCGACATGCGCATCGTGCACGCGGAGGACATCGGGCCGCACTACGCCACGACGTTGCGGCACTGGCGTGACCGTTTCCTCGCCGAGCTGGATGCGGTCCGCGAACTGGGTTACTCGCAGGAGTTCATCCGTCTCTGGAAGTACTACCTCGCCTATTGCGAGGGAGCGTTCATCGAACGGGCGATCGGCAATGTGCAGTTGCTGATGGCGAAGCCCTGGAACCGGCGCGTACCTTTCGCCGGCTGAGCAGCGGCGGAACCGGTGCCGCGCTGGCCGCGGCCCCGCTTTGTTGCCATCGCCCCGTGCGGGCCGTAGCGCCGGACACTGGCTCCGCCCGGCCTGCGCCGAAAGTTGCCGGCCGCAATCGAACGGGGATCGACGTGAACCGACTGAACACGACCTTCAGCAGCACCTTCCTGGCGCTGCTGGCGGCCTGCGGCGGCAACGACGCACCGCCCGAATCCGCCGTGGACCCGGCGCCCGCCGCGCGGCCGGCACAGGCCTCGCGCCGCCGGCGATCCGGCGGAGCAAGCCGCTCGGCTCATTACCGCCGATTACATGCGCGAGCATATTGTCGAATTGTCCAGCGACAGGTACGAAGGTCGCGGACCCGGCAGCGCCCGGCGATCGGATGGCGCGCGACTACCTGGTGTCCGAACTGCAGGCGCTCGGCCTGAAGCCCGGCGCCGCGGACGGCAGCTGGCAGCAGCCGTTCGATCTCATCGGCATTACCGCCGAACAGCCGGATGAATGGCAGTTTGCCGGTGCCGATGCCTCGGTGACCCTGGAGCAGTGGGACGACTTCATCGTCGCGAGCGGCGTGCAGCGTGAACGTGCCGCCGTCGAGGACGCCGAGCTGGTGTTCGTTGGTTACGGCATACAGGCGCCGGAGTACGACTGGGACGATTTCAAGGGCGCGGACCTGGAAGGCAAGATCCTCGTCATGATGAACAACGACCCGGCCTGGGACCCGGACCTGTTCGGGGGCGACACGCGGCTCTACTACGGTCGCTGGAGCTACAGGTACGAGAGCGCCGCGCGGCAGGGCGCGGTCGGCGCCATCATCATCCACACGACGCATCGTCGGCCGGTCGACCGTTCCAGGTCGTGCAGACGTCGTGGACCGGCGAGCAATTCGAACTGCCGGCCGGCGACGAACCGCGCGCCGAGATCGAGGCCTGGGTGACCGAGGAGTCGGCCAGGGAGTTGTTCGAACTCGCGGGGCACGATCTCGACGCCTTGCGCGTCGCGGCCGAAAACCGCGATTTCGAGCCGGTGCCGCTGGGGATCCGCACGTCGATCGGCATGGACGTGTCGCTGACCCGCGCCAGCACCGCCAACGTGCTGGGCCTCATTCCGGGCGGCGATCCCGAGCTGGCGGACGAGGCCGTGATCTACACGGCGCACCACGACCACCTCGGCATCGGCACCCCGGACGATACCGGTGACACGATCTACAACGGCGCGATGGACAATGCGTCCGGTGTCGCGCAGGTACTGGCCATCGCGAAGGCGATCAAGGCACTGCCGCAGCCGCCGCGACGCTTCATCTCGTCGCCTTCGTCGGCGCCGAGGAACAGGGCCTGCTGGGCTCCATGTATTACGCGGAGAACCCGACGTTTCCGCCGGGCCGGATTGCCGCCAACATCAACTACGATGGCGGCAACATCTGGGGTCATACGCACGACGTGACGTTCATCGGCCTCGGCAAGTCGACGATAGACTCGATCGTGGAATCGGTCGCCGCGGCGCAGGGCCGCACGGTCAAGCCGGACCAGTTCGCCGACCGCGGTTACTTCTACCGCTCGGACCAGTTCAGCTTCGCCAAGATCGGCGTGCCGGCGCTGTACCTCGATACCGGCACGGAGTTCGTCGACCGGCCGCCGGAGTGGGGCAAGGAGCAGGTCAACCACTACACCGACGTCAACTACCACCAGCCCGGCGACGAGTACGATGACAGCTGGAACTTCGACGGCATGATCGAGGACGCGCGCCTCGGCTACTGGACGGGCCTGGCCATCGCCCTGAACGACGAGATGCCGCAGTGGAATCCCGGCGACGAGTTCGAGGACGAGCGCCTGGAGGCCCTGTCCGAACTGGAAGACTGAGCCCGCGCGTCAGCCCGCGGCGCCGGCGCGCCGCCGGCGTTCGCGCGACAGCCAGTAGAGAAAAAGACCGATGGCCAGCAGCGCGCCGGTCATCAGCCAGGCGTCCGCCGCGGACTGGAACATGATCCACAGGCAGACGCCCAGCGCGATCAGCGGAATCGTGTAGCCGCCGACCAGCCGGTAGGCGCCGGCCCGGGTTTCCTCGTCCGCCTGGCGGCGAATGGACGGCAGCGCGCAAATGCACAGCACGTAGGAGATGAGCCGCGTCAGCGAACTCGCGGCGGCCAGCCAGACGAACGTGCCGGTCAGCGCGAACGCGATACCGAGGGCCCCCAGGAACAGGATCGAGTTGGCGGGCGTGGCGTGACGCTCGTGCACGCGGCCGAACCAGCCCGGCAACAGCCGCTTCTCGGCGAGCGCGAAGGTCAGCCGGGGCACGGCCAGCATGATGCTCGCCAGGTTGCCGCCGATCGAGAACACGGCGGCCAGAGTAATGACGAGCGCGCCGGCGGGGCCGGCGAGGGCGCTGCCGACGTCGATGAGCGTCTGGCTGCCGTCGGCATCGGGCAGCACGGAGATGTAGACGAGTACGATCAGGAAATAGAGCACGCCGATCAGGGCGACGGTCGAGACCAGTGCTCGCGGCAAGGTCCGCGTCGGGTTGGTTGCCTCGCCGGACACGATCGTCGTCGATTCGAAGCCGACATACGCGTAGATCAGCAGCAGCGTCGTGCCGCCCAGATCGTCGATCGTCGGCAGGTTGGACGGGAAGAGAGTTTCCGGCGTCACGTACGGCAGCCCGAGGAGGATCAGCAGCACGATAGGCGTCAGCTTCATGAACGTGAACACCCCGAGCGTCCGCACGCCGTCGCGCACGCCGATGTAATTGGCCCAGGTCAGGCCGCCGCCGACGACGAGAATCAGCACGCCGCGGCCCAGCGACGTCGCGAACCATGGCACGACGGCGCCGAGATAGGCGGCCATTGCCGCCGTATTGGCGGCGAACGCGGTCATGCGGCTCAGGAACAGGATCCAGCCCGTGCTGAAGCCGACCAGCGGCCCGAATGCCTGGGTCGTGTAGAGCACGGGACCGCCGGTATCGCGGAAATAGCTGGAGAGCTCGGCGAACGTCAGCACGATCGTGATGACCAGCACGCCAACGATCAGGAACAGCCAGGGGCTCAGTGCGCCGGCCCGTTCCGCGATGGCGGCGGGCAGCGCGAATATGCCGGCACCGATTACGCCGTTGAGCGCGAGTATCGCAATGCCGAGGAAGCCGATGCCGCGCAGCAGCTGCTGCTGGCCCCCCTCCGTGGACCCACCTGTCGTCATCCTGCTCACCCCCCTCGTTGTTGTGAGCGGACCTTACCTGCCGCCGGCGGCCCCGGCAATCGGCCGTCGTTGCAGGCGCCGGGTGGAATTCGGGCGCAGAGGCCGCATAATGTCGGGCCTGGCGACAGCGGGGGAGCCGCGACCATGCAACGATTTACCGGAGGGTTACTGGCAGTCGCGGTTGCGCTCTCCCTGACAGCCTGCAGCTCAAAGGAAACCGACGTGCCGATGCCCGACAAGAACCCGCACGAGCTCGAAATTCACGGTGACGTGCGCGTGGACAACTATTACTGGATGAACGACCGGGACGACCCGGACGTCATCGCCTGGCTGGAGGCGCAAAACGACTACACCGCTCGCATCATGAAACCGATGGCCGGGCTGCAGGAGTCGCTGTTCGAGGAGCTGAAGGCGAGGATTCCGCAGGAGGACGTATCCGCCCCGTACCGCGATGGCGACTGGTACTACTACCATCGTTACGAGGCGGGACACGAGTACCCGGTCTACTGCCGCAAGTTCCGCAGCCTGGACGCCGAAGAAGAGATCCTGCTGGATGCCAACGTGCTGGCCGGCGATCACGACTATTTCGCATTGCGAAATTTCTCGGTCAGCCCGAACCATCGCTACGCGGCCTATGCCATCGACACGCAGGGCCGGCGAATCTATACCGTCTATATCCTGGACCTGCAAACCGGGGAGCTGCTGGACGATCGCATCGAAGCGGCGACCAGCAACTTCGAATGGGCGAACGACAGCCGCACGCTGTTCTTCACGCGCCAGGACCCGGGGACGTTGCGCTGGGACCGCGTGTTCCGCTACACGCTGGGCGCCGACGCCGGCACGCTGGTCTATGAGGAAACCGACGTGACCAATTCGCTGTGGGTCGAGAAATCGCTGTCGCAGCAGACACTCTTTCTCGTGAGCGCCGCGACGCTGTCCACGGAAGTGCGCCATATCCCGGCCGATGCACCGGAAACCGGGCCGGCCGTGTTCGTGCCGCGGCAAACCGGGCACGAGCACGTAGTTTCGTGACCGACGGCGGCGACCGCTATTTCATCCTGTCGAACGACGATGCGCTGAATTTCCGCGTGTTCGAGGCGCCGCTGGACGACGACGTCGCGGGCAAGCTGGCGCGAGCTGGTGCCGCACCGCGACAACGTCCTGATCGAGGGGCTGGACGTCTTCCGGGACTACATCGTGCTGTCGACGCTCGAGGACGGCCTGGTGCAGCTCGAGGTGTTCTCCCGCGAAACCGGCGAGACCTGGCGCATTCCGTTCGACGAAGAGGTGTACACGGCCTATTCGGATGACAACGTGCAGTACGACACGCCCTGGTTTCGCTATACCTACGAATCCATGACCACGCCGCAGACGACCTACGACGTCAACATGGCATCGCGCGAGCACACGCTGGTCAAGGAGGAAGTCGTGCCGGGCGGCTTCGACCGCAACGACTACGAAGCGCGTGCCCTGCGCGTGCCGGCGCGGGACGGTGCGGAAATTCCGGCGTCGATCGTCTACCGCAAGGGCATGACAAGGGACGGCAGCAACCCGCTGCTGCAGTACGGCTACGGATCCTACGGCGCGACCATCGATCCCGACTTCGATCCGGACCTGCTGAGCCTGCTGGACCGCGGGTTTATTTACGCGGTTGCCCACGTCCGCGGCGGGTCGAAGCTGGGCACCGACTGGTACTACGACGGCCGCCAGCTGCAGAAAAAGAACACCTTTTTCGATTTCATCGACGTGTCGCGCTACCTGATCGACGAGGGCTACACTTCGCCGGAACACCTGTATGCGCGCGGCGGCAGCGCCGGCGGCCTGCTGATGGGTGCCGTCGTCGACATGGCGCCGGAACTCTACAACGGCGTCGCCGCGGCGGTGCCGTTCGTCGATGTCGTGACGACGATGCTGGACGACAGCATCCCGCTAGACGGCGGGCGAATGGGACGAGTGGGGCGATCCGCGCAAGCCGGACTACTACGATTACATTCTGTCCTACTCGCCGTACGACAACGTGAGCGAACAGGACTACCCGCACATGCTGGTCACGACCGGCCTGCACGACTCCCAGGTGCAGTACTGGGAACCGGCGAAATGGGTCGCCAAGCTGCACGATCACAAGACGGACGACAACCTGCTGTTGCTGAAGACCGACATGCAGGCGGGGCACAGCGGCAAGACGGGGCGCTTCCAGAAGCTCGAGGATACGGCGCTCTACTACACGTTCGTGCTCTGGCTGGAAGGCATACGCGAATGAACCCGGGCACCAGGCCGGAGGGTTACATGTCAATGTTGCAAACAGCCCGCATAGCCGCATTTTGCTGTCTCTCGACGGCGTTACCCGCGGCCGGCGCCACGCTTGACGAGATCAGCAACTTTCGCCGAGTACTCGGATGACTTCGCGAGCGCGGGCCAGCCGTCGGCCGAACAGCTCGAGGCGGTGCGCGACGCCGGTTTCGAGCGCATCGTCTACATTGCGTGGACCGACCATGAGAACTCGCTGCCGAACGAGGACCGCGTCGTCCGGAATCTCGGTATGGAATACCTGCACATTCCGGTCGAATGGGAGGCGCCGACGGTCAGCGATTTCTACCTGTTCGCCGGCGCGATGGAGCGTGCGCCGCGCAAGAAGACGTTGTTGCACTGCCAGGTCAACTTTCGCGCCTCCGCGTTCAGTTTCCTCTACCGCGTGCTGTACGAGGATGTGCCGGTGGCCGATGCGAAGCGCGACATGAACAGCGTGTGGGCCCCGAATGAAACCTGGCGCGAGCTGATTTTCCGTGTCCTGCGCGACAATGGCATCGACCCGGAATGCCCGGACTGCGACTGGAGCATCCCCGACGAATAGCGATGTGCCGTGCCGCCTCGCCGCGCTTTGATATCAATGGAAATCAGGCCGCCGGCCGATTGAACGCCCTGCGGGGTTGTGATGCAATCCGCAGCCATTCCTGAATTTTTTCACCGGGCAGGATCCATGAATATCATCCGCAGACTGTCGTCCATTTTCCTGTTGCTGGCTGTGTTTCCGGCGTTCGCGCAGCAGGCCGATCTCGTGCTGCGTAACGGTGTCGTCTGGACCGTGGACGAGGATATGCCGCGCGGCGAGGCCGTGGCCACGTTGCGCGACAGGATCATCTACGTCGGCCCGGACGAGGGCGTCGCGCGTCACATCGGCCAGAACACGCGCGTCATCGATCTCGACGGGGGCTTCGTGGTGCCCGGGTTCAACGACAACCACGTGCACTTCGAGAGTACCGGCCGGCTGCTGTACGGCCTGAATTTACTCGACGTGTCCGATGAAGAGGGCTTCGTCGAGCGCATCCGCGATGTAGCCGCCCGCTACGCGCCGGGCACGTGGATCACCGGCGGCGACTGGTCCGCCTACGAAACCTGGGCGGCGAGCGACGTGGGCGAAGCCGGTCGTACCGTCAATCCCGACGACCTTTACGGCAACCTGTTCCTGCCGAACAAGAACATGATCGACGGCTTCAGCGGAAGACCGCCCGGTGCTCGTACGCCGCTTCGATCGCAAGGTCTATCTCGCCAACAGCGCGGCGCTGGAGCTTGCCGGCATCCGCCAGGGCATGCCGGATCCCGAAGGCATCGCGGTCGAGCGGGATTCGTCCGGCGAGCCGACCGGCGCGTTGTTCAATCCGGTCGAGGGTGCCGTCGAGTCGACCGTACTGGTACGGGACAACGTTCGCCAGTTCTTCAGCGACCTGATTCCCGAGCCGTCGCGCGAGCAACGCATCGCCGAGACATTGCGTGCCTGGGAGCAGATGAAGAAGGTCGGTGTCACCAGCTATTCCGACGTGACGTCGGCGCCGATCCAGGTGGACATCTACCAGGAGCTGAAGGACAAGGGCATGATGACGGCGCGCGTTCGCTATCGGCCGCCGCTCACCGAGTGGGAATCGATGGAAGCGCTGGGCATACACATCGGTTTCGGTGACGAGTGGATCCGCTTCGGCGCGGTCAAGGCCTGGATCGACGGCATCATGGGCAACAGTTCGGCGCGTTTCTACGAGCCGTACACGCACAACCCGGACAGCCGCGGCATCTGGCGCGACATCATGTTCCCGTTCGAGCGCAGTCCGGACGACCCGGAGGAAATGCAGAGCCGGCTGGAGCGGCTGGCCCTCAAGGCCGACGCCAACGACATACAGCTGACGGTCCACGCCATCGGCGACGAGGCCAACGGCTACCTGATGGACATGGTCGAGCGCCTGATCGAAAAGAACGGCGAATGGGATCGGCGCTTCCGGCTGGTGCACGCGCAGGTAATGACCGACCGGGACATCGAGCGCGCCGGCCGCATGGGCGTGGTCATGGAAGTGCAGCCGTACCACACGTCCGACGACATGCGCTGGATGGAAGAACGGATCGGCCGGGAACGCTCGCGCGGCGCGTATGCGTTTCGTCGCATGTGGGATGCGGGCTCGGTCGTCAGCTTCGGCTCCGATTCGCCCGGCACCAACGCGTCGCGCTATTACCTGAACCCGCTGCTGGGCATTTACGCCGCGGTGACGCGCAACACCCTGTCCGGTGCGCCCGAGGGCGGCTGGTTTCCGCAGGAAAAGCTGACGGTCGAGCAGGCCATCCAGGGCTACACGCTGAACACGGCCTATGCCGCGTTCGAGGAAGACATCAAGGGCTCGATCACCGTGGGCAAGCTCGCCGACTTCGTCGTCCTGTCGGACAATCTCCTGACGATGGACCCGGACGGCATCAAGGACGTCACCGTGCAAACGACCGTCGTCGGCGGCGAGGTGGTTTACGAGGCTCAGTAGGTGTCATGGGTGCATGAGATCGGGCATTGCTGACGATGATTCACGGTCAGGCCACCGACGTTGCGCGATGATGCCGATGCTCACTTGAAACGCTCGATTGCCATAGCCGGCAACATCGGCGCCGGCAAGTCGACGCTGGTCGAGTTCCTGAGCCGCACCTACGGCATCGCGCCGTTTTACGAGCCCAGTGAGGATAACCCGTACCTGCCGGATTTCTACGATGACATGCGGCGCTGGGCGTTTCATTCGCAGATCTACTTCCTGAGCCACAAGTTCCGCATTCACCAGGAGCTGGACAGGATGCCCGGCGTCGTCGTGCTGGATCGCACTATCTTCGAAGATGCCGAGGTCTTTGCCACGGCGCTGCGGGAAATGAAGCGCATCGACAGCCGCGACTGGCAGACGTACTGCGGGTTCTACCGCTCCATCCTGGAGGCGATCAAGCCGCCCGACCTGATGATCTACCTGCGCTGTTCGATGCGCACGTTGCGCAAGCGCATTCGCCTGCGCGGTCGCGCGATGGAGCAGGACCTGCCGCTCAGCTACCTGAAGCGGCTCGACCGCCTTTATGAGCAGTGGATCGAAAACTACGACATGAGCGAGAAACTGGTGCTCGAGACCGACAACCTCGATTATATCCACGACCTCGTGCACCGGCTCGACGTCATGCGGCGTATCGAGGCCGTACTGCCACCGGATATCGCGCGCCCCGGCAGCTGCTGAACTACAGCAGCCCGGTCACGAGTCCCGCGCCCACGAGGATCATCAGGGCGGCGACCGCGAGCTGCACGAACCGCAGCGTCACCTTGCCGAGCAGGCGTACGCCAAACCAGGCACCGGCGAATGCCGCGGCGATTGCGACACCGGTCGTGGTCAGCAAGTGGGCGTCCAGTGACAGGCGGCCCGGTGCGGTGAACGCGAGGCCATAAACGGCGAGCCGCAAAACGTCGACGATGACCGAGCAGACGACGCTGGTGCCGACGAACGCCTCCTTGTCGAGGCCCGCGCGGATCAGGAACGCGGCCCGCAGCGCGCCCTGGTTGCCGCTCAGGCCGCCGAAAAAGCCCGAGAACAGGCCGCCGGCCGGCAACCAGCCCGGCGGGAATTCGAGTCGCGCAATGCGCGGGCTCAGTTCCAGTGCGGCAAACGTAATGATCAGCAGCCCGATCAGGAGCTTGACGGCCTGTATTTCCCGCTCGCTGCCGAACAGGTCGTAGCTGGCGAGGACGGGCAGTCCGGAGACCAGCGTCAGCAACTCGGCACCGACCACGGCCCCGAGGCCGGCCGTCAACCCGAAGCGGAGGACAACCCGCAGTTCAGCGCGCCGGCCGACCAGGACCAGCTTGAACAGGTTGTTCAGCAGGTGCACGACAGCTGTCGCCGCGATCGCTACGGGAACCGGAAACAACAGCGCCAGCACGGGCATCAGCAGCGTGCCGAGGCCGAACCCCGAGAACAGCGTCAGCCAGGACGCGCCCAGCGCGACGATGGCGACCAGCAGCAGTTCGGCCATGCTGCGTCGCGCCCGTTGCTCAGTTGCCGAACGGTTCGATGAAGCTGGATGGGACGGTCTCGCCGTCGTCCATGGCCGGCAGGTAGACGCTCTCGTTCAGCGTGGCCAGGATGGCCTCGCGGCAGTTCTCCGTGATCGCCGCACCTTCGCCCGGGACGATGCTGAAACTGCTCGCCGTGCCGTCGGGGGCCACGTGCGCCTTTGCCCATACAAGCCAGCGCGTGCGTTGCGGGCAGACCTGCTGCCACGCTTCGCGCGTCAGGCCGCGTTGCGGGGCGATATGGTCGTCGCCGTAGGCGTCGATCATCTCTTCGAGGCCCGGGTTGTTGTAGATACGGATGGTCTGCTCGTCGCCTTTCTTCGTGAACTCGACCTGGTACTGCACGTAGACATCCAGCGCCCGGCCGTCGATCGTGGCCGGGTTCATGCGCGCCTTCTTCGTCGCCTTGTTGATCGCCTCGATATAGACCTCGTCGCCGGCCGTATGCGCGTAGCAGCCGCCGTCACCGAACTTTCCTGATCCGGCTACGCGGGCGGCGCAGCGCAGACGGGCGGCGGCATCGCCCTTGAATTCCGGAAACTCGATCTTCGTTGCGAGATTGTCTTCGGCGTGATCGAAGGTGGCCGGGACGCGCTCATCCGCGGAGGCCGCCGACGCACAGGCCAACAGCGTCAACGGGAGCGTCAGTTTTCGCAGTGCAATCATCGGGTCCTCATCGGTATCGGGTTCGCGGTCGCCGCTGGCGGGCTCTCAGCCATAGGGAGTGCCGGGCACGCAATAAGTTCCGCGGTGTACGAGGACCGTCGTTATTCGCCGACGGCCTGGATTTCGTACAGGGCCTCGACGACCGGCGAGAGCGGTTCCCCGTAGCGGCCGAACCAGTCGTGATGCAGGCGGCGGATGCGCGCGTCGCGGAACAGGGCCGCCAGCGCGCGGTCCGCCAGCAGGCGAAACGCGGTGTCGCCGCGCCGGATCATCAGCGAATAGGGTTCGCGCGAGAACACGCTGCGCGCCATGACGTAGTTGGTGCCGACGGTGCTGCGGAAAACCTGCCCGATCAGCATGGCGCGGTCGGACGCGTAGCCCGTCCACATCACCGGCCGTTCAGGAGTTGCATGCCCTCGTCGTGCGTGCTGATGAGCGCGAGCCGGAACTGGTATTCATTCAGCTCGCCGAATTCCTGCAGTGCCTCCTGCGTCGTCGTGCCCTTGATAACCGCCGATGCGCTTGCCCGGCAGGTTCTCCAGCGTGTGAATGGGGTTCTCGCGCGTCGACAGGACCGTGCCCCCGGTGGTGTACGTCATCAGCGTAAAATCGACCTGCTCGCGGCGCGACAGCGTGACGGTCGTTGCGCCAGCACTCGATGTCGACGTCGCCGTTGACGACCGCATTGATCCGGTCAGCGGGCAGGACCAGCGGCACGAACTCGATACGGAAGTCATCCCGGCCGGCTGCCGTTCTGCACGGCAGCTGGCGATGTGCACGGCACAACGCGACGGAATAGCCATCGACGTTGCCCTCCGGCGTGCGGAACGACATCGGTGGCGCATCGGGCACGTAGCCGATGCGAAACACCCGGTCTCGGCAACGCGTGACAGCGTAGGGCTGTCGGGCGACTCGGCCAGCGCCGTCGTCGTGGTGAAAAGCAGGATGAGACAGGTGAGCCAACGGCGCATGGCGATCTCCGGCCGGCAAGCATCGTCAAGGGGGAATCAAGTCTGGCAAGGGGTCGGGGCCTTGTCCAGTCGCCTCGGCCTGGCAGGAAATTTCAGGCACGCGCGCGCCCACCGTGCGGAAAATGTGGCAATCGCCGCCGGCCGCGGTGCCCCTTCCGTAACAGAAGTGATTTCTCCGGTTTCCCGCCTAAGTTGCGGGATATCCAATCGAACCGGGCGGCAATTTCCATCGTCGCGGCAGGACCCGCGCGAGGCCCGGATAGATACATTTGAAATTTGCCGCCCGGAGGCTTTAATTGGGATAAAGCCGGCCGCGCCGCCGGCCGCCGTACAGAACAACATCGACACAACAAAGCGGGGAGACGGCGCCGTGCTTCGCTACCAGTCCCGACGATTTCGCTGCCTGATGCAGGAATCGGAGCAGGCATTGAACGATGCCGCGACGGGCCCGATCACGCACACGTCGCGGGTGGCACGACAGGTCGTCGGCGACACGAAATTGCACGGTCTCTGGGAAAGCCGGCACGCGGAACTGGTGCGGCCCGTCGCGGCGGTCGAACGGCGCGCGCCGCAGGTCATCGCGTTGCGCAAGCTGGAAGTGCAAATGCTGCACCGGCGCGCGCTCGTCGACCACGTACGCCGCCACGCTATCGTCGGCGCGGAACGGGACCGGTTGTTCGCCGTGTTCTATGGCAACCGCGAGTCGGGCAATGCCGTGCTGGCCGAACATCGCCAGTACCTGCTCGCGGTGTCCAGCGTTATCTCGGCGGACCACCTGATCGACGTCATGCACGACGACGTCAGCACCCGGTTACTGCGCCTCTACGCGGACGCGTACCGTGACTATTTCCAGTACTACTGTCTCGTCGCAACAGAGGCGGACCCGCTGATGGCCGATGCGCTGCGCCCGACGATGATGGAAGCACGTAACCGCGCGGTCCGGATCCGCAAGCGCCTGGAGTCCGCCGACCCGGCGCGGGATTTCTCGCATTTCGACCGCCAGCTCGACGTCGCGCGCAGCGGCCGCTACCCGATCCTGAACTACATGGTGGGCTGAAACGGATTAATCCTGAACGCCAGGGACTCAAAGCCGGAGGCCTCCCGGGGGGCGCGTTTCCACCAACCACCAAAGCCAAAGCGTTGGTGCTTGACACAAATTTATTGATTGCCCATCGTCCGTTTAATGACTCCGAGCGCCGTGCTCCGCCAGCGAACCGCGTCCACACACGCGGAACTCGAGAATATGCCGTTCGGACAAAGCCTGGCCGCGGGCACGATCGATCGCGTGACGTATTCGGACTACCTGCGGGCGACGGCGACCCTGGTCGCGAGCCTGCGAACCGACATTCGCCGTCACGGTATGCCGATGCACCAGCCGTTCCTCGACACACTGGAAACGTGGACACAGCTGCTCGAGGCGGATATTCGCAGCATCGGGCCCGAGGACGGCGTGGCCAACTCCGGCGCCCGACAGGCGGCGCTGGACCTTGTCCAGGAACTCCGCTGCCGCCTGGTGGACGATCCGGCCTGGGTCATTGGCATGATTTACGTGCTGTTCGGTTCGCACAACGGCAATCGTTACATCGCCGATGCGGTAACGCGGGGACTGTCGCTGGCAGGTGGCACGGGCACAGGCTACTTGCGCGCGACCTGCAACAGCCGGCAGCTGTGGCCGGAATCCAAGCTGCGGATCGATCGTGTACTCGATAATGAGCCGCTGCTCGAGAACGCGGTAAACGGAGCCTTGGCCACTTTCGCCGGTTTTCGGCGAATATTCGATGCAATGGAAGGCGACGCAACAAGGAAACCGCACGCCAGTGCGGTCAACCCCGAAGCCGGCAACCACCCGGTGGTCGCGAATGATGCGTTCAGGGCCATTGCAACACGCGCGGGCACGCAGTGTCATAACGCGTTCGGTTACCTGGTGCGGCGCTATCGGCGACCGCGGCGAGGCTTTCGCGCGCAGCGACGGTGCCTGGCTGGGCACCCTGGTCGAGCTGTCCGAGGACGAGGCCGGGCGCCAGGTCGACTGGCTGGCCCGACTGTTGTCCGCGCGGGGCATACCGAGCGTGTGCCTGGCCTATCACCTGGAGGTGCTGCACAGTGACCCTGAAGCGCACGACGTGCTGGCGCCCGGGCACAGGCGGTTACTGGAGTCGCTGGCCCGAAGCGTGACCTTGCGCTACCGGTCAGCGCTGGACCCCGAATCGTACCGCCGCCTCCTGAGTACAGAGATTCCCGCACTCGATCCACGCGGGGCCGAAGTCCTTTTGTGCGCCGTGGCGGACCAGCACACGGCACTCGCGCCCTGCGCCGACCGGGTCGTCAATTGGATCGAATCGGACGCGGCGATCGGCGAGCCGATGCGGCTCGAGCTGCTTGCCTTCCTGGACCGGGCCCGCGCAGCGATCGTGCCATGATCGAATGGTGCGCCTGGTGCCAGCGTTTTGCCGGCGAAAAACTGCCTTTCGAAGACCTGGCCATGACGCACGTGATTTGCGAGGCCTGCGCCGGGCGCGACGAGGAGGTCGCCGAGGACGTTTCGAACTTGCGCGAGATCGGCGACTTCATCCAGTCTGTCGGTCGTGCACTGACGGCCGGGCGGATTCCGCGAATTCAGCGAGGTACTGGATAAAGCCCACGATCTTGGTATCCGGGACAGCGACCTGTTCCTCGGGCTGCTGCAACCGACTTTGTACGAGATCGGCCGGCGTTTCGAAGCCGGAGAGATCAGCGTTGCCGAGGAACATCGGGTATCGCAGTTCGTGCAGGCGTCGATCGATGCGGTCGAAGCACGCGGTGCCGGGACCGATGCGAAGCCACAGGTGCTGCTGGCGACGGCGCCCGGCAACACGCACACGATCGGCACGCGCTTCCTGGCCAAAGCCTTGAACGAGGCCGGTATTCCGGTCGAAGTGATGCTCGGCGCCTGCCGCCGACGAGATACTGGCGCGCCTCGAGCGGGGTCACTATCGCACGCTGGGCATTTCGATCGCATTGCCCTCGCAGATTGCCGCGGCCGATGCCCTGGCAGGGCGCGCCAGGTCGACGGCACCCGGAGCTGCGACTGATTGCAGGTGGCATTCCCTACAAGACGTCCGACGGACCGGCGGCCGTGCCGGAACATTTTGACACCGTGGTATCGCACCAAAGCGTTGCAAAATTACTGGCGGAATTCCGCGGCTGAAATTGATAAGGGACGCTGATCCCGAACGGGATTTGCCAGAGTGGACCTTTCGAAAGTCGTTGCCCGCCAGGTCGCTTTGGCCGCACGGCAATTCGCAGAGACAGGGCGTTGGCAAGGCCTGTCCGCCGGCAGCCGGCACCAGCGATCAGCGGGGCGCGAGCCGTATCGTCAGCACCGCGTTCTCGAGAATCGCCTCGCGCGAGTACAGCAGCGGAAAAGACCCGTCCGTTGCCCAACCCTCGAGCAGGTTGTCGTAGAACGGCGAAGCCGGGTCGCCCGACTGGCCCGGTGCGCTGGTCATCCGCGCCGCATCCCAGTTGCCGACGTCCAGCACCATGCGGAACGAGGCGCCGGAGCGCACCAGGAAGTCCGCGGGCCTGAAAGCCGTACTGTTGGTCGTGTAGCCGCTGCCGCCCCGGGCGTAGTCCGGGTATGTCATCTGCTCGCGCAACTCGCCGCTCGCATAGGCCAGCAGCGGATGCTCGAAGCGCATGCGGTGCAGGTCGCCCCAGCGCCACGCGGACGGGTCGTCGCCGAGCAGCTCGCGCGTTTCCTCCCACGCGGCGGCCAGCGTGCGCCGCACGACGGCATCGCTTCGTTCCTCGGTCAGGAGCCGCAGGATGCCGCGGGTGTCGAGCGGCGCGACACGCAGAGGGTCGTCCGGCACGAGCATCGCCGCCAGCGACGGTTCCAGGTGGCGGTGCAGCCAGACGTTGTAGAGCGCAGCGGCGGCGGAATCGGGCGCCAGCACGCCGTTCCAGTCGCGCAACAGCGCGGCCGCCGGCGAATCGCCGGCCGGCGGGACGTGCTCGACGAGCCGGCGCGCGAGTACCGATTCGTAGTCGCGTTGCAGTGCCAGCGAGTCCTCGATCGTGTGGCTGTCCTGGTCTTCGAGCACCTCCCACAATCGCCGGTAGCGCCACGGCGCGGTCCACTCCAGGCCCATCGGGTATTGCTCGATGGGATAGTCCTCGGGCAGGTTCATCGAATTGGCGGTACCGGTGAAGCCGCGTGCCGGGTTGTACTCGACCGGCAGCACGTCCATGTCGTAATAGCCGTCCCACTCGTAGCGCCCGTCGCCCGGCACCGGCAGCAGGCCGTCCCAGCCCGGCCGGCGCGGGAACAGGCCGGCAGGCTTGTAGCCGATGTTGCCGTCGATGTCGGCATAGACCTGGTTCTCCGACGGCGCGCCCCAGCGGTTGAGCGCGGCAAGGAACTCGCGCCAGTTCTGCGCGCGCATGTACTCGACGCTGCCGAAGTAGGGCGCCATGCCGGCGTCCAGCCACGCGGCGCGAACCGCGAACAGGTGCTCGTCCGTCGTCGCCACGACCGGACCGTGCCGTGTAAAGCGCAACGTCACGTCGACGTCGTCGTCGCCGCGGACGGCGATCGTTTCCGTTACCGCCTTCACGCTCTCGGTACCGCCATCGTACCGGTAGCCGTCGCCGTCGCGCTCGTAGACGTAGAGATCTTCCTGGTCGATGGAGAAGATCGTCAGCCCGAACGCGATGCGTTCGTTGTGACCGATGGAGATGCCGGGCAGGGCCGGTTCGCCGGCGCCAATCACGTTCAGGTCCGGCGCGACAAGATGGGCGATGTAGCGCAACGACGGCACCGCGTGCGATCGATGCGGGTCATCGGCGAGTATCGGCCGGCCGGTCGCCGTGCGGCGCGGGGCGACCACCCAGTTGTTGCTGCCGAGACTGCGGTCGCGCGCGGCCTCGCGCGCCAGCGCCACCGCGTCCTCCGGCCCGCTGAAGCTTACCGGCGCTTTCGCGAGGTAGTAGGTCTCCAGCACGTCGTCGGGAATGTCGCAGGGGTCGAGGCCGGCCGGGATCCGCGTCTCCCACGCCGGTTCCAGCGGCTGCCAGTACGTTGCCTGTTCCAGCGTTCCGTCGCAGGCAATGCGTGCGCGTCGCACCTCGCTGGAGACGTTGCGCCACAGGCCGTGCCCGCGAATGCGCACGACATCGGCGGGCGTCCATTTTTCCGGCCGGTAGTCGAGCAGTGCGAACTCCGGCGGCAGCAGGTCCGGCCGCTTGTCCAGGAGGTCGATATACGCGTTGACGCCCGCGGTGAACGCCTCCGCGATTCGCTTGGCGTCGGATCCGTACGCCAGCCACTCGCGGTACATGTCGCCACGGTACAGGAACAGGCGTGCCGCTTTGTCCTGTTCGACATAGTCCGACCCGAAGGCCTCGGCAAGCTGTCCGAGCCCGCGCCGCCGCCACAGGTCGATCTGCCACAGGCGGTCGCGTGCGGCGTTGAAGCCCTGCACGAAGAAGGCGTCGTAGTGCGTGCCGGCGTAGATGTGCGGCACGCCCCAGCGGTCAATGATGATTTCGGCCGGCGCGTCGAGTCCGTCAACCGTGTAGTCGACGTCGGCCCGGGCGGTCGCTGCCAGCAGCAGGCAAAGGAAAACGGTCAATCTCATTCGGCGGTGCACTCCGTGTCCAGTAACAGCCAGCGCATGCCGGTGCGGTCGTGGACCAGCACGCATTGCGGTCCGTCCCGCAACAGGCGAAAGCGCTCCGGCCGGCCGAGCTGGCGCCCGGTGGCCGGCGGCGCGTCGATGCCGCGCGGTGCGGCGTGTTCGAGCGTCAGGACGCTGGTTGTCGTCAGCGCGTCATCGGCAAGCTGCACCGACGGCAACTCGAGCGCGGCGCTGACGACCTGCTGCAACTCGCGGCGGCTGTCCGCGTCGGGATTGACGATCACCGCGGGCGTGCCTGCCGGCAGCGGCGCCGAGCTGCAGGCGGCGAGCAGGGCGGCCAGCAACGCGCCGCCCGTGGCGACCCGGACGCTCACCGGCGCTCCAGCAATCGCATTTCGCGCCACGGGGCGCGCGGCAGGATGAGATCCTCGTCGGCGTAGCGGCGTGCCGCCGTCTTGCCGATGCCGGGCACGTTGACGCTGGTTGGCGCCGGACAGCCCGCGCCGCCGATGTAGTCGAGCGCTGCCGCCAGGCGTTGCTCAGCCGGGTCGCCCAGCGGCCGGCTGAAATCGTCGGCGACCTGGCAGCCCGGGATCGGTGTCGTTTGCGGGCCCGGCGCATTCTGCGGCGAAAAGCCGTCCGCGTAGTCGCCGAAGCCCTTGTCGTTCTCGCCGCGAAACTGGATCGTGAAATAGGTCGTGCCGCAGTTGTCGGTGGGATAGAAACCGTACGGCTTGCCACAGGTGGTCGAGCCGATCTGGATCACCTCGACATCGATGCCGCGCAGGCCGTTGATGATGGATTCGCTGGCCGAGCAGGTGCCGGGACCCGTCAGCACGAAGACGCGTGCCAGGTCGAGCGTCGGCAGCGGCTGGCCGGCGTCGCTGGTGTTGAAGAACGGCATCGGTTGTAGTGGGTCGCCGGTGACCGGGTCGGTCGACGGGTGCTTGTCGTTAAACGAGAGTTCTTCGAACGTCGCGCCGCCGGTCGCGTTGGCGCCGGCGATCATGTACGCGAGTTCGCTGGCGATATACAGGTAGCCGCCGCCGTTGTAGCGGATATCGATGACGAGGTCGGTAATGTTGTCCTGTTCGAGTTGTTCGATGGCGTCGACCAGCAGCGGCTCGGCCGGCGCGATGTGATCGTTGAACAGCAGGTAGCCCACGGGTCCGTTCGCTGTCTGCAGCGTCTTTACGTTCTGCACCGGGGTCGACGTGATGATCTGGGAGGTCAGGGTGATGTCGCGCTCCGTGCCGTCGGGATCGCGCACGCGAAAGTCGTGGGTCTCGCCGGCGCCGGCCGGGAACAGGCCGTTGTTGAGCGTAGCGACGTCGTTACCGCTGACCATGTCGGCACCATCGACTTCCAGGATCGCGGCGCCGCGCACGAGGTTGGCCCCGGTGGCCGGTGTGCCCGGATCGGTGTACGCAACGAGAACGCTGCGTGGTGGCTCATCTTCCAGAACAGCAAACTGCACACCATAGCCGGCACTGGCTCCGGACTGCGATAGTGCGATCCACTCGTCGGTCGGATACGTGAAGTGAAACCGGTCCTTGTCGGCGCCCGATGCGGTGGTTGCCTCTGTCTTCAGCAGGTCGAAATACTCGAGCGTCGCGTAAAGCGACGGATCGCGGTCGACGATCTCGTCGTACCACAGGTAGGTATCGTTGCTGTAGGAGCGCAGGAAATTGTTTTCGTCGGTGGTTGTTCCCTGTATATCCGGCCAGCTGCCACCACGCGGATTTTCACACATATTGCGAAACGTACTCGCATCCAGGAACACGCCGGGCGTCCAGCTGCTGCCGTTGCCATTGCCACCGTTGCCGGCAATCGACGAGCCGCCGCCACCGCCGCCGCAGCCGGCGAGCAGGAGCAGGGCGGCACAGCCTGCGAACACGGCACGGTGCAATCGCGACGTTGGCGGGGAGGGGTCGGTGCGGGTCATAGACGCAATCCGTGACGGCAATGCGCCGATGATACCCGGCTGCAATGGCGCGGGCGAGGCGTTGCCGCGGCATTGCGCGGATCGCGGCGCGCCGCTACGCTGCGCCGCAGCAGCCGGGCCGGAGCCATCGATTGACGACCGAGACCATGACGACGATAACCATAGCCGCGCGGTTTTGCGGGCCGCCGGGATCCGGCAACGGCGGCTACACGGCGGGACGCCTGGCGGCGTTCATCGATGGGCCCGCCGAGGTAACGCTGCGACGGCCGTCCCCGCTCGACCGGGCGCTGGCCGTCGTGCGTCTGGCCGACGGTTCGGTCGAGCTGCGTGACGGCGACACGCTCATCGCCGCGGCCCGGTCCGCGTCGCCGGTCGCTATCGCAAAAGCAATTGCGCCGCCGTCGCTTGCCGATGCGCGCGCGGCGGCGGCACGCACGTTCGACGCCTCGCTGCATGCCATTCCCGGCTGTTTCGTGTGCGGTCCCGGGCGGACGGCCGGCGACGGCCTGCGCATCCATGTCGGGCCGGTGGACGCAGCGGATACGGACTGGACCGGCGTGCTGGCCGCGCCGTGGATCCCGGACGCCGGTCTCGCGGGCGCCGATGGCCGCGTCCGGCCCGAGTTCCTGTGGGCGGCACTGGACTGCCCGACGGCATACGCCTCTGCCACGGCCGCCGGGATGCCGCCGATACTGCTGGGCCGCCAGACGGTGGCCATCGAGGCATTGCCGCCGGCGGGCGACACGCTGGTCGTCGCGGCAAAGCGACGCAGCTGCGACGGCCGCAAGCATTACTCGGATGCCGCGCTGTTCACGGCCGACGGCAGGCGGCTCGCTGTTGGCAATTCGGTGTGGATCGAGGTGGCGCCGGAGGTATTGCACGGCGCCGCCTGAGCGCTCAGTGCAGCGGGCTCAGCATGCTGGCCGGCTCTTCGCCGTAAGCGACCCGGGTGCAATTGCGCCCGCCGCGCTTGGCGGCGTACAGGGCCTCGTCGGCGCGCCGCAGCCAGTCCGCGGCGCTCTCGCCGCTGCTCAGCTCGGCCACGCCGAGCGAAATGGTCACGTCGCGTTCGGGCGCCAGTTCATTCGCCTCGACGAGCGTGCGCAATTGTTCCGCCAGCCGCGTCGCGCGGTCGAGATCCTGGCCGTCGACGACGATGACGAACTCCTCTCCGCCGATGCGGTACAGGCTGTCCGTGACGCGAATGCGCAGGAGAATGATGTCGGTCAGCTGAACCAGTATCTGGTCGCCGACGGCATGCCCGTACTCGTCGTTCAGGCCCTTGAAGTCATCGAGGTCCAGGATGATCATCGCGGCCGGCGTGCTGCTGCGTTCGTGCGCGGCGATGACTTCCGTCAGTTTCTGCGTTAGCGCCCGGCGGTTACCCGCACCGGTCAGCGGATCGCGGGTCGCGAGGTTCATGAGCTGCTGGCGCTGGTGGCGCGTCAGGGCCGAGAAGGCGTACGCGAAAACGCCGGTCATGACGAGCGTGATGATCACGGTGGCGGTCGTGAAAAGATCCGTCTGCGCGTTCAGGGCCGGGACCGTCGCAATGAGCGTCAGGACACTGACCACGACCGCTTCCTCGGGCTTCAGCAGGTAGAACGCCACGACCAGGGCCGGGTAGGCCCAGTAGAGATGCTGCGTGCCCATCAGGTAGAGCGTTGCGAGGTACCCCGTGAGGCACAGCAGCGTGATGCTGATGCTGGCGAAGCGGACGCGGTGCGAGCGCAGCACGAACATGCCGAGAATCGCGAAGCCGATCACGATCGCGGCGTCCAGCAGGCCGATCCACCATTCCTGGTTCAGGAAGCGCACGATGGCGAACGGCAGGATGCCGAGCGCACCGGCGCCGCACAGCATCAGCGGCAGGAACTGCTCCAGTGACAGGCGGCCGCCGGCTGCGGCGTCGGCGTCATTGTCGGGGGTGTCGCGCACGGTCGGTGGTTTCCTCGGCGGGCCGACGCAGGCGTCAGTCCGGGTCACGGCTGAGTACGGAAATCAGGATCGAAATACCTTCAATAAAATTCCCTAACCTAATGTTTTCATTAGGACTATGCTGATTATTATCGATATTGACTGTCGGCACGGTCGCCGCCGGTATGGCCAGCGTGTCGACGAACGGCGAAATCGGTATCGACCCGCCCATGGTACGGATAAGGATCGGTTCGCGCCCGTACAGGTGTCTCATTCCGGTGCGCGCGAGGCCGCGAGCAGGGCCAGCAGTAGCAACGTACGTGTCATCGAAACGCTCCGTGGAGGGCGGCCTGCGGGCCGATGCGCCGCCGCCGCGCAGTCTCAGCCTTCGCGCACCGGCCAGGCCAGCGCGGGCGCGGGCGTCAGTCGCGCCCGTGCGGCTTGTCGAAATCGATCTCCGGACTCGACGGGGACGATGCCGCTCGGATTGACCGTCGGGTGCGAGCAGTAATAGTGATGCCGGATGTGGTGCAGGTTCACGGTGTCGGCAATGCCCGGCTGCTGGTACAGGTCGCGCGTGTAGGGCCACAGGTGCGGAAAATCCACCAGCCGGTGACGATTGCACTTGAAGTGCCCGACATAGGCGGCATCGAAGCGCACGAGCGTCGTGAACAGCCGCCAGTCCGCCTCGGTGATCGTGTCGCCGGTCAGGTAACGCTGGCCCGAGACCCGCGCGTCCAGCCAGTCGAGCGTCTCGAACAACGGCTCGACGGCCTCGTCGTAGGCGCCCTGTGACGTGGCGAAGCCGGCCTTGTAGACACCGTTGTTCAGCGTCGTGTAGATGCGTTCATTGAGCGCATCGATGTCGGCTTGCAGCGCGTCGGGATACAGGTCGAGATCGGTCACGCCATCAAGCTTGTCGAAGGCGCTGTTGAACATGCGGATGATATCGGCCGATTCATTGCTGACGATCGTCGCCCGCTGCTTGTCCCAGAGCACCGGTACCGTCACGCGACCCGTGTATTCGTCATCGGCTGCCGTGTAGACCTGGTGCAGGTAATCCGCCCCGTGCAGCGGATCGGGCACGACACCGTCCCCATCGGCAAAGGTCCAGCCGTTCTCGCCCATCAGCCAGTGCACCACCGACACGTCTATCTTGTCCTCCAGTCCTTTCAGCTTGCGGTAGATGAGGGTGCGGTGCGCCCACGGGCAGGCCAGCGAAACGTACAGGTGGTAGCGGCCCGCCTCGGCCGCAAAGCCGCCATCCCCGGTGGCACCGGCTTCCCCGTCCGCGGTGACCCAGTTGCGAAACTTGCTGTCCTGCCGCTTGAAGCGTCCGCCGGTCGATTTCGTGTCGTACCAGCGATCCTGCCACTCGCCATCCACCAGTAATCCCATCGTGTTCCTCCGTATTTTGCGACAACCTCAAAATACGCGATTCCCGGTCAGGATGGCACCGCCGGCCCGGATGGTTCATGAACGGCACGATCTTGAAGGCGGAGGTGCGGGCCCGGAGGGCGTTTCAGGGCCGTCGAGACAGGATGTCGAGCCCGGAGCGACAGGACGTGTGACCAGCGTCCCTGAAACGCCCTCCCGGGCCGCGCCTTCGCCTGCCACCGCAGCCAATCGTTCATGAATCATCCGGGCCTTGCCCCGGAGGGGAACCTGTGATCGCCATGCGGTCTATTGACAGCAAGCGGCCGTGCCGGGTAGCCGGGGCGGCAAACAAAAACCATGCCGTCGCGGCGCCTGCATTGCGGCGGCTTCGCGGTATCGGGCGGCCGGGACTTGCGGCATAATGCGCGCCCTCTGCCGCACCTGTACCAGGTGAACCACATGCCCCGTAGACTGCAACGTGCGCTCCTCGCCGGCACGATCCTGGCAGTGGCCGCCGGCATCGCCTTCGGGCTGTCGCAACTGAAGCCGCCGCCCGAGACCCGGGACATCGAGACCGTCGACATGCTGGTGGAATCCATGCGCCTGGGAGAAAGCGCCGGCGCAGTTCTCGATCGGCAGCCAGGGTACCGTGCGCCCGCGTACCGAAACGATAGTAAGCGCCGAGGTTGCGGGCAGCATCGTCAGCATCTCGCCGAAGTTCGTTGCCGGCGGCTTCTTTGCCGCGGGCGAGGAATTGCTGCGCATCGACCCGACGTCCTACGAGGTGGCGGTCGAGCAGGCCGAGGCGCTGCTCGAGCAGCGGCAGATCGAGTACGACGTGCATTGTCGCTGCGCGACAAGGCGCTACCGGGCCGAGGCGGAACTGGCCGCGGCGTCGGCGGCGCTCGCCAGTGCGCGGGCGGCCCTGGTCAATGCGCAACGCGATCTCGCCAGGACCCGCATTCGATTGCCCTACGCGGGCATGGTGCGCAGCAAGGAATCGGACCTCGGCCAGTACGTGAACCCGGGCAGCCGTCTCGGCGTCGTGTTCGCGACGGATTTCGCGGAAGTGCGGCTGCCGCTGACAGACGGGGAACTCGCGTTCGTGGACGTGCCGCTGGCGGCGGCCGGCGGTACCGCGGACGGGCCCGCGACGACGCTGACCGCGACCCAGCGCGGCCGTGCGGAGTCCTGGCCGGCGGTCATCACGCGCACCGAGGGCGTGGTCGACGAAAGCACGCGGGTGACCTATGTCGTCGCGCGCGTCGACGACCCGTATCGATTGCGTCCGGGCGCGGACGGGCCGCCGCTGCCCATGGGCACGTTCGTGACGGCCGCCATTGAGGGCCGCACGGTCGACGGCCTGATCCGGGTGCCGCGGTCGGCGCTGCGCGGCGGCAACCAGTTGCTGTTCATCGACGACGAGAGTCGCCTGCAGGTGCGGACCGTCGATGTATTGCGCGCGGATGCCGGGCATGCGTGGCTGCAGGGCGGGGCGCAGGCCGGCGAACGCATCAGCCTGACGCCGGTCGATTCGCCGATCAACGGCATGAAGGTGCGCACCGGGACGGCTGACGGCACCGACGGCGCCGTGGCCAGCAGCAGCGAATAGGCGGGGTGCGGCAATGATCCAGCCGGCCCCGACCGAGAAAAAAGGCCTGATCGCCTGGTTTGCCGGCAATCACGTCGCCGCCAACCTGCTGATGCTGATGATCCTGGCCTTCGGCATCGCGTCCGCGTTCACGATACGCAAGCAGACGACACCGGACTTCGAACTGAACACCGTCCAGGTTCGCGTGCCCTACCTCGGCGCCGCGCCGCAGGAAGTGGAAGAGGGCGTCGTCATCAAGATCGAGGAGGCGATCCAGGACGTCGACGGCATCGTCGAGATCAACTCCACGGCGTCCGAGGGCTTCGGCACGGTGACGGCGGAAGTCGCGACCGGTGCCGATCTCAACGAAGTGCTGAGCGAGATCAAGGTGCGCGTCGACGCGATCTCGACCTTTCCGGCGCTGACGGAAAACCCGGTCGTCGCCAAGCAGGAAGTGCCGATACACGTGCTGTTCGTGTCGATCTACGGCGCGATGGACGAGTATGCGCGCAAGGGCATGGCGCAGGAAGTGCGCGAGGAGTTGATGTCGATACCCGAGGTCAACCAGGTGCAGATCCTCGGTAACCGCGATTACGAAATTCACGTCGAGGTCTCGGAACAGACCCTGCGCAAGTACAGCCTGACCATGAGCGAGATCTCGCAGGCCATCCAGGCGTCATCCGTCGACCTGCCCGGCGGCGCGATCCGCACGGCGGGCGGCGAAATCATGCTGCGCACCGAGGGCCAGGCCTACACGGGGCTGGAGTTCGACCGGCTGGTGCTGCGGACGTTCGCGGACGGCACGCGCCTGACCCTGGGCGATATCGCGACGATCCGCGACGGCTTCGAGGAAACGGCCGGCTTCGGGCGCTTCGACGGCGAGCCGACCGCCGTGCTGCGCGTAATGGCGAGCGGCGGCCAGAACGAACTGCAAACGGCGGCCGCCGTGAAATCGTATATCGAGCGCAAGCGCGCCTCGTTGCCGGCCGGCGTGCAGATCGACACCTGGGTGGACCGGTCGCACTACCTGCAGGGCCGCCTCGACATGATGATGACCAACCTGTTTCAGGGCGCGCTGCTCGGTGTTCCTGATCCTGGCGCTGTTTCTGCGTCTCAAGGTCGCGGCGTGGGTCGATCATCGGCATCCCCATCACGTTCTTCGGGGCGCTGTGGCTGATGCCGCACGGGCCGTGGCCCACGACCGTCAACATGATCAGCCTGTTCGGCTTCATTCTCGTGCTGGGCATCGTCGTCGACGACGCCATCATCATCGGCGAGAGTATCTATACGAAGATTCGGCGGACGGCCACACCCTGGACAACGTGATCCGGGGCGCGCACCGCGTCGCCATTGCCGCGACGTTCGGCGTGCTGACGACGATTGCCGCGTTCGCACCAATGCTGTTCCTCGACGGCATCTTCGCGCCGTTCTTTTCGGCGATGTCGGTCGTGGTGATCCTGTGCCTGTTGTTCTCGCTGGTGGAATCGAAGCTCATCCTGCCCGCGCACCTGGCAAATGCGCGCATCCCGGAGGTCGACGAGGCGGCCATATTCAGGCCGTATCGCGAGATGCGGCCGCTGGAACGCGTGCAACGATTCTTCCAGCGCATCCAGCGCCGCACGCAGCATGGACTGCGCCATGTCATCGAGGAGCGCTATGCACCGCTGCTCGGCAAGGCGCTCGACAATCGCGGCGTCACGATCAGCCTGTTCATCGGCCTGCTGATTGTCACGGTCGGCCTGATGAAAGGCGGTATCGCGCGCACTGTCATTTTCCCGGACGTGCCGGGCGATTTCATTCAGGCGCAGCTCACGATGCAGAGCCGGGACCGCGCCGGAACGTCGCAACGAGGTCCTGACGCGGATCGAACGGGCGCTGCTGGATTTCAACGAGGATTACGCGGCCGCACATCCGGACGAATTGAAGCCGGTGCGCCACGTTGGCGTGTTCACCAACGGCGATACCGGCGGCATGCTGTTCGTCGAGATGCCGATGGACGCGGACAGGCCGTTGCAGGGTACCGAGATCACCGAGCGCTGGCGCGAGCGGGTCGGTGAGATACCCGGCGTCAAGGAACTCGATTTCTCCGCGGGCAACAATCTCGGGGGCGGCGCGGCGCTGAGCTTCAACCTGGCCGGCGACAACTACGAGGCGCTGGAAGCGGCGGCGCGTGAACTCGAGAAAAAGCTGGGCGAGTACAGCGGTGTGTTCGACATCCGCAACTCGATCAGCCGCGGCGGCGAGGAAATCCGGCTGACGATCAAGCCGCAGGCAGAGGCGCTGGGGCTGACCATCGGCGTCGCTGGGCCGGCAGGTGCGGCAGGCGTTCTACGGCGCGGAGGCGCAGCGCATCCAGCGCGGCAAGGACGAGGTCAAGGTGATGGTGCGCTACCCGCTGGAGGAGCGGCGCTCGGTCGCGGATCTCGAGAACATGCGCATACGCACGCCCGACGGCGCCGAAGTGCCGTTCGGTGACGTGGCGGAGATTTCGTTCGGCCAGGGCTACTCGAGCATCAGCCGCCAGAATCGCAAGCGCGTCGTTACCGTCTCGGCCGACATCGATCCGGACGTGGTCGAACCGGGCGAGATGATTCGCACGATCTCGGAGGACTACATCCCCGGCTTGCTGTCGCGTCACGCCGGCGTCTCGTTCGAACTCGAGGGGGCGAGCCGCGAGCAGCAGGAATTCGGGCAGAGCCTGACGAAGGCGTCCGTCGCGGCGCTGTTCCTGATCTATGCGTTGATTGCGATCCCGCTGCGGTCGTACAGCCAGCCGATGATCATCATGTCGGTCATCCCCTTCGGCCTCGTCGGTGCGGTTGTCGGCCACGTCGTTTTTGACACGCCGATCAGCATGTTTTCCCTGTTCGGGCTGGTAGCGCTGGCCGGCGTGGTCGTCAATGACAGCCTGATCATGATCGATTTCGTGAACACGGCGCGCGCCGAAGGCGCCAATGCACGGGATGCCGTGATCCAGTCCGGCATGCAGCGCTTCCGCGCCATTGTCCTGACGTCCCTGACGACCGCCTGCGGCCTGATGCCGATCATCTTCGAGACCAGCGTACAGGCGCAATTCGTCATCCCGATGGCGATCTCGCTGAGCTTCGGCATCCTGTTCGCCACGGTAATTACGCTGTTCCTGATTCCGTGCCTGTACCTGATGCAGGAGGACGTGCAGCGTGGCAGCCGCTCCCTCTGGAACCTGCTTCGGGGCAGGGAGGCCGGCGGCCGTGCGGCCGGGAGCTCATCCGGGGTATCGTAGGCGATTCCAGCATCAGCGCGACGACGCCGCATGACTTTGACTGCCCCGCCGGATGCCCGCGTCCGCATCGACAACGTGACGCGCAGCTTCGCCGAAGGCGAACGCCGCCACACCGTGCTGGCAGACGTCAGTGCTGAATTCGCGTCGGGCGAGACCATTGCGCTGCGCGGCCGTTCCGGATCGGGCAAATCCACGCTGCTCAACCTGGTTTGCGGCATCGACACGCCGGACTCCGGCCGCATCTGCATCGGCAGCCACGACATCACCGCGATGTCGGAGCGCGACCGCACGCTCATTCGCCGCAAACACATCGGCTTCGTCTACCAGGCGTTCAATCTCGTGCCGACGCTGACCGTGGCCGACAACGTGCGGCTGGGCACTGGGCTCAATCGCGTCGCCGCGGCCGAGGCCGCGCAACGCGTCGACGAGGTGCTCGATGCCGTCGGCCTCGCCGGTCGCCGCGACAGTTTTCCGGAGGTGCTTTCGGGGGGCGAACAGCAACGCGTCGCCATTGCCCGGGCGCTCGCGGACCGCTGCTCGTCGGCCGCTCGCCGACGCACCGACGGGCACCCTGTACGATGCGACGGCCGACGTCGTGCTCGACCTGCTGGCGCAGCTGCGCCGCGAGCAGGGCGCAACGCTGATCGTGGCCACGCACAGCGCGACGGTGGCGGCGACCTGCGATCGCGTGCTGGAGCTGCGCGGCGGGCGGCTCGCCGGGGCGGCCTGATGCGCACACTGACCCGTGCGAGCGCGGGCTACCTGTGGCGGCACCCGTGGCAACTGGCGCTCGCCCTGCTCGGCATCGCGATCGGGCGTTGCCGTGATCGTCGCGGTGGACCTGGCCAACAGCAGTTCGCGGACGGCCTTCAACCTGTCGATGGATGCGATCGTCGGCGCGGCAACCCACCAGGTCGTCGGCGGGCCGTCCGGCCTGGACGACGACCTCTACACGGCCCTGCGTGTCGAGCACGGTGTGACCGACATCGCCCCGGTCGTCCAGGGCACCGTGACGGCCCAGCCCGCCGCCGGGGACGGGCTGGGAGCGTCGCACGTCGCCCTCTACGCTCCTCGGCGTGGACCCGTTCGCGGAACAGGCGTTTCGCGCCTATACCGTGCCCCGGGATTCCGCCGGCGACACGGGCGCGCTCATCCGCGCATTGCTGACCCGCCCGGACGCGGTGCTGCTGGCACCCGTGACCGCCGCTGCGCTGGGCATCGGCGTCGGCGACTCGTTTGCCGTCAGCGTCGATGGCACGCGTCGCGACGCGTGGCTGGCCGGCCTGCTCCCGGGAGACGGGCAGCGCGCGACGGGCCACCTGCTCGTCATGGACATTGCCGCTGCAAAAACCTGGCTCGGGATGCAGGGCCGCCTGTCGCGCATCGACGCGAAGCTGGCTGACGACGCGGCGGCCGCTGCGCTCCGCGAGTTGTTGCCGCCCGGCGCGCGGCTGCTGAGCGCGGCCGGTCGGACATGCTCGATAGCCGAGCTGAGCCGCGCCTTCATGGTCAACCTCACGGCGATGAGCCTGCTCGCGCTCCTGGTCGGCGTGTTCCTGATCTACAACAGCGTCAGTCTTGCCGCCGCTGCAGCGGCGCGGCCTGCTGGGCGTTCTGCGGGCGCTGGGCCTGACCCGCGGACAGACGCTCGGGCTGATTCTCGCGGAAGCCGCGGTGCTCGGCCTGGTTGGCGCGGCCGCGGGCATCGCCGCGGGCAGCCGGCCGGGAACGCAAGTCGCTCGCGCTGGTATCGCGCTCCATCAACGACCTGTATCTTCGTGTTTCCGCTCAGCTCGGTACAGGTCAGCGCCCTGACCGTCGCCAAGGGTGTCGCCGCCGGCCTGCTGGCCACGCTGCTGGCGGCGGCCGTGCCGGCGCTGGAAGCGGCCGCCAGCCCGCCGCGGCTTGCCCTGGCCCGCGTGGCGCTGGAACAGCAGACGGGCCGGCAGCTGCCACGGCTGGCCCTGGCGGGCGTCGCCATGGCGCTGGCCGCGTGGCCGCGACTGGCAGGGTCCGGGCAGTCGCTGGTCGCTCGGGCTGGTGGCGCTGTTCCTGCTGGTGCTTGGCGCGGCGCTGGTCATTCCCTGGTGTGTCCGCGGCCTGATACGTGCCGCCGCTCCCGCCGTGCGCCGCGTGGGCGGCAATCTCGCCGAGCTCGCGGTGCGCAGCATCGACCGGAGCCTGAGCCGGACCGGCGTCGCGGTCGTCGCGCTTGCCGTCGCCGTCTCGGCCACGATTGGCGTCAGCGTCATGGTCGGCAGCTTCCGGCTGGCTGTCAGTGACTGGCTGGACACGACGCTGCAGTCCGACCTTTACGTCAGCGCTGCGCAGGGGGGCGAAGCTCGAGCCGCGCGCTGGTCGAGGCGGTGGCCGCTGTCGAGGGCGTCGCGCACCACAGTACCAGCCGGCGGGTGTGGCTCGAATCGCCGGCCGGCCGGACGCGACTGGTTGCGCTGCGGATGGCGCCCGGCAGTTACGCCGGTACGGAGCTGATCGACGCGGACCCGGCGAGTGCCTGGCAGGCGTTCGAGGCGCAGGGCGCCGTGCTGGTCTCCGAAGCGTACGCCTATCGCAACGGGCTGGCGGCGGGCGATGTGTTGTACCTCGGCACGGCGCGCGGCGAGCGGGCGTTCCGGGTTGCGGCGCGTTACCGCAGCTACGACGCCAACCCGGAGACGGTGCTGATCAGCCGGCGCTATTACGACCTGTTCTGGAACGACGACGCCGTGGACGGGATCGGCCTGTACCTCGCGGACGGTGCGGACGCCGCGGCCGTGCGCGACCGCCTGCAGGCCATTGCGGCGGAGCACAGGCCGCTCGCGATTCGCACGAACCGCGACTTGCGGGAATTGTCACTCGCGATCTTCGATCGCACGTTCATCATCACCAACGTCCTCTACTGGCTTGCGGTCGGCGTCGCGATTGTCGGCACGCTGGGCGCGATGCTGGCCCTGCAGATGGAGCGGGCCCGCGAGCTGGCCACGCTGCGGGCGCTGGGCGTGACGCGCGCGCAACTGGGCCGCATGGTGACCTTGCAAAGCACCGTCCTGGGTTGCCTTGCCGGCATCGCTGCGGTACCGCTCGGGCTGCTGATGGCCGCGCTCCTCGTCAATGTCATCAATCGCAGGGCATTCGGCTGGTCCCTGGACATGACGGTCACCGCCGCGCCGTTGTGGCAGGCCGTGACGCTGGCAGCCGGTGCCGCCTTGCTGGCCGGTCTCTACCCGGCGTGGCGGGCTGCCCGGCGCTCGCCGGCGCTTGCCATGCGCGAGGAATGAAGTCGTAATGTACATGAGAAAGATTTCGTTACTTGCCGTTTTTACAGTTGTTTTGTCGTACGGATGTACGGCGGATGCGCCGCCCGGCGCGGCGCAGGAGACGCCGCAACTCGCGCGCCTGCTCGGCAGCGATGACGCGGCCGGCCATGCGCTCGCCGACGCGCCGCGCGCCTTTGCGTTTCCGGCCGATCATGGCCCGCACCCGGCGTTCGGCAACGAGTGGGTGGTACCTGACCGGCAACCTCGACAGCGAGACCGGGCGGCGCTTCGGCTTCGAACTGACGCTGTTCCGCTTCGCGCTGGCCCCGGCGACGGCGGCTCGCGCGCACGAGTCGGACTGGGCGACCCGGCAGGTTTACATCGGGCACCTGGCGGTAACCGATGTTGCGGGCGGGCGCTTTCGTGCCACCGAGCGCTTTGCACGGGGCGCCGCCCGGCCTGGCTGGTGCCCTGGAGCTGACCGGTCACGGTCTGGCTCTACGACTGGCGCATCGGCAGCGACGCGCCGACGGCGCGGGTGGCGCCTGGCAGGTCGCGGCGCGGGACGACGCGTCCGGCATCGAGCTCGCGCTGGCGCTGGAGGCGTCGAAGCCGCCGGTATTGCAGGGCGACGCCGGCCTGTCGCAAAAATCCGCCGAGGCGGGCAACGCGTCGTACTATTTTTCGCTACCGAGGTTGCGGGCCACCGGGACCGTGGCGCTGGACGGGAAGCAGCACGCCGTGACCGGGCTGGCATGGCTCGACCGCGAATGGAGCAGCAGCGCGCTGGCCGCGGACCAGCAGGGCTGGGACTGGTTTGCCCTGCAGCTCGACAACGGCAATGAACTGATGTTCTACCAGCTGCGGAAGCTCGACGGCAGCCGCGACCGTCACAGCGGCGGCAGCTGGATTCCGCCGGACGGCGAGCCGATACCGCTGGGCCATGACGATGTTGCGATCGAGGTGCTGGACCACTGGACAGTCCGCTGGGCGGGGCGCGATCCGGGGCAAGCGCCGGCGTATCCGGGTACCGGGTCAGCTCGTCGACCTGCGCGTGCGGCCGGTTATGGCCGCGCAGGAGCTCGATGCACTGGTGCGCTACTGGGAAGGCGCCGTGGATGTGACCGGCACGCACGGTGCGAATCGGGTCGAGGGCCGCGGCTACGTGGAGCTGACGGGCTACGCGGGCGAGCCGGTGCCGGCACGACCGTAACCGGCCGGCAAAATGACAGCCTGCCGGTCGCGCCGAATGCCGGCAACGCGATCCGGATGCCGATATCCGCTTCGATCGTGCGGCGAGGCGGCTGAGTCCTACTGGAGCAGCCGTTCCAGCAAAGTGCCGTACGCGCCGGGATCGGTGCCGGCGACGAAAGCGAGCCCGCTCAACGCTCCGCAGAAATGCGCGTCGTGGTTGATGCGGCCCCGTGCCTGCTGCGCCGCCGGACCACGAGTAGCCGACGTAGGCGACGGCAAACAGCGCCGCCGGAATCGGCAACGGAATCGGGAAGACGATCAGGGTCGTGGTCGGGAAATACGATGAAGGCGAACAGCACGCCCGAGATGGCGCCCGAGGCGCCCAGCGACGCGTAGTCGCGGTCGCTCTCGTGCTTGAAGTAGGTGCACGAATGGCTGAGTACGAGTCCCACGGCGTAGAGCAGCACGAAGCGCCAGGTCCCGATGTGCCTCTCCATCGGAAAGGCGAAGAAGAAAAACGTCACCATGTTGAACAGCAGGTGCCCCAGGTCCGCGTGCACGAAGCCGCTCGTGAACAGCGTTTCATAGCGCGCGCCGCGCAGGAACCAGAAAGGCCGGAACAGGCTGCGCTCGATCACCTGCGGCATCCGGTACATGCCGAGCAGGCTGATGGCGATCGTGACGACGAAGATGGCAGTGGCGGCGGGTTGATTCATCGAAGCATGGAATCGGGCAATCCGGCAGGCAGGGGTCTCATTGGCATGGAGTACCGGCACAACATGACGCCGGCGGGGCAAAAGGACGGCAGTCTAGCGCGCCGGGCAGGCGGCTGACAGCGCCGCCGGGCCAGGCGTCGCGTAGCGCACTTTCGAACCGGTCGCCGAGATGCCGGCAAGCTGGCACTATGCGGCATTCGCCGCGCGCGGCGCCCCGGACAGCCGTCGATTTCCGCCAGCATGAGTGCGATCACCCTGACAGAGACGCCGGAAACCCGTGCCCGCAACGGCGTGCTGGCGGGTCTCCTGGCGTTCGGCATGTGGGGCTTTCTGCCGATCTATTTCAAGCTGCTCTCGCACGTGCCGGCCGTGGAGCTGCTGGTGCACCGCGTCGTCTGGGCCGTGCCGTTCGGCGCGCTGATCATCGTGGCGCGACGCCAGTGGCCGGAGGTGCGGCGCGCGCTCGTGGATATGCGCACACTCGGGCTGTTGTCGCTGGCGGCGATGTTCATCTCGATCAACTGGCTGGTGTACATCTGGGCCGTGCTGAATTCGCAGATATTCCAGGCGAGCCTCGGTTATTACATCAACCCGTTGATGTACGTGCTCGTCGGCGTGGGATTCCTGGGAGACCGCCTGCGGCGGCCGCAACTGGCGGCCGTCGTGCTGGCGGCAACCGGCGTGGCCGTTCTGACGGTAAGCGGCGGACAGTTTCCGCTGATTTCGCTGGTCCTCGCCGTGTCGTTCACCTGCTACGGCGTCATCCGCAAGCAGACCAACGTCGGCGCAATGCCCGGACTGTTCATCGAGACCTTGCTGCTCGCGCCCCTCGCGGCAGGCTATCTTCTCGTGCTGGCGCGTGCCGGCGAGTCTGCCTTCCTCGCGGGGTCCGCGGGCCAGGATATCGCGTTGCTGCTCGCCGGCCCGATCACGGTGCTGCCGCTGTTGTGCTTTGCGCTGGCGGCGCGGCGGGTAACCCTGTCGACCATCGGTTTCATGCAATTCATTGCGCCGACGCTGCAGTTCGCGATGGGCATCGTTTACGGCGAGCGGCTGACGCTCGCGCACGCGATCTGTTTCGGTTGCATATGGATTGCCGTCGCCCTGTTCAGTTACGACGCCTGGCGTGCCAGTCGCCGTGCCCGCCTTACGGTGCCGGAGCCGGGCTATAGTCTGCGCGGTAGAAGCCGAACGGGCTCGACGTGGGAACGTGCTCGCCTCGTCCGTTTCTCACCGCGCAGACTCCTGGAGTCAAATCGAAGGGGACGAGAAGGATCTGGAGGGACAATGAAAATCATGCATTGCCGGCCGGCAGCCATCGTGCTCGGTTCGTGCCTGTTTGCCGCCGGCGTGGCGGTCGGCGCATCGGTCGCCGATGCACTGGATCCGGCACGGGTCGCACCGCACATTTACGCGGTAAAACTGGAGAACGAACGTGTGCGCGTGCTGGATGTCACGATCCGGAACGGCGAAATGTCGCCGCTGGCATACGCACCCGGACCGCCTGATCGTCTACCTGAATTCCTGCGCCTGGCTGGAAACGACGGGCGACGGCGAGCGGCGCATGCAGTCGTACACGACCGGTGACGTCGTCTGGGAACCGGGCATGATGCACGGCGGCGAGCCGAGCAAGGTCGTGCACGATTGCCGCCAGCTCGAAATCGAACTGAAAGAATCGAACTAATCGGCCGTATTGCAGCCGAAGAGAAGCGGAAGGGGGATTCATGAAGAAAGCGTTTTCGTTACAGTATTCGCTTGAGACACTGTGCGCGCTGCTGGCGCTATTGGCGTTCGCTGCCGTGCTGCAGTCGTTCATCATCGGCAAGCACTTCATCATTCCGACCGGCTGGCTGACCCTTGCGCTGTTTCTCGGTAACGTCGCACGCTTCGGCTACCGGGATGCGCCGTGGGCCAAGCACGTCGCGTTCTGGCTCGGCGTGCTGTTGACCTGCCACTGGTTCATGGCCCTGTTCTGGGCACAGGCACTGCGCCGGATGCTGGGTGGCGTATTCGAGCCTGTTGCACTCGTCATCACGCTGGTCCTCGCGTTCCTGACCTGGCAGTACTGGCGCAGGAATCCGCTCCTGCGCTAACCAGTTTATCCAGCGGAGTAAGCCGCATGCGTTTGCTGAAAGGGTGTGTGATCGCCGTACTCGTGACGGCACAGGTGGTATGGACCGGGAGCGCAATCGCGGCGGACGAATCGCCGCCGAAAGCCGTGCTGGTGACGGGGGCGACGTCCGGAATCGGCCTGAAAATAACCGAGCGTCTCGCCGCGGAAGGCTATTTCGTGTACGCGGGCGCGCGCAAGCCGGAAGACATGGAACGGCTGAATGCGATGGACAATGTCCGGGCCGTCAGGCTGGACGTCACTTACCCGGAGGACATTGCCGCCGCGGTCGAGGCGATTTCGGCCGCCGGGCGCGGGCTGCACGGCGTGGTCAACAACGCCGGTGTCGTGACGATAGGGCCGCTGATCGAAACGGACATTGAAGAGCTCGAGTTCCTGTTCGACGTGAATGTCTACGGCCCGTACCGCGTGACCATGGCGTTTGCGCCACTGTTGCTCGAGTCTCAGGGGCGTGTCGTCAACATCAGCTCGATCTCGGGCATCCTGAGCGGGCCGTTCCTCGGGCACTACAGCATGAGCAAGCACGCGATCGAGGCGTACACGGATTCCTCGCCGCGGAACTGGTGCCGCTCGGCGTACAGGTCAGTGCCGTCGAACCCGGCAACTACGACTCCGACATCGCCGCGAGCTTCATGCGGCGCTTCGAGCAGAAAGGATTCGACATCGAGTCGTCACGCTTCCGGGATCGCCTGCAGTTCATGCTGGACGGCGTCGGCGACCGCTCGCAATTCAGGGAGCCGGACGAGGTGGCCGAGGCGGTGCTGCGCGCCCTGTTCGATCCGGAGCCGCGGCGGCGCTACATGGTGACGCCGGACCAGCGTTCGGCGGAGTACACGATCAGGAAGGCCATCGAGGAACTGGTGCAGCTCAACGAGGATCACGCGCACAGTTACGACCGCGACCGGCTGGTGCAGATGCTGGACGAGACGCTGGCTCGCTTGCGCATTGACTGATCCGCAGGAGCGCCATCCTGGCGCGATCGGGGGTGATCGCGGCTGGAAGCCGCTCCTACGTTTTGGACAGCCATGCCCTGCGTAGGAGCGCCATCCTGGCGCGATCAGGGGTGATCGCGGCTGGAAGCCGCTCCTACGGTGGCGGTGGCGGCAACGGTGGCGGCAACGGTGGCGGCGACGGTGGCGGCAACGGTAACGCCTGCGGTGGCGGTGGCCGGGTTCGCTATTCCGGGCCTCGCGCTCCCGGGTCTCCTCGACGACCTCGTCCGCGACGTTCTGCGGGCAGGGGGCGTAGTGCGAGAATTCCATCGAGAACTGCCCGCGGCCCGACGTCATCGTGCGCAGGTGGCCGATGTAGCCGAACATGTCGGCCAGTGGCGCCTCGGCTTTTACACGCACGCCGGTCGGGCCGCTGTCCTGCGACTTGATCATGCCACGACGGCGATTCAGATCGCCGATGACGTCGCCGACATGCTCTTCCGGCGTGAAGACGTCGATCTTCATGATCGGCTCGAGCAACTGCGGCGCTGCCTTCGGAATTGACTGCCGGTACGCGGCACGCGTTGCCAGCTCGAACGCCATCGCCGACGAATCGACGGCGTGGTAGGCGCCGTCCAGCAGCGTGAACTTGACGTCCAGCATCGGGAAGCCGGCCAGCGTGCCCTCGTCGAGGCATTTGCCGAACGCCTTGTCGATTGCCGTCCAGTACTCGCGCGGCACGTTGCCGCCGGTGACCTGCGACTCGAACGAGTAGCCGGTGTTCTTCTCCGCCGGCTCGATGCGGTAGTCGATACGGCCGAACTGGCCCGAACCACCGGTCTGTTTCTTGTGGGTGTAGGAGTCCTCGACCGGCCGGGTAATGGTCTCGCGATAGGCGACCTGCGGCTTGCCGACCTCGACCTCGACCTTGTGCGTGCGCTTCAGGATGTCGACCTTGATGTCGAGGTGCAGCTCGCCCATGCCCATCATGATGGTCTCGCCGGACTCTTCGTCCGTCATGATGCGGAACGACGGGTCCTCCTGGACCATCTTGTTGAGCGCGACACCCATTTCTCGTTGCCGGCCTTGTCCTTTGGCGCGATGGCGATGGAGATCACCGGGTCCGGGAAGATCATCGGCTCGAGCGTCGCCGGGTTGTTGACGTCGGCGAGCGTATGCCCCGTCTGCGTGTTCTTCATGCCCAGCAGGGCGACGATGTCGCCGGCCTGCGCCTGGTCCAGTTCGGTGCGCGAGTTCGCGTGCATCTCGACGATACGGCCGATGCGCTCCGTCTTGCCGGTAAAGGTATTGAGGACCGTGTCGCCCTTTTTCAGCATGCCCGAGTAGACGCGTGTAAACGTCAGCGCGCCGCAGCGGTCGTCCATGATCTTGAACGCCAGTGCGCGCAGCGGCTTGCCCGGGTCGACGATCGCGACGCCGCCGGTTTCGTTGCCCTCGAGGTCGATTTCCGGCTGCGGCTTGACCTCCGTCGGGTTGGGCAGGTAGTCAACCACTGCATTAAGAACGTTCTGTACACCCTTGTTCTTGAAGGCAGAACCGCAGTAGGTCGGGAAGAATTCGAGGTTGATCGTGCCCTTGCGCACGCAACGCTTGATGTCCTCGACCGACGGCTGCTCGCCGTCGAGGTACTTCTCCAGCAGCTCGTCGTCCTGCTCCAGCGCGGTCTCGACGAGCTTCTCGCGCCATTCCTCGACCTGGGCCTGCATCTCTGCCGGCACGTCCTGCTCCGAGTAGGCGTTCGGGTTGCCCGACGCGTCCCAGATCCAGGCCCGGCGCGTCAGAAGATCGACGATGCCGCGGAATTCGTCCTCGATGCCGACCGGCAGCACCATGACCAGCGGCTTGGCGGCCAGGATCTCCTCGATCTGCTTGACGACACGCAGGAAGTCGGCGCCGACGCGATCGAGCTTGTTGACGAAGATGATGCGCGCCACCTCGGAGTCGTTCGCATAACGCCAGTTCGTCTCCGACTGCGGCTCCACGCCGCCGGAGCCGGCAATACGCCGACGCCGCCGTCCAGCACCTTCAGCGAACGATAGACCTCGATCGTGAAGTCGACGTGGCCCGGCGTGTCGATGATGTTCAGGCGATGGCCGTTCCATTCACAGCTCGTGGCCGCGGACTGGATCGTGATGCCGCGCTCCTGCTCCTGCTCCATGAAATCGGTGACCGCGGCGCCGTCGTGTACCTCGCCGATCTTGTGGGTCTTGCCCGTGATGTTGAGGATGCGCTCGGTGGTGGTCGTCTTGCCCGCGTCCACGTGGGCGAAGATGCCGATGTTGCGGTAGATGTTGAGGTCTCTCATGTCAGTTCTTCAATGGTCCTGTAACCGGTTGTCGGCGCGTCGTGGCAACAGGCCCGCCGCGCAGAGTGAGTCGCACGCTGCACGGCGCTGGTCGGTAGGCCTGGTTGCCGCCACGGGCGGCCTGTGCATTCGGAGCCGATCGGGGTGGGTATCCGCCCGCCCGGGCTGCAGCAGCCGGGGGCATATCAGCCGTCGGGCGCGGATAATATCAGCCGCCCGCCCGCATCACCACCGGAATATGGGGATAAGCGCGGCGATTTCCAGTGCCCGCTAGCGGCGCAGGATGGCCCACCAGCGGGCGACGTTCAGCAGGCTCATCAGCGAGGCGGCGACGTAGGTGCAGGCCGCGGCGGTCAGCAGCCGGCGGGCGTGCGGCCGGTCGACGGGCTTCAGGATCTGCTCGCGCTGCAGGAGGGGCAGGGCGCGGCCGAAGCTCGCGTCGAACTCGGTCGGCAGCGTGACGAGATGCACCAGCGTGCCGGTGCCGAGCGTCAGCAGGCCGCCCAGGAACAGGATGATGCCGAGGCCGGGCGCCCGCGTCAGTGCGCCCATGAAGGGCGCCACCATCAGCGCCCCGGCGCCGAGCTTCTCGACGTGCCGCACGGCGCGGACCAGATGGCTCCGGTAGCGCAACGGCCGATACCCCTCGGCGTCCTGGATTGCATGGCCGACTTCGTGCGCCGCGACCGTGATGGCCGTCAGCGAGCGGCCGTTCAGCTTGTCTTCGGTCAGCCGCACCCTGCGGGCTTCCGGATCGTAGTGATCGCCCTCCGGGCTGGCCTCGACGCCGACGTGACCGAGGCCCGCGCGATCCAGCAGGTGGCGGGCCAGCTCCCCGCCGGTGCCGTCGTAGCGGTCCGCGGGCTTCGAATAGCGCGCCATGACCCGCCGGACCCACAGGCCGGGTCCGAAGACGAGCAGCACGACCACGATGCCGACGACGAGGAATGCCATGCGGCGAATTGTAGCGTGCCGCGACATATGTAAAACGCCTGTCGCCGAAACGCGAATGCCACGTCCGAAAGTGACAGTTTTTGCCGTGCGCAAGGCACAGGCAGAGCGCCGGAACGGCCGTTGCAGGCCGGCGAATGCCGTGATCCGGCGATTCCCGGTGCGGCTCGCGGGTCTGGCACATGCCTTGCAGCATTCGTTCGACCGACGCCAACTCCGCCACGAGGGGATCGCATTCACATGTCTGCACAGGTAATACAGGACTGGACCGAGAGCCAGGTGCTGCTCAGGTTCGACATGCATCGGGACGTCAAGTACAAGGTCTACCGCCACGGCGACAAGCTGTACCAGGAGATCCGGCAACTGGACGACGCGCCCATCCACACACTGGAACTGCCGAACGGCCTCGCGCTGGAGAAAAGCAGCTACGAGGTCCTGCTTCGCTACGTCCTGCTCGACGTCGTCAATGCCGGCGGACAGGGCCGGGTAAATCGCGCACGGATAAACCGGTGCGGCGCTCGAAGCCGCGTCGTTGCAAGCCCCCGGTCGTCCGGGTAGGGTGTAGCGCTCCCTATCGCCGACGGAAAGATGCATGGAAACCATTGGCGCGGCGCTCAATGCGTACTCGTCTTTCATGTGGGGTACGCCATTGGTCGTGTTGCTGGTGGGCGGCGGCGTCTTCTTCGTCCTGCACTCGCGGGCGGTGCCTTACCGTCACTTTCGCCACGGCTTCGAGATACTGACCGGCAAGTACGACAACGAGGCGGGCGGTCTCGGCGACATTACGCATTTCAAGGCGCTGGCAACGGCGCTCTCCGGCACACTGGGCCTCGGCAACGTCACCGGCGTCGCGGTGGCGATCACGGTCGGCGGCCCCGGTGCGATTTTCTGGATGTGGGTCACGGCCATCGTCGGGATCGCGACCAAGTTCTACACGGCTTCGCTCGGCGTCATGTTTCGCGGCTACGACGACTCTCGGTCACCTGCAGGCGCGGACCGATGTACGTCATTCGCGAAGGCGCTGGGCCGGAAGTGGCTGCCGCTCGCGTGGCTGTTCGCCCTGCAGGCCTGTTCGGCACGCTGCCGATCTTCCAGATCAACCAGCTCGTGCAGGTCATTCGGGACATGATCGCGATTCCCGCGGGCATTGCCACCGCCGACGATCACTTCACGTTCGACCTGCTCATGGGCATCGCGCTGGCCGGCATGGTGTTTGCGGTCATCGTCGGACGCATCCAGCGTATCGCGGCGGTGACGAGCCGGGTCGTGCCGTTCATGGTGGCGTTCGACTTCATCCTGACCGCCATCCGCCGATCAAACGCGCCGAACTGCCCGGCGCGCTGGCGCTGATTTTCAACGACGCGTTTCGCGGCCAGTCGGTCGCCGGTGGTGCGCCGGGTGCCGCCATCCTGACCGGCGTGCAGCGCGGCGCGTTTTCCAACGAAGCGGGCATCGGCACGGAGGTTCTCGCGCACGGTGCTGCCGCGCACCAAGGAGCCCATCCGCCAGGGGCTCGTCGCCATGGTCGGGCCGTTCATCGACACGCTGGTCGTCTGCACGTGCACCGGCGCTGGCGACTGGTGACCGGCGTCTGGCAGGGCGATGCCGTGGGCGTGACGCTGACGGCCGAGGCGTTCGAAACGGCGTTCCCGGGCTTCGGCGGCATCCTGCTCGCGATCATGGTGTTCTTTCTCAGCATCAGCACCGTGCTCACCTTCAGCTACTACGGCAGCAAGTGCATGGGCTTTTTGTTCGGGACGCGCTTCGAAGACCTGTACATCTGGTTCTACATCGCGCTGATCACGGTCGGCGCGGTGGCATCGCTGACCGCGGTCATCGGGCTGATCGACGGCATGTACGCGACGATGGCCATCCCGACGATGGTCTCCAGCCTGCCGCTGGCCAAGGTCCGGGCAGCCGCGACGGATTACTTCGCCCGCCTGCGCGGCTGACGGCGGTACGCAATTATCGCGCGTGATCTGGCGACGCCAATCATCAATAATGCGGGCTGCCAATCGCACCCGGAGTATTTTTCGATGTCCACGATCGAGACGCGTATCGCGCAGGGGCTGCACTACGTCGATGCCGTGACCGGCGGCGTCGTGCCGCCCATACAGCCGTCGACGACCTTCGCCGCGACGCCGACTACGCGCTGCGCGCCGGGTTGAGCTATGCGCGCGACGACAACCCGACGTTCGGCAGCGCCGAACGCATGCTCGCGGAGCTCGAGGGCGCCGAGGACGCGCTGCTGTTCAGTTCCGGGATGGCCGCGGCGATGGCCGTGGTGCAGACACTCGCGCCGGGCGATCACATCGTCGCGCCACGCGTCATGTACTGGGGGCTGCGCAACTGGCTGCAGAAGTTCTGCACGCAATGGGGTATCGGCCTTACGCTGTTCGACGCGACCGACCCGGCAGCGTTGCCGCGCGCCGTCGAAACCGGCCGGACCCGGCTCGTGTGGATCGAGACGCCGTGCAACCCGACCTGGGACGTCATCGATATCGCCGCGGCCGCGGACGTGGCGCACGACGCCGGGGCCGTGCTGGCGGTCGATTCGACGGTCGCAACGCCGGTCCTGACGCAGCCGCTGGCGCTGGGCGCGGATATCGTCATGCATTCCGCCACCAAGTACCTGAACGGCCACGGCGACGTCGTTGCCGGCGCGCTCGCGGCCAGGTCGGCCGACAGCGAGCTGTGGCAGCGGATTCGCGAGGTACGCGCGGACGGCGGCGCCATCCTCGGCAGCTTCGAGGCCTGGCTCCTGCAGCGCGGCCTGCGCACGCTGTTCCTGCGCGTGCGCGCGGCCAGCCGCTCCGCGCAGGCCATCGCGGAACATTTCGACGGCCATCCGCAGGTCGAGGCCGCGCTGTACCCGGGGCTGCCGGGTTGCGCCGGGCACGACATCGCCTGTCGCCAGATGCGCGGCGGCTTCGGGGGCATGCTGTCGCTGCGTATTCGCGGCGGGGAATCGGCGGCGCTGGCCGTGGTGCGACGCTGTAACGTCTTCATACCGGCCACGTCGCTCGGCGGCGTGGAAAGCCTGATCGAACACCGCTACACGATCGAGGGCGCATCCAGCCCGATTCCGCCGGACCTGTTGCGCATCTCCGTCGGTATCGAGGCCACCGGGGATCTCGTTGCAGACCTGCAGCAGGCGCTCGACCAGGGCGTCTGACCAGGGCGACTGACCAGGGCGTCTTGAGCCGGGTAAGCGCGTTGCCGCGCGTCGCCCGCCGCCGGCTCGCGACGACGGCGCGAGATTTTTTTCGGGCGGCCTGTCGATGTGGCGAGCCGCCGGACGTCGTCAGGGTGAACCGGCCCGCGTCGGGCCGGCACGGACCTGCGGGAGACACCGCCATGCAATACCTGTTGATGATCTACACGGCGCCGGATTCCGGCGAGCCACAGCCACGAGCGCGACGAGAATCTCAAATGTTTTTAGGGTTGGATGCACGTTGCGGGCAACGTACGCCAGTAAATAGACCGCGTTGCGCGATATTGAATCATCGTGCGCACGAGATTATTGCGTATTACGTTTGTTGCTCGATGGCACGAACCCATGAGTTCAAGACCTTACGCCATCTAGCGTCGTTTCTCCAGATCATATCGTTGCCGTGCGATATGCAGCAGTGCCTTGGGGCTGTCGGATCGGCAGGCACCAAAAGCGCTGATGCTTAGTCGTCGCAAACGTGGCTCGCCATTTCCCAATGCGTCATGCGATCACAATACGCTGATCGGGAATCGCGTATCGTTTCGAGCCGGATTATCGACGTCTTCTGCCGATGCCTGGGTAGCGAACGATCCGGCAACAGCCGTGTCGCTTGACACCCCAACACAACCAGACAATGAGGGCAATCCGCAAAGATTCTCGCATTGTATAAACGTCTCGGTCCGCTACCCTGCAATAGAGTCTCAGGCACTGCTCGGACTCGCCGGTCTTGCACACCTCGAGCACGTGCCGCACGTTTCCGCGGAAACAGCGCGCCGAGCGGCCTGCGACGGCGGGATCGTCAGGCGTTTGGTACGCGGGCTACCGGATGGACCGGGACCTGGCGGTCCGGGCGTTGTTTCAGCAGGTCGCTGAACAGCTCGTCGTAAAAACGCATTTGTCCGCCGTCAATCGCATGGCGCGTAGTACACTCCGGGTGGCGGAATGCCGGCGGGCGTTCGGCGTCCGTTTGCATGTAGCGGTCGCGCAGCAGTGTCTGGCGGCTTTCCATCGGGACCGGGTAGCCGCGGATGAAGACCTGTTCCGGGTAGCTTGTCAGCTCCAGGGGGTCGTTCTTCCAGATGACGATGTCGGCGTCCTTGCCGGCTTCGAGGCTGCCGACCTGGTCGGCCACGCCGTACAGTTCGGCCGGGGTCAGCGTGATAGCGCGCAGCGCGGTTTCCCAGGTCAGGCCGTTGGCGACGGCGATGCCGGCTGACTGCGTGATGTTGCGTGCGTTGTGGTTTTGCGCGTTGCGGTCGCCGCCAAACGTGACGGCGACGCCGGCGGCGTCGAGCAGGGCGGCGGCATCGAGGCGCGCGTTCAGTTCGTCGAACGTGCCGGGCAGGTTGTTGACCGAACTCAGGATGACGCCGACATCGTGTTCGGCAAGTTCGTCGGCGACCATCCATGCCTCGGCACCGCCGGCGATGATCAGCGGCAGGCTGTATTCCCCGGTGAGGTCCAGCAGTGCGCGGATGTCGCTGGCGCGATCGACATAGACGAGCAGCGGCACGCTGCCCTCGATCACATCCTGCATGGCTTCGAGGTCGGTGCGGCTCAGTGAATACTCGCGACGCTCGCGGCTCTCGTAGGCGTCCTTGTTCCCGGCGTAGTCCAGCGCATCGTCCAGTGCCGTGCGCAACGTCATCATTGCCGCGGCCCGTGAGCCGCCGGCCAGTACACCACCGTCCTCGCCGAGGTTGACGACCAGCATCGCGCGGCGGCGCACCAGGGCATCCTCGTTGTCTTCGACGGCACCCAGCTGCACGATCGCGCCCAGCCCGGAGAGCACGTGGCTGACGAGTTGCTGCTGCATGTCCGGCCAGGCGCCGCCCGGCGTAATGGCGGCGCGGGTGATGCCCTCGATCCGGTTGACGGCAATCAATGTGGAACGCGGGTTGTAGGCCGCAGCGACGTCGAAACCCGCGGTGAAGTCGTGGCCGCGCTGTATGTAATCGACCGTGCCGGACACGGCGCTCACCTCGGTCAGCCCCAGCTGGCCCAGCGGCGTGAACAGGCCCGGCGTGACGATCTTGCCGGATGCATCGATGCGCGTCGCCGCGCCGGGCACGTCGACATCGGTGCCGACGGCGACAATGCGGCCGTCCTCGATGAGTACGGTGGCATTCTCGAGCGTGCCCTGGGGACCGACCGTGTGCACGCGTGCGCCGGTGATCGCGGTGGTTGCTGCCTGCAAGGTTGCCGGCAGGCTGCAAATCAGTACGACCAGCGCCGTCAGGAGTATCCGGTTCATCGTGCACCTCCGGTCATTGCGGCCGTACCGAGGCTGAAGTCGGTGACCGGGTTCTGTTCCGGCCGTTGCCGGTCGTACACGAGGGCGCCGTCGATGTAGACGCGTTCCACCGTCGTGTAAACGCTGAACGGGTTGCCGCTCCAGACGGTCACGTCGGCCATCTTGCCCGCTTCCAGCGTGCCGGTCTGCTCGAGTATGCCGAGCGCCTTGGCGGCGTTGCCGGTAATCCAGCGGATGGCGCGTTCCGGCGGAATGTCGATGCCGGCGGTTGCCGCCGCGCCCATGATCTTGGCGCTTTCCTGGTTCAGCCGCTGGATGCCGAATTCGTCGTCGGAGTGCACGATGGCGCAGGCGCCGGCGCGATCGAGCAGAGCGGCATTCTCGCGGATGCCGTCGTAAGCCTCCATCTTGAAGCCCCACCAGTCCGCCCAGATCGCCGCGCAGACGTCGTTTTCGGCCAGCAGGTCGGGAATCTTGTACGCCTCGACCGCGTGGTGAAAAGCGCTGATCTCGTAATCGAACTCATCGGCTATGGCGAGCATGACCGCCATTTCGTCGGCCCGGTAGCAATGGTTGTGAATCAGGATCTCGCCCTCGAGGACGCCTGCCAGCGTTTCGAGCTTCAGGTTGCGTGTCGGCGCTTCGCCTTCGCCGTCTCGCTGCGGCCTGCCTCTTCTCGAGATAGTCGGCGGCCTCGATCCAGGCGCTGCGGTACCCGGCAACGTTGCCCATGCGCGTGGAGGGGGCCGTGCCACGACTGCCGTAGACGCGCTTCGGGTTTTCGCCGCAGGCCATCTTCAGCCCGTGCGGCGCGCCGGGGAACTTCATGTCCATTACGGTTCGGGCCGGCACGTTCTTGAGCGTCACGCTGCGGCCGCCAAACAGGTTCGCCGAGCCCGGCAGGATCTGCAGCGTCGTGACGCCGCCGGCGAGCGCCGTGACGAAGCCCGGGTCCTGCGGCCAGACGCTGTGCTCGGCCCAGACTTCCGCGGTATTCGGTGCCGTTGCCCTCGTTGCCGTCCGAATGCGCCTCGACGCCGGGGCTGGCGTAGACGCCGAGGTGGGAATGCACGTCGATGATGCCCGGCGTGATCCACAGCCCGCCGGCGTCCACCGTTTCGGCCTCGCCGGCGGCGAGATCCGGGCCGACGGCCGCGATCCGGCCGTCTTCGATCCGAATGTCGGCGCCGTCCAGTCGCTCGCCGGTGCCGGTCAGCACCGTTGCGCCGCGCAGCAGCGTGGCGCCGGACGGCAGTGCCTCGTAGCGGCTCGCCCAGGCATCGCCGGACCCCGTGTCGGCGGCCTGCTCGGCACCGCAGCCGGCGAGCAGCAGTGCGGCCGGCAGCAGCCGGAAAAGAATTCTATTGTTCATCACTTTATTTTCCCGGTCATGGCAGATTGACGGCAGCCGGCACGCGGCGGGTGGCCGGCGTATCGGGCGCACTGTCATTCGCATAGAATAGCGTGCAGCGTCACGCGCCGTGGGGCACGCGGCGTCAGGCTAACAAAACCACAACCGGGCGAACAGCGATAGCTGCGAGAGCCGGCCGATGGAGGAACACATGACCGACACCGACGAAGCCGCGCCCGCGGCCGGCAACGGGCTGTTCGACAGGCGCTTTTTCCTGCGTGCCGGGGCCGCCGGCGGCGCGGCACTGCTGGTTGCGCGTGCCGGCGCGGCGGAGCGGCAGCCGTGGATGCGCGCGCCGGGCGCCGGGATGAGCGACCACGGCGCACCGGCGCCGCAGACGTCGCATATCCGGCGTATCGCGGTCAGTTCGCAGCCGGGGACGACGGGCGCCGGCGTGTCGCGGACGCCGCTCGAGTTCCTCGACGGCATCATCACGCCCAGTCGACTGCATTTCGAACGCCATCACAGCGGCATTCCCGCCATCGATCCCGATCGGCACCGGCTGGTGATCAGCGGGCTGGTCGAACGGCCGCTCGCGTTCAGCGTCGAGTCACTGGCGCGCTACCCGCAGGTGTCGCGGATCCAGTTCCTGGAATGCTCCGGCAACAGTGGCGGCATGATCGCTCCCGAACCGCGGCAGGCAAGTTGCGGCGAACTGCACGGGTTGCTGTCAGTCAGCGAATGGGGCGGCGTGCCCTTGTCCGTGTTGCTGGACGAGGCCGGTGTCCGGCCGGCGGCGCGCTGGGTCGTCGCGGACGGCGCGGACGCGGCGATGATGAGTCGTAGCGTGCCCCTCGAAAAACTGATGGATGACGCGATCGTCGCCCTGCACCAGAACGGCGAACCGCTGCGCCCGTCGAACGGCTACCCGATGCGGCTGTTCCTGCCGGGCTGGGAGGGCAACATGAGCGTCAAGTGGCTGCGCACGCTGCGCGTGACCGACCAACCGGCCATGACCAAGGACGAAACCTCCAAATATTCCGACCTGATGGCTGACGGCAAGGCGCGCCTGTTCACGTTTCCCATGGGCGTCAAGTCGCTGATCACCAGCCCGTCGCCGGGCCTGTTTCTGGGCCCGCGCGGCGTCTACCAGGTAAGTGGTCTCGCCTGGTCCGGCGCCGGCCGCATACGCCGCGTCGAAGTGTCAGCCGACGGCGGCCGGAGCTGGGCCGACGCCGAACTCGACGCACACGTGCTCGACAAGTGCGCGACACGCTTTCGCAGCGCATGGCACTGGGACGGCGCACCGGCCGTGCTGATGAGTCGCGCCACGGACGACGCCGGCAACGTGCAACCGACGCGCGCGGCGGTGCTGGCCGGTCGTGCCGCGAATGCCTTTTATCACTACAACGGCATACAGGCCTGGCAGGTGACGGCCGACGGGGAGGTGCACAATGTCTATGCATAAGGCGCGCTGCCTGGCGGCGATTGCAGCACTGGCATGGGGTCCCGCCGCCGCGGATGACGCGCCGGCACTCGGCGAGCCGCTGGCTGCGGAGGAGATCGCCGCGGTGTCGTTCACGATCCTGCCGGACGGCAGCGGCCTGCCACCCGGGTCCGGGAGCGTCGCCGATGGCGAAGCCGTCTACGCGCAGCATTGCCTGGCCTGCCATGGCGCGGGCGGCGAGGGCGGCCCGAACGACCGCCTGGCCGGCGGCCGCGGTAGCCTGGACAGCGCCGCGCCGGTGAAGACCGTCGGCAGTTACTGGCCGTACGCGACGACGCTGTTCGATTACCTGCGACGCGCCATGCCGTACACGGCACCGGGCACCCTGTCAGCCGACGAACTGTACGCCGTGACGGCGTACGTTTTGCACCTGAACGGTATCGTCGGCGCCGATGCGGTACTCGATGCCGAGCGCCTGCCGGCAATCGAGATGCCCAACCGGAACGGCTTCGAGAGGGCCTGGCCGGACCAATGATGGACAGCCCGGCACGGCGAAATGAGACCTGTTTCGCCGCCGCGATGCGGCGGCTTTGCTACATTCCCGAAATAAATACCTGTGGGTGGTTACCGCCAGAATGAAAGAAGTCGTCATTACCGAAAACGAACTGCCGGGCGAGGTCGTACAGGCCATCAAGGCCGGCCGCAAGGTCGTCGCCATCAAGCTGCTGACGGAGAACACCGGCATCGGCATGGCCAATGCCAAGGTGCTGGTCGACCGCGCGTCGGCGAAGCTCGCGCCGCGGCCGCCCCGCCAGACGTACATGAAGGACTACAACCCGGGCAGGGCACGGCTGATCGGCATGGTGCTCGCGCTGGCCGTGCTGTACCTGTTCTATCGCTACTACACCGGCGCCTGATTACCGCCGTCCCGACCCATTGCCGTCGGGCCGCTGACGATTACAATGTCAGCCTGCGGATATCCGGAGAGTGGCAATGCAGCAAGAAGACCCGCAACGCGATCCCTACACGGTGGAAGGCGCGGACGATCCGCCGCCGGGCTCCCGAATCGAGGAAAACGTCAAGTCGCGCTCGACGTGGCTGCGGCTCGTGTTCATGATCGTTTTCGGATTCCTGTACGCGATCACGCGCATCCTGGTGTTCGCCGTCGTCGTGCTGCAGTTCCTGTGGCTGCTGTTTACCGGTGAGCCGAACCCTGCGCCTGACGGCGGCCGGCCAGTCGCTCGCGACCTACACCTACCAGCTGGTGCGTTACCTGACGTTCAACAGCGACGTCCGCCCGTTCCCGTTCGACGACGACTGGCCCGACGCGACGCCGCTCTGAGCGGGCGGACCGCGCGCCTATTGCGGCGGCGGCGCGTTGTCCGGCCAGCCTGCCCAGCCGGGACCGCGCACGACTCGCCCGGGTGTCGCACCGGTGTGTTCCCCGTCCTGCAACACCTGCACGCCGTTCACGAAGACGTGCTCGACGCCGGTGGCGTACTGATGCGGGTTTTCGAACGTGGCGTGGTCGATGATCGTGTCCGGATTGAAGACGACGACATCGGCGAAATAATCGCTGGCCAGCAGGCCGCGGCCGCGCAGGCCCGTGTTGTACGCGGGCAGTGACGTCATCCGCCGAATCGCTTCCGCCAGCGGCATCAGGCCCTGTTCGCGCACGTAGCGGCCCAGCACGCGGGCGAACGTGCCGTACGCGCGCGGGTGCGGGCTGGAATTGAGGAACACGCCTTCCGCCGCCAGCGCGCCGGCATCCGAGCCGAAGCTGACCCAGGGCTGGCGTGCCTTGCGCGTCACGTTGTAGTCGGACATCAGGACGAAGGCCGCGTCGACACGGCTGTCGTCCTCGATGACCAGATCGATCGCCGTTTCGGCGGGGTCCTGGTTTCGTTCGGCGGCCACCTCGGCGAGGGTCTTGCCGATCAGCGGGCGCAGCTCCGGATTGCGGAAGCCGAGCAACAGGATGTTTTCGGGGCCGGCCTGGACGTAGAAGTTTTCCCAGTCGTTACTGTCCTCGTGCATCTCGGCCACGACGCGCGCGCGCACGTCGGCGTCCTGCAGCCGCTCGACCCAGGCATCGTGGCCGCCTTCCTGCACCCAGAGAGGCATCGTTGCATCGAGTCCCGTGGCGCCGGCGTTGTACGTGTACATGTCCGCGGAAATTCGCAGTCCCGCGGCGCGTGCCGCCTCGACCATTTCCAGCACGTTGCCGAGCTTGTGCCAGTTGTCCTTGCCGGCCGCTTTCAGGTGATAGATCTCGGCCGGCGCGCCGGACAGGCTGGAAATCTTGATCAGCTCCTGCACGGCTTCTTCCAGGCGGTTGCCTTCGGAGCGGATGTGCGAGATGTACTTGCCGTCGTATTCCGCCGCGGCGCTCGCGAGCGCGGTCAACTCGTCGGTGTCGGCGAAATTGCCCGGCGCGTAGATCAGCGACGAGCCCACGCCGAGCGCGCCCTCGCGCATCGCGGCCCGGACCAGTTCCTGCATGCGTTCGAGTTCGGCGTCCGTCGGCGGCCGGTCCTCGTAGCCCAGTTCGTGGATGCGTACCGTCGCTGCCCCGATATACGAGGCGACATTGGTCGACACGCCGCGTTGTTCGAGGTGTTCGAGATACTCGCCGAGCGTCGTCCAGGCAACGTCATACTCGATGTCGCCCTGGCGCGCGCGCATCTCCTCTTTCATCGCGTCGTTCAGCGGGCCCATCGACCAGCCTTCGCCCATGATCTCCAGAGTGACGCCCTGCTTGATGTCACTCATGGCACGGCCGTCGTGCAACAGCGACTCCGTTGCCCAGGACAGCATGTTGATGAATCCCGGCGCCACGGCCAGGCCGGTGGCGTCGATCTCCAGCTCGCCCGTTGCCTCGCCGAGCTCGCCGTCGGCGGCCACGGCTGCGATGCGATCTTCCTCGATCGCGACATCGCCGCGGTACGGTGTGTCGCCGGAGCCGTCATAAATCATGCCGTTGCGGATAATGACGTCGTAGTCTGCCGGCGCGATTGCCGGCGGCTCGCCGGAACAGGCGGCAAGCAGGGCAGCGGCGGCGAGGAGCAGGTATCGGCGTGTCAGTTGCAGCATGTCGGTCACCCGTCAGTCAGTCCGCGGCTTCTTCGCTCTCGGCGGCGGCTGCCACCGCTTCCACCTCGCGCCAGACCCGCAGCAGGTTGCCGCCGAGAATCTTGCTGATCTCAGCCTCCGTGTAGCCGCGCTCGAGCAGGCCCGCGACCAGGTTGGGGTAGGTCGACACGTCCTTGAGACCGACCGGCAGGCTGTCGCCGACGCCGTCGTAGTCGGACCCGATGCCGACATGATCGACGCCACCCGTCAGCTTCACGACGTGATCGAAGTGATCGAGCGTTTGCGACAGCGTTGCGTAGGGGTAGGGGCCGTGTTCCGCCGCGTAGCCTTCGTTGAATTGTTGGCGCAATTCGTCGCTGGATTCCCGGTCACCGGCCTCCAGCCAGGCATCGTAGGCATCGCCGCGGTCATTGCCGTAGTCACGCGCCTCCTGGATGACGAAGGCCGAACCGAAATTGATCATAATGACGCCACCGTTCGATGCCAGCCGCACGATCATCTGGTCGTTCATGTTGCGCTCGAAGCCCGGTGTGAAATGGCGCGCGGAAGAATGCGACGCGATAACCGGCGCCGTCGTGACTTCCATGACATCCCAGAACGCGTCATCCGAGACGTGGCTGACGTCGACCATGATGCCTGTGCGATTCATCTCCCGCACGACATCCCTGCCGAATTCGCTCAGGCCGCCCCAGCGCTTGTTGTCATCGTAGGAGGAGTCGGAGATATGGTTCGACAGGCTGTGGGTCAGTGTGATGTAGCGGATGCCCTTGTCGAAAAAGTAGCCGATGTTCGCGAGATCGCCCTCGATCGGCGAACCGTTCTCCATGCCGAGTGGCAACGAAATCAGTCCGTCGCGAAACTGCTGCTCGACTTCGGCCGGCGAGTGCGCAATCGCGAACTTGTCCGGCGATTCCGCGACCAGCCGCTCGACGATGCCGATCAGGTCCTCCGCGACGGCTTTCGACCGGCCTTCCGCTTCCAGGCTCGCCGGTGTGTAGATCGACATGAACGGCGCGTTCAGTCCGCCTGCGACGGCGCGGGGATAGTCGAAATCGCCATTCTCGGTAGCCTCCGAGACGTCGACCCATTCGTCGTGCAGGCGGTACGGCACGTCGATATGGCCGTCGACGATAATGTGTTCGCGTGCAATGGTGGCCGCCCGGGTGGCCGTATCCGGCATCGCCGGTTCCGCACCCGTCGCCGGAGCGTCATTGGCGGAGTCGGAGCCGCAGGCGGCCAGCGCCAGGGCCGTCAGGGTGGCGGTCAGCAATCGTACGTTCATGGGTATCCCCCGTGTGATAATCAGGTGCCCGGCCGGCAGTCAGGGTGGGAGCTTACCAGCATCGCCGGTCGTGGAAAAAAAAGACCCCGCCCGGAGGCGGGGTGCAGAGGTGGCACGCCTATCGGGGGGGTAGCGTGCCGTGTTGCGCAGCCGAGTATGGCGCGGCGCATTGCCCGGGGGAGGCGGCGCCGCGAACACGGGGAGCACCAGACTGCCGGCATTATTCTGGCCGGCTACCGTGACACGGTGGTGACAGTCCGGTAACGGAGTGTTTCAGTTGGTAACATCGAGTTCGGTAAAGCGTGCAGTGCGGTCCGCACAGGCTATTATTGACGGATGACGCGACTACTTCTCATTGACGACGACGAGCGGCACTCGAAGCTGCTGCAGAACTACCTGCAACGGTTCTCGATGCAACTCGAGTGCGCGGGCGATGCCCGCAGCGGGCTCGCGAAACTCGCCGCCAACGGCTTCGACCTGCTGCTGCTCGACGTCATGCTGCCCGGCCGCGACGGCTTCGACATCTGCCGCGAAGTGCGTCGCAAGAGCCGCATTCCGATCATCATGCTGACCGCGCGCGGCGACGTCATCGACCGCGTGTCCGGCCTGGAACTGGGGGCCGACGACTACATCGCCAAGCCGTTCGAACCGCGTGAACTCGTGGCGCGAATACAGAGCATCCTGCGCCGAATCGAAAGCCGGGCCGACGAGCAGAGCACGCTCGTGTACCAGGACATTGAGATCGACCGCGAGGCGCGGACCGTTACCGTCGATGGCAATCCGGTCGAGCTGACGTCGATGGAATACGAATTGCTCGTGATGCTCGCCAGCAATCCCGGCCGCCAGCTGACGCGTGACCGGATCCTGTCGGAACTGCGCGGCATAGACGCTGCGATCCTGACGCGTTCGGTCGACATCATGATCAGCCGGCTGCGCGCGAAGCTGGGTGACCCCGGCAAGCCGGCGCGGTTTATCCAGACGGTCTGGGGGCGCGGCTACCAGTTTGTCGGGCGGCCGGCGGCCCACGCGTGAGCTGACCGGCGCCATGACGGCGGCAGGGCGCAGCACCCGGATGCCGGCGGCGGTCATGCAGTGGGCGCGGCGCCTGTCGCGCTCGATGTCGTTTCGACTGCTGGCCATCTTCCTGTTGCTGGCCGCATCGTTCGTCTATTTCGCGATCTCGGCATTGCGCTGGGTCTACGACACCGACGAGGTACGCGAGCTGATTCGCGGGCACCTGTCGCTGCATATCGAGTATGTGCTGGACGATATCGGCGACCCGCCGCGCATCGCGCGCGCAATCGCCATCACGGAAACGGTGCCGGTGGACATTCGCATCGAGGGGCCGGGCATGAACTGGGCGTCCGACCCGCGCTTTCCGCCGGCGGCCGCGCTCGATTTCGAGCGCGGCAACGTCCTGAGCGGCACGGCCAGCGGCTGGCTCGGCCAGCTCGAGAATGCCGATTTCGCGGCGCTGGACAACCATCGCTTCCTGCGCATTCGCCAGGGCGAGTATTCCATCCTGGTGTCATCGCCGAAGATCGCGGACGCGGCCACCGAACGCCGGTTGACGCCGATCATCGTCGGAGTCGGCCTGCTGCTGGTGTTGCTCGCCTACCTGGCGGTGCGCTGGCTCTTCCGGCCCATCAAGGCGATCCGGCACGGGGCCGCGCGTATCGGCCAGGGGTGGTTCGACCATCGCATTCGCGACGTGCGCGCGGACCAGCTCGGCGACCTGGCGAACGACATCAACAGCATGGCCGCCGACGTGCAGCGCATGCTGGACGCCAAGCGCCAGCTGCTGCTCGGGATCAGTCACGAATTGCGCACGCCGTCATCGCGCATGCGTCTCGCCGTCGAGCTGCTCGCGGACACCGACGGCAAAGTCGCCGATTCAGAGGGCATGCGTGGCGATATCCGGGAAATGGAGAAAATCATCGCGACGCTGCTGGAAGCCGAGCACCTCAACAGCCGGCATGCCGCGCTGCACCTGGAAGACTGCGACGTGCGCCGGCTCGTCGAGCGCCTGCTGGATGATTATTTCTCGCGCGACCGGGACCGGATCAGCGTTCGTTTTGCGGGCGTCGAGCGAATCGTGCGGCTTGACGAGGCCCGCGTGCTGCTCCTGCTCAAGAATCTCCTCACGAACGCCTTGCGCTACTCGGCTGCCGGTGACGGGCCGGTCGAACTCACCGTGAACTTCCTGCCCGATGCGCTGTTGCTGCGGGTACAGGATCACGGGCCCGGGATACCGGCCGCACAGCGCGAATTCATCGGTGAGCCGTTCTTCCGGGGCGACCCGTCGCGCACCCGCGGCACGGGCGGCAGCGGGCTGGGCCTGTACCTGGCGACGCTGGTGGCGCGCGCCCACGACGGCACGCTTACGCTGGATACGGACTACTCCGACGGCGCCGCATTCGACGTGCGCCTGCCGACCGGCAACGGCGCCGGGCGCGATTCAGACGCGCAATGACCGGCCGAAACGCAGGGCCTGAAACCCGCGTGACAGCTGCACCCCGTACTCGGAGAAATTGACCGGCCCCGAGGCGAGCCCGCGCTGCAGCTTGCGGCGGTACGCCGGCGGCATGCCGGGCGGAAAAATCGGCAGATCGGGCGCGCACGGCAGTTTCCTGTTCAGAATCGGCTCCGGGGACAGTCGCCAGTATGGGCGTGCGGGCCGCCGCTACCAATACACAGAGCGTGTCCCGGGTGCCCGCAACAGTTGCCGCCGGCGTGCCCGGCCCTCGTCGGTGCTACCATGGCGGGCGATGAATCTCCTGTCCCTCATTATTATTTTCCTGGCGCTCGCGATGTGCGGCGCGATTGCCTATATCGCGTGGGAATTGTCCTCGGACCGGGAGCACCGGGAGGCGTCGCAGAGCAACCACCGGCCGGACGACGAACCGCCAGCCTGAGGACCCGGTACGCCGGACTTCAGCGGTTTGCGAAGGCGCGCCGCGGGAGGGCTTTTCAGGGACGCGGCAAGTATGTCCCTGTACGCTCCGGGCTCGACGTCCCTGTCTCGCACGGCCGAAAAGCCCTTCCGCGACCCGCCTCCGCTCTTGCGTGCGGTGGTGGTACCACGTGCCCCGAATCCGACGGTTCCGTATTGCGCTGGCGGTTGCGTTGGCGCGGGGCTGTGCTGCGGCGCTCGGGGGTTGTGGCCGGCGCCGTGCTGCGGCGGGGGGCTTGCGCGGGCCGGCGCGGTGCGGGGTTGGACGGTCGCGTGGAGCGCGTGGCCGGCGCGGCGCGGCGCGGGGTCGCGGGGGCGCTGCGGCGTTGCGGGGCCGGTCGTGCGGTCCGGTTCGGCGCGCTGGCGCGCGGTGCGGAACGCTGGATCGTCGCGCGTTGCCGTGCGGCGGCAGGCGGGCGGCGATTCGACGACGATGACCGGGCGGACGAGCGGTCGGCAGGCCGTGTCGCGGTACGTGGCCGGTCCGATGCGCGGGCATTCCGCGAACGCTTGGTGTCCGGCGTGGTCAGGCGTCGCCCGTTGGCAATGGCCTCGCGGCGGGCCGCGTCGTCCGCAACGCGGGCCCGATCGGTGCGGATCGTCGCGCGGCGTCGCGGATTGTCGTCTCGCGCGGCGCCGGGCCGTGCGCGGAAGCGGACGTCGGTGTCGTTGCGCCTTTCTGCGGCCGCGCGTCGCGCCGCCGCGCCGGGCGTCGCGTTCGGCCGGTCGCGGAACTCGATGCGGTCAGTCGCCCCTGTTGCCGTCGCGACGCGCGACGCCGGTCCGCGTGCCGTCGCGGCGGGCGATGCGGTCCCCGCTGTCGCGCCGTTCGGCACGCGCGGCACCGCTGCGGCCGGCCTGGCGCGGATTCGCGTAGCCGTCGTCCGTCACGCTGCGGCGACGCTCGGTGTAGTAGCGATGCCGTTCGCGGTAATGGCCCGGGCGGGCGCCGCCGTGGTGGCGGGGCCGCCAGTAACTGCCATGACGGTAGCGGTACTGCGCGCTGCGATAGCCCGTGCCGTAGTACGTGTTGAACACCGTAATGCTGGGCCGGCGCCAGTAGCTGCCGTAGTAATTCCAGCCGAAATACGGGTGCCCGTGGAAGCTGTGGTGATGCACGTGCAGGTGGTTGCTCAGCCAGCCGACGCGAAACGCCGTCGTGACACCCCAGAACCAGCCGTTGACGAAATGATGGCCGGCCGGATACGGGTAGTAGTACACGGGGTAGGGCGTCGGGTAGTAGTAGTAGACGGGGCGCGCCTGCCGCACGACGACCCGTTCGGGTTCGTAGTACGGCACGTAGATGACGTCGTCCTCGGCCGGCGCAATTTCGATCACCTCGTCGGTGCGCGTTACCCTCTGGCGCTCGTCGCTCTTGAGATTGCCGGCCGCGTACGCGCGGTCACGGAAGGCCTCGACCGCGGCCACGACGTCGTCCTGCTGCGCAACCACGGCCTCGCCGAGCCGCCAGGTCCAGTCGAGGTCGTCGTTCATCATCCGCACGACCTCCGGGTAATTGAGCAATGCGACGACCGAGTCGTCCCAGGATTCGTCCGGCTGCAGGCTGCTGTCGTCCTCCAGGCGCTCGAGGAAGCGGGCCGCCTGCACGATCTCCAGCGGATAGGTTGACGCCGGCAGGACAATGGCCAGCAGGTCGTCGGGGTACAACGCAATGGGGCCGACCAGCGTTTCCAGTTCGGCGGCCGTGAAGGTCGCCCCCGACGCGGTGACGTCACCGGATTCGACGGCGGTGCCGACCGGGTTGCCGTCCTCGTCCACCGGCGTCTGGGCCGGCACCGTCGCGGCTGCCAGCAGCAGCCACAGCGTTGCGAGGCGGCCAAAGGGGTGAGGAATCGGGTTTGCGTAGTCATGTCGGCCTCCAGGTGGCAGGCGCGCCCGGCGCTTTTCCGGACATTGGCGCTTATCCTAGCGCAGCGAAACTGAACGCGGGCTTAATCCGCGCCGCCGGCAGCCTGTGCCGCCGCGCGGCACACGTCCCGGCCCAGCCAGCGCAGCGCCTCCTCGATGCGCGGGGACCACGGGTGGCCGAAGCTCAACCGGATGCAGTTGCGGTAATGTTCGCGCGGCGAAAACACGGAGCCGGGCGCGATACTGATGCCGTGCGCCATCGCCCGGTCGAACAGGGCGGCCGAATCGACGCCCGCCGGCAGCTCCAGCCAGAGTACCGACCCGCCGACCGGCTTCGACGTGCGCGTCTCGGCCGGGAAATGTGCCGCCACCAGCGCGCTCATGCGCTCGGCGTTGCATTGCAGCACCGGCCGCAGGGTCTTGAGGTAGCGGTCGTAGTCACCCGTCGCCACGAATTCGCTCAGTGTCAACTGCTGCAGCAGCCCCGACGAGCACGAAAACGACCGTTTCAGGCGTTCGATCTCGCTCGCGTAGCGGCCGGCCAGCACCCAGCCGATGCGGTAGCCCGGCGCAGCGGTTTTCGAAAACGAACCGCAGGTCATTACGCGGCCGTCGCGGGAATGAAAGTCGGCCGGCCGCGGCCGCTGGCCGTCGAATCGCAGGTCGCCGTAGACGTCGTCCTCGATCAGCGCGACTTTGTGGCGTTCGACGAGCCGCACCAGCTCGCGACGCGCCTCGTCCGGCATCGTGACGCCGAGCGGGTTGGGGTAGCGAGATGAAAGCGCAACAACCTGATACCGGGCAGCGGGCCGCAATCGAGCGGCTGCTGCGCTTCGAGCGCCCGTCGTGGCGGGCGGCCCTGTCGCGCGTGGCGTCACCGGCGGTGCGGCTGCACCGGCTGCGCAACCTGCGGACGGACCTGCGTGCACGGCGCGCTCTGCGGCTGCCGCCAGTGTTGCGCGCAACGCGACGATCAGTCGGCCTGATCGTCGGCCCCCGTGCCAGGAAATGAACTTCCACTCGGCGTCGAGGCGGACCAGCACGTCGGTGTAGCGGCCGTTCGTGACCGTGACCTCGCCGCCGTCCGGTTCGACGGCGACGCTGTACAGGTAATGCACCACGGCCATGTTGCCGTGCACGACGATGGATTGCGGGTACAGCTCGAACTCGAGTATGTCCGTCTGTCCGGCGTTGAACGCGTTCCAGAGGCGGGTCGACGTCTTGTTGCGCGGGGCGGGCGATTCCTTCGGCCAGCCGACGAAGTCGGCGGACAGCAACTCGTCGACCCAGCTTTCGTCGCCGTCGCGCTCGGCGCGCCATTGCCGCTCGACGGCACTCCAGACGGCCGCTTCGGGGGAGTCCTGGGCCGCGGCGCCGCTGGCGAAGGCGAAAAAGACGAGCAGGCCGGACAAGACGGCGGTTATCGGAGGCGTGTGCATGGCGGTCCCCGGCAAGGTTCTTGTTGGTATTGCGGTTCAGTGTAGTCCGATTCGGACAGTCCGCCAATGCGCTGCAGTGCCGCGCGCACGCTCGGCGGCGCGCATGACTCGCCCGCGGCGGCCGGCAATGCGTACAGGTCGCGGAGGTCCGCGAGCGCCAGGTAATCGGGGTGGTGCAGCTCGACAATGGTCGCGTACGCATGGCGCTCGGCATCGCCGACGACCTCGAAGCGATACGCATGCACAGCGAGCACGGCAGGCGGCGTCAGCCGCATGAGCCGCAGGACCGCGTGCCGGTCGGCGTCGAGCACGTACGTCCCGCCGTACAGATGGCGTTTTTCGATGTCCCAGCCGGCATCCCGGAACGTCGCGCCGATCGATGCGCCGGCCACGATGCGCTCGTGCGCCGGGCGCAGTTCGGCGGGCAGCGGCAGCGCGAAGCGGACGACCGCCAGCGTGCGCGTCGTCGCGGCGCCGCCGGCGCGGCTTTCCAGGCTGCTGATTCGCCACTCGGCCTCCTGTTGCAGCAGGCTGACCTCGTAGCTGCCGTATCGCGCGGCGATACGCTCGCTGTTCAGGGCCGGCGCCGTCGTGCTGCCGGCGCAGGCGATTGCCAGCAGCAGCAGACCGAGTTGCATTGACAGGATCGGGACGCGGATCATCGGGTCTCCCGGCCGGGCAGCGGGCCGTGACGGTATCGACGGGAATGGGCCACCGGCGCGTATAATTACGCCGATGAGCGGTCACGATACGATCTTGCGTTCCACATGACGACCCCGACGGCCGATGACCTGCAATGCTACCGCTGCGGCGCGTCGCTCGCTGCGTTGACCCTGCCGCTGTCGCGCCAGGATCTCTGCCCCGACTGCGGCAATTACCTGCACGTCTGCCGCCTGTGCGTGAACTACGATCCGCGCGTCGCGCGCCAGTGCCGCGAGGACGACGCGGAGGAAGTGATGGACAAGGAGAAGGCGAATTTCTGCGACTGGTTCGAACCGGCACCCGGTCGTTACGACGACGCCTCAGCCGGCGCCGCCCAGGCAGCGCGACGCCGGCTGGATTCCCTGTTCGGGGACAGTGACCGTAACGGCGACGACGGGGACCCCGACGCCGGCGCGCGCCGTGCCGCCGAGGACCTCTTTCGCTGAGGCGCCGGCAATCCCATGAGCGAATTCGCTGCTGAAAATGCCGTGGTGGTCCTGTCCGGCGGCCAGGATTCCACGACCTGCCTTTACTGGGCCCTGAACCGGTTCGCGGAGGTCGTTGCCGTGACGTTCGACTACGGGCAGCGCCACCGCATCGAGCTGGACGCCGCCCGCCGCGTTGCCGCGGCGGCCGGCATCGAGCAGACCGAGCTGCCGCTCGATACGCTCGCAGCCCTGGGCGGCAATGCCCTGACCGACCGCGGCATCGACGTGCCGCGTTCCGGGGCCTCCGGCGATCTGCCGAGTACCTTCGTGCCGGGCCGCAATCTCCTGTTCCTGACGCTGGCCGCCGCCTGGGCCTGGCAGCGCGACATCCGCCACCTGGTAACGGGCGTGGCGCAGACGGACTACAGCGGCTACCCGGACTGCCGGGAGGAAACCATGGTTGCGTTGCAGCGGGCGCTTTGTCTCGGTCTCGAGCGCGATATCGTCGTGCACACGCCGCTCATGCATCGTTCGAAGAAAGAGACGGTTCTGCTGGCGCGCGACGAGGGCGCGCTGCCTGCCATGGCATTGACTCACACCTGTTACGAAGGCACCCGGCCGCCGTGCGGCACGTGCGCGGCCTGCGTGCTGCGGGCGCGCGGCTTCGACGCGGCCGGCATTGCCGATCCGCTGCTCGCGACATGACCTACTCCGTCAAGGAAATGTATTACACGCTGCAGGGCGAGGGCGCGCAGGCCGGACGCCCGGCCGTGTTCCTGCGGTTTGCCGGCTGCAACCTGTGGAGCGGGCGGGAAGCCGACCGCGCGCGGGCCGTGTGCCGTTTCTGCGACACCGATTTCGTCGGGACCGGCGGACCGGGCGGCGGCAAGTTCCCGGGGGCGGCCGAGCTCGCCGGGGCGGTCGCACGATGCTGGCCAGGCGGCGAGGGCACGCCGTACGTCGTCTGCACCGGCGGCGAACCGCTGCTGCAGCTCGATACGGCGGCGATCGACGCCCTGCACGCCGCGGGTTTCGAAGTCGGCATCGAGACCAACGGCACGCTCGCGGCGCCCGCGGACATCGACTGGATTTGCGTCAGCCCCAAGGCGGGCGCGCCGCTGATACAACGGCGCGGCGACGAGCTGAAACTCGTGTACCCGCAGGCGGAGCCCGAAGCGCAGCCGGAACGTTTCGCCGACAGCGAATTCCGGCATTTTTTCCTGCAGCCGCTGGATGACCCCGACCGCGAGCGGCACACGCGTGCCGCGATCGACTACTGCCTGCGTCACCCGCGCTGGAAGCTCAGCCTGCAGACGCACAAGTTCATCGGGATCGCATGACGGACGACAGCAGGGCATGATCAATCATCGCATCGTGCGGGCCGTGCTCGCGTTCCTCGTCGGCCTGTCACTGGCCGTTTACGCATACCATCGCGCGACCGACCCGGAACCGCGCCGCCAGCGCATGCAGGAGGAAACGGTCGTCCGGGAGGCACGCGACATCCTGCAACGCTACCTGGCCGTCGGCAGCACGCTGGAAATCGTCGATCCGCTGGCGACCGATCGCGCCGTCGGCAAGGTGTATATCTATCCGGTCGAAGGCGGCTGGCAGGTCTCGGGACACTACCGCCGCGCCGAGACGGACGACTGGCACCCGTGGCTCATGCGGCTGGATACCGAACGGCGGCTGCAGTCGCTCGCCGTGCGCGACGACAATCCCGCCGTCGCCGCCCTTGCCGCCGGCGACGATCGATTCACCGTCGATCCCTGATGGCCGGGTGTACATCCTCCGCTGCCGTTACAACCATTTCGCGCGCAGCCGCATCCTAGTTACAACAAGACGGTAGCGGTGCGGTCCGTCGCGGCCGCGGCAAGGGGAAGTCCACTGAAGATTGCAGACACGTCGGGCCAGGACGTGGCGCTGGAGCGACGGCCGCGCGTCAGGGGCCCGGTCATCGGCGGTGCCGCATTGCTGGTGTTGCTGGTAGCCGCCTGGGTCGCGATCCCGGCCGTCAATCGCTGGGCGAACGCCAGCGTGTCCGTGCCGGCCGACCGCTTGCGCATCGCGGGCGTGACGCGTGGCGACCTGGTTCGCGATGTATCGGTGCAGGGACGCGTGGTCGCCGCCGTGCGCCCGACGCTGTACGCGCCGGCGGGCGGCACCATCACGCTGAACGTCACCGCCGGTGAAGGCGTCGACGAAGGCCAGGTGCTGGCAGTGATCAAGAGTCCGGAGCTTGCCAGTGAGCTGCAGCAGGCCCGCTCGACGCTCGCGCAACAGGGCGTGGAACTCGAGCGCCAGCGCATCGAGTCACGGCAGCTGGCGCTCGACGAACAGAAAGAAGCAGACCTTGCCGACGTACGCCTGGTCGCGGCAAAGCGCGAAAAACGGCGCGCGGACCAGGCGCATGAGCTCGGCGTGATCCCGGTACTCGACTACGAAAAGGCGCAGGACGACCTGCGCAATGCCGAGCTGGCCCACGAACACGCATTGTCCGATGCGGCCCTGTTCGACGAACGGCTCGCGTTCGAGCTGCGCGCGGCGGAACTCGCTCTCGAACGCCAGCAGTTGCTGGTCGACGAGTTGCAGCGCCAGGTGGACGGCCTTGAGCTGCGCTCCCCGGTCAGCGGCGTCGTCGGCGACCTGCTGGTCGAGCAACGCGCGGCGGTGGCGCGCGACACGCCGGTCATGGCCGTCGTCGACCTGTCGCGTTTCGAGATCGAGGCGCAGATCCCGGAGAGCTATGCCGACGATCTCGTCCCGGGCATGAGCGCCGAGATTCACGCGGCCGGCCAGCGTTACCCGGGCGAGGTGGTGGCGGTCTCGCCGCAGATCGTCGCCAACCAGGTTGCCAGTCGCATCCGCTTCGTCGGCGGCATGCCGCCCAATATCCGGCAGAACCAGCAGCTGACGACCCGCGTGCTGCTGCAGGAATACGCCGATGTGCTGATGCTGCCGCGCGGCCAGTTCCTGGACAGCGGCGGCGGACGGGTTGCCTACGTACTGAACGGCGACGGTCTCGCGCTGCGCCGCGAAATCCAGGTCGGTGCGCGCAGCCTGTCCGCCGTGCAGATCGAGGCGGGGCTGGCGGCGGGCGACAACGTGATCATTTCCAGTATCGACCAGTTCAGGGGCGCGGACACCGTGCTCATCACGGATTAGGCCCGATTGTTCATGAACATTTTGCATTGGTGGTTGGCGAAGGCGCGGCCCGGGAGGGCTGTTCAGGGACGCTGCAAGCACGTCCGTGTGCGCTCCGGGCTCGACATTCCTGTCTCGCACGGCCCTGAACAGCCCTCCCGGGCCCCACCTCCGCCTTTGCGGCCGTGCCATTCATGAACAATCCATCCGGCAGTAATGCAGACACCAACGAGGGAGAGAGACCGATGCTCAGCATGAAGAACGTGTCCAGGGTGTATCGCACGGACACCGTCGAGACGCACGCGTTGCGGGATTTTTCGCTCGAAGTCGGGGCGGGCGAATTCGTGTCCGTGACCGGCCCGTCGGGATCGGGCAAGTCGACGTTTCTCAATATCGCGGGATTGCTCGAGGCATTCACCGACGGTACGTACGAGCTCGACGGGCGGGATGTATCGACTCTCAACGATCGTGAGCGTTCGCAGGTTCGCAACGAGAAGATCGGTTTCATTTTCCAGAGCTTCAACCTGATTCCCGAACTCGACGTGTTCGACAACGTCGATGTGCCGCTGCGTTACCGGGGGTTCGGTGCCGCCGAGCGTGCGCGGCGCATCGACGAGGTGCTCGATATCGTCGGCCTGGGCTCACGCCGCAAGCACCTGCCGTCGCAGCTCTCCGGCGGTCAGCAACAGCGCGTGGCAATCGCGCGCGCGCTGGCCGGCGAACCGCGGTTCCTGCTTGCCGACGAGCCGACCGGCAACCTCGATTCGCAAATGGCGGCAAGCGTCATGGACCTCCTGGGCGAGATTCACGGGAACGGCGCCACGATCATCATGGTGACGCACGAGCCGGCGCTGGCGACCCGCGCCGATCGCAACATCTTCGTGCAGGACGGGCGCCTGTGCGATGCGGACGACGCGCAACCGCTTGCCGTCGCTGCCGGCGCATAGGTTCGCGACCGTGTTCCGCTATTACCTGAAACTGGGCCTCCTCAGCATTCGGCAAGAACCCGGTCCTGAGCTTCCTGATGACGGCCGCGATCGCTATCGGCATCGGCGCCTGCATGACGATGGTCACGATTCACCACGTCATGAGCGGCAACCCGATCCCGCAGAAGTCGGCAGACCTGTACTTCGTGCAGCTCGACAGCTGGGATCCGAACCAGCCCGCCGAGGAGCCGAACGAGCCGCCGGACCAGGTGACCTACCTCGATGCGTCCGCGTTGCTCGCGGCCGGCGAGGCGCGCCGCCAGGTCGCGAGTTATCGCTCCAGCCGGGTGGTGCTGCCCGATGGTGACGACGCGTCGCCCTTCCTGGCGAGTACGCGCAGTACCAGCGCGGACTTTTTTGCCATGTTCGACGTGCCGTTTATCCACGGTGGCGGCTGGGATGCGAGCGGCGACGAGGCGCGCGAGCAGGTCGCGGTGCTCAGCCGGCGGCTCAACGACCGCGTGTTCGGCGGCGAGGACTCCGTCGGCCGGCGGATTCGGCTGAACGGCGACCTGTATCGCGTGACCGGCGTCATCGACGAATGGCTGCCGGTGCCGAAGTTCTATGACATCACCAACGGGGCGTTCAACGAGTCCGAGGAGCTGTTCATCCCGTTCAGCACGAGTATTGCCAACGAAATCGGCAGCAGCGGCAATACCAACTGCTGGAAGCCCGTACCCGAGGGCGGCTGGGAATCGTTCCTGAATTCCGAGTGCGTCTGGATGCAGTTCTGGGTGGAACTGCACGGTGCCGACGAGCGGGCTGCCTACGCGAGCTTTCTCGACGCCTATGCGATGTCGCAAAAGGAGCTGGGGCGTTTTCCGCGGTCGCTGAACAACCGACTGCGCAACGTCATGGACTGGCTCGGTTCGCAAAACGTCGTCGACGAGAGCGTGCGCATCATGCTGGTGCTCGCGGTGCTGTTTCTCATTGTCTGCCTGTTGAACACGATCGGCCTGCTGCTGGCGAAGGTCTTGCGCCGCTCAGGCGATATCGGACTGCGGCGCGCATTGGGCGCGTCGCGGCGCGCGGTCTTCACGCAGTACATCGTCGAGGCCGGCCTCATTGGCGTCAGCGGCGGCATACTGGGTGTCGGTCTCACGTGGCTGGGGCTGCAGGGCATTCGCGGCCTGTATCGCGGCGTCGACTTCATCGACAACCTCGTCCGGATGGACTGGTTGATGGTGGGGCTCGCGGTGGTCCTGGCGATCGTATCGGCGCTGGCGGCGGCACTCTACCCGACCTGGCGCGCCTGCGCAATCCAGCCGGCCAGCCAGCTGAAGACGCTCTGACCGGGCGTAACACGGAGAACGGATCATGCACATCGGGCCCATCTGGCGCGCACTCATGCGCAGCAAGGGAAGCTACATCCTGATCGCGCTGCAGATCGCGGTGACGATGGCCATCATCGTCAACGCAATAGCGATCATCCAGGAACGCTCGCGCCTGATGGCACGGCCGAGCGGCGTCGACGAGGGCAATATCTTTCACCTCGCCAACAATTTCTTCGACGCCGACGCCGACTACGCGGCGGCGATCGCGGAAGACCTGCGCCGGTTGCGCGCCACGCCCGGCGTCCGGTCGGCCATCGCGACCAATTCGGTGCCGCTGCGCGGCGGTGGCTGGTCCATGGGGCTCGCGACCGAGCCCGGTGCCGACCAGGACGGCGTCGGCGTTGCCATCTATTTCGTCGACGAACACGGCCTCGACGCCTTCGGCGTGAATCTCGTCGCCGGCCGCAATTTCCGTCCCGACGAAGTCAATTTCAGCGACCCGGAGAGCAACCGCTGGCCGGCGCAGGGCATCCTGACCCGCGCGATGGTCGAGGCGCTGTTCCCCGGCGAGGGCAATGCCGCGTTGGGCAAGACCGTGTATGTCAACGACAACGACCCGGTGCAGATCGTCGGTATCGTCGAGCGCATGCAGGCGCCATGGAACGGCTGGGACGGCGTCGAGCGCACGATGCTCGTGCCGCAGATTCGCAATTCGTCCTACACGCGCTTTGTCGTGCGCACCGAGCCGGGCATGCGCGACAGCGTGATGCCGGAGGTCGAGAAAATGCTGGCGGAGAGCAATCGCGAGCGCGTCATCCACAGCATGCGCACGATGACCGAGACGCGCCAGGACAGCTACCTGGGCGATGCCGCATTGATCAGGTTACTGACATTCGTCGCGGCGCTTCTGACGCTGATAACGGGGCTGGGTATCGTGGGCCTGGCAAGCTTCAACGTCAGCCGGCGTACCCGCCAGATCGGCACCCGCCGCGCGCTGGGGCGACTCGCGGTTCGATCCTGCGTTACTTCCTGCTGGAAAATTTCCTGGTCAGCTCGATCGGCATCGCGCTCGGCACCGTGCTGGCGATCGCGCTGAATGTCTGGATGGTGCAAACCTTCGAACTGACGCGCATCGCCTGGTACCTGATCCCGCTCGCCATGCTGATGCTGTGGATCGTGGGCCAGCTTGCAGTCGCGGGTCCCGCGCGTCGCGCGAGCCTCGTGCCGCCGGCGGTGGCCACGCGCTCAGTCTAGCCCGAACATCGGTTCGGGCCCAGGTCCGGCAGGCTGCTAGGCTTCGGCGCCCGTCGTGCGGGCAGCCTGCTCGTCCTCGTGCTGCCATTCGATGACGTTCATTTCGATGAAGACGAAGGCAACCAGCCACAGGAACGCATCCCAGAAGTCGACGAAGTCGCCCTTGACGCCCCAGTAGACTGCCGCGAGAAACAGTATCGAGTACAGGACGTACTTGGCTGCGTTGCTCACTTTCAGCACCAGCCCGTGCAGGCGGTCGCGGCTCTGCAGCTGCACGTCGACCTCCAGCAGGGCGACGACGCCCAGCCAGACACCGGAGTTGATGACGTCGACCCAGGCAAGGCGAACGATCTCGCGGTAACCGGCGACATCGACGAGGGCATCCAGCCCCGCGAACTTGATGAACCGCGCGCCGTCGGCCAGCGTCGCGCAATTGGCGGCCGTGATCGCGGCGTATTCGTCGAAATCGATGGCGTAGACCCAGCGGTCCGCGACGATGGCGCACAGGTCCGTGATGCTTGCAACCGGCGTTGCCAGTTGCAGGAACAGGAGCTTGCTGACGTAGCCCCAGAACGCGTAGACGATGACGCAATAGCAGGCGGCCCGCAGGCCGTGCAGCGTCCAGGTTACGGGCCGCGTGAACTGGCGATCGTCGAGAACGTAGGTCTCCAGCTCGAACATCAGGAGCAGGATGACCCAGGCAGCCGTGTCAATGGTCGCGGCGTAGCCTTCGATGATGTCGGCGAACTCGATGCCGTCGCGGAACCGGTGCGCCGACGCGGCCCATTCCTCGGCGAAGAACAGGAAGATATTGAGCGTCAGCAGCGCATAGACCGTGTACTTGAACAGTCGGAAGATTCTGGCCTGGTTAACGTTCAATCCCGGGATTCCCTGTGCCGCCTGGCAGACGCCGCCGATTGTGCCAGCTTTTGGACGGCGGCGAGACGCCGCGGGCAGGGCGCAGCCGCCGGGCTCAGTGGACCACGCCGAATGCCGCCTCGCGGTCGGTGTCGACCCCGGCGTAGTAGATCCAGACGTTTTCCTCGCCGGTCAGCAGCTCGATGTACTTCGGGTGCACGAACAGGTTTTCGCGGCCGGACTTCGCTTCCTTCAGGACACCGACGTCCGCGAGCTGCTTCAGGTAGACCGAGGCCGTCTGGCGCTTGGCCACGCCGGCGTCGACCAGGTTGCCGATGCGGCAATAGGGCTGCTTGAAAAGCTCCATGACCAGCTCCCAGGAGTAGATCTTCGGCAGCTTCGCGTGGACGAACTCGGCGGTGTGCTGCATCAGTTCGCGTATGGCCTTGATCTTGTCGGTCGTCCAGACGCAGGTTTCCTCGACACCCTTCAGCATGTAGAGGATCCAGGCCTCCCAGGCCTGGTCCCGCGTCACCTCCAGCAACAGGCGGTAATAGTCGCTCTTGGTGCGAATGACGTAACGGCTCAGGTACAGGATCGGCGAATCCAGCAGGCCCTGCTCGACGAGGAACAGGATGTTCAGGATGCGTCCGGTGCGGCCGTTGCCGTCGGCGAACGGGTGGATGGTCTCGAACTGGTAATGCTGGCATCGCCATGCGCACGAGCGGGTCGATCTCGGTGGCGCGATGCATGAACTCCTGCCAGTTGTCCAGCAGGTCCTGCAGGCGCCGTTGTCCCTCGGGCGGCGTGTAGATCACGTCGCCCGTGGCGCGGCTTTTCAGGTTTGTGCCAGATTCTGCGCGAAGATCCAGCTCCATATCCTTGATAGTACTGCAGATATGGATAGCCATATCCGTGGTCAGCATGCGTCGCTGGACCATCTTGGCGCCTTCGTGCAGGGCAGTCCGGTAGCGCAGCGCCTCCTTGGTGGCGGCATCCGCCTTGTCCTCGGCGATGTCCGCGTATTCGAACAGCTTGTCCGTGGTCGTCACGATGTTTTCGATCTCCGAGCTGGCGCGTGCCTCCAGCAGGGGCAGGGCGTTGACCAGCACGGCGGAATTGGGGATCAGCTCCGCCGCCTGCTTGAGCTCGGCCAGCGCGACGCGGGCGTCGATACAGCGCTTCAGGACAGGGGTCGATTCCACCTGGCCGACCATGGGCGGCAGGGGCGGCAGGTCGTTGTAGGGCTGGCTGGGTCGAATGTGGCCATCGGGCGGTCTCCGGCGTGCCGGCGGGCCCAGGCGGGCCGCGCCTGGCGGGTGTTGCGGGATTATATGTCGAAAAGTCGGTAGTTTATCGACACATTCTTGCCGGCGTGTCGATGCCATCGACATGGGGCGGGTTGATGTCGAAAAATAAGCCGAATATCGACAGGTCCGCAGTATAGGTCGATGGCATCGACACGTGTGTGACGGGGCGCAAGGGATGGACGGCCGCCGGCACGAGCGGCCCGGGTTATGTCAAACCGATGGCGGCCGTGCGGACTTCAGTCGCCGCGACGGTCCGGGTAATCGAGCGCCAGTCCCACCAGGGCACGCACGCCGGTGATCAGGGCCCCTTCGTAGGCGTTGAACATCGGCGAGTGGTTGGGCGCCGCCTGGTTGGCGGGGACGCCGGGTTCGTCGACCCCGAGCATCAGGTACAGGCCGGGAATGTGTTCCTCGAACAGCGCAAAATCCTCGGCGCCCGTGATCGGCGTGTGCTGCTTTACCTTGTCCGCGCCGGCGGCCCACTCGAGCGTCGGCAGCATCTCTGCGAGCAGTTCCGGGTCGTTGGTCGTGACCGGCGCGTAGGGGTCGATGGTGACCTCGGCCGTGGCGCCCGCGGCTTCGGCGATGGCGTGTACCGTGCGCCGCAGGCGTGCGTGGAGCTCCTCGCGCACGCCGACGTCGAAAGTCCGGATCGTGCCGGCCATGGTTACGTCGTCCGGGATGATATTGCCGCGCACGCCGCCGGAAATGCTGCCGATCGTGATGACGGCAGGGCCGCGCGTGATGTCGAGATGCCGGCTGGGGATTGCCTGCAGCGCGGTCATGACCTGCGCCGCGACGTGGATCGGGTCGACGCCCGCCCACGGCGCCGAGCCGTGGGTCTGCTGGCCGCGTATCGCGATCTGCAGGTTGTCCGCCGCCGCCATGAAGCCGCCGGATCGGTAGTTGAGCGAGCCCGTTTCGCCGGGCCAGGCATGCAGCGCGAAGATGGCTTCCGGCGCGTCGGGGCCCTCCAGCACGCCCTCGTCGATCATCAGCGCGGCGCCGCCCCGCTCACCGGCCGGGGCGCCTTCCTCGGCCGGCTGGAAGAAGAATTTGACCGTGCCCGCCAACTGGTCGCGATGAGCGGCCAGCACTTCCGCGGCGCCCATCAGCATCGCCACGTGCGTGTCATGACCGCAGGCGTGCATGACCGGCACTTCGCGGCCGTTGTATTCCCCGGTGGCCGTCGAGGCGAACGGCAGGCCGGTCTGCTCACGCACGGGCAGTGCGTCCATATCCGCGCGCAGCGCAATGACCGGTCCGGGCTTGCCGCCGACCAGCGTGCCGACGACGCCCGTGTGGGCGATGCCGGTCTCGACGGCGTCGAGGCCCAGCGAGCGCAGGTGCTCGGTGACGATCCGTGCCGTGCGGAATTCGCGATTGGAGAGTTCCGGGTGCTCGTGGAAATCGCGCCGCCAGGCGATGACCCGGGGTTCGACAGCCTCGAAGGCCCGCGTGAGATCCTGTTTCGCGTCCTGCGCGAGGGCCGGCGTGGCGAGGACGGCAATGGCAAGGAGGGCAAGTGATCGGCGCATGCGGAAACTCCACGGGTCTGGTGACGGTCCGACACTATACCAAGCCCGGTCTTCTGCGCGTCGCCCGGTGGCGACATCGTGACACGCCGCGCGCCGCGGCATACGCTGGATGACCCTGAATCGGGAGGACATGATCATGACCGGAGCCAACGGCACCACTGTCGGCAGTCTCGTTCTGTGCGCCGCGCTCGCGCTGCCGGGATGCGGCGGCAGCGGCAATGGCAGCATTACGAGCCCGCCGCCGGGCATCCCGCCGCCGTCCGGCGGGGATCTTGCGCTGGAGCCGGTTTTCGGGTCGCTGGCCTTTGCCGCGCCGCTCGGCTTGCTGCAGGCGCCGGGCGACGACTCACGCTGGTTCGTGGTCACCAAGGGCGGGGTCGTGCACGTGTTCGACAACCAGCCGGGCGTCTCGGCGAGCAGCGAATTCGCGGACCTGAGCGCGATCGTCGACGCCAGCGCCGGCGAATCCGGATTGCTGGGCATGGCGTTTCACCCGGATTTTGAGTTGAACGGCTACGTATTCCTCTCCTACACGCGCGCCAACACGACCGCGGGTTCGCCGTTCGATTCCATCGTGTCCCGTTTTACGGTGAACGCGGGCGGTGACTCGCTGGATCTCGCCACGGAAGCGATTATCCTGCAGGTGCCGCAGGACGCGTCCAACCACAACGGGGGCCACCTGGCGTTCGGTCCGAACGGCCTGCGGTACGCCGGCTTCGGCGACGGCGGCCGGGTCGGGCGACCCGAACAATCGCGGCCAGACGACCAGCAACGTGCTGGGCAGCATCGTGCGGCTCGACGTCGACGGCGTGCTGCCCTACGAGATACCCAATGGCAACCCGTTCGCAAGCAACACCGAGTGCATGAACGGCTTCGGCAACGCGCCGTGCCCGGAGATTTTCGCTTACGGCTTGCGCAATCCCTGGCGTTTCAGTTTCGACCGCACGAGCGGTGTGCTGTGGGCCGGCGACGTCGGCCAGGGCGACTGGGAGGAAGTCAATCGCATCGAGGCGGGCATGAACTACGGCTGGCGGCAGCGCGAGGGCGCGCATCGCTTCAATCCGCCGAGCGGTTGTTCGCTGATGAACGTCGACCCGGTCGCCGAGTACGACCACGGCACGGGCCAGTCGGTCACGGGGTGGCTACGTGTACCGCGGCAGCGACTACCCGTCACTGGTCGGCGCGTACGTTTTTGCCGATTTCATCAGCGGCCGGGTGTTCACGATCCCGGCGGACAGCCCGCTCGGCACCGAGCCGGAAGAGCGCCTGGACACGAACCTCAGCATCTCGAGTTTCGGCGAGGCCAACGACGGCGAGCTGTACCTGCTCGATTTCGCCGGCGGCACCATCCACCAGGTCGTCACGACGCAATAGCGCCGGTCGTAGTGGCCCGGCACGCGGGTCAGTCGCGGACGGGGCCCCGGGTCTCCTTCAACCGGGCGCGCCGTGCCTTGTCGTCGAGGCGCTGTTGCCGGGCACGGCGGCCGGGCCGCGTGGGCTTGCGCGGCGTGGGCGTCTCGAGGGCACGCAGGAGCAGGGTACGCAGCTTGTCCAGCGCATCGGCGCGGTTTTTCTCCTGGCTGCGGTAGCGCTGCGACTTGATGACGATGACGCCGTCCTTGCCGATACGCCGATCGCGCAGTTCGAGCAGCCGGCTGCGTACCTCCGCGGGCAGCGCTTCGCACTGCCGACTGTCGAAGCGCAGGTGAATTGCCGTCGCGACCTTGTTGACGTTCTGGCCGCCGGCACCCTGGGCCCGGATGGCCGAGATCTCGATATCGGCGAGCGGCACCTGCAGCGTGTCGTCGATGGCAAGCACCGGGCTACTCCCAGAGTGACCAGACCGGCCGGCAGCCGGCCGGGAGGGACGGGAATCGGCCGAGTTCGGCCCACGGGCGGCCGGGTGCGTGAAAGTCGGAGCCGGCGGACGCGTACAGGTCGAAATCCATTGCGACCTGCGCGAGTGTGGCCGTGACGGCGTTGTCCTGGTTGCCCGATACGACTTCCAGCGCGCCGCCGCCGGCGGTCCGGAAATCGCCCAGCAACGCCCTGAGCCTGGTGCCCGTCAGGCGATAGTGCGCCGGGTGCGCAAGCACCGCGATGCCGCCGGCGGCCCGTATCCAGCCGACGACCTCGTCGAGTGCCGCCCACAAATGCCGCACATCGCCGGCCTTGCCGGCGCCCAGGTACTTGCGAAAGGCCTCGCGTTCGTTTTCACGTGCCCCGCGTCGACGAGGTGGCGGGCGAAATGCGGTCGGGCGACGGGAGCGTCACCGGCCAGCCTCGTCACGGCGGGCAGCGGGTCGGGCAGGCCTTTTTTCACCAGCCGGGCCGCGATTCGCAGAGCACGCTCGTGCCGCGCTGCCTGTTGCCGGGCGATGCCTCGCCGCAGCGCGTCGCTGGCCGGATCGATGTTCAGGCCGACGACATGCACGCCGGTTTTGCGCCAGTACGTCGACAGCTCGATGCCGGTGACCACGGAAAGGCCGGCCGGGACGTCGATATCGTCGAACGCGTCGAACGCGGCAACGGTGTCGTGGTCGGTGATGGCGAGCTGCCTGACGCCCTGGCCGCGGGCACGCGCCAGCAGCGCGGCGGGCGCCAGCGCGCCGTCGGATGCCGTCGTGTGCGTGTGCAGGTCAGTTGTCATGTCGGTATTCGCCCGGGCAGGGGTCGAGGCGGACTTCAGCACACGGTCATGGAATGCCGCAAGTCTGTCGCCGGCAAGCCACGTGCCGCCGGATGTGTGAGAATAGCCGCCTTTTTTCGTCGGCGCCCCGCCGCCCGGTGACTGTCGATCTCCATGTCCCTGCGCAACCTGTCCATCCTGTTCGTTTGCCAGCTGATTTCGGCGACGGGCTCCATCGTCGCTCGTCACGCTGGGCGGCATCATCGGCTCCACGCTGAGCAGCAACCCGGCGCTGGCGACGCTGCCCGTTTCGATCATGGTCGTCAGCGTCGCGGCCACGACCGTGCCGGCATCGTTGCTGATGCGGCGCATCGGGCGCAAGGCCGGCTTCACCCTTGCATCCCTGTCCGCCGCGGTCGCGGTGTTGCTCGCGACCTTCGCGCTCTACGCGGTCAGCTTCGGCTGGTTCATCGCGGCTGCCGCGCTGTTCGGCATCAACATGGCGTTCACGCAGCAATACCGCTACGCGGCCGCGGAAAGCGTGGCGCAGCGCTATGCCGCGCGGGCGATCTCGCTGGTGCTGCTGGGCGCCATCGGCGGCGCGCTGGTCGGCCCGGAACTCGTCACCCGCAGTTCCGACTGGATCGCGGGCGTTCCGTATGCCGGCGCGCTGGTTGCGCTGGCCGTCCTGTACGGAATCCAGGCGGTCCTGTTCGTCCTGATGCGGCCGCTGGCCGCGGATGTGCATGACGACGGCACCGCCGATGCACGTCCGTTGCGCGAGATCATTACGCAGCCGCTGTTCCTGGTCGCCGTGCTGGGCGGGACGTCGGCCTACGGCGTCATGACCCTGATCATGACCGCGACGCCTCTCAGCATGCACATCAACGACGGCTACTCGCTTGCGGAAACGGCCAACGTGATCCGCAGTCACGTCATCGGGATGTACCTGCCGTCGCTCGTATCGGGGTTTCTGATCGAGCGATTCGGCACCGTCAAGCTGATGAGCGTCGGCGCCCTCGGATTGATTGCAGCCTGCATCATCGGTCTCCAGGGGCAAAGCATGATGCACTACTGGTTTGCGCTGGTGCTGCTGGGCGTGGGCTGGAACTTCCTGTACGTGGGCGGGACGACGATGCTGACGTTTACCTACTCGATGAACGAGCGATTCAGGGCGCAGGCGGTCAACGAATTCAGCGTGTTCGGCACGTCAGCCACGGCATCGCTGCTTGCCGGCACCGTTATCCACCTGTACGGCTGGTACACGCTCGTGCTGGTACCGTTGCCGCTGCTGGTACTGGCCCTCGCCGGGCTGTTCGCAGTGCGTCGCGATCCGCTGATTCAGCGCGCGATGGCGCAGGCCGCGTAGCCGCGGCGTCCCCGGTGAAGCACCGGGAAAATGTTTCGCGACGGGACGGACTTCAGAAAAAGTTGAAGTGCAGGCCGAGCGAGATTACGGGCCAGGCCTTGAAGTCCTCGGCTTCCTGTTCCAGCTCGAGGCGCTCGGCTTCCAGCGCGTCCTGGAACTGCGGGTTGTCTGCCGCCGTGCCGTCCGCCGTCAGCGTGACGTTCGGTTCGCCCTGCCAGAGGACACCGAGGTCGAGATTGAGGCCGAGGCGGTTGACCAGCTCGAAGTCGAATCCGATGCCGAGGTACGGCGCCGTGCTGTCGAACGACGCGACGCTGCGCAGCTGGCCGACTTCGTCGGAAGTAAAGACCTGGCCGCCCACGTTGAAACTGCCCGATTCCTGGCTCTGCAGCTCCAGCGCGTTGTCGTTCGCAAACATGCCGACCGTCAGGCGCATCGGGCTCAACGGAAAGCGCAGGTTGGCCGTGCCGTATATCGAATCCAGCGCGAGCGTCGCATCGTAGTTGATGCCGGCCTGTGCGCCATCGTCATCGAAGTCGTAGCGATTGACGCCCGCGCGCAAATCAAGCCATGGAATCGGTTGCCAGCGCGTTTCGACGCCCAGGCCCAGCGTGCCGGCCTTGACGCCCAGCCAGAGATTGTCGTTGGCCGCGGCGTTGCCGCCGATGGACAGCAGGGCCAGGGCCAGGAGTGCATGCGTGAGTTGTCGGTACATGACGGTATCCGGGATGAGGTGATTACGGCGCAACCGCCGGAATCGTGAGCCTAAACGCGCGTCCCGGCAGGAACTGTGAGCTCGGTCACAGGCGGGGCAGGGAACGGCCGGGCAGCGCCGGCGGGAACGCATTTCCGTGAATTCCACCCGGAAATGCCGCGCGCCACGGCCGCCGGCGCAGCGCTATGGTCTCAGTGCGCAGGAAGCGCATCGAGAACCAACGTGACAATCAATATGGAGGTTGACGTCATGAGAATACTGACAGAAACGGAGCTTGCAGCTGTCGCCGGCGGTACCGGGGTATGCACCGAGCAGAGTTCGGGAAATACCTATGGAGGTCGACTGAACCCAGCAATACTCGGTGATGACTTCATCAATTTCTACGAGGGTGCGGTGCGTGTGGTGTCACACGTGCATTGAGCGGTTGCCAACTCGCTCTAGCTACGACGCGAGTCATCGGGAGCCATGCTCGCGTGACACTACCGTCTCGAGAAGCAGGAGCAGCCAACGCCAAAGAGCAAACGAACAATGCAAATGCCACTGTGCCGACAGCTGCCAGGCTGCTTGACAGTTGCGAAGGGTTCCAGACCACGTCGAAGGCACAGCCAGTCGACTGACTGATCAGGCCATTGAATGTGGCATGGGCCAGGACCGTGCTCCAAAGAGTGTCCGATGCGCGCATATATCACGGCTGCAAATAGTCCAAATGGCAAATGCCGTAACAAACGATCCTGGCTTGTGAAATGCCGCAAAAAATGCTGCCGAACGCAATGGCAGCAATGAACAGGCCATAAGCGCATCAGCCATTCCTGAATCCAAGCTCGATTAACAATTTCCTCGATGATTGGAACCAGGAGCGACATCGACGAACAAATTTAAAAGGATCAGCGGAACAGGCGGACAGTCGAATCGGATTATAGGTCCAGCGACAGCTAAAGGATCGTCGTTACGCACCCACCCGAAGGCGACACGCGCAAGCAACCATCCCCACCAGGCAAGTCGCAACGTCATACCCAGTCCAATGCCGAGAAGCGCGACTTGCCAGGTCAGGTCGGAAGGACGGAGCCGTGCCTGTCAGGCGCGGAGACTCGTTCCCGCCACACCGGATAAAGAACAGCAACAGCACTGGCGGAACAACGAGGTAGCTCACGTTGGCAGCCTGGTCCCGGCCCATCCCGCCTTCCTGCAGCGTGATCTGCAGCCAGCTGCGGAGGAACAGCGCGCAGGTCTGCGCAAACACCACCAGCGCCACCAGGCGCACGAGCTCGCGGGGAGTCGGGGAATCGGCGTTGCGGGCGGTGATCGGTGTGGGGAGCTGGCGCATGGGCCGCCAGTCTAGGCTGCCTTTGCAGGCCGGGTAGCCGCCCTAATTCGGCGAAACACCCGGATTCAATGCAGCCGCGTAACGCGCGGCCAGCTGCTGGCGCCGCGCGGGGTCGACATTGACGCGGCCGAGGTCGCCTTGCACGGCGGGCAGGGCGAGCAGCCGCGGGTCCATCAGCCGGAACCACAGCGGCGGCACCCACGCGAGGAGGTAGGCACCGAAGTAGCCCGTGGGCAGCGACGGCAGGTCGGGAAATGCCGCAGGGACTGGTAGCGCCGCTGCGGATTCGCGTGGTGGTCGGAGTGCCGCTCGAGATGAAAGAGTGACAGGTTGCTGACCAGGTGATTGCTGTTCCACGAGTGGTGCGGCCGGCATCGTTCGTAGCGGCCGTTGGCGTCCTTCATCCGCAGCAAGCCGTAGTGCTCGACATAGTTGGCGCTCGTGAGTTGCCACCACGCGCACAGGTTGTGTATGACGAGGAAGCCCAGCATGCTCCAGCCGAACGCCACGACGACCACGCCCTGCACCATGGCGGTCAGGGCCAGCGAACGCAGGACCCGGTTGCCGGGATGCCAGGCGGCCAGGCCCCGCGCTGCCAGGCGCTCCGATTCCAGGGACCAGGCGCGACGAAACGCCCCGGGAATTTCACGCAGCGCGAAGCGGTAAATGGATTCGCCCATGCGGGCGCTCGCGCAGTCCTCGGGCGTCGCGACATCGCGGTGGTGCCCGCGATTGTGGTCGATCGTGAAGTGTCCGTACGCCGGAACGGTCAGTACGAGCCGCGACAGCGCGCGCTCCAGCCGGGAACGCTTGTGGCCGAGTTCATGGCCCGTGTTGATGGCGAGACCGGCGGTCATGCCGGCGACGACGCTGAGCCCGGTCCAGGCCCACCACGCGAGCGGCTGCGTACCCACCCACCAGGCGGTGCCGTAGAAGCAGGCGAAGTGCATCGGCACGGCGACCCAGGTCAGCACACGGTAATAGGTGTCCCGCTCGAGAGCCATGACGACCTCGTCGGGCGGGTTGTTTTCGTCCTCGCCGACCAGCGCATCGAGCAACGGCCCGCCGATCCAGGTCAGCGCCAGGGGCAACAGCAGCCACGCCTGCTGCCCGGTTCCGGCATGCAGGGCGATGCCGATGAACGGTTGCAGCGGGTAGGTGACCGACAACAGCCACAGCCAGCGTTTCCGGTCCTCGTACCAGATTGCCGTGCCGTCCGCTGCTTGTCCCGGGTAGCCCGTCATTGTGCGCTCCCGCGCGGTGTCGCCCTATTATGTCGAATCGGGCATAGCGACCCGACCGTACTTTGGCCGGTGCATTTGCATTGCCGACCCGCGTCGCAGCCGGCCATCCTCGCTGCCCGCGTGAAGTATGGTAAAACATCCGCAAGGTCCGCGCGGCACACGATCCGGTGTGGCTGCACGGCAAATACCAATAACAGACGAGCGATGCCGCCAACGTGACCGCCCGCCGATTGCACGCCCGGATGCCGTTATTTCTGCTGACGGCCACGCTGCTGGCCGGCTGTGGCCGTGGCGGGCCGGACGACGCCGCCAGCGGACCGCCGCCGCTGACGGCCGCGACGCTCGGCAACCAGTCGCCACGACCGATCGCCGATTATCTCGCGGAGCCCCGCTACGCCGGTGCCAGCGCAGAGTTGGGCACACGCCTGCTGACGCAGTGCCGCGCGTGCCACAGCCTGGCGGCGGACGCGCCGCACAGGCTGGGCCCGAACCTGCACGGCGTGTTCGGCCGGCCGGTGGGCACGGCCGAGGGCTACGGCTACACCCAGGCGTTACGCAACGCCGACTTCACGTGGACGCCGCGGGCGCTGGACGCGTGGCTGGCCAACCCGACCCGGTTCCTGCCGGGAAACGCCATGGCCTATGCCGGCCTGCGCCACGAAGAGGATCGCGACGCGCTGATTGCCGCGTTGTTGCGGGCAACGGCGCCGGTGGCAACGAATTCGACAGAGGGGGACGAGGATGCAACAGGGAGCGATAACGACTGACGCGCGTGCGCTGGCGGACCGCCGCTGCTTCGGCTGGCGGACGGTGCTGTACGGCTTCCTGCGCTCGAGACGCCGACAGTCGCGGCGCGGCGACGAGCCTGAACCCCTGTTCACCGACTGGCACCACCCGTGGCTGTTTTTTCTTTCCGTGTTCATCATGCTGTTCAGCACGGTCGACGCGTTCATGACCCTGCAGCTACTGGACCGCGGCGCTGACGAGGCGAACCGCGCCATGGCATCGGCAATGGCCCAGGGCACGCATTTCTTCGCACAGGTCAAGATGCTCCTGACCGCGCTCGGCGTGCTGGCACTCGTGTTCCTGTCCCGTGCCCGCTTCATGAATTGCGTGCCTACCGGGTCGTTCCTGACCGCCGTGTTCGCGATGTACGCCTGCCTCGTCTGTTACGAGTTTGTTTTTCTTCTCCAGGTGAGCTGAGCCAGCGGACCGCGTCCGCGGAGCCCGCAAAGCCCCGCGTGGCGCGGGGTTATGCCATTCCATGCCGGAATGGCATCGGCTACACTAGCGCCCCCTTTATTTCGGGTGGCATCCCGGACGGCTGTTATGCTGACCGCTCAGGCCATTGATCCAGGGCGCCGGATGCACCTTTATTGACGCATGAGCAACTCGCTGAAAGAGCAGTACGAGTCGACGCCGTTGTTCGGCAGTAACGCGGCCGACGTCGAAAATCTCTACGAACAGTATCTCGAGGATCCCGACAACGTTCCCGGCGGCTGGCGGGACTTTTTCCGCGGGCTGACCAACGGGGCGGGCGACATCCCGCATTCGCCGATTCGCCGCCGCCTGGCGGAGCAGGCGCGCACCGGCCGGCGAGGGGCCGCGGGCGGTGCCGTCAGCGTGCCGACCGGCGGCGTGGTGGCGGTCGACACGGGTCGAGAACAGGCGGCGGTTTCGCGGCTCATCCAGGTCTCAGCAGCCTGCGTGGCCACCAGATCGCCGATATCGACCCGCTCGGACTGATGAAGCGCCATGTGCCGGGCGTCCTGAAACTCGATTATCTCGGCCTGACCGACGCCGACATGGACACCGAGTTCTACACGGGCGGCCTGGCAGGCACCGGCAACCGGCGGATGAAGCTGGCCGACATCCTGGCGCTGCTGCAGCGCATTTACTGCGGCAAGATCGGCGCCGAATTCGCGCATATCTCGCGTGCCAGGGAGCGCCTGTGGGTGCGCCAGAACTTCGAGCACGGCGTCGTCACGCTGGACCTGCCGAAGGAAGAGCGCCTCTGGCTGCTGGAGCAGCTGACGGCGGCCGAGGGCATTGAACGGTACCTGCACACGCGCTTTGTCGGCCAGAAGCGGTTCTCGCTGGAGGGCGGCGAAAGCCTGATCCCGATGCTGGACGACCTGATCCAGCAGTCCGGTCGCGCCGGCGCCAGGGAAATCGTCATCGGTATGGCGCATCGCGGCCGCATCAACGTGCTCGTCAACGTGCTCGGCAAGTCGCCCGAGGAACTGTTCGAGGAATTCGAGGGCAAGGTCGATCCTGACGACATGAAGGGCTCCGGCGACGTCAAGTATCACAAGGGTTTTTCGGCCGACATGAAGACACCGGGCGGCAACGTGCATATCGCGCTGGCGTTCAACCCGTCACACCTGGAGATCGTCAATCCGGTGGTCGAAGGCTCCGTGCGTGCACGTCAGCAGCGCCGCAACGACAACGATCGCAACGAGGTGATCCCGATCCTGATTCACGGCGATGCCGCGTTTGCCGGTCAGGGCGTCGTGCCCGAAACGTTCCAGATGTCGCAGACCAACGGGTTTCGCACGGGCGGCACGATTCATATCGTCATCAACAACCAGATCGGCTTTACGACCAGCCGGCCATTCGATGCACGCTCGACGCCCTATTGCAGCGACGTCGCGAAAATGATCGAGGCGCCCATATTCCATGTGAACGGCGACGACCCGGAAGCGGTCATTTTCGTGACCCGCCTGGCGTTGCAATATCGCCAGAAGTACAACAAGGACGTCGTCATCGACCTGGTCTGTTATCGTCGCCACGGCCACAACGAGGCGGACGAACCCGCGGCGACACAGCCCGTGATGTACGGCCGCATCAAGGAGCAAAAATCGGTCCGCGAAATCTATGCCGCCAGGCTCGTCAAGGCAGGCGTCATCGACGAGGAGGGAACCCGGCACCTGCAGGACGAGTACCGCGATCGGCTCGATCGGGGGGAACCGGTACCGAAATCGCACCTCGGCATGATCGGCGACGAATTCACAGTGGATTGGTCACCGTATGCACAGGGTTCCTGGGACGATCCGGTCGAAACGGCATTGTCGCCGGAGAAGGTCCGGGAACTGGGCGAAAAGATCACCACGTTGCCGGAAGGGTTCGTGCTGCATGGCCGTGTCAAGCGCATTATCGACGAACGCAGGCGTATGATGGCAGGCGAGACACCGATGGACTGGGGATTTGCCGAAACGATGGCCTATGCCGGCCTGCTGGATGACGGTTACGCCTGCCGCGTCACCGGCCAGGACAGCGGTCGCGGTACCTTCTTTCATCGCCATGCCGTGCTGCACAACCAGGCGAACCGGCAGGAGTATGTGCCGCTGGAGCACATCGTCGATCGGCCGAACGCCTTCCGAGTCATCGATTCGCTGCTGTCCGAGGAAGCCGTCATGGGCTTCGAGTACGGTTTCGCGTCGACGGATCCCAATACACTCGTGGTCTGGGAAGGGCAGTTCGGCGACTTTGCGAACGGCGCCCAGGTCGTGATCGACCAGTTCATCAGTTCGGGCGAGGCGAAGTGGGGCCGGCTCTGCGGTCTGGACGCTGTTCCTGCCCCACGGATACGAGGGGCAGGGCCCCGAGCATTCGTCGGCGCGCCTCGAGCGATTCCTGCAACTCTGTGCCGAGCACAACATGCAGGTGTGCGTACCGTCGACGCCGGCACAGATGTTTCACATGATTCGCCGACAGATGATGCGCCAGTTCCGCAAGCCGCTGATCGTGATGACGCCCAAGAGCCTGCTGCGCCACAAGATGTCGGTGTCCGAACTCGACACCCTTTCGGAGGGGCATTTCCGCACGATTATCGGCGATACCGACGACATCGACGCGGACAAGGTCGACCGGTTGGTATTCTGCAGCGGCAAGGTGTATTTCGACCTGCTCGAGGCGCGTCCAAGGTAGACGACGTCAACAACGTCGGGCTGGTCCGTATCGAACAGCTCTACCCGTTCCCGATCGACGAGTACGCGTCGGTCATTGATCGCTACGCGCACGTCAGCGACATCGTCTGGTGCCAGGAAGAGCCGCAGAACCAGGGCGCCTGGTACCAGATCCGCCATCGCCTGCAGGAACCGCTGAAGCGACGAGCAGACACTTCACTATGCCGGCCGCCCCGGCGCCGCCGCGCCGGCCTCCGGCATATTCAAGCAGCATCTTCAGCAGCAGCAGGCTCTCGTGGAAGCGGCGCTGGATCACAAGGTCAGTGCGGCCAAATCCAAACGGACAGACAAGAGGCACGGAAAGAATCGATGAGCAAAGAGATCAAGGTCCCGCAGCTTCCGGAATCGGTCAGCGACGCGACACTGGTGGCATGGCACAAGAAGGCCGGCGATTCGGTAGAGCGCGATGAAAACCTGGCCGACCTCGAGACCGACAAGGTCGTACTCGAGGTGCCCGCGCCGGCTGCCGGTACGCTTGAGGAGATTCGCGTAGACGAAGGCGCCACGGTGACGGCCGGTGACGTGCTGGCGATTCTCGGTGAAGGCAACGGCAAGTCGTCCGGGGATGACGCCGATCAGGCCGACGATGATGCGGACGACGGTGACGAAGCCGGCGAAGCCGACAGGGACGACGAGGCTGACGAGGCCAACAAGGACGACGAGGCTGACGAATCGGACGCGGCTGGGGATTCCGCTGAGGACAGGCGTTCCGGGCGTGACAGCGCCGATGAAGAGGCCGGTTCCGACGAGGGCAGTGACGCGCCCGAAGAGGACGACAAGCCGGCTGGCCGCAGCGCGCACAAGCTGAGCCCGTCCGTGCGACGGCTGCTGGACGAACACGACCTGGACGTCCAGCGTTATCCGCGGCAGCGGCAAGGACGGCCGCGTGACCAAGGCCGATGTCATGGACTACCTGAAGAGCCACAGCGATGAAGATGTCGCGCCCGGCGACCGGGGTGGCGAGGGTTCGGCCAGCCGCACGCAGGCGTCACGTACCGAGCAGCGTGTGCCGATGACGCGCCTGCGCGCCCGCATCGCCGAACGCATGGTCGAGGCACAGCAGGAAGCCGCGATGCTGACGACCTTCAACGAGGTCGATCTGACCGAGGTGATTGCGTTGCGCAACCGGTACAAGGAGAAATTCGAGAAAGACCACGGCACGAAGCTCGGCTTCATGTCGTTTTTCGCCAAGGCTGTCGTCGAGGCGCTGAAGAAATTTCCCGTCGTCAACGCGTCGGTCGAGGATAACGACATCGTGTACCACGACTATTACGACATTGGCATCGCCGTGTCGTCAGACCGCGGATTGATGGTGCCGGTCGTGCGTGATGTCGATCAGCTCAGCTTCGCCGAGGTCGAAAAGACGATTTCCGAACTCGGGCGCAAGGCGCGCGATGGCGGCATCAGCATGGACGACCTCACGGGCGGCACGTTCACGATTACGAATGGCGGTATTTTCGGCTCGATGCTGTCTACGCCCATCCTGAATCCGCCGCAAAGCGGCATCCTCGGCATGCACGCCATCCAGGAACGGCCGATGGCCGTCGACGGCGAGATCCGCATCCGGCCGATGATGTACCTGGCGCTGACCTACGACCATCGCATCATCGACGGCCGGGAGGCCGTGCAGTTCCTGGTCAGCATCAAGCAATCGCTGGAGGATCCCGGCCGCCTGCTGTTGCAGGTGTAGCCGGCTCCCTGCCGCGAACCGACCTGAATTCAAGAGAGCGATTATGAGCAAGAGTTACGACGTCATCGTCATCGGCGCCGGTCCGGCCGGTTACATAGCTGCGATCCGCGCTGCCCAGCACGGCCTGAAGACGGCCTGTATCGACGAGTGGGAAAATCGCGACGGCAGCAACGCGTTCGGCGGTACCTGCCTCAACGCCGGCTGCATTCCATCCAAGGCACTGCTCGAGTCGTCCGAACTGCTGCATCGTGCCGAGCACGAGTTCGATGCGCACGGCATCAAGGTCGGCAAGCCCAAGCTGGACCTGGCCACGATGCAAAAGCGCAAGAACGGCATCGTCAAGCAATTCACGGGCGGCATCGCCGGACTGTTCAAGGCCAACAAGGTCGACGGCCTCGTCGGGCACGGCAAGCTGCTGGCCGGGAAAAAAGTGGAGTTCACACCCGTGGACGGCAAGGCCGAAACGCTCGAGGCGAAGCATGTCGTGCTGGCGAGCGGGTCGATCCCGGTCGAACTGAAGGTGGCGCCGTGGACCGACGACAAGATCGTCGACTCGTGGGGCGCGCTGGAGTTCGACTCGGTGCCGAAAAAACTGGGCGTGGTCGGCGGCGGCGTCATCGGCCTCGAGCTCGGCAGCGTCTGGCGTCGCCTGGGTGCCGAGGTCACCGTGCTGGAGGCCATGGACGAGTTCCTGTTCATGATCGACCGGGACCTGGCGAAGGAGGCGCTCAAGCAGTTCAAGCGACAGGGGCTGGATATCCGGCTGGGCGCAAAGGTGACCGGGGCAAAAGCCGGGAGCAAGGGCGTGAAGGTCGATTTCGAGGACAAGGACGGCAAGCAATCGCTGGATGTCGACAAGCTGATCGTCGCTGTCGGCCGGCGACCGTTTACGGACGGCCTGCTGGCCGACGACAGCGGCGTACAGCTCGACGATCGCGGTTTCATCGAGGTCGACGACGAATGCCGGACCAGCGTGTCCGGCGTGTACGCTGCCGGTGATTGTGTGCGCGGGCTGATGCTGGCACACAAGAGTTCCGAGGAAGGCGTCATGGTCGCCGACCTGATCGCCGGCGAAGTCGGGGAGGTGAACTACGATGCCATCCCGTCGGTGATCTACACGGCGCCGGAGATCGCCTGGGTGGGCCAGACCGAGCAGGAGGTCAGGAAAAGCGGTCGCGAGTACAAGACCGGGTCCTTTCCGTTTGCGGCCAACGGCCGCGCCAAGGCGATGGAGCAGACCGCCGGCATGGTCAAGATCCTGTCGTCGAAGGACGACGACGAGGTGCTCGGCGTGCACATCATCGGGCCGCTGGCGGGCGAGCTGATCGCCGAAGCGGTGCTGGCCATGGAATTCCAGGCAAGCACCGAGGACATCCAGCGGACGGTGCACGCGCATCCCAGCCTGTCCGAGGCCATGCACGAAGCGGCGTTGCTGGTCGACAAGCGGGCGCTTAACTACACCAACCGCTGATACACCCTGCACCGGCGGACCCGCGGCCCGACCGGCTCAATGGCCGCGTTGCACGGCGGTCACGTTCGGCAGCTGCTCCAGGCGGCTGATCGAGCGGCTCAGGGCGGGCAGATCGGGCACCGACAGGGAGACCGCGATAATCGCCTCCTGGCGCTTCCTGTCCGTGTGCGTCTGCACGCTGTCGACGCTCACCTTCTCGTCGGCGAACACGCTGCTGATATCGCGCAGCAATCCCTGCCGGTCGAAGGCGCGAATGGTCAGTTCCGCCGGGTAGACTGCGTTTTCTCCCGAGCCCCAGTCCACGGCGATGACCCGCTCGCGGTGCCGCGCCTGCAATCCCAGGAAGTTGCGGCAATCCTGGCGGTGGATGCTGACGCCGCGCGCCTGGGTGATGTAGCCGACGACGGGCTCCGGCGGCACCGGGCGACAGCAGCGGGCAAAATTGCACAGCAGGTCGCCGACGCCGCTGACGGCAACCTGTTCGGTGCCGGCGCGCGCGCCAGGCTGCGGCCGGCGGGTCCGCAGCGTGTCGCCCTGGTCATTGCCACGCAGGTTCTGCACGGCGCTCGCGACGCCGGCCGCGGTGGTGTCGCCGGCGCCCAGCGCAATGCACAGGGCATCGACATCGGCGAACTTCATGTGCGTCGCAATGCGCTCCAGTGCGACGTCGTGCACGTTCAGGCGCGCGAGTTCACGTTCCAGCATCTCGCGGCCCTGGCGCCGGTTCTGGTCCCGGTCCTGCTGGCGGAACCAGGTGCGCACCTTGGCCCGGCTGCGCGAGGCGGCGAGGTAACCGAGCTGGGGGTTCATCCAGTCGCGGCTGGGCTGCGGCTCGCTGCCGGTGATGATCTCGATCTGGTCCCCGTTCCTGACGACGTAGGTCAACGGCACGATGCGGCCGTTCACCTTGGCGCCGCGGCAGCGGTGGCCGACCTGCGTGTGCACGTGATACGCGAAGTCGAGCGGCGTTGCGCCGGCCGGCATCTCGACGACATCGCCCCGGGGGCTGATGGCATAGACGCGATCCTCGAAGACGTCGTCCCGGATCGACTCCAGCAGGTCGCCTTGTTGCTCGTCCGACTCCAGCAACTGGCGCAGGAACCGTATCTTCTGGTCGAACGCACCGACCGGCGCGCCGCCTTCCTTGTAGCGCCAGTGCGCGGCGACACCGAGCTCGGCGTGACGATGCATGTCGTGCGTGCGGATCTGCACTTCCAGCGTGCGTCCGCCGGGACCGATGACGGCCGTGTGCAGCGACTGGTAATGGTTTTCCTTCGGGTTCGCGATGTAGTCGTCGAATTCGCCGGGCAGGTAGGGCCACAGGTTGTGCACGATGCCGAGTGCCGCGTAGCACTGCTGCACGTCGTCGACGAAGACCCGCACGGCGCGCATGTCGAAGATCTGGTCCAGGCCGCGGTTCTTGCGCTGCATCTTGCGCCAGATGCTGTAGATGTGCTTCGGCCGGCCGTTGATCTGCGCCGGTATGCCGGCCGCGTCCAGCGCACGGCGCAGGTCGGCTATCACCGTGTCGATGAACTGCTCGCGTTCGCTGCGCCGTTCCTGCAGGCGCGCCGCGATATCCCGGTAGGTTTCCGGCTCGAGGTAGCGAAACGCCAGGTCCTCGAGTTCCCACTTGAGCTGCCAGATGCCGAGACGGCTTGCGAGCGGCGCGTATATTTCACGGGTTTCGATCGCAATGCGCTGCTGCACGTCGGGCGACGCCTGCTTGGCGGCGCGCAGCCGGTACAACTGCTCGGCAATCCGCACCAGTACCAGACGCACATCGGATACGACGGCGAGCAGCATCTTGCGCAGCGCCTCGGACTGCGGCGTGGCGAGCGCTTCGCCCGGCCGCCAGTCCGGCGGCAGCGAGAACTGGCCGAGCTGCGCGAGGCCGCCGGCCAGCGCCACGACCTCGGCATCGAGCGCCGGCGCCGGATCGATGCCGTGATCCCGCAGCAGCGGGTAGACCAGTACGGCCGCCTGCAGTGCGTCGGGCAGGTCGAAGGGCGCGAGGATGGCGTTGATGGCGTCGCCTTCCGCCGCGCTCGCGAGCGCCGCAGCCCGGTCCGGGTGCTGCTCGAGGAACTGTCGCGATTTGAAGACGATATCGGCGCCATTACCGGCCGTTCGCCGCCCATTCGCGGGGTTTTCGATGGTGTGCCCGTTATCCATAACCGTTATCATACGCGCAGCCGCGACGGCGAAGTGAGCGAAACCGCGAGTTACCGGGTTCAAGACAAGACGACATGGCAGGACACAGCAAGTGGGCGAATATCCAGCACCGCAAGGGCGCCCAGGACAAGAAGCGCGGCAAGCTTTTTACCAAGCTGATTCGCGAGATCACGGTCGCGGCGCGCATGGGCGGGGCCGACATCGACGCGAATCCCCGGCTCAGGCTGGCCGTGGACAAGGCCAAGGCCCAAAGCATGCCGAAGGACAACATCGACCGTGCAATCAAGCGCGGTGCCGGTGACACAGGCGGTGACGACTACCTGGAGATCCGCTACGAGGGCTACGGCCCGGGCGGCACGGCGGTCATGGTCGACTGCATGACCGACAACCGGAATCGCACGGCTGCCGACGTGCGTCACGCATTTTCCAGGCACGGCGGCAATCTCGGCGCGGACGGCTCGGTCGCGTACCTGTTCAACCACGTCGGCCTGCTGTCGTACCCGCCGGGCAGCGACGAGGATCGCGTCATGGAGGCCGCGATAGAGGCGGGCGCGGAGGACATCGCTGTTTACGACGACAAGTCGATCGAGGTCATCACCGATCCCGAGGAGTTCGAGGCCGTGCGCGCGGCGATGCGAGACGCCGGCCTGGCACCGGACAGCGCGGAACTCACGATGCGCGCGATAACCGGCTCCGACCTCGGCGAGGACGATGCGGGTTCGATGCTCAGGTTGCTCGATACGCTCGAGGATCTCGATGACGTCCAGACCGTATACAGCAACGCCGACATTCCCGACGACGTGCTGGCCCGGCTGTGATCCAGCCGTTGCAGCTCACCGAACGCATCCTGGGTATCGATCCGGGGTCGCGCCTGACGGGGTTCGGTGTCGTCGACTCGGGGCCCGGCGGCAGCGTCTATGTCGGCAGCGGTTCGGTCCAGAGCGCGAGCGGTACCTTCCCGGACCGGCTGCGGCTGATTTTCGAATCGGTGAGCCGCATTGTCGCGCAGTACCGGCCGCAGATCGTCGTTATCGAAAGCGTGTTCGTGCACCGCAACGCCGGCAGCGCGCTCAAGCTGGGACAGGCGCGCGCCGCGGCGCTGTGCGCGACGTTTGCCACCGAGGTCGAGGTGCACGAGTACGCACCGCGCGAAATCAAGCAGGCGCTCGTCGGCAACGGTTCGGCTGCCAAGGAGCAGGTTGCGCACATGGTGAGCGCACTGCTGGCGCTGGACGGCGCGCCGTCGCCCGATGCGGCCGACGCGCTCGCGGCGGCGCTGTGCCATGCGCACCGGCGGCGCATGAACCGGCGCCTGGCCGGCCTGTCGGAAACGGTGCGCCTGCGATGATCGGCATGGTCTCCGGCTTGCTCACGCTGAAGCAGCCGCCGCAGATCGTCGTCGACTGCGGTGGCGTCGGCTATGAGATCGAGACGCCGATGTCGACCTTCCTGAACCTGCCGGCCATTGGCAAGGAGGTACGCCTGCACACGCACCTGCTGGTGCGCGAGGACGCGCAGATCCTGTTCGGCTTCGCGACCGAAGACGAAAAGCTGCTGTTTCGTACGCTGCTCAAGGTCAGCGGGGTTGGCGCCAAGATGGCATTATCGATACTGTCCGCGATGAGCGTGGCCGATTTCGCCCGCTGCGTGCGGCACGAAGACAGCGCGATGCTGGTCAGGATACCGGGGGTCGGACGCAAGACCGCCGAACGGCTCATCATCGAGATGCGCGACCGGCTCGAGCGCGCGGCCGAGGGCCTGCCGGCGTCGCAGGGGCAGGGCACGGTGGGCGACGCGCGCGCGGAGGCGTTCGATGCGCTGGCCGCGCTGGGCTACAAACCGAAGGAAATCAACCGTCTGCTCGGCAAGATGGACACGGCGAACATGAGTTCGGAAGACATCATTCGGCAGGCATTGCGCCAGACGGTCGGCCCCGCCGCGGGCAAGGAGGCCTGAGCACGCCATGTCGGCCATCGAACACGATCGCATCACGAGTGCCGGCGCGCGCGACGAAGACCGCAGCTTCGATCGCGCGATCCGGCCGCGCCTGCTTGCCGACTACGTGGGCCAGCCCAGCGTGCGCCAGCAGATGCAGATTTTCATCACGGCGGCGCGCAATCGCCGCGAGGCGCTGGATCACGTGCTGATATTCGGGCCGCCCGGCCTCGGCAAGACCACGCTGGCGCATATCGTGGCGAACGAACTCGAGGTCAACCTGCGGCAGACCTCCGGCCCGGTCCTGGAACGTCCCGGCGACCTGGCGGCCATCCTGACCAATCTCGAACCCAACGACGTGCTGTTCGTCGACGAGATTCACCGGCTCAGCCCGGTCGTCGAGGAAGTGCTGTACCCGGCGATGGAGGATTTCCAGCTCGACATCATGATCGGCGAAGGTCCCGCGGCGCGCTCGATCAAGCTGGACCTGCCGCCGTTCACCCTGGTCGGTGCGACCACGCGGGCGGGCCTGCTGACGTCGCCGCTGCGCGACCGCTTCGGCATCGTGCAGCGGCTCGAGTTCTATTCGACGGCGGAGCTCGAGCAGATTGCGCTGCGTTCCGCCGACATCCTGAACCTGCCGATCGAGGGCGGCGGCGCGAGCGCGATCGCGGGGCGCGCGCGGGGCACCCCGCGCATCGTCAACCGCCTGCTGCGACGCGTACGCGATTTCGCGGAAGTGGAGGGCGACGGCATCGTGACGCCGGCAATTGCCGCCAGCGCGATGGATCTCCTGGAGGTCGATCCGAACGGGTTCGATGCGATGGACCGGCGGCTGCTGCAGACCATCATCGAGAAATTCGATGGCGGCCCGGTGGGCATCGAAAGTCTTGCGGCAGCCGTGGGCGAGGAGCGCGGCACCATCGAGGATGTGATCGAGCCGTACCTGATCCAGCAGGGCTTCATGATGCGGACGGCGCGCGGGCGCGTCGCGACCCGCAATGCCTACCTGCACTTCGGCCTGGCGCCGCCGGCGCGTGACTCGATCCCGGAACTGCCCCTGTTCGACAAGACCTGAGCCCGCGTTTTGCCTGAACAAAGCCGTGACAAGACCTTTGCCTGGCCCGTGCGCGTTTACTACGAGGATACCGACGCGCAGGGGCTCGTCTATTACGCGAACTATTTTCGCTTCATGGAGCGCGCGCGCACGGAATGGTTGCGCGCGCTGGGTGTCGAACAGGATGTGCTGATGCGCGAGGAGCGACGCCTGTTCGTGGTTGTGGACACCCATGCCGAATTTATCAAGCCTGCCCGCTTCAATGACGAACTGCTGGTGACCTGTGGCCTGATCGGTCACGCGCGCGCCAGCTTCGACCTGCGGCAGGAAGTCCTGAGTACCACGGGTGACGTGCTGGTGCGCGGCCGCACGCGGGCGGCGTACCTCAACGCCGATTCGCTGAAGCCTGCCCGCCTGCCGCCGCGATCTTTTCGAAGGAAACCGCCTATGACCACCGATATGTCCTTCATCAGCCTGGTAATGAATGCCAGCATCGCAGTGCAGATCGTCATGCTGCTGCTGCTCATCGCCTCGCTGCTATCGTGGAGCATCATCTTCACCAAGCGCCGGCTCATCCGGCGCACCAAGGCCGCGTCGGACGATTTCGAGGCCAACTTCTGGTCGGGCGGCGACCTGCAGACCCTTTACCAGAGCACGGCACGACGCAAGGACAAGAACGTCGGCATGGCGAGTATTTTCGAGGCCGGGTTCCGCGAGTTCACACGCGCCTCGCAACAGGGTGACGTCGAGCCCGCGAAGATGATCGAGGAGTGCCAGCGCGCGATGCGCGTCGCGCAGATGCGCGAAGTCGATCGCCTGGAGCAGAGTCTGGCCACGCTGGCGACGATCGGGTCGACCAGCCCCTACGTCGGCCTGTTCGGCACCGTTATCGGCATCATGAATTCGTTCCGCGCGCTGGCCGGCGTGCAGACCGCGACGCTGGCGATGGTGGCGCCCGGCATAGCGGAGGCGCTGGTCGCAACGGCGATGGGCCTGTTTGCCGCGATTCCGGCGGTCGTGGCCTACAACCGCTACGCGGACAAGGTGATTCGCCTGGAGACGCGCTACGACGGCTTCATGGAGGAATTCATCAGCATCCTCCAGCGGCACGCACGCGCCCGCAAGGGAGCCTGACATGCCGGCCTCGATGAAAAAGCGCAAGCTGATGGGCGAGATCAACGTCGTGCCCTACATCGACGTCATGCTGGTGCTGCTGATCATCTTCATGGTGACCGCGCCGCTCCTGACACAGGGCGTCAAGGTCGAATTGCCCAAAGCCGGCGCGGAGCCGATTCCGGATACCTCCAGCCAGCCGCCGCTTGTCCTGAGCGTCGACCGCGACGGCAATCTCTACATCAACGTGGGCGACAACGAGGAAAAGCCGGCGTCGTCCGCCGATGTCGTCAGCCGCACGGCAGCGGTGCTGCGGCAGCGGCCGGAGACGCCGGTGCTGGTCAAGGCGGACCGCAACGTCCCGTACGGCAACGTGGTCGGTGCGATGGTGCTGCTGCAGCAGGCCGGCGCGGACAACGTCGGCTTCGTTACCGACCCGCTCGATACCTACCCGATCCCGGAGTAGGGCAAGGCGGCAATGCGCGACGATTTCAACATCATTCCGGTGACGCTGGCGGTCGTGCTGCACGCGCTGGTGTTTGCCGCCATGATCGTCGCGTTCGACTTCTCCGGCCGCGAGCGGCCGGCGACGCCGCTCGCGATCACGGGCACGCTGGTGACCGAGGCCGACCTGCCGACCGTCACGGAGCAGCCGGAGGAGACCGCGCCGGAAGAGACCGAGCCCGAGCCGCCGCCCGAGCCGGCCGTCGACCCCGAAGAGGAACGCCGCCAGCTCGAGGAACAAAAGCGGCTGCAGGAACAGCGTGCCGAAGAGGAACGCGTGCGCCAGCAGCAGCTGCAGGAAGAGCAGGCGCGCATCCGCCGCGAACAGGAAGCCGAGCAGCAACGCCGGGAGCAGGAAGCGGCCGAGCGACGGCAGCGCGAGGAGGCGGAACTGGAACGGCAGCGGCAGGAAGCGGAACGCAAGCGCCAGGAGGAAGTGGCGCGGCAGCGCGCAGAAAACGAACGCAAGCGCCAGGAAGCCGCCCAGGCGGAACGCCGCCGGCGCCTGGAAGCCGAACTGGCCGAGGAAGCACAGCGCCTGGAAGCGATGCGCTCGGGGGAAATGGCGCGCTACGTGTATGCAATCCAGCAGAAAATCCAGCGCAACTGGGTGCGGCCGGCGAGCGCCCAGCCCGGCATAGAATGTGTCGCCCTCGTGCGACAGTTGCCGGGCGGCGAGGTCGTCGGCGTGCAGATCACGACGTGCAACGGCGATGCGGCGGTCCGGCGCTCCATCGAAGCTGCGATCTACAAGGCATCGCCGCTGCCCGAGCCGCAGAATCCGGCGCTTTTCGACCGGAACTTGCGCATCACCGTCAAACCTGAACAATAGGGGCACCCGAATCACGGGCCACCTGGAGCCGTATGAAATTCCGCAAAGCATTGAGTTGCGCCATCGTGTGCGTCACATGGCTGTCCACCGCCGCGCACGCCGAGCTGGATATCGAGATAACGCGGGGCGCTGGCAAGCAGGTTCCGGTCGCTGTCGTGCCGTTCGGCTGGGAAGGCAGCGGTGCGAACGCACCGCTGGACGTCGCCGAAGTCATCGCCGCCGACCTGCAGCGCAGCGGCCGCTTCGCACCCGTCGCGGTCGACGACATGCTGCAGCGACCGACCACCGGCGTGGACGTGGATTTCGACGACTGGTCGATACTCGGCGTCGAGGCAGTGGTGGTGGGCCGCGTGACGCAGACGGGCGACAATGTCTACAGCATCCAGTTCCAGTTGTTCGATGTTTTCCGGCGTGAACAGCTGGTCGGCTATCGAATGCCTTCCAGCCGCGGCACGATGCGCAGCAGCGCGCACCGCGCCGCCGACATGATCTACGAGGAGCTGACCGGCATCCCCGGCGTATTCGGGACGCAGGTGACCTACGTGACGGCATCGGGACGTGGTGACGAGCGGCTTTATTCACTGGTCATCGCGGACGCGGACGGCGAGAACGAGACGACGATCATGGAGTCGACCGACCCGATCATGTCGCCGGCCTGGTCGCCGGACAGTCGCCGTATCGCCTACGTGTCGTTCGAGGACAGCGTGTCGTCAATCTTCATCCAGACGCTGCGCACCGGCAACCGGGTGCGGGTGTCGAGCCGGGTCGGCATCAACGGGTCGCCGGCGTTTTCGCCGGACGGGCGCAGGCTGGTCCTGACGCTGGGCGGACCCGACGGCAACCTGGATATCCACGTGATGGACATTACGACGCGCGAGGTCACGCGCCTGACGACCCATCGCGCGATCGATACCGAGGGCACCTGGTCCCCCGATGGCGACCATATCTATTTCACGTCGGACCGCAGCGGCGGGCCGCAGGTCTACCGGGTCCCCGCCAGCGGCGGAACGCCCGAGCGCGTGACCTTCGAAGGCAGTTATAATGCGCGGCCGAGGTTCTCCCCGGACGGGGAAAAGCTTGCCATGGTGCACCTCGACCGCGGCAATTACCGCATCGCGGTCATGGACCTGGACAGTCGCGACCTGCTGGTCCTGACGGACGGCAGCCAGGACGAATCGCCCAGCTTTGCGCCGAACAGCGATACGCTGATCTACGCGACCCAGCGGGGCGGCCGCGGCGTGCTGGCCACGGTATCGGCCGACGGGCTGATCCGGCAGCGGCTGGCCTCGGGGCAGGGCGACGTGCGGGAACCCGTGTGGTCGCCGTTCCCGCGCTATTGAATTGGCCGAGAGAAAAGGTTAAGAACAGTCAGTAATTTACTGAAAGTAAAGATTTAAAGTGACTATCGCGCTTGGGTATTTGCGCACCACGCTTCATTAAGGACGTTGCCATGAAATACGACAAACTGCTCGCCATCGGCGTGCTTGCCCTGTTAATCGGCGCCTGCGGCGGCGGCCAGACGATTCCGGACCCGGAACCGACCAGCGAAGTCGGCGGCGGCATGGACCGCGATTCGTCCGCCGGTTCCAGCGGCTGGGAGACCGAGGGTCTCGGCGAGGGCGAGAGCTTCGAGGAAGACCGTATGGACGGCGAACTCGGCATGATCGTCTACTTCGGTTTCGACGAATCGGAGTTGCAGGCCGAGTACACGGACATGCTGGCTGCGCACGCCAACCGGCTGGCGAACAACTCGCGCCTCAGCATCCGGCTCGAGGGTCACGCGGACGAACGCGGCTCCCGGGAATACAACATCGGCCTTGGCGAACGCCGCGCACAGGCCGTCCGCCGCACGCTGCTGTTGCAGGGTGCATCGGCCAACCAGATTTCCACGGTGAGCTTCGGTGAGGAACGCCCCGCCGCGTTCGGCAGCGACGAAGAGTCCTACGCGCTGAATCGCCGCGTGGAAATCAACTACCTCAACTAGGTGATCGCCGTGCAACGAACCAGGCGTGTAACGACTCTCGTGGGCGTCGGGCTGCTGACGAGCGGCTGCGCCCTGACGCAGACGCCACCGTCCGAGGACCCGGTGCAGATCAGGCTGGAAGAACTTGATGGCCGGCTCGCCGCCGTGGAGAGGATTCTCGCGAACGGCAGCCTCGTCGATCTCGCGGTTCAGGTCGATGAGCTGCAACGGCGCAACGCGGAATTGCAGGGCCGGGTCGAAACGCTGGAGCACGAATCGACGGAGACCGAGTCGCGCCAGCGTGACCTGTACACGGACCTCGACCAGCGTATCCAGGACCTCGAACGCAACCTGGCGGCGGGCAACAACGTCAATGTCATGGACGGCGGCGAGCTCGAGCCCGGCCAGCTGCCGATGCCGGGCGGTTCCGACCGTGACAATTACCAGGCGGCTTTCGAGCTCCTGAAGGAGCAGCGCTACGAGCCGGCTGCAATGGCGTTCCGGCAGTTTCTCGTCAGCTTTCCCGACAGCCAGCTGGCCGACAATGCGCAGTACTGGCTGGCAGAGGCCCACTACGTGTCGGGAGAATTCGAGCAGGCGCTGGAACAGTTCGGGGTCGTCGTGCAGGACTACCCGCGCTCACGAAAGGTCCCGGACGCGCTGCTGAAGATGGGTTATTGCAACTACGAGCTGGAGCGCTGGAGCGATGCCCGCAGTGCATTGCGCCGGGTGCAGACGGAATACGCCGACACGACGGCAGCGCGCCTTGCTGAACAGCGCCTCACGCGCATGGACAACGAGAATCGCCAGGGCTCCTGAGCGCGTGCAGGCGGTTGCTTGTCATTTGGAGCCGGTCCGGTATGATGCCGCCGGCGCCGCGCAGCCGGCGCCGTTCCCGGACCGATTCGGCAGGCATCAGCGAGGGGCGTTAGCTCAGAGGTAGAGCATTCGGCTTTTAACCGATTGGTCGTAGGTTCGATCCCTACACGCCCCACCATTTACCCTACCGGCCTCGATTGACCGGGTTCGATCCCTACACGCCCCACCATTTCACGGAAAACTGACGACGATCGCGAAACGCGCCGTTATGATAGGCGCTTTTGCGTTGCGGGCGGGCGTGCGATCAGTGGCAACACCAGAGTGGACAATTCACAAGTTCGGCGGCAGCAGTCTCCATGATGCGAGCTGCTTCCGGCAGGTAAGAGACATCGTTGCGGCGGAGACGACACCGGTCGTCGGTGTTGTCGTGTCGGCGATGGGCGGCATGACGGACCGGCTGCTGCGGCTTGCCACGCTGGCGGAACGCGACGACAAGGCGTTCCATGCCGAGCTGACCGAACTCGGCGAGCGCTATTCGAAGACCGCGGCCGATTTGCTGGGCGCCGCCGCGCGGGTCGAATTGCTGGACCTCTGGAGCCAGGATGCGCGCGACCTGCAGGACATGCTGGCGGCTATCGCCGCGGTGAAGTCGGCGCCGCAGCGCAGCCGTGACGTCGTGGCGGGCTACGGTGAAATCTGGTCCGCGCGGCTGCTGGCCGCGCTGCTCGCGGAGTCGCTGCCGGACGGCCGCGGCGGACGCTGGCTGGACGCCCGGGACATCGTCACCGTCCGCCACGGTGAACTGGGACCGGCCGTCAACTGGCCGGTGACCCGACGCCTCTTCAACGACAAGGCTGGCGATATTGCATCGGGAGTCGTCGTCATCACGGGCTTTGTCGCCGTCGACGAGGAGGGCTGCCACACGACGCTGGGCCGCAATGGCAGCGACTACTCGGCCGCGATCTTCGCCGCGCTGTCCGGTGCGCGCGAGATGACGATCTGGACGGACGTCGACGGCGTCATGAGCGGCGACCCGAACCGCGTTCCCGAGGCCCGGATCATCGACGGGCTCAGTTACAACGAGGCGCTGGAGCTTGCGTACTTCGGCGCCAGGGTCATACATCCGCAGACCCTCGGGCCCGTGATCGACAACGGGATCTCGGTGCGCATACGCAATACGTTTGCGCCGGAGCGGCCCGGCACCCGGATCTCCGCGCTGTCCGACAAGGCCAGTACCGTCAAGGGGATTACCGCGATCGAGGGCATGGCGCTCGTCAACCTGGAGGGTACCGGCATGATCGGTGTCCCGGGTACCGCGGATCGCCTGTTCGCCGCGCTCAAGACCGCGGGCGTTTCGGTAACCCTGATTTCGCAGGCCAGTTCCGAGCATTCCATCTGCGTCGCCGTGCCGGAGCCCCTGGCCGGGCGCGCCCAGCGGGTCATCAGCGACGCGTTCGCCGAAGAGCTGGCCGATGGCCAGATCCAGAGCGTCGAAGTCACCGGCGGGCAGAGCATCATCGCTGTCGTCGGCGACAACATGGCGGGTTCGCCCGGCCTGGCCGCGCGCTTCTTTTCCAGCCTCGGACGGGCCGGCATCAACGTGCGCGCCATTGCGCAGGGTTCCTCGGAACGCAACATTTCCGCCGTGGTCGACGCGGGCGATGCCACGCGTGCGCTGCGCGCCGTGCACTCCGGTTTCTACCTGTCGGCGAAAACGATTTCGATCGGCCTGATCGGCCCCGGTGTCGTCGGCGGGACGCTCCTGGACCAGCTCGAACGCCGCAGCGAGGCGCTGCACGACCGGTTCAACCTCGATCTGCGCGTGCGCGCCATTGCGCGCTCGAAGCACATGGCGCTCGGCGACCGGCGTATCCCGCTGGCCGGCTGGCGCGACAGTCTCGCCGCGGCAACGCGGCCGTTCGATATCGATGAACTGGTGGAACATGTCGATGCCGATCACCTGCCGCACTCGGTGATCATCGACTGCACGTCCAGCGATGACGTCGCCGGCCGCTACGCGGACTGGCTGCGGCGCGGCATCCACGTGATCACGCCTAACAAAAAGGCGTTCAGCAGCAGCCAGGACTGACGACTCGATGCGTGCGGCCGCCCGCGACGGCAATGCCCATTACCTCTACGAGACGACGGTCTGCGCCGCGTTGCCGGTCATCTCGACGCTGCGCGACCTGCTCGACACCGGCGATCGCGTGCGCACGATCAGCGGTATCTTTTCCGGCACGCTCGCCTACCTGTTCAATGTCTACGATGGCAGCACGGCGTTTTCCGAGATCGTGCGCGTCGCCAAGGAATCCGGGTTCACGGAACCGGATCCGCGTGACGACCTGTCCGGCATGGACGTCGCCCGCAAGCTGACGATCCTGGCGCGCGAGCTGGGGCAGCCGCTGGAAATCGGTGCCTTCCCGGTCGAAAACCTGATTCCCGAGGACCTGCGTTCGCTGTCGGTCGACGACTTCCTCGCGGAGCTGCATCGCTACGACGACCTCATCGATGCCCGCTTCCGCGAGGCGGAGGCCGAAAACAAGGTACTCCGCTATGTCGGCACGCTGAGCGAGGACGGTACGGCCGCCGTCGGGCTGCAGAAAGTCGATCGCGGCGACGCGCTCGCCAACATCAACCTGACCGACAATATCGTGCGCTTCGTCACGGACCGCTATGCCGACAATCCGCTGGTCGTGCAGGGTCCCGGCGCCGGGCCCGGGGTAACGGCCGGCGGCGTGTTCAGCGATCTCCTGCGCCTCGCCGCGTATCTGAAGGGCGCGGACTGACATGAGCGGGGACGGCGAATTCGTCACGGCATTCGCGCCGGCATCGATCGGCAACGTGGCCGTCGGCTTCGACATGCTGGGGCTGGCGATCAGTGGTGCCGGCGATCGCGTGTCGGCGCGCCGTACCCGTGGCGACGAAATCGTCATTCGCGCGGTTTACGGCCTGGACGGCAAACCGCACTCGGGACTGTCGACCGTCGTCGACGAGAACACGGCGGGCGTCGCGGCGGCGGCATTGTGGCGCGCGCACGGCGAGGGCGGACTCGAACTCGAGATTCACAAGGGCGTGCCGCTGCAATCCGGCACCGGCAGCTCGGCGGCCTCCGCGGTTGCCGGTGTCGTTGCGGCCAATGCATTGCTGGCGGCGCCACTGGCCCCGGCGGACCTCGTCGAATACGCCCTTGCCGGGGAGCAGGTCGCCAGCGGGAGCGTGCACGCGGACAATGTCGCGCCCAGCCTGCTGGGCGGACTCGTGCTGTGCCCGCCGGCCCTGTTGCCGCGCGTCGTCGCGTTGCCGGTGCCGCGTGGCGTCAGCAGCGTGCTGTTGCACCCGGACCTGACGGTCAGCACCGCGGAGTCGCGGCGCGGCCTGGCGCGCGGCTATTCCATGGAGCAGTGGCTGGAACAGCAGGGCTATCTCGCGGGCTTCGTGGCGGCCTGCGCGGCCGACGATCACGACCTGCTGGCGCGCTGCCTGCGGGACGTCGTCGTCGAGCCGCAACGCAAGAGCGCCGTGCCGTGTTTCGATGCGGTGCAGGCAGCCGCGCTGGCGAGCCGCGCGTTCGGCTGCTCGCTGTCGGGCAGCGGACCGAGCCTGTTCGCGCTGTGCGCCGACGCCGACGCGGCCAACGTGGCGACGGCGATGGAACAGGCCTGCCGCGCGCAGGGTTACGACTGTGAAAGCTGGATCAGCCCGATGGCATCGCCCGGCGCCCGCGTGGAAAGGTCCGCATGAAATTCGTCAGCACTCGCGGCGCGCCCGGCGTGTCGCTGGACGAGGCGCTGGTGCGTGGCATCGCGAGCGACGGCGGACTGTTCGTGCCGGAGTCCCTGCCGCACTTCACGCCCGGTGATTTCGGCGCGGCGCCCGACATCCGCGCGGTGGCCCGGCAGCTGCTGGCGCCGTTCTTTGCCGGTTCCGCACTGGCCGGCGAACTCGCGGGCATCGTCGACGAGACATTCGCCTTCCCGATTCCGACCGCGCCGCTCGCCTCGAACCGCGGCCGGGTGGCCCTGCTGGAACTGTTCCACGGGCCGACAGCCGCGTTCAAGGACGTCGGCGCCGGGTTCCTGGCAGCCTGCCTCGGGCGGCTGCAGGCCGATCCCGGGCGGCCGCTGACGATACTCGTTGCGACCTCGGGCGATACCGGTGGCGCGGTCGCGGCCGCGTTTGACGGGCGCGCCGGCATGCAGGTCGCGGTCCTGTTTCCGCACGGCCGGGTATCCGCTCGGCAGGAGAAACAGCTCACCTGCTGGGGCGATAACGTGTTGTCGCTCGCCGTGAACGGCGCGTTCGACGATTGCCAGGCGCTGGTCAAGGCCGCGTTTGCCGACGCGGATCTCGCCTCGCGCTACCGGTTCAGCTCCGCCAACAGCATCAATATCGGCCGGTTGCTGCCGCAAAGCATTTACTACGCCGAGGCCGCGCTGCGGCACTGGCGCCAATACGGCCGCAAGCCGTCCTTCGTTATTCCGACCGGCAACCTCGGAAACGGCCTTGCCTGTATCCTTGCGCGCGACATGGGCTTGCCGGTCGGCGACATCGTACTGGCCGTGAACGAAAACCGGCTTATCGCGGATTACCTCGACGGCGCTGCCTGGCAGCCACGATCCAGCGTCCGGACGCTCGCTTCCGCGATGGATGTCGGCAACCCGAGCAACATGGAGCGGCTGCGGGCGCTGCACGGCGACGCACCGGCGCTGCAGAGCCTGATCCGGGTGTGCGCCGTGTCCGACGCCGCGATCGAACGCGAGATTCGCGACAACTTCCGCGAATTCGGCATCGTGACATGCCCGCACACGGCGACGGCGACGCACGCCTGGCGGCAGTTGCCGGACGGGCTGCAATCCGGGCAGGACTGGATCCTGGTCGCGACGGCGCACGCGGCCAAGTTCGAGGCCATCGTCGAGCCGCTGATCGGCGAGCCAGTCGAGGTGCCCCCGGAGCTCCTGGCCCTGCTCGAACGGCCGTCGCGCTCGGTCCGTATCGACGCCACGCTCGAGGCACTGGCGGAGGCGCTGGCAGCCGGCCTGCGGGTTGACGCGTCCATGGCCAGCGAGCATAAATAGCGTCGTCATTCCTGCCCTGGCCATCCCCACTGCACCATGAACGAATTGCTGTCCACCGACATGTCCCGCACGGTCCTGCTGGCGCTCGCGGCCGTGATCGTGCTGCTGGTCGCCTGGTTCGTCTACCGGCGGGTATGGGGCCGGCGCCGTACGCTCGAAGGCGTCATCCGGACAATCGGCTACGATGAGCTGCGTGATCTCGTCATTCCCAAGGCCGACGAAGGCGAGATCCACATCGAGCACCTGGTGCTGACCGCCCAGGGGTTGCTGATTCTCGACGTCAAGGCCGTCAGGGGCACGGTGTTCGGCAGCGACAAGATGGAGGACTGGACCGTCATCGGCGAGGAACGGCGCTACACCTTCCCCAATCCACAGCACGCCCTTTACGATCGCATCGCCGCGGTGCGCCAGGTCGTCCGCCAGGTCCCCGTGATCGGCCGCGTGCTGTTCCTCGACGGCGCGGAATTCACCAAGGGCGTGCCCTCGATGGTCGTCGGGCTCGACGACCTCGAACGCGAGTTCGGGGACAGTGACCGAACCGGCGCCGCGTCGCGCATCGACGCATTCAAACCGCACTGGGAGCAGATGCAGCGCGCGGCGCAACGGTCGGGCGACTTGGCCGGCAGCCGCCGGCGGCGGCGCGCCGAGGTTATTCGCTAGACATCTGCGCGGTCGAAGCCGAACGGGCGCCAGGCGGCCCGGAGGATTCATGATGATTCATGAACGGCATGGGACAGGAGGTGGAGGCGCGCCCCGGGGGAGGGCTTTTCAGGGCCGCTGCAAGCACGTGCGTGTCGACGCTCCGGAGCGCACACGAACCTGTCTCGCAGCGTCCCTGAAAAGCCCTCCCCGGGCCGCGCCTCCGCCATCCCGTAGCCATGCCGTTCATGAATCACTCCTGGGCCTGGCGGCTCAAGCTGCACCGTGTGTTTCACGCCGGCTCCGGCAGGCCGAAAAAGCGGCGCGCATTGGCCGTGGTCTCGTGCGCGATGTCGCGCGCATCGCGGCCGGCGGCTTCCGCGACGACGCGCAGAACCTCGGGCAACCAGGCCGGTTCGTTGCGCCGCGTCTTCGGTTTCGGCCGCAGGGTGCGCGGCAGCAGGTACGGCGCGTCGGTCTCGATCATCAGGCGGTCGGATGGGATCGACGCGATCGCGTCGTACAGCGCGCGGCCACGCCGCTCGTCGCAAACCCAGCCCGTCACACCGATGTACAGGCCGAGCTCGACGTAGTCGCGCAGCATGCCGGCATCGCCGGTAAAGCAGTGGGCGACCGCACGGGTCAGGCGCCCCGTCCACGGTTCCAGCGCCTCGACGAAGTCATCGTGGGCGTCGCGCTGGTGCAGGAAGACCGGCAGCTGCTTCGCGGCCGCGAGCTCGAGCTGCCGCGTGAACGCGGCGCGTTGCGTGGCGCGCGGTGAGAAGTCGCGAAAGTAGTCCAGTCCGCACTCGCCGATGGCGACGACCGCGTCGTCGTCGGCCAGCGCCGTGAGCGTGGCATGGACGCGGTCGCTGTAGTCGCTCGCGTGGTGCGGATGCACACCGGCCGAGGCGAACAGCCGGCCGGGATAACGCGCCGCCAGTGCCTGCGCGTCACGGCTCGTTGCTTCGCTCGAACCGGTGACGACGAGCTGTACCACGCCGGCATCCGCGGCGCGTGCAAGGACCGCGTCGCGGTCGGCGTCGAAACTGTCGTGCGTGAGATTGGCGCCGATATCGATCAGCACAGGTCGGTCAGTCATGCAGTTTTCCCGGTATCACTGGCAGGGCGGGGCACAGAGTACCGTCACCGGGGAGCCGGGGACAGGCCGGCGAAGTCCCCGCCGCCTTGCCAACCATCGGGGCGCGGCCGGCATCCAATGACCAGAATCCGGAAATACGACTGCCTGGAGGAACCCTGCATGAATACGATTATCCGTCGCGGCGCTGCCGTCTGCGCCGCCGTGCTGGCGGCAGGCTTGCTCGATACGGCCTGCGCGTTCGACATGAACAAGAGCGTACGGGTCGAGGCCGGCAGCCAGTCCGGCGGCCATTCCACCGTCAACGGCAGCATCACCGTCGGCCGCGATGCGGAGGTGAGCGGCGACGTAGAGACGGTCAACGGCTCCGTCACGATCGAGGAAAATGCCCGAATCGGCAACGCCGAAACCGTGAACGGCGCGGTGCGCATCGCGTCCGGCGTGACGGCCGACGACGTGAGCAGTGTCGACGGGTCGATCCGGATCGGTGACAACGTAACGATCGATGGCGAGGTGTCGGTCGTGAACGGCCGCATCGGCATCGGCGACGGTAGCCGCATCCGGGACGGCGTGAGCAACGTCAATGGCGAAATGCAGGTCGCCGGCGCGGAAATCGGCGGCAACCTGTCGACTGTCAATGGCGACGTGCTGCTGACCGATGGCGCGGTCCTGCAGGGAGACCTGATCGTCGAAAAGCCGGACGGCTGGAACTGGTCCGAACGGCGCCGGCCGCGGGTCGTTATCGGCCCCGATGCCCGCGTCGTGGGCGAGGTTCGCCTGGAGCGCGAAGTGGAGCTCTTTATCAGCGAGAGTGCGTCGGTCGGCGGCGTCAGCGGCGTGATGACGATGGACGATGCCGATCGATTCAGCGGCCCGCGTCCCTGACCCGGCAAGAACGAACCGGCACCACCGGCGCGGCGCAATCTGCGTAGAATAGGGGCGTGCAACGAGCCGCCCCGCAACTCGCCCTGTTTCCCGACGACGCCGCCACGTTGCCGCGGCGCGACAACGATCCCGGCTTTTCGGTGCGCGAGAGCGGCCGCGCGAAACGCCTGTCGATCAAGGTCTATCCTCGCGGGCGCGTCGAGGTCCGTCGTGCCGCGACGGACTCGCGCGGCGGACGTGCAGCAGTTCGTGGCCGAAAACCGCGAGTGGATAAGACGCGCGCGGGAGGAGCTGCTCGGCGCGCACGGTGTCGAACCGTTTTCGCTGCCGGAGCAGATTTTGCTGCCGGCGATCGGCGGCAGGTGGCACGTTCGATACGAGGCGGACGACGGCTCACGCAGGGTCCGCTTCCGGCAGCACGACGGGCAGGTCGTGCTGAGCGGGCGCACCGGCGAACCGCAAGCCTGCGTCGCGGCGCTGAAGCGCTGGCTGGCGGCGGTCGCGGAAACCGAGTTCGCGCCGCAGCTCGCGGCGCTCGCGGAGCTGACCGGCGTCGGTTTCCGGCGCATGCAGGTACGGGCGCAACGCACCTGCTGGGGCAGCCGCAGCGCCAGCGGCACGATCAGCCTGAACCTGTGCCTGCTGTTCCTGCGACCGGAGGTGATGCGTTACCTGATGATCCACGAGCTGTGCCACGGGCGGCACATGAACCATTCCCGGCGATTCTGGAATTTCGTGGGCCGGTTCGAGCCGGATTACCGGCAGCTCGATCGCGAACTGGGGGAATCCTGGCGCGACGTGCCGGTCTGGATGGGGCTGGTCTGACCCGGCCGTTCAACCCTCGTCGAGGAGCTCGCGCAAGTTGATGACCGCGGCGTTGGCGCGCGCGAGGTAGTTGGCCATGACCAGCGAATGGTTGGCGAACAGCCCGAAACCGCCGCCATTCAGGACCATCGGCGAGCGCAGCGGCTGCAGGCCGGCCTCGAGCTCGCGAATGATCTGCCGCAGGCTGGCGACCGCATTCTTGTCATCCAGTACCTGCGCGAAATCGAGCTCCACCGCGCGGAAGAAATGCACCAGCGCCCACGACGTGCCGCGCGCCTCGAAGAAAATGTCGTCTATCTCCAGCCATGGCGTCTTTACCGACACGCTGTCTGGCAGGTTCCTGTTCGATGCCGCCGCGCGCTCGCCGGCCAGGTCCGTATTGATGACCGAAACGGCAACACTGTCGCCCAGCCGCCTCGTCAGGCTCCCCAGGCGCTTCTCGACCTGGGCCAGCCATTCGCGCAGGTTGTCGGCGCGTGCGAAGAATTGCGCCTCGGTATCGCCCGACTGGCTCAGCCGGTCACGATAGGCCGAAAAGCCGTCGATGCCTTCGCGGTACTTCGACTCGGTACGCGGCAGCAGCCACGAGTCATTGGAAAAGAAGAAAGCGCCCTCGGCAGCCGCGACGTCCGGGTCTTCCTTGGACTGCGACTGGCTGCGGCTGTAGTCGTTGCGAATGACCCGCGCCAGGTCAGCCGTACCTGTTGCAGCACCCCGAACTCCCAGTTGGGCATGTTTCGAGCACCACGCCCGGCGGCATGATGTCGTTGGTCAGGTAACCGCCGGGCTTGTCGAGCAGCGTTTCCGCAACGCGTATCAGCGTGTCGGTCGTGGCGAAGCCGACGACGCTGGTCTCGCCCCCGGGCTTGGTATTGACCCAGAAAACGTCGGGCGTGCGCGACCAGTACCAGCCCAGCGCCGTCCACAAGAGCACCAGGGCCAGGGCGCCGCCGGCCGCCAGTTTTTGCCACAGCGGCCGTGGGCTTGCCGTGCCGCCGGACTTCCGGCGAAGAAAGGCGGGCCAGCGCATCGATGTCTCCTCAGGCCGCCGCCTGGTCGGAGGTCGCCAGCTGGCGCAGCACGTAGTGGAGTATGCCGCCGTGCTCGTAGTAGTCACGCTCCTTCGGCGTGTCGATACGCACGCGTGCCTTGAACCGTATCGGGTCGCCGCCGTCCTCGGGCGTTGCCGTGACCGCGACGGTCTTCGCCGAGGCGTCCTCGTGGCCCTCGATGTCGAACGTCTCCTTGCCGGTCAGGCCCAGGGTCTCGGCACTGTCGTCGTCCTCGAACTGCAGCGGCAGTACGCCCATGCCGATCAGGTTGGAGCGGTGAATGCGCTCGAAACTGCGTGCAATGACCGCCTTCACGCCAAGCAGGAGCGTGCCTTTGGCGGCCCAGTCGCGGGATGAGCCCGTGCCGTACTCGGTACCGGCAATCACGATCAGCGGCGTTTCCTCGTCGCGATACTGCAGCGCTGCGTCGTAGATGGACATTTCCTCACCGTCCGGCTGATGGCGGGTCCAGCCTCCTTCGGTGCCGGGAGCGAGCTGGTTTCGCAGCCTTATGTTCGCGAACGTGCCGCGCATCATCACCTCGTGATTGCCGCGACGGGAGCCGTAGGAATTGAACTCGCCCTTCGAGACGCCGTGTTCCCGCAGGTAGTCGGCCGCCGGGCTGTCCTCGGCGATCGAGCCGGCGGGCGAGATGTGGTCGGTCGTTACCGAGTCGCCCAGCAGGGCCAGCACGCGCGCGCCCCTGATGGGCTCCACGGCTTGTGTGTCCAGCGTCATGCCGTCGAAATAGGGCGGATTCTTGACGTAGGTCGACTCCTCGTCCCACGTGTAGATTTCGCCCTCGGGCACGTCGAGGCTGTTCCAGTTCCTGTCGCCGTCGAAGACGCTTTTGTAGCTGGCCTTGAACATCCCGGAGTCGATATTGCCGGCGATCTCTTCCTGGATTTCCTTTGCCGACGGCCAGATATCCTTCATGTAGACAGGCTTGCCGTCCGCATCGTCGCCCAGCGGATCCTCGTAGAGATTGAGATCCAGCGTGCCGGCAAGCGCGTACGCGACGACCAGCGGCGGCGAGGCGAGAAATTCATCTGCACCAGCGGGTGGATGCGGCCCTCGAAATTCCGATTTCCCGAGAGCACGCTGCAACCGACGATCCGGCCGTTCTTGACGGCCTCCTCGATTTCCTCTTTCAGCGGCCCCGAATTGCCGATGCAGGTCGTGCAACCGTAGCCGACGGTGTAGAAGCCGAGTGCGTCGAGATCGTCGATGAGGCCGGCTTTCTTGAGGTAGTCGTTGACGACCTTGGAGCCGGGCGCGAGGCTGGTCTTGACCACGTGCTTCGTGCTTCAGTCCTTTCTCGCGGCGCATTGCGGCGCCAGCAAGGCCGGCTGCCAGCATGACGGCCGGGTTGGATGTGTTCGTGCAGCTGGTGATTGCCGCAATCAGCACCGCACCGTCGGTGATCTCGACCTCTTCGCCGTCCAGCTTGCAGGTCGCACTGCCGCCGCCGTCGCGCTTTTCGGTCGCGGTTGCCAGGTGCTCGCGGTAAGTGGCATCGGCCTTGCTCAGCGGAATGCGGTCCTGCGGACGCTTCGGCCCCGCGAGGCTGCGGCTCGACCGTGCCGAGATCGAGTTCCAGCTGGTCGCTGTAAAGCGCGTCGGGCTGGCCGTCCTCGCGCCACAGGCCCTGTTCGCGCGCATAAGCCTCGATCAGGCGGATGTGCTCCGGGTCGCGCCCGGACAGCTCGAGATAGCGCAGTGTTTCCCCGTCAATCGGGAAGATCGCGCAGGTGCTGCCGAATTCCGGCGACATGTTGCCGAGCGTTGCCCGGTCGGCCAGCGGCAACTGCCCGAGGCCGTCGCCGAAAAATTCGACGAACTTGCCCACGACGCCGCGCTTCCGGAGCATTTCGGTGACGGTCAGCACGAGGTCGGTCGCGGTCGTGCCCTCGCTCAGTGTGCCGGTCAGCTTGAAGCCGACGACGTTGGGGATCAGCATCGTGATCGGCTGGCCGAGCATCGCGGCCTCGGCCTCGATGCCACCGACGCCCCAGCCCAGCACGCCGAGCCCGTTGATCATTGTCGTGTGGGAGTCGGTGCCGACCAGCGTGTCCGGGTACGCCTGGCGCTTGCCGTCGGTCTTTTGGTCGAACACGACCCGGGCAAGGTACTCGAGGTTGACCTGGTGGACGATGCCGGTATTGGGCGGGACGACCCGGAAATTCCGGAACGCGCCCTGGCCCCAGCGCAGGAACGAATAGCGTTCCTTGTTGCGATTGAATTCGATCTTGTTGTTCAGGTCCAGCGCGTCCGCACTGCCGTAGCGGTCCACCTGCACGGAATGGTCGATGACGAGCTCCGCTGGCGACAGCGGATTGATGCGGTCGGCGCTGCCGCCGAGTTCCACGACTGCGTCGCGCATGGCCGCGAGATCGACGATCGCCGGTACGCCGGTAAAGTCCTGCAGAATGACCCGGCCGGGCGTGAAGGAGATTTCCGTGTCGGGATCGGCTTCTGGATCCCAGTTGGCAAGAGCCAGGATGTCGTCGCGCGTTACGTCGCGGCCGTCTTCGTGCCGCAACAGGTTTTCCAGCAGCACTTTCAGTGAGTACGGCAGGCGATCGACATGGCCTTCGCTGACAGCATCCAGGCGGTAAATCTCGTAGGCTCTGCCGTCGACGTCGAGGGTTTGTCGGGCGCCGAAGCTGTCCGTCATGGTGTCTCTCCGGGATTGTCGAATGCGTAGCGCGGGCGCCGGCGGCGCCGTTACACCGCGGGCTCAGGCCCCGGCGGCGCGGGCCGGCATTATAACGGATGGCGCCTGCCCCTGCTGTACCGTCTCGATGACGGCGCCGCCCAGGCAGCGTTCGCCGTCGTAGAAAACCACGTACTGGCCGGGCGCCACGGCACGCTGCGCATCATCGAATTCGACACCGAGCCGGCCGTCGCCATTGCGACGCACCCGGCATGCCTGGTCGCGCTGCCGGTACCTCACCCTGGCATGGCAGCGGCAGCCGCCGGCGTCCAGGCCGGCCGGCGGCGAACCGATCCAGCTCTCGTCCGAGCAGGTGAGGGCGTGGCTGTAGAGCAACGGGTGCTTGCCCTGCACGACGATCAGTTCGTTGTTGTCGTAATCCTTGGCCGCGACATACCACGGCTCGTCGCCGGCGTCGCGCCGCCCGCCGATGCCGAGTCCCTGGCGCTGCCCCGGCGTGTAAAACATGAGACCCTCATGGCGTCCCAGCGCGACACCGTCCGCGCTGCGGATCGTGCCGGGCTTCGCCGCCAGGTAGGTTGCGAGAAACTCTCGGAACGGGCGTTCGCCGATGAAGCAGATACCGGTGCTGTCCTTCTTGTCGTGCGTGGCGAGGCCCGCATCGCGTGCGATCGAGCGTACCGCCGGTTTCCGCAGCTCGCCCAGTGGAAACACCGTTTCGGCGAGCGCCGACTGCGTCACGGCATGCAGGAAATAGCTCTGGTCCTTGCCGGGATCCGCGCCTTTCAGCAGGTGCGTCCCGTCGCTCGTGGTCCGGACGCGGGCGTAGTGCCCTGTCGCGAGCAGCCCGGCGCCGAGGCGTTGCGCATAGTCGCGGAATACGCCGAACTTGATTTCGCGGTTACACAGCACGTCGGGATTGGGTGTGCGACCGTTGCGATAGTCCTCGAGAAAGGCCGCGAACACGCGTTCGCGGTACTCGCGCGCGAAATTGACATGATGCAGCGGAATATCCAGCTGATCACAGAGGCGCCGGGCATCCTGCAGGTCCGCGGCGGCCGTGCAGTAACCCTCGTCGTCCTCCCAGTTCGTCATGTGCAGCGCCTGCACGTCGGCGCCCCGGCGCTTCAACAGCAGGGCCGCGACGGCGGAGTCGACGCCGCCCGAGAGGCCGACGATGACACGCCGGCCGGCAAGGTCGGTACGCGGATTGTCCGGATAATTCGTCATCAGGCGGCGGATTCTAGCAGCCTGTCGGACTCAGGCTACCAGCATCCGCGCCCGGGACGGGGCTCAAAGCAGGGCGGCGCGTGCCAGCACGGTATCGATATGCCGCTGCAGCGGGTGGCAGTTCCGGAACAGCGTGCGCGGCCGCCGTTCGCCAGCGACATAGTCGTCGATACAGCGCAGCACGGTCGGTGAACGCAATTGGGGTCGACGCCGTTCGAGGTCGGCGCGGCTGTACCAGCGCACCGCGTGGATTTTCGCATCGGGCGGCGGCCGGTTGCGCTGCTCGACCAGTTCCGCCAGGAACACGATACGCCGGTACTGGCGGCGGGTCTGCGGGTGTATCCACAGATAAACGCCGATCAGGTCGCCGACCGTAACGTCGCACGCCGTTTCCTCGAACACTTCACGCCGGACGGCGGCTTCGGGGGATTCGTCGGTTTCGAGATGGCCGCCAGGCTGCGTCAGGACGGCGATGCCGTCGGCGGTTTCTTCGACGATCAGGTATTGGCCGTCGCGCTCGACCAGCGCCGCGACAGTCAGGTCCGTCGGTTCCACGGGAAGGGCGGGCCGGTCAGATGCCGAGCTGGCGAAACTCGAGCTCGACTTCGCTCGCCTGCCATATGTCGTCGAACATTGCGTTGTAGTGCTGGCAGACGCCCGGTTCGTAGGTATCGGCGATGCCTTCCCAGCGGCTGGCCTGCAGCCGGTAGACGAGCGCGGTGTTGTCCGCGATGCAGAACGATTCCGGGTGCGTCCGCAGATCTTGCCGAACATGACGAAATTCGATGTAGGTATTGAGCCGGCGACCAAGCGTCACGAAAGCGTTGCCGTTCTTGATGGCGCGCGACGGGTCGGCGATGAGCACGCGTATGCGGGCATAGGCCTGCGACAGGACGAGATGCTTGATGACCTCGAGGAAGTCCGGGTCGTCATAGATGCCCGGCTCGAGGTCGTGAGTATAGATCGACACCCGTCGCCGGGCTACGCGGGACACCTCGATTACGGCTTCCAGCATTTCCTTCTGCGTCGAGATAACCCAGCGTCGACCTTTTGCCCGCGGTTGTTCCATGAATTATCGTACCTGTCCCGCCGTCGAAGTCCGTGTAGCGGCCGCGTCGTTGGCTTTGGCGGTTCCCCTGTTCGACCCGACCGACCGTTGTTGTTCTGCGTCCGATTCCGGGAAAGCGGGGCAGACAGGCCCCCTCGAAATCAGGCACACGGCATTCAATTGCCTGCTCGTCAATGCGTTCGCCGCGAAGCGATTGACGCGAGGTGTCATCTTAACGGCGGCGACTTCGGGCACGTTGCCGACTGTGTCACGTTTTTGCCGGAGCACCGCGCCTGAGAAGGGTTCTCATCCAACCGCGACACCGCCCAATGGCATCATTCCCGACGCCTTGCGAGTGCCGCCGCGTCGCCCGTGTAGGTTGCCGGGGTCAGTGCAAGGAGTTCCGCGCGAGTCGCCTCCGGAATGTCCAGCGTCCGAATGAAGGCATGCAAGGTTTCCCGTGTTACGGCCTGGCCGCGCGTCTGTTCCTTCAGCTTCTCGTAGGGATTCTCGATGCCGTGGCGCCGCATGACCGTCTGCACGGCTTCGGCCAGTACTTCCCAGCGCTCGTCGATGTCCGCGGCGATGCGTGCCTTGTCGGGCTGCAACTTGCCGAGGCCTTTTTGCACGGAGTGCAGCGCGATCACGAGCCAGGCGACCGCAACGCCAAAGTTGCGCTGCACGGTGGAATCGGTCAGGTCCCGTTGCCAGCGTGACACGGGCAGTTTGGTCGCGAAGTGTTCCAGCAGCGCTGTCGACAGGCCGAGATTGCCCTCGGCATTCTCGAAGTCGATGGGATTCACCTTGTGCGGCATCGTCGACGAGCCCACCTCGTCGCGGGTCACGCGCTGGCGGAAATAGCCGAGCGAAATATAGCCCCAGGTATCGCGACAGAAATCGAGCAGCACGGTGTTGTACCGGACGAGCGCATGCGCGTACTCGGCAGTCCAGTCGTGCGGCTCGATCTGGGTAGTCAGCGGATTCGGGTCCAGCCCCAGCGACGCAACGAAGCCGGTGCAAACATCCGGCCAGTCGATCTCGGGGTAGGCGGCACGGTGCGCATTGTAGTTGCCGACGGCGCCGTTCCACTTGCCGCGGATCCCGACTGCGCTCCATTGCGCGCGTGCGCGCGACAGTCGGGTATGCACGTTGGCGAGTTCCTTGCCGAGCGTCGTCGGGCTCGCTGTCTGGCCATGCGTGCGCGACAGCATGGCGATATCGGCGTAGTCGTTTGCCAGCGTTTCGAGCCGGGCGTTCAGTTGCCGCATCTGCGGCGCAACGATCTCGTCGCGGGCCTGCCGCAACATCAGTGCGTAGGCGAGATTGTTGATGTCTTCCGAGGTGCAGCCGAAGTGAATGAAGTCGTGCAGCGGTCGCGCATCGCGGCCGTCGCCCAGGCGCTCGCGGATATAGTATTCGACCGCCTTGACGTCATGGTTGGTTGTCGCCTCGATCCGCTTGACGCGCTCGGCATCGTCAGTGGAAAAGTTGTCGACGATGCCGTTCAGCACGTCTTTTTGCACCGAAGTCAGCGGCGGCAATTCCGCGATCTGCGGCTGGTCCGCAAGCCACTGCAGCCAGCGCACCTCGACCAGCACCCGGTAGCGGATAAGGCCGTACTCGCTGAACACGTCGCGCAGCGGCTGGATCTTGTCGGCGTAGCGGCCGTCGACGGGCGACACGGCTCGGAGGCTGGTGATCTTCATCGGCTGGCGCTTATCTGGACATGGGCCGGCAAACCGCGAATCATACACCATTGTTTTTTCGCATGAGCCCGATGGAGAACGGCCCGACATGAATGGCAAGACTTACCGAACGGAACGCGACAGCATGGGGGAACTGAAGGTCCCGGGAGACGCGCTCTGGGGCGCGCAGACGCAGCGCGCAGTCGACAATTTCCCGATCAGCGGGCTGACCATGCCGCGGGCCTTCATCCGCGCGCTGGGCCTCGTCAAGTGGGCCGCGGCGGGCGCCAATGCCGAGCTCGGCCTGCTGTCCACGAACAAGGCCGTCGCCATCCAGAAGGCGGCACTGGCCGTTGCCGGCGGCGAACACGATGCGCATTTCCCCATCGACGTCTTTCAGACCGGATCCGGCACGAGTTCCAACATGAACGCCAACGAGGTCATCGCGCACCTGGCGACGGAGGACCTCGGCAAGCCGGTGCATCCCAACGACGACGTCAACATGTGCCAGAGCTCGAACGACGTCATTCCGACCAGCGTCCACGTGAGTGCCGCGCTCGCGATTCACGAGTCGCTGCTGCCGGCGCTCGCGCACCTGGCCGAGGTCCTGGGCCAGAAAGCCGACGAGACCCGGGGCGTCGTCAAGACGGGCCGGACACATCTCGATGGACGCCATGCCGGTGACGCTGGGCCAGGAACTGGACGGCTGGCGGGCGCAGGTCGTCAACGCCTCGGAGCGGCTGGGCGACGCCGGGCGGCGACTGGCCGCGCTGGCGCAGGGCGGTACCGCGGTCGGCACGGGCATCAACGCGCATCCGCGCTTCGGCAGCAAGGTGGCCGTGCTGCTGGCCGAGCAGACGGGGATCGGGTTCCGGCAGTCCGGGTCGCTGTTCGAGTCGCTCAGCAGCCAGGACGCGGCTGTCGAAACGTCGGGCCAGCTCAAGGTGCTGGCCGTCAGCCTGATGGAGATCGCGAACGACCTGCGCTGGATGAATTCCGGCCCGCTGGCGGGCATCGGCGAGATGCGAACTGCCGGCGCTGCAGCCCGGGTCCAGCATCATGCCCGGCAAGGTCAACCCGGTCATTCCGGAAGCGGTGGCGATGGTTGCGGCACAGGTCATCGGCAACGATGCGACAATTACCATTGCCGGCCAGTCCGGCAACTTCCAGTTGAACGTGATGCTGCCCGTCGTGGCCTACAACCTGCTGCAGAGCATCGAGATACTCGCGAACGGCAGTCGCGCGCTGGCCGATCGCGCGATTGCCGGCTTTACCGTCAACCAGGCGAATATCGATCGCGCGCTGGACCGCAACCCGATTCTCGTGACCGCGCTCAATCCCGTCGATCGGCTACGAGCAGGGCGCGGCGGTGGCGAAGAAGGCCTACGCGGAAGGCCGGGCCGTCAAGGACGTCGCGCGCGAGCTGACCGACCTGACGGACGACGAGCTCGACCGGCTGCTGGACCCGGCCGCGCTGACGAAGGGCGGCATCCGGAACTGATCCGATGAACGCCGAAAAATCCCGCTCGCCGCGGTTGTCGCCGGCGCATATCCGCGCGCGCCTTAAGGACACGGCACCGCCCGCGAACCCCGGCGCCGTTGCCGTCACGGACGAGGATCGTGCCTGGCCGCAAGCGCTGCTCGAGAGCTTCGACCGGCCGCTGTTGCCCGCGGCCGTGCTGGTCCCGATCATCGCGAGGGCAGGCGGCCTGACCGTGCTGCTGACCGAGCGTGCGGCCGACCTCAAGCGCCATCCGGGCCAGATCAGCTTCCCGGGCGGGCGCGTCGAGCCGGCCGATATCGACCTCGCACAAACCGCGCTGCGCGAAACGCCGCGAGGAGGTCGGCATCGAGCCGCGCTGTGTCGAGGTGACCGGCTACCTGCAACCGCTGCCGACGGTTACCGGCTACGCCGTGACACCGGTCGTCGGGCTGGTCAACGCCGATGTTTGCCTGGTACTGGACGAGCGCGAGGTCGCCTCTGCCTTCGAGGTGCCGCTCGACTTCCTGCTGGAACCGGCCAATCGCGAACGCACCGATGCGCCCGTTTCGCGGCGTCGACATGCCCGTCGTAACCTACCGCTACCAGCAGCGGCGCATCTGGGGCGCGACGGCCGCGATGATTGTCGATCTTCATAAGAAACTGGTTTTAAAACAATAGAATATGTCTGATATCCAGAAACTGCTTGATATCATGGTGGCGCTGCGCCGCGACTGCCCGTGGGACCGCGGGCAGACGTTGGCGAGCATCGCCCCCTACACGGTGGAGGAAGCGTACGAAGTGGCGGACGCGATTGCCCGCGAGGATCCCGACGCATTGCGCGGCGAACTGGGCGACCTCCTGTTCCAGGTCGTGTTCCACGCCCGCATGGCGGAAGACGACGGGCAGTTCGCGTTCGGCGACGTGGTCGACGCCATCTGCGACAAGATGGTGCGCCGCCATCCGCACGTGTTCGGGAGTGCCGCGGAGCGCGCCGCCGGCCCGCAGCCCGGCAGCTGGGAGCGGATCAAGGCCGGCGAACGGGCCGGCGAGGGCGGCGGGACGCCGCGTGCGCTGGCCGACATCCCGGTGGCGCTGCCGGCGCTGACCCGCGCGGCCAAGCTCGGCAAGCGCGCGGCGCGCACGGGTTTCGACTGGCCGGACGCGGGCGGGGCGCGGGCCAAGATCGACGAGGAACTGGCGGAGCTGGCGGAGGCGGATGCCGCGGACGATCCGGCGGCCCGTCACCACGAGCTGGGCGACCTGCTGTTCGCCGTCGTCAACCTGGCGCGGCACCTCCGCGTCAATCCCGAGCAGGCACTGACCGACGCCAACCGCCGCTTTGAAAACCGCTTCAACCACCTCGAGGCGGCGCTGCACGCCACCGGCAAATCGACCGCGGACTGCGATCTCGAGACGCTCGAAGCGGCCTGGCAACAAGCCAAGCGAGACCTCGGTGGCACGGATGATTCGTGAACGTTTGACATTGGCGGTTGGCGAAGGCGGGGCCCGGGAGGGCTTTTCAGGGACGCTGCAAATACGTCCCTGTACGCTCCGGGCTCGACATCCCTGTCTCGCACGGCCCTGAAAAGCCTTCCCGGACCCCACCTCCGCCTTTTAGCCCGTGCCTGTTCACGGTTCATCCGCGCCAGGCAGCGGCGTTCACTGCGCCGAGGGCTGGCCATACAGCATGGGGGTCATTCAGGAACCGTTCATTGCGCTGTCCCTATCATGCGTTCCAGGCTCGCAAATCGGTCCGCGTGCCCTGGCCGGGAAACCGGCCGACAACACGGGAGACTATGACCATGAACGCCAGACACTGGATTGCCATCGCCCCGGCACTGACCGTCGGCGCCTTGCTGCTGGCATTGCCGGCGCAGGCCGACCAGCGCGGCTACGCACGTCCGGGTGCCGTCTACGCTTACGCACAGGTGCTCGACGTGGAGCCCGTCGTTCGCTATGTCACGGTCACGAAGCCGGTGAGGGAATGCTGGAACGAGACCCGCGAGTACGAAGTGGCGCGCCATACGCCGGGTGTCGCCGGACGCACGATCGTCGGCGCCATCCTGGGCGGCGTGATCGGCCACCAGTTCGGCAGCGGCAGCGGCAACGACGCCGCGACCGCGGCAGGCGCCTTGCTGGGTGCCGCGGTCGGCAGTGACCGCGCGCGCCGCGAGGCGGCCTACGAGACCGAGGTGTACTCGCGGCCGGTAAAGCGCTGCTCGACGAGCTACACGCAGCACGAGGAGGAGCGCATCGACGGCTACCACGTGACCTATCGGTACCATGGCCAGAAGTACGCGACCCGCATGCCCTACGACCCAGGCAACAAGCTGCGGATACGCGTCGACGTGCGACCGGCCGAATGACCCCGCCGGCGGGCCGGTTGTGACGTCCTGCGTTGCAATCGGCCCGGCGCCGGACCAAACTTCCCGAACGTCCGACCATTCGTCGTCACCCGCGCCGACACGCAGGTAAAACCGTCATGCCGAGTATTCGCCCCGCCAGGTTCGCCCTTCTCGCCGGCCTCTCGCTGGTCGCGGGTTTCGTCGTGACGGGGGGCGAGGCCCACGCCGCGGCGGCGGACGCGCTGCAACTCGTGCAAAGGGACGGGCCGACGCTGAGCGAGGCCGTCGAGCAGGTGCGTCGGAAATATCGCGGCCGTATCGTCAGCGCCGAGACCCGTATGCGCGGTAACCGCGAACTGCATGTGATCAAGGTGCTGACCGACGACGGCAAGGTGATAACGGAGCGGATTCGCGGGCGGACCCTCGAGGGCCGCGGCTGACGCGCGCCGGGACCGGACCAGGATGCGCCTGCTGCTTATCGAGGATGACGACACGCTGCGCGATTCGCTGGCGACGCAGCTCGCGGCCGGCGGTTTCGGCGTCGAACAGGCGGCGGACGGCCGCGAAGGTCTGTACTTCGCGCTGGAATATCCCGTGGACCTCGCCATCGTCGACCTGGGCCTGCCCGAGCTGCCGGGCCTCGACCTGATCCGCGAGGTGCGGGACAAGGGCAAGACCTACCCGATCCTGATACTGACGGCCCGCGACCGCTGGCAGGACAAGGTGGACGGGCTCGAGGCCGGTGCCGACGACTACGTCGTCAAGCCGTTCCATTTCGAGGAAATCTCGGCGCGGGTCAACGCGCTCCTGCGGCGCAGCGGCGGCTGGGCATCGAGCGTGCTGTCGGCCGGGCCCGTGACGCTGGATACGTCGCGCCAGGAATTGAGCGTGAACGGCGAGCCTGTCGAGCTGACGAGCTACGAATATCGCATCATCGAGCACCTGATCCTGCGGGCCGGCGAGGTTATCTCGAAGAGCGAACTGACCGATCGCCTGTACGACCAGGACTTCGAGCGCGACAGCAACGTCATCGAGGTATTCATCGGCCGGCTGCGCAAGAAAATGGACCCGGACAACACGATCAGGCCGATCGAGACGCTGCGCGGCCGCGGCTACCGTTTCGCGCTCGAACGCAACCAGGCCGGGTAAGCGCGTTGCTGTCCTCGCTCAGCACCCGCCTGCTGGTTTCGGTGGGCGTCCTGATGCTCGTGTTCTTCGGCGCGACCATTGTCGTGCTCGAGGTGGCCTTTCGCGAAGCCGGCGAGCAGGCGCAGCGGGACATACTCGACAGCCAGATGATGGCGCTGCTGGCCGCGGCGGAACCGGACGAGAGCGTGCTGACGATGCCGCCGGACCTGCCGGAACCGCGTTTCGGCACGCCGGGCTCCGGACTCTATGCCGAGATTCGCGACGCGGACAAGGAACCGGTATGGCGCTCACGCTCGGCCGTGGGCCTGCGCCTGCCGCGACTGGCCGCCGGCGAACCGGGCGAGCAGCGCGTCTCGCGCCTGACACTGGAAGACGGCACGCCCGTCATGACGGCAACCCTGGCGGTCACCTGGGAGTTTGCCGACGGCGAGCTGAAGCCTTACACGTTTCACGTCACCGAGAGCCTCGATTCGCTGAATGCGCAGATTGCTGCGTTCCGCCGGCAGCTGTTCGGCTGGTTCTCGGCAGTGGCGTTCGTCATGTTGTTTGCAATTGCGCTGGTCATGCGCAGCGTGTTGAAGCCATTGCGGCAGATCGAACATGAAATCGGGGATATCGAGGCCGGCGAGCGGTCCACGCTGTCCGGAGATTTTCCGACGGAATTACGCGGCGCCGCACGCAACATGAACCTGCTGATAGGCAGCGAACGCGGTCGCGCCGAGCGTTATCGCCAGACGCTGGACAACCTCGCGCACAGCCTGAAGACGCCGCTTGCGGCTATGCGCGCCGTGCTGGAAGAGGGCGGGACCGGGGAGGATCGCGACCGGCTGATCCCGCAGGTCGACCGCATGGACGACATTGTTCGTTACCAGCTGCGCAAACCGGCCCGGCTGATCGCCGAAGGGATAGGGCTGCCGCCTGTCGCGCTCGAGACCGAGCTGCGGCGACTGGCCGATGGCCTCGCCAAGGTCTATCGCGACAAGCGCCCGGCGATTTCGATCGCGGTCGCGACAGACGCAACGTTTCGCGGCGACCGGGGCGACTTCATGGAACTGGCCGGCAACCTGCTCGACAACGCCTGCAAGTGGTGCCGCAAGAAGATCGCCGTGACTGTCGATACCGTGAGCGGCAAGGACGGCCGCGACGGCATTGCGTTGACGGTGGCCGACGACGGCGGCGGCGTGCCGGCGGAACTCACCGACAGGCTGCTGGAGCGCGGCATGCGGCTCGACGAATCGGCGCCCGGTCACGGCATCGGGCTGGCCGTCGCGCGCGACATTGCCGCGAGCTACGACGGCGACGTGCAGATCGATCGCGCAGCGCTGGGCGGCGCCGAGTTCCGCGTGACGCTGTTCGCTGCCGGTTAGCAGCCTGTCAGATCCGGATGCTTCGTGAGCGATTTGCCGCGGTGGTCGGCGAAGGCGGGCCCCGGGAGGGCTTTTCAGGGACGCTGTAAATACGTCCCTGTACGCTCCGGGCTCGACATCCGAAGTCTCGCACGGCCCTGAAAAGCCCTCCCGGGGCCCACCTCCGCCGTTGCGTCCGTGGCGCTCACGAATCATCCGGGGCACGAGCCACCGTCAGGTGTTGCGGGATTCCGCTTTCTTTTTCAGTTCCATGAACGGTCCGATCAGGTCCAGCGGCAGCGGGAAGACTATTGTGTTGGTCTTGTCGCTGGAAATGTCCTTGAGCGTCTGCAGGTAACGCAGCTGCAGCGCCTGTTCCTCGGAGGCCAGCATCTTGGCCGCTTCGGCGAGTTGCTTTGCTGCCTGCTTTTCGCCCTCGGCATGAATGATCTTGGCACGCCGCGCGCGTTCGGCCTCGGCCTGCTGCGCGATGGCGCGAATCATGCTTTCGTCGAGGTCGACGTGCTTGATCTCGACGTTGGCGACCTTGATGCCCCAGCTGTCGGTGCGCTCGTCCAGCAGATTCTGGATGTCAGCATTGAGCTTGTCGCGTTCGGCCAGCATGTCGTCGAGATCGTGCTGGCCCAGCACCGATCGCAGTGTCGTCTGGGATAACTGGCTCGTTGCCTCGAAGACGTTCGCGACCTGGATGACCGCTCTTTCCGGGTCAATGATGCGGAAGTAGATGACCGCATTGACCTTGACCGAGACGTTGTCGTGCGAGATCACGTCCTGGGTGGGCACGTCCATGACGACGATGCGCAGGTCCACTTTCGTCATGGTTTGCACGAACGGGATCAGGATGATCAGGCCCGGTCCCTTGACCTTCTGGAAGCGCCCGAGGAAGAAAACGACCGCGCGCTCGTACTCTTTCAGGATCTTGATCGTATTGATCAGGATGACGACGATCAGGGCCGCAATGAGCCCGATGGTTGTAACTGCCATGGTTTTTCCCTAACTCGGTTCGGATTGAGTTTCTCCGCCGGGCTGTGCAGCCTCCAGCGGCTCGACGTGCAGGAGCAAACCTTCCATGGAGCGCACCCGCAATTGCTGACCTTTTTCCACCGGCGTCTCGCTGTACGCATTCCACGATTCGCTCTCCAGCCAGACGTGGCCGCGGCCGGTGAATGCCTCGGTGGCGACGGCCGTACCGCCGACGATGGAATCTGCGCCGCTGACGCCGCCGCGCTTGTAGAGCTTCGTCGCGAAGGTTACGAGCCAGAACAGCAGTCCGCCAAACGCCAGCGCCAGTATCACGACGAACGTAATGGAAATACCAAATCCCGGTACGCCGGTATCGAACATCATGATGGCTCCAAAGATGAACGCGGCAATGCCGCCGAGGCCCAGGGCGCCAAAGCTGGGCGCAAACGCTTCCGCGACAATGAGTGCGACGCCGACTGCAATCAGCGCCAGTCCGGCGTAGTTGACCGGCAGCACCTGCAATGCGTAGGCCGCGAGCAGCAGGCAGACGATGCCGACCACGCCCGGTACGATCGCGCCGGGATTGTAGCCCTCGAAGACCAGCCCGTAGATGCCGACCAGCATGAGCAGGAGAGCGATCTGCGGATTGGCGATCGTGCTCAGGAATTTGATGCGCCAGCTCGGTTCGACGTTCTCGACCGTGGCATCGGCCGTCGCCAGCGTCACGCTGCGATTGTTCGCCGTGACCTCGCGGCCATCGATTTTTTGCAGGAGCTCGGCCCGATCCGCTGCGATGACGTCGATGACGTTTTGCTCCAGTGCCTCGGTTGCCGTCAGTGTCGCGGCTTCGCGGACCGCCTTTTCGGCCCAGTCGGCATTGCGGCCATGCGTTTCGGCGAGGCCGCGGATATAGGCGATTGCGTCATTCAGAACCTTGCGTTCCATGGCACTGCCGGGCTGGTTCTGCGCCGGTGCCGATTCCTCCGTCGTTTCGTCGGCGGTCGCGTCGTCCTGCGTCTCGCCGGTCGCCGCGTCATCGTCCGCCGCCGGCTCGTCGGCCGGCGGTTCCTGGACCGGCGGCCGGCCGATCGGCAGCGGTGACGAATCGGGGGAGTCCCCGCCGCCCATCTGCACGGGCGTTGCGGCGCCGAGGTGCGTGGTGGGTGCCATCGCGGCTATGTGGCTGGCCAGCAGGATGTAGGTGCCGGCGCTGTCGGCACGGGCGCCGCCCGGCGACACGTAGGTCGCGACCGGCACATCCGATGCCAGGATCGCGCTGACGATGTTGCGCATCGGTTCGACCAGGCCGCCCGGCGTGTCCATGCGGATGATGACGAGGCGGGCATTGCGCTCTTCGGCCTCCTCGATGCCGTTGATAATGTACTCGGCTGTCGCGACGCCCAGCGCACCTTCGAGATCCAGTTCGAGGACGAGCCCGTCGGCGCGCGCCGCGGCCGCAAAGGCCAGGGTCGCGAGCAGGGTGGCCAGGCAGCGCACGGCTGCGCGCCAGTGGCGGCTCCAGGAGAACAGGCTGATCATGCCGCCATGATACCAGTCATCGGCAACGGAAATAGTGCCCGTACGGGCCGCGGACGTACGTACTTCTGCCTATCGCGCCGGCATGGCATCCTAGGCCCATGTTCATCCGCTTCGTCACGACCGGCGGCACGATCGACAAGATCTACTTCGACGCGATGAGCCGCTTCGAGGTCGGCGACACGATCGTGCATCACATGTTGCAGGAAGGCCTGGTCGGGTTCGACTTCGACGTCAGGCCGCTGCTGCAGAAGGACAGCCTCGAAATGACGGACGACGACCGGCGCACGCTGCGGGAATTCGTCGCGGCCGACGACGCTGAACGATTCGTCATCACGCACGGCACCGACACGATGGTGGCAACGGCCACCGCACTGGCCGACATCCCGGACAAGCGCATCGTCCTGACGGGGGCGCTCAGCCCGGCCCGCTTCCGCAGCACCGATGCGGTGTTCAACGTCGGCATGGCTGTCGCTGCCGTGCAGCTGGTTGAGCCGGGCGTTTACATCGCCATGAGTGGCCAGGTGTTCCCGGCGGGCGAGGTGCGCAAGAATCGCGACGAAAACCGCTTCGAGCGCATGCCGGCCGGACTCAGGGATGCCTGACCAGGTGGCAATGCGCGGGGCGGGATGAATTACAGTCGATCTGCTGCGGTGGCAGGCGGAGGCGCACCCCGGGAGGGCTTTTCAGGGACGCTGTAAATACGTCCCTGTACGCTCCGGGCTCGACATCCGAAGTCTCGCACGGCCCTGAAAAGCCCTCCCGGGGCCCACCTCCGCCTTTGCGTCCGTGCCATTTATGATTCACCCGACCCCGCGTGCGGCGGTGCTTGTCAGACATCGAACTTGATCCCCTGCGCCAGCGGCAGCTCGCGGCTCCAGTTGATCGTATTGGTCTGGCGGCGCATGTAGCCCTGCCAGGCGTCCGAGCCGGATTCGCGTCCGCCGCCCGTCTCCTTTTCGCCGCCGAATGCGCCGCCGATCTCGGCACCCGATGTGCCGATATTGACGTTGGAAATGCCGCAGTCGGAACCCAGGTGCGAGAGGTAATCTTCGGCGTTTTGCAGCCGGTCGGTGAAGATGGCGGACGACAGGCCCTGGCGCACGCCATTCTGTTTCGCAACGGCGTCTTCCAGGCTGCTCGCCTTGATCAGGTAGAGGATCGGGCCGAAGGTCTCTTCCTGGACGATCTCCCAGTCGTTCTCGGCAACCGCGATGACCGGTTCCATGAAATTGCCGGGACCGTCGATGCGCTTGCCGCCGCAGAGGATCTCGCCGCCGGCCTTCCGGACGGCCTCGATGGCTGCCTCGACGCGCTCTATGGCGGACGCCTCGATCAGCGGACCCATCAGCGTCTTCGGATCGGCGGGATCGCCGATACGCACCTGCTTGTACGCGTTGACCAGCACATCTTTAAGCTCGTCGAAGCGCGACTCGTGCACGATGACGCGGCGCGTACTGGTGCAGCGCTGGCCGGCTGTACCGACCGCGCCGAATACGATGCTCGGTACCGCGATCTCGAGATTGGCGTGCTCGTCGATAATGATCGCGTTGTTGCCGCCCAGTTCCAGCAGCGACTTGCCCATCCGTTCGGCCACCCGGGCGCCGACTTTGCGGCCGACCGCGCAGGAACCGGTGAACGAAACCAGGTCGATGCGCTCGTCGTCCACGAACTGCTGCGCGAGTTCATTGGTGCCGTCATTGATCAGGTAGAAGGCGTCCGGAAGATCGAGGTCCGCGACGGCTTCCGCGAAGATTTTCTGCACGGCGACGCCGCACAACGGCGTTTTCGGCGACGGCTTCCAGATGTTGACGTTGCCGCAGACGGCCGACAGGCACGCATTCCACGCGGCGACGGCCACCGGGAAGTTGAAGGCGGTCAGGATGCCGACCAGCCCGAGCGGATGCCACTGCTCGTACATGCGGTGCAGGGGCCGCTCGGAGTGCATCGTCTTGCCGTAGAGCATGCGGGACTGGCCCAGCGCGAAGTCGGCGATGTCTATCATCTCCTGGACCTCGCCGTCGCCTTCGGGCTTTATCTTGCCGTTCTCGAGCGTCACCAGGCTGCCCAGCGCGTCCTTGTTGTCGCGCAGGGCATCGCCGATGCGCCGCACCGCGTCGCCGCGGACAGGGGCCGGTACCATGCGCCATTCGTTGAATGCCTCGCGCGCCGCCCTGACGATCTTGTCGTATTCGGCCGGCGTCGTGCTGCGGACGGTTGCGATGACGTCGTTGGTGGTCGGGTTGATCGACTCGATGAGCGGGCCGTCTTTCGAGTGCATCGAGGTGGCGCCGGCCCAGGTGCCGGCATTTTCTTTGTCGAGTCCCAGGCGCTTCAGAATATCGGTCATGAGGAGTGGCCCCCTGGCCAGTGGTTATCGAAGGATTGCGGGTGCGCGCCGCGGCAGGGCCGGGGCCGGCAGGCGGCGCATTGTGCCAAGCTCCGGGCGCGGATGCCAGACAGCGCTCAGGGAGTGAACCGGCGGTTGTCGTAAGCACCTGATTGCCGGCGAAACTTTTGCGCCGTCGTTGATGCGCGTGGCATAGTCGGCGGTCGATCAGGCAACCTGGCGGTGACCCGCCCGAGCGGAGCGAACGTGAGCCGAACGACCACCGAATGGCACCCGGCCAGCTGGCAGGCCCTGGATGCCGCGCAGCAGCCGTCCTATCCGGACAAGGCGGCACTGGACCGCGCCATCGCGGACCTGTCGCGCCTGCCGCCCATCGTCACGTCCTGGGAGATTGACGCGCTGAAGGAGCAGATTGCCCGCGCCCAGCGCGGCGAGGCCTTCGTCCTGCAGGGCGGCGACTGTGCCGAAAGTTTTGACGACTGCACGTCGGAAAGCGTCGTCGCCAAGCTCAAGATCCTGCTGCAGATGAGCCTCATCATGCTGTATGGCATGAAAAAGCCGGTGGTGCGCGTGGGCCGCATGGCCGGGCAGTACGCCAAGCCACGGTCGGCCGACATCGAGACGCGCGACGGCGTGTCGTTGCCGAGTTTTCGCGGCGACCTGGTCAATCGCAACCCGTTCACGGCGGACGACCGGGTGCCGGATCCCCAGCTCATCCTGCGTGGCTACGAACGGGCTGCGCTGACCCTGAATTTCGTCCGCTCGCTGATCGACGGCGGCTTCGCCGACCTGCACCACCCGGAATACTGGGATCTCGCCTGGGTGTCGCATTCGAAGACGGCCGACAAGTACCACCGGATCGTCGAATCGATATCCGAGTCGCTGGACTTTCTCGAGACGATTTCGGGCCGGCCGGTGCATCACACCCAGCGCGCGGACATATTCGCCGCGCACGAAGGCCTGCACCTGCTGTACGAGCAGGCCCAGACACGTTACCTCACGCGCCGCAAGCGCTGGTACAACCTGACGACCCATTTCCCGTGGATCGGCATGCGGACGGCGATGATGGACGGTGCGCATGTCGAGTACTTCCGCGGCATCGCGAACCCGATGGGCGTCAAGATCGGGCCGGGCATGACGACCGAGTGGCTGCAGGATCTCATACGCGTGCTGAACCCGAACAACGAGCCGGGTCGGCTGACGCTGATTCACCGCTTCGGTGCGAAAGCCATCGATGACGGGTTGCCGCCGTTGATCAAGGCCGTACGCGAGACCGGCTCGCCGGTGCTGTGGGTCTGCGACCCGATGCATGGAAATACCGAGAGCACGGCCGACGGCACCAAGACACGGCGGTTCGACAATATCGTCGGCGAACTCGAAGCGGCATTCCGCATTCACGAAAAAATGGGCAGCTATCTCGGCGGCGTGCACCTCGAGCTGACCGGCGAGAACGTCACCGAATGCACCGGCGGGGCGCGCGGCCTGAGCGACGCGGACCTCGCGCGTGCCTACAAGTCCACGGTCGATCCGCGGCTCAATTACGAGCAGGCGCTGGAAGTCGCGATGCGCATTGCCGGCCTGAAGCACGGCAACGGTTCGGACCAGGAGCCTGCGGGGTAGAAACGGACAGGCTGCTAGCCCGGTGCGTCCAGCGCGGCCCAGGCGGCCCGGTTGTCGATCATCCGGGTATCGCCCGGCTGCAGGCCATCCAGCGACCAGGGGCCGACCGTGTGGCGGACCAGCCTGAGCGTCGGCAGGCCGACCGCCGCGGTCATGCGGCGAATCTGCCGGTTGCGGCCTTCATCGATGACCAGTTCCAGCCAGCAGGTCGGTATCGCGCGGCGCGCCCGGATCGGCGGCTCGCGCGGCCATAATCCCGGCGGTTCGTCGATGCGCCGGGCCGCCAGCGCCCGCGCCGTACCGTCCTTCAGGTGCACGCCGCGTTCCAGGCGTGCCAGCGCCGTGGTGGCCGCCTCCCCCTCGACCTGCGCCCAGTAGCGCTTTTGCAGTTTGGCGGCCGGCTCGGCGATGCGGGCCTGCAGCCGGCCGTCGTCGGTAAGCAGCAGCAGTCCCTCGCTGTCACGGTCCAGCCGCCCGGCTGGGTAGACGCCGGGGACGTCGACGCAGGCAGCCAGCGTCGCCCGGCCGTCCGCGTCGCGGAACTGGCTCAGTAGCCGAAAGGGCTTGTTCAGGAAGACGAGCGGCATCGCACGGCGAGTGTACCGGATCGTGCGCCGCCCGAACCCCGGGCCGCGCGCGGGGCAATTCAGTAAACTGTCGCCGGGACCAGCAACGAACCGGACGGGACAGGGACGATGATCAACGCGTTGCGCGATTTCATGAAACTGGAAGCCGCGAGCGGTGTGCTGCTGGTGGTCGCCGCCGTGCTCGCCATGCTGGTGGCCAACTCGCCGCTGTCCGGATTGTACGACGCGCTGATCGAGCTGCCGGTCGAGATCCGGATCGGCGAGTTCGAGATTGCGAAGCCGTTGCTGCTGTGGATCAACGATGGCCTGATGGCGCTGTTCTTCCTGCCGGTGGGCCTGGAACTCAAGCGCGAGATCCTGAGCGGCCAACTGGCGACGCTGCGCCAGGCGGCGCTGCCCGCCGCCGGCGCAATCGGCGGCATGCTGGTGCCGGCACTGATCTACACGCTCATCAACTACGGTGATCCGGTTGCGATGCAGGGATGGGCGATCCCGGCGGCCACCGACATCGCGTTCGCGCTCGCCGTCCTCGTGCTGCTCGGTGAGCGCGTGCCGCTGGCGCTGCGGGTGCTGCTGGTGACGATCGCCATTTTCGATGACGTCGGCGCCATCGTCATTATTGCGCTGTTCTACACCAGCAACCTGTCCGTCGCGGCGCTGGCGACGGCGGGTGCCTGCGTGATCGTGCTGTGGTGGCTGAATCGGCGCCGTGTCATGGAGATCGCACCGTACCTGCTCGTCGGTGTCGTCATGTGGGCGTCGGTACTGAAGTCCGGTGTCCACGCGACGCTGGCCGGCGTCGTGCTGGCCATGTTCATCCCGGCCGGCTCGAAAGAGGGCGGGCATTCGCCGCTGGAGCAACTCGAGCACGACCTGCACACCGCGGTAGCCTGGTTCACGCTGCCGTTGTTCGCGTTCGCGAACGCCGGCATTTCACTCGCCGGCACCTCCGCCGATTACCTGCTGCATCCGGTGCCGCTCGGCATCGTGGCCGGACTGTTGCTCGGCAAGCAGCTGGGCGTGTTCGGGTTTTGCTGGCTCGCGGTGAAAACCGGGCTGACGACGCTGCCGGCGGGGTTGTCCTGGTTGCAGGTCTACGGCGGCGCCCTGTTGTGCGGCATCGGCTTCACGATGAGCCTGTTCCTGGCGGCACTGGCTTTCGAAACCCGCGGCGTCAACCTGTTCTTCGACGAGCGGCTCGGCATCATCGTCGGCTCGCTGCTGTCGGGCGTCGCCGGCTACCTGGTCCTGCGCTTCGCGCTGCCGGCGCCGGCACGGCCGACGCCCGCGGAGGATAACCAGGATTAAATAGATTGCATAAATATTTGATAATTCATTTAAAAAGAGCTTCATGAGCCTGCCTGACATGGCTTGGCAGGGCCCGCCCGCGGCGGCGGCCGAACGCGTTGCTCGATGCCGGCGCGCAGCGATTTCTCGGCCGCTTGCTGGCGGACTTCGGGCCGCGCGTGGCCGAACTGCTCGCTGCCCGCGAGCGCCGCCGGCAACGCGTGGCCGCGGGCGAATTCCCGGAATTCGACCGGTCGTCGCGACCGGCGATCGCGCCAGGCTGGCACGGCCGCGAGCCGCTGCCGGACCGTCGCGTCACGATTCACGCCGCGCCGCAGGCCGGCCCGCTCGGGGCGGCGCTGGCGAGCGAGGCGGACGCGGTCCTCGTCAGCCTCGAGGACGCGCTGTCGAGCCCGGCCGGCGCGCTCGCCGGCCTGCTGGCGGTACGCGAGGCACTGGCAACCGGGGCAACCGGCGAGCAGCCACCCCTGGTCCTGGAACCGCGCGCCCTGGACCGCCTCGAGCCCGGCCTGGCGGTGGGCGGCCACCCGGTGCCGGCCGCGCTGGTCGACGCCGGCCTGTATCTCTACCACCACCCGGCAGGCACGGCATACCTCCGCCTGTCGCGGCTCGAGTCCGTCGACGAGGCGCTGTGGTGGCGGGACGTGTTGCGCCACGCTGCCGAGCATGGCGCGGCCTCCGCCGTCGACGTGACGCTCGGGATCGACAGCGTGCCGGGAGTCTTCGCGGCCGAGGACATGCTGCACGCGCTCCGCGACCACGTGTCCGCATTTGCCGCCGGGCGGCCTGCCTACCTGCGGAGCGTCATCAGCACGTTCCGGCGTTACCCGCAGTTCATCCTGCCCGATCGCGCCGAGCTGACAATGGCCCGGCATTTCCTGCGCTCCTGGGGCCTGATGCAGGTCCGGACGGCACACCGCCGCAACGTGTCCGCGCTCGCCCCGGTGTCGCTGCGTATCACCGACGGGGATACGGACGCCGACGGCCGGCGGCTGGCGCGCTTTCGACACGCCGCCACCCGGGCCGTGCGCGACGGTTTCGACGGCATCGGCGTCCATGACCCCGCACTCGTGCCGGTCGCACGCGAGGTGTTCGATCGGGCGCTGCCGCACGGCCACCAGCGGCACCGGGCGCGCGAGGACATCCACATCGAGGGCGCCGATCTCACGCAGATCACGACCGGCAAGATTACGGAACACGGTTTGCGCCAAAACCTGCGAATTGCCCTGGCCGGCCTGGCGTATTCCGCCGCTGGCGAGCCGGCCTTTACGCTCGCCGGCCACGCCGAACACGGCGCCAGCGTCGAGCTCGCCGCCGCGCAGCTCTGGCAATGGGTCCACCTGCCGACCGGCATCCTGGCCGAGGGCCGCATCATCGACGCCGACCTCTTCGACGCCTGGCTCGCCGAAGAGGCCGCCCACTTTAAGGACACTCACCATTACCGGGACGCCCGTGACGGGCGGGGCGACTCCGGGGACACCCACAATTACGGGGACGATTGCGAGGACATCCACAATGCGCGGGGCGGGCCCGGGCCCGCGGCGCGACTGCGGGATTTCGTGCTGGCGGACGATCTCGGCAACCGCCTGCTGTAATCGACCGGGCGCGGATGGCGCCCGCGGGGCTGTGTCGTTCGTCGCGGATGGGTACAATGCGCCCCCGGCCGCGCGCCGGCCGTCCACCGATCCCGCAACGGCCCCGTTTTCGGCCTCCGGGACACACTGCAACCGGTGCTTTCATGCAATACGACCACATCAAGGTGCCGGCCGACGGCGTCGCCATCACGGTCAATCCCGACCACTCCCTGAACGTTCCCGATCATCCGGTCATCCCGTATATCGAGGGCGACGGCATCGGGATCGACGTCACGCCCGTCATGCTGGACGTGGTCAATGCGGCGGTCGAACGGGCCTACGGCGACCGGCGGCGGCTCGAATGGATGCAGGTTTTTGCCGGCGAGGCGGCGACCGGGATCTACGGCGACGACGAGTTCATGCCGGACGAAACGCTGCACGCGCTGCAGAAATACGTGGTCTCGATCAAGGGACCGCTGACGACGCCGACGGGAGGCGGCATCCGCTCGCTGAACGTCGCGCATCCGGCAGACCACTGGATCTTTACGCGTGCGTTCGCCCGATCCGCTACTTTCCGGGCGTGTCGACGCCAATGAAAGAGTCCGACCTGGTCGACATGACCGTCTTCCGCGAGAACACCGAGGACATCTACGCGGGCATCGAGTACCCGACCGGCTCGCCCGAAGTGCAAAAGCTGATCGCGTTCCTGCAGGACGAGCTGAAGGTGACGAATATCCGTTTTCCGGCGAGTTCCGGCATCGGTATCAAGCCGGTCTCGCGCGAGGGCTCGGAGCGCCTCGTGCGCAAGGCGATTCAGTACTGCGTGGAGCGTGACCTCGGCTCGGTCACGCTGGTGCACAAGGGCAATATCATGAAGTACACCGAGGGTGCGTTTTGCGCCTGGGGGTACGACGTGGCCCGCACCGAGTTCGGTGCCACGAAAGTGGGTGACGGGCCCTGGCTCAGCTTCCGCAATCCGCGCACCGATCGCGAGATCGTCGTCAAGGACGTCATTGCCGACAACTTCCTGCAACAGATACTGATGCGCCCGGAAGACTATGACGTCATTGCCACGCTGAACCTGAACGGCGACTATATCTCGGACGCGCTGGCCGCGCAGGTCGGCGGCATCGGCATCGCGCCGGGCGCCAATATCGGCGAGGGCGTCGGCGTATTCGAGGCCACGCACGGCACGGCGCCGGGCTTTGCCGGCAAGGACCGGGTCAACCCCGGTTCGCTGATCCTGTCGGCGGAAATGATGCTGCGCTACCTGGGCTGGACCGAGGCGGCGGATCTCATCATCAAGGGCGTCGCCAATACAATCGCGGCCAAGGAGCTGACGTTCGATCTGGCGCGGCTGCGGACGGCCATACGCGCCCCGAAACGCAAGGATCAACCGCACGGGCCGAAGGACGTGCAGGAAGAACTGGAGCAGCTCATACCGGGCGCGACGCTCGTCGGCACGTCGGGCTTCGGCGCGGCCGTCATTCGCCACATGGATGACTGACGATACGCGCACCTTCGACCGCGACTGCCGTGCCTGTCCGCGGCTCGCGGAATTTCTCGACGAGGTCCAGCGGCGGTACCCGGGCTACTATTGCCGGCCCGTGCCGCCGTTCGGCGACCCGGACGCGAAATTCCTGGTCGTCGGGCTTGCACCCGGCATGCACGGGGCGAACGCCAGCGGCCGGCCGTTCACCGCGGTGGCCACGCCGGCATCCTGTTGTATCGCATGCTGCACGAATTCGGCTTCAGCAGCGCCGCGGAGTCGCTTGACGTCGACGATGGCCTGGCGCTGATGCAAAGTCGCGTCACCAATGCCGTCAAGTGCCTGCCGCCTGAGAACAAGCCGGTCGGCGCCGAGATCAACACCTGTAACGGCTACCTCGCGAACGAGCTGGATACGCTGCCCGGCGGGCGCCACGATCATGGCGCTGGGCGGCATCGCGCACCGCGCGATTATCAAGGCACTCGGGCTGCGGCAGGCCGATTACCGGTTCGCGCACGCCGCCGAATATCCGTTGCCGAACGACCGCGTGCTGCTGGACTCCTATCACTGCAGCCGTTACAACACGAACACCGGCCGCCTGACAGAGTCCATGTTTCGCGACGTCATTCGCCGCGCAAGGGAACTCGTCGACCGGGCCGGCTGACACCATCCGCCACCGCGAGGCCCGTCCGGGCGTGACGACAGAGCCAGACAACCCGTTCGAGCAGGCGAGCTTCCTGGAAACGCTGACGCACCGTCCCGGCGTCTATTGCATGAAGAATGCCGCCGGCAAGGTCCTCTATGTCGGCAAGGCGCGCGACCTGAAAAAACGCGTGTCCAGCTACTTCCAGCGCAGTCACGCCGATGCCAAGACGGCCGCGATGATGAGTCGCGTAGCGGACGTGGAGGTGACCGTGACCAATACGGAAGCCGAAGCGCTGCTGCTCGAATACAACCTGATCAAGAAGCACAAGCCGCGCTTCAATGTCGTGCTGCGTGACGACAAGAGCTATCCGTACATTTACGTCTCGACCGAGCACGATTTTCCGCGCCTGCAGTTTCACCGCGGCCCGCGGCGCGGGAAGGGCCGCTACTTCGGGCCATATCCGAACAGCGGTGCGGTCCGCAAGACGCTGAACGAACTGCAGAAGCTCTTCCTGATTCGCCAGTGCCGGGACAGCTTCTTCGCCAATCGCAGCCGGCCCTGCCTGCAATACCAGATCCAGCGCTGTACCGCGCCCTGCGTCGGCTACGTGGACCGGCAGCGCTACGCGGAAGACGTCGATGCGGCGATCCTGTTCCTCGAGGGCAGGAACGCCAGCGTAATCGCCAACTTCGTCAGGCGCATGGAAGAAGCCGCGCGCGAGCAACAGTACGAAAAGGCGGCTCGCTATCGCGACCAGATCGCCCGCCTGAAAGAGATCGAGACGCAGCAGCTCGTCTCGCGGCACTCGGCTCGTGACCTGGACATCGTCGCCGCCGCGAGCAAGCCGGGCACCCACTGCATCACGGTCCTGTTCATTCGCAACGGCGCTGTGCTGGGCAGCCGTAATCATTTCCCGAAACTGTCGGGCGAGGCCACGCGGGAGCGCATCATGAGCGGCTTTCTCGCGCAGTACTACCTGGGCCGGGAGGCACCGCCCGAGATCGTCGTCGACGTCGACATCGAGGACGCGGACCTGCTCGAGGTTCAGATGACGAAACGCTCGGGTCACAATGTGAAAGTGCGCCACCGGGTGCGTGGACGTCGTCAGCGCTGGCTGGCGCTTGCGGCGACCAATGCGGAGCAGGGACTCAACCTCAGGCTCGCAAGCAACGCGACACTCAACCGCCAGTTCGAGGCGCTGGGCGAGGCGCTGGAACTCGAGGCACCGGCAGAACGCCTGGAGTGCTTCGACGTCAGCCATACGTCGGGCGAAGCGACCGTGGCATCCTGCGTCGTTTTCAACCGGGCCGGCCCGCTGGAAAGCGACTACCGGCGCTTCAACCTGAAGCCCGCGGCGCGGGGCGACGACTACGCCGCCATGCGCGAAGCGCTCGAGCGCCGCTACGCGCGCGTGAAGAAGGGGGAAGTGGCCATGCCCGACGTCCTGTTCGTCGACGGCGGCAAGGGGCAGCTGGCGGAAGCAACCCGGGTGCTGGCCGGGCTGGACCTGGACTGGCTGAGGGTCGTCGGTGTCGCGAAAGGCAGGGCGCGCAGGCCGGGTACGGAACAGCTGTTCTTGGCAGGCCAAAATGCGCCCCTTATACTGCCGGCAGATTCGCCGGCGTTGCTGCTGATCCAACAGTTGCGCGACGAAGCGCACCGCTTTGCCATCACGGGACACCGCCAACGCCGTGGCAGGGCTCGCACGACGTCCCGGCTGGAAGACATACCGGGGCTCGGCCCGAAGCGGCGCCGCGAGCTGCTGAGACAGTTCGGCGGCCTGCCGGGCGTGCTGGGTGCGAGCGTCGACGACCTGTCCCGGGTTCACGGCATCAGCAAGACGATGGCGGAGCGCATTTACAACGACCTGCACCTGGACGGCTAACGCCCGACACGAGCACATGGACAGCCGGGAGCGGCAGTGGAAATCAACCTGGCCATCATGCTGACGCTGGTTCGCATCGTCGCGATCCCGGTCGTCGTCGTGCGCTTCTACAGCCCGATTCCCTACGCGCGCCCGGTCGCCGGGGTCGTCTTCGGGCTGGCCGCGGTCACCGACCTGCTGGACGGCTATATCGCCAGGCGCTTCAACCAGATGTCGCGCTTCGGCGAATTTCTCGACCCGGTCGCCGATAAACTGATGGTCGCCATCGCGATGATCCTCCTGGTGCAAAGCGACCCGCTGCTCCTGGACCGACCTGATCGCGATGATCATCATCGGTCGTGAAATCACGGTCTCCGCATTACGCGAATGGATGGCGACGATCGGCGAACGGGCCAACGTCAAGGTTTCGTGGGGCGGCAAGGTCAAGACGACGCTGCAGATGTTCGGCATCGCGTTCATGCTCTACCAGCAGCCCATCCTGGGGCTGAACATATACGACACCGGCTTCTACCTGCTGATTGCCGCTGCGGCGATGACGCTGTGGTCCATGTTCGTCTACCTGCGCGCGGCCTGGCCCTCCATGCAGGCGGATCGTTAGCCGGTTGCCGCTGACGTGGATTTTTCGGGGAGCCTGCAGACCCGGCATTATTCATGAACGGGGTTGGCTTCGGTGGTGGGCGAAGGCGCGCCCCGGGAGGGCTTTTCAGGGACGCTGCGAGCACGTCCGTGTGCGCTCCGGGCTCGACATCCCGCTCCGCACGGCCCTGAAAAGCCCTCCCCGGGCGCGCCTGCGCCTACCTGACCTCCGTGCCGTTCATGAATAATCCGGGTCTGCGCCGACGCCGGTCGGGCAGCACGGGTCTGATCCGGCGGTCGCGAGAAACGCGAGAAAGATGCGCGCGGCAAAGCCATCGGCGGAAACGCGGTGCAAATGGGTCGTCGGTGCGTCGGTCATGGCGAATTCCCGGATGGCTGGCAGAATGGACGAATGCGGTTCGACTCGCGCGCGGCCGACATCCATCGATAATGGTTGCCGTCGCTGACGAACCCGTAGGCGGTCATCGAGGCCGGGTCGACCTCGGCGGGACTGCCGGAGGATCATGCTCGGTCTTGCAACGCCGGCGCTCTCGAGCCGGTCCGCGGGCGGTTGCAGCCGGCTCGCATATCGACGCCAGCGGCCGACCGCGTCCCTGTACAGCGGCCGGCGCACCTGCGCTGCACTGGCGGTCGCGATCGGGGCGGTGTTGCGGTGAAACGCGAGGCAGCCGTCTTCCCAGTCCAGGCCGCAGTACTCGAGGATCTGCCGGCTGACCGTTTCCGGGTCATCGAACAGCGCTTCGTACCGGATGTCGAGCAACGCCCCGGGTATCACATCGCGCCAGTGCGTCATCAACCGCGAGTAGGCGATGTAGTACCGGGCGAGATCGTCGAGATCGTAGGAGAACGGGTAACCGGCGCGAAACAGGGTCCGGTACATGCCGTAGCGGCTGTCCATCGGGTTGCGCTATAGTCGCTTGACTCCCCGGCTGGCGCCGCTAGAATTGCCCTCCCTCCACCGAAATGTCGGTAGGCTGGCCAGGTCCAGCGGGAATAGCTCAGTTGGTAGAGCGCAACCTTGCCAAGGTTGAGGTCGCCGGTTCGAACCCGGTTTCCCGCTCCAGATTCCTCTATATTTCAGACGGTTACGTAACTCCTGCGAATTCCGTCAGAAAATTCTCAGAAAACTTTTTCTGACCGGTCCGGCCGTAGGACGGCGCCGTTTCCCGTACGAAACGATCGTCATCATCCACGCTGAACGGTAGCAGCATGTCCATCGCGCAGGACCTTGCGCGCGTGCCCCTTCTGGTACGCCCGGGTCATGTCGGGATCGGTGTGAGCCATCAGGTCCTGTATCAATCCGCAATCTTGCGGGCGCGCTCCCCGGCGGGCAGCCGGCCGGCCAGTGAGGCGTCAACACCGGGGCGTTTTACCAGTGTGCCGCCGATCATCACCGTACTGACTTCCTCCAGCACGCTGATGTCGTCCAGCGGGTTGCCGGGCACGGCGATAATGTCCGCGAGCTTGCCGGTCTCGATCGTACCGAGGCGGTCGTCCCATCCCATCAGTTCGGCTGCGACGCGCGTGCCCGCATGGATCGCATCCATGGGCGACATGCCCGCCTCGACGAGCACCGCGAACTCCCGCACGTAGACTGCCGGGTCGGCGGAACCGGCGCCCATGTCCAGGCCCACCACCACCTTTACGCCGGCCTCGTGCGCGCGCCCGATCGCGGCGAGGAAATTCGCCCGCTCGGTTTCGATGTAGCTGTCGTTCTTTTCCTGGGAGCGCAGGGTCTGGGTCTCGTAGTAGTAGTCACCCAGGTAGACTGTCGGCACGAGAAACGTGCCGTTCTCGGCCATCATCCGGATGGCCTCGTCGTCCATGTAGGTGCCATGCTCGATGGACCGCACCCCGGCCTCTACCGCCTGCTTGATGCCGGCGGCGGAGTGCGCGTGAGCCGCGACCGGTACGCCGTGGCGGTCCGCTTCCTCCACCGCCGCCCGCAACTCCGCGGGCGAAAATGAAATGTTGCGCGGGTTGTCGCCGACCGCCTGGAACGAACCGGTCACGAGTAATTTGATCCAGTCGGAACCGAACTTGATTTCGTTGCGGACGGCTTCGCGCATCTCGTCCGGCCCGTTTGCGATCAGGCCATCGGGCTGCACGTCCTGCTCCGGCGACAGGTAGTTGACGTCGCCGCCGCCGCCGGTGATCGAAATGTAATGGGCGGCACCGGTAATGTGCGGACCGATGAAAACACCCGCTTCGATGGTTTTGCGCAAATCCTGGATGGCGTAGTAGACATCCGCGTCGCCCATCACGCGCACGCCGGTCCAGCCGGCCAGCAGGAGGCGCTGCAATCCGGCCAGCGCCATCAGGCCCTTGTAGGCCGAGGAACTGCCGAGGTGTGCCGCCTGGTAGTCGTCGGCGAACATTAACGGGTGTTCGTGCGCATTGATCATGCCGGGCATCAGGGTCGAATCGCCCAGCTCGACGACGTCGGCGCCCGACGGAATGATCGAGCGGTCGCCGACGGCAACGATCCGGTCATCCTCGACGAGCACCACGGCGTCGGTCCTGAGGGTAGAGCTGCGTCCATCAATCAGGCGATCCGCGACGAGTGCCGTGGCTGCGTGCGCACCACCGGCGAATTGCAGCGCCAGCAGCACGGCCACCAGCATGCAGTACGGCGCGTACCGGCCGTGTGACATCCGCGTACGGAACCGTAGTCTGCCTTTTATCATTGCGCCCCCGATTGTGGTTCGTGTGTCGTCGGACCGGCCGATCCGAACAGCAAGACAAAGGATGCCATTATGGCACGATGGCCCCGGTCCGGCCCATGCCACGGCTGTTGGGGTATTTCGTACGTCCTGCGTGGGTCCGTCGCAATCTGGCGTTTCACGTTATGGAGTCATATATCGCGCCCATAACTATATTCGCGCTATGTTTTCGAGCATCAGCGTGGCCGACGGCTTGCCGGCGATCCACTGCCAACTCGATATTCCGATGACGAAAGCCAGGGGGCAGGCATGAAAATCGAACGTTTCCAGATGGAGAGGATGCAGAGCCTTTATGAAAACGAGGTCAAGTTCAATCTTTCGGAAAGCGGCGTATGGCCGCTCAGTCTCGGCGAGCTGGTGCAAGAAGGGCCGGCGCGGGAGGCGCTGAACGGGCTGCGGCTCGGCTATCCGCACGCCGCCGGCTGCGAAAGTCTGCGCCGAAATATCGCCCGTTTCTACGGCGACGATGACGACCCCGACAGGGTAACCGTCACGAACGGCGGTTCCGAAGCGAACTACATGGCGCTGTGGGGTCTGGTCGGCGCCTCCGACCGGGTCGCCTTCATGATGCCGAATTATCTGCAGGGCTGGGGCATCTCACGTGCATACGGCGGCCAGGCCGACGCTTACAAGCTCAGGATGAAGCGTTCCCGTAACGGCGGATGGCACTGGCAACTCGATGTCGACAGTTTGCGGAATGCCGTCAGGAAGAATACCCGGATAATCGTGGTGACCAATCCGAATAACCCGACGGGCCATGTGTTGAGCGAAGAAGAGATGCAGGCCATCATCGACGAGGCAAGACGCGTAGGTGCCTGGATACTGTCGGATGAAATTTACCGCGGCGCGGAGGTCAGCGGCCCGTTGACACCGACTTTCTACGGTCGCTATGACAAGGTCATTGTCACCAGCGGCCTGTCCAAGGCATTCGGTCTGCCGGGGCTCCGTATCGGCTGGATCGTCAGCACACCGAAGATGGTGAGTCACCTGGCCCAGTATCACGACTATCTCACGCTGACGCCGAACGTACTGTCGGACCGGCTTGCCGACATCGTCATGCGGCCCGCGCGTCGCGATGAAATACTCAAGCGCAGCCGGGATATAATCGCCGGGAATCTGCCGCTGCTGGAAAAATGGATCGCCCGATACGACGATGTATTCGACTACGCGCGGCCCATGGCGGGAGCGATAGCAACGCTTCGGTATCGATTGCCGATCGGGTCGGTGGCGCTGTTCAATCGCCTGCTTGAGGAGCAATCAGTGCTGATCACGCCCGGCGGACACATGGGGCTCGGCCGCTATCTGCGCATCGGTTACGGCTATGATGCCGGTAAGCTGAGACAAGGTCTGCGCCGAATTGGCCGCGTGCTTGACGAACTGCGAGACCAACAGGCCGCCTGAAGGCTCTCAGGCGCTGTCAGACAGTTCGCGAATTGTGTCTTCGTAAATCTGCAGGTCGCCGGCACTGAACAGCACGAATCGAATATGACCTGGCGGTGACAGGTTTTCCGTCTCCGCCAAAATGGTTCGCAGTGCGATGCTGGCCGCCGGTTCTGCCGGGTAGCCGAAGGCGCCCGTCGAGATCGCCGGAAATGCAATCGATGCGATGCCATGTTGGTGTGCGAGCTGCAGTGCGTTCCGGTAGCACTCCGCCAGCAACTCATCGGACGGTTCGTCGTGACCGTACACCGGCCCCAGGCAATGGATCACGTGCCGGTTGGGCAAATCGTGGGCACCGGTAATCACGGCCTGGCCCGGGCGGATCGGCGCCATGGGCCGCGCCTCCGCGGCCAGTCCCGGCCCGGCCGCGCGGTGGATGGCGCCGGCCACGCCGCCGCCGATCTCCAGCGCCGCATTGGCGGCATTGACGATGGCGTCCATGTCAGGCTGGTTGGCGATGTCGCCCCGGAGGCACTCCAGGGTGACGCCGTTCAGTGTGGTCTTGCTCATGATAGTCCGTTGCTCTCCGTTGGTTGTCGGGCGGGCGGGGCGCGCAAACGGGGCGTACCGCCCATCAGGAATCCTGACCGGCATCGGCGGGTGAACTGCAAACGGGCACGCCGGGCGGGCAATCTTCGCTATACTCTTTCTGGGTTGGATTTCCCATACAGCAACGGCAATCGACATTCCGGGGGGATCACATGGAAAATCTCGGCACATTGGTGCTCGCCGTCGGCGCGCTCGGTACCGCGGCGTTCGGTATCGTCGAGGCGCTCAAATGGACGTCGCTCGGGCTCCTGGGTTTCTCCCGTATCGGCCGGTTGCTGGGCGAGCCCGTGATGGCGGCCCTCGGGGTCGCCTACGGGCCGGATTATCTTGCACTGCTGCGGGCCCAGTATCGTGCCGGGCGCCGCGATGCGTCGCTTGCGAGTACGCTGCGGCAGGGCGCCCGTGTCGGTCTCACGCCGGAAACCGCCGCCGGCATGGCACGCGCAGTCGGCGTCGTGGCCGAGCAGGACTTGCGGGAGGTCGCAACGGCCCTGGCGCAGGGCGAAGAACTGTCCGCGGCGCAACGCGGCATCCTTGGCCGCTTCGAGCTGGCCCTGGACGCGCGCATCGACGCGGCACTGTCGCTGGCTGCCGATCGCTATGCCGGCTCGCTGCGCGTCGCCGCCTCGCTGGTCGCTATAACCATTGCGCTTGCCGTCGGCCTGAGCCGGGGCCAGGACCTGGTGCTGTCGCTGATCGTCGGCGTCGCCGCCGTGCCCATTGCGCCGATGGCCAAAGACCTGTCGTCCGCCATCAAGGCCGCGGGGCGCGCGCTGCCGGGCAAGTCATGAAATACCTGTTGTCGTTTCGCGAGCGTGACCGGGGCGGGGCGGTCGTGCCCGGCCGGCTGGTCGCGGGCCACGAACTGGGCAGGCCAGAGTCGTTACGCCTCGAAACGCGGGTCACGTTGCTCATCCACGGGTTCAACGTCAATTTCGACGAGGACGGACGGGCCTGCTCGCGCTGGCCGACAGCCTGCCGTCGCTCGCCGGTGATGCGCTCGTCGCGGTCCTGTGGCCGGGCGATCACTGGAGCGGGCCACTGAGCTACTCCTTCGAGGGCCGCGACGCCAATGACACGGCGCGAATGCTCGGGCGATACCTGCACGACAACCTGGGGCAGGACGCGGCGATCTCGTTCATCGGCCACAGCCTCGGTTGTCGGGTCACGCTGGAAACCATCAAGCGGCTGGATCTGTTCCGGCGCCGCGCCCGACAGGTCTGCCTGATGGCGCCGGCCGTCGACGACGACAGCCTGTCCGGTCCCGCGGAGTATCTTGCCGAAGTCCGCAATGTGGATCGAGTGGCCGTCATGTCGTCGCGCAAGGACACGGTCCTGAAATACGCGTACCCGGCCGGCGACCTGCTGCAGGCATTCGTGTTCGCGAGCGAGACGGCCGATATGGCGCTCGGTTTTCACGGGCCGCGCGCGCATCGCCAGTCCGGCACCGGGGTACCCGGCAACGTATTTGATCTCCGTATACCGGTCGATCGTGGAGCAGGGCACGGCGACTATGTGCCGGGTTCGCCGGCCAACGAAAAACAACGTACCGCAGCGGCGTTTGCAGACGACGTGATAAGTGGTAACGCCGCTCCCCGCTACGCTTTCTGAATCGCCACGGCCTGAATCGCCACGGCGCGGGATTCGGTCGCCGGAACCATTACGAACGTTACGATGCCCCGGACGCCGCTGGCAGGCTCCGGCTACGGCGCATTCACCCTGACCATATGGTGGAATCGTCGTGGTCGAACGCCGGCTGCGCCGGTAAGGTCGAACGTACTGCAAGCACCGACTTGCAGCCCAGTCGTGCGGCATGCAGATGTGCCGCTGTGTGTCCGTGGGACGAGGCCGACTTTCGTTCCGACGGCAGGTTCGGTGCCGACCGGCCCGGGGGGGAGGTCATGAGAACGACTGCGTACGCACTCTGCGTGCGATTGGCCAGTTTGGCCAGATCAGCCAGTCCACGTTTCGCACTGTGGATGCGCCGGTAATGGGTTCCGTCGATACGGCGATCCTTTTCGGCTACCTGGGCGTCCTGATTGCGCTCGGCTTTTACGCAAACTACAAGCAAAGGAATGTCGACGACTACTTCGTTGCCGGCCGCCGCATGGGTCCGTTCACCATCGGTTGCCTGTGGCTTGCCTCCTGGGTTGGCGGTGCCTCGATTGTCGGCTCCTCGGCTCGCGCCTACGACCTTGGCGTTACCGCCATCTGGTACGTTCTTGCGCTGGCTATCGGGTGCCTGCTCTTCGGGTTCCTGCTGGCGGCGCGCATCAAGCGCCTCGGAGATGCCAAGCGCCACCTTACCTATCCGGATTTCATCGAGGAGTACTATGACAGCCGTACGCGCATCGTTGCTACGATAACCACGGTGCTCGCATTCACGGCCTATTCCGCCGGGCAGCTGGTGGCCGCCGGTGCCATCCTGCAGGTCCTGCTCGGCTGGGATTACAGTCATGCACTCATGCTGGCGAGCGGCATCGTCATTCTTTATACGGCCACCGGCGGGTATCTCGCCGTAACCTATACGGACTGGGTACAGTTCGTGTTGTTGTTCGTCGGCATCGTACTGATCGGCATGCCGATCGCCATTGAGCAGGCCGGTAGCTGGACGGATTTGCAAGCCGCGCTTCCGCAATCGTATTTCGACCCCGGCACGTGGGGCTGGGGACGCATTGCCGCATTGACCGGCTCCATCGTGCTGAGCTTCTTCGTTGCCATGGACAGCTATTCACGTTCCCTCGCGGCGCGCGACGAGTCCGCGGCGCGCAATGGCGCGTTGCTCGCCGTTGTCTTCATGCTGCCGATTGCCGTGGCGGCCACGTGGCTGGGCATGGCCGCCGCCGTGCTTTTTCCGGGCACCGAAAACAGCAGCGGCATTCTTACGCTCTTTGTACTGGAGACATTTCCGGTCGGACTCAAGGGCCTGGTCCTGGTGGGCGTACTGGCGGCCGTCATGTCCAGCGCGGATATCAGTATCCTGACGGCATCGGCAAATTACACGCGCGATATTCACCAGCGCTTCCTGCAGCCGGACATCAGTGAGCAGAGCATGCTGCGGCTCAGCATCCTGTCGTCGAGCGTTCTCGGCCTGGTCGCGGCCGCCATGGCGTGGAAGATGCAGGACATCATCGACGTGCTGCAGCTCGGGTTTACGATCAACGGCGCCGCGCTGTTCCTGCCGACCGTCGTGGCCCTGTTCTGGAAACGCCACGCCGATGCCGTGGCCGCATTCTGGAGTATTTGCCTGTCCCTGACGGCCGTCCTCATGTGGCGGTTCGGATTTCCGGACGATGCCGGCGGCCTGTTTGCCGTCGATCCGCTATGGCCGGGCCTGGTTGTTTCGGTCGTGGTGTTCTTCGTATTGTCACGCCGGGCCGGTGCGGGCAGGGCGAAAGCCGTGGCCAGGGCCTGATCTTCACAGGTCGATTCGTATCGGAGGAGAATACGGCTAATGGGCAATCAAGCACGCGCAGATTCATCGGCCGGCAACGTGGTCACGTTCGACGATGCGCCGGAGCCCGGCTTCATAAACTTCGGAGTCGGTCAGCCGTCCGCGGACCTTCTTTCCGTTGAATTGCTAAATGACGCCAGCGAACGGTTTTTCGCTGACGCGCAGCCATTCGATTTCAACTACGGCTCGACGCAGGGGGACCCGCGCTACCTGGCGGCCGTCAGCGACTTCCTGGGTTCGGAGTACGGCCAGCCGGTGTCCGCCAGTGACCTGCTGCTGACGGGCGGCAACTCGCAAGCGCTGGACTTCGTATGCAATCGGTTCACACAGCCCGGCGATACGGTTTTCGTTGAAGACCCGAGTTACTTTCTCGCCTTCCAGATACTGCGCGATCATGGCCTGAATGTCGTTGGCATGCCAATCGACGATGATGGCCTGATTGTCGAAGATCTGGAGCCGGCATTAAAGACGCACCGCCCCAGCCTGGTTTATACGATCCCGAGCTACCACAATCCCACCGGCCGAACGATGAGCAAGGCACGACGCGAACGGCTTGTGGCATTGAGCAAGGAGTACGATTTCGTGATTGCGGCCGACGAGGTATACCAGTTGCTCTACTTCGGCGACCCGCCGCCGCCGGCGATGGGTACCTATGCCGGCGAAGGCAACGTCTTGTCGCTCGGCTCGTTCTCAAAGATTCTCGCGCCGGCCATGCGGCTTGGCTGGATCCAGACAGACGAGCATCACATGGAACGGTTGCTGGCCAGCGGGATGATCAATAGCGGTGGATCATTCAGTCACTTTTCTTCCCACCTGGTGCGAAATCTGATCGAGGCGGACAGGTTGGCCGGCTTTGTCAGGCAATTGCGGACAACGTTTCGGGCGCGTGTCGATGCCATGGATCGAGCACTGCAGGAGCACGTTGGCGGTCGGGCGCGCTGGATCGTGCCGCAGGGCGGCTACTTCTTCTGGCTGGAACTGACGAGCGACACCGATGCGGAGCAGCTGCGCCAGCATGCCGGTGAATTTCAGACCGGGTTCCAGCCGGGTCCGCTGTTCTCGCCCGAGTCGAAAAGGCTGGACAGGTTCATTCGCCTGTCATTCGCACACTACACGGAACCTGACATAGAAGAAGGCGTCGCCCGTATCGGCCGCCTGCTGGACAGGTACGGTTGAGATCCCGGAGAGAGCATATGAAGAGCAGACGCCCCGTCCTGACAACCTGCGTCGGTATCGCAACGGTATCGTTATTGTTTTGCGGTAGTGCCGTACCGCAGGCCACGGATACGGAGGAGCAGAGTCGACAGCAACGTATCCAGGCAAAGTTGGCGATGCCGAACCCGATTGCCGCCGTCGATTCCATCTGGATGGAAGAGCTGACCTGGATTGAGATCCGGGATCGCATTCGAGATGGCTACACGACGGTAATCGTATCCACGGGCGGTCTCGAGGAAAACGGGCCGTTCCTGACGACCGGCAAACACAACGTAATCCTTCGGTCGCTGTGCCCGGCCATTGCCCGCGAACTCGGCAATGCCCTGTGCGCCCCGGTCGTGCCGTTCGTGCCCGAGGGCAATATCGATCCGCCGTCCGGGCACATGCATTATCCGGGCACGATAGGCGTCAGCGACGAAACATTTCATGCGTTACTGGCCGATATTGCGGGCAGTCTCAGACAGAACGGCTTCGAGGATATCGTCCTGATCGGCGACAGCGGCGGCAACCAGAGAGGCATGGCCGCGGTCGCCGATGATCTGAATGATCGCTGGCAGGGCGAGGGCGCCCGCGTGCATTTCATCGGCGAGTTCTACACCCCCGGCTGGAGGTGACGATGGAATACTCGGAGAAGGAACTCGGCATCGAGGAAACGCGCAATGACGGTCATCATGACGATATCTGGGTCACGGCCATGATGATGGCCACCGATCCGGCGACCGTGCGATTTGAGCAACGGGTGGCGCGGGATCTCGCGTCAATCAACGGGATAGACCTGACACCGCGCGAGGAAATGGTCGATACAGGCAAAAAAATGGTCGCCTATCGTGCCCGTTACACGGCGGGGGTTATTCGCGACGCGATCGCCGCTGCGGACTGAGTCTTCGCGAGTCCGGTGCCTTGCCGATGTCCCGTGCGCGGCCTGTCAATTTGCGTCGTCGCCAACCGGCGCATTGAACGGCTGGAACGCTCCGGCTAGCAGGACACGCAATTGTTGTTGTTGACCGCGCCCAGGCTTACCAGGAGATCGATCGTCTCCGGAAAGGGCGTCACGCGCTGTGTCGGACCATTGGCCATGTCCGCCGTTGTCTGGCCGGAACGACTGACCGCTTTAACGTCGGCTCCCTGCTCCAGCAGGTAACTGATCAGCTCGTTGTCACCCCGTGCCGCGGCATGGTGAAGCGGGGTATAACCATTGGCATCGCGCATGTTGACGTCGTAGCCGACTTCCTCGACCAGGTACCGGACCGCCGTGAGCCAGTTGTCCGGCACGTGCCTGTGGGCATGCGCCATGAAGTACAACCCGTAACCGGCACCCGCGGCGGCATGGAGGGGGTAGACGAACGGACCACCGACGGGGACGGGGTCAAGGCCGGTCGGGTCCTCTTCTTCCTCGGCTTCCGGCATCGGGTCGCGCATGCCGCGGCGACGTTCCGGGATCTTGCGCGTCGGAACCATCGGATCCGCGCCGTACTCCCGCAACAGTTTCATGGCCTCCACGTCCAGGGCCAGCGCCGCGCGCCAGAACGGGGTGGCACCGTCGTATTGCAACCCCGCAGGCACCAGCACCGAGGTCGTGTACTCGGAGTACCACAGGTTCTTGTCGAGGCGCACGTCCGGTTCCGCACCGGCATCCAGCAGTGCCCGCATCAGATCCAGGTGCGTTGCCTGTTGCCACTGGTATTCGACCGGATGGGCGTAATGGGCCCAGGCTGCCCACTGCCGCTCGATCGTGGCGAACAGGGGTGTGGTCCCCGCAGTACTGGCAATGTTCGGGTCGGCGCCGCGCTCCAGCAAGACGAGCGCCAGGTCGAACTGTCCGTTCACAGCCGCCATCAGCAGTGGCGTCGTGTGATCGCCGGCCGAAGGCTGATTGATGTCGGCACCTGCATCGAGCAGCACCAGTGCTGCCTCCGTGTACCCTTGCCGTACCGCGTGCAGGAGCGGCGTCAATCCACCCCAGTGGCCGACCATTTCACCGTAGGTGAGGGGCTTCGGGTTTTCCTTTGCCTTCGCCGCCCGGGCTTCCCGGGACTCTGCGACAGTAACCACGCCATCCTCGTCGTCGAAGCAGTAGTCCGGCCGCTCGTCTTCATCCTCTTCGCCGGAGTCCTGCGGCGGATCGCAGGCCGGGTCCGGTACGTCGGGCCAGTTGCGCTGAATGTCGCGCGAGAATTCAATCGCGCCCTGAACCTCGTTCGGCGCCGGTCGCCAGCTTGCGTCGCCACCCGCCCTGGCCTTGAACTCCGCCAGCGTGTCGACGATCCGTTTCTCGGCCGCCTTGTCGGCCTTCTCGCGTGCTGCCGTATCGACGACCTTCGTGGTAACCGATACGTCCGCTCCTGCATCGATCAGCAGGCGCATGTTCTCTACACGATTCGCCCCGGCAGCAAAGATCAGGGGCGTCTGCTGCCACGACGTTTCGCGGGCGTCGACGTCGGCACCCGCGGCCAGAAGCAGGCGCACGGTCTCCGCGCTGGGCGAGGCGGCCGCCAGGTGCAACGGTTGCGAGCCTGACCGGGACGTCACGACGGCGGGGTTGGCACCGGCCGACAGCATTGCGTCAACAATCTCCGCGTGCCCCTTGCGGCTGGCGATATGCAAGGGTGTGTACGCGCCGATACGGGTACCAGCGGTGAGGTTGGCGCCGGCCCGGATCAGCATGCGCGCCATCGCAGTATTACCTCGATCGGCCGCCCAATGCAGCGCCGTCCTTCCGTCGCCCTGCACCTGGTTGACGTCGGCACCCGAGCGGAGCAATTGCTGCAGCGTTTCGGCATCGCCGTTCGCGGCGGCATCGACGATCGGAGCCAGCGGCGACGCGGTTGTCAGTCCTCCGGCCATGACGGCGCACGCCGCCAGCAAGACAGCCAGTTTGCTCTTCATCTTTCTCCCCGGACGTCGAAGTCTTTCAAATCGCGAGTTCGCCGGTGCTGTCGCCGAAGCTTTCCAGGTCGTGACCGAGACGATTCAGCAGCGTCAGCATGGCATTCGCCATCGGCGTGCCATCGGGCGCCTTGATGTGTGACCCGCCCGCATGGATACCGTTGCCCCCGCCAAACACGATTAGCGGACAACGGCGGTGATTATGCAGGTTGGCGTCGCCCATCGGTGAGCCCCAGATAATCAGGGACTGATCCAGCAGATTGGAATCGCCGTCCGTTGTCGCCTGCAGTCGCTCCAGGAAATAGTTCATCTGGCTCATGCGATATTTGCAGATCTTGTTGAACTCCATGATGCCGGCCTCCGCATCGCCATGATGTGACGGATGGATGGCAAGCCCTTTTCGGAGCCACTCTCGGGGAGGACCCGGTTCGAGGCGTCCCGCCCGGTCTTGAACGAAATGACCCGTGTCATATCGTTCTCGAAGGCCAGTACCTGCAGGTCAAACATGAGCTTCATGTGTTCCGAGAACGAATCCGGCACGCCGGCAGGTGCATCCGGCAACTCGCGATCACCGCCCTTGCTTTCATTGGACGCCTCGACGAGCTGAATGCGGCGTTCTATCTCGCGTACGCTGTCGACATACCGGTCGATGCGCGCCCGGTCAGCTGCGCCGAGACTTGCCTTCATCCGGGCAACGTCGTCGGCCACCCAGTCGAGAATGCTCTGATGCATCTTCCTGCGCAGCGCACGGTCCTCCGGAGAGCCGCCCGAGCCAAAGAGCATGTCGAATGCGGTGCGCGGATTGCGCAGCATGGGCAGCGGCTGTGTCGGCGATGCCCAGCTGATCGAGTCCGTGTAAGCGCACGAATAGTTGTAGCCGCAGCCGCCGCCTTTGTCCGTGGGTTCTATGCCGAGCTGCATCGACGGCAGCATGGTCTCTTGCCGAACTTGTGCGCATGTAGCTGGTCGAGGGACGTACCGCAATGCAGATCCGAAGCCTGCGTCTGCTTCGGATGAGCCTGTGTGAGAAAAACGGCGGACGACCGGAAATGGTCCGCGCCCACCTCGCTGGGAGCGAACGGCTCGGCCATTCTGACATCGGTATTACTGATGATCGTAAAGTGGTCGCGCCAGGCTTCGATCACCTTGAGCGTGTTGTCCGGCACGAGCTCGTATCCCCGACCCACGGTAGCGGGCGCGAACAGGAATTTCTCCTGCCCGAACTTGTTGCAGCCGGGGAGACCATGCACCTCCTCGATACAGACGAGTCGCGTGATGCCGGTGCTCGATGTGGATGCGAACGCTGGCAACATCGCATCGAGAAACGGCAGGGCTATGGTTGCGCCGGCGCCGCGCAGAAAGGTCCTGCGGGGAATCGTTTTACGGGTGACAAAGCGCATCTCGTGGCTCTCCTTCCGGTTGCGGCAGGGCTACCGTGCCGTATCAGCGGTCGTAATATCCGCTGCCGCGGGCATGACGTCCTTCATGCGGAACTGGTCACTCATTATGACGCCGAGAATAAGCGAAGACAGCCGAAAATCGTCCTTTTCTGCCCGGTCCACGATCTCGCGTACGGTCGGCTGGTCGAAGTACTCGACACGCCGGCCGAGCGCGTAGGCCATCAGGTTGGCCGTAAATTCCCGCACGAGCGGCAACGGCCGTTTGAGCAGTGCCTGTGACAGCTCGGCAGGAGTGGAGATTTCGGTGCCATCGTAGAACGTGCTGCGGGTGTCGAGCGGCACGCCGTTTTCGCGTATCCGCCAGCGGCCGGTGACGTCGAAATTGTCCAGCGCGAGACCGACCGGGTCCATGATCTTGTGGCACGCGGCACAGACCGGATTCGCGCGATGCATTTCCATGCGCTTGCGGGTCGTCAGTATCTCGCCGTCCTTGGCGTCGGCGGTCTCGTCGAGATCCGGCACGCCCGGCGGCGGTGGCGGCGGTGGCGTGCCGACCAGCACTTCAACGACCCACTTGCCGCGCAGCACGGGTGACGTCCGGTTGCCCAGCGATGTCAGGGCAAGAATGCTGCCGTGACCCAGGATGCCATTGCGCTGGTTGTTCGGGTAACTGACCTTGCGGAATTCGTCGCCGGTTACGCCGGGAATGTCGTAGTGCTTCGCGAGTCTTTCGTTAATGATGCTGTAGTCGGCGCGATACAGCTCGAGCACGCTCTTGTCTTCCTTGACCAGGTGGTGAAAGAAGAGCTCGGTTTCGCGTCGCATTGCGTTCACGAGCTGTCGACTGTAGTACGGGTACCAGTACTCGTCCGGCTCCAGGGCATCCAGGTCCTGCAGGCGAAGCCACAGGGAGGCAAAGCGGGTAGCCAGGGCTTCCGAGCGCGGGTCTGCGAGCATTCGTTTCGCCTGGTCGCGCAACACGCGTGAGCGGCTGAGCTTGCCGGTTCGGGCAAGCTCCAGTAACTCGTCGTCGGGTTGAGTGCTCCAGAGGAAGAAAGAAAGGCGTCGCGCCAGGTCCATGTCAGCGAGCCGGTATACATCGCCCGGCCTGGCCCGCGCGGGTTCTTTTTCGACCCGGAACAGAAAGTGCGGACTGGCCAGAATGGCTTCCAGCGATGCGCGGATACCCATTTCGAAGCCGCCATCCGCCGCCCCCATGCTGTAGAAATCCATGAGGTCAGCCAGTTGCTCCCCGGTCACGGTGCTTCCGTAGGCATTACTGGCCAGTCTCGAAACAATTTCACGGGCGCAGGGCAACTCTTCCTCCGCCGTTACCGGGCGACAGGAAAAAATTCGCCGGCGGGCTTCCGTATCCGAAACGCCTACCGCGTTGTACGGCCCATCGATGGTCAGGTGCATGATATGCGGCAGCGAGGTCGTGCCGTAACTCGTCTCCGTGCCGGTGAGCGATCGCTCGTTCGGCCGCAGCAGGTCTTCGTAGGGACCGTCCATCTGGCGAACAAAGGCAGCAACGACCCGATGTTCGCCGGCGCGAATGAACAGGGGCTCGGTTTGCACCGGGAAGTCCTTCAGTCCCTGGTAGTCGATGTCGCCGCCGTACTTGAGGAGCGCTACGCGTTCGCCGTTGATCGAGATGTCGATATCGTGAAATTGTTCGCCCCAGCCGGACATGAACCGCATGGTGAAAACGTACTCGCCATCGGCAGGGAAGTCGTGCAACGCGCTAACGCCGCCGCGCGTGCCATACGGCGCGCCGTCCACGCGCTCCCATTCATGCTGGGACAGGTTGGCCGGGTTCGAATAGGTCTTCTCGAGGGCGGGCGCATCGATCTCGCCCAGCGCCAGGCGCGCGATGTCGCTGGCCGCCGTAAGATAGGCCGTCATCCGGGTCGCCGACATGCCCTGAACGTCGGCGATATTGTCAAAGCTGTCACTGATCGGGTCTTCCGGCAGCCAGTCGCCGGCATCGATGCTGAGACCCAGAACGTCGCGGACCAGGTTTTCGTATTCCGCCCGATTGACGCGCTGGAAGGGTCTGGTGCCGACACGCCCCTGCTCCCGGGCCGCGCGGTCGAGGCCTGTTTCCAGCGCATCGATGAGTCCCTGGATCTCCTGCGGATCGCGCGGCATTTCGATGGGCGGCATCTGCCCGGCGCGCAGTTTGCGGATCATCTTTTCCGCGATGACGGGGTATTCGTGGGGATTGTCGGCGTCAAAGTCCTGCAGGTTCAATCCCGCCTGCAACGTGTGTTGATTGTGGCAGGCAATGCATATCTGGTTTACGACCTCATCCGGTTCGCGAGTATCGGCGGTTACCGGTGACGAGGTGACCAGGAGGCTGCAGGTCATCGCCGTGATTGCCGAAATTGCCGAGATTGCCGCGCCGGTCGGGCGCGTTTGCCGGGCGTCGTACATGATGTACTTCTCTGTGACTGGCCTGTCCGACCGCGTGAATCTTCAGCGTGATGGAGTCGGCGTCCCCAACGCAAACTCATATCGTGGAACAGGCGTCGCGCCTCGTTCGCAGGCCGCGACGAGGCCGGGCGACGGCGCGTGACGGACTTATCGAGCCGAACTATCCAGTCTCTCTCGACCAGCTTTCGGTGTCGAACGCGTAAATGTCAACCACTCCCTGTTCGCGATCGTTCGGCGTCCGGATCGTCGAGCCGGAATGGATCGGCATCGAGGTGAAACGGGAAACGATCGCGAAACGCGTCGAGCTCCGATTTGTCGAGCGTGGCTGTCGAGACGCCGGCATCGCCCGACGGCGCGACGACATAGTTGCCCAGGAAATCGATTACGCTGCTACCGCCGTCGTACGGGATGTCGTTGCCGTCCGTGCCGATGCGATTTACGGCAGCGACGTAGGCGAGATTCTCGATAGCTCTCGCGCGGATGAGGGTTTCCCAAGCAAGGTGCCGGCGGGCGGGCCAGTTGGCCGTGTAGATCAACAGGTCATAGTCGTCGTGATTCCGGCTCCACACGGGAAAGCGCAGGTCGTAGCAGATCATTGGCCGGATGCGCCAACCGTTCAGTGTCATCGTTGCGAGGCGCGAGCCGGGCGCATAGTGCTCGTGTTCACCGGCCAGGCGAAAGCAATGCCGCTTGTCGTAGTGCTCGAAGTTGCCATCCGGATGCATGAGGACAAAGCGGTTGTAGTAGTGGCCATCGTCCTCGATGATCAAGCTGCCACACAATGCGGCATCGGAATTCTCCGCCTCGCGTGCCATCCAGCTCAAGGTGCGGCCGTCCATGCGCTCGGCGTAGTCGCGGGCATGCATCGTGAAGCCCGTCGTGAACATTTCGGGCAGTACAATTAGATCCGTGCCTGCATTTTCCTGCGCAATGAGTTTGGTGAACCCGGCAAGATTGCGCTCCGGATCATGCCAGTGGAGTGCGGACTGTACGATCGATACCTTCAGGTTTGGCATTGTATCTCCCTGCCGAGGTCAGCGAAGTTGTGAGGCCGCGGCGGCGAGCGCCAGCCAGCCGACGAGGAACGCCGCGCCCCCGACGGGCGTGATTGCGCCCAGGCCGCGAACGCCGGTGAAGGCCATCAGGTAAAGGGACCCGGAGAACAGCAGGATCCCGGCGACGAAGGCCCAGCCGGCAACCGAGGCCGACTGGGCAAGCGTCTGCTGTTGCAGCCACGCGGCTGCAAAAAGTGCCAGCGCATGGTACATGTGGTAACGGACTGCGGTCTCGAAGACTTCGAGCATGCGCGGTTCGAGCTGCGCCCTGAGAGCGTGCGCACCGAACGCGCCGGCGGCGACACCGAGGCCGCCGAGCACGGCGCCCAATATGGCAAACAGTTTCATGTGGCACCCTGGTTGAGATTCCGGGTGGTAGTCTAACCAGAGTGACGGACTTGGGCGAGAGCACCCGAATGTGGCAGGCAGATACATGAGTTACGCGGCTATCGAGCGCCGCATTCAACGCGGTGACATCATCATCCTCGACGGCGGCACGGGCACCGAGCTGGAGCGACGCGGGGTCTCCATGGACCCGAACGCGTGGTGCGGTCCCGCATCGCTGGCCAACGCGGAGCTTCTGACGGCAATACACGGGGACTACATTGCCGCCGGCGCTGACGTGATCACCACCAATACGTTTGCGTCGTCGCGACCGATGCTGGATGCAGCGGGCTACGGCGATCGCTTCGAAGAAATCAATCGCACCGCCGTTCGTGCCGCCGAGCGCGCGCGCCCGCGAGCGGGCGTGACGACGTGCTGATCGCCGGCTCATTGTCCCATTTCAAGCCCGCCAGTGACGGACCGGGCCCATCCATCGACGAGATGGGTGCAGCCTATGCGGAACTCGGTACGCTGCTTCGTGACGCGGGATGTGACTTCATCATGCTTGAAATGATGTACTACCCGGAGCGTCTGCCCGCGATATTCGCGGCTGCGCGCGGCACGGGGCTGCCGGTCTGGGCCGGCTTTTCCGCGCGTCGCGCCGATGACGGCCGCATCCTGAGCTATGCGACGGACCTTGACATCCCGTTTGAGGACCTGCTGCCGGTTCTCGACGATTTCGAGGTTGATGTTGCCGGGATAATGCATACGCCGTCCCCGGTCGTCGGCGACGCGCTCGCAATGCTCCGCGACACGTATGCCGGCCCGCTGATGGCCTACCCGGATTCCGGCTACTTCCGCATGCCGGAATGGCAATTCGTCGATGTGATACAGCCTGGCGACCTGTGCCGCTACGCCGGCGGCTGGCTGGCGTCCGGCGTACAGATCATCGGTGGCTGCTGTGGACTGTCGCCGGCGCATATCGAAGCGCTGGCGTCACTGCGACAGCAGGACTGATACGCTGCAACGGCGACCGCAGGGCGCTGCGCGTACCGGCGCCGGCAAGCGGCCTTGCCAACGCGAGGGTGCGCGGCGACGCGGCATGCGCGGCTGGCTATCCACCGGCTCGCGGCTCGCCGCCGGCGCGCGCGCCGGGCAAACATGTTGAGAGCCTCGACCAGCGCCGAGAACGCCATGGCCGCGTAGATATACCCCTTCGGCACGTGCACACCGAAGCCTTCCGCGATCAGCGTGGTGCCGATCAGGAGCAGGAAGCCCAGCGCGAGCATGACGATCGTCGGGTTGGCATGAATGAAGCGCGCGAGCGGATCGGCTGCGAGGAGCATCGTACCGATGGCGAATATCACGGCAAACACCATGATCGGCACGTGCTCCGTCATGCCGACGGCGGTGATGATGCTGTCGATCGAGAAGACGAGATCCAGCACCAGGATCTGCGCAACTACGGTGCCCACGCTGGTGATGGCGGCCGCGGACTTCGTGCCGTGCGGATCGGCATCCGGATCGACGGAATCGTGAATCTCGGTGGTTGCCTTCCAGACCAGGAACAGCCCGCCGGCAATCATGATCAGGTCGCGCCACGAGAAGGCCTGGCCGAACAACTCGAACAACGGCGCCGTCATGCGAACGATCATCGCAATCGTGCCGAGCAGGGCCAGGCGCATGACGAGAGCGCCGGCTATACCCAGGCGCCTGGCACGCGAGCGATCTTTCTCGGGCAGCTTGTTGGACAGCACCGAGATAAAAATGAGGTTGTCGATGCCGAGCACGACCTCCATCAGGGTCAGCGTGGCGAGCGCCATCCACGCGGTTGGATCGGTCAACAGGGCCAGCAGGTAGTCCACGCAATTCTCCCGGGTATGTGTGCGATTTCGGCGCACAGTTTACCCAATTGGCAGCCACGGCACGCCGCAGCATCGGCCGCATCGAGGATGCCGCATTGCTCAATCGGCATCCGGACGGACAGTCGGCTTGAAATCGCGGCGCCCCGGGGCGCGACGACCAGGCGCAGACGCGCGTCAGCGCGGCTACCAGTGCAGGTTGATCAGTCGCCGAGACGCACCTTCAGGTCTTCGATTACCGCCTCCAGTTGCGTGACGCGCCGCTCGAGGTCCGCCAGGGTCGAATCATCCCTTGCCCGCGACGGTGTCGTTGGCGCTCGGGTTGCCGCAATTGCTTCGACATCTACAGGTCCCCCGAAGAGATGCATGTACTCGACGTCCCGGCGGCCAGGTGAGCGCGGCAACGCCTGCACGATGGCGCCCCGCTCGTAATCGGCGAGCTTTTCGAGCGATTCCTGCACCGCACGATTGTCCGCGAACTCGTAAAGGCGGCGACAATGGGTGCGCAGCTCCCCCGGTGTTTGCGGGCCGCGCAGCAGCAGGGCGCAGACGATCGCGAGTTCAGGTGGTTCGAACCGGTAGTCGCTGTAGCGGGTATTGCAGAGTCGCTGCGAGTACTTCGACACCGCTGCGGAAATTCTCGTCGACTCGTACCAGGCCCTTGCCGTCCAGCAGGCGGCAGTGTCGCTGCACTTCACCCCGCGTCAGCGACATCACCGGGTCCCGGCCGGACTTCTGGTTGCAGGCGTTGGTAAGGGAATTGAGAGAGAGCGGATACTGGTCCGGCGTAACGAGGGACTTTTCGATCAGGCAGCCGATGATGCGTGTTTCCTCAGGGTTGAGCAGCAATGCCACGGATACGACCTCTCTGGCCTCAGGATGGAATCGGAAGCGAAGAATACCAGCTTAGCGGCAGCGCGCGGATCACATGAATTCGCCGGCCACGCCCCGCCCTGGACTCGTGCGATTGCGGCCGGGGCGATTCCGGGTGACGATAGGCGCATGTCGAAATTCTACAATCCGCATCGCAGCCGCAATCTCTACGATCCCTCGGCTGAAAAGCCGTTCCGCATCAGTCGCTCGAAGATCGATCTGTTCGTCGAGTGTCCGCGTTGCTTTTACATTGATCGCCGACTTGGGACCGGGCGGCCGCCGGGATTTCCGTTCAACCTGAACAGCGCCGTCGACGCCCTGCTCAAGGCGGAATTCGATGTGCATCGCGCGGCCGGCACGCCGCATCCATTGCAGGCATCCTACGGACTCGATGCGGTGCCGGCGCGGCACGAACAGATCGACGCCTGGCGCGAGAACTTCAAGGGCGTGCAATACCATCACGAATCGACCAACCTGGTAATCACCGGGGCGATCGACGATCTGTGGATCGACAGTGAAGGCAATTATCTGGTGGTGGATTACAAGGCAACGGCCAAGGCCGAGCCGGTCACGGCGGTCGACCAGGCGTGGCAGGCCGGCTATAAGCGCCAGATGGAGATCTACCAGTGGCTGCTGCGAAGAAACGGGCTGCCCGTCGCCGATACCGGCTATTTCGTCTACTGCACGGGGAGGCGTGATGCGGCGGCATTCGATGCCCGCATCGACTTCGACATTCACCTCATTCCGTACACCGGCAATGACGGCTGGGTGGAAGCGACCATAGAGCGGTTACATGCCTGCCTGAACGGCGCGACCGTACCGGCAGCGCACCCGGATTGCGACTATTGCCGGTATGTCACCGCGGTCAATGACGTAACGTCCTGAAACAATCATGCTACTGTTGAAAACGCCTTTGCGCCTCGCGATATTGCTTTGGCAGGCCGTCATCCCGCGGCCATTTCCCGGTATCGGCGCGTGGTTGCGGCGCATACTGGTCATGGCACTGTTCCTGCCGTTGCTCGTCTTGTTGCAGCTGTTGCACTGGGTGGGGTTCCTGCTTGATGAGCTTCTGTTTCCCGGCTATCGAAAAGTGGACATACGTGAGCCTGTTTTCGTGCTCGGCGTACCGCGCAGCGGTACGACGTTTCTGCACCGGATGCTGGCCCGCGACCCGGCTTTCACGACATTCTCGACCTGGGAATGCGTGTTCGCGCCCAGCATTGCCGAGCGCTTTTTCTGGCGTGGCATCGGCCGGCTGGACCGCCTGGTTGGCGAGCCGCTCGGCCGCCTCATGCGGCTGGCGGAGCGACGCGTGCTGGCCGCTATAAACGGCGTTCACCCGGTCTCGCTTGGCGCGCCGGAAGAGGATTATTTCGTTTTCATGCCGCTTCTCTGTTGTTTTATTCTCGTCGTACCGTTTCCCGGCGCGGACTGGCTATGGCGGATGGCGCGGTTCGACCGCGATCTCAGCGAACGGGAGCGGGTTGTGTTGCTAAACTGGTATCGTCGTTGCCTGCAAAAGCACCTGTATGCCAATGGCCAGGACAGTACGTTGCTCTCCAAGAATGCGTCGTTTGCGGGCATGGTAAACAGCCTGGTCGACACGTTTCCCGATTGCCGCCTGGTCGTTTGCGAGCGTGACGCGCTGCACGCGATCGCCTCTCAGTTCAATTCGCTGGCACCGGGCCTCAAAGCGTTTGGCGGTTCGGCACGGGCACCGGAATTCCGTGATCGGCTCCTGGACAGCCTGCACTTCTACTACGAGAACCTGGCCGGCATCGGGGCGCGCATCGCCACGGCTCGCGCGTCCCTGTGGGCGCTGTCGCGGGATACGCGCAGCGTCCTGACGGCTATATACGCATACCTGGAACGCCCCGTACCGGCGGCGGTCGAGGCAGGGCTGCGACAGTACGAATCCCGGTCCGAGCCGGGGTCGCCGGTATCATCGCCGTCGCTGTCAGCCTGGGGCCTGGATACCGCCGAACTCGGGAATCGCTTCGCGCGCTGGCGCCACGAGGACAACGTCAGACTATGAGCAGCATCGAGCCGCTGATCGGGGCGCCGCGGACAACCCGGGATGCGTCCCGGTTGACCGACGATGAGTTGCGGGTTGCCGTCGTGTCGGATGCGACGGCGGAACGCAACGGAGTCGGATCATACTATGCGGATCTCGTCCAGCAACTGCAGGATCGCATCGGCCGGGCGGAGCTTATTTGCCCCCGGGACAGGCCTGGCGGTTTGCAACGCTATCTTGCGCCGCCCTTGCCCGGCGACAGCACCCAGCGCATCTGGTTGCCGCGGCCGCTCAAGCTCTGGCGGCAGATTTCCCGCATTGCGCCGCACGCTATCGTCGTCCCGACGCCGGGACCGTACGGCATTGCCGGCATGTACGCCGCACGGCGATTGCGCGTGCCACTGATCGTCGGCTTTCACACGCACTACGAGGCGTTGACGGACATCTACTGGCAGGACACGTTCGGTCGCATCTGCCGGAGCTACCTGACCTGGTGTAATCGCCTGCTGTTCCGGCACAGCTCTCTCGTCCTCGCAAACTCGCCGGAAATGGCACGGCAGGCGATGAACATGGGTGCGCCCGGCGCCGAACTCATGGGCACATCGGTCGCGAGCGAGTTCCTGGCCCGCCCGCTGGTTCCCCTGCAGCCGGCTTCGAACCGGATCCTGTTTGCGGGCCGGCTGGCCGAGGAAAAAAATGTCCCGAAGGTGATCGAGGTTGCCCGGGCCCGGCCGCACCTCACGGTTAGCATCGCAGGCGACGGGCCGCTGCGGCGCAAGATTGTCGAAGCTGCTGCGACAATTCCCAATCTCCACTATCTCGGCTGGGTCTCGCGCAGCGAGCTTATCGATGCGATGGACGCTCACGATCTGCTGCTGCTGCCGTCAAAGGTGGAATCATTCGGCACCGTTGCACTCGAGGGCATGGCACGGGGCCGCCCGGTAATCGTCTCAGGCGATTGCGGAATTGCGGAATGGCCCGAACTGGACGCGGCGTTGTTCCGTATTCACGACGGCGAGACCGTGCTCGAAGCGGTGGATCGTGTCGTGGCATTGCCGTTCGACGTTCGGCACGAGCGGGCGAAGCTCGCCCACGACGCGGCCGCGCGGCTCAACGCGTGGAACGTGGATACCTGGATCGACCGGCTGCGGACCAGCCGGGGCGACCGGTCAGGGCGGGCATGACCGGCGCCGTTCGCCAGCTGGTCTCCGTGCACGACGTCATGCCGGAAACGCTTCAGCGTGTGGCATCCCTGCTGGAGCGCGTCGAACGCGCCGGGCTGGGGCCCGCCACGCTGCTGGTCGTGCCGGGCAGGGACTGGCGGCACGACGACCTGGCGACATTGCGGCAATTTCTCGACACGGGGCACGAACTTGCCGGACATGGCTGGCACCATGACGTGCAGGAATTCCGCAACCTAGCACACCGGCTGCATGGCCTGCTGTTGTCACGGCGCGCCGCCGAACACCTCGCGCACGACACCGCGGGAATCGAAACGCTGATACGGCGCTGTCGAGCGTGGTTCGACGAACAGGCCCTGCCGGCGCCCAGGCTTTACGTGCCGCCCGCCTGGGCCATGGGACCAATGCCACGTCGCCGCTTGCAGGGTCTCGGCTTTCGCTACTACGAGTACCTGACGGGCTATCTCGACACGGAACTGGAGAGGTTCCAGCGCGTGCCGCTCGCCGGATTCGAGGCAGACACGCCGACGAGGGCGCTGGCGCTCCGATTGTCGAACGGTGCCAATCGGCTGCTGGCACGATGTCACGGCCAGTTGCGGATCGCGCTGCATCCCTTCGATGCGGAACTGCGGCTGGCAGACGATCTGGCGCGCACGCTGGCATCCGAACCTCGCCAGGAGTCTGCGCGGTAGAAGCCGAACGGGCTGCGACGCCCCCACGTCGGCCCGTTTTTCCGATCCTCCTCGTCACAGAGTCCCACTATTTTCCTCGGATGATCGAAAAAACGGACTCGACGTGGGAACGTCTCGCCTCCCCCGGGGCGCGCCTTCGCCCACCACCAATGCCAAGCCGTTCATGAATAATCCGCGCGCCGAGACTTTGGTTTCGTTTCCCTAGTAACATCTGGCGTTTACGTAGCCGGATCGTTCGTCATTTTTCCGCAGCATCTACGACCCGACCTGCGCTGGCTGGCCAGCGGCTTCCTGCTGACGCTGTGCTCGGGTTTCGGCCAGACGTACTACATCGCCGTCTTCGCCGGACACTTCAAGACCGAATTGAGCCTCACAGACGGCGAGTTCGGCAGCCTGTACGCGCTTGGCACGCTGACGAGTGCAGCGCTGCTGACGTGGGCCGGCAAGCTGGCCGATACGTTATCGGTACGCTGGCTCGGTGCCGGCGTGCTCACGGGGCTTGCATTCACGTCCCTCGCCATGGCCCGTGTCGATACGACCTGGATGCTGGGTCTTGCATTGTTCGGGTTGCGTTTTTTCGGCCAGGGCATGTCGACTCACGTCGCGATGACCGCAATGGCGCGCTGGTTTAACCGCAAGCGTGGCCAGGCGATATCGATCGCGGCACTGGGCCTGCCGGCAAGCGAGGCGATCATGCCGTTGTTTGCCGTAAGCGCTACCGCCGTCTTCGGCTGGCGAGCCACGTGGCTCGCCGGGGCCGTGCTGCTGGGTCTCGTCTGCGTACCACTGCTCATCGGCTTGCTGCAGTACGAGCGGCACCCCACGCGTGGACCGATGGCCGGGCAGGACGACGACGAGGGGCCAAAGCGTTATCACTGGACCCGTGACGAGGTCCTGCGGCACCCGCTGTTCTATGCTCTGTTGCCGGTCACGCTGGCAACCGCGTTCATCATCACCGCGATATTCATCAACCAGGTGTCGCTGGCGGCCATCAAGGGTTGGCAGCTGTCGTGGTTTGCGGCGAGTTTCCCGGTACTGGCTGCTGCCCATGTTGTGTCAGCACTTGCCTGCGGACGACTGATCGACCTGTACGGTGCACGGTGGCTGCTGCCTGTTTACCTTGTCCCGCTGGGACTTGCCAGCCTGCTGCTGGCCTATGCCAGCCATCCGGTAGCTCTTCCAATCGCGATGACGCTGATCGGTATCAATCTCGGCTGCGCGTCGACGACGCAGGGGGCCCTGTGGGCCGAACTCTACGGCGTTGGCCATCTTGGCGCGATACGCTCCGTCTCGACCGCGCTCGTGGTATTCGCGAGCGCACTGTCGCCGGGGTTGGTCGGTATCCTGATGGATGCCGGCATCGCGCTCGAGCGACAAATCCTGGTAATGGCCATCTACTGCTTTGCCGCGGCCGCCTGGACTGTAATATTGCGGCGCAGCATGGAGCGCGTGGCGCGGCAATAAAAAAACGTGGATCGCGGAAAGTACGGATACGACCGGTCATCGACGTCGGCAATACTGCCGGGTCTGTTGGCAAACGGGATCTTGTGATGACTACAGCAGACCCGCGACGAGCCAAACTCGTAAACTCGTTGCTGCGGGCAGCGATCCTCGCGCCGTCCAGTCACAATACCCAACCCTGGATCTTCGAAGTGTCGGGCAAGCGCCTGCTACTGTTCGCGGACCGGACGCGCGCGCTGCCCGCGAACGATCCGGACGATCGCGAGTTGACCATGAGCTGCGGCTGCGCCTTGATGAATCTTCGTATCGCTGCCGCGCATGCCGGCCAGCCTGTCCGTGTCGACACGTTGCCGAACCCCGGCGATGAAGACCTGATGGCCCTCGTGGATATCGAAGACCGGGGCGACGTTCCGGCCGATGATGCGCTGCTCTTCGCTGCAATCGATCGACGCCACACGTATCGGAAACGGTTCGATGCACGAATAATACCGCCGACGCTGCTCGAATCGCTCGGGCAAGCGGTCCGGCAGGAGGGCGCCTGGCTCTTTACCGCAACCGATGCCGCAATGCGAGACGATATCGCGGACCTCGTCGCGGAAGGCGACGCAATCCAGTGGGCGAATCCGAGCTGGCGGCGTGAACTTGCCGCCTGGATGCATCCACGGCGCAAGGGTGACGGCCTGACGATGCCGGAGTTGGCCGCGCCCGTGGCACGGATGGTCGTGCGCACGTTTGACATGGGAAAGGGCGTCGGCGCCGGCGATTCCGAACTGGCCGAGGAGTCACCGGTACTCGCGATTCTCGGGACCGACGGCGATTCCGTGGCGGAGTGGTTGCGTGCGGGACAGGCGCTGCAACGACTGTTGCTCACCGCCTGTGTTGCAGGCGTGCAGGCATCCTTTCTCAACCAGCCGGTGCAGGTCGCGGCGCTGCGCTCCAAGCTGCAGCATCGCATCGGTCGACCGGGTTTTCCGCAAGTCCTGGTACGCCTGGGCTACCCGACCGAAGACGTTCGCCCGGCGCCGCGCCGGGAACTGGCAGACGTCGTGGAGTGACCGGGCGCCTGGCAAAGTGGCGGAGCACGATTCGTTGACCGGGCCTGGCGTGCTTCAGAACAGGGAAAAGTTGGCCGCGAGGTAGTTCGGCCGCGGTATCATCGTCGCGTCCCCGCCGGCAGTGAGCATGACCAGCCCGGCTCCCAGCAACAGCAGGTTTGTCATTGGCGCGGACGGTGCTCCGTACCCATGCCGGTCTCCCTCGTCGTCATGAATTCGCCCGACCCGCCGCCATCTCCGCATCGTGTTTTAGGCGCATGACGCGGCCGCGGTTCACGTACAGCAGGTCGCTTATTTTCAGCACGAGCGAATCTTCGAATTTGTCGAGCCGTCCGTCCGCGTAGGCGACGCGCCATAACAACGCGATTATGTGCGCCTTTTCGTCGGCACTGAGGTGCTCGTGCAGGAGCTTCGTGAAGCGGTGCAACGACACGGACTCCTCCGATTGCTCGTTGGCGGCATTCGCGAGCTGGTTCGCTTGCTCGGGCTCCAGCTCGAAATGCCGTTCGATCAGTCCGAGCAACAGGTTGAATTCCGATTCATCGAATTCGCTGTCGGCACGCGCCACATCGGTCATCAGGACGGCGGTTGCCATGCGTATGGCATGCTCGCGGTCCGCACTGTCCGGCGCGTCGTTGTCGGTGCCGCCTATGGCATTGGCGACCGAGTCCATCAATCTCCTGATCATGTGGCCTGGTGGTCCCCTGTCTGTTGGCTCGCCCGTAGTGTGCCCGAAGTCGGAAAGGATGTTCCAATAACAGCCGAGTTATGCAAAAGGAATTTCATACGTCGCCGCAATCGGCCCGGGCCCGGACGGTGAGGGCCAGTTGGCAGTTCAGCGCAACGCGGCTACGGGTACTCGTTTGCTCTGCAGCCGCGTCGAGCCGCCGGACTGCGATGTCCAGACGACGAGCAGGCCGTCCGCAATCGTGGCGATTTGCGGCACGCTGAATTGCGGCACGCCTTCCACGACGGTGTGCGCCGGCCCGGGCGTGCCGCCTGCGCCGACAACGGCAATCCGCAGGTTCGCGAGGCCGGCGTCGCTGCGCTCCAGGGCGCTGACGACAGCCGTACCGTCGGCGAGCAGGACGAGCCCGACGCGCCCGATCGTGTCACCGGAAAAAACAGCCACCGGCTCCTCAAACGGTGCGTCGGGGGTCGGTGACCGTGCCAGCCTCACTCGCGGCACATCGCCTGCGGCCGAAAACCAGGCGACTGCCAGCGCGCCCGCGAGACTGCGGATGACCGGACCATTGACGGGGCAGGCATCGATGCGCCAGCCGTCCCGCGCCACCGGCGTGCCCGGCGTCCATGCGCCGTCACGCAGGCGGGTTACGTAGACGTCGCGGATTTCACCCGGTGTGCGGTCGCGGTAGACGGCAACCGGGCCGGCCGGGGTGGCGGCGACGTCCGTCTGGCAGCAGTCGCAAACGAGCCCGTCGATCTCGGCGCGATCCCGGAATTCTCGCCCTGCTGTCAGCGATGCGGCACGCAACGTCATGCCGCCCGGCTCACGGCGACCGGGGACCGTGTACCGGCCATCGAGCCAGATCAGACCGGCATCGCCCTGGTACGGGAACACGCTGACGAAACCGTGTTCCGAATCGGTGTCGTCGCGGTGAGGGCGTAAAGCCGCGGACCACGTGGCACCGCTGTCCGTGGAGACCGCCGTGTGGACGTCGTAGGCGTAACCCCCGGCCGGTCGGCGGACCAGCCAGTGCGCAACCCAGAACGCGCCGTCGATCGGCGTAACCGACGGGAAATCGGCCCAGTTGACGAACCAGCCGTCACCGGAGGTGACCGTTCCCGGTGACTGCCAGGAGCCATCCCGCCAGCTGGCGAAACGCAGCGCGTGCCCGTCACCCGAGGGTTCGAGCCAGCTCAGGACCACCGCGCCGTCGGCGCCAGCCGCGAGACTCGGGCCGAGACTGCCGGCGGCCGCCGGGGGCTGCGGAGACGCTTGCCCCCACGAGCCGGCCGACAGGAGCAGGGCGAGCACGCAGTGTCGAATGACGACAGGTCGCATGCGCCGATTATGCCGGCGTGCGGCTGAACTCGCGAGGCAATCGGTGGGTGGGCAATACTCCACCGCCCGGCGGCAAGTGTGCTATCTTCTCGCGCACTCCGGAATCCGCGCGCCTGGCTAGGTGGCAGAGTGGTTATGCAGCGGCCTGCAAAGCCGCGTACGTCGGTTCGATTCCGTCCCTAGCCTCCAGTTGCCGCGGCAACCACCCGCCCGGGTGGCGGAACTGGTAGACGCTACGGACTTAAAATCCGTTTCGCGCAAGCGAGTGCGGGTTCGAGTCCCGCCCGGGCACCAGTGAAAACAACGAGTTACGGAAGTATCGTGATTCCCGCTCTCGTCGAGCCTTCGCGATTTGCCACACTTTGCCACACACTTTACGCAAATTGTGGCAAGCGAGAGCAAGCGCAATGGGGACGCATACGAAAGCGCACCGGACGCAAGGCCGGCAAGGCGACGAAGGGCTGGCAGGGGATCGTCTCCGCCGTCGGCGATCACCGGCCGCAGTACGACCTGGACGTTCAACACACGGAGCGAGGCCGAAGCCTGGGCGACCGCCGTCGAAAACGCGATCAACCCCGCGACGAATTCAGCGTCGGCAACCGGAAGCAAAGAAACGGACCCTGAGCGACCTGCTGGAACGCTACCGGCAGAGTGAAGTTCCGAAGAAGCGCGGACCGCGAAAACGCCGAGCGGTATCTCGACTTCTGGATCGAGGAACTTGGTCACTTCAACGGTATACCGCCGTAACGCGGGCGCAGATTGTCGAGATTCGCGACCGCATGGTCGAGACGCGGACACCGGCGACCGTGAACAGATACATCGCCACACTTCGCCATGCGTTCCGCAGTTCGCCGAAACCCGATCGGGCAACGGGCAACCCGCAACCCCTGCCAGAAACTCGCGCTGAAAGAGCCTCGAGGCCGTGACCGGCACCTGTCAGATAAAGAGATTTACCCGGCTGTTGAAAGCGGCGAGGGCGTGCCCGCATCCGCATATGTATGCGATGACGCTGATTGCGCTTACGACCGGAGCAAGGCGCGGGGAGATTAACGGGCTTGAGTGGGCCGACGTGGACCTGAAAAAAGGCCGGGCGACCCTTCACGCGACCAAGAACACGGACAAGCGAACGCTAGTGCTGGTGCCGGCCGTGGTCGAGGAACTGAAAAAGCTGCCGCGCCGGATCGACTCGGGCCGAATCTTCGACAACCCGAACCCCGAAGGAAAACAGACACTTCCAAACTTCAACAACGCATGGGATGACGTGCGCGACCGGGCGAAACTCAAAATTTCCGGTTCCACGACTTGCGCCACACTTTTGCATCGCGCATGGCGATGCGCGGCTATTCCCTGCCCGAGATTGCCGGCGCGCCTCGGCATCGGACGCTGGCAATGGTTCAACGCTACGCACATTTGACCGAGGGCCACGTTCATAAGGCGATGAAGCAACCGCCCTTGGCGTACTCGGGGAGGGCGTGAAATGACGACCTTCCGCAGAATCATGCGAGTTGACTTCAATGGTTCGACGGTAAGCCGCGATGAAATGCGGGAATTTGTCGAGACCGTCAAAAAACGACAGGCCATGAACGACAAAAATACAGCAGACATCACCGAGTTTTTTGTCTTTATGTCGATCAACCAATGCAACGAATACCTGCAAGACGACGACCAGGCGGAAGCGATGCGACGCGGATCCGCACTGGCGCTGCACCTCGCGAATTTCGATTTCCCGGAGGTGTAGCGGGAGCTGCGACCAAAGCGGCAGCGCGACTCGAGGGACAGTCGGCGACGCAACGTCGATGACCGAAACGCACGAATCATTGCCGGCTATCTTGAATTGCAAGCACCACCGAACACAAGATTGGAGCCAACCGGGCGAAGAAGTACAAGCAGAAAGCCGCGCACCATTCGCGACATTATCAGGCCGTACCGCACGAAGTAATTTGCGCAAACCTCGACCCTAAAAACGGCGGTGTAGACTCTACATCGCCTGTTTTTTCCGTGGTTGCGCTTGCGGACTACATAGCATTGCCTGGTTCAAACGGACTTCCAACGTTCTTACGGGAGGCAATGCAAATGAACCCGATGACATTCCAGCAATGGGCAGAGCGCGGCGAGTATCCGCACATCGACGCTTTACAACTGGACCTGCTGGCGAAATCCGCGACGAAATGCAACGCGCGGGCGTCATCAAGCGCGTTGCAGGCCGCCGGTATTCAACCCCGAACGCTGGCGCGCGTATTGCGAAGGCGACAAGGCCGCCGCGTGATCCCCACCCAGAAACGGAAACCCCGCCGCGGTGCAGGCCGGGCAGGGTTTCCTCTCCATGAACTCGCGGGAGAGGCGAGCATGAACAGAATCTTACCGAAATCCACGCCGCGCCGCCACGCTGACAGACGGTGCGCAATATGTCGTGGGTGATGGCCACGCCCGTCTGCCGCGAATGTCGCCGTCGGACATCTTGTTGTCCGGGCTGACTGACTTAAATTTCGAAGCGCGGCGCCGCGCTCGAAACTGTTGCTGCTTAGGGCGATCCGATGACCGACTTGGCGACGCAACCGTACGAGTCGGCCGTGCGGCTCTGGCATTACCAGCCAAGAGGAAGCGGAGGCGCGTCGCTTCGGTCGGCGCGGGCTGGCCCGCATGATCGAAGCGGCACACAACGTCGCATTACTACGCGGGGACGCTGTGCGGCCGGAGGCGATCCACTGGCTGCTGGTAGCGGCCGCGGTCGCTGCGTGCAAGCTGCACATCGTCGCCGGCGCACCTGGTTTGCCGGGCAAATCGACGCTGGCGATTGCCCTAGCGGCGACGCCGGACCAGCGGCGGACGGCTGGCCGGACGGCACGACCTGCAAACCCGGCAACGTGATCGTCTGGACCCGGCGAGGACGGTATCGCGGACACGCTGCTGCCCCGGTTTATCGGCATGGGCGGCAATCAGGCGCGAATCTGGTTCGTCGACGGCATCAACGACGATGACGGCAAGCGGCCGTTTGACCCTGCGCAGGACACCGATGCACTTTTGAGGGCCGCACAACGGGTCGGTGACGTGGGTCTCGCTGGTAGCGGACCCGATCGTCTCTGCCGTTGCCGGTGACAGTCACAAGAACACCGAAACCCGGCGATCTCTGCAACCGCTGGTTGACGTCGGAACCGCACTCGACGCGGCCGTGCTCGGCATATGCCACTACACCAAAGGGGAAACGCAGGGCCGCGATCCGATAGAGAGGGTCACGGGCAGCATCGCATTCGGTGCACTCCCGCGCATCATCTTCGGCGCGGCGAAATCGACCATGACGACGGTGGTCCCCGAGCGGTCGTTCGTGCGGCGCGAAGTCGAACATAGGACCGGACGGCGGCGGCTTCGGATACGAATTGCAGCAAGCGGTACTCGACGACTACCCGGACATCATCGCGTCCGCGCGTCTACCGGGGCGACGAATTGGAAGGTACGGCCCGGGATCTACTTGGAGTCGCCGAGGCGACCGACAATGCCCATTCGAGAACTTGACGACGCGACCGACTGGCTGCAAGGCCGTGCTGGCCTGAGGGCCGGGTCGCTACCACGGAACTGCAACAAACTCGGCGAAGCAGGCCGGGCATTCCTGGCGAACGGTCGAGCGTGCGAAAAAGCAGGCCGAAGGCGGTTTCCGACCGGACAGGATCCGGGCGGCACGCGACCTGGGTACTGGAAGCCGCCTAAAGACCGCCAAGGACATAGACCGCCAACGCCCGGCCAGCAAGATTTGGCGGCGGCGACGCCGTAACCCGCATGCACTACAAGGGATTCAGCCCCCAGAAAACGGCAAAAAACCCCAGTACGACCGCCAAGCGAATCGGGGTGGCGATGTATGCGCCGATGACTCGGATTCGGAGGCATTCTCGATGGCGCTTGCCGTACCTGATAGAGCGGGGTCTGACAGCCGAGATTGACGGCGAGGTACTCGGGTCTCTCGCTCCCCGGCTGACCGATGACGACCGGGAATTCATCCGGGCACACAAGGCCGAGCTGGTCGCCGAGGTAGAGCGCCGACGCCGGCGCGATGAGCTGTTGTTGATGCTGGCTGAGAATCCGGAGCTCAAATACGCCTATGCGGTCGATGCGGCACGAACCCGGTGATTGGCGTTGGCATTCGCGACCTTGCCACGTTCGAGATGGCGATACCGGCGGAGCGAGCCGTGGCGACTGCTGGCCATGATTGATGACGCGAACGGGCGAACACGCAATGACGCAAATCGGCACCGCCCACGGACGAACGCTATGCACGGGCGATGCCTGCCGATCGTACATCCGCGCGAAGGCGTTAGGGTGCCGCCGCCTGCTTGGTTGGGTGTCGCTGGCATCGTCGTGGGGCAGCCTACCCGCCGGGAAGGTCCGGTTATCCCGGCGTCGTGCTGCGACCCGCTCACACGATCCCGCATGAAATTTACGTCTGGACGCCGGCGCTTCTATTGATTCCCGGTCCAGGCTTGAGCGATTGGAGCGTTATCGCCGAGACCATCGGATGGAAACCGCGCATTGATGAAGGTAATGACATGAAACGAGCACTACGTAGCGAGCGCCAGATCACGGCGCAGATTGCGTTTTTGGCCGACGTAAGGCTGCCCGTCGTCGCCCTGACGAAAGGCTGCAAGCGACTTACGAAGCGCCGCTATTGCGACCACTGCGAATAACGGCATGACGGCGAGCTGCTGGCTGAAGGCAGCATGATTAAGCAGCTCGAACAGACCAAAGCCGCGGCGCAAGGATCGCCAGCCACCTGGCGGAGACGCTATCGGCCGACGAAACGAAGGTGGTCGATCGAGCTATCGACGCCGGCGCGACTATCGAACTGTCGATAACGTTCCTATCGCTTCGGGAACCGTTCGTCGTGACCGGAGTTCTGGCGGCGTGCCGCGTGGGCCGCATATTCTTTTCCAATTACCCGGCGAGGTGCCGGAACAGGAGACAACATGAACACGGCTCGACTAAAGCAAGAGGCTTACACCGCGAAAGCATTGGAATTTTCTTGCGGAACGGGATGACCTGCCGTTGCGAATTGCCGCCGGTGCCGCGTTGAGTGCGGTATGATTGCCGTGAAGGCTTCGGTGATGCCGACGCAGAGAACCAAACGCAGCGCGCGATCAAAAACATTTCCGCCGAATGAGAGCAAATCAAAGAGGCAGGAAATCATTTAAACTGACGACGGAGAACACAATGACCAAAAATCGATTGCAACGAGCGGCGGACGGACTCCGCAAAAAGTCGAGCGCCGAGGAACTTCTACGCAATTCACCGAGAGATCGAAAGCCGCATATCGGAGATCAAAACGGAGCTGCGAGAAGCCAGGGCGAAGATCGACACTGGCGGATTCTGTCGCGGAAGCCGAATCGGCGCAGCGGAACGCTGATCGGCTTTGTGCAGAACAGCGGATTGCACTCCGCGGCCGCAGTGAAATCCACGACCAGCGCAAGCAGGCACTCGCTGCGCGAGGCGGTGCAGGCAGCGCCGGCACTGTGCAAGCAACTGAGCGACGGCGCACCGACAAAGCGATGACGGCCGTTGCCGTCGCCGAGGCCGAAGCGATAGCGAACGAGCTGGCACGGGCACGCGGTGCGGCTGCGGAGTGCGGCGAGGAATGCGAGCGCCCGGACGCGGACGTTGTGCACCGTCTTGCTGATCTGCTCTGTTCGAGGCTGGCAGTCCGCACGATCGGTTTGTCGTCGCCTGGGTTCGAAACCTGCAGATATCAGGTCGAAGTCTCGACCGCTCGGAACGGTAGCTTAAGGAGCAACAACCAGTCGAGCATCGAAGAGCAGAAGCAGGCACGCGGCTTGCGATGACCGAAACGGACCGCCGTAAATTTCGCGGCGTCGCCTGGCACCCGCTCGCGCGGAAATGGCTGTACAAGCGTTTCATTGACGCAAACGAGCAGGCGGAGCAAGCGGCGCGGACGAAGCGACGCGGGACCTATGGACCTGCCGGGCAGAGCGTATCCGGGATGGAGATGCGCCGACTCGGCATGACGGAGGAGCAACGATGAAACCCACCCGGGCACGCCGCCGTATTCAATTCGTGGTCTGTCGATCTCGGCGGCTTTCGCGAGATGGTGCGACCAGTGGCGCGCGCGCATTCAATCGGCAGCGGCAATGCGATCTTCGCCGTGCATCACCACCGAGTTCCGGGATGTGCTCGCGAGCACGCAGGCGGCGTCTATGAAACTCGCCGAGGATAAGCGGGGGCTGCACTTCGAGACTACGCCGCCGGACACGAGCCTGGCCGAAGACATTCACGCGCTGGCTGAAGCGGGGCGACATTCGCAATATGTCGTTTTCGTTTCGGGTGAACGGTGCCGGCGGCGAAAACTGGACCGATCCGGACGGGTAAACCGATCGAGCGGGAACTGCTTGATGTTGACCTGTTTGAGATATCGACCGTCGCGCGGGCCGCCTACGAGCAACCCGCGTATCAGCGCGCGCCGCTCCGACTGCGCAGGCATCGGTACGCAATGCAATGGCGCGGCGCTTGATGCAGACGAGGTTGCGTGCTGTCGCGTGACCGGGAGGGTGGTCACATCTCTCAGAGCGTTGCCGCGAGACCGGTGAGCGAAAAAATTCTTGCCTCAGTTGAATTTCAGGAGTGCGACAAATGGGAAAACGGACATGGCGCAAGCGTAGCGTCCCTGATGACGCAATTGAAGGCGTCAACCCGACACGGCGGACGTTACGCACGCCGCTGCCGAGCTGGGCGTCGATCGCCGCACGCTGGGCCGCTGGATGAAGGCCGACCCGGCGCTGACGACGACGAAACGTGCGCCCTGAAACGGAATCCGGCCAGCATCCCACGACGGGGCCAGAGTATCGAAGCATGGGCGCGCGCGATCGCGGCAGCGTACGACCACCCCGAGACTGAGCAGGGTCTACCTTGCCCGCCGGGCTTGGGAATCGCACGGGACAAGCAGGCCAGCGTGACGGCGCAACTGGCGGCAATGGCCCGATTCCAGGCGCTCGTGAAGATTTGGATTTGGAGGAACCAGAACATGGCAAAACTCAAGCAAGACTGTATTCCGTCAAATGACGGACCGCTTAACAAGGCCGACGCCACGCGCGCCGCCTACGAACACGCCGACGTGCGCGGCGCGAACCAGCGGCTGCGACACGACCACCCTGCGCTCGCGTGGCGTCGATGATCCCGAGGATCCGCGCTATATTTTCAAAGACCCCGCGATCGCGGATGACCCGCACTACAAAACGCTTGCAAGCCAAAGCGGACGAAGCATTCCGGGGTGTTCGCCGAGATCTTATGGAGGGGTTACGGTGCAAACTGAATTGAATCACCAGGGGGCGGGAAGTCTCCAGCCGTTCGTCAGGAACCCGACTTGGCCATACGCGCATCATCGCGTATTAAAATCCGGGCAATTTCAATCAGTTGTGGCCATGAAGCGAGTGATGAATCCTGGGCAACCTGCTGCGGGCCGTTGCCGGCTTGGGCATCGCTTCAGCGCTGATGATGCTTGGCTGGATGCTGGGTGTAATGCTTGCGACGCTGCTATGAGTGATCTGTGCGAGGCTAGCGAAGCTACCGCCTCATAGGCCGGTTGGAAGTGCATCAATTGATGCAGTTACGCAGGACGCCGCAGTATGTTCCGACGTTTCATGATTGTTTGCTGGGCGCTTTTCGCAATGATGTGCATTGCGTCGGCACTCGGATGGGCGGGCGTAGTGCACACCACCGCCAGTATTAGCGAGATTGAGAAGGCAATTTCTGCGCACCGGCACTCGGCGGGACGCTGGAGTGCGGAAGAGCTATTTAGAGAGTGCCGCAAAAGACGAAAGTCTAAAGCGGTCGCGCGAGATGGCATTAGAAGTTGCTAGGATGAGAGTGGAGCGCGCATCACTTGACTCCAGGCAGGCGGTGTTTGGTACGTTGGCGATGTTTCTTTATGGCGGCGGCGGTGTTGTTCGTCTACATCGTTTGGCATACCGGCCACTGGGTAGAAGCGCCCTCGCGTATGGCCGCGGCAATCGTGACGAGTCTCAAAGTACTGGCGGCAAAAGTCACATTTCAGTCAGTGCAGTTGCGGCACCGCTAATCGGTTTACTATATCTGCGAAGTCGGCGTGACGCGATCCGCCGCCATGCTTCCGTGGCTTCCCGGTCGCCAGATCGCGGGCATTCCATGTATTCCATACGCGGTCGGCGGCCAGCGGATCGACTAAAGGGGCTTCGATGTAGATGCGGGCGAGCAACCGGCGAAGGATGACAAGGCCCGCCCCGGAGCGCGACGGGCGAAAGTGGGGTAAACGTCTGGAATCGCCGCTCGCCTACCACGGGACGGTGGTGCTGGTGAGTTTCACTGTAGCCTGGCTATGACTTTTGGAGATCGTGTTGCGGTTATACTTGGACCTCGTAATTGTTGGCCCAGCCTCTCCCAGTGGAGCAGTAGGAATTTCATGAACAGCGCATTAGCGTCGGACATGTATGGCGGAATTAGCCCCAGCCATTTCCATTGAATGGGTTCGCGACGCTTCCCGGTGTCTGAAAATAGCAAGCGCCACGCTCCGAGCTTGGTTTGCCGGAACAAACAAGGGCCAGTTTCAGCCCGTGCTTGAACCAGCAGCAATCCCGCCATTGAATATCATTCAATAATTTGTGAAGCCTTTGTACGATGAAGCTGACGCCGCGAATATGATGTAAAGCTGCAGGATATCCGCAGGGCAATCTCCGAAGCGGAGCAAGAGCTTGGCATTGATCGACTACTGAGGCGCGACCTTAAGACGCACGCAGGACTCTCCGCGAATCGAAAAGTTCGGCCACACCTCACTTTAGGCGCGTCTGGCCAGTACGCAATGAAGCAGATGCTCTATGCGGCGCTCGATCGGTTTGTTTGGGAAGATCCCAACTTTCCGAGCATGCTATATCCATATCTTCCCGAGCCGGCGCATTCGATGGCAGATAAGGTAATCGCTATAAACCCAGCATCTATTCGGCTCTCCCGATTGCAAGTTGAGGAGTTACAACCGCGGTAATAGCCATGCGATTTGACGCAGGCGAGTCGATCCAAGGATTGGCTGAGGACTATCAAATTGAAGAAAGAGATCGGCGCGGCGATCATCTACGAGGAAGCGGCTTAAACGGGATCGCCTGACTTTTTTCGTCGATGTAGACCTTGGCATACACTACTACCGGCATCTGTTGGGACGGCCGATTCAATGTCGAATTCCATGATACGCATTTCCCTTGCAGAGCGCCGGATGACAGCGAACGGCTAACGCTGATTGCAGAGCGCGGCTGGGTGGGCGTTACTCATGATCGAAAAATTCGAAGGGATCACCGCCTCATTATCGAAAGGTCTGGTGCGCGCGTGATCATCGTAGTGGGCACCAGACCATTGCAAGAACAATCGGCCAACTTCATTGCCACCTACCCGAAAATTGAGCGCTTTGTAGGGAAGCACAGTGGCCCGTATACGGCCAAGCTTTACCAACCAACGGCAAAAGATATGGAAAAGCGGTAAACCGACGGGGCGCATCAACCTTCGGGGCGATTGGTGAGGAACTGCCACACCCACGACGACGTCCCATTCGCCTAGGATACAAAGTACGTTCATGGATTTTTGCGCGCTGGCTACCCGTACCCCGGTTCCGGGATCGCTCAAATAGCGGCGAATTAAGGGCGACCATTCGCCTAGAAGCGACGATCTCGACGGCGGGCTACCGACACACGGCGGCAAGAAGATCGGCGTCACAAGCGAACCGTGGGCCGTTCGGCCACTTTCGCCAGCATGCGGACAGAAACGGTGCAAGCCCTACAAAGCGGCACAAGTAAGTGACTGTTTTCATTGCTTTGCGTCGTCCCAATTTGCGCAAGATTTGACCCGCGCACAGTCTTAAAATCCGTTTCGCGCAAGCGAGTGCGGGTTCGAGTCCCGCCCCGGGCACCAATCTTCCGGCATTCCCGGGCCGGCGCTGGCGAAAATAGGTATAAGTGCTGATGGCCCGGCAGTCGCTGCTCGCGCAGCATGAACCCGGTTCGTCAAGTGGCCCCGGAGTATTGCCATGCCGGCTAACGTCGTCCGGATCGTGCGCGAGCTGCGCGAGGATCACAGGAACATGAGTCTGTTGCTCGACCTCATCGAGCGCGAGGCCGATCGCCTGTTCGATGGCCGGGATGCGGACTACGAACTGCTGCATGACATCATGCGCTACATGACCGTGTACCCGGACGCGGTGCATCATCCGAAGGAAGACCGGCTCTACGGCGAAATGCGCGATGTTCGCCCGGACCTGACGAGCGGTTTTCAGCGCATTTCGCTCGATCACCGAAAAATTTCCGAGATGGGCGTACAGATTCGCAACGATCTCGCGTCGATCGAGGCGGGCAGCATGATCTCCCGCAAGTCCGTCGTTGCCGAGGCACTACGCTACGTCAATGCCTTGCGCAGCCATATGCAGTGGGAAGAGCTGGACCTGTTCAAGCGCTGCCTGGCGATGGCCGAGGAGGGACACGAGTTTCTCGAAGCCGGTGAGTCGGGTCTTGCCGGCGATCCGCTCTTTGGGCCGGCGACGGAAGCGCAATTTGCCGGTCTCCTGCGCAGGATACGGGAACTTGCCGCCGACACCGGCGATGACGTCGCGGGCGATACCCGCCGGGCGCATCGCTGAATCGCCTGCGCTGCGGGTCAGCTGCCTGCAGGACTGATTCCCGCACGTGTTGCGGCCAGCGCGTCAGCCACGCCCTGTTCATCGTCGAGCGCCATGACCCGGAAAATGCCGGTCGTGGTCGAGCGATCTGACTGTGCCGCGTCGACGACACGATTGCGCCCGGCCGCTTTTGCAGCGTAAAGGGCCTCGTCGGCCATTTGCACGAATCCCTGCCGGCTGCGGCTGCCGGCATCCGGCGCGAGCCACGCCAACCCGATGCTGACGCTGACGCAATCTGCGGCACTCGAGTGACTGTGCTCGATGTTGCGTTCCAGTACCTGCCGGCGGATGCGCTCGGCCAGTTCAATAGTAAATTCCCGGCTCGCATCGAACAGCAGCAGAACGAACTCCTCGCCGCCGTAGCGCCCGGCAAAATCCTGCGGCCGCTGCAGGTTGTCGTTCAGGATCCCGGCGACCGCCGCAATCGCCCGGTCGCCGGCCTGGTGGCCGTAAAGATCGTTGTAGGCTTTGAAATGATCGATGTCGAGCATCAGGATTGCGAGCGGCTTGCCCAGCGACTGCGCGCTGTCCCAGGCGGACGCCAGCAACGCATCGAAGGCGCGCCGATTCGGCAACCGGGTGAGAGCGTCGTGATTTGCACGGTAGTTCAGAATGCGTTCTTCGAGGAAGACGGTTCGCCGCGCGCGCGACAGCTGGTAAGCACCCAGAGCACCGACCACATTCAGGAACAGCAGATAGAGGGCGTTGTAGGCCGTTGCCACGACCGGTGCGTTGTACATGACGGCCGTGGCCAAATAGGCAAGGAACAGTATGACGGCCGTGGCTACGGCAACCTGCACGCGCAAGCCGAGAAAGAAGTACACGAACACCGTGATGATCTGGTACCCGGCGAAGACGCGCGGCGTGCCGTACTGCACAGCGAGGGTCGCGATGTAGAGTGATGTCAGGCCAACGGCCAGCCCGACCAGCACGCCCGCGGCTTGCAGCCAGGGACGACCACCCCGTACGCAGGTTAGCATCAGCATGAGCAGGATAGGCGGAATCATGATGCCCAGGCGCAGAAGGCTTGCGCGCGCGGCGAACGCCGGCTCGAGGAGCACGTGGTCGAACAACGTGACGATGCAGACGAGCAACGCGGCCAGCAGGAGCTGGATTCGCAATGCGGCACCATTGTGACCGGCCGCGTACGACTGGAATTCGGCTTCGAGCCGCCGGTTGCGAAACTTCAGCGCATAGCGCTGAGTCTCCAGCTCTGCCTGGTACGGTCGTTCCATCGACTTCTCCGCAGCGCGACTTGCGATGCCTTGTTGACGAGTATGGTAGCGGGATGAATGGCGGATGCCGCGTCGTTATGTCACAGAATGTCAATGCGTATACGCCGAATATGGGACGCGCGAGCCAATGAGCGGAATGCATGCCGTCGGACATGTGCCCGCCGCGCGGCCCCGTGGCGCGTGACCGTGGTTACCGCTGAACGCAAATGCGCAGTTGAATATGCCTGATGGACGAATTAACGTGCAAAGTGCCGCGCGGGGTGACGCGGCGCTCTGCAAGGGGGAATCATCGAATGGCGAACGTGACGCGACGTCAGTTGTTGCTGGGCGGCAGTGCGCTGCTGGGTGCCGGCATGGTGCCGGGCGGAATGATGCGTGCCCTGGCCGAGGACGGATTGCCGCGGCCGGATTACATGATCCGCGCCGGTACGAACGAAAACCCGTGGGGTCCGTCGCGCGTGGCGCTGCAAGCCATCAACGAGGCAATGGACCTGACCAACCAGTACGGCGGAATCCGCGAGGAGATGGTTGCGCTGATGGGTCAGCAGCAGGACATGCCCGTCGAGAGTATTGTCATCGGCTCGGGGTCCGGGGAAATCCTGAAGACCGCCGGCATGATCGCGAGCATGGAGCAGGGCTCCATAGTCTGCGCCGACCCGACGTACCAGGACCTGGTGCGCTATGCAGCCCGGGCCGGCTCGGAAATTATTCGCGTCCCGGTGAACGAGAACCTGGATATCGATCTGGATGCCATGGCGAGCGCCATACGGCCCGACACCCGGTTGGTCTACCTCGTCAATCCGAACAACCCGATACCCAGGATAATCGAGAAGAACCGCTTGCGCGACTTCGTGCTCGACGTATCGAAAGACCGGCTCGTGTTCGTAGACGAGGCGTACCACGAGTTCGTGGACAATCCGGACTACGGCTCCATGCTGCCGCTGATTCGCGACGGCCACCGGAACATCGTGGTGTCCCGCACGGCATCCAAGATTCACGGACTGGCAGGTCTGCGCATCGGCTTCGGGTTTGCACATCCGGAACTGATCGAGCTGATCGACAACCGCAAAACCGGCCAGATCAACATCCTCGGGTTGCACGCCGCGTACGCGAGCTACCAGGACGAGGAATTCCAGAAATTTACGCTGCGCAAAAACAAGGAATCCCTGGCAATCGTCGAGGGGATGTTCGAGGAGCTGGGCCTGCGCTACGTGAAGTCCAATGCCAATTTCACGTTCTTCGAGACGGGTATCCCGGTAGAGGAACTGAACGCGGCGCTGCGTGCCGAAAATATCTATTCAGGCCGGCCGTTTCCGCCGTACCTGACCTGGTCCCGCATCAGCATGGCGAAGCCCGCGGAAATGCGCTACTACGTGCAGACGTACAAGAAGCTGTTCGGCTGACGCAGGCCGGCCGACCGCTGTGGCAGAATAGGCACCGGCGGCTACGGGCCGCCTGCCCGAATGCCGCCCCTGACGGATCGCAATGGCCAAGCTGTATTTCTATTATTCGTCGATGAACGCCGGCAAGTCGACGTCGCTCCTGCAATCGAGCTACAACTACCGTGAGCGCGGCATGAATACGCTCGTGCTTGCGCCGGAACTGGACAATCGTTACGGCGTCGGCCGCGTTACGTCACGCATCGGCCTCGAAGCGAGTGCGACCACGTTCCTGCAAACTGACAACCTCCACGACCTGGTGGCCGAATGTTGCGCCAGCGAACCGCTGCACTGCGTGCTGGTGGACGAAGCACAGTTCCTGACGCGCGACCAGGTGCATCAGCTGGGCCGTGTCAGCGATGAGCTCAACGTGCCGGTGCTGGCCTACGGCCTGCGCACGGATTTCCGGGGCGAACCGTTCGAGGGCAGCAAGTACCTCCTGGCCTGGGCGGACAATCTCAAGGAAATCAAGGCTATCTGCCATTGCGGCAAGAAAGCGACGATGGTGATTCGCCTTGACGAGCACGGCAATGCCATCCACGAAGGGTCACAGGTCGAGATCGGCGGAAATGATCGTTATATCTCGATGTGCCGCCGCCACTTCAACGAGCAGTTCTATCGCGAAGCGCGGGAAGACGCGGCTGCGCCGGCGGGGCGTGCGGCGCGCGGGACGGGACGGGTCGCCTGACCGGGCTACTTGTCGCCGGCTGCCTTGTTGGTGCCGGTGTCGTCCAGGTCCAGGAGCTGCGTATTCTCGCGTGCCAGCAAGCGGCGCATGTCGTCGAGACTTTTCATGATGACGGTATCGTTGAAGCTCGAGCCCTCGAGCGGCTGGCTGTCGCGCGCGCCCGGGTCGACGAACTTCAGGCCGTGGTGGCCCACCGTGACGACGTCATCGTGCACCATGATGTGATTCGAAATACGGCGGGAATTGACGAACGTGCCATTGGTACTGTTCAGGTCCATCAGCAATGTGATATCGCCGTCGCGAATGAAAAGTGCGTGGTGACGGCTGACGAACTTGCTGGAGATCGCAATCTCGTTGTGTTCCGAGCGGCCGATCATCACCCTGGGCCGGTCCAGGGGAATCTCGCGCTGCGTGCGGCCGTTGAATGTCAGGAACAGGCGGGCTTCACGGAACTTGCGCTGCCGGCGCCCCGTGTGCCCGCCGGGCTCGCCGGTAACCTCGGGAATGACGGGCTTCTCGATACAGTCGACGGTCAGCGGGCCCGTTTCTGCCTTCGCGAGGGCCAGCAGCATCAGGCGATCGATAATGCCGGGCCAGCCGCCTGACGCGTGATACAACGCCGCGGCCACGTCGGCGGGCACGACGGTCTCCGGCTTGTCGCAGCCGCCGGCTCGCAGCTTGCTGTGCAGGTAAACCTCGGACTCCCCGATATCCATCGGCGCCAGGTTGAAGGTGCCGGTGACACGCCTGGCGATGCACTCGAGCGCCGGCGCCCGGACCATGCCGGCGATCGGGCGGTCGCTGGCGAGCACCAGGCGCAGCGCGCTGAGCGAGCGCACCTGCAGCCTGGCGAGTTCACACACCACGTCCAGGGCATCCGGGTGCAGGCCATGGGTATTTTCTATGACGACGAGCGGTGCCTGGTGGGTCGACGCCTGTTGCAGCACGTAGACGCGCAGGACATTCAGGAGTTCGTTGACGGAATTCAGTTCGACGTCAAAGTCGAACGCATGCAGGATGCGTTCCAGCAGCTCACGCGCGCCGACACCGTTGCCGTCGACGACCGCCCACGCAACTTCGTCGTCGAGTGTCGCGACGAAATCGTGGATAATCGTGGTCTTGCCGGACAGGGAGGGTCCCTGGAAGACGCCCAGCCCGTGCGAACTCCGGTAGGTCGCCTGCAGAAACTCGGTGGCGGCAAGCTGCGCCTGGTAGGTCACGAAGACGAGCGGCCGTCCGTGCGTACGGAAGGGTTGCTCGGTAATTCCGGCAGCGGCTAGCTCCATTCCAGTGGACTCGGTGTCAGCAGGACTTATTGTTTTCTTACAGCTACTTGGTAAATTTTCTTTATGTGTTTCATGTACCGTCGTGGCTGAGTGCAACAGTCTATGATCCGGTCGCAAGTCTTGTAAACCAAAGGCGTACCCGCTTATACGAAACAATGCGATTCTCGCATTATGTAATATTGTTTATTAAATAGTGTGTGTAAGATATTAAAATTAATAGAAAAATTGGTATTTCATCGACCGCGACGAATCCCGGGTCGTCTGCAGACCGGGGCCTAACGCATTGACGGCATTACTGTCTGCATCCGGGCTCGGCCTTTTTCGCGGTGAGCGGCGGCTGTTCGGTGACATCGGTTTTGCGCTAAATGCCGGGAATCTGCTGCTGGTCGAGGGCGCGAACGGGTCCGGCAAGACCAGTCTGTTGCGCGTCATCGCGGGCCTGGTCGAGCCGGACACCGGCAGCGTGCGGTGGCGCGGCCTGGACGTGCGCGACCACCGCCAGTCGTACTGCGCGAGCCTCATGTGGTCGGGCCACAAGGTGGGCTGCAAGCAGGACCTGACGCTGATCGAGAACCTGCGTTGCGAACGCGCGTTGCGCCCGATCGCGGCACGCGACCAGCAAGCCGTCTTCCGGCGCCTGGATCTCGCCGGGCTCACCGACCTGCCGATGCGTGCCTTGTCGGCCGGCCAGCAACGGCGCGTCGCGCTCGCCCGCCTGCTGCTGGGCAACGCCGAACTCTGGCTGCTCGACGAGCCGTTTACAAACCTCGACGCCGGCGGCGAAGCGCTGGTCAACCAGCTGGTCGACGAGCACCTCGACGCTGGCGGTGCCTGTGTCATGGCATCCCATCGCGGTGTCGCCACTGACCGGCCGATCGAGAGGCTGTCGCTGTCGTGACACCCGATTTGCCGCCATTGCCGCCATTGCCGCGATTGCGCGACGGACTGCTGGCGGTGTTGCGCCGCGACCTGCTGCTGGCGATGCAACGCCCCGGCGACGTGCTTAACCCGTTGTTCTTCTTCGCTGTTGTCAGCACTCTGTTCCCGCTTGCCATCGGCCCGGATGCCGAATTGTTGCGCGCCATCGGGCCCGGTGTCGTCTGGGTCGCGGCGCTGCTTGCCGCGCTGCTGTCGCTGCACAGCGTGTTCCTCGGCGACTTCGAGGACGGCAGCCTCGAACAGCTGCTCCTGTCGGCGCAGCCGTTGCCGCTCATCGTGCTGGCGAAGACCGCGGCACACTGGTTGCTGAGCGGACTACCGCTGGTCATCGTCTCGCCTGTCATTGCGCTGAGCTACGACCTTGCACCGGCCAGCCTCGTCGCGATGCCGGTCACACTGGCGCTGGGCACGGCCAGCCTGAGCCTGATCGGCGTCGTCGCCGCCGCACTGACCGTGGGACTCAATCGCGGCAACGCCTTGCTCGGCCTGCTCGTATTGCCGCTTGCCATGCCGGTGCTGATTTTCGGTGCGCGAACCGTGTCGCTGGCGGCCTCCGGCGACGGGATCGCGGCCGGCGTGTACTTCCTGGGCGCCTATTGCATGTTGGCAGTAACCCTCGCACCATTCGCAACCGCCGCCGCCCTGCGCATCAGCAACGAGTAATCGCCGCCGTGTGGATCTTCTTTCACAAGCTCGCCTCGCCGCCGCATTTCTATGCGCTGGCGGCGCGCCTGGTGCCGTGGCTGGCTGCCGCCGCCGCGCTGCTGATCGGCTACGGCACCTGGGCCGGGCTGTTCGTCGCGCCGCCGGACTACCAGCAGGGGGATGCATTTCGCATCATCTACGTCCACGTGCCCGCGGCCTACCTGTCGATGATGGCCTACATGGTCATGGCGGTTGCCGCCGGTATCGGGCTCATCTGGCGGATGAAACTGGCGCACGCCGTCGCCGCCGGTGCGGCGCCTGTCGGGGCATGGTTTACCTTCCTGGCCCTGGCGACCGGGTCGATCTGGGGGCGGCCGATGTGGGGAACCTGGTGGGAGTGGGGCGATCCAAGACTCACCTCCGAGCTGATCCTGCTGTTTCTCTATTTCGGGTACATGGCACTCAGGGCGTCGATCGATGACCCGGGCAGGGCAGACCGGGCAAGTGCCGTGCTGGCGATGGTCGGTGCCGTCAATGTGCCCATCATTCATTTTTCCGTGGAGTGGTGGAGTTCCCTGCACCAGGGGCCGACGCTCGTGCGGCGCGACGGCCCGGCCATCGAAGCCGCCATGCTGTACCCCCTGCTGGCCATGATCATCGGCTTCACGCTGCTGTTCGCGGCCCTGCTGCTGTCGCGGGTCCGCGCCGAGGTCCTGTTCCGCGAACGGCGCGCGAGGTGGGTGGCGCGACTGGTGCGAAACGAGGGCGGTAGCGCTTGATGGAAATGCTGGCGATGGGACAATACGGCTGGTACGTATGGAGTTCGTTCGGGCTGACGTTCATCGTCGTGATCATTTGCGTCGTGCAGGCGCGGCGCCGCCATAGCAGCGTCTTTCGCGCGGTTGCGCAGCGTGTCGAATTGATGGAGAGAACAGAATGAAGCCCAGGCAACAACGCATGCTGGCGGTCGGTCTCGCCGCGGCCGGCCTCCTGCTGGCAACGGTACTGACGTTGCGAGCCTTCCAGGAAAACATGATGTTCTACGTCGAGATTTCCGACGCCGTCGCCGGCGAGGCACCGGCCGACCGCAATTTCCGGGTCGGCGGACTGGTCGTCGAGAACAGCGTGCGCCGCCAGGCGGGCGAGCTGGCGGTGGCATTCGACCTGACCGACCTCGAAAACGAACTGACCGTACGCTACGACGGCATACTGCCCGATCTGTTTCGCGAGGGTCAGGGCATCATCGCCCATGGACGCATGAATGACGACGGTGAGTTCGTCGCGGACGAGGTGCTCGCCAAGCACGATGAAAACTACATGCCGCCTGAAGTCGCCGACTCCCTCGCCAAGCATGCGGCCGCCAAGGCGGCCGCGGCCAAGGGCGGGGGCGACAAGGCGCAATGATCCCGGAAATCGGGCATTTCGCGCTCATAGTCGCGCTGGCGCTCGCCGCTTGCCAGGCGGTATACCCGTTGCTGGGCGCCTGGCGCGGCAATATCGCGATGCAGGCGGTCGCGCGCCCGGCAGCCGTCGGGCAATTGCTGTTCGTCGTCATCGCGTTCGCGTGCCTCGCCGTTGCATTCCTGAAGAGCGACTTTTCGGTCCTGTATGTCGCCAACAATTCCCACCTGGAGCTGCCGGCGGTCTACAAGTTTTCGGCGATCTGGGGCGCGCACGAGGGATCGCTCGTGCTGTGGATACTGCTGCTCGCCATCTGGACCGTCGCCGTCGCGCGCTACAGCCGCAATCTGCCGGAGCGATTTGTCGCGCGAGTCATTGGCGTCCTCGGGATACTCAGCGTCGGTTTCCTTTTGTTCACGCTACTGACGTCCAATCCGTTCGAGCGGCTGGTGCCGGCGCGCCCGAATGGCGCTGACCTCAACCCGCTGCTGCAGGACCCGGGGCTCGCGATCCATCCGCCGATTCTTTACGCAGGCTACGTCGGCTTTTCGGTCGCGTTCGCGTTCGCCATAGCGGCGATGCTGAGCGGCAATCTCGACCGTGCCTGGGCCCGCTGGACCCGGCCATGGACGACCTGGGCCTGGCTGTTCCTCACGGTCGGTATCGCGCTCGGCAGCTGGTGGGCTTACTACGAGCTGGGCTGGGGCGGCTGGTGGTTCTGGGATCCCGGTCGAGAACGCCTCCTTCATGCCGTGGCTGGCGGGCACGGCGCTCATACATTCGCTGGCCGTCACCGAGAAGCGCGGCCTGTTCAAGAGCTGGACGCTGCTGCTCGCGATCTCGGCCTTTTCGCTGAGCCTGCTCGGCACGTTCCTGGTTCGTTCGGGCATCCTGGTCTCCGTACACGCATTCGCGACGGATCCGGCACGCGGTATTTTCATTCTCGCGTTTCTGTGCGTCGTCATCGGCGGTGCGTTGTCGCTGTATGCGTGGCGCGCACCCGCCCTGGATTCGGACGCGGGTTTCCGGCCCCTGTCGCGAGAGACGTTCCTGCTGCTGAACAACGTGCTGCTGGTCATCGCGACCGCGCTGATCCTCGGCGGCACGTTGTCGCCATTGATCTACGAGGCATTCGACTGGGGCAAGATCTCCATCGGCCCGCCCTGGTTCGAGATCGCGTTCGCAATTCCCATGGTTCCGCTCGTCTACCTGGTCGGGGTCGGCATGCACACGGCATGGCGGCAACAGCCGTGGAGGGCCCTCGCCAGGCAACTCCGGGTGCCGGCACTGGTTGCGATCGTGGCCGGGCTGGCGGTGCCGGCCCTGTTTTACGGCCGCATGGGCCTCCTGCTCGTCACGGGGTGCATTGCCGGCTTCTGGCTGCTGGCTGTCGCGCTGGTGCAGCCCGTCCGTTCCTGGCGCCGGTCGCCGGGCACCGCCGGCATGACCCGCGCGGCCCTCGGCATGTCGATCGCACATTTCGGCGTCGGGCTGTTCACGCTGGGCGTCACCATCGTGTCCGCTTTCACTGTGGAACAGGACGTGAGCATGACGCCGGGCGAACAGGTGGCGGTCGCGGGATACCAGTTCGAACTCCGCGAGCTGCGGGAGATCGACGGCCCGAATTACCGCGCCACGGAAGCCACGGTCGAGGTACGGCAGGACGGTGAATTCGTCACGACGCTCCGGCCACAGAAGCGCACCTACCGCGTGCAGCAGAGTCCCATGACCGAAGCGGGCATCGATGCCGGCTGGCACCGTGACGTGTTCGTTGCGCTCGGGGATCCGCTCGGCAACGACGCGTGGAGCGTCCGGATACAGTACAAGCCGCTGATCCGGTTTATCTGGCTGGGTGCGTTCATCATGGCGCTCGGCGGCATGGTCGCGGCCAGCGATCGGCGTTACCGCGAGCCGGCGGCAGCGAGTGAACGTGCCACCGGGCTTGCAGGAGAGACGGCCTGATGTGGCGATACCTGTTGCCGGTGCTGGCGTTCGCGGCGCTGATCCCGGTATTCATCTTCGGCCTCGATCGCGACCCGTCGGAGCTGCCGTCGCCGTTTATCGGCAAGCCGGCGCCCGAGTTCACGCTGCCGCAACTCAAGGATCCGTCGATGACCGTCGGCAGCAGCGACTACGCGGGCAAAACGGCACTGGTCAACGTGTGGGCAACCTGGTGCGTGGGCTGCCGGCAGGAACATGGCTATCTCCTCGAGCTGTCTGCCGCGAAGGACATTCCGCTGTACGGCATCAACTGGCGCGACGATCGCAACGAGGCGCTCAACTGGCTCGCTCAGCTCGGCGATCCGTACGTCGCCTCGGGCTACGACAGCGACGGCCGGGTCGGCATCGACTGGGGCGTTTACGGCGCACCGGAAACGTTCCTGATCGGGCCTGACGGCACGGTATTGCACAAGCATCTCGGCCCCCTGAACGAATCAATCTGGCAACGCGATTTCGCGCCGAAACTCGCGGCGGTGGAGGAGCACGAATGAAGTTCCGGCTGTCGATGCTGTTGGCCTGTGTGTGCCTCGTCGCCCTCGCGGGTGGGGCGCACGCGATCGATACCGGCGTGGCCTTCGACGATCCCGAGTTGCAGGCCCGCTATGAGCGCCTCACCGACGAAGTTCGCTGCCTCAAGTGCCAGAACCAGACTATTCGGGACTCCAATGCCTTTCTTGCGGCCGACCTGCGGCGCGAGATCCGGCGCCTGATCGCGGAAGGCAGGAGCGACGACGAGATCAAGGACTTCCTGGTAGCTCGCTACGGGGAGTTTGCGTTGTACCGGCCGCGCATGAGCGGCAAGACACTGGTGCTGTGGATTGCGCCGCTGGTGCTGGTCATCGTCGGCATCGTGGTCATCGTGCGGGTCGTGCGCGGCCGCATGTCGATGCCGCTGGACGACGACGGCCAGCGGGAAGGCCCGTAAACGTGCTCTGGGTGATATTCGGCGCCATGCTGCTGGCCGGCGCCCTGTTCGTCTGCTGGCCGCTATACCGGCACGATCGGCGGCTGACGCCGGGGCTTGCACTGGGCGCAATCGCCGTGCTCGCGTTGAGCGGGGCGCTCTACCAGCAAATCGGCTCGCCCGGCGCGCCATCCGGTCCGGGTCAGGCCGCGACGGTCGAGGCGATGGTCGAGTCACTCGCGGCGCGCCTCGAGGCGCAGCCGGATGACGTCGATGGCTGGCGCATGCTGGGCCGCTCGTACGTGCAGCTGCAGCAGTTTTCGCGCGCCATCGGGGCGTTCGAACAGGCGCTGGAGCGTGGTGCGGAGGACGACGCGCAGACGCTAGCCGATCTCGGCGAGGCCGTCCTGCTGAACGATGAGCGCGCGATTCGCGGTCGTGCAGGCCAGCTGTTCGAAAGCGCACTGGCTGCGTCACCGCAGAACCAGAAAGCGCTCTTCTACGGCGGGCTGGCGGCGCTGCAGCGCAACAACCGGGACCTCGCTGCAGAACGCTGGGAGACCTTGCTCGCGACGTCACCCCCGCCGGAAGTGGCGGAGGTGCTGCGCGCCCGTATCGCCGAGTGGCGTGGCGAAGCACCGCCCGCGCCTGCCGCGGCAGGGGGCGGGCAGGGCGGCCGCGCCATTGCCGTGGACATTCGCCTGGGCGACGCCGCGCGCGCTGACGTGTCCCCGACGACCACGGTGTTCGTCATTGCCCGGGACCCGGCACAACCATCGCCGCCGGTCGCGGCCACGCGCATTCGCGCCGCCGAGTTGCCGGCCACCGTGACATTGAGTGACGACGACTCGATGATTCCGGGGCGCACGCTGTCGCAGTTCGACACGCTGGAGATCGTCGTCCGGGCCTCCCTGTCGGGCCAGCCGGTGGCCCGGCCCGGCGACTGGTACGGACAGGCGCAAAGCGATTCCGCCGGGTCCGGCGACGTGGCTGTCGTCATCGACCGCCGCGTCGACTGACGGCGCCGGACGGACGCCCGCCGTGGCCCTGCCCGACAGCCTGCGCCAGCGATTGCGATTGCCGGTCATCGGGGCGCCGATGTTCATCGTCTCCGGGCCGGAGCTGGTGCTGGCGCAATGCAAGGCCGGGATTGTGGGCGGCTTTCCGGCATTGAACGCGCGGCCGGCATCGCAGCTCGACGACTGGCTCGCCCGGATCACCGAGGAGCTGGCGGCGGCCGCGGCACGCTACCCGGAGCGGCGCATTGCGCCCTTTGCCGTGAACCAGATCGTGCACCGCAGCAATGATCGGCTTGCCCACGATGTCGAGATGTGCGTCCGGTACAAGGTGCCGATCGTCATCACCAGCCTGCGGCCGCCGGCGGATGTCGTCGCGGCCGTGCACGGCTACGGCGGCCTGGTTTTTCACGACGTCATCAATCTGCGGCACGCGGAAAAGGCGATCGAACAGGGCGTCGACGGCATCATCGCCGTGTGCGCCGGTGCCGGCGGCCATGCGGGCACGCTGAGCCCGTTCGCGCTGGTGCGGGAGATTCGCGAAATTTTCGATGGCACCATCGTGCTGTCCGGCAGCATGGCGCGAGGCGGCGATGTGCTCGCGGCACGCGCCATGGGCGCCGACCTTGCCTACCTGGGCACCCGCTTCATTGCGACGGCGGAGGCCAACGCACCGACGGCGTACAAGGACATGATCGTCCGGAGCGCGGCGAACGACATCGTGTACACGTCGCTCTTCACGGGCGTGCACGGCAGTTACCTGAAGGGCAGTATCGTCAACGCGGGCCTCGATCCGGACAACCTGCCGGCGGGCGACCCGGAGACGATGAATTTCGGCAGCGGCGGAAACACGAGGGCAAAAGCCTGGCGTGATATCTGGGGCGCGGGCCAGGGCGTGGGCAGCATCCACGACATACCGCCGGTTGCCGATCTCGTGACGCGGCTCGAGCGCGAGTACCGGGAGACCGCCGCGAACGTGGCGGGGGACGCATGAGCCCGATGGCGTTCCTGCTCGTCGGCACCGGCGGCGCGCTGGGCGCGATGGCACGCTACGGGCTGAACGATCGCGCTCTTTCGCCAGGGCCAGCCGTGGCCGCTCGGCACGTTGCTCTCCAACCTGCTGGGCTGCCTGGTCATGGGGGCTCTCCTGCAGTGGCTCGCGGAGGCCGACTGGTTCCGGGACACGGCGCTCGCCAACGAGCACTATCGCCTGCTGTTCGCCGTGGGCTTCTGCGGCAGCTTCACGACCCTGTCGGCCCTCGTCTACGAGACGAGTGTGCTGTTCCATGCCAGCCTGGGGCTGCAGGCCGCCGGCTACCTGGCGACTTCCGTCGTCGGCGGGTTCGCGAGTTTCTGGCTCGGTGTGGCTGCCGTACGCCTGCTGATGCCGCCGGGGTAGGGGCGACCGCCTGCGCCCGCATTCGACTCTCGGTCACCGAAGCCCGGCGAGCGGCACTGGCAGCGCAGGGCTTCGACCGTCCGCGACCCGGCGGGCCGGTCAACGCCGGCCATATCCGCCGGGTCATCGACCGCCTCGGGCTGCTGCAGCTCGACTTCGTCAACGTGCTGGTCCCCGCGCACCAGCTCGTACCGTATTCGCGCCTCGGTCCCTATCCGCACGCCGCTTCCGGCGGGCCGTGTACGGCAAGCGGCACTTTACGGAACAATGGGCGCATGAAGCGTGCATCGTCCCGATCGACAACTGGCCCTTGCTGGCGCACCGCCGGCGGCACTTCGAAGCGCACCCGGGTAACCCGTTGTTTCGGATGCGAAACTGGAAGAAGTATCTTGAAAAAGTTATTGAAATAACGGAACAAAACGGACCCGTTACGTCGCAGGACTTGCCGCCTGTCGCGACACCGAAGCGGCGGCCGGGGGACTGGCACCGGTCCGTGCCGCGATGGCACTGGAACACCATTTCGGCCGCGGCAGGCTGGCCGTGACGGATCGCCTGGCCAATTTCCAGCGAGTCTACGACCTGCCGGAACGCGTCAGTCCCGCGCGGCAGCGCGAGGTCCGCATGGAGGACGAAACGGCCCAGCGGGCGCTGCTGGGCCGTGCCGCGCGTGCCCTGGGCATCGCAACGAGCCGCGATCTCGCCGACTACTTCCGCATGACGCTGCGCACGGCCGCGCCCAGGCTGGCGGAACTCGAGGAGGAGGGCTGCATCCGCCAGGTCGTCGTCGAAGGCTGGGCCGAACCGGCCTGGCTCGCCGCCGACGCGCGGGTGCCGCGACGGGTTGAGGCCAGCGCGCTGCTGTCACCCTTCGACCCGCTGGTCTGGTACCGGCCACGAGCAGAGCGGCTGTTCGACTTTCACTACCGCATCGAGATCTACGTGCCGGCCCACCGGCGCCGCTGGGGTTACTACGTGCTGCCGTTTCTCTGCGGCGACCGCCTCGCGGCGCGCGTCGACCTGAAGGCGGAACGCGCAGTCGGCGTGCTGCGGGTTCGCGCTGCACATCTCGAGCCGGGCGAAAATGCGAACGAGGTTGCGGCGGCGCTCGCGCGCGAGCTCGGGACGCTGGCCGACTGGCTGGGACTCGAGACGGTCAGGGTTGCCAGGCGCGGCAACCTGGCGGCCACGCTGCGCCGAAGCGCCGCGGCCAGAATGGATTATTCATGAACGTTTTCGTGCGGTGGTTCGCGAAGGCACGCCCCGGGGAGGGCTTTTCAGGGACGCTGTAAATACGTCCCTGTACGCTCCGGGCTCGACATCCCTGTCTGCGCACGGCCCTGAAAAGCCCTCCGGGCACGCCTTCGCCTTCGAAGACCGTGCCGTTCATGAATAATCCATTCTGAATTCGGCAGCCTGCTAGACGCTGGGCATGGGCCGGATCGGCGTGCCGTCGAAAAACCGGCTCAGCCGGAACGCCGACAGGTCCGGGGCGTCGCCGGAGAGCATTGCCGCAATCGTCTTGCCCGCGCCCGGCCCGACGCCGAAGCCGTGACCGCTCAGCCCGGTCGCGCATGAAAGCCCGGCAGGTCTGTCCGCCTCGCAGATTACCGGGACGACGTCAGGCGTGGTTTCGACCATGCCGGCCCAGGACTCGACGACCGGCACCTCGGCCAGCGCGGGAAACGTTTCAGCAAGGTTCTGCTTCAACTCCGTCAGCACGCGCGGATTCGGCGCCGGGTCGAGGATCCGGGTGGACTCGAACGGCGATGGGGCATCCAGGGGCCAGCGGACCGGCGTCGTCAGCTCGTCCCAGAAATCGCGACCCACCGAAATCCGCAGGACGCGCCATTCCTGGCGCAGGGCGGGGAAAAACTTGAGGGCATAGCGCAACGTCGTCGGCGTGATGCTGTGATCCAGCACGGCGCCGTGGGCGACGTCGTAGCCGCCGTCCTCCCGCCGCCGTATGCCGACCTTGTCGTCGAATACGCAGCCGCGCAGGACCTCCGGCCCGGGCCGGTGCGCGCGACGGTACCCCGTACCCTGAGTTGCGGCACCGCGATGTCGAGCGAGCGGCAGAACATGCGGCTCCAGGCGCCGGCGGCGCACAGGACTGTCGAGGTGCGTATCGTGCCGTGTTCGGTAACGACGGCGGCAACGCGCCCGCCTGCTGTTTCGATGCCTCGCGCGGCGCAGTTCGTCAGGACGGTAGCGCCGGAGCGGGCGGCCGCACGCGCAATGGCAGGCGCGGCGAGGTGCGGTTCCGCCCGGCCATCGCTCGCCGTGTAAAGCGCGCCGACCCAGGTCTTCGAGCCGTCACGGACCTGCTCGTCCAGCTCGGCGCCGCGGATTACGCGGGTGTCGAGATCGTGATCGCGTGCGACGCTTAGCCAGCTCTCCAGTTCGCCCAGCTGCTGCTCGTCGCGCGCGAGGAAGAGACAGCCGGATTCCCGGTAGCCGACCGACTCGCCGATGTCCTGCTCCAGCGTCTGCCAGATGCGGCGCGCCTCCATCATCATCCACAGTTCCCGCGGATCGCGGCCCTGTTGGCGCACCCAGCCCCAGTTTCGGCCCACGCTGTTCGCCGGCGATATGACCTTTTTCGCACAGCGCAACCGATATGCCCTTGCGCGCCAGGAACCAGGCGGTCGATACGCCGACGATGCCGCCGCCGATGATGACGACATCGGCCGCATCCGGGGTTGGCTGCGGCGGTGCAAGTGGCGCTTGCCAGGTTGATGAAACGAGGCGATCGCCGGAATTCGTCTTGTTGTCCGTCATGGTTCAGCCGGATGCTACCGGTGCGTGCCGCCTTTGCAACAGGTGCTTCAGGCTGTGAAGAATGCGATGGCCGCGCAAGCGCATGAAGGCTCGAAACAGTATCGGCACCAGGAACAGGGTCAGGGTCGTCGCGACGAAAAGGCCGAAGACCATGCTGGTCGCGACCGGGCCCCACAGCAATGACTTGCCGCCGAGACCCGTGGCCAGCGAACAAGGTCCCGCTATCGTGGTCAGCGTCGTCATCAGGATCGGTCACGACGCGGCGGCGCGCGGCGTAGATGATGGCATGCAGCGGCCGCATGCCGTCGCGGATGCGTGTGTTGGCGGCATCGATCAGCACAATGGCGGCATTGACGGCAATGCCGGTCAGTGCGACGACGCCGTACAACGTATAAAGACTCATCGGGTTGCCGGTGACGAACAGGCCGAACACGACGCCGATGAACGCCATGGGCACCGTGACGATAATCAGCATGGGCTGGAAATAGCTGCGGAACTGGGTGGCGAGGATCAGGTAGATAAGGCCCAGTCCGAACAGCCCGAGAAACAGCATCGAGTCCAGGCTTTCCTGGATATCGTCAAATGCACCGGAGAATTCGAGATCCGTAGCGGGTATAGCGATTCCGGATTTTTGCCCACTCGCCGCGAATAATATTGTTTGCAGCGACCGTATCGATGACCTCGGGATCGAGGTCGGCCTCCACCGTGATCGAGCGGCGAAACTGGTAGTGCCGCACCGTGCCGCTGCTGCGCTGGCTGCTCGTGCGGGTCAGGGCGGCGAGGGTGGTGGTGCCGCCGCCAGGCAGGACCACCGGATCGTCGAGTATCGCGCGCACGTCGCTGACCGAGCGTCGAGGACCCCGAACGCGAAGCTCCACCTTCTCCCCGGCGTCGCGCGTGAATGCAATGATTTCGCCGTCGAGGTGCAGGCGCACGAGGCGCGCGACGGCACCGGGCGACAGGCCGGCCTCGCGGATGGCCGGTTCGTCGAGATCCAGGGTCAGTTCGTAGCGCCCGGGCACGTCGTTGTCGGCGACATTGGACGAGCCTTCAATGCCTTCGACGATCGCAAGCACGTCGGCCGTCGCGGCCCGCAGCTCGTCGAATTCGTCACTGCGCACCTTGACGCTGATGTCCCTGGCCGCCGGCGGGCCGCCCGTCACCTCGAAGAACGTGATCTCGGCATCGCCGGGCGTTGACAGCGCCTGTGCGCGTACCGCGTCGACGACTTCGCCGACAGTGCGACCATCCGGCGCTCGCGGGTTCAGCGACACCTGTATCTGGCCGTACTGGTCGCCGAACAACGCCTCCGCGTCGGTGAACTTGACCCCGGCTATGCTCGTCACGGCACGTACTTCCGCCGGCAGCAGGTTCCTGCGCACGCGCTGCTCGACCCGCACCGTTTGCTCCAGCGTCTTGTCGAGCGGCGCATCCGGCGGCATGTCCACGTTGACGTAAAACATCCGGATGGGATCGAAGGTGAAAAATTCGATGCGCACCAGCTCCGTTCTCACGGCGACGACCGCCAACACGAATGCCAGGGCGCTGCCGACGAAAAAGCGCTTCGGCCGCCGGAAGACATAGGCGAGTGCGCGTGTATAGCGGGTGCGCAGCAGGTGCGTCCAGCGGCCGCGCCAGTGTTGCATGCGTTCGCGCGGCGAACGCTGCGGACCACTCGAGGCAATTACGTGCGCCGGGAGTATCCAGAAGGCTTCCACCAGGCTGACCAGCAAGCCGACCGTCACGACCAGCGGAATGACCAGCATGAAGTCGCCCAGGATGCCGGGGAGCAGCATCAGCGGCGCGAACGCCGCGATCGACGTGAATACCGCAGACGTGACCGGCTTGCCGACTTCCGCCAGGGAATGCAGCGCCGCCTCGAGGGCCTCCTGGCCACGCTGCAGCCGGTAATACATTGCCTCGACGACGACGACTGCATCGTCGACCAGCATGCCCAGTACGATGACGATGCCCAGCAGCACCGACACGTTCAGCGTATTGCCCGTGATGTTCAGGATCCAGAACGTACCGGCGATTGAAAAGGCGATGCCCATCGTGACAAAAGCAGCGATTCTGAGTCCCAGGAACAGCCAGCAGACGCCGAGAACCAGCAGCAGGCCGAGCCCGGCATTGCGTTGCATGACGTCGAGGGCTGAGCGTGTCTGCACGGTCTGGTCGTCGGCCAGGACGAGCGACAGCCCGGTCCCGGCGAGGACCTCGTTTCGATCGTCGATATAGGCGTTGATTCGGTCGACGAGCTCCAGCGTATTCGTGTAACTGACCTTCGTGATGGACAGGAAGATGGCGGGCCGGCCCTCGAAACTGACGGCTTCCTGCGCTTCCTCGCGGCCGCGGCGGACGGTTGCCACGCGGTCCAGGGGAATCTTGCGCTGCGCTTCGGTGCGCGGCGCCAGCAGGAACCCGGCCAGCGCGTCCGGGTCGGCGGTCTTGCCCTCGACCCGCACGAGCCAGGCTTCGCTGTCGACGTCGATTTCGCCTGCGGAGACGTCGCGAAACGATTCGCGCAGCTGATCGGCCACATCCGCCGCCGTAAGGCTGTTCGCCGCGAGCCGCGTCGGATCGATCTCGATCTGCAGTTCCGGTTCGTCGAATCCGAACGCCTGCACGCGATCGACGCCCTTGAGTCGCTCGATTTCCTCCCGGATCAGCTTCGCCTGGCGACGCAGGCGCTCGTCGTCCGCCTGTCCGACGAGCACGACGCTGGCAGTCGGAAAGCCGTTCGACGTCGTGATCTCGAGGACATACGGATCCTCTACGTCGTCCGGCAGCTCGTCGTTTGTCTTGCTCTGGATTTCGCGACGCAGATCCGTGACGCGCTTGTCGAATTCGCGTTCGGACAACTCGCGAAACCGCACGAGAATGTTGGACACATCGTCGCGCGAACTGGACGAAATAAAGCGGATGTCCTGGACGTTGCGCAATGCGTCTTCCAGGGGCCCGGTGACCAGTTCCTCGACATCGGCCGCGCTCGCGCCGGGCAGCACCGTCTGGATGCTGACGAAATTGAAATTGATCTCCGGATCCTGCTCGCGCGGCATCTGCAGGTAAGACAGTGCACCGAGCAGCAGTACGACGCCGAACAGGATATTGACCAACGGATGGTTGGTCAGCAGGGTGCGCATGAATTTCATTCGCGTGTCGTTGTGATCGAATCGCCGTCCTGCAGGCGCGTGTGGCCCCGCACCACGATGAGCGTGTCGCCCGGCAGGCCGGTGCGGGCAGGGCGGCCTTCCTGCGCGCCGGGCAGGGGCACGAAGCGAGCACGGTCGCTGTCGGCAACGAATACGCCCAGGCGGCCGTCCCGCTGCACGATCAGGGGTACCGGCACGAGGCTCGCTGCATCGATCCAGACGACTTCGCCGCTGGTCCCGATGGCGGCCGGTTCCCCGGAAAAGGCGAAACGCCCTTTGCGAATTCGTGCTTCGGTGTCAATGACGTCGGACAATCGCAGCAGCGTCAGCGGCCAATCACGTCCCCGGCTGACAAAGCGGACGATGGGGGCATCGGCCAGCGTCGCGGCGAGCCGCGGATCGAGGTCGGCATCCACTTCCCGGTCGCCGGTCTGGACAAGGGTGAGCAGCGGTGTGCCGGGCTGGGCGAGACTGCCGACCTGGGCGGATCGTGCCACGACCGTGGCAGCGTAAGGTGCCACGATTCGCGTGCGCGACAATGCCAGGCGAGCCGTGCGGACGGCCAGCTCCTGGGCGCTGCGATTCGCGCGCAGCACGTTGAGCGTCGTCTCGCGATCCAGCAGGTCGTCCTCGGAAATAAAATCCCTCGCCTTGAGATTTTCGCCGCGGGCGAGTCGCTGGGCGGCCTGCTCGATCTGTGCATCCAGCGCCGCGAGATCCGCTTCGGCACGAGCCAGCGCGAGCCGCGCATCGTCGGGATCCAGCAGCACCAGCAGGTCGCCGCGGTCGACGCGTGCGCCCACGTCCACGCGTACTTCGCTGATGAGACCCGAAACCTGGGCGGCAATGACAGCCTCGTTGGCCGCCACGACCGTTGCCGGTGCGCGCACGGGGAGGTCGATCAGCCGGCTGTCGAGCGGCGCAACGGTGACCGGTACGGCGGCCGGCGCGAGGGCAGGGAGGCACAGGGACACGAGTAGCGCCGGCAGGCGATATGGCAACATGAATTGTTTCGCTGGTTCGTCGGCATCGCTCGCTGCTGGTGCAGGCACGATGCCATTGGAGGAAATCGGTGCGTCCCGCGACCCGGGGCTACCGGCACAGTCCGGCGGTCCCTGGCCATTGCGACAGCGGCGCATTATAGCGGCCGCGCGGGGCCCGATACACCGCGAAAGTGTGACAGCGGCCGCACGGTCGCGCCGAGAGTGGGAGCGCTGTCACGGTGACGGCGGAGCCCGCATGCAACCATGGCGGGATGATCCAGCGGACGTCATCGCTCGTGCTGCTGGGGGCCAATCTGGTGCCCCTGGGCGGCGTCCTGCTGTTCGGTTGGGACCTCATGGGGATCCTTTTGCTGTACTGGACCGAAACGGTCCTGATCGGGCTCATCAACGTGCTGCGCATGATTCGCTGCAAGAGTCCGAGCTACCCAGGCGACGTATTGCCGGTTCCGGCGCTGCATCGGACGGCCAACCTGCGCTACCAGCACCTGCCCGGGATGCCGTCCACGGCCGTCGAGCTTTTCCTCGTGCCGTTTTTCCTGGTGCACTACGGATTGTTCGGCGTGGCCCATCTGTCGGCCATCGTCGGGATTTTCTCGCCGCAGGGGCTCGGCGCGAACCTGGCCGCGACAGTCGCGTCCCTGTGGCAACCGGCCTACTGGTTGCCGGTCGCGGCCATTGCGGCAAGTCATCTGTATTCCTATGTCGTCAATTTCGTCGGTCGCGGCGAATACCGGCGGACCAATGTCATGCAGCTGATGCTGCGTCCGTACGGCCGCATCGTTGCGATGCACGTCAGTATTATCGCCGGCGCGGCGTGTGTGACGCTCTTCGACGACCCGCTGCCCATGCTGCTCGTGCTGGTCCTGGCCAAGATCCTGCTGGATCTGCGCCTGCACGATGCCGAGCGCCGAAGGTTCGCAAGCTCGGCCTGAACCGGCCGCGACTGTGCCCGGCAGTCCGAATTCCGTATCCTAGGCCGCTGATTCCTGCTGATCCCTGGTCTCTTGCGCCCTGTATTCCCGCTAATTGTTCTGCTCGTGCTGGGTGGCTGCGGCAACCGCGAAGTGCTGTTGCCGTTGCCGGCCGAGAACCCGGCCGGCGTGAACCTCGCGGGCCAGTGGCAGCTTGCCGACGACCGGCGTGAACTGACCCGCCGCATCAACGACGCTATCCGGCGGACCGACGGTGTAAGCGACCGCATCCGGGTCGTGCCGCGGCAACAGCCGGGGGAGCCGGGACAACGGCGGCCGGCAGGCCGCGAGTCGACGGCGGGCTCGTGTACGTGTTCTTCGAGGACGGAGTCCCTCGAAGATCACGCAGACGCCGTATGCGCTGCTTGTCGCCTCGATCGCGCCGTCGTCGAGGAATTTCCGTTTCGGCGAGAACCGTCGCATCAGCGTCGGGCAGGCGGAGGCGCAGCGTGTGTCGGGCTGGGAGAACGGCGACTACGTCGTCGAGACACTGGGCCGGAACGGCATGAAGCTGACAGAACGCTACCGGCTGCTGGGGGGAGGTGATGAACTGCTGCGGCGCATCACCTTTCGCAGCCGCGCCAAGGAGGCCGTCACGGTCGACCAGCACTTCGTGCGCGAGCCCTGACGCAGCCTCCGTTATTGCGAACTGACGACCACCTCGCTGTCCGCTCCGGCGACGGGCCGGTAGTCGGTCAGCTCTGCACGGACGCGCAGCTTGCCGTCGCGGTGCTGTTCGATGACCACCGGCAGATAGCCCAGTTCGCGGACGCACCAGAGCGTGCTGACCCGTGACGATTCCTCGGCCTTGTGCTGAATGCCAACGGCCTCGAACGTACCGAAGGGCACCTTGACTCGCCACGTGCCGATATTCAGACGGTCAGCTCCTTGAGCTCATCGCCATCCAGCAACGCATACTGGCCGGACTCCTCGCCATTCAGCAGGTTGTGCATCAGTTCGTACTGGATTGAAACCCTGGTCGTGAACGGGCCCGTCGAACTGAAACGGAAATCTTCCTTGTTGATGGCGCCGACGACAACATTGTCTTGCCAGTCGAAGCGAAAACTCATCGTCTTGTCGTCCTTGGACAGCGTATCCACGGACTGGTAGTGCTGGGGCCGTATGCCTTCCGCCAGGGTCTCGAATTCGGATTGCTCGACGATAGAGCCGCTCATCAGCACGCTGGCGAGTCCCGTGGGGGTGCGATGATCGAGCGCGCCATGTAGCCGCCACCGACGCTGTAGCACGCGTCTGCAACTGTACCGCTCAGCACGCTGATGCTGAATCTCGTATTCGGCCGCGTGCGGGGTCAGCCCGGTGCTGCCGGTCGCCGGAGTTGCGGGCAGCCGCGGGCTGCTGGCCAGCAGGACCAGTCCCAGCAGTGCAACGGCTGATTTCAGTGCGTTCATGTGCGCGACTCCAGTGCTTCCTTGGACCGCCGCATCAGCGAATCACCTGCATCCTGGATCGCAATGCGCCGGTCTTCCAGCGCGTCGACCCGGGCGTCGCGAGGCAGCGCCAGCGGTTCGCCCACGGCCAGCGCGACCCGCGCAAACCTTAACTTCGGCAGCATGAACCGGTCCCAGCGACGAAAGTACCAGGCACGGTCCGCGGCGCAGGACAGCGGCACGAGCGGCGCACCCCCGATACGCGCCATCAGCACGACACCGGCCTTGAACTCGTAGCACGGCCCGACGGGGCCATCCGCCGCGGTGACGATCGAGACACCGTTGCGCATGGCCCGTTGCAGGTCGCGCATGGCCAGCGCACTGGTTTGCTTCGCCGAGCCCCGCACGACGGTCGCTCCCCAGGATTCGGCAATACGCGCCGGTACGTCCCCGTCGACCGACGCCGACACGATGAAGCCCGCGCTGAAGCCCTCGGCGATCCACTCGCGCATCATTTGCAGGCAGCAGAAGCTGTGCTGATGCCAGTAGACGGGCGCACAGGCGTCCCGGCTTGCGATCAGCCGGGACGCGGTATCCGCGCCGATGACATACTCCTTGCGATACGACCACCACAGCAGGGCCGCAATGGCCCGGAGCACCGGCATACCGGCCCGGTAGTACATCCTGCGGCCCCACGTCAGCCGGCGGCTCGACGCCGCCGCGTGCGCGTCGCTGAGATTCGTCAACGATGGCTTGTTCCTGGCGGCTCAGGCATGCGGGGTCCCCGGAATCAGAGCAGGTGACGGCCGAAACCGGACGAATCGTCGATGAATGGTCACCAGGTTGTCCGCGGCCCGGCATGCGGCGGCGGGCGCGCGAGTTTGCAGTATGCCTCGCCGGCCGGTCAATGTAAGATTGCGCCTCGACGCGCCCAGCCGGGCCCAGGATTCCTCGACGATCCACGAGCCGAGCGACGAGCCACAGCCAAGCCGCCCGCGGCCGGACGCAGGACTCGGCGATCGACGTGGCCGCGGCGTCGCTGGCGCGCCTCGAAGCATTGCGCGATCGCTATGGCAACGTGGTCGCGTTCGACACGCCAGGCGGGCGCCGTGGACTGTTCATCAACGAACCGGCTGCCGTGCGGCGTTTGCTGGTCCGGCATCACGCGAAGTACCGCAAGGGGCCGGGATTCGAGCGCGTCGAGATGCTCCTCGGCAACGGGCTGATCGTCAGCGACGGTGATGCGTGGCGGCGGTCACGCACGATGATCCAGCCGGCATTCAGCCGGCAGAACGTTCACCGGCTGGTGGACCTGATGACCGAGTGCACCGAACGCAAGGCTGCCGCGTGGCGCATTGCCGCGAGCCGTGGCGAAACCCTCAACGTCACGCGGGAGATGAGCGAGTTCGCGCTCGAGCTGATCCTGCGTGCGATATTCGGGCGGGAGTACGAACGTTACATCGTGGCCGACGGGGACAATCCGTTCGCATTCCTGAGCCGGGACGCGACGCGCGACCTGTCTGTCGTCATGAAAATGCGGCAACTGCGAGACCTGCTCCTGACAATAATTCGTGACCGGCGCCGGTCGCCACCGCCCGACCGGTAAACGTATTCCTGTCGATCTATCTTGAAGCGACCGACCGGCAGGGTACGCCGTTCACCGACCGCGAGTTGCTGGACGAGCTGGTTACGCTGATCGTCGCGGGCTACGAAACCTCCGCCGGCACGCTGAACTGGGCGTGGCACTTGCTTGCGCGTCACCCGGAAGCCGCGGACGCGTTGTGCATCGAGGCAGCAGCGTACGGGCCGCGCCTCGAAAAAGCCGCCGACGATCCGGGCCTCGCCGGGCTGATCTTCGCGCAGCAGGTGCTCGACGAAACGCTGCGCCTGTACCCGCCTGTCTGGCTCTATACGAGACGGGCCCTGCAGGACGACGTTGTCGAAGGCATTGAAATACCGGCGGATGCGGACATCTTCCTGGCGCCATTCATCATGCATCGGAGTGCTGCCTTCCTGCAGTCAAGCCGGAACGCTTCCAGCCGGAGCGTTTCGGGCCGGACGGACCGTACCGAAGGGCGACGATCGGCCGTTCTTTCCCTTTCCCTCGGGCCTGCGCCGCTGCCTGGGCGAGTACTTTCTCGTTTCTGGAAGAAAATGAAGATTCATCTCGGTATGCTGGTGCAACAGTTCCGGCTGCTGCCGGTTACGGATGCGGAACCGGACCTGGACCTGGGCATCAATCTGCGTTCCGCGGTGGATATTTACCTGCAACCCGAGATACGAACGCCCCGAACATGAACCGATTCGAGACCCTGACCGACATGTTGCTGGCACGCCGGGACAGGTAAACCTCGCGCTCGCGGCACTTCCATTGACGACCGCGAAAGTGATCACCGCGAGGTCACGTTCGAGTCGTTGATAAATGATGCGTTTGCCTGTCTCGGCACATTGCAGGATGCCGGACTCGCGCCCGGCGACGAGCTGGTTGTATTCACGGACAACAATCGCGGAATTCCTGGTCGGCGTCCTGGGCGGCAATCCTGGGCGGCACCGTGCCGGTGCCGGTTGCCGTGGAGTTCAGCTCGACCGAACACCGCCGCAGTCGTCCGGCATACTGCGCCAGCTTCGCAAGCCGTCCATTGCCAGCCGGGACGAGTTGCTGGAGCGACTGCGGCGGTTTGCGGACAGCATCGGCGATGGCGAGGCAGGGCGACTGCTCGGTGAGCGTGCCTTCTCCCTGGCGGCGGCTTCCGGCGGGCGTGCAGGGCAAGTCCACGCCGCCACGCCTGCGGACCTCGCATTCATCCAGTATTCGTCGGGCTCGACCAGCGACCCGAAGGGTGTCTGCCTGACGCACCGCAACGTCTGCTCCACGTGTGACGGCATCATCGCCGGACTGGAACTGACGGAACGCGACCGCACCCTGAGCTGGATGCCGTTGACCCACGACATGGGGCTCATCGGCTACCACGTAACGGTCATGATCGTCGGAATGGATCATGCCATCATGGACACGCCCGTCTTTATCCGCCGTCCGTTGCTGTGGTTGCAACAGGCCAGCGAGCTTGGTTCGACCGTGCTGTGTTCGCCGAACTTCGGCTACCGACATTTTCTCAAGGTTTTCGAGCGCAAGGATGCTCGGCGAAATCGACCTGTCCAGCGTCTCGCCTGATCCTGAACGGCGCCGAACCCATCTCGGTTCGCCTGTGTGAAGAGTTTCTGACCGCGATGCAGGCGTACGGCTTGCGCCGCACCGCGATGCTGCCTGTCTACGGACTTGCGGAAGCCACCCTGGCCGTAACCTTTCCGCGCCTTCGCGAGGACTACCGCTACCTCACGATCGACCGGCACGCACTGGCGACAGGTGAGCCGTTCGTACCCGTGGCAAACGACTCGGCGAACGGCCTCAAGGTGGTCAAGCTGGGCAGCGCGATCGGCGGCCGCGCCGAGCTGCGGATCAGCGATGACGACGATGTGCCGCTGGCCGACGGCCGGGTCGGCCATATCCAGGTGCGCGGCCCGAACGTAACAAAGGGACTGTACGGCGACGATGCCGATGCCGCCGGACTGTTCACCGCCGACGGCTGGCTGCGTACCGGCGACTGCGGCGCGATCGCGGACGGTGAACTGGTCATCACGGGGCGCCAGAAGGAAATTATTATCGTCAACGGCCAGAATTACGTGCCTCACGACATCGAGGAAATCGTCTCAGGCATTGACGGGCTCGACCTGGGCAAGGTCGTCGTCTGCGGCGCACGCAAGCCCGGCTCGCGCACCGAAGAATTGCTCGTCTTCGTGCTGTATCGCAAAGACCTCGAGTCTTTCGCGAGCCTGGCCGATGAAATCGGCACCACGGTGGGCATGCGGATCGGACTGGAGGTCGATCACGTGATTCCGGTCACGCGCATTCCGAAGACCACCAGTGGCAAGATCCAGCGAAACCTGCTTGCCCGGGCGTATATGGACGGCGAGTACGACGAGGTTGCCAACGAGCTGCGCGAACGCGTCAGTGCTGCCGCCGTCGATCCCGACGAAGACCCGCTCGTGCGCGAGCTGGAGGCCATCTGCGCGGAATTCTCCCGCGACAGGGTGGTCGGACCCGACGACAACCTGTTCGAGGTCGGCATAAGCTCGCTGACACTGACTGAAATCATGCTCGCCGTCGATGAAAAATACCCCGGCAAGGTCGACATCAACGACCTGTTCGATCACCCGACCCTGCGCGAGCTTGCGAAATTTTTGCGGCGCTGACGCCGCCCTGTGGATATCCCAATGCCCTATTCAGCCATAGCCGGTACCGGTGCCTACCTGCCAGAGCGTGTCATGAAGAACGTGGAGTTCGAGGCGTTCGTCGAAACTTCCGATGAATGGATACGCGAGCGTACCGGTATCCGCCAGCGGCACGTGGCCAGGGCCGATGAGACCACGTCCGACATGGCGCTTGCGGCCGCGCGCAATGCCCTGGACGCAGCCGGAACGGCGGCGGAGGCGGTGGACCTGATCGTGCTCGCCACGACGACACCGGACAAGGTCTTTCCGAGTACCGCCTGCCGCGTACAGCGCCGGCTCGGCATACGCAATTCACCCGCGTTCGACGTGCACGCTGCCGGTGCGGGATCCATTTATGCGCTGGATGTCGCCGACCGGTTCATTCGCACGGGCGGTGCACGGACGGCATTGGTGATCGGCGCTGAAACCTACTCACGAATCATAAACTGGAACGACCGTACGACCTGCGTCCTGTTCGGTGATGGCGCCGGCGCGGTACTGCTGAATGCGAGCGAGGAGCAGGGCGTCATTTGTACCCATTGCCACGCCGATGGTCAGTACGAGGAGATGTTGCACGTGCCCTGTGGGATCGCGACCGGCTACGACAAGGTGCGCGAGCAAGCGGCCTTCATCACGATGAAAGGGCACGCAGGGCATCCAGCGCGCCGTGGGCACGCTGGATTCGATTGCCCGCGAGACGTTGGCGAACCATGGCATCGACAAGTCCGAGGTGTCCTGGCTGGTGCCGCACCAGGCCAATTTGCGAATCATTTCCGCCGCGGCGAAGAAGCTGAGCCTGCCGATGGATCGCGTGGTCGTGACGGTGGACCGCCATGCCAATACATCCAGCGCGTCGATCCCGCTTGCCCTGGACGTGGCCGTCCGCGACGGGCGCATCCGGCGTGGCGAACTGCTGCTGTTCGAGGCGTTCGGCGCCGGTTTCACCTGGGGCTCCGCGCTGGTGCGTTACTAGTACGGCTTTCATGAACCGCTTCGCGCGTCAGGTCGTCGCGTTTTCCAGTGCCGCGATGCGCTCCGCGATCGGCGGGTGGCTGAGGAACAGGCGACCGAGCAGGCTGCGACGCTTGCCACCCGAGATGCCGAACGCCTCCAGCGATTCCGGCAGTTCGCTCTCGCGACCCTGGCCGAGACGACGCAGGGCATTGATCATGGGCTGTTTGCCATTGAGGCGCGCCGAACCGGCGTCCGCGCGAAATTCGCGCATGCGGGAAACCCACATGACGATAATGCTGGCGAGGATGCCGAGCACGATCTGGGCGAGAATGACGGAAACGAAATAGCCGATACCGTAGCCGCGTTCGTTCTTCAGGATGACTCGGTCGATGATGTGGCCGATGATTCGTGACAGGAAAATGACGAACGTGTTGACAACGCCCTGGACGAGCGCAAGGGTCACCATGTCGCCGTTTGCCACGTGTGACACTTCGTGCGCCAGCACCGCTTCCACCTCGTCCTGGCGCATGCCTTGCAGCAAGCCCGTACTGACCGCGACGAGTGCGTTATCCCGTCGCGCGCCCGTTGCGAAGGCATTCGGGTCCGGGGAGTCGTAGATGGCGACTTCCGGCATTCCGATGCCGGCCTGTTGCGCCAGGCGCTGCACGGTATTCACCAGCCAGGCTTCACTGGCATTCGCCGGGCTCTCGATCACGCGGGCGCCGGTCGCGCGCTTGGCCATCCACTTGGAGATGGCAAGCGAGATGAAAGAGCCGCCGAAGCCGAACACCAGCGACAGGATGAGCAACGCCTCGTAGTTCAGGCCGGTGCCGGACTCCGCCAGCATCCGGTCGACACCGAACAGCCGCAATACGATGCTGAGCACCAGGATAATGGCGATATTGGTGGCAAGGAAAAGCGCAACACGCTTGAACATCAACCGACTCCGGAAACTGATGCAACCGGGCCATTAGATAGGGCTGCCGGCAAATAATTCAAGCGCGTCCGGTCTCCGGCAAACGGGCGCAATGCCGTATAATCGTGCCTTTGCGAAAACGGAGATAGCGCCATGCGTTGCACCCGAATCCGCAGCTGGCTGCTGGCAACGCTGGTCGTACTGGGCGTCCCGGCCTGCCAGGAGGCCGAGACCCCGCCACCGGAGCCGACCCTGGCCGACGGTCCGGTGATCCTTGTCACCGGTGCAACCGGCACTCAGGGCGGGGCCGTGGCGCGCGAGCTGCTGCAGCGCGGCTACCCTGTCAGGGCGATGACGCGCGACTCGGAACTGGCATGGAGCGTGGTGCGGCTGGTCAGGCGGGCGTCGATACTGCGCGGGTGATGCGAAAAATGCAGTCATCCAGCGCGGGCACGTCCCACCAGCCGCGCATGTAGGCTTCGCCGGCGGCCAGTGAGCCGCGTTTTTGGATCTGGTCCAGGGCCCGTTCGTCGCGAATGCGGACGTTACACTCCCGGCGGCTGCCGGACCCACTCGGTAAAATTACCTATGCGTGCCGCCATGACTGCCACTTCCAGCGATCCGATTCACGACGTTACGAACCAGTCCACGCCGCTCGAGGACTATGACAGCTACCTGTCCGACCGCGTGCTCTGCGAGACCGTCTACCTGCACGGCGCGGGCTGGGCCCGGGACCTGTTGACTGACGCAGGCTATACATCCGCACACGCGCTGCACAAGGCGGACCTCGCCAATCGCTACACGCCTGTTCTGCATACTCACGACCGCCACGGTCGCCGTCGCGACGAGGTGGAATTTCACCCGGCCTGGCATGAGCTGCTGGCAATGTCGGTGGAACGCGGCATCATTTCGATGCCGTGGGCAAGCGGCGCGCGGCCCGGCAGCCACGTGGCCCGCGCGGCGCTTTTTTACCTGCACTCGCAGATGGAAGCGGGTACCCAGTGCCCGATCGCCATGAGTTTCGGGGCGATACCGGTATTGCGGCGCGTGGCGGCTGACCTGCCGCAGATCGACGCTTTGTGGCTGCCCAAGCTGCTGAGCCGGCTCTACGATCCGCGGCCTCTGCCGGCGGGCGAGAAGACCGGGGTGTTGTTCGGCATGGGCATGACGGAGCGGCAGGGCGGTTCGGACGTGCGCCGCAACGTGACCTGCGCGACACCGGTCAACGGGCGTGGCGGCGCGGGCGAGCACTACACGCTCCGCGGCCACAAGCTGGTTCTCGGCGCCGATGTGCGACGCCTTCCTGGTCCTGGCACAGGCGAAAAGCGGAATATCGTGCTTTCTCTTGCCGCGGTATCGCGATGACGGCTCGCGGAATGCCATTCAGTTGCTGCGACTGAAGGACAAGCTGGGCAATCGGTCCAACGCAAGTTCGGAAATCGAGCTGCACGATGCCGACGGCTGGTTGCTCGGAGACGAGGGGCGAGGCGTTTCCATCATTATCGAGATGGCAACCTACACGCGCCTCGATTGCGTCATTGCCACGGCGGGCATGCAGCGACGGGCGTTGGCCGTGGCGTTGCATCACGCAGCGGCCCGCGAGGCTTTCGGCGCCCCCCTGATCGAGCAACCGCTGATGCGGGCCGTACTCGCCGACCTGGCCGTCGAATCCGAAGCCGCTACCCGACTTGCCATGTACCTGGCCAGCTGCTACGAACCCGATGCGCCGGAGGGCGATCGCCTGCTCGGCCGGCTGCTGACTTCGGCGGCCAAGTTTCATGTCTGCAAACGCGGACCGCAATTTGCCGCCGAAGCGCTCGAAGTCCTGGGCGGCAACGGCTACGTGGAGGAACAGGACCTGGCGCGCATCTACCGCGAGTTGCCGCTCCTGTCGATCTGGGAAGGTTCCGGCAACGTCATGTGCCTCGACGTCTTACGGGGCCTGTCGCGTGAACCGGACAGCGTGCAGGCCGTGCTGGCGCGCCTCGACCGCGCAGCCGGTACCAGCGATGCCTATGACGACCTCGTCGCGCGGCTTCGCGGCCGCCTGACGCAACCGGACGAGGCTGACGCACGGCTGGTCAGCCACGAACTCACGGTGGCGGTGCAGGGTGCGCTGTTGCTCGAGCACGCTCCGGCACCGGTCGCGCAGGCCTTTCGCCAGACACGGCTCGCCGCCGGCGGATGGGGTGCCAGCTTCGGCACGTTGCCGCGTGGACTGGATGTCACCGGCATACTACGGCATGCGGCGCCAGTGGCATGATCAGGAAAGTGTTCAGCCGCTCTTCAACAAGGCATCGATGAAGCTTGCATTCTCCGGGTCCGCATGGAATGAATCGGAGACAAGCATGTAGCCGCGATTGCCGTTCTGCATCTCGATCAGGTAAATGGTCGCGTCGTCACCGGGGTCGGTACCCTGGTCGACAGAACGCGTGTCGACGATTCGTGCCTCGTCGACCTTGCAGGTTGCGCCGGTATCCTCGCAGTGCAGACGATTGTCCCGCACCGAAAAATTGCTCTTGTATCCCCGTTGTTCCGCGTCGTTCAATAATTCAGCAAGGTCCATAACTCGCATGCTCCCGTGAAAGGTTCAGCCTTGTTGTTCTCGTGCCCGGGGGCCGGCCGTCGCGCTTACCTGCCGTACCAGCGTCTGGATATTGCCGAGCAATGCCTGCAGCTGCTCCAGGTCGCTGAAGCCGATATCAAGGCGGTAGTGGCCGTTCCTGGCTGGCCGCAGCGCGACCTTGTGGCCGAGTTCCTTGCCGAGCTGCTGCTGCAGCCATCGCGTCTGCATGTCGACCGATTGCGCTTTCCGGCCGCGGCCCTGCTTTTCCGGGTCGAGTTGCCCGCGGACGGCCTTTTCCACCTGTCGAACCGACCAGCCGGCCTTGTTCGCCTGTCGCGCAATGGCTATCTGCTGGCGGGGGTCGAGTGGCAGCAACGCTCGCGCATGGCCCATGTCGAGACGGGAGCTGGCGAGCATTGTCTTCACGCCGTCATCGAGACCTGCAAGGAGTCGGCAGCGGATCGCCGACGGCATGCACGCGAGCGGCCCACCGCATCGGCAGCCTGGCTGGGCGAGCTCGATCGCGGATTTCCTCGGCCAGGCGAAGCAACGAGCGTGCCTGTTCAATCGGATTCAGGTCTTCGCGCTGCAGGTTTTCAATCAGGGCCACGGCCAGCGCCGACTGGTCGTCCAGGTCGCAGCACCAGGCTGCGGTCGTCCAGTGCCGCACCAGGGCGCGATGCGCCAGGGCCGTCGGCCGGCGGATGATCTGCGGCGTTTCGGCGGCAGGTACTCGTCCGGGCAGGCGACGAATGCACCGGCGTGGCCTTGAGCAGCAGATTCCTGTTCGCGTGATCCAGTTCGCGCGAGTCCTCGCGAAGCGCAGCATCGTCCGGGAAACATTTTGCCGCCGGTCAACGTATCCGCGATCAGAGCGCGCGGCAGGGCGAGATCCGGCGGCATCGAGCGCCGTCGCTCGGCGACGCGACGGCATCGGGGAAATGCGGCGCGGCTGGTTTTTCAGCAGCGCGTCGAGGCCACGGCCCAGTCGCTTGGGTGCGCTCATAATGGAACGGTCTCCTCGGGTGTCGGACGCCAACGTGGCCACCGGCCAGCGAACTATATCACTCATGTCCGGCAGGCATCGAATCGATGCGGCAACATTGAATTCGTTACAATCACGAGGAGCGCATGGAGCGCGCCGTCGGGAATCGCGTCTATGTACTGCCGGAGTTCGACCTCGTCGTCGTGCTGACGAAAAACGATTTCGGGGACCGCGAGGCGCACGCCAGGTCCGATCTCTTTTTCACGGACGAGATAGTTTCGCGGCTGCGGCGCTGAGTTCGGCGTCAATCATTGCGCGACTCCTTGATCTTTGCCGGATCGGCATCATCCCAGGCCTGCATCGCCCAGCGGCGTATTTGAGCCGCTTCGTGCCAGCGGTCGGACAGCTCGAGGCCGTCACGGTCGGTGATTGCGTAGGGCGGGGGACCGAGTTCGCACAGGAAGACCAGCGTGGCGTCTGCAGCGCTCCGCTCGCGCCAGCGTTGCATGCCGTCGAGCCACCAGGCACGGAATTGGTCGACCCAGGGCCGATGCTGGGGGAATTCGATTTGTACCTGCACCTGTTCGCGATTCGCGATGCGGCCCTGGAAGCACTCCGCACGGTCCAGGATTGTTGCGATATAGGCGGCGTCGGCAGCACGCACTGGCAAGCGCATTTCCCGGTCGACCACGAAGTGGGACAGGTCGGCACACAAGCGCATCGCCGGGACCCGCTCCATGAGTTGCAGCGTGAAATAGAGGTCGTTCAGCAGGGAATCCCGGTGGGTCTCGAACAGGACCGGAAGTCGTACTCGCTGCCCGTGGCGATCCACTGTTCGGCCACGGGCACTCGCATCCTCGACAGCGACCGGCATGACGCCGCCAATGATGTTGACGAGGCAGGCATCCATTTCACGGGACAGGTCCAGGAGGGGCCGCGATTCATCCACCGTGTCCGGAAATACGTTCAATATGCACTTCAGTTCGAAACGTTCGAACAAGGGTTTCAATGCACGTGTATCGTCGATTTCCGGCACGCTGGGATCCAGGCACACGCCGGCGTAACCGGCGTCACGAATCATCCGGAAATTCTCTCCGGGAACTGCTCCGGCAACGACGGATGGCGTAGCTCCATTGCCCACAGCGACTGGAATACCTCGAGCGATTGTGGCATGCGACCAGGTTTTCCCGAATCAGGGCGGCACGAACCTCCATTGTAACCATGCGGCAATCTGCCACCAGCTCCGGAATTTTTGTCATGGAGAGGGTCTACAATGCCGGCTGGCTGCCTTGCCAGACGGCTTGCGGTAGACCAGATGCCCGCGGCTGGCCGCGAGTTTGCTGTGCCATTTATGCGTGTAATGTATATTATGTTAAATTACGGCAACAAACCGGGAAAACCCCATAGCCCGGCCGGCACCCTTCACCGGTTCGGCCAGACGCCCCATTGCGGCGGCGCCCCATCCGCCTGCTGCAGTCGCGCCCGGGCCTCGCGACGCAGTTCCGGGTACGGAGCGATGCGCTCACGCCGCGCACCCGGGGCAGCGATCCTTTAACTGCCACACCGAAGCCCCAAGACAGGACTGTCCGGCAAGGCCAGTCCGGCACGATCCACTGATGGAGACGCACTCGTGGAGACGCACTTGAAAACGATCACCGGCGTACACGATGCGCCGCAACCGCACTGGGTAGGCGACTGGCTTCCCGGTTCGCTCGCTGTTTTCCTACCACGCGCACGGCGAGTTGCTCAGTCCGTTCCTGCTGCTGGACTATGCCGGGCCCGCGGAATTCCCGCCGGCGACGCGGCCCCGAGGCGTCGGTTCCCACCCACACCGGGGCTTCGAGACCGTCACAATCGTGTACCAGGGCGAGGTCGATCATCGGATTCGAGCGGCGGTGGCGGCAGCATCGGTCCCGGCGACGTGCAATGGATGACGGCCGCAGCGGGCATCGTGCACGACGAGTTCCACTCGGAATCCTTTACACGCGCCGGCGGCACCCTGGAAATGGTGCAGTTGTGGATCAACCTGCCGGCCCGGGACAAGCTCGCTGCGCCGGGCTACCAGGCGTTGCTCGATCGGGACATTCCGTCGGTCGCGCTGCCGCACGAGGCCGGCCGTGTGCGGGTTATCGCCGGCGAGTTCGGGGGCGAGCGCGGCCCGGCGCACACCTAGACCTCGTCGAACGTCCGGGACGCCGCGCTCGGCAGCGCGACGGCGTTGCGCACTTCCGGTTCGAGGCGGGCCGGACGCTGGCGCTCGCCGTGCTGCACGGCACGGTCCTGGTGAACGATCGCAGCATTGCCCGTGATGCGCAGCTGGTCGTCTTTGGCAAGGACGGCGAATCGATCGGGATCGAGGCAAATACGGACTCGACGTTGCTGCTGCTCGAGGGAGAGGCTATAGACGGACCGATCGTGGGTTACGGTCCCTTCGTCATGAACAGCGAGTCGGAAATCCGCCAGGCGATCAACGGCTTCAACAGCGGACGCCTCGGTCCGGGTTCTTGCGTCCGGCTGAGACTCGAACCCGACGCCGCACCGGCGCTGCCCCCGGCCTGGCAGCCGGGCCTCGAGGTACTCGAGCCGCTCGAGCAGATCGACGGCAAGCGCCGCTCCCGCCCAGTTGACGTCCAGGTCGCGCACCAGCCGCAACGCCCGCTGCGCCCGCACCAGCGCTTGCCCGTGGAATTGCCAGTCGTCCGGATGCTCGATCGGGTCGATGACCCCGTGATCGACCATAGTCATTATCTCGGTACGCTCAGATGCCGCACACTTCGCAAAGCTCGTTCATCGAAAACGTTGTCTGGGTGTCGAGTACGCACGCCGCGGACACCCTGGGGCCTTGTTCGGTCATATCAAACTCCCGATTCCGGCGCGCGGGTCAAAGACCGCCTGGCGTTCGAGTTCTTCGTACAACGCCCTGCTTTCCGGGTCCGAACTGTCCGGCAGCACGATTTTCAATTCGACGAACTGGTCCCCGGGCGATCGCCCGGCAAGCCGCGACCCTCGAACGGCGAGCCGACCTTGCCCGAGCTCGCACCGGCCGGAATCCTGAGATCGACCGGACCGCCCAGTGTCGGTGTCTTGACCGTGCGGCCCAGCGCCGCTTCCCATGGCGTTACCGGCAACTGGACGTGAATATCGCGACCGCGTGCCTCGAAGACCGGGTGCGGATCGAACGCCACCTCGAGCAGCAGGTCCCCCGACTTGCCGCCGCCATGCCCGGCGCCACCCTGCTCTTCCAGCCGGATGCGCTGGCCCGGCTGAATGCCTTTGGGAATTCGCACGTTCAGCGATCGCCGGCGGTTCCGTATCCGGCCTTGCGAGTCGGGCTCGGGAACGTCCAGGTCGATCTGCCGCGTCGCTCCCCTGAACGCGTCGGCAACCGAAATATTGATACGGGCGTTCACGTCCTCGCCACGCATGCGAAAGCCCTCGAAACCCTGGCGAAACTCGCCCGCGCCCGGGCCGGCGGCCCCGAACAGCGACTCGAAAAAGTCACTGAATCCCTGTGCGCCACCGAAGTCGCGCTCGTCGAAGTGATGCTCCTGCTGCCATCCCGGCGGCGGCTGGAAATCCTGCCCGGATTTCCAGTTCGCGCCGAACTGATCGCAGGCCGCCCGCTTCTCGGGATCCTTCAGGACTTCGTACGCTTCCTTCATTTCCTTGAAGCGTGCCTCGGCATCGGACTCCTTGCTGACGTCCGGATGGTATTTTCGCGCGAGGCGGCGGTAGGCGCGCTTGATGTCGTCGGCGGATGCCGACCGCTCAACGCCGAGTATCTTGTAGTAGTCCTTGAATTCCATCTGTCGTGCCACTCGGATATTGACTCCCGTATTTATCGTTGGTTGGCGCCGAATTTCAAGGTGTGCGAACCCCCTATTGACCTCATGTCGCTAACGGGCCGGCACACGGATTGCCTGGGCACCGGTTGGTCGTTGCCGACAGCCGTCACAGGCTGAAGCCCTCTTCCCGATCCCGTCTGAACATCTCCTCGAGTTCCATTTCAGCAGTCTTGGCCAGGTCCCGCATCTTCTGCTCGTCTGTGTGCGATTCGCGATGTTCGTGCAGGCGGCGTTCATCGTGCTCGCGAAATCGTTCGACGGCGCGCGTTGCCTCGGCAGCCGTGCTCCCAGGCCTTTCAACACCTCGACAGTCAGGCTGAGTGCGGACAGGAAGGTTTCGCGGCGGATGATCTCGACGCCGAGATCCATGAGCTGGTAGGCATGTTTGCGATTGCGGGCGCGCGCCATGATCCGTAGGTTCGGGAAGTGCTGCCGGACCAGTGCGGCGGTTGCCAGGGATGCATCGACGTCGTCGATTGCCAGCACTAAGACTCTCGCCTTGCCGGCTTCCGCGGCGATCAGCATGTCGAGTCGAGTTGCATCCCCGTAGTATATCCTGTTGCCATAGCCGCGAACGAAATCAACCTGCGCCTGGCTGATATCCAGCGCGGTGAAGCCGATGCCCCTCGCTCGCAGTACGCGTGCCGTCATCTGCCCGAAGCGGCCGAAACCGGCAATGATGACCGGATTGCCCTCCTCCTCGATCTCGTCGAATTCCTCATCGGCTTCGGCAGCAGGCGCAAGGTGCTGATCGAGACGCAGCAGTAGCGGCGTCGAGATCATCGACAGGGACACGACGACGATCAAAAAGTCGGCGACTTCCGCGCCCAGAACCTGGGCGCCGACCGCCACGCCGAAGACGACGAAAGCGAATTCGCCACCCTGCGACAGTACCAGCGCAAGGCGCCGCGCAGCGACCGTATCCAGGCCTTGCCAGCGTCCCAGTGCGAACAGCGCCAGGAACTTGAGCGTTACCAGCGTTACCAGGGCGCCTGCGACCGGTACCGGATTACTGCTGACCAGGTCGAGGTTGAGCGACATGCCTACGGCAATGAAGAACAGCCCGAGGAGCAATCCCTTGAACGGTTCGATATCGGCCTCGAGCTGGTGGCGGAATTCCGAATCCGCGAGCAGTACACCCGCAAGGAACGCACCGAGCGCCATGGACAAGCCGGCGTGCTCGACGATGAACGCGGTCCCCAGTACGACGAGAAGGCCCGCCGCCGTGACCGCTTCGCGCACCCGGCTCAACGCCACGATACGGAGCAGGAAACGCAATACATAATGGCCGCCGATAACGACGGCCGCCAGTACCAGCGTTGCCTGCAGGGCACCGGTCAGCCCGACCGAGGTACCGTCATCCTGTCCCAGCAACGGTACGATCGCGAGCAACGGCACGACAGCGAGATCCTGGAACAACAACGTCGCAAACGCTGTTCGTCCGTAACGCGTCGTCAGCTCATTGCGTTCTGCCATCAACTGAAGTGCGAATGCGGTCGACGACAGGGCCAGGACCAGTCCGATGACGATCGCGGTTTTCACCGGCATGCCGGCGAGCCATGCGGCCAGTCCGAGCAGCGTTCCGGTCAGCAATATTTGCGCGCCACCAAACCCGAATATACTGCGGCGCATGGTCCAGAGACGCGCCGGACGCAACTCCAGGCCGATGATAAACAGCAGCAGGACGACACCGATCTCGGCGAAGTGCAGAACACGGTCGACGTCATCGACCAGCGCAAAACCGGCCGGGCCTATCATCACGCCGGCGGCGAGATAGCCCAGGACGGCGCCGAGACCCAGGCGCTGGAACAACGGGACCGCGATGACGGCGCCGACCAGGAATACGATCATTTCCGCGAGCATCAAACCGCCTCGTTACGGGGTTGAGAGTGTGGCAGGAACATTCTGCCCGATTCGGCTTCTACCGCGCAGACCCCTATGCCCAGTACCAGTCCTCGAACCGGCGTGTTGCAATCCGCATGGCCTTGCTGCGCGAGGTTGCCGGAAACCAGGCCAGCTCGCGTCCCGCACCCTCGGCCGTACGCGCGGAGCGGCAGCGCACGCCACGCAGCCCGGCAGCCCACGCGCGTGCACCAATGGGCTGGCAGCGGTCGCGTGGCACCGGCTTGCCTCGTGCCGTCAGCGGATACGATTGTGGCAACCCGGTGGCCCGCACGCCGGCCGGCGTGTGAGCGTCGCAAACGACCTGGCTACGCGGCAATGTTGCACCGACGAGAACCGGCACTGTTGTCGCTGCGCAGGTCTTCCGGTTCGTACGGCCAGCCCGCAATAAATGCGCGCAAGTTGAGACGCGCGGTAACCGTGTCCTCGTTAAGATACAGCGTGGAATAGCTGCCCGGCGGATTCCAGCGCCCGCCTCGTTCACCCGCAAAAGCCGGATCGAGCGGGTCGCGCCAGGCCGCGTCGGCGATGCGCCACCACGTCCATTGCTCGACGAGGTGTTCCATGACGAACGGCCTGGTCAATGCTGCGCTTCCGCGAAACGGAACATGTCGCGGCAATGCTGCAACAGGAGCCGTGTGTCGCCCTCATGCAAACGATCCAGCAATGATCTTTCGCCAAGCCGGCCGCCGCGGCGGCGTACGACGGCTGGAATGCGGTCCCGCTTGAGATAGCGGACCAGCAGGTCCGTGGCGGCCGCCAGGTCCGCGATCGACTCCGTGCGCTCTGCCGGGATTCCCTGCGCCAGCCACTTGCTGAGTGCCTGCCGGCTGACGTCGAATGCCCGTGCTGCCTGCGACTGGTTCAGACCCCACACGCCGAGTATGCGCGCCAGCGACTGCGCCGCCCGCTGGCGGTCGAGGTACTCGGCGAACTCGTCGAGCCAGCCGGGCTCATTACGATGTGCGGCCGTCACTCGGGCAGCCGCTTCGCGGGGATTCAGTTCGGCAATATCCGTCATTGCGCCCGGCTCTCCGGTCGATTCCTGATCGTTTGCAACCATATGTCAACCGCAACCGTTTGTCAATTCAAGTACGGCATACGATCAAAGGAGCGTGTGACTTGCTTGATATCAAGAGACTTTCCTGTCGCGTCGGGACGCGTGTCGAAATGCGCGCCATTCATCAGTGTTTTTTTTCCTGTGTTAGGGTTTATGATCAATTTCCAGACAGTCACAGGAGCACCAATGACGAAGAAAAATCCCGACAAGGGCTATATCGCATTGCTGGGTTGGAGCCTGGGCGCCGTGGAGGCGGCAGACCGCTTCGATCGCCGCTATGTCGTCGTTGCCCCGGATTGGGCGGAGGACTACTGCAAGGAACACGACATTCCGTATATCCCGTGGAACTTCGAACGCCTCAACGACCGCTCGCTGGAAATCGCCGAAATACTGAAAAAGGAAGGCGTGGACGCAGCGGTCCCGCTGTACGAGGAAACTGTGGAATGGGCCGGTGCGATAAATTCCGTGCTGATGGGCAACCCCCGGCTGCATGGTCAGTCCGTGCTGTTTCGCGACAAGGCCCTGATGAAGCGTCGCGCTCAGCTGGGCGGCATTCGAGTCGGCATTTTCGAGGAGGCACACGAGCGTGACGACGTCGTCCGGTTTTTGCGCAGGGTGAACCAGACGCTGCTGAAACTCGACGGCGACCCCGACGACCCGATTCACCTGAAAGCCTTCGACAAAGCGGGATGTCTCGGCCATCGCGTCATCCGTACGCCGGAAGAAGTCGACGCGATACCGGACACCGAGTTTCCACTACTGATGGAAAGCCACCTGGATGGCTGGGAGTTCGCGGTCGAGGCCTGGATTCATGACGGCAAGATTCGCTTTCTCAACATCTCGGAGTACGTCACGCTGGGTTATTCCGTCTTCGTGCCGGCGACGCCGGAACTGGAAAGCTGGCGCGAGGCGATTACCAAAGAGATCGAAAAGCTCATCAAGGCATTCGATATTCGGTTCGGCCAGATTCACCCGGAGTATTTCGTTACCAGCGACGGCACCATGTATTTCGGCGAGGTGGCCTATCGGCCGCCGGGATTCAAGGCATTCGAGCTGATCGAACGAGCCTATGGCTTCAACGCATACCAGGCTTCGATGCTGGTATTCGATCCGAAGACGACCGAGGAAGAAATCCAGGCGTTTTTTCCGAAGCCCGTGGAAGATGCCAAGGGCTATGCCGGCTGCTTCGGCGTCTATCCCCGGCGCCGCGTCGTCAGCAAGCTCGAGATTCCGAAGGAGACGCAGGAGCACCCGTACTTCGACGACCACGAGCTGACGGCTCCGGTCGAGGATACGGTGACCAAGCGCACCGCGTTCGGTACGCACTGGGGACTGATATTCTTTTTCGGTGATGATCCGCACAAGCTTCGCGACCTGCTCAAAGAGCAGGAAGACCTCGACTTCTACGTCTAGCGAGGATTGGACGAGGGACCGGCCTGGCCAGCTGCTAGTCGTCGAGCCAGGCACGGTCCTCGGCCCAGCTCTCCGCAACGGCCGTGCGAATTCGCGCGATGGCCTCCGCGGGCACGGCATCCGGATCGCCGATCTCGACCAGCTTGTAATGGAACACGTACAGGCGTGACAGGAACTGCTCGAACGGCAGTGACGATTCGCCCTCCCATTCCCCGTGGTCACTGGTCGACGCGACGATCCCCTGTCCCCAGTCCTGCTCCTTGTCGCGATTCGGGTTGAAGAAATAGACGCGCCAGGCGCCGTCTTCGTCGCGTGCTACGCGCTCGATAGAAACAGCATGCCAGCCGACAAAGTCGGCTGCGGGACCGGTCGAAACGACGCCGCAGGGCTGTGCATAGACAAGATCCCGGCCACCGTTGTATTCGGGGTGGTACGCGACATGGAACAGGCGTGCAAATTCGTCAAACCGGCGAATGCTGTTGGTTGACTGGTCCACTACGGCGGCGAATTCGCGATAGACCCACCAGCCGTGAAACTCCGGATTGACCCAACGATGGCCGTCTTCGCCCCGTCCGATCGTGCGACGGCTCATCTCCATGTAGATCTTGTCCAGGTGCGGCGTCAGCACCAGTGATACGGTATCGAGTTCGGTGTGAAGCTCCTGCGCAAGCCCGAACACCAGATTGCTGGAACGAATTTCATCACCTTCGAAGTGCATGACGATGTCGTTGTCCCGGGCCGCGACAGTGATCAGTTCGAGCAGGTAGCCGACGTCATTCTGGGACCACAGGCTGATCGGCGCGTGCGGCCTGGCAGGTGGGTTGTGGCCCTGGTCCATGCCCCGTGGCTGCCCTAATACGCAAAGCGTGCCCGCCAGCAGCAGTACCTCCGCCGGTGGTGGATCTGCCAGCTCGGTGGCGTTTTGCAGCAGTTCAGCCACAGGGCCCGCGATCGGGCATACCATCAACCGCCGCAAACCGGGCGCTACCGGCTGGAAAAACAGGATGCCGCGGTTCAGGAGGCGCGACAGCGCATAAACGCAACGCGCGGTTGCGGGAGTTACCGCATGTGCAATCAGCGATTGCACCAGGAAGCGGTATTCGGCAAGGCTGGTTTCACCTACGCGATCGAGGCCCAGTGCGGCCGGCAGGAGGTCAGGGGCATGTTCGGCGAGATGGCGCAGCAGCAGCACGTGGCTGCGACTGACCAGCCCGGTGTGGTCCATCCGCTCCCCCAGCGCCTCCGCCTCGGCCAGCAAGTCGTCCCCGCTGAGCGCGGCCAGGGCATCCAGGTAGTCGCCATCCTCCGGATGCACCCGCGCCAGCCGGGTGGGTGCGGACAGCGATGCCAGCAGGTAGTCCGCGTGTTCATAGCCGGGGTGTCCGGGACACGTCCTGCATGATTCGCGAGACCGTGCGCAGCATGTCCTCGACCCGCTGGATCATGATCGGGCGCTGCAACAACACCCGTTCGCATTCGACCGCCAGCGCCTCGACAATGCCGGCAGCGCCCAGGTGATCCACGAGGAATTGGAGCAGCCGCCGGATTCTGTTGTCCATTGGCGTAGCCTGGCGCGTGACTTCCGTCGCCTCGGGGAACAGCAGGTCGAGATTTCGGGCGATGACGTCTTCGAGGTAGACGCGTGCTGCATCGGCGGACATGGCCGGGTGCGATACATCGCCGCGTGCGATAGCGAGGAACCGCAGGGCGCTCAGGCATTCGAGGACCGGCAGGTCGCCCTCGCCTGTCAGCGTGCCACGGACCAGCGACGCCTGCAGCAGTTCCGGCTGGTCCCAGTCACTGCCCAGGAACAATCCCCCCGCATCGAAACGATGGGCGTGACGATACAGCACGTCGATGCCGGCGTCGGATTGCAGGAGCTTGCGCGCCAGGCTGAATATCCGCGTCTGCTGCAGGCCCTTGGCGAACGGCCGCGACGTTTCCAGGCGTTCGAGCCAGTGTTCGAACTCCAGTGCGGTATCACGCAGGACGGCGTCGTGGTCGGTTGCCGAAGCCATACTCGGGACGATGTGGCCGGGTTATCGGGCGCCGGTGGCGGCCCGGAGCGGGCCTGCCAGCATCGGTCGGGCCGTTTGGCAGCGTATCTTCACGACGTCAACAGTAACATGCCGCCCGGCTGTACGGCGACCGCCGACCGGCCGGCGGCAGGCCTTGAAATTGTGCCGGACGCCCCTATTCAGGAGGTCGACAGCGGCACCGTGCCGCAGCTGACGGACAATCGTCAAACCTTAACCGAGGAGGTAGTTATCCATGTCATTGGTCAAATATGAGCCCTGGCGGGGCATGGATCAGCTGCAGGATGATATCAACCGCCTGTTCAGCAGCTGGTCAAACAACGAGAGCAGCAGTGCGACGGCGGACTGGGTGCCGGCCGTTGATATCACCGAGTTCAACAACAGCTTCGAGCTGTACGTTGACGTGCCCGGTGTCGACCCGAAAGACGTCGAAATCACGTTGGACAACGGCGTCTTGACGATCTCCGGCGAACGCCAGTACCTGAAGCGCACGGATGACGAGGGGCCGTCGCGACGCCGCACCGAGCGAGCCTACGGCCGCTTCGACCGCCGCTTCATCCTGCCGGACACGGTCGACGCGGACAACGTGAAGGCTGCCAACAACCACGGTGTCCTGGAAATCACGATTCCGAAGCAGGCCAAGGCGCAGCCGCGACGCATCCAGGTCGCTGCCTGAGACGGAGCGAGACGCTACAATCGCGCCGGCGGGACCGGCAATCCGGCGGGGGCCCCAACGGCCCCCGCTTCCGTTGCGGGACGCCGGCAGGATCGCGAGGGACGCGAGGGACGATGCTGATACGAACGTTGCCGCTGGTTACGGGGCTATTGCCCATTGTCGCAATTCACCTGTCCTACGTGATCGCGATCGTGTACGACCGGCTGCCGGCGTGTGTTCCCTATCTTGCCGGTTGCACGTCCATCAGCGGCACCGGCAGATACCCGCCGGCCAGCTACCTGTTCAAGGCCGTGATGCTGCCGCAGTCCGTATTATTACTGGCCTTCTGGCTGTTCACGGTCGCCTGGCTGCGCGCGCTGGAGCGCAGCACGGGCAGCCACGCCCGTCCCGGTGCCGGCATCGGTGCAATGGGCGCGGCCAGCGCGCTTGCGCTCGTCCTCTACGTGACTTTCCTCGGTACCGAGGAACCGTTCTACGAGTTCATGCGCCGATTCGGGATCTACCTGTACTTCCTGTTCCTGATCCTGTCGCAGCTGACGCTCGCGGTACGTGTGCGCTCGCTCGCCATGCGCCTCGATAACGCCACGCTGCTGCAAATAGCCCGCGCGCAGTGGCTGCTTGCCGCCGTGCCGTTCGTGCTCGGTATCCTGAATCTCGTTCTCAAGGCGATACTTGACGACGCGGACGCGAGCGAGAACATCATCGAATGGATCGTCGCGCTGGCGATGCAGGTGCACATCCTGCTGAATTTCTGGTCATGGCGACTGACCGGCTTCGACGCCGGATTTTCGGTCGCCAGTCGCTGACGCGTTCAGGAACAGCGGGACCCGCTACTCATCGGCCTGTGCGAAAGGATCAGAGAAACGCGGATCGGTGAGGACCGATGCATCCGTCAGCGCTGCGAGAAATGCCAGCAAATCCCCCCGTTCGCGCTCTGTCAGCTCGAACTCCCGCACGAATTCCGACCGGTACGGGTTCCGTTGTCCATCGCCGGCGGCCGGCCCGGTCGTGATGCGCCTGCCGCCGCGCGCGTAGTGATCGACGACTCCACGCAGCGATTCAATGCTGCCGTCGTGCATGTACGGCGCGGTGATCGCGATATTACGCAGCGTCGGCGCGCGGAAACGGCCCATGTCCCTGCGCTGGCCTGTCAGGTCGTAGAGTCCCGTGTTGGGTGGCGGGTAGTCTCCCTTCCCCCCCACGTTGTACAACCCGGTATTGTGAAACCCGACGGATTCGACCGTCGCATTCGCATGCGTGCTGCTGTCGGTAAAGTTGAAGCCGCCGTGGCAATGAAAGCATTCGAGTCGCTCCGAAAAGAACAATTCCAGCCCGCGCACCGCGTCATCGCCAAGTGCCTCCTGATCGCCGCGCAAATAGCGGTCGTAGGGGCTGTCGAACGACACGATACTGCGCGTAAAACTCGCGATCGAGCGGACCAGGTTGAGGATCGAATACGGATCCGCATCCCCGGGAAACGCTCGAGGCAGCATTTCGCGGTAGCGGGGATCGGTACGCAACAGGCCCGTGATGTCCGCTTCCCGACCCGCCATGCCCATTTCGACGGGCTCCTCGCCGAAGAGCGGCGTCAGGGCCTGGATCTCCAGCCGGTCAAGGAGGTGATTCGCCCAGGTCAGGCGGCTCGCATAGGCGACGTTCACGAGACTCATGGCACTCCGCGGATGCAGCTCGCCCGTTGCGCCGACGGCGCGACCGCGGCCGTCCGTGAAGGCGAGCGCCTGGCGGTGGCAAGTGGCACAGGCCACCGTGCCGTTGATCGACAGACGCGGGTCGTAGAACAGCCATCGACCCAGTTCGACCTTTGCCGCCGACATCGGGTTGTCGTCCGGCACGGCCGGTGGCGGGTAACCGTCCGGCAAACGCCAGTCGTAGCCGGCCGAAGGCCACCACCACCAGCCAGCGGCGGCCAGCAGCAATACGCAAGTGGCGATGGGCAACCAGCGTGTCACGGCGTCGCCGCGAGTTGAAAGACGTCCGTTGCAGCGCGCGATTCGCCGGTGGCCGCATCGATTTGCAGCGCATCGAGAACCGTCACGCAGGTGTCCTCGTCCGGTGCCATGGAGCAGCTGGACGGCACGCCGTCATCGAAATCGATTCCCGCAAACAGCCTGCCGAGGTCAAGGACGACGACGTGGCGCCCCGGTTCGCATGCCGGAGATCGATGCTCGCGCGATTTGCGGCCGCGCAACCCTCGAGATTGCCGATCGTGCCCGGCAGCGCGTGCTGCCGAGATGCAGCCAGTAGCCGTCGGCGCCGCGGGTCACCCCGGCGCGGAGAAACTTGTAGCCGGAACGCCAGTGCCAGTGCATGGGCGTTTGCGTCAAAGGCGCAGGTGCATGCAGCGGGTCACCGTGATTGAGGTCCGCCGGTACGCCCAGCGTCAGTCGCAACGTCCGGTAGTCACCGGTCGGCAATGTCCCCGAGATCCGGTCGTTGGTCGAACGGGGTGCCATTGATGCAGGCACCGCTCGCGTCCTCGAGATCGATGAGGGCAACGTCGGGCGATTGCCACACGGAGCCGTCGTCCAGCAGCAGAGGGACCGTCGTGCCGTCTGCCGCAACGAATTCCGGCGCCGCCACGAAGAATCGCAGGTCGGCAAGTTCGATGGCAGCGTCGCCGTTTTGTACCGGCGTGCCGCAGCGCAAGGACCGGCCGTCGTAGCGGACATCGAACCGGATCTCGACAGCCTCGCGCGGCGGTTCGCAGCCCGGGGCAGCGAACAGTGCAGTCAGCGTGAACAGTGCGGCGGCAAGGCGGGCCGGACGGCGGTATGGCATGGGCGTATTGGGGGCAATTTTCCGGGAAGACTCCACCGGGCACCGGCAATCGGCGCCGCGGACGCGGCGTGCGAGCAAGCGCTGTCAGCTACCGGCCTTGAAAACCGCCGCTTCCTCGTCGTCGCCATCGACATCGTAATCGAGAACACCGGTGGACATGAGGTCCGTTGATGCCCGCGCCACGGATAGTTCCGTCTCGACTTCACGCAACTTGACGGTCGAGCGCAGGTTTTCCTCAGCACGGTCGGACAGCTCATTGCGCAATTCGTCTGTCTTCTTGACCGATTCGCGGAGATCGGCGCGCAATTTGCCTATTTGCTCGTTGAGCTCGTCGGTCCTGGCGGCCTGTCGGCCGAGCTCCGCCTTCGCCGCCTCCAGTTCCTTTTTGCAGCCGTCAAGCTCGTCACTCAGCTTGCCCTTGTCGTTGCGTTCGATGCGCAACTCGGCGTTCAGCGAGCGAATTCGATCGTCCCGCGGGTCCCGTTCAGATGGCGTGAAGCGCCGGCCGAGGTACGCACTCACCTTGGCAACCAGCCAGCCCGCCGCAAACGCGCCACCGGCGAGATACAGCAGGTTCTGCGGGTTATTGTCGAATGCCAGCGATTCGAGCACGGCGAACTCGGGAAATTATGACCACGACGAGCGATCACGCAGTTTCGCGCGCCGTAAGGACCGAGTTCTCAATACGCGCGCATCACCCGTCCCGACCGTAACGGGAAACGCTCCGCAGGAACTCTACAGACGTTTCCTTTTTATTCAGTAGTTTACAGGGCGTTTTTCACTGAAATTGATGCTCTGCGGGCGCGCGGCATCAGGTGCCGGCCAGGGCCCGGCGCGCGCGATCCGGGAAGTCGGTAAACAGGCCGTCGATCGCCAGTTCCTCCACGAACCATTGCACCAGCGTCGCGAAATCGCCAAATGCCGGTTCCGGTGCGTCCGCGCGAAACGTGTACGGGTGCACGACCAGCCCGGCCGCATGCGCCGCAGACACGACGCCGGTCGACACGGGATGCCCGTCTATTTCGGCCGGCGCATAAAGTTGTCGGAGCCATGGCCCGATACCGTCTGCATACTCGGCGGTAGCAGCAAGGCCCTCGGGGTCAGCAGGGCAGCATAGTCGGTGGCGGATTCCTGCCACGCATCGTCGCCGGCAAGCTGGACAAGCGGCAGCCGGCAGCCGAGATCCACGCGGATGCGCCGCAATTCCCCGGCGTCGAAGCACTGCACGAACGCCGGGTCGGACGCTTCCCGGTAACCGTGCCGGGCGAGCAAATCGAGCAACAGGGCCGCACTGTCGACGCCGGCATCGTGGTGCCAGGCCGGACTCTTGATCTCGGGATAGATCCCTACGGTGCGGCCGGTTGCCCGGTTGAGTCCCCGGATCATCGTTAATTCATCATCCAGCGAGGCAACCCGGAACGTGCCCGCGCGGGCCGGAAAGCGCTCCGGAAAAACCGGGATCTCGCCAGCCGTGTCCGAAAACCGCTCCCAGACCAGCAGCGTCTGCAATTCGGCAAGATCGAAGTCCCTGGCATAGTAACGGCCGTCGTCACGCGCGCGCGAGGGATAGACCGAGGCGACATTCGTGACGCGGTCCAGGTGAATGTCGTGCAAAACCACCAGGCGGTCGTCCCGCGTAACGACGACATCCTGTTCGAGATAATCAGCGCCGAGTCCGTACGCCAGGGCCTTGGCTTCCAGCGTATGCTCCGGCAGATAGCCGCTGGCACCGCGGTGGGCGATGATCAGCGGCGCAGCGGCGGAGTCCGGACTCATTGCATCAGGGGAAATCGATGACGTCCCAGCGCGTCGTGTCCTCAAGGCGCGCCTGGCGGCGGATAGCATCGACGATCTCCCGCTCGTTCCAGTCCAGGTGTTCATGCGCCCTTTCGACCAGCTTCGGGTTCGTGTCCGACACGCCGCCAAACGGCCTGACGACGATGACCGGTTTCTCGTTGGCCTCGGCGACGTCGAGCTGGTAGCGCACGAGTTCTTCGTTCGAATCGTAGTGGGATGCCAGTACCACCACCGCTTCTGCCGCCTTGATCTGCTCGATCAACTCGTCTTTCATCGATTCCAGGCCACCGCTCGCCGGCATGTTCTCCGGCTTGCTGGTATTGAAATAGAAAAAGCGATCGACGCTTTCGAGAAACTCGAAGACGCGCAGATAATCCGGATCCTCCGCGAACAGGTGCGAAACAAAAACCCGGATTGGATTGCTCTCGGACACGATTGGCCCCCCCTGCATTGCTGAACACCCGAGTGTAGCGAATCCGTTCTCGGCAATGCCAGACCCGGATCACGCAATGCGGGCATGGAGCGGTTTCCTTGCCGCTCGGCTTTCCGGTATCGTAGCCCGATTCCGTGGCCTTATGCCGACCGTTGCCAAGCCCTCACCCGACCGTAGCCCGCAGCTGATGCGCCTGCTCCTCTACAACATTCGCTACGCGGTTGGCGGTGGTGCCAGCATGCATATGCCCCTGCCCGGCGCTGGCTACCTGCTCGGCAACCAGTCTGTGCTCCCGGAGATCAGCGACTTTATCAAGAGCGTCACGCCCGACATTGTCGGCCTGATCGAGGTCGATACCGGTTCGATACGCAGCCGCAAGGTGAACCAGGCGGAGACGATCGCCGCCTCGCTCGGCATGAATACGTCCTTCGAGATCAAGTACGGAGAGACGTCCATCAACCAGATGCTGCCGATCATCCGTAAACAGGGCAACGCACTGCTGGCTGCACCGGGCATACACGGCGAGTCGTTTCACTATTTCGATACCGGCATCAAGCGCCTGATCATCGAACTGGAGCTCGAGGATGTGGCGGTTTTCCTGGTGCACCTGTCGCTCAAATACCGGCATCGGCACCTGCAATTGCGGCGCCTGTACGACCTGATCGATGCCACGAGCAAGCCCGTAATCGTCGCGGGGGACTTCAATACGTTCTGGGGGCAGAACGAAATCTACCTGTTCATGAAGGCAGCCGGCCTGAAGAGCGCCAACACCGGCGGGCTGCCCTCCTATCCCAGCCGCGCCCCGCGCAAGGAACTGGACTTTATCCTGTACCAGGACGGTATCAACGTTACGCATTTCGAAATACCGCAGGTCCGCTTTTCCGACCACCTGCCGCTGATCTGCGATTTCGAAATCGGCTGATACACTGTTAATGTCCGGGCATCAGCCCCTGGCACCAACGAACCGCTAACGGACCGCTATGAACAAGTCAGCCGACACTACACCGACACACTGGCGCAGCAACCGGGACAACTGATGACATCGTCTGGCTGTGCATAGACAAGGCCGACGGCAGCGCCAACGTGCTATCGAGCGACGTTCTTCGTGAACTGGCCGCCCAGCTGGAACCTCTCACTGCGTCGCCGCCGCGCGGCGTTGTCATCCACTCCGGGAAGCCGAGCGGCTTCATCATGGGCGCGGACATCAACGAGTTCACCAGGATCGAGAATCCGGAGCAGGCTTATGAGCTCATAAGGCAGGGCCAGCAGGTACTCGACCGGCTTGCGTCACTGCCCTGCCCGACCGTTGCCGTAGTCAACGGTTTTGCGCTGGGTGGCGGCCTGGAGCTCGCGATGGCCTGCGACTACCGGCTGGCGCTGCAAAGCGATCGGCCGATCCTCGGCCTGCCGGAAGTCAAGCTCGGCATTCATCCGGGCTTCGGCGGCACGGTGCGTGCGGTTCGCCTGGCGGGCGTGCGGGCCGCCATGCGCCTGATGCTGACCGGCGACTCGATAACCGTCGACAAGGCCCGGCACCAGGGCCTGGTCGACCGCGTGGTGGAAGACGGCGACTGGCAGCGCGCGGCCCGGGATCTCGTGTCTGGCAGGCCGCAACCGGCGCGTGCGCCGCTGCTCGACCGGCTGCTCAATTTCGGCCCGGTGCGCCCTCTTCCTGGCGAACGCATTACGCAAGCAGGTAGCCGGCAAGGCACGCCGCGAGCACTACCCGGCGCCGTGGGCATTGATCGACCTGTGGCAACAACACGGCGCGAGTGGTGCGGCCGCATACGAGGCCGAGGCGCGCTCGATTGCAGCGCTCATGTGCACACCCACATCGCGCAACCTGGTGCGCGTCTTCTTCCTGCAGAATCGCCTGAAGGGCCAGGGCGGCAAATCGGGCCGCAGGATCGACAAGCTGCACGTCGTCGGCGCCGGGGTCATGGGCGGCGATATTGCCGCATGGTGCGCGTTGCGTGGCCTGCACGTCACGCTGGAGGATCGCGAGGAGAAATACGTGCATCCGGCCATCGAGCGTGCCCACAAGCTGTTTGCCAAGAAGATCCGCGACGATTCGGAGCGTGACGCCGCGAAAGACCGCCTGCGGATGGACGTGGAGGGTCGCGGCGTCGCCGGGGCCGACCTCGTCATCGAGGCGATCTTCGAGGACCTTGACGCCAAGAAAGAGCTCTATGCCCGCCTGGAACCGGCGATGAAGCAGGATGCGTTGCTTGCGACCAATACCTCCAGCATCCGGCTCGAAGACCTGCGTGTGGATCTCGACGACCCGGCACGCCTGATCGGGCTGCATTTCTTCAATCCCGTTGCCAGCCTGCCACTCGTCGAAATCGTACGTACCGACGATACCGTCGAGTCTCGTCATGGACACGGCATTCGGTTTCGTCAAGGCGATCGGCAAGTCTCCCCTCGCGTGCCGCAGCGCACCCGGATTCGTCGTAAACCGTGTTCTTACTCCATACATGGGGGAAGCGATGCATCTTGCTGAGGACGGTGTCCCGCTCGCCCGCAATTGACCAGGCGGCAGAGGACTTCGGCATGCCGATGGGTCCGGTGGAACTGGTCGACAGCGTGGGCATCGACGTTGCCCTCAATGTGTCCCGCGTGCTTGGCAAGGCGTTCGACCGACCGGTGCCGGAGCAACTCGCGGACATGGTGGATGCCGGCCACCTGGGCCGCAAGAGTGGCCAGGGTTTCTACACCTGGGAGGACGGCAAGGCACGCAAGCCGGCTGTAGACACGACCGGCGCCGACCTGCCGGATGATCTGCAGGACCGGCTCATGCTGCCAATGGTCAACGAAGCCGTGGCCTGCCTCAGCGAAGCCGTGGTCGAGGATCCGGATCTGCTGGACGCGGGCGTGATCTTCGGCACCGGCTTTGCCCCGTTCCGCGGCGGGCCGCTGCGCTATGCGCGGGATCGAGGAATCGACGAAGTGCGTCAGCGCCTGCAGGAGCTGGCCGAAAAACACGGCGACCGCTTCGCTCCCCACCCCGGCTGGGCGGATCTGCCCGCGATGCTGCGCGACGCCGGCTAACGACGCTGGCAGCGGTATCGGGAACGGCGCGCAGGCGGTAAACTGTGCGCCGTTTCACGCTGCGCGCCCAACGTGCTATCAGCGGCTCGTAAATTGAAGGTAGAATAACAACTTAGGAAGCTCGCGCCCGATTGTGTCCGTGCCGCTGCCCAGGCGGTGCCCGGCCGCATTCTGGCGCGTTTATGCGACAGGCAGCAACAGGACCCATAATGACGGCTGAGCGGCTAGATACCCAACTGCTCAAGAGTTTCTCTCCCCTGGACGGGCTCAAGCGTGACAATCTCGTTGCACTCGCCGGAAAAGTGCAGCTCCGGGACCTGTCGCCGCAGCAGATCCTGTTCAAGGAAGGCGACACCGAGAAGCGCACGGTCTACGTGGTGTCCGGTACATTGGAGTTGCTGGACCAGGGCGAAGTAACCGAGCTCGTCGAGGGAGGCACCGACAGCGCGCGGAACCCCGTTGCACCGCACTTTCCGCGCCGGCTCACGGCCCGGGCCCGCGACCGCGTCCAGTATATTTCCATCGACAGCGACCTGCTCGACGTCATGCTGACCTGGGACCAGACCGGATCCTACGAGGTTTCGGAGCTGCAGGGCTCGGATGAGGTCGGCGGCGACGACTGGATGACCATGCTGCTGCAGACCAAGGCTTTTCACAAGATTCCGCCGGCAAATATCCAGGCGATCTTCATGCGCATGCAGCAGATCAACTACAAGGCAGGCGATGTCGTATTGAAGCAAGGCGCTGAAGGCGACTACTTCTACGTGTTAACGCGTGGAAAATGCCTGGTAACGCGCGAAACGCCGCTGAACAAGGACGGGATCAAGCTCGCGGAACTCAAGGTCGGCGATACATTCGGCGAAGAAGCGCTCATCTCGGACGCGAAACGCAATGCAACAGTGACAATGCAGACCGACGGCGCCGTCATGAGGCTGGGCAAGGACGACTTCAAGCGGCTGCTGAACGAGCCGATGCTGGACTGGGTTGACCGGGACGAGGCAGAGAAGATCGTACAAAGCGGCGGCAAGTGGCTGGACGTGCGGCTGCCGAGCGAGTTCGAAAACCAGCACCAGCCTGGCGCCATCAACATACCGCTGTATTTCATCCGCCTGAAGATCAACACGCTGGATCCCGATGCGAAGTACGTGGTGTGTTGCGATACGGGCCGGCGCAGTTCCGCGGGCGCCTATATCCTGAGTGAACGGGGCTTCCAGGCTTACGTTCTCAAGGGCGGTATCAACGCGACCCAGCGCTGAGCCGGTATCCGGCCCGGCGAAACTACATCGTGTGGGTCGGCTTGTCGCCGCCCAGCGCACCAGCCAGGTAGTTTTCGATCTTCTTCTGCGTATTGCCCTGGTCCTGGTCGCTGAACTGCACTCCAATGCCAGCAGTGCGCTTGCCCTGTGCGCCCTTAGGGGTCATCCAGATGACCGTGCCGGCAACCGGGATCTTCTCTTCCTCGCCCATCAGGTTGAGCAGCATGAAGACTTCGTCGCCAAGACGATAGGAGCTGTTGGTGGGAATGAACAGCCCGCCATTGATGACATACGGCATGTACGCGAGATACAGCGCACTCTTGTCCTTGATTGTCAGTGTCAGTAAGCCGGGTTTCGTCATTGCATGGTTACCTGGAACTAATCAGCGGCCACAGCCCGCTACTGCCATCCTGCCCGCGGCTGTGGACCAGGCCCTCGGCCCAGTCGATCAGCAGGCCCTCGAGTGTCAGCTGCAGGTTGTAAGAGCCGCCTGCCTGCGCGCGCAAGCGATTGATCGTGTCTAGATAACAGAAGAGATTTCGACTGTCCATGCGCTGCAGCACAGAATCCTGGACTACCGCCGGCGTGCCGCCTGCTGCCCCGCTCAGACGCCTCACGATACAGCCCTGCACCTGGCGCGCGAGCCAGTCAAGAGCGAGGTCCGGGTAACGGCGGCTCCAGCGATCGGCCACCTCGACCGGCGACGCCGCACGACCGGCCAGCGCTCCAAGGTCGGTCGCCATTGCATCGGCATCCTCCAGGCGTTCCGCGGCCGCAACGGCGGCGAGCGGCGCTCCGCCGGCCGCGCGCAGGGCCCGCGGCCACTGGCTGCCCGGCTGCAGCCGATCCAGCCAGGCCAGGCTCTCGCTGCTGTCGGGCAGCCGAACGGCCAGCCGCTGGCAGCGACTCAGTATTGTGGCCGGCATGCGGCTCATGCGGTCCGCGACCAGGATCAGCAGGGCATCGCCCGGCGGTTCTTCCAGCGTCTTGAGGAGGCTGTTCGCCGCTTGTGAGGTCATCAGGTGTGCCGCCTCGATGACCGCGACCTTGCCCTTGCCGCGGTGGCTCGTGAGGCCGAGCTCGCCGATCAGCTGGCGAATCTGCTCGATCACGATGTTTTGCTTGTCGTCGGGGCGCGTCAGCCAGTGCAGGTCGGGGTGCTGGCGGAGCGCCAATGGATACTGCGGCAGCGCCGGCATCGTGTCAGGACTCAACACGCTTTCAGCCAGCCAGGCTGCGAGGCAGCGCTTGCCGAGACCGGCGGCGCCGGCAACCAGTACCGCGTGCGGCCGGCGCGCCTGTGCCAGCTGTCCTCGCCATCGATCCGTTGAGTCTTTTAACCAGGTAATATCCATAATTTCAGTTATTTGTGATCTTTATCGAAAGTATGTTCTAGTTCCGGATCCGCTCGATGGCGGCGGCAATCTGCTGCTGTACCTGCGCCAGGTCGCGGCTCGCATCGACCACGGCAAAGCGCCGGGGTTCCGCCTTCGCCAGGGCCAGGTATCCGTCCCGGACGCGACGGTAGAACGAGGCCTGCTCGGACTCCATGCGATCGGCGGCGCCGCGCCGGCCGGCGCGGCCGAGGCCGACATCGGCCGGCGCGTCCAGGAGAATCGTCAGGTCCGGCTGCAGGCCGCCGTGAACCCAGTCGGCCAGGATTTCGATGCGCTCGCGATCGAGACCGCGCCCCGCGCCCTGGTAGGCGCGACTCGCATCCGTGAAGCGATCACAGATGACCCATTCGCCCGCCGCAATAGCGGGTCGTATCGCGTTTTCGATATTCAGGGACCGGGCGGCGAAAAACAGCAACAGCTCGGCAATGTCCGGGAGCGGCTCGTCACCGTGCTCCAGCAACAGCGCGCGAATGCGCTCGGCCATGGGCGTTCCGCCCGGCTCGCGCGTCACGCGGACCGTATGACCGATTGATTCGATCAGGCGCGAGAGGAAGTCGACGTTGGTCGATTTGCCCACGCCCTCGCCGCCTTCGACCGTAATGAACCGTCCCCGTGGCATGTCAGTTGCCGGCCGACTCGCGGCGGCGCGCCAGGTATTCGCGCACCGCTGCCTCATGTTGTTCCCGGGTCGCGGAAAACTTGTGGCTGCCGTCCCCAAGGCCTGTCGCAACGAAATAGAGTTCGTCGCCCGGTTCCGGATTCAACGCGGCCCGAATTGCCGCCCGACCGGGTAACGCGATCGGCGTGGGTGGCAGCCCGCGACGCGTGTAGGTGTTGTAGTCCGTGTCGCGTTGCAGGTCGCGCCGCGTCAGGTTGCCGTCGAATGACTCACCGATGCCATAGATCACTGCCGGATCAGTCTGCAATCGCATGCCGCGCCGCAGCCGCCGTACGAATACGCCGGCTATGCGGGCCCGCTCGTCCGCACGCGCTGTCTCCTTTTCGACGATAGACGCCAGCGTCAGCGCCTCGTACGGTGAATCGAGCGGCAGGTTGACCGCACGCGCCTGCCATTCTTCCAGGAGCGCTTTCTGCAGCAACCCGTACGCCTGGCGCAGGACCTCCTCGTCGGAGGTGCCGCGGGGAAACCGGTAGGTCTCCGGCAGAAACAGCCCTTCCGGATGCGGGTACTCCGCCTCGAGGCGTTCGAGCAGTGCCGGCCAGTCTTCGTAGGCCAGCGTTCGCTCGATTGCCGGGTGCTCACCCAATCCCTGCAACATTTCGCGAAAAGTCCAGCCTTCCACGATGGTGAATGAATAGAGGCGCACACTGCCGACCACGAACTTGTCCAGCAGGGTACGCGGCGTATCGCCGGCCTCGACAAGGTACTCGCCCGCATGTATTGCCCCTGCCTTGCCGGTGATGCGGCCGTACCAGTTAAGTAGCCACGGTCGCTGCACAATGCCACGCTCGGCGAGCCGGCTACTGACGGTGCTGAGGGCGGTGCCGGGCCTGACCTCGCAGGTCACGCCCCCGGCCGGTACCTGTAACGGCTGGTCCAGGAGGCGGTGGGCCTGCCACAGCCCCATGGCCAGGAACAGAACGCCCGCCGCGACGAGACCGGCCATCACCGGCAACAATCGCTTCATGCGCTGCCCCGGAACGAAGAGTATCTGCCGTTCATGCGGTAATGATGCCAGATAACAGGGCGCCGGAAGGGAACGAAACCGGGCAATCGCGCCGACTCCTCACCCGGATTATTCATGAACGGCATCGGCTCGAGTGGTGAGAAGGCGGAGGTGCGCGCCCGGGGAGGGCTTTTCAGGGACGCTGCGAGACACGGATGTCGCAGCCCGGAGCGCACACGGACTGTGCTTGCAGCGTCCCTGAAAAGCCCTCCCCCGGGCGCGCCTCCGCCCACCACTTGAGCCAATGCCGTTCATGAATAATCCGGGTGAGGAGTCGGCGCGTTGCGGGCGCCTACTGCTGCATTGCCCGGAAAACCAGGCTGCCGTTCGTGCCGCCGAAACCGAAGGAATTGCTCACCACGGTCCTCACCCGGGCTTCGCGCGCCGTGTGCGGGACGTAGTCGAGGTCGCAGGCCTCGTCAGGATTGTCCAGGTTGATGGTCGGCGGCAGGACCTGGTCACGGATTGCCAGGACCGAAAATATGGCTTCGACGGCGCCCGCCGCTCCGAGCAGGTGCCCGGTGCACGACTTCGTGGAGCTGACGGCAAGATTGCGTGCGCTGTCGCCAAATGCACGCTTTATCGCGACGGTCTCGCCGACGTCTCCGACGGGCGTCGACGTACCGTGCGCGTTCAGGTAGTCGACGTCCCCCGGGGCAATGCCCGCGTCGTCAAGCGCGGCCTGCATGCATTTGCGCGCGCCCTCGCCGTCCTCCGGTGGCGCGGTAATGTGCCAGGCATCGCCACTCATCCCGAAACCAATGAGTTCGGCGTAGATACGGGCACCGCGTGCCTGCGCATGTTCCAGTTCTTCCAGCACCATGCACCCCGCGCCATTGCTGAGAACGAAACCGTCGCGATCGCGATCGAATGGCCTGCTGGCCCGTTCCGGATCGTCATTGCGGGTCGTCATGGCTCGCGCCGAACAGAAACCGGCGATGGAGAGCGGTGTCGTCGCATATTCGGAGCCGCCCGCAAACATGACGTCCGCATCACCGTAGGCAATCGTCCGCGCCGCGATGCCGAGGCAATGTGTCGCCGTTGTGCATGCCGTTACGATGGCGAGGTTTGGTCCGGTAATTCCGTACATGATGCTGATGTTTCCGGACGTCATGTTGATAATGCTGCCCGGGATGAAAAACGGCGAAACCTTGCGCGGCCCGCCATTCAGCATCCTGCTGTGGTTGTCCTCGATCGTCTCGAGCCCGCCGATTCCGGCACCCATTGCGATGCCGACGCGGTGACGATTGCCATCGTCGATTTCCAGGCCCGAATCCGCAATCGCATCCACCGTCGCGCCGATGCCGTAGTGCATGAAGCGGTCCATCTTGCGCGCATCCTTCGGCTTCAGGTAATTGTCTACCTCGAAATCAGGGACAATACCCGCGATGCGGGTCGCAAACGTGCTGGCATCGAACAGGTCAATAGTGCGGATACCCGACCTGCCCTCGCAGATGTTTTGCCAAGCGGTCTCGAGCTTGCTGCCGACCGGGGAGACGATCCCCATGCCGGTGACTACGACACGTCGCTTATTCAAGATGATATCCGGTTGACAGCAGCGGATGCCACGGGCCAGGACGACCGAGGCGCGGCAGGGGCTGCCGCGCCTTTATTGCATCAGGAGTCGCTGCGACGAGCAGTAACGAAATCGATAGCCTGTTGCACGGTGGTGATCTTCTCGGCTTCTTCGTCCGGAATCTCCGTCTCGAATTCCTCTTCCAGAGCCATCACCAGTTCGACGGTGTCGAGGGAGTCCGCACCGAGATCGTCGACGAAGGACGCCTCATTGGTCACTTCCTCTTCCTCTGACGCCCAGCTGCTCCGCAACAATGCTCTTAACCTGTTCTTCAATACTGCTCATAGTGATCGCTTCTCCTCAGAAGAGACTTCGAAGTGTCGCAGGATTTTCTCGCCCCCGCGAGCTAGGAATGTCCTTGCCAGTTGATTGTTCTGATGCCATTGCGATGCCGGCGCCGTTCCCCGGGCGCGATCGTCATCGCTGACGTAAGTTCTTGATAATTCACGCCCCGGCGTGACCGTGGGACGGTATTGTATGTGAAAGGCACATGGCAATCTACAATTGCCGGCCCGCGCGGCAAGCCGATGTATAAGTAGTTGATTTTGAGTCGGAAAGAGATATTTTTTCCGGGCATTCAGTGAGTTTCGCGGCAACACGCCGGACCATTCAGTCCATCAGCATGCCGCCGTTCACGTGCAGTGTCTCGCCGGTAATGTAGGCGGCGCCGCCGGACGCCAGGAACGTCACGGCGTTGGCCACGTCGGTGGCGTCACCGAGCCTGCCCAGCGGCACCTGCTGCAACATCGCCGTGCGCTGTGCCTCGTCCAGAACGCGCGTCATGTCGGTGTCGATGAAGCCGGGTGCCACGACATTGACGGTAATGTTGCGCGAGCCAAGCTCGCGGGCCAGTGACTTGGAAAAGCCGATGATGCCGGCCTTGGTCGCGGCATAGTTGGCCTGCCCCGCGTTTCCCATCACGCCGATTACCGAAGCAATGTTCACGATACGGCCGTATTTCGCTTTCATCATGCCGCGAACGCAACTCTTGCAGACCCGGAATACACCGGACAGGTTGGTTGCTATCACGTCGTCCCATTCCTCCGGCTTCATCCGCATCAGCAAATTGTCACGCGTGATGCCGGCGTTGTTCACCACGATTGCCGGCGGTCCCTCGTTCTTGCCAATGTCGGCGAGCACGGCGTCGACGGAATCCGCGTTGGTGATGTCCAGCGTCATGCCACGGCCGGTTGCGCCCAGCGCGTCCGATATCGCCCTGGCGCCGGCATCGCTCGTCGCGGTACCGATAACAATCGCGCCCGCCTCCTGCAGCGAAGCCGCAATGGCGGCCCCTATGCCGCGCGATGCGCCTGTAACGAGCGCGACCTGGTCCTTGAGCATGTCGCCCTGGAATACACCCTTCATGTTTGTTCCCCTCGCTCCGTGGTTCGTCGAATGCGGTTCAGCTGGCCGACCGGCAGGCAGCCAGTGCTTCCTGCAGATCGTCCGGTGTTTCGATCGCGAAACTCTTCGCCGACCGATCGATACGCCGCACCAGGCCGGCAAGGACCTTGCCCGGACCACACTCGAGGAACGTGTCGACGCCCTGGTCGCGCAGCCAGTGCACGGCTTGTACCCAGCGCACCGGGTTGCATACCTGGCGGCGCAAGCCGTCGCGGATACGGTCGGGCCGGTCATAGGGCCCGACATCGACGCTGTTGACGACCGGGATTGAGGGCTGGGCGATCGACACCTTCGCCAGGTGGTCGGCAAGCGCGTTGGCCGCGGGCTCCATCAGCGCTGAATGCGACGGAACGCTGACGCGCAACAGCAAGGCGCGCTTTGCGCCTGCCGCTTTCGCGCCGTCGACCGCCCGCGCGACCGCGTCGCGCTGGCCCGCGATGACGACCTGGCCCGGCGAATCGAAATTGACCGCGCTCACGACCTGCCCGTCCGCGGCCGAGTCGCATACCTCACCGACCGTGTCATCGTCCAGACCCAGAATTGCGGCCATGGCGCCTTCGCCGGCGGGTACCGCTTCCTGCATCAGTTCCGCACGCACCCTGACGAGATCAACCGCGTCGGTAAACGACAGCGCACCGGACCAGACCAGCGCGGAATACTCCCCAGACTGTGACCGGCGACCCAGGCCGGCTCTGGTCCGCCGGCTTTCGACCAGCACCGGGCCGTGGCAATGCCGGCAGCCAGCATTGCCGGCTGCGTGACGACGGTCCGGTCCAGTTCCCCGGACGGTCCCTCCTGGACGAGTTTCCAGAGATCGTAGCCGAGCACGTCGCTCGCCTCGGCATAGGTCTGCTCGACCTCGCGGAACTTCGCTGCCAGCGCCTTTTGCATGCCGGCCGACTGCGACCCCTGTCCCGGAAATATCATCGCAAGAGTCACTTTCATTCGCTCCCTGTTGCGGCCGTGCCTGTGGTGCTTGCCGGAATCGAGCTGGGCCGCATACATAGACGCCGTCCTGCCGACACGACCGCGCAGCAGCAGCAGCAATGCGGCTACGGCACCGGCAATCGCGCCGTACAGGTGTGCGTTCACGACGACCGCTCCGCCAGCCGTGGTCTCCGAACCCGGCAGCGGTCCGACGGCCTGCTCGTACGCAAGCTTCAGCACCAATGCGAGTCCCAGCAACAATGTTTCGACGCGCGCTGCCGGCCAGCCGGCCAGCATCCCTGCAACGAGAAGTCCATGCAGAACGCCGGAGAGTCCCACGTACCACTCGAGCTGCGGCTCGAGCCACCAGAAGCCCGCATCGATCCCCGCAATCACCACTGCGGTGACCGCGAGCCATTGGGCGATTCGCAGGTTGCGGCCGACCAGCACCCAGATCAGGAGCAGCGCCAGCAGGTTCATCCCCAGGTGACGGCCGCCCAGGTGGACGAAATGCCCGGTCAGCAGGCGCCAGGCCTCACCGTCTGCTATGGCCCCCCGACCGTAACGGAACAGGGTGCGTGCCGGTTCGCCGGCGATGCCGGCGGCGAGCGCCGTGGTGCCGAACGTCACCGGCAGCAGCCAGCTGCCCGGCGATTGCCGCGGACCGGCAAACGGGCGGCGCAAACCTTTGTCTAACCCCATGTTTGGTATACTGACGTTTACACTTATCAAGAGTCAATCAGGCCCCCTGGCAGTGTTCCGGCGGGGTCGTCCCCGGAGTTGAAACAGTGTTGGTAACTGCGAATTGCGTGCGGCGGGATCGCCGGCAACGCGGCTTTACTCTGATCGAAATCATGGTCGTCGTCATCATTCTCGGCATACTCGCCGCGATCGTCGCGCCGAATGTGATCGGCCGGGTCGGCGATGCCCAGATTGCGGCCGCGAAGCAGGACATTCGCGGCATCGAAAACGCGCTCAAGTTCTACAGGCTGGACAATTTCAGCTATCCGACCACCGAGCAGGGACTGGAGGCGCTGGTCACCCGGCCCAATGATCCCAACCTGCGCAACTGGAAACAGGGCGGTTACCTCGAACGCCTGCCCAGGGACCCGTGGGGCAATCCCTACCAGTACCTCAGCCCCGGGAATAATGGCGAGATCGATATCTACACGCTGGGTCGTGACGGCCGCCCCGGCGGCGAGGGTGAAGATGCGGACATCGGCAACTGGGATCTGTAGCGGTCGATCAGTGGCACCGCGCCCCGGCATGGCATTGCGGCGGGCCGTGCGCGCTTTCACGCTGATCGAAGTCCTCGTTGTCGTCGTCATCGTCGGGATCATCAGCGCCATAGCCCTCCTGTCCGTGGGGCTGCTCGGCGATGACCGGGCCGTGCGACAGGAGGCCCGTCGCATGGCGACCCTGATCGAGCTGGCGGCAGACGAGGCCGTACTGCAGGGCCGGGACCTGGGCCTCGAGGTGATGCAGACCGGCTACCGGTTCGTCGAGTTCGACCCGTTCCTGAACCAGTGGCAGGAGATAGCCGGCGACGAATTCCTGCGTCCCCGGCAGCTGCCTGAAGGCGTGGAGTTCACCCTGTTCATCGAGGACCGGCGCGTGCTGCTCAATCCCGAGCCCGCCAGGACCGGTAGTGACGAGCCGGGCGACGAGCGCGGCCAGCAACGTTATGCCCGCCGCGGTAATACGGAGGGAAATTACGCGCCGCATGCCCTGATCATGTCGAGTGGCCAGCTAACGCCTTTCGAGCTGGCGCTGCGGCGCACGCGGGACCGGACCGAAATCTTTCTGCGAGTCGAGCCGACCGGCGAAATCGAGGTTGGCAGCGCTGCCGCCGATGACGCCTGAACGTCGCTTGCGCGGATTTACGCTGATCGAGGTGATGGTCGCACTCGCGATCGCCGCCCTTTCGCTGGCAAGCGTCATGGCGGCGGTGAGCCAGATGGTCGACGCCGCGAATGCCATGCGGGAGCGGACGTACGCGAGCTGGATCGCACAGAACAAGATTGCCGAGATGCGCCTCGCCAACGTGATTCCCGAGATCACCGAAACCGACGGTGAAGTCAGGTATGCCGGCCAGGCGTGGACGTGGACCGCCACGGTATCGGAAACGGGCGTCGAAAACCTGTTTCGGGTCGACGTGGCCGTGGGCCTCGCGGAGACGGGTGCATCGGTACGCAGCGTTACCGGTTTCATCGGGGAACCCGTCGCACCCGGCCTCGCGAACGCGGCATGGGCGGCACCCGCCGCGCCCCGGGGTGAACGCCAGTGAAACGGCGGGCCGGTAGCCGCGGCTTCACGCTAATCGAGGTCCTGGTCGCGATGGCGGTCTTTGCGATCCTGTCAGCGCTTGCTTACGGCGCCCTCAACCAGACACTCGCCAGCGCTGAGATACTCGGCGATCGCATGGACCGGCTGCAGGCAATCCAGCGTGCCGTAAGGCATCTGGATCGGGATTTCATGTTGCTGAATCCGCGTCCCGTGCGCTCCGAACTGGGCGAGAATTACGATGCCGCGCTGCAGACCAATCGCCTGTCCGGCGCTGCCGTCGAATTGACGCGTGCCGGCTGGAGCAATCCCGCCGCCGTGCCGCGTGGCACATTGCAGCGCGTGGCGTACCGGCTCGAAGACGATGAGCTGATTCGCTACTACTGGAACGTGCTCGACCGGACGCTGAGCAACGAACCGGTGGCCGTGACGCTGCTGGAGGATGTGGAAGCAATTCAGGTGCGTTTTCTGCTGAATAACGGCGAATGGGCGGACGAATGGCCGCCGCAGGTATTCGGTGCGCCGCCCGGCCTTCGCCAGCGGCCACGTGCCGTCGAAGTCGTGCTGCGACTGGTCGAGGAAGGCGAAATCACGCGCCTGATCGAGGTTGCCCCGTGATGCGAGGCTCCGAGCGCGGAGTCGCACTCATTACGGCCATGCTGATTGCGGCGCTCGCGGGGCTCGTCGCAGCCAACCTGGCCTGGGACAATGCGCTGGATGTTCGGCGCACAATGGTGCTGCTCGCGCGTGACCAGGCCGTGCAGGTGGCACTGGGGGCCGAGAGCTGGGTGAGCAATATCCTGCGACAGGATCTGGAAGACACCGACACGGATCACCTCGGGGAAATCTGGGCATCCGAGCTGCCCGGTCTGCCAATAGAAGGCGGGGAAGTATTCGGTGCCATTGAAGATTTGCAGGGCCGTTTCAACCTCAACAACCTGGTCGACAATAACGGCGTCATTGACGAGCAGGCGCTGGCACAGTTCCGTCGCCTGCTGCAGGTGCTTGCCCTGGACCCCCGCCTGGCCGGTATCGCCGCAGACTGGATCGATGCAGACGTCGAACCGTCATTTCCGGACGGCGCCGAGGATGGTATATACACCGGCATTATTCCGCCGTATCGGCCGGGCAATGTCCCGCTGACCAGTGCGAGCGAGCTGGCGGCACTGGAGGGGATGGACAAGGCGATCCTGGACGCCCTGTTGCCACACGTGACAGCGTTGCCCGGGCACACCAGTCTCAATGTCAACACGGCGACACCCGCGGTGCTGCAATCGCTGGATGAGAACATGAGCAGTGCCGATGTCGAGCGACTCGTCAGCGAACGGGAAAGCGCCGGCTTCGCCGATGTCGAGCAGACATTCCAGTCGCTGGTCAATGCCGAAATGCGACGCGAACTGGACGACAGCAGCCGTTTTTTTCAATTGAAGGTGGTGGTCCGGATTGATACCGTGCGGATCACATTGTTCAGCATCCTGCAGCGCACACCGCGTGGCGATGTCGCGCCGATCGTTCGCAGTCTCGGGACCCGTTAGCAGGCTGCCGAAAAATGCAGTTTTCAGCAACCAGCTAGCCTGGACTATTCATGAATCGCCGTGATGATTGCGCAGAGATTTGTTCGCACAAGGGATTTTCCGACCGAGCGGAATATCAGGGTGTATTTCCGAGGGAGGAAAATCCCTTGTGCGGACAAGGATCAAGCAAGGGCACGAGCGCATTCGTGAATAGCCCAGGCTAGGAGCATTGCAGGTCAATCATGGCTGAGTTTCTGATTATCCGGCTGGGCCACGGCGCCGAAGATCCGGCGGAATGGATCGCGGTCGACTCCGATGGAACGCGGCTCGGTCCGCCCGTGACCGGTCCTCTGGGCGAAGCACGGCGAGACCTCGGTGAGCGCCGGGCAATCGTCATCGTCCCCGGTCCGGATGTCGTCAGCACGTCGGCCGAAATCCCGGTCAAGAGTGGCGCCCGCCTGCAGGCGGCGCTGCCGTTCGCCCTCGAGGAGTCCGTCGCCGAGGACGTCGAGCACCTGCATTTTGCGGCAGGTCGCCGCAGGGAAAACGGCCGGCTACCGGTCGCTATCGTCAGCAAGGCGCGGATGGCGGAGTGGCTCGAGCGACTGGCCGAAGCTGGAATCGATCCGGTCCGGCTCGTGCCCGAACAATACGGGCTCGGCCGCATCCCGGGCACCGTCAGTCTGCTCGTCGATGACGACCTGGTCCTCGCCAACGACGGATCGGACACGGATCTTGCGCTCCAGCACATGACGCCCGGAGAAGCGCTGGTCGTCATCGGCGCCCTGCCCGAAGACAATATCGATGCCGCCGAACACGACGGCGATGACTCATCGAGTGATACACCGCGTCACGTGTTGATCTATTGCACACCGGGTGACGACGAACGGTATCGCCACGACTGGATCGCCTTGCGGCAGGAACTGGATTCCGTGGACGTCAAGCTGCTGCCGGACGGCGCGCTACCGCGCATGGCGGCGACAGTTGCCACGGCCGACGGCGTCAACCTGTTGCAAGGCAGCTACGGCCCGCGCACCGAGTATCGGGGACTGCTGGCTCCCTGGCGCTATGCAGCAGCACTGCTCCTCGCGCTGCTGCTCGTCGGCACGGCGGCCAAGGCGGTCAATTACGTGGCGCTCAGCCGCGAGGAAGCGGCTCTGCGCGAGCAATTCATGACCGAGTATCGGCAGTTCGCACCGGGCGCGCCGGAAGTGGAAGACCCGGTCCGCCTGGTGTCGTCGCTGCGGGCACGCGCAGGCGGCACGGCAGGCACGCCGCAGATTCTGTTGCAGGCGCTGGAATCGCTGGGCACGGCTATGCAGACCGGCATCGATGCCCGTATCGACGCCATCAGTTTTCGGGGCGGTGTCGCCGATATTCGATTGAACGCGGCCAACGTCTCGGTCCTGGACGATATTCGCCAGCGCATCGACGGTAGCGGCCGCTTCAGCGCACGTATCCAGTCCACGGACCAGGTCGGTGAACGTGTCGACAGCCGCATCCAGATGCAGGCTACGACGCCATGAAGGACTGGTTCGAGGGACTCGAATCGCGGGAACGCATGTTCGTTGCTGCCGCTGGCGTGTGCATCGTATTCGCAATCTACTGGTTCGGACTGTGGATGCCGCTGGAACGCGGTGAACGGGAATTGTCAGCAAGTATCGAGGATTGGCAGACGTCGCTGGCAGAATTACGGCCGCTAAAGGGCCGGATAGATTCGCGTACCGCCGCCAGTGCCGCAACGCGCCAGAACCAGTCGCTGGTCGTCATTGTCGACAACACGCTGCGAGCGCGCGCGATGCTCGGGTCCATGCAGCGCAGCCAGCCGACGAATGACAACGGCATTCGTGTCGAATTCGAAAACGTTGCCTTCGATGAGCTCGTGCTCTGGCTGGGCGACCTGGGTACGCAGTTCGGGCTGCATGTCCAGACAGCCAGTTTTTCCCGGGCTTCCGGCAGTGCGCCCGGCCGTATCAATGCCTCCCTGACCCTGGAACGTGCATGAGCGTCCCGCGCCTCCGCACGCTCCTGCTGGCGGGCGCGGCCGCGCTGGTGACAGGTATCATACTGCTGCTGCCTGCGCGCGTGGTTTACCACTGGACGGCCCCGCCCGCGATGAAGGCTGCCGGCATCGACGGTAGTCTCTGGAACGGCACGGCCCGCGAGATTCTCATCGACGGTGTCTACGTGCGCGACCTGCGCTGGCGCATGCGCCCGTTGCAACTTTTTCTTGCGAGGCTTGCCTGGCGCGTGGACGCGCAGCCGGTCAACGGCTTTTTCGAGGGTAATGTTGCCATCGGAATAGACGGATCCGTCGCGTTGAGCAAACTGAACGCGGCACTTCCGTTGAGTACGATGCAGGCCGCGCTGCCGATGCAGGACGTGAGCGGCGAACTGACAGTGCAACTGGAGGACGTGCAGCTCGAAGACGGCTGGCCACGGCGGCTCAGCGGGCGTGCCGGATTGTCGAACCTGCTCGTCCGGGCAATGGCGCCGACCCCGCTCGGCAGCTTCAGTGCCGATTTCCGGAACGTCGACGACGCGATCGTCGGCAGCGTCGAGGACACGGGCGGCATGCTCGACGTGGCCGGCACGCTCACGCTCAGACCGGACCGCAGCTACTCGCTGACCGGCCAGGTCGGGGCAACCGCAACTGCCACGCCGACTGTTGAGCAGCAACTGCGTTTCCTCGGCACCGCCAACGACCGCGGACTGCGCGAGTTTCGCCTGGAAGGCGTTCTCTAGTCCGGATTATAGATGGCTGGCACAGAGTCAGGAGCGGAGGTGGGCTCCGGGGGAGGGCTTTTCAGGGCCGTGCGAGACAGGATGTCGAGCCCGGAGCGCACACGGACGTGCTTGCAGCCTCCCTGAAAAGCCTCTCCCCGGGGCGCGCCTTCGCCCACCACCGAAGCAGATGCGTTCATGAATAATCCGGGCTAGTGGTCCGGGCGCGGTTCCTCCTGCGCCATTGCCACATCGACTTCGACGAACCGTCCGAGTAGCGGAAAGTAGAGCGCCGTTCGCACCGGGGCGTCGGTCAGGTGCCGGTAGAGCGCCAGATAGTGTGCAAGCTGAGTGCGGTAGCGGTCGACTTCCTGTGCGATGAACCCCTCGAGATCACTGCCTTCGTGGGTACCGGTCTTGTAGTCGATCAGCCAGTGTTCGCCGGCATCTATCCGGACCCGATCGATAATGACATTGTTTCGCCTGCCCTCCAGCAGCCCGCTTACGCGCAGCTCCGCGGCGCCTTCGCCGTTGAGTAGCCAGCGTCCGGTCGCGTCGCCGGCAACGGCTGCGAGCGCGTCGGCCACGCGCCGCGTGATTTCCGGAACGTCGTTCTGCTCGACACCCAGGCCTGCCGCCCAGCGGGTGCTCACGGCCAGCAGCTCGTCGCGGGGCAGATCCAATGCCACGTCGCCGTCAGCGATTTTTTGCAGCCAGCGATGAACCAGGGTACCGGCATGCCGGGCATTGCTGCCCACCCAGTGATAGTCGACCTGACGCTCCGGTGCGGGGTCCCGCTGCCGGCGCGTGGGCGGCAGGGGCGGCAGGGGCGGCGTTTGCCAGGCTTCCCGCATGCGCCGCATCACAGGGTCGATCTGCACGGGATCGGCATCGTCGCCGCCGTCATCATTGCCTGCGCCCCGCAAACCTGCAAAGGCTTCCTCGAATTCGCTTTCCACGACCGTCCACAGCCTGGCCAGCAGGCTGTCTGCGGGGGGCGTCCGAGTTCGCGCCCGTTGCGCCGCGACGCGACGGAACCCACGAGGTGCAGGGATGACGCCGCGCGCGTGCAGGCAACATACAAAAGGCGATCCAGTTCCAGGCGGTCGCTCTCGCGCGCCGAACGTTCTATGAATCGATGCAACGGATCACGTTCCAGCGTCGCTCGCGGTCCCAGCGGGCTGATGATCAGGCTGCTCGAGCCGTCGTCACCCGTGATTGTCAACCACGCAAGCACGTCCCGGCTGCCGCTGCCGGTCGTACGGCCGAGTCCGTGCAGCACCACATGTTCAAATTCCAGGCCCTTTGCCTTGTGCATGGTCATGACCTGCACACGCGTTCTTTCGTCCGCCGGCGATGACACGCGCTCCTCGTCCAGTTGTTGCTCCAGCTGCGCCACATCGGGCAGCGTCCCGGCAAATTCGAGCCGCTCCAGGACGTCGAGGAATCGGTAGGCATTGTCCAGCTCACCATCATCGGTCATGCAACCGGGTCCGCCCAGCGACATCCAGGCGCGCTCCACGCGTTCGCGCAATGTGCGCGAACCGTGTGGTGGTGCCGCCTCGTCCAGCACCCGGAACAGTCGCTGCAGGCGGGCCCTGCCGTCCGTGCCGAGTGCGCCAAGCCGTTCCCTGTCCGCAGCGAGCTCACGAACGGTCGACGCGCGATCGTTGCGCACCAGGGCGTGCACGTCGGCCCAGCGCATGCCTGTCCAGGGCGAACGCAGCAACCCGAGCCACGCGATGCGATCGCCGTCATGGCACAGTGCCCGTGTCAGGGTCAGGAGATCGATGATCTCCGGCAAGTCGGTAAGCCGGTCGATCTCGATCGCCTGGCACGAAACACCGCGCCGTCGCAGCTGTGCAAGCAGCTGCGGCAGCTGCGTTCGGCTGCGAACCAGCACCGCGACCCGGCTGGATTCGTCTTCTGCCAGGCAGGCTTCGATGGCGTCGGCCGAACATCCCGCTTCGTCTTCCGGCGATGCATCGACCAGCGCGTGAACGGCGACTCGACCTGTGCCGGCACGTGCCGCAACCGGCCTTGACGGAGCATGCGAAATTGCGCCGGTCGCCACATCGTCCATCGCCGGCAGGATACGACTGAAGGTCGAATTGAACCATGATACGAGGCGCTCGCCGGAACGGAAATTCTGCCGCAATACGAGCGGCTCCAGTGTCCGTTCACCAATGCCGTTGTGGCGTGCCGCAACGAACTGGCCGACCTCCGCATCGCGGAAGCGGTAGATGGACTGCATCGGGTCACCGACGCAAAACAGCGTGCGTCCGTCACCCGGTTCCCAACCCGCCGTCAGTTGGCCTACGAGCCGATACTGGCCGGTCGCCGTGTCCTGCATCTCGTCGATCAGCAAATGCTGCACCCGGTAATCAAGCAGCATGGCGAGTTCGCCGGGCTCTCCCGGACTGCCGAGCGCTGCGCCGGCTGCCGGGCAACTTCGACGTGATCTGTCGTGCCGTTCTCGGCAAACAATCGCCTCAGTTCCGCAACGGCCAGCGGCAGTACGGCGAACAACGCGAGCAGGACCTGCCATTGCTCATCGCGGTAAGCGGCATCCGGCAGCACCTGCACGGTATTCAGCAGGTCGGCCAGCCCCGGTTCGTCCTGCAAACGTCCCAGCCATTCCGTGAACGCCGCTTTCTGGCCGTCATCGCCCGGCGGAAAGCCGTTGTTGACGTTGACCGAGCTGCGAATATCGCCATCGGCCTTGAGCAGCATGGCGGCGATCGCGCGCCACAAGGCAACGTCGGCGGGCTCCGCTCGTGGCCAGGCCGAGTCGCGCAATGCGCAAAGCCGCTCGGTCGTGTCGCGCCGCGCCTGCAATTGCTCACCGGCGTAACGCAGCAGGCGGCGCTCGGCAACGCCGCCAATCGCTTCAAAGCGCGCGCGTACCAGCCTGAGCTGGGCTCGCACCTGGTGCGCGATATTGGCCTCGAGCGCGGCACGGACGCGCTCAGGATGCCCGACATCGCCGCTGCCGACGATTTCCAGCCATTGGTCGCGCCTGGCCAGCATGGCTGCGACATACTCGATATAGGCGCCGACGCTGTTGTCCAGGTGTTCGAGGACCCGGCGAATCGCGGCAGCGGCCGGCTCGGAGCCGGGCAGCCAGTCCAGCGTCGCCGTGGCTGCGTCCAGGTAAAGTCGGCGCATGCCCTGGTCAGCGGCAGTGGTGAGGCTGCCACCCAGCCCGGAACTTGCCGGCAGCATCCTCGTTATCGATGCACAGAACGCATCCAGTGTCATGATCCGCATCCGGCGCGGCGAATCGGACAGGTGCCAGCCACGTTCTTCGTCACGCGCCAGGATCCGGCTTGCCGCGCGCAACGTGCGCTGTTCATGCTCGGCCCTGGCGGTGGCGCCTTGCCGGGCACGCCGCAGGGCGTCGATCACGCGCGCCTGCATCTCGTTGGCCGCCTTGCGCGTGAACGTGATTGCAATCACCTCTTCCGGCTCCTCGACCGTCGCGAGCAGGCACAGGTAGCGCTGGATCAGCAATTCCGTCTTGCCGGAGCCCGCCGGGGCCTGGACGATGAACGAACGGGAGACGTCGAGTGCTTCGCGTCGCGCCCGCAGGTCGGCCTGCAGCATGTCGTCGTCAGTCGACACGCCGCAGTTCCTCCAGCCGGCTCAGTATGGCGAGCGGGCGCGCGTCGTTTGCCGACTGCCGGCTGTTAACGCCGATGTCGCCAGCCGCGAAACGAGTCAGCAGAACATCGACTTCGGCGCACCACGCCTCGAGCATCCCGGGCCAGTCATCCGCGGAGGCCTTGCCCCACGGAACCGAGCCGCCTTCGCCGGAATACACGATTTCGCGACTGTCGATATGAATGAGCGTAAGGCCGCCAATTGCCTGCTCGCCGGCACGCTCGAGCGCCCGCGCGTAAACGCACATTTGCAGCGCAGCCGGCGCATCGCGCTGGCGATCGAGAAACGGCCTGCGGGTGCCCGACTTGTAGTCGGTGATGTGCAGGCTGCCGTCGGCCAGTCGGTCCAGGCGATCGATGCGTAATGACAGCGACACGTCTGCGTGCCTCAGCGTTATGGCGTGCTCGGTGGCAGTAACGGTGAAATCGTCACGCGCTGCTTCGTGTTCGACAAAGCGATCCAGCAGGTGCGCAAGACGCTCTTTTTCCAATCGCAGGATCGCCGCAAGCACAGGATCCGCGTGCGCCAGCAGGCCGGCGATCGCAGCGTAGGCTGCCTGCTCGGCGCGCTCGCCACGCTCCGTCGTCGCCCACGCCGCCAACGAGTCGCGTGTCAGTCCCGGGGTCAGCAAGCGGCGCAACGCCTCGTGCAGCAATGTGCCCCGGGTGCGCGGCGCCAACCCGGCCCTGAACGGCTCCAGCGGCCGCGCGGCCAGCCGGCCGGCTGCGAACGCGGCAAACGGGTCGCTGCGCATGTGCTGCACCGTGTAGGCGCCCCCGCGCACCTGCTCGTCCGGCTCTACCCGTGGCGCCGGGTCACGCTCGACAGGCTCGCATGCCGCAAGCCCGCAGAGCGATCGCGCGTACCAGCCCGGATCCGCGACGTCGTCAATGCGAGCCTCGTCGGCAATGGCCAGCAGCGGACTGGGCAACAGTTGGCTCTCGCCGTTGTCCGTGCGCGGCCATGCGATCTGCACGGCATCCGCCGACGCGCACAAGCGCTCCAGCACCCGCCGCGCGAAGCGCAGCGTATCGGCGGGCGTGGCATCCGGCATGCCCGCCTCCGTTTGCAGCGCTCGACTGACGAGCGCCAGGGGCTGTCCGGCGGGCGGCCAGCTGGCTGCGTCCAGGCCGCCGACCCACAGGCAGTCGAACTCCATCCCGGCCGCCTCGAGCGCACCGAGCAGCGGCAATCCGCCCGGGTCTGCCTCGGGCTGGAACACGGCATCCGCAGCGATGCGACCCAGCCGACGCAACGCGTCGGCGAGCGTCAGGCGCGCTGCAACGGCACCGAGTGCGGAGAATTCGTTCAGCAGGCGACGCCAGCGATTGATTAGCTGGAATTCCTCACTGTCCGGCGCGGCCACGCCGGGCCAACCGAGTTCCACCAGCAACGCGTCGATGCGCCGGCCCCACTCGCGCGGCGGATGCCGCTCGCCCGCCTCGGCCTCCATTCCGGCGAGCGCGCGGCATTGCTGCAACCACGAATCGTCGTCCGGCTCGTTGCAAGCCGCCTCCATCGCCGCGAGCAATGCAGCGGGACGCCACAGGCGATCCGGAACGTCGCGCAGCGCGAGTTCCCGCCGACTGCGGCCGCCGTGGCCGGCGGCACCGAGAAACGGTGACCGCATAAGCGCACCGACCTCCGCCGACGGCAGGCCCGATGCCGCGAACCGCACACAGCGTTCGGCGACCGCCAAAAGCGGGTAATCGAGCAAGCGGCGACCATAGGATGCGTCGACCATCATTCCCTGGCGGCCACTGCGTTGCTGCCATCCGGGCGCGAATCCCTCGCGCACCAGCCGCGTAATGGTCGCCGCATCCGCCTCCAGGTCCGGAGCAACTACTGCGACCCGACGGTGCGGGTCCTCGGTGAGCCTCTCACGCGCCCAGCGGCCGGCCGCCCGCCACGTCGCCGCTGCATCGATGCCGGCGGCATGAGAGCGCCGCGCGTCACGCTGCGGTGCCGGTGCCGGGCGAACTGCCGCTCCCCGTTTCTGCAGCGCGGCGAACACGTGCTCCAGCGCCGGTATCATGCGATCGAACCCGGCGTGGACCACGTAGCCGGGTACCGCGAACGTTCCGCTTGCAAACCATTCCGCGCAGCGGGCAGGCAACTGCGCCGCGTCAATCCAGCCGCGTGCCGCCAGGCAATCGCTGAAATCTCCGGCAGCCCTCACGTACCAGTGTTCATCGTGCGACATTGCCGCAGCGGCAACGCGTCGCTCGTTGACTTGCCAGTCGTGCAGACGCTGCCAGGCCTGGCGTGCGTGGCGCACAAAGCTGGCCGGGCTGAGCAATTCGCGGCGACCCGTCCGGCTGACACTCTGCTCCCAAAGCAAGGTCGCCGAGCCGGTATCGAGCAGCCGTGGCATCGAGGCCTCTGCCGATTCCGCGAGTGTGTTCGCGAGCCAGTCGCGCCAGTGCCAGATCGGCGCCGTGGGCCAGGCCGCGCGGCCCGCCGCTACCTGGCGGTCATCGTAGGCCGTGGCAAGTTCACGCGCCAGGCGCCGGCTCGATGTGAGGACCAGCGCGCCGTCATCGACGACACCCTGCAGCCAGTCGTATGGCGGAGACGCCGACACTGTCAGGCGCAGGTCGCCAGCAGGCCGTCGACGCGCTCGAAAACCTCGCGCAGCACATCATCGTCCGGCAGTGTCGTAATGCGCCGGAACCCGAACAGGCCCGGGTTGCCAATGTTGAGCGAAATAATCTCGTAGCCGCGCTTTTCCAGCTCCTGCGCGCGGTTGGCCAGCTGGCCACGGATTTCATATTTGACGCCGCACAGGGTGCGGCTGATGTCGACAGGCTTCGAACTCATCTTGATCCGGGGTACTGCAGGCAATGCCGCATCATATAGCACCGTCGCGCCGCAGCTCTGCGATCTGTTTTTCGCTGTAGCCGAGCCGCTCGCTCAGGATGCTTGCGGTGTGCTCACCGAGCAACGGCGGAGCCTGGCGCAATTCCGCGGGCGTGTCTGAAAACACCACGGGATTGGCAACCGCGGGTGACCGGATGCCCAGGGAATGCGCCTGCGTCACCAGCAAGCCGCGCGCGGCAACTTGCGGGTCTGCAAACACCCGGGCCAGGTCATTGATGGGACCGGCCGGTATGCCGCGGGCTTCGAATGCCTGCAGCCAGGCGTCCGTGCCCTTTTGCGCGAGCGGCGTCGCCAGCAGCGGAATGAGCGCGTCGCGATTCGCCACGCGAGCACGGTTGGTTGCAAACCGCGGGTCGGCGGCAAGCCCGGTGATCCCGAGACAATCGACACATGCCCTGAACTGGCTGTCGTTGCCCACCGCCAGCATCAGGTGGCCGTCGGCGGTTGCGAATGCCTGGTAGGGAACGATGTTCGGGTGTCCGTTGCCATGTCGCACCGGGACCTCACCGCTGACCAGGTAGTTCATCGCCTGGTTCGCCAGCCAGGCAACCTGCGTGTCGAACAGCGGCACGTCGATAGTCTGGCCCGTGCCACTCCGTTCCCTGGCGTGCAAAGCGGCCAGTATTGCGCTCACGGCGTACATGCCAGCCATCAGGTCGGCCACCGCAACACCGGTCTTCTGCGGCGCACCCTCGGTTCTCCGGTCAGGCTCATCAACCCGCCGGCCGCCTGGATCATTGCGTCGTAACCGCTTTCGTGTGAGCGCGGACCCTGCCTGTCCGTAGGCGGAGATCGAACAGTAGATGAGCGCGGGATATCGTTCGCGAAGTGTCGCTGCATCCAAATCGTAACGTGCCAGTGTACCGACGCGAAAGTTTTCGACGAGCACGTCGGATTGCGCCGCCAGCTCGTGCACCAGTCGCTGGCCGGCCGGACGGGTCAGGTCGACGGTGATGGAGTGCTTGTTGCGGTTCGCACACAGGAAATACGCCGATTCGGACGTGGCCCGATTGTCGCCATCCTGCAACCAGGGCGGGCCCCACTCGCGTGTATCGTCGCCGTGGCCGGGGCGCTCGATCTTCACGACGTCGGCGCCGTAGTCGGCCAGCAGCTGCGTCGCCCATGGCCCCGCCAGCACGCGCGAGAGATCCAGGACTTTCAGTCCGGCGAGTGGTCCGCCCATCGGTGTTCGCGCCTCGCTCGTGGCCGGCAAAGCGCGAATTGTCGGACCCGCGCCTGCCAGGCGCAAGGCGGGTGAGCGGCGGGTCTGAAAAGTAAAACCCGGCCAGCTTTCGCTGGCCGGGCGGGTCCGCACGGAGATTGCGGATTGCGCGACCAAGTCGGTTGCCCCGGCCGTAAGGCCTGGAGCGAGCCGACTCAGCCTAGCTCTTCGACCTCGGCGCCTTTGACGTCGGCCGGCGCCGGGTCCTTTTGTCTGGGCGGCTCTTTCTTGCCATAGCGAACCAGAATTTCCGCCGCCTGTTCTGCGTTTACGCGACTGATCGAGCTGATACGCACCTTCTCGGTGTTCAGGCCGCCAAATACGACGGAATCACCGCCGTACGGGCACAGCCTGTCGTCGCGCGACGAGAAACCGAGCCGGAGGGATGACCGCATCCCGAACACGGGTCTGAACAGGGAAACATAGTACCCGCGCTTGGCCGGGCCCCAGATAAGAAGGTTGCGGTCGTCCAGCGGCGTATAGTCTCGGACAGTCCGAATCAGGATGCAATCGGAACCTCGCAGGTCGAGGTCATCGAGCGTTGCGGATCGCCGGTCAGTGGCCAGGCACGAGGATGATATTCCACCTAAAATAAGCAGTATAACAATTTGAAGAAAAAGGCTTTTCATGATTTTTCAAAGCGGCCAGTGCGGACCGGTACGAGGCGATCGGGGGACCCCGATTTGCCGTATTTGGACCGGCTCCGAGTGAATTAAGTTCACCGACCTCCGCGAATCGCCGGCCTCAGGGCGCCGTGGGCCGCCGCGGGTCGCGAATCCACTTGCTCCAGGACCCGACGTAGAGCCGGGGCGCCGGCAGGCCGGCAACGGCCGCAGACAGCGCGAGATGGCACGCGGTCACCCCGGAGCCGCACATGACGGCCCAGTCCCGCGGCGGGTCCGCGCCCAGCAGGCGCTGCCAGTCGGCCGCCAGCGCCCTGCCCGGCCGCCAGCGGCCATCCCCGGACAGATTTTGCGCAAACGGGAAATTCAATGCGCCGGGCACGTGACCGGCGACCGGATCGATCGGCTCTTCCCGGCCCGCGAACCGGCCCGGCTCCCGCGCGTCCACGAGCGGCAGTGGACTGGCCGCCGCCGGCGTCGCCGCCAGTCGCGCCTCGATCTCCGCTGTCTCGACCGTTGCGCCGCGTCGTGGCTGCCCCCTGAAAGACCCGCCTGCCGGTTGCCTGAACGCCGTCTCGACGGGCTCTCCGGCCGCCTCCCAGGCCGCATAGCCACCGTCGAGCACCGCCACCCTGTCGTGACCCAGCCAGCGCAACATCCACCAGAGGCGTGCTGCCAGGGCCCCCGGCCCGCCATCGTACGCGACGACCTGGCTGTCATTGGAGATTCCCCAGCCCGCCACGGTCGCGGCAAAGGCTGCGGGATCCGGTAGGGGATGCCGGCCGCTCTCGGCCGAAACCGGGCCGGCAAGATCGTGATCAAGGTGTGCGTACACGGCACCGGGTACATGGCCGGCGGCGAACTCTGCGCGGCCGCGGTCGGGATCCTCGAGGTCGAAGCGGCAGTCCACGACGCGCCAGCCCGGCTGTTCGAGGTTGGCGGCGAGGTCCGCGACGCTGATGAGGTGCTGCCATTCCGACATGCCGGCTTCCTGTGCTGCCCGGGCGCACTGCGCCTTGTACACCCGATAGCGGTCGGGGACAATGCGCCGTTCACGTTCAGGCGCCTTTCGCGGCTGATGCGGGCGCTTGCAACGCTGCAGCTTTGGAGATACGCAGAGTGGAAAAGATACTGGTAGGGCTGAAGCGCGTCGTCGACTACAACGTACGCGTTCGCGTCAGGTCGGATGGCAGTGGTGTCGAAACCGACGGCGTCAAGATGAGCATCAATCCTTTCGATGAGATTGCACTGGAGGAGGCGCTGCGCATTCGTGAGCGCAACGAAGCCAGCGAGATCATCGTCGTGTCGATCGGTCCTGCCGAAGCCCAGCAGCAGCTACGCACCGGCCTTGCCATGGGCGCTGATCGCGCGATTCTCATCAAGGCTGGCGCCGACGTCGACTCGCTTACCGCGGCAAAAATGCTGCTCGAAATCGTCAATCGCGAGAATCCGGACCTCGTATTGCTGGGCAAGCAGGCGATCGATAACGACAACAACCAGACAGGCCAGATGCTTGCCGCATTGTGGGGCCGGCCGCAGGCGACCTTCGTGTCCCGGCTCGAGGTGGGTGACGGCACGCTGAAGGTCAAGCGGGAGGTGGATGCGGGGCTCGAGACGATCGAAGTGGACCTGCCCGCCGTGGTCACCACCGATCTTCGCCTCAACGAACCGCGCTACGTCAAGCTGCCGGACATCATGAAAGCCAAGAAGAAGCCGCTGGATGAGATCGACGCGGAAGAGCTGGGCGTGAAATCCGACGAATCCGTCAGGACGGTATCGTGGGAGCCGCCGGAACAACGGCAGAAAGGTATCATGGTCGACGATGTCGAGGGACTCGTCGCTGCGCTCAATGACAAGGGACTGATCTGATGGCACGCGTACTCATTGTTGCCGAACATGACGGCGAAACCCTGAATCCGAGCGTGGCCAGGTGTGTGACCTGCGCCAGCGGGATCGACGGTGCCGATATCGACGTCGCCGTACTCGCGGCCGACGGGGGCGCGCTGGCCGCCGAAGCCGCAAAGATCCAGGGCGTCCGCACAGTCCTGCAGGCCGACAACCCGGCCAATGAGCACCTGCTTGCTGCCACCGCTGCTCCACAGGTCGCGTCGCTGGCCGAGGGCTACAGCCACGTATTCGGTCCATCGACAACGTTCGGCAAGGACCTGATGCCGCGCGTGGCCGCGCTGCTCGATGTCAACCAGGTCAGCGATATCATGGAAATTCTCGGATCTCACCGCTTCAAGCGGCCAATCTATGCCGGCAACGCGATCATTACCGTCGAGGTCGCTGACGACAAACCGGTCGTCGCCACAGTGCGCACGGCCTCGTATCATGGCGCGGAACCCGGCAATGACGCATCGATCGAGGGCGTATCGACCGACGCTGAATTGCCGCAACACACGCGATTCGTCGAACTGGCAACGGGGTCATCGGACCGGCCGGACCTGCAGACGGCTGCCAGGGTGGTCTCGGGCGGTCGCGCCCTGGGCAGCGCGGAGAAATTCGAACTGATATTCGACTTTGCGGACAGCATCGGTGCTGCGGTCGGCGCCTCACGTGCTGCAGTGGATGCCGGCTATGTTCCCAACGAAATGCAGGTCGGGCAGACTGGCAAGATCATCGCGCCCGAGCTGTATTTCGCCATCGGCATCTCCGGGGCAATCCAGCACCTGACGGGCATCAAGGATGCCGGCACGATCGTCGCAATCAACAAGGACGCGGAAGCGCCGATATTCGAAGTGGCCGATATCGGACTGGTCGGCGACCTGTTCGCGATCGTCCCGGAACTCAAGAAAGCCATGGGATCCTGACACCGCCAGCAAGAACGCCTGCCAGGCAGGTGCTGATTGCCTGTTACAACTACAACTGCGCCAGTACGGCCTCCGCCTTGCTGACTTCGAACTTGCCGGGTTCCTCGACAGCGACATGCGTGGCGATGCCGTCGTCGACGACGATGACGAATCGCTGGCCGCGTCGGCCCAGTCCGAACGCCGTGCCGTCCATTTCCAGCCCGAGTGCGGCCGTATAGTCGCCATTGCCGTCCGCCAGCATGACGACCTTGTCGCCGACATTCCTGTCCTTTCCCCAGGCATCCATGACGAATACGTCATTTACCGCCATGCACGCAATCGTGTCGACGCCCCTGGCCGTAATATCGGCGGCCTTGTCGACGAAACCCGGCAAGTGATTCATGGAACAAGTGGGCGTGAAAGCGCCCGGCACCGACACGAGCACTACTTTCTTGCCGCCGAAGAGTTCGTCGGTCGATATCGCGCCGGGGCCTGATTCGGTCATTACGCCGAACGTGCCGGACGGCATCCTGTCACCTGCCTCGATGGTCATGCTGCGTTCTCCCGGGAGTCGAAAAGTGCCGGGGCGGTTCATACCGACTTGCAGGCGATCCGGCCCGATCGGTGGCAATAATAAGCGGATTCGCCGCAAACGTCATGTTGGCACTCGAGACCGGCACGCCCCGGTCGGTGCTACCATCACCCGGATACTGGCCGGACTCCGCCGGCGTCGTGTAATCTCCCCGTCGCAGGAGGTGCCATGGATTTCAAACTCAGCGAAGAGCAGGAAATGATCCGGTCGGCCGCGCGCGAGTTTGCGCAGAACGAGATTGCGCCGATTGCCGCGAAGTTCGACCAGAGCGGTGAGTTTCCGACCGATACGATTCGCCAGGCCGGCGAACTCGGGTTCATGGGCGTGGAGCTGCCGGAGGAGTACGGTGGCTCCGGGCTCGACAGTATCAGCTTCGTGCTGGTTATCGAGGAGATATCGGCCGCGTGTGCCGCACACGGCGTCATCGTCTCGGTCAACAATACGCTTTACGGGGTGCCGCTCGCCGAATACGGAACGGCAGAACAGAAGAAAGCCTATCTCACACCCGTAGCCTCCGGCGAGGTCAATGGGGCGTATGCGCTTACCGAGCCACAGTCAGGGTCCGATGCCGCGGCCATGAAATCCCGTGCCGTCCTGTCGGATGACGGCAGTTACTACACGATCAATGCGAAGAAGTCCTGGATCACATCCGGCCCGGTCGCGCGCTACATCGTCCTGTTCGCGAAGACCGATCCCGATGCGCCGGGCTCTTCCGGAATCACCGCCTTTGTCATCGATACCGAAAGGGATGGCTTTCACCGTGGCAAGGTCGAGCCGAAACTCGGCATCCGGGCCTCGGCAACCTGCGAAATAGAGCTGGTCGATTACCAGTGTCCGGTCGGTCAGCGGCTCGGCAAGGAAGGTGAAGGTTTTCGCATCGCGATGCGGGTACTGGATGCCGGTCGCATCGGCATCGCCGCCCAGGCCCTGGGCATCGCGCAGGCAGCCTATGACGCGGCGGTTTCGTATTCACGCGAACGTGTCGCGTTCGGTGCGCCCATCGGCTCTTTCCAGACGATCCAGAACAAGATTGCCGACATGAAAACGCGTATCGAGGCCGCCCGCCTGCTGACCTACAAGGCCGCATGGAGCAAGATGGAGGCGCGCAGGACGGGCGCCAAGAACACGTTGAACGGCAGCATGGCCAAGCTGTTCGCGTCGGAAACCGCGACCTGGGTTACCGGCGAGGCGCTGCAGATACACGGCGGTATGGGCTACAGCAAGGAACTGCCGCTCGAGCGCTACTTCCGTGACGCTCGCATTACTGAAATCTACGAAGGAACCAGCGAGATTCAGCGCATCGTCATCGGCCGGGCGGAGACGGGTCTGCGCTAGCAGGCTGCAGAAAAACGCAGTTTTTCAGCAGCCTGCCAGGAGTCTGTGCGGGCCGGAGGCGGCGTGATCAGGTGTCGTTTTCGGCGACGTGGACGATCAGTCCGTCCAGGCCGTCATTCACTTCGATCTGGCATGTCAGCCGGCTGTTGTCGCGGCGTTCGTAGGCGGCATCCAGCATGCTGTCTTCCATGTCGTCCATCGGCGGAATCCTGTCCAGCCACGCCTCGTCAATGTAACTGTGGCAAGTCGCGCAGGCGCAGGCACCACCGCACTCGGCGACAATACCGTCGATATTGTTGTTGATGGCACCTTCCATCACCGAGTACCCGCTTGCGACGTCGACCTCGTGCCGCTCGCCGTCGGGCGTGATGTAGATAATTTTCGCCATTCCCTGCGTTCCTGACTGATAAAAAGGCAGGCTATTCTATTGACCCGCATGACGGACAGTCAACGCCGCAATTATTGCCCGTCAAACCGGCCCGCAAAAAAATGGCCCGGCGCTAGCCGGGCCATACTTGATCTGCGACTCGCTGTATCGGCTAACGATCAGAAGCGCTCTTCAGCAGCCCGCTGCAGACGACGCTGCAATTCCGCCTGGCGCTTTTCCGCCGCCGCTTCCGCCAGCTGAATCTGGCGCTCCCGCTCGATATCGCTTTCGATCACGTTGATCCATTGCCGTGCAATGCGCTGCGAGCGCCCGGACTTGCCGGCCTCGCGAAATGCCCGGATGGCCGCCTGGTACTCTTGCTGGTTATACAGGCACATGCCGAGCGAGATTTGAGCGTTATCGGGACTCTTGAGTCCGCCTTTTTCGATTCCCGAATTCACGGCCGCTACACACTCGTCGTAGCGTCCGAGATTCAGGTAGGCATTACCGAGGCGCACGAACAATTCGCCGTCATCCTCGAGGCGCGCCGCCTGCTGCAACGCGGGAATCGACTTTTCGTCTTCCATCGCAAGTTGCCAGGCCTGTGACAGCAGGCGGTAGTTCCTGGCGTTGCCCTCGACGACGCCTGCCTTGATTTTCTCATCCAGCAATTTGGCGGCCTTGTAGGGCACCTCGGCCTGCATGTAAAGCTGGGCCATCGTTACGAACTCGGATTCCTTCTCCAGCAGGCCCTGCGTGTGCGCCACGTCATACGCTGCAATCAGGTTCTGGTCTTCACCGAGTTCGGTGTAGGCGCCGGCCAGCGAAAACCAGTAGCGTTTCTTCGGCCAGTTGACCAGCAGAATCTTCTGGATGTCACGGACCTTCGCGTAGTTTTCCTGCTGGAAGTAGGCGAAATTCAACAGCACGTACCAGTCTTCCTTGACCTCCTTGTCACGTTCGCGCGCAATGCGCATGGCGGTCTCGATCGGTTGGATCATGTCCGCGTAACGGTCAACCTGGTAGAGATTCTGCGCATACAGGATATACGGCTGCGGGCCCGGGTTTGTCTCGAGCGCAAACCATTCGTCCAGCCGCTGCAGAGCCTCGCGATAGTCTTCCTGCATCGTTGCGAGCTGCGCCAGCGTATACGTGGTTTGCTTGCGAACCTGCGGCTCGAGGGTCTCGATCTGCAGCATTTCCTCGTAGACCCGCCGCGCCTGTTCGACGTTGTCCATGTTGTAGTGCACGAAACCGACGTAGTTGAGCACGTTTTGCAGCTCGTACTCGGTCAGGCTGTCATCTCGCAGGTTATTAAGGATATTGAGTGCGGCGTCGTAATTTTGCGCGTCGACTTCTTCCTGCGCTTTCTGGATCTTGTCGTAGACTTCCTTGCTGACCGCCTGCGCCTTCTTCGTCTTCGTGTCGTCTTCTTCGTCGGCATTCTGCGCGTGAACATTACCGACAAAAAGCAGGCCGGCGACCACCAGCATGGCCAGCTTCGCGGCATTTCGGATTTCGAATTTCATATGCAATTCCTCAATCGGGATGCGAGAAGCCGGGCGGGAGCCTGGTTCCCGCCCGGTCCGTCATTCCTCGATCTTGAAGGTGATCCGCGTCTTGACTCCCGGTACTTCGACGGGCTGGCCGTCGACTACGCGCGGCTTGTACTTGAACTTCAGCACGGCGCGCGTTGCGGCACGCTCGAACAGGCTGCTTGTCGACTGGAGTACTATCGGATCCTTGACGGTTCCGGCCGTCGTCACCGTAAAGGACATGTCCACGAAGCCCTCGATTCCCCTGGACAAGGCACGCGACGGATAGACCGGTGCCACCCGCACGATGGGCAGGTAGTCGCCTTCCGCGACGTTCATGCCCCCAGGGCCGCCGAGATCGACATCGTTAGAGACAGTCGGTGGCGCCACGTTGATAGTCGGCGCATCCGGGTTAATGTCGTCCATGTCCTGCGGCGGCGTCTCCGGCGGCACCTCCGGCGGCGGTGGCGGCTTGTCCGGTGTCGTATCCTCGGTGTTCACCTGTTCGTTGCGCTTGACGCGCACGAACTCCAGCGTGTGCCGTTGACGCGGCTCGGTAAGCGCGCTCTGGCCGCTTTCGATCAGCAGGTGCATCACGAACAGCAGGCCCAGCGTCACTATCGACCCGACGACTATGGCAAATACGTATCGGCCTATCATCTGCTATCTCCCCTGCAACGCTCGGTGCGTTTTTGACCAGGCTGGATAACCCTCATACCGGGTTTGGACTGCCAGGATTCCACACGGTTCCTAGTCGTTACTCGCCGCGATGGAAACGTTGTACACACCCGCCTGCCGCGCAGCGTCCATAACGATCACCAGCATCTCGTTGGTCGACTGCTTGTCCGCCTGGATTACGACCGATCCCTTGGGATTCTCGGCGTGCAGCCGCTCGATATTGGCGCGGACGGCACGCGGATCGACCATGCGGCGGTCAATCCAGATTTCGTCGTTGGCGCCAATCGCGACCAGGATATTGGCATCTTCCACGCGTTGTGCGGTCGGTGCATCCGGGCGATTCACGTCGATTCCCGCTTCCTTGATGAAGGAAGCCGTGACGATAAAGAAGATGAGCATGATGAACACGACGTCCAGCATGGGCGTCAGGTTGATTTCGTTCTCGTCCTCTTCCTGGCCCATTGTATCGCTTGATCTACGCATGTCTGTCTACCTTTCTGAGTGGTCCATCGTGAGTGAGTCCTCGAGGAACTCGACCTCATTTGCCGCACGGCGGCTCAGTATCGTCACCAGCAAGACGCCCGACAGGGCCCCCACCATGCCAGCCATGGTCGGGATGGTCGCCTGCGAAACGCCGGCGGCCATTGCCCTGACATTACCGGAACCGGAGACCGCCATGACCTCGAACACCTTGATCATGCCGGTCACGGTACCCATCAGTCCCAGCAGGGGACACAGGGCCACCAGGGTCTGGATCATCGGGATCGACCGGTTGGTCGCCATCTGGAACCGCGAGATCATCGCCTCGCGGATCTGGTGGGCGTTCCAGGACTTGCGTTCGGAACGCCCTTCCCATTCCTCGAGCAGATCGGAAGCGAGGCTCTTCATGCTGCCTCTGAAGTAAACGATCCGCTCGACGATCAGGGTCCACATGACGAAGATGGTGACGGCTATCACGCGCAATACGGGGCCGCCCATGTCCATGAAATCACGGATGGCCTCAAAGCTGTCTGATAACCAAAGCATCGTCTCTCCTCGACGGCAATCAGCCGTGCTGCTCGGAGTGCTGGGCAACGATGCCGGCACTCTGTGAGTGGAGAATGTTGACGATCTTGCGGCTCTGGCCGCTCACCAGCGTGTGGATCAATACCATCGGAATGGCCACGACCAGGCCGAGTACCGTCGTCATCAGAGCCTGCGAGATACCGCCGGCCATCATCTTCGGGTCGCCCGCTCCGTACAGGGTGATGACCTGGAAGGTCTTGATCATACCCGTCACCGTACCGAGCAGCCCCATCAGCGGCGCCACGACCGAGATGACCTTGATGAACAGCAAGCCCTTGGTGAGCCCCGGCATTTCCTTGAGCGCCGCTTCACTCAGCTTCAGCTCGATGGTTTCGGTATCGGCACTCTTGTTCGACTCGTAAGCGGCCAGAACGCGGCCCAGCGGATTGTCCGTGTTGGCGGAATCCTGCTTGAGTTGCGCCTTGACCTTGCGGCCGTCGGAGGCGAGCCCGATCCAGCGCCAGATGGCAATCAGCAGGCCGATGATGCCGAGGCTGATGATGCAGTAGCCCACGATGCCGCCCTGGTTGATGCGTTCACCGATGGTCGGCGATTCGACCAGCAGCGACAGGATGCTGCCGCGCGTGACGTCAAGCCCGAATCGGACCAGGCCATCCTCGGTATTGACAATCTCTTCGGTGGAATCCGTATAGCGCGACTGGTCCGGCTGGCGCTGCAACTCGGTGAGGTTCTGCGTGCTGGAGTCGTAAGAAAGGTAGCCGTCCTCGTAAACGATATTGAACACGCCGACTCGCACGACCTCGTCCGTGACGCGCTCGCCGCCCGCCGTAGCGAACTCCTCGTTGAAGCGTACGATCTTGCCCTGCTCGGTAACCTCGCGCTGCAGCTCGAACCACAGGCGCTCGATCTCCTCGATCGACGGCAGTTCACTCGCACCGGCCATTTTCGAGCCGAGTTCGGTCAGGAACTCACCGCGATTCGGGTACTGGATATTGGTAAGCGAAGCACGGAATCGACCCTGGGCATCGCCGGCGACCGTCTGCAGTACGCCGAACAGCTCCTTCAGGGCACCGAGGCGCTCGTCGAGCGCCGCACGCGCGTCGATGATTTCCTGCTGGTTCGAGGCGAATGCACTCTCCAGCCGCGTGCTTTCCTGTTCCTGGCGAGTGCGCTCGGCACGCGCCTCGTTGAGAAGCCGCTGTTGCTCGTTGCGGTTCTGCTGGAACTCGGCCAGTCGTTGCCGCGCTTCGGCACGATCGCGGGCCTGACCCTGCTCGATCATCTGCAGCAGCTCGCTCATGCTGCTGGCTTCCTGATCCTGGGCCTGTGCTGCGCCGAAGCCCAGCAGGCCGGCGGCGACTATTATTGCTATGCGTTTCATTTAGGAAGTCTCCCCGGCAGGTTCGGCGGCCGGAATCGGCAGCAGGAGCAGCTCGGGCGCGATCAGCTGGCGCGCCATGCGAATGCCCTTGCGAATTTCGCTGCGATTCTCGTCATCGAGCAATTCGAATTCACGGGTCTCCTGGTTGTAGTGCCCCGTGATCCGCGCGTCATCGGACTGGAAATACAACCCGATACGGCCGACGCGCAGCATGTTGTAGTCCCGCAACGCCCCGTCAATGTTCAGCGATTGCTTGTAGTACTCCACCGAGGATCCGTAGTCCATCTCGATCTGGTACGCCTCCATCACCTTGCGGAATTTCTCGGCAACGCTGACGTCGGAACGCTCCATGATCTCGTGCAGCGTGGCGACGCGCTCGTTGCGCTCTTCCAGCAGAAACGGGATATCCAGCGCGATCGATTGCTCGAGGCCGTCGATCATGCGGGTCATCAGCGGGAAAATCTGGCGATTGACACTCTCGACCCTGTCCATGGACAGCGCAATATCGGCCAGCGTGGCCTCCTGACCGTCGACCTGCGCCGACATCAGCCGGTTGTAAACGCGGAGACCGTCGATCTCCTTGTTGATTCCCCGGTACTGATCGGTCAGGGAGCGCGTGCCCTCCACCACTTCTTCGATTTGCTCTTGCGACTCCTGGGCCAGTTCTAACCGTCGCAAGTCAGCCTGCAGTACTTCATCGACGGTTTGGGCGAAGACGCTGCCGGTTGTTGCGACGACGGCTGCTGCCAACACGGCAACTGTCGTCTTCCGGCTGCGACTTATGCACCGTTTCATGGACACTCCTTAAAAGATCGAGTTTGGTCTTGCATTTGGTTGAGAAAAAAACATTGAGGAAAGTCGTGCGTGGCATTTCCGCATCCCCCGCGCACAAAGCGAGGTATACCGCTTCCGGCATGCCCTGGCGCTCGCGACCCTCTCCCCTGATGCCGCGACGTTTTGAAAAACTGCTGCCAACCCTTTTCGACTACCGATTCCGGAATCCACTCATCCGGGCCGCTTTATGTCGGGCAGGCATATGGATTCCTGTCCTGAATTCTGATTGGGCCCTCTGTTGGCGATCAAGAATACCACATGACTCATAGATCGCCAGCCCGGGGCCAACATTGCGTTCAAGGCGCGAAGGGAACCCGCATCAGGCCGTCAATGTCAATATTTTCGCCGGTTACCGTCCTGGCTCGCCCCGGTGAGCCGCGCCAGTTCCAGCTTGGCAATCGCCTCCCGGTGCACCTCGTCGGGCCCGTCGGCCAGGCGCAGGGTGCGCGCGCCCGCCCACGCGTGCGCCAGCGCGAAATCGTCGCTGACGCCGCCGCCGCCGTGAATTTGCACCGCACGGTCAATGACACGCAAGGCCATGCGCGGCGCCGCAACCTTGATCATCGCGATCTCGGCGCGCGCGACCTTGTTACCCACCTTGTCCATCATGTCGGCGGCCTTCAGCGTCAGCAATCGTGCCTGCTCGATCTCGGTGCGGGAATCCGCGATGGCTGCACGTGCCACGCCCTGCGCCGCAAGCGGCTTGCCGAACGCGATACGCCGTGTCGCCCGCTCGCACATGGCTTCGAGCGCGCGTTCGGCCATCCCGATCAGGCGCATGCAATGGTGAATGCGCCCCGGACCGAGCCGTCCCTGTGCTATCTCGAAACCGCGGCCTTCGCCCAGCAGTAGATTTTCCCGCGGCACGCGAACGTTCTCGAACGACATCTCGGCATGGCCGTGCGGCGCGTCGTCGTAGCCATAGACCGTCAACGGCCGGATGACGCGGACACCGGGCGTGTCCATCGGCACCAGGATCATCGACTGTTGCTTGTGACGGGCCGCCTGCGGGTCCGTCTTGCCCATGAAGATCAGTACCCGGCAGCGCGGGTCCATTGCCCCCGATGTCCACCACTTGCGCCCGTTCAGCACGTAGTCCGCACCGTCGCGCTCGATTGTCGCCTCGATGTTGGTGGCATCGCACGACGCCACGTCCGGCTCGGTCATCGCGAACGCGGAACGTATTTCGCCGCGCAGGAGGGGCTCGAGCCAGGTCTCGCGCTGTGCCGGCGAGCCGTATCGGACCAGCACCTCCATGTTGCCGGTATCGGGCGCCGAGCAATTGAAGACCTCCGGGGCGATGGGCGAGCGCCCCATGATTTCCGCCAGCGGCGCATACGCCAGGTTGGTCAGTCCGGCGCCGTAGTCGCTTGCCGGCAGGAACAGGTTCCAGAGCCCGGCCTCCCGCGCGCGGCCCTTGAGCGCCTCCATGACCGCGGGCACTGCCCAGCGCGATTCGGCCGTCGCGAGCGCGTCCGCATACGCCTGCTCCTGCGGATACACGTGCTGTTGCATGAAGTCGTCGAGACGTTCCTGCAACGCGCGCACCTGCGGCGAGTAATCGAAGTCCATAACCTGTTGCAACTGCTCCGGCGGTCCGCGGACAGCGCCGCAGCATACCTGCATAACCAATTGCCGACCAGCAGGCCTGGATGCCACGCGAACCCGATGCTCGATGCAAAAAATCAGAAATTTTAGCTGTTAATCGGATGTTTACAGAAAATTTCTCGAACTCTTCTGAATTAATTCGCAGCGTCCGCAGCGGCGCCGCGTCAAGCGCGCGTTCGTCACCGGCACGGCGACCGTCCTCGTATCACAAGCAACTGATTTCAATGGCGTTGACATACCCCACGGCATCCAACATGATCGCGCGCATGCAACCTGATTGGATTTCTGTGCAGTTCCGGGCCGGCGCAAGCTCGCTCGTGCCGGTCGCGCTTCGTGACAAGCTCCTTACGGGGAGACATTGCGGGTAGCGCCTTCAGGAATCGCACACACGAAGAAGGATGACCCCGCAACCGGACAGGCGCGCGGGGTTTTTTTTGCCTGCTCGGGATTCCCGGGGAGGCACGGGAAAGCAGGACAATCACCGGTAGTCCGGGACCAATACGGCCGTGGACGCCGTATCACCAGGGGAAAGAACGATATGCAAATGTACTCGGAGTCTGACGTTGACACCGCCTGTCTCGAGGGCAAACGGGTGGCCATCCTCGGCTACGGCAGCCAGGGGCGTGCGCACGCACTGAACCTCAAGGACAGTGGTTTCGACGTCGTCGTCGGCCTGCGGCCCGACGGGGCGAGCTGGAAGCGGGCCGAGGCTGACGGCCTGACGGTCCGGGAGCCGGCGGAAGCCGTCACCGGCGCTGCAATCACGGTGTTTCTGACCCCGGACATGGTCCAGGGCGATCTCTACCGCGCGCTGGAGCCGTCGCTCGCGCAAGGCGCCGCCATCCTGTTCGCGCACGGCTTCAACATCCATTACCGGCAAATCAAGCCGCGTGCGGACCTGGATGTCGTCCTCATTGCGCCCAAGGGTCCCGGGGACCTGGTCCGGCGCCAGTACGAGGAAGGCCACGGCGTGCCGTGCCTCGTCGCGGTCGAGCAGGATGCCAGCGGCCAGGCACTCAAGCTGGCGCTCGCCTACGCGCAGGGCATCGGCGGCGCGCGGGCGGGCGTCATCGAGACGACCTTTGCCGAGGAAACCGAGACCGACCTGTTCGGCGAACAGGCCGTGCTGTGCGGCGGCGCGACCGAACTGGTGGTCGCCGGCTTCGAAACGCTGGTCGAGGCCGGCTACCAGCCCGAGGTTGCCTATTACGAGTGTATGCACGAGCTGAAGCTGATCGTCGACCTGTTGCACGAAGGCGGTATGAAGAAAATGCACGAATTCATCAGTGAGACCGCCGCGTGGGGCGACCTGACGAGCGGCCCGCGAGTCATCGACGACCACGTTCGCAAGCAGATGAAAGCGGTTCTGAACGACATCCAGGACGGCACGTTTGCGCGTGGCTGGATCAGCGAGAACGAGAGCGGGCAAAAAGAGTATCGCCGGCTGATGGAGCGGGACCTGGAACATCCCATCGAGAAAGTGGGCAAATCCCTGCGCAGCCGCATGGACTGGCTGGAGAACTGAAGCCGGCCCGCGCACCTGAACGCGCCGCGCGCGGCCGGAATGACAAACGGGAGCAATGAGATGAGCGACGACCGAATCAAGATCTTCGATACGACCCTGCGAGATGGTGAACAGGCTCCGGGCTGCAGCATGACGCTGCGCGAGAAGCTTCGAATCTCCCGGGCGCTTGCGGATCTCAATGTCGACATCATCGAGGCCGGGTTTCCCGCCGCTTCGCCCGGCGATTTCGAAGCCGTCAAGGCCATCGCCGACGAGAATCGGGGCCCCGTTATCTGCGGGCTGGCGCGCTGCAATCCCGACGACATCGAAAAGGTACACGCCGCCGTCCGGGGCGCCGACAACCACCGTATACACGTGTTCGTTGCCACCAGCGCAATTCACCGCGAACACAAGTTGAAGATGGCCAAGGAAGAGATCATCAAGAGTGCGGTCGGCGCCGTAAGCCTTGCGCGCGAACTTTGCGACGACGTCGAGTTTTCGCCGGAAGACGCATCGCGCACCGAGCTCGGCTACCTGGCGGAGGTCGTCAGCGCCGCCATCGAGGCCGGCGCCACGACAGTGAATATTCCGGACACGGTTGGCTACACCGTGCCGGAAGAATTCGATCGGCTGTTCCGCTATCTGAAGGAGCATGCTGCCGGCATCGACGGGATCACCCTGAGCGTCCATTGCCACGACGATCTCGGCATGGCCGTGGCAAATAGCCTGGCGGCCGTTCGGGCGGGCGCCCGCCAGGTGGAATGTACGATCAACGGGATCGGCGAGCGCGCCGGCAACTGCTCGCTCGAGGAGATCGTCATGGCCGTTCGCACGCGCGCCGAGTTTTTCGGCCTCGACACGGGCGTGGACACGACTCGCCTCTACCCCACGTCAAGGCTGGTTGCCGGCATTACCGGTTTGCACATTCCCCGCAACAAGGCGGTCGTCGGCGAAAACGCGTTCGCCCACGAAGCCGGTATTCACCAGCATGGCATGCTGCAGCACCACTCGACCTACGAAATCATGCGGCCGGAAGATGTCGGAATCAGCCGGTCGAACCTGGTTCTCGGCAAACACAGCGGGCGCCATGCGTTCCGCAACCGGGTACACGACCTGGGCTTCGAACCCGATGAATTCGAGTTGAACCGGGCGTTCCAGGAATTCAAGCGGCTTGCTGACCGGAAAAAGGAAATGTACGACGGCGATATCGAGGCGATAATCATGAGCGTCGACAGTTCGTCCGGGGGGCCCTGGTCGCTGAAGGCCATGCGGGTCACGTCGGGCACCGAACAGGCCGCCAGTTCGACCATAGAACTTCGCAATGAAGACGGGTCCGAACAGGCCGAAACGGCAACGGCGGAAGGGCCGATGGAAGCCGCCTTCAAGGCATTGGAGCAGGCCACGGGCGTCTCGCTCGTGTTGCGCAACTTCGAGCTGCACAGCGCCACGATCGGGGACGACGCGCAAGGCGAGGTCACCGTTGTCGTCGAGTATGGCGGGCAGACCTGGCGCGGCCACGGCACCAGCATCGATATCGTCGAAGCCGGTACCCGGGCGTGCCTGGAAGTGATCAATCGCATACTGCGCAGACAGGACCGAGGCCTGCCTTCGGGCGATGAAAACCGGGATATAAACCAGGCGTCCATATGATTGACGACGGCCCCTCGCGCGGGTGCGAAAGACTACGCCAGTTGCTAAGCTACGCGGTCCTGCAGAGCGCGGAACGCGCACCCGGAGGCACGCAATGAGTTACGAAGGCGGCAAGCTGATCTGGATGAACGGCAAGCTGGTACCCTGGGAAAAGGCAACCGTCCACGTGATGTCACATGCCCTGCACTACGGTTCGTCCGTGTTCGAAGGTATCCGCATGTACGGCACCGCGGACGGCCCGCGCATCTTCCGGCTCACCGATCACATTCGCCGGTTGTACGACTCCGCGCGTATTTACCGCATGCCGATCCCTTACGCTGCCGACGAGCTGGTCGACGTATGCAAGCAGGTTGTCGTGGCCAACGAGCTGACGCGTGGTGCATACATACGGCCCCTCGCCATGCGCGGCTACGGCGAAATAGGGCTGGCACCCAAACCCGGCCATCCGGTCGACGTCGCCATTGCAGCCTGGGAATGGGGTGCTTACCTGGGTGCCGAGGGTCTCGAGCAGGGCGTCGACGTGTGCGTCTCCAGCTGGCAGCGGGTCGCGCCCAATACCATACCGGCAATGGCCAAGAGCGGCGGCAACTACCTGTCGAGCCAGCTTATCAGCACTGAAGCGAAGCGCCTCGGCTTTGCCGAAGGCATTGCCTTGTCCACGGATGGAACCGTGAGCGAAGGTGCCGGGGAAAACCTGTTTGTCATCCGCGACGGACGTATCGTGACACCGCCGTCATCGGCCTCGATACTGACCGGGATAACGCGCGATACGGTCATCAAGCTGGCCAGCAGGCTCGGCTACAGCGTTGTCGAACAGTCGATTCCTCGCGAGAGCCTGTACCTCGCCGACGAGTTGTTCTTCACCGGTACCGCGGCAGAGATCACGCCGATCCGTTCCGTCGACAATATGGAGATCGGTATTGGCAAGCGCGGCCCGATTACGACCGAGCTGCAACAGGCGTTTTTCGGCCTGTTCGACGGTTCCACGGAAGATGAAGACGGCTGGCTGGAAGATGTCGGCAGCGGTCAACAGGCCGTTGCCAGTGCGACCTGACACTATTCCGAATTGCAGACAGTTACTTTGCGTTGAAAGGTAGCGCCCGAATGCGCACGGAAGGACCAAGAACGCTGTTCGAAAAAGTGTGGTCGGAGCACCTGGTGCAGCCGGAGACGGCCGATACGCCGGCCGTTCTGTACGTCGATCTGCACCTGATCCACGAAGTCACGACACCGCAGGCGTTCTCTTTGCTCCGCAGCCTGGATCTGCCCGTGCGCCGCCCGGACCTGACGCTGGGCACTATGGACCATTCGACGCCGACCACGCCGGTCACTTCCTTGCGGGATATTGCCGTCGTTGGCGAAAATGCCGCGCGACAGGTCGCGCAGATGGAGGAGAACTGTCGCGATTTCGGCCTGGAGCTGCTCGGATTCGACCGCCGGGAGCGCGGTATCGTGCATATCATCGGACCCGAGCTCGGCATTACGCAACCGGGCAAGACCGTCGTCTGCGGCGACAGCCACACGAGTACGCACGGCGCCTTTGGCGCCCTCGCTTTCGGCATCGGCACGACGGAGGTCGGCCACGTCCTTGCAACCCAGTGCCTGCTGCAGCGCAAGCCGCGTACCTTGCTGATCGATATCGAGGGCAGGCTTCAGCCGGGCGTATCGGCCAAGGATGTGATTCTCGCCACGATCGGCCAGATCGGTGTCGGCGGCGGCACGGGTCACGTCATCGAGTACCGCGGCCAAACCATTTCCGCGATGGACATGGACCAGCGCATGACCGTCTGCAACATGTCGATCGAGGCCGGCGCCCGCGCCGGAATGATTGCACCGGACGATACGACGTTCGACTACCTGCACGGGCGCTCCCGAGCGCCGCAGGGCCCGGACTGGGATCGGGCCGTCGAACGCTGGCGCCGGCTGCCCGGCGATCCGGAAGCGACGTTCGATCGCGAGGTCAGCATCAACGCGCGCGACCTGCGGCCGATGGTGACTTTCGGTACCAATCCGGGCATGGTCGTTGCCGTCGACGAACCCATTCCCGACCGCACCGACGCGAGCTTTCGCAAGGCACTCGATTACATGCAGCTTCGCCCCGGCAAGCCGCTCTCCGACAGCCCGGTCAACGTCGTCTTTCTCGGCAGCTGTACGAACTCCCGGCTAAGCGACCTGCAACAAGCTGCCAGCATCCTGCGCGGCCGCCGGATTGCGGACGGGGTGCGGATGCTGGGCGGTACCCGGCTGCAGCAGATCAAGGCGGAAGCGGAGGCGCTTGGACTGCACGACGTATTCAAGGCGGCTGGCGCTGAATGGCGCGAATCGGGCTGCTCCATGTGCCTCGGCATGAACGGTGACACGGTACCGGCCGGGCAGCTGAGCGTCTCGACCAGCAATCGCAATTTCGAAGGCCGCCAGGGCAAGGGGGCGCGCACCGTGCTTGCAAGCCCGCTGACCGCGGCTGCCTCCGCGGTCAGCGGCCGCGTGGCCGATCCGCGCAGGTATCTGCAGGACACAGGGACTGAATGACCGTGGAAGCCGTTCGCCAGATCAACTCGCGGACCGTCGTGCTGCCTGTCAGCGACATCGATACGGACCAGATCATCCCGGCTCGCTTTCTGACGACGACGAGCCGCGATGGACTGGGTGCCGGCCTGTTTGCGGACTGGCGACTGCTGGAGGACGGCAGCCCGAATCCGGATTTTCCGCTGAACGCGGAATCGGCCCGCGGCTGCGAGGTGCTGGTCGCCGGGCGCAATTTCGGCTGCGGCTCCTCCCGCGAACACGCGGCGTGGGCGTTGCTCGACTACGGTTTCAAAGCAGTCATCAGCAGTGAGATCGCCGACATCTTTCGCAGCAATGCGCTCAAGAACGGCTTGCTGCCCATTGTCGTCGAACCGTCGATACTCGACTACCTGCTCGCGAATCCGGGTACCGGGGTTACCGTGGATGTCGCGGCGTCGACGCTGGCATTGCCGGATGGCCGGACCCTGGACTACCCGATCGACTCGTTCGCGCGCTTTTGCCTGCTCGAAGGCATCGACCAACTCGGGTTCCTCCGGCAACACGAGGCCGACATCCGCAAGTTCGAGGAGAATCGACCGTGGACGCCCTGATCACGATCCTGCCCGGCGACGGCATCGGCCCGGAGGTTGCGGGCAGCGCCCGTCGCGTCCTTGAGGCCGTGGCCGACCGCTACGGTCACGCATTCACGTTCTCCGAGCACCTGATTGGCGGTGCCGGGATCGACGCGATAGGCAATCCGCTGCCGCCGGACACCGTGGCGAGCTGCCGCGAGAGCGACGCCGTGCTGCTGGGTGCCGTCGGCGGGCCACGCTGGTCCGATCCCAACGCGGCGGTGCGACCGGAGCAGGGCCTGCTTGGCATTCGCGCCGAGCTCCAGGTCTTTGCCAACCTGCGCCCGGTACAGATCCTGCCCGAACTCGCCGGCGCGTCGCCGATCAAGCCGGACCGCTTGCGCAATGTCGATCTGCTCGTCGTTCGTGAACTGACGGGCGGAATCTACTTTGGCGAGAAGACGCGCGACGAGACGTCAGCAAGCGACCTGTGCCGTTACGAGCGGCACGAAATCGAGCGCATCGTTCGCGTCGCCGCCGAACTCGCACGCCAGCGCCAGGGGCGTCTGTGTTCCGTCGACAAGGCGAATGTCCTGGAGACGTCGCGGCTGTGGCGGGACGTTTCGGCACGGCTTGTCGAAACGGAATTCGGGGACGTGCAGCTGGAACACATGCTGGTCGACGCAGCGGCCATGCACCTGATCAACCGGCCGGCCCACTTCGACGTCATCGTGACCGAAAACATGTTCGGCGACATCCTGACCGATGAAGCGTCGATGCTCGCCGGCTCCATGGGAATGCTGCCCTCGGCATCGATCGGCGACGGCAAGACCGGCCTGTACGAGCCGATACACGGCTCGGCACCCGATATCGCCGGCAACGGCAAGGCGAACCCGTGTGGTTCCATTGCCAGCGCGGCGCTGTTGCTGCGCTACAGCCTGCGTCTTGCCGACGAGGCAGCGGCCATCGAGAACGCCATACGCCAGGCGATAGCCGACGGTGCCCGCACGGCCGATATCGCCCAGGCCGGCGAGGCAGCACTGTCGACGAGCGCGATGACGGACGCCGTGATCGACAGGCTGGCCTGACCGTATCAGGCCGCGTTCGCGGCCCTGCGCGATTCGGTCCCCGATTCCTCCCGGAACGCCCGGATCATCCGGGCGAGCGGACCCGTCTTGATCAGGAAGCCGTCGTGCCCGTCGTCGGTTTCCAGCACGCGGTAGCGCGCGTTCGGCAAATGACGCGCAAGCAATTGCTGTTCCTCCGGCGGATACAGCACGTCCGAACTGACTGATACAATCAGTGCCGGCTGCCGCAGGCTTTCCAGCACGTCGAAATAGTCTCCTCGATCCCGTGCCAGGTCGTGCGAGTTCATGGCCCGCGTGAGACCTACATAACTGTTCGCATCGAACCGCTGGTTCAGCTTGTCGCCCTGGTACCGCAGGTACGATTGCACCTGGTAGCACCCGTCCGGGCGGATCTCGCGGCCGAAGCGCTGCTGGAAACTCTGCCAGCTGCGGTAGCTGCAAACCGCCATCATGCGCGCCGCCGCGAGGCCGTCCAGCGGCGGGTCGTCCGCGTCGTAATAGCCGCCTTGCCAGCGACTGTCGGCCGCGATCGCGGCGCGCTGCGCCTCGCTGATCGCGAGGCACCAGGCCGAATGGCGTCCGCCGACGCCAATGGGTGCAATCGCGGCAACCCGCTCCGGGTAAAGCAAGGCCCATTCGAGCGCCTGCATGCCGCCCAGTGACGGCCCGGTCACGAGCGCCAGGCGCTCGACGCCGAGATGATCCAGCAGCCGGCGCTGCGCGTGCACCATGTCTCTTACGGTCACGTCGGGAAAATCGGCCCGGTATGCCACGTCGGATTCCGGCCACCGCGACACGGGCCCCGTGGTGCCGTAACAACTGCCCAGCAGGTTGCTGCAAATGACATAGTCTGTCGCGGGGTCAAAGGCGCCCCCCGGCCCGATCATGTCCGGCCACCAGCGGTCGGCGTCGGCCGACGCCGTCAGCGCATGACAGATCAGCACGGCACGCCGACCCGCGTTGGCCGGATTTCCCCAGGTCCGGTAAGCGATGACGGCATTGTGCAGGACCTCGCCACTCTCCAGCCGCAGCGGCTCGGGCAGGCGATAAAAGCGGGTATCCGGATCGATGTGTGCGGCCAGCTGCGCCGGCAACGTGTCGGAGATCGTCGTGGCCATGACGTTGCCTCAGCCGTTTACGGCCGCAAGCGCGACGGCCCGTGCACTGTCGGCGACGCGGTCGAGGGCCTGCCGCACGTCGGCAACCAGATCCTCGCCGTGTTCCAGCCCTACCGAAAGACGCACAAGGCTGTCGGTAATCCCGGCGGTTGCCAACGCCTCGCGGCTTACGGCCGCGTGCGTCATCGACGCGGGATGGCACACGAGGCTCTCTACGCCGCCCAGCGATTCTGCCAGCGTGAAATGCCGCAGGTTCTCGACGAACCGCCGGACCTCGTCGGTACCGCCGCGGAGCCGCAGGCTCAGCATGCCACCGAAGCCGCGTTGCTGCCGGCGCGCCAGCTCGTGCCCGTCATGGGCCGGCAGCCCCGGATAGAACACCTGCTCGATCAGCGGGTGCCCGTCCAGTGCGGTGGCCACAGCCGTCGCATTTTCCTCGTGCTGGCGCATGCGGGCGTGCAGCGTGCGCACGCCCCTGAGTGTCAGGTAGCTGTCGAACGGCGCACCCGTCAGGCCCAGGCAGTTCGCCGACCAGGTCAGCGCTTCCGCCAGTTCGCCGGTGCCGGCAATGACGGCACCACCGACCACATCGCTGTGCCCGTTCAGGTACTTGGTGGTGGAATGGATGACGAGGTCGGCGCCCAGTTCGAGTGGCGATTGCAGCACGGGCGACAGGAACGTGTTGTCGACCGCCAGCAGTGCACCGCAGGCGCGCGCCGCCCGGGCGACTGCCGCAATGTCGACGATACGCAGCAGCGGATTCGACGGTGTCTCCACCAGGATCAGGCGGGGCTTGCGTTCGCAGGCCGCGGCCAGCGCTGCGGCGTCGGTCTGGTCGACGAATTCAACCTCGAAATGGCCGCGTTCGGCCAGGTGACTGAACAAGCGGTAGCTGCCACCGTAGCAATCGTGCGGCGCGACCAGCAGGTCGCCGGGGTTGAGCAACTGCGCGGTCAGCGTCAGTGCCGACATGCCGGACGAGGTCACCACGGCGCCGGCGCCGCCTTCGAGGGCGGCCAGCGCCTCGCCCAGCGCGTCACGCGTCGGATTGCCGCTGCGGGTGTAATCGTACTGCCGCTTTTCGCCAAAGCCCGAGAAACTGAAATTCGACGACAGGTAGAGGGGCGGCACGACCGCGCCAAACTGCGAATCGCTCTCGATCGAGGCGCGCACGGCGCGGGTGGCCGGGTGGACTGGGGAACTCATGTTTCGTCTCCGCTTTGGCTTCCAATGGGCGACCAGGTCGCTGCTTCTCATCGGAACCCCGCGGAGACCGCAAGGAAGGGTGTCGTGCCCTGCGCCGCCGTGCCAACCGGCTCGCGTTACACTGACCCTCATCTTTCGGCAACAGCTTCCGCTGCACCGCAGGAGTTGGCACCTTTCCGGGATGGTGAGTCCCGTTGGTTGCCCCGGCGTCTTCGGGCCTTTCCCTCAGCCGGTCTCGATGAGTCGCGGGCAGTCTAGAGCGATTCCGGGGATTGCGTCAAGCAGGCACTGACCGGTTCGACCATTCCGCCTGAAACCGATTTGGCGCACACCTCGACGAATCGGGCTTGCACAAGCATGTCGCTTGTATTAGTGTACTAGCACGTTAATACATTGTTACGGCCGCATACACCTGCCATGAAGCCCAACCGTCAGGACAACGAGACGACTCGCCGCCAGGCCGAAGACGCGCTCTATCGGGCCGTGACCTCGCTCCGCAACGCGCGCGAGTGCCGCGATTTCTTCCGCGACCTGTGCACGCCGGCCGAATTGCAGGCGCTCGTTGACCGTTGGCACGTGGTCGAGCTGTTGCAGCAGGGACTGCCGTACCGCCGCATACACGATCTTACCGGCGTCAGCGTCACGACCGTTGGCCGCGTGGCACGTTTTCTCAGCGAGGGTTACGGCGGTTATCGTACCGCGATCCGGCGCTGTTCTCATCGACCTGCCCGCAAAGCCCGCGCGACTCAATAGGACCCCCACCATGGAAAACTCCGAGCAGCGCATAAAAATTGCGGTGCAGAAATCCGGCCGCCTGACCGATCACTCGCTGGACCTGCTGGAACGGTGTGGACTCAAGTTCACCCAAAGCAAGGACCAGTTATTCTGCTTTGGCGAGAACATGCCCGTCGACCTGCTCCTGGTTCGCGATGACGACATTCCCGGACTCGTCAGCGACGACGTTTGCGACCTGGGCATTGTCGGGCTGAATGTGGTCGACGAAAAGCGCCACAGCCTGGTCGACAACGGCGGCGAAGCATTGTTCGACCAGGTTTTCGAGCTGGACTTCGGCCATTGCCGCCTCGCGATCGCCGCGCCGGACGACGCACCGTTCGCGGGCCCCGAATCACTGTCCGGCAAGCGCATTGCAACGAGTTACACGGCAACGCTGGGCAACTTTCTGCGTCGCCACGACATCGCCGCGGAAATCGTTTATTTCTCCGGCGCGGTCGAAATCGCGCCGCGACTCGGCCGAGCCGACTTTATCTGCGACCTCGTCTCCACCGGCTCCACCCTGGCCGCGAACCAGTTGCGCGAAGTCCTGACGATCACCGAGAGCGAGGCAATCGTCATCCAGACGCGTGCGCCGCTCGATGCAACCAGGAAGGAATGGATCGCCAAGCTGCTGCAGCGGCTGGACGGGGTCCTGCAGGTGCGCGAGAGCAAGTACATCATGCTCCATGCACCCCGCTGCGCATTGCCCGAAATAAAGCGCCTGCTGCCGGGTTCGGAAGCACCTACCGTCATACCGCTCGAGGACGACTCCGACCGCGTCGCCGTGCACGCCGTCTGCCGCGAGAACGTATTCTGGGAGACGCTCGAAAACCTGAAGGCGGCCGGCGCCAGCGCGCTCCTGGTGCTGCCGGTCGAGAAGATGCTGGCCTGACCGTCATGATCGCCACGCCGCAACCTGTAACCTGGTCGATACTGTCCGACGACGAGCGTGCGCACCTGCTGCGACGCCCTGCATTGACGCCTGCGGCGGACGTCGACGCCGCAGTCAGTCAAATCATTGCGCGTGTGCGACGCGACGGGGACGATGCGCTGCGCGAGCTGACCGAAGAACTGGACAACGTCCGGCTGGATGACTTCCTGGTCCGGGACGCGGAATTTGCCGCGGCCCGCGCGGCATTGTCGGCGGCTGCACGACAAGCTATCGATGCCGCTATTACCAACGTCAGGCGCTTCCATGAAGCGCAGCGTACGCCCGACATCGATATCGAAACAGTTGCCGGTGTCCGCTGCCAGCGTGTAACCCGCCCGGTGCAATCCGTTGGGCTGTACGTGCCCGCGGGCACCGCGCCATTGCCGTCGGCCGCCATCATGCTGGCGGTGCCGGCCGCCATCGCCGGCTGTCCGCGCCGGGCGTCGTGCACGCCTCCCCGCCGGGATGGCAGCGCGGACCCGGCCGTGCTCGTCGCCGCAAAGCGTGCCGGTGTCAGCGAGGTGCTGAAGCTCGGCGGCGCGCAAGCGATTGCCGCTCTCGCCTACGGCACCGAATCGATCGCCGCCGTCGACAAGATATTCGGCCCCGGCAATACGTGGGTCACGGCAGCCAAGACCCGTGTCGCCGCGGATCCGGAAGGCAGTGCCGTCGACATGCCGGCGGGCCCGTCGGAGGTCCTGGTCATCGCCGACGAAACCGCCGATCCGGATTTCGTCGCATCGGATCTGCTGTCGCAGGCCGAACACGGTGGCGATTCGCAGGTGATCCTGCTGACGACCTGCGCCGAGCTGGCCGAACAAGTCGCCCGCGCGCTGCCGACGCAGCTCAACGAGCTCAGCCGCCGCACGATCGCGGCGGAGGCGCTCGCGCACTGCCGTCTGCTGATCGTCAAAGACTTGCAGGCCGCTGTCACGATCAGCAATGCCTATGCACCGGAGCACTTGATAATACAGGTGCGGGACGCACGCGCCCTGCTCGAGAGCATCACGAATGCCGGCTCGGTATTCCTGGGTTCGTGGTCGCCGGAGTCGGTTGGTGACTACTGCAGCGGTACGAACCACGTGCTGCCGACTTACGGTGCTGCACGCAGCTACAGCGGCCTGGGCGTCGAGCAGTTTACGCGGCAGATGACGGTACAGGAGCTGACCGCAGCCGGGCTGCGCACGCTTTCTCCGACGGTAATCGAACTGGCCACGCTCGAGGGACTGGACGCGCACGCTGCGGCGGTACGCCTGCGACTGGCGGCAACGGAGCGTTCATCGTGAGCGCCACGGACCTCGCGCGGCCCGAAATCGCGACATTGCGGCCCTACCGGACGGCCAGGCAGCAACCGGAAACCGTGCGGCTCAACGCCAATGAAGCGCCGGAATCCCTGTCTGCGGCCACGACGGGGCTGAATCGCTACCCCGATATTCGCCCCGGCGCTCTCGAAGCAAGACTCGCTCCCCTGTTCGACGTCGCTCCGGGCAATCTGCTCGCAACGCGGGGCAGCAGCGAGGCGATCGACCTGTTGCTGCGCACATTCTGCAGGGCCTACGCCGACACCATCGCGAATCACGCCGCCGACGTTTTCGATGTACAGCGTATACGCCGACATGCAGTCCGCGGGCGTGATCGAGGTGCCGCTGGCGGCAGGCGGCGGCTTCACGCCGGACGTTGCGCAGATACTGGAACGCTGCCAACCCTCAACAAAGCTGATCTTCCTGTGTTCGCCGAACAACCCGACGGGCAACCTCGTTGCACCGTCGGATCTCGAACGACTGCTGCGCGCCCGGCGTGATCGCTCGATGATCGTCGTCGACGAGGCGTACATCGAATTCAGCGATGCTCAATCGGCCGCCGGCTGGTTGAACCGTTTCGACAACCTTGTCGTGTTGCGAACATTGTCCAAGGCTTATGCACTGGCGGGAGCACGCTGCGGCGCGATTATCGCGGCAACGCCGGTCATCGACCTGCTGGCGCCCATGCTGCCGCCATACGCGTTCTCTGCGCCAACGACGGCGACCGTTCTCGAAGCCTTGTCCGACGATGGCCTGGCGACAGCCGCAACGATGATCGCCCGGACAAGGATCGAGCGCGAACGCGTCAGTGCGGCGCTGGCTTCGCTTGAATGCATCGCACACGTCTGGCCCAGTGCGGCGAATTTCATCCTCGTCCGCTTTGCCGACCCGGATGCCGCGGAACGGCACCTTGCCGAGTCCGGCATACTTGTCCGCACCTACGACGACAAGCCGGCCCTGGAAGACTGTGCCCGCATCACGATAGGCGAACCGGCCGAAAACGATCGGCTGCTGGCGGCCCTGGCCGCCGTGCCGGAGGTCGTGACGTGAGCGAGCGCGTACTGTTTATCGATCGTGACGGCACGCTCGTGGCCGAACCGGACGACGAGCAGATTGACCGGCTCGACAAGATTCGACTGCTGCCGGACGTCATACCGTCGTTGCGGCAACTCGCGGACGCCGGGTTTCGCCTCGTCATGGTCAGTAACCAGGACGGCCTGGGAACCGAGGCGTTCCCGCAGGACGATTTCGACCGTTGCCAGCAGCACATCATCGACCTGTTCGCTTCGCAGGGCATCCGTTTCGACGACGTGTTCGTCTGCCCTCACCTGCCCGCTGACGGCTGCGATTGCCGCAAGCCGCGAACCGGCCTGCTGACACGCTTTCTGGCGCGCACTGCGATCGACACGGAGCGCTCGGCCGTCATCGGCGACCGCGAATCCGATCTCGAGCTCGCGCGCAATCTCGGACTCCGGGGGCTCCGGGTTCGCCCCGGCGGCGACTGGTCGGAAAGCTGGCCGGGGATCGCAAGCAGCGTGCTGTATCGCGAGCGCCGTGCCGAAGTGGTACGGGAAACGCGCGAAACCCGGATCCGGTTGCGGGTGAATCTCGACGCCGAGCAGCCTGTCGCCATCGGGACCGGGCTGGGATTCCTGGATCACATGCTCGAACAGATTGCCCGCCACGGCGGGTTCAGCCTGGAAGTGGACTGCGCGGGCGATCTGCACGTCGACGAACATCATACGCTCGAGGACATCGCGCTCTGTCTCGGCGAAGCCCTGCGCAGGGCGCTCGGCGACAAGCGCGGCATAGGCCGCTTCGGCTTCCTGCTGCCAATGGACGAAACGGAGGCTCAGGTCTCGATCGACTTGTCGGGCAGGCCCTATTTCGTTTTCCGCGGCGACTTTCCGCGGGCCGAGGTAGGCGGCCTCGCGACCGAACTCGTACCGCATTTCTTCCGCTCGCTGGCGGACACGCTCGGCGCCGCACTGCACCTGCAGGTACGTGGCGAGAACACGCACCACATGGTGGAAGCCTGCTTCAAGGCCACCGGGCGCGCATTGCGCCAGGCCGTGCGCGTCGACGGCACCAGCCTGCCGAGCACCAAGGGCCTGCTGGCCTGACATGTCGGCCCGGGTTGCCATCGTCGACAGCGGCGGCGCTAACATCGCGTCGCTCGTGTTCGCCCTCGAGCGCCTGGGCGCGGACGCCGTACTGACAGCGGATGCGGCCGTCATTCGCGACGCGGAGCGCGTCATTCTGCCGGGCGTGGGCGCGGCGGCGGACGCGATGACGCGCCTGGTGCGACACGGACTGGAGGACGTCATTCCGCGCCTCGAACAACCGGTACTCGGCATCTGTCTCGGCATGCAGCTGCTGGCCAGGGATTCGGCCGAGCATGACACGACCTGCCTGGGTGTCCTGCCGCTGTCCGCCACCCGGCTCGAGGCATCGGCACACGCGCCGGTGCCGCACATGGGATGGTCGCGGATTCGCAAACGGCACGACCACCCGCTGCTGGACGGCATCGACGATGGCAGCTGGTTTTATTTTGTCCACAGCTATGCGCTGCCCGCCGGCGAACACAGCCTCGCCGACGCAACGCACGCGGCATCAGCAGCAAACGGCGACGTCACCCCGGCGGCCTTCTGCGCGATTGCCGCGTACCGCAACTTCGTGGCCGCCCAGTGCCACCCGGAGCGATCGGCGAGTGCCGGTGCCCGGCTGCTGCGGAATTTCCTGGCGCTGCCCGTATGAAGCTGCTGCCGGCCATCGATTTGCAGGGCGGTTACTGTGTACGCCTGTTCAAGGGCGAGTTCGATCGGGCAACGCGTTACGGCGACGACCCCCTCGCGGTCGCGCGGCGCTACCGACGCATGGGATTCGAGGCGCTCCACATCGTCGATCTCGACGGGGCCCGCAGCGGCCACCAGGACAACCGCACGAGCGTCGCACGCCTGGTGGCAGAGAGCGGCATGGACGTCCAGCTGGGCGGCGGCATTCGTCACGGCGACACCGTCGACGAATGGTTCGACGCCGGCGTGTCGCGACTGGTCATCGGCAGTCTCGCCGTGCTGGAGCCGGCGCGTGTGCAGGCCTGGATGGGTCGCTACGGTGCGGACCGCTTCGTCCTCGCGCTGGATTGCCGCTGCGACGAAGACGGGACCCCGTGGCTTGCCACACATGGCTGGACACGACAATCGGACCGCTCGCTGTGGGATTGCCTCGCCGACTATGCCGTGTGCGGCGCAAGCCACATCCTCTGCACGGACGTGAGCCGGGACGGTGCAATGACCGGTCCGGCACTTGACCTGTATCGTGAGTTCGTCTTTCGCTTCCCTGCTCTCCGGCTGCAGGCCAGCGGCGGGGTACGCAATATCGATGACCTGCATTCGCTGCGCGAAATCGGCGCCGCGGCGGCCGTCACCGGCCGAGCCGTGCTCGACGGCTGCATTACCGCCGAGGAGATTGCGACATTCCGGCAAAGCGCATAATTCCGTGTCTCGACGTTCGCGACGGCAAAGTCGTCAAGGGCGTACAGTTTCGCGACCACCGCGTCGTGGGTGACATCATCCCGCTCGCCGAGCGCTATTGCCGGGAACAGGCGGACGAGCTCGTTTTTTACGACATTACCGCCAGTCCGGACGGCCGCACCGTCGACCGGCGCTGGGTCACGGACGTGGCGCGCGTGCTCGACATCCCCTTCAGCGTCGCCGGCGGCATACGCAGCGTCGCTGACGCCGAGGACGTACTCAATCGCGGAGCGGACAAGATCTCCATCAACTCTCCCGCACTGCAAAACCCCGAACTCATCTCCGAGCTTGCTCGTCGCTTCGGCTCGCAATGTGTCGTCGTCGGCATCGACAGTCGCGAAATGGACGGCGCCTACGGCGTGTACAAGCTGACCGGCGACCCCGACAAGACTGCGGCGGCCCGGTTGGCCACCATGGACTGGATTGCCGAAGTGCAGGATCGCGGTGCCGGTGAAATCGTTCTTAACTGCATGAACCAGGACGGCGTGCGGCGCGGCTACGACTGCGTCCAGCTCGCGCTGGCACGACAACGCTGCACGGTGCCGCTCATCGCGTCGGGCGGTGCCGGCAAGGTCGAGCACTTCGCCGAAGTGTTTCGGCGCAGTAACGTCGACGGAGCGCTCGCCGCCAGTGTATTTCACAGTGGCGAGATTTCCGTAAAGGCGTTGAAAACCTTCCTGGATCGGCAAGGCATAGAGGTGCGCACAGAGGCATGACAGAGCAGACAACAAATTTCCTGGCAACGCTGGAATCGATCATCCGGCAGCGCGCCGGTGCAACGGCCGACGAGAGCTACACCGCCCAACTGTTCGCCAGCGGCACGCGCCGGATCGCGCAGAAGGTCGGTGAGGAAGCCGTGGAGCTGTCGCTGGCGGCAGTCGCCGGTTCACGGGACGAGCAACTGGACGAGGCTGCGGATCTCCTCTATCACCTGCTGGTGCTGCTGGCCGACCGGGACCTGCGGCTGGCAGACGTCGTTGCCGTACTGGAGTCGCGGCACGAACCAACCGGCGACCGCCCCTGACGAGAGACTCGCCCGGGCGGGACAGGCTGCTAGACAATCAGCTCGTCGGCCGGCTCGCGCAGGTTGTATCTCGAGCTCATCGCACGCCCGTACGCACCCGCGTTGGCAATCAGGAGGATGTCGTTCTCGCGACACGGCGGCAACATGCGATCGGTACCGAGGCGATCCCCGGTTTCACAGATCGGCCCGACGACGGTCACGGCGTCCGTTGCCGGTTCCTCTGCACGGGTCAGGTTGACAATTTCGTGCCAGGCGCCGTAAAGCGCCGGCCGGATCAGGGAGTTCATCCCGGTGCTGATGCCGACGTAGCTGTGCTCGCCCTTCCCCTTGGTTTGCGTCACCCTGGCGAGCAACACGCCGCAGCGGGCGACCAGGTAGCGGCCGGGCTCCAGCCACAGCCGGTAGCGAGGCCAGGCGGTCTTTATCTCGGCCAGCGCCGCGTCGAGCGCGTCCAGGTCGAACGGCGGCTCGCCGACCCGGTCCGGCACGCCAAGGCCGCCTCCGAGGTCGAGGACTTCTACGTCCGGGAAGCGTTCCGCCACCCTCGCCAGCGTATCCCCCACGACACGCCAGTTGTCCGGGTCGGGAATGCCGCTGCCGGCATGTGCATGGATGCCGACCACGCGCGCCCCGGCGCGTTCCACCAGGGCTTCCAGTTCGTCGACCTCGAACGCGGGCACCCCGAACTTGGACTGCACGCCGCCCGTGCGCACGTGTTCGTGGTGTCCCTGTCCCTGGCCGGGGTCGATGCGAATGAACAGCGGCACGCCGGCAAACAGCTCCGGCCACGCACGCAGCGGAAACAGGTTGTCCAGTGTCAGCTGCAGACCCTGTGCGACAGCCCATTCGTACTCGGCGCGCGGCGCGAAATTGGGCGTGAACAGGATGCGGCTGTCGCCGATGCCCGGTACGGCACGTTTCAGGTGCTGGACCTCGCCCGGGGAAACACATTCGAAATCGACTCCTGCAGCACTGATCAGCTGCAGGAGCCCAGGATTGAAATTGGCCTTCATCGCGTAAAGCACGCGATCCACCGAAGGCATCGATAGCAGGGACTCGGCAGCGGCGCACAGCGTGGCTGCATCGTAGACAAAGGCATGCTGCCGGTCGCCCAGTGCAGCGATGAGATCGCCGCGACGCCTGATCCACCAGGTGTCGCGGTGACGGGTCGCGGGCGGTTCGATGGCGTCGAACATAGCTTCCCAGGTCGGTCCAAGGGTGCCGCCGGCGGTGCCGCCTTTCACGACCGAATCGTGTACCCGGCTTACGAGGCGCGGCATTTGCTTCTGATTCACGACGAAGCTGAAATTCAGGTCGTTTGCAGCCTGTGACACGAGGTGTATTTGCTGCTCCTCGAACACCCGAAACGCGGGCGCAAGCAACGGCAGGATGGAGCGAATCCGGCGGCCGACCAGGCTGATCACGGCACAGCCCTCGACGACCCGCACATGACACAGCGCCGACAGCTCGTCGAGCAGGGCCTGGCGCGCCTCCACGTCGACCGGTTCATCCGGATCGAGCGTAACGGTAACGTTGTTCGGTGAGGTGGCTATGAGCGCTACACCGACCGCATGCCGCCGGAAGAGGGCCAGGGCCCTGATGACGAAGCCGTCATCGTGCTGAACCACCCAATGATCCAGGGAAATGAGCGTTATTCCCGGCCGGGCCGATACGCCCTTGACCTGCGGACCCGACTCGCGTGTCGCGCGGGATATCACCGTACCGTTGATATCCGGACGGCCGATGCAGCGGATGAACAGGGAATTCCGTGCGCTTCCAGGGGCGCCAGGCAACGCGGATGCAGCACGCGACTGCCGGTAGCCGCCAGCTCGCGGGCTTCATCGTAGTGTAGCGCGACCAGCAACCGCGCCGACGGAACCTGCTTGGGATCGGCGGTAAACATCCCCGGGACGTCGGTCCAGATCTCTACGCGCTGCGCGCCGAGGTGCGCCGCAAGATACGCGGCCGACGTGTCCGAGCCTTCCCTGCCCAGCAGTACGGTCTCGCCTGCCGGGCTGGCCGCTACGCAGCCCTGGGTCACTGTGACGGTTGTCCCGCTGGCCGACAGAATTTTTGCAAGGCGCGGGTCGGGCTCGAAACGACAGGTTGCCGCGAGGAACCGCCGCGCTCCCCGCTGATCCGGCTGCTCGTCGCTGACGAGCAGCGAGCGGGCGTCCCGCCAGCCAACGTCAAGGCCCGCCGCCCCGAGCCAGGCCGCGGCGAGTGACGAGGCCATCAGTTCGCCCTGTGCCAGGATGCGCGCACGCGTGCGCGGATCGCTGGCGGTGTCGATCTGCAACGAATCGGCCTGGCTTTTCAGTTCGGCGATCCCAGGGATCGAGTACCGCGGCGCCGTCCAGGCCGAGTTGAGCGGCGAGCCCCACGTGCCGTGCGACGAGTTCGTCGAGCTCGGCGCGCCTGGCCGCCTCGTCACCGCGCCCGGCGGCCTCCAGCAAGCGCTCGAGCGCATTCGTTGCACCATTGATTGCCGACACCAGGACCAGCGGCACAAGGCCCTGTTCCAGCCGATTGCCGACGATGCCGGCCATGGTTTCCCAGTCCGTACGGCCCGAGAGGCGGCTGCCGCCGAACTTGATGACGACGTGCCGGGATTTCGCAACGGGCGCCGGCGCGCCGAGTTTTTCAGCCGCCGCGAACGGTGCTTCAGTGACTGTCGTGCGCATACGAGCCTGTTCCCCCGGACGGAGCGATACGCCACAAAAAAAAACCCGCACGGTCTGTACCTGCGGGTTTGATGACAACGGCCGGGTTGTTGTTGGTCAGCCGTTACCGTTGTCACTCGCGCCCGCGCACCTCTGGCGCGCCGTGTTGGTTATGCGTTCTTGGCCGTCGACCGTGTCGCCGGATCGGCACTTTACGCGGGCGTGATCGAATGACATCGTGCGAGTAAAGCGGAGCGGGGCCGTGAGGTCAAGGCTCCGGCGGCGAATCGGGCCACTCGGGTGCCTCCGTAATGGCACCGCGCGATGCGGTAGACACCTCGGCCCGGTACTTGGCCAGCAGCCCGCCGTGCACCGAGGACGGCGGCCGCCGCCAGGCCGAGCGTCGCTGCGCGAGCGTTGCCTCGTCGACTTCCAGCCGGATCTCGCGGGAACCCGCGTCGATCGTGATGCGATCGCCCTCCTCGATCAACGCGATCGCGCCGCCGACGGCCGCCTCCGGCGACACATGCCCGACAACGAAGCCGTGGCTGCCGCCGGAGAACCGGCCGTCGGTTATCAGCGCGACATCGGCGCCCAGGCCCTTGCCCATTATCGCCCCGGTGGGACTCAGCATCTCGCGCATGCCCGGACCGCCTTTCGGGCCCTCGTAGCGAATCACGACGACGTCGCCCGCGACCACCCCGTCATTGAGTATCGCCTGCAACGCTTCTTCCTCGGACTGGAACACGCGTGCGCTGCCTTCGAATCGCAGGCCCTCCTTGCCGGAGATTTTCGCGACGGCGCCATCCGGTGCCAGGTTGCCGTACATCACGACGAGGTGGCTGTCCTTTTTCAGCGGCTTGTCGAAGCCCCTCACGATGTCCTGCCCGGCCGGGTAGTCCGCCACATCGGCCAGGTTTTCCGCCAGTGTACGGCCCGTTACCGTGAGGCAGTCGCCGTGCAGCAAGCCATGGTCGAGCAGGCGCTTCATCAGCGGCTGTATCCCGCCGATCGCGATGAGCTCCGACATCAGGTAGCGGCCGCTGGGGCGCACGTCGGTCAGCACGGGCACCTGCGCCCCGATGCGGGTGAAATCGTCCAGCGAGAGTTCGACCCCGGCTTCGTGCGCCATTGCCAGCAGATGCAGCACGGCATTCGTCGAGCCGCCCAGCGCGATGACGACGGTGATGGCGTTCTCGAATGCCGCGCGCGTCATGATGTCCCGCGGTTTGATGTCCCGGCGGATCAGTTCCAGTAATGCCGCGCCCGCGCGCTCGCAATCGTCCAGCTTGCTCTCCGAGACCGCCTCCTGCGCCGAACTGTTGGCGAGACTGAGGCCGAGGGCCTCTATGGCCGACGCCATCGTGTTCGCCGTGTACATGCCGCCGCACGCACCGGGCCCCGGAATCGACGTCCGCTCGACTTCCAGCAGTTCCGCATCGCTGATCCGGCCGCCGGCGTGGGCGCCGACCGCTTCGAAGACGGCAACAATGTCGCGCCGGTTTGCGCCCGGCCGGATCGTGCCGCCGTAGACAAACACCGATGGCCGGTTGAGCCTGGCCATGGCCATTACGCAGGCCGGCATATTCTTGTCGCAGCCACCGATCGCGATCAGCCCGTCGAATCCCTGGGCGCCGGCGACCGCTTCGATCGAGTCCGCAATGACCTCCCGGGACACCAGCGAATAGCGCATGCCGGGCGTGCCCATCGAGATGCCATCGGAGACGGTAATCGTGTTGAAGATGACACCCTTCCCGCCGGCGGCATCGACGCCCGCAGCTGCCTTTTGCGCCAGCTTGTCGATGTGCATGTTGCACGGCGTGATCATGCTCCAGGTTGAGGCGATACCCACCTGTGGCCGGTGGAAATCGTCGTCCTCGAACCCGACGGCCCGCAACATGGCGCGGCTGGGGGTATGCTCGTCCCCGTTGACCACGACCCGCGAATAGCGGCGCAGTTCTTTTTCTTCCATTGAGAGATGCTCGCTTGTCAGTCCGATCACCTGCCGCGCGCGTCCGCGACAGGTCGCTGACTAGCGGTCGAGTGTATCGTCGTCCCCGATGATAACCGTGATCCGATTGTTCGTGCTGTTGGCCGCCGCCGAATCATCGATGACGATGTCGAAAGTCTCGCGGCCCTCGGCAACCGTATCCTGCACGAGCGGGATCAGCAAGCGCGCGTTTCGCTGGCCGGGGCCAAAGGTCACGAATCGCCGGCCCGGCACGAAGAAGTCTTCGCCCTCCGTCGCGGAATCACCGACTACGCTGAACGGAACCGCCAACGTACCCTGGTCCGGATTGTATCGAATGACATCGATCTGCACGGCCGGGTCGCGTTCACGTACCGCAATTCGCCTTGTTACAAAAGCAACGGAATTCTCGCGGAGATCCGCTTCGAACCGACGCTGGTCGTCGTCCAGGAACCGCACTTCGAGCTGGCCCAGTTCCGATTCAGCGCTGTAATAATCGCGCAGCAGCAACGTTACCTGCCGGTCCGCCTCGCGGTCGCTGTCGGAGGTCGGCGTTATCGTCACCGTTGCGCTTCGCTGACCGGCGTCGAAACCGACGACGCCGTCTCCGGACAGCCGGTAGTGGCCCGCCTCGCCCGGCGAGCGGCTGCCGCTGAAGCCGACTTCATCAATGCGCACCAGCAATGGCTCGGTCAGTGCGAACCAGCGATACACCTCGACGTCGGACGCCCCCTCTTCCTCGCCCAGCGTCAATTCGAGATACCGGCGGCTCGGCGCCGGGTGCGCCGAGCACCAGGCTGAACCGGGCGGCGCCGGCCTCGGCCGCGGCCTCGGCGGCGACGAGAGCAGGGTTGTCGGCCGACCGGGTCGCCGGCTGCGGCTCCGCCGTCGCAGCCGGCTGCGCGGCCGGGGGCTCGGCTGGCGCCACGTTGTCGCCGTCCGGTGCCGGTTCCTCGTCTTCCACAGCGCCAGCGGCATCGAGCGATTTAGCGGCGTCACCGGCAGGCCTCGACACTGCTGTATCGCCCTCTGCGCCGTCGGCCGCGGGCGATGACCCTGCCGGTTCCACAGGCACGTCGCCGGAGCGTATTTCGGCGGGCGGCAGTGTCGCGGCAGCGCCCGACGGCAGCGCGGACGGCTGCGACAAGTTGTCCTCCCGGGTCGCGTCGGCAGGGACCGGGCTGTCATCCGCGGCCCCGCCCGCGACGCCGTCGAGCGCCCGACCGAACCAGGGTTCGACGCGCTCCAGGGCGGCTACGCGCCAATCGGGCCGCACTACGGCAAGCAACGCCGTTGCCACCACGGCAAACGCCAGCAGCGCGTACGGCCAGCGAGCCCGTCGGGTTTCGTAGCGACGTTCGAGGATCGCTTCTTCCGGAATTGCCAGCGGCGCGGGTTCGGTGGCCGCGGCTGCGCACGTGAGCAGCGCGTCGACAAACTCTCGCGGCGACGCAAAGCGGGTCACGCGCGAGAAGGCCAGGCCCTTCCGCAATGCTTTCCATTGCGCATCGGCCAGTCCCTGTGGACGCTGCGGTTCCATGCCGGCCTCGGCCGCTTCCGCCGCATTGCGCGGCCCGAATACGCGATGGCCTGCCAGCAAGCGGTACGCCAGGCACGCCAGGGAAAACACATCGTCCGCCGGTACCGGATCCTCGCCCGTCAGCACTTGCATGCTCGAATACGCCGGCGTGGCGGCCCGCAGCACGGCAATCTCGGGACCCGCCGGCCGCTCCTGCTGCTGGCGCACGCGCGCAATGCCGAAGTCGAACAGTTTTATGCTGCCATCCGGCAGTAGCATGATGTTGCCCGGCTTAACGTCCGCGTGAACAACTCCGCAGCGGTGCGCATAATCCAGCGCTTCGGCTACCTGCCGCACGATAGCCAGGGATCGCTCCACATCCGGCTGCAACGTGCCCTCGTCCAGGGCGCTCGCCAGGGACTGGCCCGGCAACCACTCCATGACGATGAAATACAAGTCGTCATCGCGGTCCAGGTCGATGAAGCGGACGATATTCGGATGGGTCAGGCAGCGACCTTTGGCGGCCTCCTGCTGCAGCGCCCGCAGCGCCGGTGCGCTGCGCGACAGTTGCGGGACAATACCTTGATCGCGACATAGGGCTCGACGCCGTCGACTTCGGCCAGCCGCCGATCGAGGGCTTTGTAGACAACCCCCATGCTGCCGCCGGCGACCCGCTCCTGCAGCAGAAAGCGATCCCGCAGCACGGAACCGGGCTGCAGGCGCTCATCCGGGTCGTTGACGGCCGGGTCGTCCTTGCCGATGACGGTCGTTTGACTGAATACGTCGTCGGCATCGTCGCCCTGCGCCGTCGGCCCGCCACGTCCGCCGCCATGGCGCGAGGCTATGCCCGGAATGGTTTTCGCGTTTTCGGACAAGCGCAACTCCCCATCGGGTGTCCGTCATGAACGCCGCGGCCCGCCGGGCCGCGGCAACTCGTGGCGTATTCTAGCCCGGGCTGTCGGCTCGGGCGTGGGAACTGGTCGTCAGAAAACAGCGGTCGTCGAACCGGGCGCGAGCGTCGCCGGCAGGGCTGCCCTGCCCCACGCCGGACCGTCTCGCCTCGTCCGTTTCTGCCGCGCAGATTCCTAAAGCACTTTCCCGGGATTCATGATGCCGTCGGGATCCAGCGTGTTCTTGAGGCGACGCATCAGGTCCAGTTCGACGCCGCCGCGATAGTCCCGCAACGCCTTCTTTTTCAGCACGCCCACACCGTGCTCCGCACTAAAGCTGCCGTCAAACCGGTCGACGACGTCATAGACGACAGCTGCGATCCGCTCCCGTTGCGCAAGAAATCGTTCCGGCGGCTCGCCAGGGGGCTGGCTCACGTTGAAATGCACGTTGCCGTCGCCGACATGCCCGAAGGCAATCACGCGCGCCGACGGACAGGCCGCCATCACGGCAGCCGTCGCCACCTCGATAAAGCGGTCCATGGCCACGACCGGAACGGACACATCGTGCTTGAGACTCGCCCCTTCGTGCTTCTGGGCCTCAGAGATGGAATGGCGAAGGCGCCAGAGTGCCTCACGCTCTGACGCATTCTTCGCAATCACCGCATCGCGGGCCAGCGAATTCTCGAGTGCGCTCTCCAGCGCCGCCTCGAAGCCGGCGTCGTGCTCATCCAGTGCTGTCTCCAGCAGCACGTACCAGCGGCGACGGCGTATCCAGCGGCGCCCGGGTATTGCCGATGTGGCGCAACACGAACTGCTGGGCCGCATCGGGAATCAGCTCGAATGCCAGCAGCCGGTCGGCCAGGCGGTCACGCAGGCTCGCCAGCAGGCTGACCGCCCTGGCCGCGGAATCGACCGCAAGCCAGGCGGTGCCCACGCGCGCCACCGGCGGATACAGTTTGAGGCTCGCCGCCGTAATGATGCCGAGCGTGCCTTCGGCGCCGATGAACACCTGTTTGAGGTCATAGCCGGCCGTGTCCTTGCGCAGCGTGCGCAAGCCGTTGAGGACACGGCCATCGGCCAGCACGACTTCCAGGCCGAGCACCTGGTCGCGCGCGGTGCCGTAGCGCAGCACGTTGACGCCACCCGCATTGGTCGACAGGTTGCCGCCGATCTGGCAGGTTCCCTCGGCTGCCAGGCTCAGTGGGAACAACCGGTCGGCCGCCTGGGCCGCACGCTGCAGGTCGGCCAGAACGCAACCGGCCTCTGCGATCACCGGATAGTCCTTCCAGGGACCAGAGCACGAATGCGGTTCATGCGGCGCAGGAACAGCAGGGATCTGCTGACCACTGCGATCCGGAATTGCTCCGCCGCGAAGACCCGTGTTGCCGCCCTGCGATATCCCCACCCGGCTCCCGGCACGCGCCGATACGATTTCGGCCACCTCGCCGGTGGACGCCGGCATCAGCATCAGCGGCGTCTCGCCATGCCATGTGCCACGCCATTCACTGAGGTACGGAGCGAGTTCCGCCGGTTCCGACAGCCAGCCGCCGCTGCCGACGATTCGTTTCAGCTGTTCAATCAGCACCGGCGCCCTGCCATTCGGCCTGCGACGCCCAGGTGGCCCAGTCGATATTGCTGCCGCACAGGACCAGGGCAACGGGCCGCCCCCGCAGGCGTGCACCAAGCGGGCCCAGCAAGGCAGCCGTGCTGGCGGCACACGCCGCTTCCACCGCGAGTTTCTGTTCGCGGAACAACAGGCCCATCGCCGCACGCAATTCGTCGTCGCTCACGCGCACGATCTCGTCGACGTTGTCGCGGCACAGCGCAAATGAATACGGGAGTGCGAACGGCGCGCCGAGGCTGTCGGCGATCGTGTCGACCCGTTCCAGGCGCTGGGGCGACCCGGCGGCGAAGCTGCGGAACATCGAATCGGCGCCGGTGGGTTCGACACCAAAAATCCGCGCCGACGGGCGCAACTGCCTGACGGCAGCCGCGACGCCCGAACACAGGCCGCCACCGCCGATCGGCACGACGACAGCGTCGAAATCGTCCAGCTGCTCGCACAACTCGATGCCGAGTGTCGCCGTTCCCAGCGAGGTCAACTCGCCCTCGAACGGGTGCACGAGGTAGCGCCCTTCGTCGCGCCGGATGGTCTCTGCGCGCTCGAAAGCCGCGTGCACATCGTCCACCAGCTCGACTTCCGCGCCAAATTCGCGGCAACGCGCGACCCGCAGCGGGCTGGCTCTCTTCAGCATGACCACCTTCGCGCTGGTACCCGTTTCGCGCGCCGCGAATGCTACTGCAATGGCGTGGTTGCCGGCGCTTACCGCGGTAACACCGGCGTCGCGCTGGCCGGCATCCAGCGACAACAGCACGGCAAGCGCACCACGCGGCTTGAAGGTTGACGTGCGTTGCAGAAACTCGAGCTTGCCGTATACCGGTCCGCCGACGCGATCTTCAAGCGCAGGCAGCCGCGCGACGGGCGTCCATGGCAACCAGCGGGACAGGCTTGAGCTGCAGCGCACGGGCGGCATCGATGTCGACGGAAGTCATGGCCGGGTCGAATCCCGCGACGAGGCCCGGACCGGAGCGGGGATTTCGCAGCACCACCGTGTCGCGGATCATTTCAATTCCATTAATTCCAGGCATCTGTAGAAGAGAATCTTGATGATGCTTGCACTGATTCCAGAGTTGATTAATTTCACTCGGGAAAAGGGTGAATCAGAACGATTCTCAGGGGCAACCGCTGCCGGCCACACCGCCCTGCGGACATTTCCGGACCGCCCGAACACGGTCCTGAAGCCGTCCGGCCGCCGCCTGTTGGATCGCTTGCATGGAATTTGACGATCTGTCCCAATCGGGGATACACCGCATTGCCGGCTATTCTCCGTATCTCGACCAGCTTGCTGGCTACGCCAGCGAAATGGGGCTGCGGCAGCGCGGCAATCTCGTGGCCCTGGAGCGTTCGCTCAACGACCTGTGGTCGCTGGGCCAGAACAGCATTCTGAGCTGGACTCCGCTGGACGACGGGCTGTTGACGCTGGTGGTTCCACACTATGCTATCGCAGAATACGTTGCCAGTACGCCCGGCAACAGTGACCTCTCGCAGCGGGTGTCGTCGCGTTTCATTATCGAGCTGATCTCGGGCAATCGCCAGCTGACACTGGAACAGATGCAGAAGGTGGCCCGGTTGCTGCAGGTCGAGCCACGTCATATCCGCTTGCGACAGGCCCTCAGCGGCCACCCCGTCGAGACGCAGATCATCGAGCAGATGATTCGGCGCTACGGCATCAACTACGTTGCGAGCCGCGCCGTGACGTTACCTTCGACATTGTCGGCTTCAGCCTGCTGTCGCCTTTCGAGCAGATGACGCAGCTGAACAGCCTTTCCTATTCCCTGAATTCGGCGCATGCGAAAATGCTGGAGCAGGACGTCGGAATCAATTTCGCCCGTTCGACGACCGGTGACGGCTTCTATGTATGGAACCGGGACCGGGGTCTGGAAGCAAACGTCAATCTATACCACTTCATGCATATCGTGCTGGCCGACAACGCCATTGCTCGCAGCAAATCGACCGCCAAGATCGTGCCGCGGCTGCGCGCGTGCTTCCATGTCGGCAGCTGCTACGAATTCCACCAGGCCGAGGGACTCAATCCCACGATTCACGACTTCATCGTGGGAGACGTGACGATCGAGCTGGCCCGCATCGTGGATGCCGCCATGCCCGGACAGATCCTGGTCGGCGACTTTATGGCGGAACTGGCCGCCGATACCGACGAGCACGAACAGACGCAAGTGCATCTCGATGCCGCCGCCTTCCTGGAACGAGCCCAGGGCAACCTGCCCAAGCTCAGTGGCCTCGAACTGTCGGGCGAGCGCGTATCCGCCATCAAGTGCTACCTGACGGGGGAACGCCTCGAAAGCGGCGACTTCAACATCCGCCGGCTGGAAATTCGGGACAAGCACGGGTTGACCCGCAACGCGTACAACGCCAAGGTCAATATCTACCGGGAGCACGCGGAGCCGATCCTGTTGGGCATCGAGGACCGGAAACTGCGGGTGGAGCAGATCACGGGTTGACCGGTCCCGGGGCGCGGCGCGGATCGCTACAACGTGAGAAAGTGCCGAATTGGTCGGGGCGAGAGGATTCGAACCTCCGACCCCCACAACCCCATTGTGGTGCGCTACCAGGCTGCGCTACGCCCCGATCGAAACGGCACGGTGCGGAAGGCCGGCAATGATACGTGCGGACCCGACCGCGGGAAAGGACTTTTTCAGCGGCGCAGGATCTTTAGAACTTGTTCAAGTTCTACGCGCAACTGCTTGATAATTTGTTGACTTTGACTGACGTCGGTCTTTGCACGATCGCCCATCAGCCGTTGCCTCGCTCCGCCGATAGTGAATCCGTCCTCGTACAGGAGGGCCCGGATCTGGCGAATGATCAGCACGTCCTGCCGCTGGTAATAACGGCGATTGCCGCGCCGCTTTACCGGTTTCAGTTGTGGAAATTCCTGCTCCCAGTACCGCAACACATGGGGCTTCACGGCACACAGATCGCTGACTTCACCGATAGTGAAATAGCGTTTTCCAGGAATGGGTGGCAGTTCGTCGTTATTCCCCGGTTCCAGCATAGGCCTCTACTCGGGCTTTTAGTTTTTGGCCGGGCCGAAAGGTCACCACACGACGCGCCGTAATGGGAATTTCCTCTCCGGTTTTCGGATTTCTGCCCGGTCGTTCGTTTTTATCCCGAAGGTCAAAGTTACCGAATCCGGACAATTTGACCTGTTCCCCGACCGCCAGGGACGCTCGCAATTCCTCGAAATACAGATCGACCAGTTCGCGTGCTTCGCGTTTATTCAACCCCAATTCGTTGAACAGAGATTCAGCCATGTCGGCTTTGGTCAGTGCCATAGGGTCAGTCTCTCAAAACGGCGGTGAATTCTTGTTGCAGTTTGTGCACCGCTGCGTCCAACACGGAATCCGCATCTGCGTCGGTAAGGGTGCGGGATGTTTCCTGCAAAATCAAGCCTAAAGCTACGCTTTTTAGCCCAGCTTCTATACCGGGCCCGCGGTACACATCGAATACGATCACGTCCCGCACGAGCTCCGGCGCAACACCAGCCACGGCCGTGCGCAATTGCGCGGCGGAGACCGCGTCGTCGACGACGACGGCAATGTCACGACGAATCGCAGGAAACCGGGACACGGGACTTGCAGCCGGCACGCGCGCGGCAAACACGATGGCCGCGTCCAGTTCGAACAGGAACACGTCCTTTTTCATGTCCAGCCTGCGAGCGACGGCCGGATGCAACTTGCCGATGACACCAGCCTCGTCGCCGTCACGCAGTATACGCGCGGCCTGGCCGGGCTGTAACGCCGGATGGTCTGCGGCCTCGAAGTCGAAACACTCTGGCACGCCGGTGGTCGCAACAAGGGCTTCTACGTCCGACTTAATATCAAAGAAATCAATGGCTTGCGGCTTACCTCCCCATTGCTCGGGGAGGACCGGGCCGAGCGCCGCACCGGCGACGCGCACGATCTCGACGGGCTCATCGAGCGTGCCGTGATACGACTTGCCGATCTCGAACAACCGGACCCGCTCCTGCTGCCTGGCCAGGTTGCTGTTCGCGGTCCGGAGCATGCCCGCCCACAACGTGCCACGCATGACTGAGAGATCGGACGAAATCGGATTGCTGAGTTCCAGTGTCGACGCTGCGCCCGTCAACAAGGCGTTCGAATCGGCATCGACGAAGCTCCAGGTAATGACCTCCTGGTAATCTCTTGCGAGGAGAACACTGGCAACCCGATCGAGGTCGACCCGGGTTTCGGTGACCGGCACGAGCGGCGTTTCGATATGCGCGGTCGCTTCCGCGATGCGGTCGTAACCATGGATCCGTGCAACTTCCTCGATGAGGTCTTCCTCGATGACTATGTCAAATCGAAACCCCGGCGGTGTTACGGTCCAGCCCTCGTCGTCCGCACGCACATAGAATTGCAGGCCCAGCAGGATGTCGGTCACCGCCGCCGCATCGATGCGCGTTCCCAGCAAAGACTCGAGACGCGTGCGGCGCAACCGGACGGCGTGCCTGTCAGGCAGCATTTCCTCATGCAGGTGATCCGCAGGCGGTCCTGCCTTGCCCCCTGCAATGGCGACGAGCAACTCGACGGCACGTGCGACGGCGCGGGGCGGCAGTCCGGGATCGACGCCGCGTTCGAAACGAAGCGACGCATCCGTGTGCAGCCCGTAGCTGCGGGCTCGCCCGGCCATCACGTCCTGTGGCCAGAACGCCGCCTCGAAAAATACGTTGCAGGTTGTGTCGCTGACAGCGGTAGTCAGCCCGCCCATGATGCCAGCCAGGCCGATGGGTCCGCTGTCATCGGTAATGACGACCGTGTCGTCACGCAAGTCGACCGTGCGCTCGTCCAGCAGCAGGACGCGTTCGCCGGGGCGGGCGAAACGCGGCCGAATGGCGCCCTGCAATTTCTCCAGGTCGTAAGCGTGCAGCGGCTGGCCCAGTTCCAGCATCACGTAGTTGGTGACGTCGACGACGGGATGGATGGCGCGCAGGCCGCTGCGCCGCAGTCGCTCGGTCATCCACAGGGGAGACTGTGCCCCGGCGTCGATTCCGCGCACCACCTGCGCCGCGAACCGCGGGCAGGCCTTGAATCGACGAGCTCCACAGCGTGCACGGCGTCAGCCGTCGGCGTAACTTCCTGCATGGCGGGCCCGGATACGGCCGTGCCGGTTCGCGCCGCGAGGTCTCGCGCTATGCCCAGTACGCTGAAACAGTCGCCGCGATTCGGCGTAAGGTCCACGTCGAACACGGCGTCGGGCAGTCCCAGGACTTCCGCCAGGGGCGCTCCCGGCCGTGCGTCAGGCGGCAGCTCCATGATGCCGTCTGACTCATCGGCCAAGACCGAGCTCGACGGCCGAGCACAGCATGCCTGCCGACTCCACGCCGCGGATTTTCGCGCGCTGCAGCCTCGTTCCGTCCGGCAGTTGCGTGCCGGGGCGCGCAAACGGACTTTTGATGCCCGTCCGCGCATTGGGCGCGCCGCAGACGACCTGTACCGGCGTGCCATCGCCCGCGGAGACCGAGCAGACGCGCAATCGGTCGGCGTCGGGGTGCGGCTGCACGTCCAGAACCTCGGCCACGACCACATCCTCGAGACCGGTGCCGTCAAAAGCCAGTGAATCGAGCTCGTGACCGATCAGCGTGAGCTGTTCCCCGATGGCGGCGGCGTCCAGCGACACCTCAAGCCATTCCCTCAGCCAGCTTTCCGCAAACTTCATCGGTGTCTCACGCTCAGTGGAACTGGTTCAGGAAGCGCAAGTCGTTGTCGAAAAATGTACGCAGATCGGTAACGCCGTAGCGCAGCATCGCCAGTCTCTCAATGCCGATACCGAACGCATACCCGGTGAATTCTTCCGGATCGACGCCCGCCCCTTGCAGCACGTTCGGGTGAACCATTCCGCACCCGAGGATTTCCAGCCAGCGGCCTTCGCTCCACAGGACGTCAACCTCCGCCGACGGCTCTGTAAACGGAAAATAGGATGGCCGGAAGCGCAGTGTCGCCTCGCGTTCGAAAAAACTCTCCACGAACTGGTGCAGGACCGCCTTCAGGTTGGCAAAACTGATGCCGCGGTCCACGACGAGGCCCTCGACCTGGTGAAACATCGGCGTGTGGGTCTGGTCGGAATCGCAGCGGTACACGCGCCCTGGCGAGATGATGCGCATCGGCGCACCTTCGGCCATCATCGAGCGGATCTGCACCGGCGACGTATGCGTCCGGAGCAGCTTGCCCCCGGGGAAATAGAACGTGTCGTGCATGGCGCGCGCCGGATGATTCTCCGGGATATTGAGCGCCGTGAAATTGTGGAACTCGTCCTCGATCTCCGGACCGAAACGGACTTCGAAGCCGGCATTGCAGAAAATCCGCTCGATGCGCGACATTGCGCGTGACACCGGGTGACGTGCGCCCACGCCGGGACCGCGGCCCGGCAACGTGACGTCGACCGAGTCCCGGCGCAGCCGGTCCTCGAGCGCGGCTTCTTCGAGTTTCGCCCGCCGCGTGTTGAGTTGCTCCTGGAGCGCCTGCTTGGCGCGATTGATCGCCTGGCCTGCGGCCGGACGGTCCGCGGCAGCAACCTCGCCCAGTGACTTGAGACGCGCCGTCAGCGCCCCTTTCTTGCCGAGATAGGCGACCCGGACCGCGTCGAGCGCGGCCAGGTCATTGGCGGCGGCAATCTCGCTTTCCGCCGCCGCGACCAGCTCCTCGATGCCCTGCATCGCTCGACCGCTGCCCGCGCCGGATTCAGCTGTCTGCAAGCGCTGCTTTGGCCTCAGCCGCCAGCGCGCCAAAAGCCTCCGGATCGTGCACGGCGATATCCGCCAGCACCTTGCGGTCGATTTCGACATCGGCCCGGTTGAGGCCGTTGATCAGCCGGCTGTAGGACATGCCGTGCAGCCGCGCCGCGGCGTTGATTCGCGTGATCCACAGCGCGCGGAATTGCCGCTTGCGTTGGCGCCGGTCCCGGTACTCATATTGCCCGGCCTTGATAACGGCCTGCTTGGCGGTCTTGTAAAGCTTGCTGCGCGCGCCGTAATAACCCTTGGCCTTGCCGAGGACCTTCTTGTGGCGCGCCTTGGCGACTACGCCCCGTTTTACTCGTGCCATGACTCGAACCCTCCTCAGCTGTACGGGAGCATGCGACGCACGCTCTTCCGGTCGGCATCGGCGACCTGCTCGGTAAGCCCGAGCTGCCGCTTACGCTTCGACTTCTTTTTCGTCAGGATGTGGTTGAGGTGGGACTGGGCTCGCTTGAAGCCGCCCTTACCCGTCCGGCGGAAGCGCTTGGCGGCGCCCCGGTTGGTCTTCATTTTCGACATTGTCGTCTCCGATTTTGTAGCCCTGCAACGAACGTCACCGCAACATGCGATGCGCCGCGACAGGCGGGTATTGGCAGTGACCCGTCAGGCGGGTGTACCGTTACTCACTTTTTCTTTGGTGACATCACCATGACCATTTGCCGCCCTTCCATCTGCGGCATCTGTTCAACGACACCAATTTCTTCCAGGTCGGTCCTGACCCGGGCCAGCAACCTGGCTCCCAGTTCCTGGTGCGCCATCTCCCGGCCCCTGAATCGCAACGTGACCTTGGTCTTGTCGCCGTGCTCGAGGAAATGCACGAGCTTTTTCAGCTTGATCCTGTAGTCACCTTCGTCCGTTCCCGGGCGAAACTTGATTTCCTTTACGTGTACCTGCTTTTGCTTGCGCTTGGCTGTCTGGGCCTTCTTGTTCAGCTCGAACAGGTACTTGCCGAAGTCCATGACCCGGCAGACCGGCGGTTTCGCAGTTGGGGAGACTTCGACAAGATCCAGTCTCTGGTCCTTCGCAATTTGCAGCGCATCTGCAAGAGGCATGACACCGGCCTGCTCGCCGTCCTGGTCTATCACCCGTACTTCCGTTGCCTCTATTTCATCATTGCGCCTAACGCGCTTCGGGGCTGCGATATGCCGATCCTCCTGGTTGCAATGGTCGGGCCGCTGCGGCCGCCCCCGGGGACGGCCGCCGCAGCGGGACGCGAATTTTATAGCCGCATCAAGGCGGAAACAAGCGCCGTTGTGCCCAAATATCAACAAATTCGCGGCGTCCGGGCAAGCCCGGCCGGCAATTGTCGCGGACAGGCAACAGGTGGCGGACGGCTGACAGCCGCTGCACGATACGTCGCGGCAGGCCCCGCGCCGCAGCGACCTGCCTCGCACCGCCGACCGCTGCGCCCTTGCCCTTGCCCTTGCCGGCGATGCCGTCGGCTGCCCCGGCGGGAGCCGGGGCTGGTGGGCGATGGTGGTTTCGAACCACCGACCTCCACGATGTCAACGTGGCGCTCTACCCCTGAGCTAATCGCCCGCTGGTCGTACGGGGCCCGTAAAACGGCGCACAAAGATACTCAAGCTGCCCAACTCGCGCAAGCACAAACCGCGGCTATTTCGAGCAGCCGGGTCAGCCTACCCCGCGCGCCGCTCGTCCAGGCCCAGTGCATGGTCGCGCATTGCCTGGATACGGTCGCGGAGGCGCGCCGCTTCCTCGAATTCCAGGTCGCGGGCATGTTTCAGCATGCGTTTTTCCAGCCTGGCGACCTCGCGCAGAAGCTCCGCCGGACTTTTGGCCTCGAACGCCGCCGTCTCCTCGGCAACCCGCCCGCGGCCGCGACCCGGCTTCGGGTAGGTGGCCTCCATGATATCCGCCACCTTCTTGACGATGGTCGCCGGCGTGATGCCGTACTCTGCATTGTGCGCTACCTGCCGCTCGCGGCGCCGGGTCGTTTCGTCTATCGCCCGCTGCATCGAACCCGTCATGTTGTCCGCGTACAGGATGGCCGTGCCGTGAATATTGCGGGCTGCGCGGCCGATGGTCTGGATCAGCGAGCGCTCTGAACGCAGAAAGCCCTCCTTGTCGGCATCCAGGATCGCAACCAGGGACACCTCCGGCATGTCGAGCCCCTCGCGCAACAGGTTGATACCAACCAACACGTCAAACTGGCCTAGCCGAAGGTCGCGGATGATCTCGGTACGCTCGACCGTGCCAATGTCCGAATGCAGATAGCGGACCCTGATACCGTGTTCATCCAGGTAGTCCGTCAGGTCTTCCGCCATGCGCTTCGTCAGCGTGGTAATCAGGACGCGCTCGTCCGCGGCCGCTCGCGTCCTGATCTCGCCGAGGACGTCGTCGACCTGCGTTCGCGCAGGCCGTACCTCGATGGCCGGGTCGACCAGGCCCGTGGGCCGTACCAGCTGCTCTACCGTATTGTCCGCGTGTTCGAACTCGTATTCGCCGGGGGTCGCTGACACGTAGACCGTTTGCGGCGACAACGCCTCGAATTCGTCGAACCGCAGTGGCCGGTTGTCCAGGGCCGAGGGCAGTCGAAAGCCGAACTCGACCAGCGTTTCCTTGCGCGAGCGGTCGCCGCGATACATGCCGCCCAGCTGCGGCACCGTCACGTGACTTTCGTCGACGATGAGCAAGGCATTTGGCGGGACGTAGTCGAACAGGCACGGCGGCGGCTCGCCCGGCTCCCGCCCTGAAAGGTAGCGCGAATAGTTCTCGATGCCCTGGCAATAGCCCAGTTCGCGAATCATCTCCATATCAAAAAGCGTACGTTGCTCGAGGCGTTGGGCCTCCAGCAGCTTGTTGTGCTTGCGGAGATAGTCCAGCCTGTCTTTCAGCTCCACCTCGATCTCATCGATGGCGGCCAGCAGCTTCTCTCGCGGCGTTACGTAATGCGTCTTCGGAAAGACGGTCAGGCGACGCACACGCTGCAGGATTTCCCCGGTCAGCGGATCAAAATACGAAAGCGACTCGATTTCGTCGTCGAACAGCTCGATGCGAACCGCATCGCGATCGGACTCGGCGGGAAACACGTCAATTACATCGCCGCGTACCCGGTAGTTGCCTTGCGCAAGTTCGAGTTCGTTGCGTGTGTATTGCATTTCCGCCAGCCGCCGCAGGATGCCGCGCTGGTCGACAGGCTCGCCCTGGGTCAGGTGCAGCACCATGCTGAAATACGCTTCCGGATCGCCAAGGCCGTATATCGCGGATACGGTAGCGACGATCACTGTGTCCGGACGTTCTATCAACGCTTTCGTGGCCGAAAGACGCATTTGTTCAATGTGCTGGTTTATAGACGCATCTTTTTCGATGTAGGTGTCCGAACTGGGGACGTAGGCTTCCGGCTGGTAGTAGTCGTAGTACGAGACGAAATACTCGACGGCATTGCGCGGGAAGTACTCGCGCATTTCGCCGTAGAGCTGGGCAGCCAGCGTCTTGTTGGGGGCCAGCACGATGGCCGGGCGCTGTACCGCGTCGATCACGCTGGCCATCGTGAACGTCTTCCCCGATCCGGTGACGCCCAGCGGTATCTGTCGCGCCAGCCCGTCCCTGAGCCCCGCCACCAGTCCGCTGATTGCCTGCTCCTGGTCACCCGCCGGCCGGTAGTCGGACGTCAGTTCGAAGCGACTGCGTTCCTCGTCGGGCATTCTCTTGGGCACCTCGGCGTTATCACGTAACATGGCGGCGGCTTCGGGGAGGTAAGCGCGTGAGTGTAACAATTTCGGAACGGATGGACCGGGTACAGCCGTCTGCGACCAGCGCCGTGCTGGGTCTCGCGGCGCAACTGCGGGAGGAAGGCAAGGACGTTATCAGCCTGGGTGCGGGGGAGCCGGATTTCGACACGCCGGAGCACATAAAGGAAGCGGCGATTCGCGCCATTCACGACGGGCAGACGAAATACACCGCGATCGACGGAACGTCCAGCCTGAAAGCGGCCATCCAGCGAAAATTCGAGCGGGACAACGACCTGAGCTATCGTCCCGACGAGATTCTCGTGTCCTGTGGCGCCAAGCAGGCGCTGTTCAACGTCTGCATGGGCGTACTGAGCTCCGGTGACGAAGCGATCATTCCGGCACCGTGCTGGGTCTCCTACCCGGACATGGTCCGTATCGCAGACGGCGTGCCCGTCACGATAGAAACGGGGATAGACAGCGACTTCAAGATTACCCCGGAGCAGCTCCGCGAGGCCATCACCGACCGAACGCGACTCGTGTTCCTCAATAGCCCGTCAAATCCGACCGGCAGTTGCTACACGCGTGCCGAACTCGAGGCGATCGGCGAGGTCCTGGTCGAGAGACCCGATATTGTCGTGGCGGCCGACGACATCTACGAGCATATTCACTGGGCGAAGTCCCCGTTTTGCAGCCTGGTGACGGCGGTTCCTGACCTGAAGAAACAGACCGTGACGATCAACGGCGTGTCGAAGTGCTACGCAATGACCGGCTGGAGAATCGGTTATGCCGGCGGACCGGCTCCCGTCATCAAGGCCATGAAAACCATCCAGAGCCAGTGTACGTCGAATCCGTGCAGTATCTCCCAGGCTGCCGCCGCGGCCGCGCTGGATGGCGACCAGGCCTGCGTCCGGGAGATGAACAAGGCGTATCGCGAACGGAGCGCACTACATCGTCCGCGCTTTGAACGAGATCCCGGGCTTCGAGTGCCGGCCCGGTGAAGGCGCCTTCTACGCTTTTCCGCGCGTAACCGGAGTGCTCGAGGCACGGGGCTGGCCGACGATTTTGCCCTGGTGGAGCTGCTGCTGAAAGAAGCGGTGGTCGTCATGGTGCCTGGCAGCCCGTTCGGCACGCCGGGATATGTCCGGATCTCTTTTGCCTGCTCCATCGAGGCCCTGAAGGAGGCGGTCGGCCGCATACGCAACGTACTGGGATAACGCCGCCGGACGGGATCAAGGGCGGCCCCGGCGCCGCCTTGACTTGGGGTGGGGTCTGCACCAGAATCCCCGCCTGCGAGGCCGGCCTCGGCGGCCGTTCCCCGGTAGCTCAGTTGGTAGAGCGGTTGACTGTTAATCAATTGGTCGCTGGTTCGAGTCCGGCCCGGGGAGCCAATCATCAAAAAAGGGGCACCCTGCGGGCGCCCCTTTTTATATTACCTGTTCGCGGACGACCTTTTTGAGGTGTTCCCTGAAGCGCTCGCCGACCTCCGGGTGATCGAGGGCGTACGCGACGGTGGCTTCCAGGTAACCCAGCTTGTTGCCGCAATCGTATCGGTCACCGGTGAACGAATGGGCATGCACCGGTGATTCATTCAGCAGGTCCGCAATCGCATCGGTCAGCTGGATTTCACCGCCCGCCCCGCGACCGGTGGATTCCAGCTTGTCGAAGATGCGCGGACTCAGCAGGTACCGTCCGACGACCGCCATGTTCGATGGTGCGTCCTCCGGCTTCGGCTTTTCGACAATCCGTGTGATTCGCTGCTCTTTGCCCGCATCGATCGCGACGATGCCGTAGCTGGTCGTATTCTCCGGTGGCACTTCCTCGACCGCCACTACGCTGCCGCCGTGACGTGCGTATTCGTCAGCCATCTGCTTGAGACAGGGCGGCTCGCCCCGGATCAGGTCGTCGGCCAGGTGCACGAAGAACGGCTCGTCGCCGACCGCCGCGCGTGCACAAAGTACGGCGTGCCCCAGGCCCAGCGGTTCGCCCTGGCGAATGTAGATACAGGTGACGCCAGCAGGGACAATGTTCCGGATTTCCGCCAGCAGATCGTCCTTGCCGCCTTCCGTGAGTGCCCGCTCGAGTTCGGCGTCGGTGTCGAAATGATCCTCGATTGCGCGCTTGGAGCTGCCGGTCACGAACACCAGCCGGGTCGCGCCCGCCGCCAGCGCCTCTTCAACCGCATACTGGATCAACGGCTTGTCGACCACCGGCAGCATTTCCTTGGGCTGGCCTTGGTCGCCGGCAAAAACCGGGTACCACGACCGGCGACCGGAAAAACGGCGGCTCGAATGGGTTTTGGCACTGCGATGCTCCTCGCGCTGAAAGGCGAGCGGCATCATACCGAATCCCTGCGGCAGGCGAAAACCACCGACGTGCCGGTCGGGATGCCCGTCGAGGGCGATCCCGACCGGCTCGCGTTCCCCTCTAGCGCTTGCCCTCGCCCGGCGCTCCCAGGCGGATGTTCTCGCGATTGATCTCGACGGTCCGCGCACCGATACCCTTGACCCGCGCCAGGTCGTCGGCACTACCGAACGGCCCGTTCGCTTCCCGCCATTCCACGATGGCGCGTGCCTTGGTCATTCCAACGCCCTGCAGCTCGGCTGAAATCGTCGCAGCGTCCGCGGAATTGACGTCGACCGGCCCGGCCTGGGCGAACAACGGGAACATCGCGGCGCACAGCACGGCGAGGCAACGAATAGCATCTTTCTTCATGTCGGACTCCTGCGTCAGTGGTCGAATCGAGTCGACCTCCATTTGGCCGACATCGTAAGCGCAGCCTAGCGACCGGCTGACGGGCGTGCCGCCCCAGAAACTGTGCGGAGTCTGACGAAATGCATCACAGATCAACCTGGTTGCGCTGCAGCAGGGAATCGAACCGGACACGTGAGACCGGTCGCTGCGTTTCCCAGTTCTTGCAACTCGGACACTGCCACAACAAACGCTGGCTGGAAAAACCGCATTCCCGGCACTGGTAGCGCGGCGTCGTACCGGCGAGTTTGCTCAGTGCGCCCCGCACTTTTTGCATCGCCTCGCTGCGTGCACCCGCGTCGGCTGACTGGATTTGGCGGAGATCGATGAATTCGTTCAGCGTGGATTCCGCCTGCATGTAGTGCTCGACACACTGATCGACGACATCAATTCCATTGATGTCGTTGACGATCGCCGTGTAGGCCACATCCTTGCGAAGTTCCGGATGCTCCTCGAGCATCGCCGCAAGCCTGGCCTCCAGTTCATCCAGCGTGCCGGACTCTGCATGAATTTCGACTACCCTCGGCAGCGCTTCGGTAATCAGGTAATTGCTTTCGTCCATGACGCGATAGTAGAGCTTCAGGGCTGTCTTGTAGTCCTCCGTTTCCCGTGCGATCGCGGCACGCGTCAGGGCACCGCGAAACGTGCGCGGCCGCCCGCTTTGCGCCTTCTTGACGTACGCACGGGCCTGCGCGTAATCCTTGTTGGCCGCTGCCCGCTCGGCGAGCTCGCAATAATAATGCGCAATCTGCAGAGCCAGCGACCGACCGCTCAGCGTTTCCAGCTTCTGGCCGGCATCTATGGCCTGTTGCCACTCGCGCTCCTGCTCGTAGATGCGGCAAAGCTGCTCCAGGGCCTCGACCTGGTGGCGGGAACCCTGTGCAAGCTGTACGAACATCTTCTCGGCCCGGTCCAGCAGGCCGGCGCGCTGGTAATCCCGGGCAAGGGACAGGAGCGCCTGGTCACGCTGTTCCGCCGCCAGGTCCGGACGCGCAATGATGTTCTGATGAATCCGGATTGCCCTGTCGACCTCGCCACGGCGCCGGAAGAGACTCCCCAGTGCGAAATGGGTTTCGATTGTCTGATCGTCAACGCGCACCATGCGCAAAAAATGTTCCAGCGCCTGGTCGGTCTGTTCATTCAGCAGGAAATTCAGGCCCTTCAGGTAGTCCGTATTGATCGGCGGGGCCGGTTCCGCGTCCTCGTCCCGTTCGCCAAACCGTCCGAGTGCCCAGCCGGCCGCCACGAGCAGCAGGAAAAGCCCTGCCAGCAGGAAAGTGGACTCAGTCGGCATCAGCGATCGGCAGACTGCGCAGGCGGCTGACCTCGGACTCGGTATGCCGCAATGAGCTCCGCAAACGCCGGCGTTCGTTGACCAGCCGCAGCGCAAACAGGCCGGTGCAGAACAACCCGAACAGCCAGCCGGCTACGAACGTCACCGAAAACGCCAGCGGAATGGACGGCTCGACCACGCCGAACGCCAGGTCCAGGTGCACATTGCCGGGGTTGATGCGAGTAAACAGGATCATCGCGACGAAAATCACGAGGACGACGATGGCGATGCCGATTTTCTTGAACATATGCCCGCTCCGCCCGCCGCAGCGGCTTCACTCCGATGCGGACAGTGTATTGATTTCGATGCTTTATGGTAAGCGGCGCGCGCCGCGTGGGACTGGCCGGTGGCCGGCGGCGTCAGGCCTTGATCGGAAAATCCCGGCTTGCATTGACGCGCTCGCGGAGGTCCTTACCCGGCTTGAAGTGTGGCACGTACTTCCCGGACAGGGCCACGGCCTCGCCGGTCTTGGGGTTCCGGCCGATTCGGGGCGGCCTGAAATGCAGCGAAAAGCTGCCGAATCCGCGGATTTCGATCCGCTGCCCCTGTGCGAGCGAGTCACTCATCAGATCGAGCAAATGCTTGACAGCCAGTTCGACGTCTTTCGCCGGCAAATGCTTTTGCTTCCTGGCGATTACTTCAATCAGTTCAGACTTTGTCATAACACGCTTCGCTTGATTCCGGGTGCCGTGCTGCCTAAGCCGCCGATTATAAAGGAAATATAGCCCGGACCGTGAGGTCCGGGCCAGTCTTTTTTTTATCAGTTGCCGTCGCCGGACATTTTTTCCTTCAACAGCTCACCGAGCGTGGTGCCTGCGGGCGTGCTCGCCGAGTCGGACTTGTAGCTGCTGAGCGCCTCCGCCTCCTCGTGCACTTCCTTGGCCTTGATCGACAGCGCAACGCTGCGGTTCTTGCGATCGACATTGGTGAACTTGGCTTCCACCTCGTCGCCGACCTTCAGCATCGTGCGGGCATCCTCGACCCGGCCGCGCGCAAGCTCTGACGCCCGCAGCGAGCCGGTCACCCCGTCACCCAGGTCGACGATCGCGCCGCGGGCATCGACCTCCGTGACCGTGCCCTTGACCACCGTGTTTTTCGGATGCTCGGCCAGCCACGACGAGAACGGGTCCTTGTCGAGCTGCTTGATGCCCAGCGAAATACGTTCCCGCTCCGCATCGATTGCCAGCACGGCCGCCTCGATCTCCTGACCTTTCCTGTAATTGTGGACTGCTTCCTCACCGGGCACATCCCAGGAGATGTCGGACAAGTGAACCAGCCCGTCGATGCCGCCATCGAGGCCGATGAAGATACCGAAGTCGGTAATCGACTTGATCTGGCCGGATACCTTGTCGCCCCGGTTGACAGTTGCCGAAAACTCGGCCCACGGGTTGGACTGGCATTGCTTGATGCCGAGCGATATGCGGCGGCGCTCCTCGTCGATCTCGAGAACCATCACCTCGACGTCATCGCCGATCTGGACAACCTTGGACGGGTTGACGTTCTTGTTGGTCCAGTCCATTTCGGAAACGTGCACCAGGCCCTCGACGCCTTCCTCGATTTCCACGAAACAGCCGTAGTCGGCGATGTTCGTTACCTTGCCGAAGAGACGTGTTTGCGGCGGGTAGCGGCGTGACAGGTCATGCCATGGATCGTCACCCAGCTGCTTGATACCCAGCGACACACGCTGGCGCTCCCGATCGAACTTGAGGATCTTGACCTCGATCTCGTCGCCCACGTTGACGACTTCCGACGGGTGTTTGACACGCTTCCAGGCCATGTCCGTAATGTGGAGCAGGCCGTCGATTCCACCCAGGTCGACGAAGGCGCCGTAGTCGGTCAGGTTCTTGACTATGCCCTTGACGACATTGCCCTCCTGCAATGACTCCAGCAAGGCCTCGCGCTCGGCGCTGTATTCCTGCTCGACGACCGCACGCCGCGACACGACGACGTTGTTCCGACGCTGGTCCAGCTTGATGACCTTGAATTCCAGGCTCTTGCCTTCCAGGTAAGCCGGATCGCGCACCGGCCGTACGTCGCACCAGCGACCCGGGCAGGAATGCCCGGACGTTGTCGATTTCAACCGTAAAGCCGCCCTTGACGCGTCCATTGATCACGCCATTCACGATTTCGTTGTCCTCGAACGCCCTTTCGAGGTGCGTCCAGGTCCGGGCCCGAATGGCCTTCTCTCGTGACAGGCGCGTCTCGCCGAAACCGTCTTCCACTGCATCGAGTGCGACCTCGACCTCGTCGCCGATCGTCACATCGGCTTCGCCCTGGTCGTTCTTGAACTGGTCTATGGGAATGACGGCCTCGGACTTGAGGCCTGCGCTGACGATAACGACGTCTTCGTTTACGTCAATAATGGTGCCCTTGATAATGGCACCTGGCTTTATGTGTTGACTGGCAAAACTCTGTTCAAATAATTCAGCAAAACTTTCAGACATTTGTATAAACCAGAGAGTCTCTGCCGACTCTCGACCAATCGCCCAGCCGCATCCCTCGGCCGACGGTTACTTCAGGAAAAGGCCGGCATTTCCTGTCCGGCCCCGCATTATCTTTCGTGCCACCGCCGATTACACGGCCGGCGACATTCAATTCACGGTCAGGCACTCACGCGCCCAGGCGAGGACCTTGTCGGTGACGTCGTCTATCGACAGATCGCTGGAGTCCAGAATCCGGGCGTCTTCGGCAGGCCGCAATGGCGCCACCTCGCGCTCGGAATCCTGCCGGTCACGCGCTGCGATATCCCGCGAAAGGGCGGCAAGGCTAACACCAAGTCCCTTGTCATTCAACTGCTTATGGCGCCTCCTGGCACGTTCCTCGGGACTCGCCGTCAGGAATACCTTGAGCGGTGCGTCGGCAAACACCAGCGTGCCCATGTCGCGACCGTCGGCCACCAGCCCGGGGGCGGTGCGGAAGCCACGCTGCAGGCCGAGTAGCGCCTTGCGAACGGCCGGCAAGGCGGCGACCGCAGAGGCACCCCGCCCGGCTTGTTCCGTCCGGATCGCCGCACTGACCTCATCCTCGCCGAGCCAGATCGCCTCCTCGCCATCCGCACCGGTCGCAAAGCGCACCGGCAGCCGGCCGGCCAGCGATGCCAGGGCGGGCTCATCGTCCAGTGCGATACCGTCCTTGCGGGCCGCCAGCGCCAGCAAGCGGTACAGCGCGCCGCTGTCGAGCAGGTGCCAGCCCAGCGCCGCTGCCACGCGTCGCGCGATGGTGCCCTTGCCGGAGCCGCTGGGGCCGTCAATCGCGATGACCGGAACGGTTTCGGGACCGGTCATGCGACCTCCGGCCCGCCATACGCGACGTCGAGACCCAGCGCCTGCATGCTGTCCACGAACCCCGGAAACGACGTATCCACTGCAGCCACGTCACGAATTCGGCACCGCCCCACCTGCCACGCTGCCGGCCACCGCAAACGCCATTGCGATGCGGTGGTCACCGAGGCTGTTGTACGGTACCCCCGAGCAGCGGGCCACCCCGGACAGTCGCGCCATCGGGGTGCTCGTCCACCTGGATCCCGAGCGAGCGCAAGCCGTCCGTCATGGCGCGAATCCGGTCGCTTTCCTTGACGCGCAATTCGGCGAGGCCGCGGAACTCCGTGGTCCCGCTTGCGCAGGCCGCCGCGACGAACAGGGCCGGGAATTCGTCGATCGCCAGGGGAACGAGGGCCGTATCGACGACGATGCCCTGCAGTGACGACGGCCTGGCTTCGATATCGGCGACCGGCTCCTCGCCGGCCCGGCGCTCGTTCAGCAAGCGGACATCGGCGCCCATTGCGCGCAGGATGCTCAATACCCCGTCGCGGGTGGGATTGATGCCGACATTTTCCAGCACGACCTTGCCGTCGGCCGACAACAAGGCTGCCAGAAGCGGAAACGTGGCAGAGGACAAGTCGGCCGGCACCTCGATCTCCACTGCGTCGAGCTTGCCGCCGGGATCCAGGCGAACGCCGCCTTCGAAACGTTCAATATACGCACCCATGGCTGCCAGCATGCGCTCCGTATGATCACGTGTGACGGCCGGCTCGAGGACCACGGTTGCGCCCTCGGCGCAAAGGCCGGCCAGCAACAGGGCCGATTTGACCTGCGCACTCGCGACGGGCAATGCATAGCGTATTCCGCGCAGTCGGCAACCTCCCTGGATCTGCAACGGCGGGCGGCCGTCCCGGCTCGCGATGCGCGCGCCCATGTCCGACAATGGGTCGATGACCCGCTGCATCGGGCGCGATGACAGCGAGCGATCGCCTGTCAGCTCACTGGCGAACGGCTGCCCCGCAAGAAGGCCCGTAAAGAGACGCATGGCCGTGCCGGAATTGCCGAGGTCGAGCGCTGCCGCCGGTTTCCGCAGGCCATGCAGGCCAACGCCGTGTACCGCCACCCGTCCGTCGTCCGGGCCCTCAATCGTCACGCCCAGGGCCTCGAGGGCGTGCAGCGTTGCGAGGCAATCCGCGCCATGCAGAAAGCCGCTGATGCGGGTGATGCCGTCGGCAATCGCACCGAGCATCAGTGCACGGTGCGAAATCGACTTGTCGCCGGGCACCCGCAACGTTGCACTTCGCAGTTGCGACGGGGTGACGAGAAACTGCACGGCCGCGGCCTCGGGTTAGTTGATCGCGCGCGGATAAGCGCCGAGTACGCGGAAAAGCGAGCTGATCGACTGCAGTTCGGCCAAAGCGTCTGCCAGGGGCGACTGTTCCGCGTGACCGTCCAGGTCGAGAAAGAAAACATAATCCCAGTTCTTCCGACGCGACGGCCGCGATTCGATACGCGTAATGTTGATGCCGTGCGTCGAGAACGGCTGCAACAGGGAATGCAGGATGCCCGCCCCACCGGCCGTGCCGCTCGTGGACACCATGATCGTCGTCTTGTCCGCGCCACTGGCCGCCAGCAGCTCGCGGCCGATCACGAGGAACCGCGTGGCGTTGTCTGCGCGGTCCTCGATGTTGTTGACTATTACGTGCAGATCGTACACCTCGGCTGCCGTGTCGCTGCCTATGGCCGCTGTGCCGCTCTCGTCGCGGGCCCGGCGCGCACCCACCGCGTTGCTGCTGACACCGATCAGGTCAACATGTGGCAGATACTCACGCAGCCAGCCGCGACACTGTGCGAGCGCCTGTTCGTGCGCGCACACCCTCTCGATCTGTTCCAGGCCGTTCATCCGCCCGAGCAGGTGCTGCTCAATGCGCAGCTCGATCTCGCCGCCGATCTTGAGTGGCGACGTCAGGAACATGTCCAGCGTGTTGTTGACGGTGCCCTCAGTCGAGTTCTCTATCGGCACGACGCCGAAATCCGCCGTGCCGGACTCCACTTCCTGGAACACCTCGTCGATCGTCCCGATGGGCAAGGCCCGGACCGAGTGTCCGAAATGCTTGTAGACCGCTGCCTGGGTAAACGTGCCCTCGGGACCCAGGAAGCCTATCTTCAGGGGTTCCTGCTGGGCAAGGCAGGCTGACATGATCTCGCGAAACAGCCGTAGCATTTCTTCGTCGCGCAGCGGTCCCTCATTGCGCTCCAGCACGCCCCGCAGCACTTCCGCCTCGCGTTCCGGCCGGTAGTAATCGACTGCCGCAGCCAGTTCGCCTTTGGTCACACCGACCTGTTGAGCAAATCGAGCTCGCTCACTGATCAGTGCCTGGATTTGCCGATCGACCTCGTCAATGCGCTTGCGCATCGCCGTGAGATCTACCGGTCCACCCGGCTCCTGTGACGCCTTGGCCATGGATTACACCTGTCGAAGCCGTATTGAATACGTCTGACCGTCTCGCCGGCCAACGGCCATTGCGCGGTCCTGCTCAGGATATCGGCTTGCCCAGATTTCGCAATCGCAACACGCCTTCGATCGCTGCGAGTTGCTGCATGGTTTCGTCGGATACCGGTCCGTCCAGGTCGACGATGGTATAGGCAACGTCGCCCAGCGATTTGTTCAGCAGGTCCGCGATATTGAGTTCGGCCCGGGCCAGGCACGTCGATATCTGGCCCACCATGTTTGGTACGTTCGAATTGGCAATCGTTACCCGGTAGGCGTCCATGCGCGGTAGCACCGCCTCCGGGAAATTAACGGACGAGCGTACATTGCCGTTCTCGAGATACTCCTTGAGATTCTCCGCGACCATGATTGCGCAGTTCTCCTCGGCCTCGTGCGTCGATGCACCGAGGTGAGGCAATGCTATGACGCGCGGATGGGCAATCAGCTCCGCTGTGGGAAAATCGCAGACATAGGCATGCAGCGTACCGCTGTCGAGCGCGGCCAGGGCGGACTTGTTGTCAACTACGCCACCGCGGGCAAAATTGATCAGCACGCTGCCGTCCTTCATAAGCGCAAGGCGATCCTTGTTCACCATACCGCTGGTTCCTTCGACCAGCGGCACGTGCACCGAGATTGCGTCCGATTCCTTGAACAATCGATCCAGCGTTTCAACCTGCTTCACGCCGGCTGAAAGCTGCCATGCGCGCTTGACTGTAATCTTGGGGTCAAAGCCCACGACTTTCATGCCCAGGGACAGTGCGACATTGGCCACTTCAACGCCAATCGCCCCCAGGCCGATGACGCCGAGCGTACGGCCGGGCAATTCGAAGCCCACGAACTGCTTTTTGCCGGCCTCGATCGCGCCGACCAACTCCTCGCCTGTTTCTCGCAGTCCACGGACATACTCCCGAGCATCGCAGATGTTACGCGCCGCGAGCAGCAGACCCGCAACCGCCAGTTCCTTTACGGCATTGGCGTTCGCTCCGGGTGCATTGAACACGGGAACACCGCGACGGCTCATGTCATTGACAGGGATGTTGTTGACGCCGGCGCCGGCGCGGCCAATTGCGGCGACCGACTGCGGAATCTGCATGTCGTGCATGCTGAAGGAACGCAGAATTACGGCATCCGGCTTCGAGTATTCGGACGACACCTCGAATCGGTCGCGTGGCAGACGCCGTAATCCGGCAACCGCGATATTATTGAGCGTCAGTATCTTGTACATGGGCAATCCGGGTATCGTTGTTCGCGCAGGTTCAGGCGTTGTGCTTTTCGAAGTCGAGCATGAAGTCGATGAGCGCATCGACGGCGGCTTCCGGTACAGCATTGTAGATTGATGCGCGCATGCCACCGACCGATCGGTGGCCCTTCAGCTTGGTCAGGCCGGCTGCCTCGGCACGCGAGAGAAAATTCTCCGTCGCGCGTCGGATCCGCCAGGGTGAACGGGACATTCATCCAGGAACGGGCGTCCTCGCGCACCGGGTTGCTGTAATAGTCGGACGCGTCGATTGTTGCGTAAAGCCTGGCTGCCTTACGTTCATTGACGACCGCCATTGCATCCAGACCACCGAGCTCCAGCAAATGTTCGAATACGAGTCCCGCCACATACCACGCAAAGGTGGGCGGCGTATTCGTCATGGAACCGGAATCCGCGAATGCTTTGTACGTCAGCAGCGTTGGCAAATCGCTGCGGCGGGGTTCGAGCAGGTCCTTCCGGACGATCACAACCGTAATGCCTGCGGGACCGACGTTTTTCTGCGCGCCTGCGTAGATCAGCCCGAACCGGCTTACGTCGACCGGTCGGGACAGAATCGTACTCGACATGTCCGCCACCAGCGGCACGGCACCGACGTCAGGAATGAAGTGGTACTCGACGCCCCCTATCGTTTCGTTTGGCGTGTAATGCAGGTAAGCCGCACTCTTGCTCGTATGCCACGTGTCCGGTGCCGGAATATGGCAATATCCCGAGGATTCACTGCTCGCCGCCACGTTTACGTTGCAGTGGATGCCCGCTTCGCTGATTGCTTTTTTCGACCAGCTGCCCGTTTCTACATAGTCGACAGTGTCTCCTTTCGCAGCGAGGTTTAACGCGGTCATTGCGAATTGCAGCGTCGCTCCGCCCTGGATAAACAAAACGCTGTAGTCGTCATCGATACCGAGAAGTTCTCGCAGGTCCGCCTCGGCCTTCTCGGCAACGGCGATGAACGCCTTGCTGCGGTGACTGACCTCCATTACCGACATGCCGGTGCCCTGCCAATCCGGAATGTCGTCGCGAACCCGCTGCAACACCGGTTCGGGCAGCGCGGCGGGGCCGGCGCTGAAAGTATAAACGCGGGTCGTGCGGGTTCCTTTCCGGATGTAATTACCGATCCTGGTGGCCTTGTATCCCGGCCAACTGCCTTGAAGCAGGCTATTCGTCTTCCTCCGCCATCGCTTCGATCCGTGCCAGCCCGACCAGACGCTGGCCGTCCTCCAGGCGGATCAGGCGCACTCCCTGAGTGTTGCGGCCAATAATGGAGATGTCGGCGACAGGCGTGCGAACCAGAGTGCCGCTGGAACTGATCAGCATGATCTCATCGTCTTCCCAGACCTGCAGCGCACCGACCGTGCGGCCATTGCGTGCTGTCGTCTGTATCGCGATCACCCCCTGCCCACCGCGTCCCTGAACAGGGAACTCGGAAACTTCGGTTCGCTTGCCATAGCCGTTTTCAGTGGCTGACAGGATCATGCCGTCACCGACGATAGACAGGCCAATGACCTCGTGTCCCGCGGTGAGCTTGATCCCGCGCACCCCTGCGGCGCCGCGACCCATGTCGCGCACGTCCGCTTCTTCGAAACGGATTGCCTTGCCGTTGCTCGCCACGAGCAGAATCTGTTGTGCACCGTCGGTAATGGCGACATCGACCAGCCGATCCTCGCGCAGATCGATGGCGATGATGCCGCTCGCTCGCGGCCGCGAAAACCGGCTCAGGGGCGTCTTCTTCACCGTACCGCCGCTCGTCACCATGAATACGAAGCGATCCTCTTCGAATTCCTTAATCGGCAATACCGCATTGATCCGTTCGCCGGGGCTGAGCGGCAACAGGTTGACGATGGGCTTGCCACGTGCACCGCGACTTGCCTGCGGCACCTGGTAAACCTTGAGCCAGTACATCTTGCCGAAGCTCGAAAAGCATAGCAGCGTGTCGTGAGTGTTTGCCACGAACAGCTTGTCGATGAAGTCCTCGTCCTTGACGCGAGCAGCGGAACGCCCGCGTCCACCGCGCTTCTGGGCCCGGTAGTCATCGATCGGCTGCGCCTTCGCATAGCCGCCGATGCGACAGCGTGACGAACTGACTTCTTCCTGCGGGATAAGGTCCTCTTCCAACAGGTCGCTGTGGTCCTGAACGATCTCGGTGCGACGCTCGTCGCCAAAGCTGTTGCGGATCTCGATGAACTCATCGCGAATAACTCGCAACAGCTCGTCCGGATCGGACAGTATCGCTGACAGCTCGTTGATCCGTGTCGAGATCTCCTTGTACTCGTTGAGTCAGCTTTTCCTGCTCCAGACCGGTCAGGCGATCGCAGGCGCAGATCGAGAATTGCCTGCGCCTGCACCGGCGAGAGGCGATAGCCCGTCTTCACTGCAGACCGAATGCCGTCGCTCGAGGTCGTCGCGGCTCGGCGTGTCGGCGGTGCCCGCGCGCTCCAGCATGGCGCTGTACGATCCCGGCGACCAGCGGCGCTGCAACCAGCTCGTTCCTTTGCCTCCGACGGCGATGGCGATGCCTTGATCAGCGCGATCACTTCGTCGATATTGGCCAGTGCCACGGCCTGGCCCTCGAGCACGTGGGCCCGGTCCCTCGCCTTGCCGCAGTCAGATATACGGTGCGCCGGGTGACGACCTCGCGACGGTGCGCCAGGAAATGCCTCCAGTATCTGCTTTGAGGTTCAGGAGCCTCGGGCTGGCCCTCATGGAGCGCAACCATGTTGATGCCGAACACTGTTTGCAGCGGCGTCTGCTTGTACAGGTTGTTCAGGACTACATCGGTGACCTCACCGCGACGCAACTCGATAACGACCCGCATGCCGTCCTTGTCGGATTCATCGCGCAGCTCGCTGATGCCCTCGATGCGCTTGTCGCGCACGAGCTCGGCAATCTTCTCGATCAATCGTGCCTTGTTCACCTGGTAAGGCAATCTCGGTGACGATGATCGCCTCGCGCCCGCTTGTCGATCTGTCTCGATATGCGACCGTGGCGCGGATGTGAACTCGGCCGCGACCGGTCCGGTAGGCCTGACGGATGCCCTGGCGCGACCGTTGATGATTCCGGCGGTCGGGAAATCCGGTCCCGGCACATAGTTCCATCAGGCACGCAATTCGATAGCCGGATCGTCGATCAGCGCCAATGCAGGCGCTGATGACTTCGGTCAGGTTGTGCGGCGGGATATTGGTCGCCATGCCGACGGCGATGCCGGACGAGCCGTTGACCAGCAGGTTCGGGATGCGCGTCGGCAGCACCGACGGCTCGTGACTCGGTACCGTCATAGTTCTCGACGAAATCGACGGTTTCCTTGTCGATATCCGCGAGCAACTCGTGCGCGATCTTCGCCATGCGCACTTCGGTGTAGCGCATGGCCGCCGGCGCGTCACCGTCGACCGAGCCGAAGTTGCCCTGGCCGTCAACCAGCATATAGCGCATGGAGAAAGGCTGCGCCATGCGCACAATGGTGTCGTACACGGCGGAGTCGCCATGGGGATGGTATTTACCGATCACGTCACCGACGACGCGAGCTGACTTCTTATAGGGCTTGTTGAAGTCGTTGCCCAGCTCCCGCATCGCGTGAAGCACGCGCCGGTGCACCGGTTTCAGGCCGTCGCGGACATCCGGGAGAGCCCGCCCCACGATCACGCTCATGGCGTAATCGAGGTACGATTGCTGCATCTCCTTCTCGAGACTTACCGAGAGAACTTCCTGTGCTGCTTCAGCCATCCTCACTCACACGTCAGGAGCGCTCCCATGCTCGAAGGAGCGGAATCGCGACCTTGGAATGCTGGGGAATGCTCGAGATTTTTAGGCGTTGCCGGGCCCGGACAGGGTGCTAAAAACGCCACGGTCCGGAGCCACGAATAATACCACAGCAAGGCCCGGAACCACACGCTTTGCCCCCCTGAATCGCCCGTTACCCCGACCCGGACGGACGGCTGGCGATGCGGTTGCGGGCGGTTATACTACGGGCCTTTCCGGGCACCCCGGCGCATACCGCCCGGCCATTCTGTCCAGTCCAGCACGGTAACGCGAGACCTACCCGCCTTGGCAGCCGAGACAACGCAACAATGCGACACGCTGATCTTCGCGCGCTGGTGTGTCCCGGTCGACGACGGTGACCGGGTCCTCGAAAACCATGCGGTCGCCGTTACCGACGGTCGCATCGTGGAGATACTCCCGGCGGACGCGGCGCGGGCACGCTACAGCCCCGGGGCTGTCGTGGAGCGCCCGGATCACGTCCTGATCCCCGGGCTGATCAACGCCCATACGCATGCCGCGATGACGCTGTTTCGCGGATTCGGTGACGATCTGCCCCTGGAACGCTGGCTGCGCGAACGTATCTGGCCTGCGGAGCTCGCGACCGTCAGTGCCGGCATGGTCCGTGACGGAACCCGCCACGCGATCGCCGAAATGCTGTTGTCGGGTATTACGTGCTTCAGCGACCAGTATTTCTTCCCGGAGGTCGTGGCCGAAGTGGCCGTGGAGGCACGGATGCGCGCCGTCATCGGCACGCCCGTCATCGAGTTCGCGACGCCATGGGCCAAGGTGGTCGCAGAATGCCTCAGCAAGGGCACGGACCTGGTTCATGACCGCTACGTCGACCATGCACTGATAACGACCTGCTTTGCCCCGCATTCGACAGCGACCGTATCGGATGAATACGTTCGCCGCCCTGCGTGTGCGCTGCGACCAGCTTGACGGTCGTATCCAGATCCACCTGCACGAAACGGCACGGGAAATCGACGACGAGAGCAAGAAGAACGGCAAACGACCGGTCGAACGGCTGCGACAGCTCGGGCTCGTCAATGCCACTCTGATGGCAGTCCACGCGGTGCACCTGGAAAGTGCCGAAGTGGACCTGTTTGCTGCCCACAACGTGACGGTCACGCACTGTCCGCGATCCAATCTGAAGCTGGCCAGCGGAATTGCCAGGGTCGACAGGCTTCAGGAAGCCGGCATCGTTGTCGGGCTGGGAACTGACGGTGCCGCCTGCAACAATGAACTCGAAATGCTGGGGAGATGCGCAGCGCCGCGTTGCTCGCGAAGGTTGCTTCCGGCAACGCGGCCGCGCTGCCGGCGTACGCTACCCTGCGCATGGCGACGCTGGATGGCGCTCGCGCACTGGGGCTGGACACTGTCACCGGGTCGATCGAGCCCGGCAAGTCGGCTGAACTTGCATGCCTCGATCTGCGTGTCGTCAACAGCCAGCCGGTCTACGATCCGGTTTCTCAAGTCGTGTACACGGCGCATCCGTCACAGGTCGCCGACGTCTGGGTGGCCGGCCGGCGGCAGGTGGAAGACGGGGCGCTGCGCCACATCGACAGGAATGACATACTGTCGCGCAGCGATGAATGGCGTGAGCGAATTGCCGCGTCGACTCACTGAGCACGCAACGGAACCCGTAATGAGCACGATATCCGACAACGTCGATCCGGCGGAGATCGCCCGGTTCGATGCGCAGGCAGCCCGCTGGTGGGATCCGGAGGACTGGGCCGCTGCACGAGATCAATCCGCTGCGCCTGGATTACATTCGCCGGCGCGCGCCTCTTGCGGGCCGCACGGCGCTCGATGTGGGTTGTGGCGGCGGCATTCTCGCTGAAGCAATGGCTGCGGAAGGCGCGAGAGTAACCGGCATCGACATGGCCGAAGCAGCACTCGCCGTGGCGCGGCTGCACCAGACAGAGTCCGGCCTTGCCGTCGACTACCGGCATACAACGGCAGAAACGTTCGCGGCCTCGCATGCTGGCGGATTTGACGTCGTTACCTGCCTCGAAATGCTTGAGCACGTGCCTTCGCCGGATGCTGTCGTCGCTGCCTGCGCGTCGCTCGTGCGGCCCGGCGGCGACGTATTTTTCTCGACCATCAACCGGAAACCGAAGGCCTTTGCCTTTGCCATTCTCGGAGCGGAGTACCTGTTGAGACTGCTGCCGGCCGGTACGCATGAGTACGAAAAATTCATCCGGCCTTCCGAACTCGATACCTGGGCCCGTGAAGCGGGACTGGTCCTCGCCGACAGTACCGGGCTCCACTACAACCCGCTTACCCGCGAGTATTCGCTCGGCGGCAATATCGACGTCAACTACCTGATGCACTTCCGGCGTCCGGCCGACGAATGAACGGGTCCTGGCCGGCAGCCGGTACAGCATTCGATGCCGTGCTTTTCGATCTCGACGGCACGCTGATCGACACGGCACCCGACATGGTCGCTGCACTGATACGCTTGCAGGCAGAGCGCGGCGACCCGGCGATCGCCTATGAAATCGCGCGCTCCAATGTGTCGAACGGCGCCGCCGGGCTCATTCGCCTCGCCTTTCCCGACGTGGGCGACCCGGAGCGCACCGCCCTGCACGGCCGGTATCTCGCGCTGTACCGGCAGGCGCTTTGCCGCGAGTCACGCGTATACCCGGGGCTGGAATCTCTGCTCGACCTGTTCGAGCGGCACGGGCGGCCGTGGGGAATCGTCACCAACAAACCGCGGGCACTTACCGATGAATTGCTGGCCGCACTTGGCCTCGATTCGCGCATTGGCTGCAGCGTCAGCGGGGATACGCTGCCGCAGCGAAAGCCGCACCCGGCGCCGATGCTGCTCGCCAGCCGGCTCCTCGACGTCGAACCCGCGAGAATCGTTTACGTCGGCGATGCGGCCCGCGACATCGAGGCAGGCCGGGCCGCCGGCATGGCCACCATTGCCGCGGCCTGGGGCTATATCACCGACAATGACGATCCGCTGCACTGGCGAGCGGATGTCATCGCAAGGGACCCGGCCCGAACTCACCCATCTGCTGACAAAAGCAGTTAACCTCAGGCGGCTGATGGCCACATTGACGATCAATCCGGCACTCCTGGAGCTCGGAGCGCCAATGTTCCTGGCAGGGCTGGCCCTGGGCAGCCTCGTGACCTGGCTGGTTGCGCGCCGCCACCGGCAGACATTGCGGCAATCCGTGCGCGAACTCGAGATTCGTGTCAAGGACCAGGATGAGCTTCAACGCGAGCGTGAACATGCGTTCGACGCGGCAACGAATCGGCTGACGGCGGCTTTTTCGGAGCTGGCCAATCGCTCGCTGAAAGCTAACAGCGAGAACTTCCTGCGCCTTGCAGAGCAAAACCTGGGCACACACCAGGAACGGGCAAAGCGCGAATTGAGCGAGCGCGAGAAAGCCGTGGAGAACCTGGTCAAGCCGATCCGCGATGCTCTCCAGCAATCCCAGAAGCAGATCGGCGAGTCGGAAAAGGCGCGAAGCGAAGCTTACGGCAGCATTCGGTCCCAGCTTGAAGCAATGCAGCTCGGCCAGCGTACCCTGGCCCAGGAAACACAGAATCTCGTCAAGGCGCTTCGCCGACCCGAAGTTCGCGGTCGCTGGGGCGAAATGACGCTACGACGCCTGGTCGAACTGGCCGGCATGGTGGAACACTGTGATTTTCAGGAGCAGGTCCACAATACGGCCGAGGACCGGACCATACGCCCCGACATGATCGTGCAGAATGCCGGACCAGCGGGAATTGATTGTCGACGTGAAAACGCCTCTCGATGCCTATCTCGAGGCGGTCGAGGCGCGCGACGACGCGCAACGTAACATGAATCTGCAACGGCATTCGCGGAATGTCCGCGAGCATGTCCGCAAGCTGGCCAGCAAAGGATACTGGGACCAGTTCACGCGCAGCCCGGAATTCGTCATCCTGTTCATCCCGGGTGATCAATTCCTGAGCGCAGCCCTGAACGAGGACCCGGACCTGATCGAGTATGCCCTGACGCAACAGATTATCCTCGCAACGCCGACCAGCTTCGTCGCCCTGCTGAAGGCCGTGGCGTACGGTTGGCGCCAGCTATCGCTGGCGGAAAATGCCGAGGAGATACGCAACCTGGCGGAGGATCTCTACGGGCGCCTCAGCACGTTCGTCAGCCACATGAACAAGGTCGGCAAGCAGCTTGCCAGCAGCGTGGACAATTACAATCGCGCTGTCGGATCCCTCGAGCGCAAGGTACTGCCCGGTGCCCGCAAGTTCGTGGAACTCGGCATCCGACCGAAAAAGGAGCTGGAATCCGTGGAACCGCTGGAATCGTTGCCGCGTTCCCTCATCGACCCGGCGACGGAAGACGACGACACGGAACCGGCAGAAAAGAAGGAGCCCTGACCAAACCGGGGTACGCCGGCAAGGACAGCATTGCAGACCATGGATCACCGCAACTACCAATACGGCGATGACCTGCTCGCGGGTCGCATTATCCTCGTTACTGGCGCAAGCGACGGTATCGGCCGTGCGCTGGCGCTGGAGATCGCCCGCGTCGGGGGCCGGGTCGTCCTGCATGGGCGCAATGCCCGCAAACTCGAAAAGGTGTACGACGTTATCGAGGCAATACCGGGCGCGGCCCGGCCGTCCATTGCCGTCATGGATCTCGCCAGCGCGGACAGTGCGGCGTACACGACGCTGGCCGACAGTATCGGCGACGAAATGGGACACCTGGACGGGCTGGTGCACAACGCGTCCATCCTTGGCAGTCGCCAGCCAATCGAACACTACGACGCCGCCGAGTGGCAAAAGGTGATGCACGTAAACGTCACTGCGGCATTCGCCCTGACACAGGTATTCCTGCCGTGGCTGCGCGCTGCAGAGGATGCCTCGGTGATCTTCACGAGCAGTGGCGTCGGCCGCCAGGGACGCGCATTCTGGGGCGCCTATGCCGTGTCCAAGTTCGCGACGGAAGGGTTGTCGCAAGTCCTCGCCGCGGAACACGAACACACGAGCCTGCGGGTCAATTGCGTCAACCCGGGACCGACCCGCACGGCGATGCGGCTCGCCGCCTACCCGGCCGAGAACCGCGACGCGCTGAAAACGCCCGGGCAGGTGTTGGCGCCGTATCTCTATCTGCTCGGGGCCCGAGAGTCGGGGCGTGACCGGCCGGAGCCTGGATTCGCAATAAGCGGTGTATCAGGAAGTTAGCGTTTCTTCCTGATTTTACGTTTCTTTTTCCTAACCTTCTGTTCAGCAGGTGGGTCCATCCCCGCGGCCGAGTACAGTGCCCGGATTTCTCCCGGCCGCAGGTCCCGGTAGCGGCCACGTCGCACGTTCCGGGGCAGCTCGACCGGACCGTAGGCCACGCGCATCAAACGGCTCACCTCGAACCCCGCGGCGGCCCACAGCCGCCGGACTTCGCGGTTACGACCTTCGCGCAGGGTTACCGTATACCAGCGATTGGCGCCATCGCCGCCGCTCGGGACGATCTCTTCGAACGCGGCCGGGCCATCCTCCAGCGTTAGCCCGGACCGGAGCCGCTGCAGGTCCTCGTCAGATGGCTGGCCGTGCACGCGCACGGCGTAGCGTCGCTGTATCGCCCGCGACGGATGCATCAGGTGATTGGCCAGCTCACCGTCGGTCGTGAACAGCAGTAGCCCGGTCGTCGTGAAATCGAGCCGCCCGATAGCGACCCAACGACGGCCCTTGAGGCGGGGCAGGCAGTCAAACACAATCGCCCTGCCCTCAGGATCGGAACGGCTCACGAGCTGGTCGCCAGGCTTGTGGTACATCAGGTGCCGGTGCGGCTGATCCAGGGACCGGACCGACAGGCGGCGGCCGTCCAGCGTGAATGCCTCGTCGCCGGCAACCGTGTCGCCGAGACTCGCGGGCCGGCCGTCGATAGCGAGCCGGCCTTCCCGTATCCAGGACTCGATTTCGCGCCGCGAGCCGTGGCCGGCAGCAGCCAGGACCTTTTGCACCCGTTCGGCCATGACCCTTTTTCAGGCGTTGCCAGTGCTACTGTCGCCGTTGTCCCTGCCACGACGATTCGTCGCATCGTCCTCGAGCACCCTATCAGCGTCCTCGGCAAGCGCGGCGCGCGCCGCGCCTGACACAGCATCATCGTCCTCGCCCACGAGTTCGTCGTCTGCATCACTGGCGGCCGCGTCGTTCCACGCTTCTTCCACGGTCTGTTCGCCGACGGGCAATTGCGTCACACTGGCGCCCTCCTTCGCCTCGGCGTCCGCCTCCACTTCCGGCAGGTTCATCTGGACGCGGAGACTTTCCCAGTCGGCCAGGTCAGCCAGGGGCGGCAGGTCGTCAAGCTTCTTCAGTCCGAAGTAGTCGAGAAACTGTCGTGTCGTCCCGAACATGGCCGGCCGGCCGGGAACATCGCGATGCCCGACGACCCGTACCCATTCCCGCTCCAGCAGAGAGCGAATGATATTCGGGCTGACCGATACGCCGCGAATTTCCTCGATCTCGCCCCGGGTCATGGGTTGACGATAAGCGATCAGAGCCAGCGTCTCGAACAACGCTCGGGAATAGCGTGGCGGGCGCTCTTCCCACAGCCGATTGAGTCGTTCGGTCATGGTGGCCCGCACCTGTATCCGGTAACCGGAGGCCACCTCCAGGATTTCGATGCCGCGCTCGCGGTAATCCTCCTGCAGTGCGCTCAGCGCCTCGCGAATTTGCGATTTGTCAGGCGCTGCTGACTCGTCGAACAAGCCCTGCAACTGGTCGACCGAGAGTGGACGACCGGCAGCCAACAAGGCTGCCTCGACAAAATACTTGATCTCCGTAACTTCCATAACTGGCTCGGTTGCTGAATTTCTCGGATGGGTGCCGCAACGCGGCGGGATCAGGCTTCGGCGTCGTCGGATACCAGGCGCACGGACGACGCGGCCCGCACGTGCAATGGCGCGTAGGCATCTGCCTGCACCACTTCGATAGTGGATTCGCGCAGGAGCTCCAGGATGGCGATGAACGTCACGGCGACGCCCATCTTGCCTTCTTCTGGATCGAACAGGTCGGAAAACCGGGTAAAAGCGTTTGCCTTGACCCGCGACAGGATCTCCGACATACGCTGACGCACTGATAGCGGTTCTCGCTGCAAATGCAGGTTGGAAAACATCTCGGCGCGTTTCAGGACATCGTGAAACGCCAGCAGCAATTCCTTCAGCGTCACGTCGGGCAGCTTTTGCGTGACTTTGCGCTCGGGTGTTTCGGCTGCCACCTGCTGTACGTCGCGCTCCAGACGAGGCAGATCGCCGAGGTTTTCCGCCGCTTTTTTGAAGCGTTCGTACTCCTGCAGCCGCCGCACGAGCTCAGCCCGCGGGTCTTCCTCTTCTTCCTCTTCCACCGGGTGGTCTTGGCAACAGCATGCGTGACTTGATCTCCGCAAGCATTGCCGCCATCAGCAAGTATTCGCCGGCCAATTCGAGCTGCATTTCCTTCATCAGCTCTATGTACTCCACGTATTGCCGGGTAATCTCCGCTATCGGGATATCCAGGATATCGATATTCTGGCGCCGGATCAGGTACAGGAGCAGATCCAGCGGTCCCTCGAACGCTTCGAGAAACACCTGCAGCGCGTACGGCGGGATGTAGAGGTCTTGCGGCAGCTGCGTGACCGGCTCGCCGTCAACAACGGCAAACGGCATCTCGCCCTGGGACGGCCCGTCCGGCTCCTCGGTTGCCGGTTTCAGCGCATCCTTGCTGGTGATGACTTTAAGTTCAGGTTTCATGGGAATTCCGCGCGACGTCGCTGCATTTTAGCGTATATCAGCGGCCGAACTGCAAATCGTCGCCACCGGGCGCGGGCAGCCGGCGTTCAGTCGAGAAAATCCAGATCGCCCCTGCCCTTGCGCAACACCTTGACCGAGTCTCCGGTAAGATCCAGCACACTGGTCGGCTCAATTCCGGTCGCGCCGGAGGACACGACGATCTCGATCTCGTGACCGATTCGTCGTTCGATTTCGTCCACGTCGGTCAGCGGAATATCGTCACCGGGCAATTGCAGTGTGGAACTCATGATCGGCTCACCCAGGGCTTCCAGCAGGGCATGCACGACCGGATGATCGGGCACACGCAGGCCGATGGTACGACGCCGGGGGTTCTGCAGGCGTTTCGGCACCTCGCGGGTCGCCGGCAAAATGAATGTGTAGGGCCCCGGGGTCAATACCTTCAGCAACCGGTATGCCCAATTGTCAACGCGCGCGTAGGTACTTATCTCGGACAGGTCGGAGCAAACGAGCGTAAAGTTATGGTCCTTGTCTGTACGTCGAATGCGTCGGATTCGGTCCATCGCGCGCTTGTCCCCGAGGTGGCATCCGAGCGCATAGCTCGAATCTGTCGGGTACGCGATCAGCCCGCCATTTCGTATTGCAGCAACAATCTCGGCAATGCGCCGCGCCTGCGGGTCTACGGGATGCAACTCGATTATTCGCGCCATGGCCCGATTGTAACGACAGATAGCGGCACGGGTCGAAACCAGCGAGGCTGTTTCTAGATCGGGTCCACTACGCTATCATGCGCCTCCTTTCAACCCCGAATACACCACGTAATCCATGCAACTATTTCTTGACTATATTCCGATAGTCATATTTATCGCCGCCTATTTTTACGAGGACATTTTCTTTGCCACCGCCGTCCTGATGGCGTCGATGCCGGTCATTTTTGTCGTCCGATCGGGCCCTGACCCGCAAGATCAATCGAATGTACCTCGCCTCTACGTTGCTGGTCCTCGTACTGGGGACGGCGACACTGATGCTGCGCAATCCGTCGTTCCTGTACTGGAAACCAACAGTACTCGATACTGGATTATCGGTCTTATCTTTCTCGGTAGCATGTGGGTCGGTAACAAGACTATTGCTCAGCGAATGCTCGGTAGTGCAGCCGATTTGCAGCCCGGTCAATGGCGAACTCTCAACCTGATCTGGGTTGGGTTCTTTGCGTTTGCGGGGCTCGTCAATATCTACGTTGCGTATAATTTCAGCGAAGCTTTCTGGGTGCAATTCAAATTGTTCGGCATGCTTGGACTGACACTGCTGTTTATTGTCATACAGAGTCTATGGCTGGCTGCTGTTATGAAGAAGTCTGAATCAACGGAACAAGATACGGAGCGCTAGCAATGTGGTACGCGATCATCAGTGAGGATGTTGAAGAGAGCCTCGAACGGCGCGGCGGGGCGCGGGAAGCACACCTGGAACGATTGCGGGCGCTGCTGGACAAGGACAGGCTGCTACTCGCGGGCCCGCACCCGGCGATTGACAGCGAGGATCCTGGGCCGGCCGGATTTTCCGGCAGCCTCGTAATAGTCGATTTCCCGTCCCTGGAAGAGGCACGGGCGTGGGCCGATGCGCGTATACCTACGTGAAAGCAGGCGTTTACGCAAAAGTCACGGTAAAACCCTTCAAGAAGGTTCTCCCTTGACCTCCGATCGCCAACGCCTCGTGGAAAATACGCTTCGAGCGGCATTCGAGCCCACGGAACTACTGGTCAGGGATCAGAGTCATCTCCATATTGGCCACCCGGGCGCCGGTGACGGCCGTGGGCACTTTGACATCAAAATTACAGCACCCGCATTCTCGGGCGCCAGCCGAATTCAGCGGCATCGCATGGTTTATGATGCCCTGGGTGACCTGCTTGAAACCGATATTCACGCACTGAAGATCCGGGCATTCAGTCCCGGCGAGTCGCAAAGCGGCTGACAATCCACTCAATCCCGAAACCTGAAGGACAATTCTATGATCTATTCGACCGGCACGACACGCGCCGCTGGCCTAATGCCTGCTCTCCCTGGCAGGCCTGCTTTGCACCTTCGGGATGCCGCAGGCCCGCGCCGAGGCGGTGCGCACGGTCAACGGCGAGCCTATCGACAGTTCGGTACTCGATTTTTACATACGCAGCCGCACCAATCGGCCCCCTGCTCAAGTAGCCACCGAGCAGCGGGAGAGCCTGTTGTCCGAACTGACTGACATTTACCTGCTGACGACACAAGACACCGCGAAAGAGCTCCGCGACGACCCGCAGGTCGCTGCGCAGATTGAGCTGCAGAGCCGCGGCGTGCTCGCACAAGCCGTCGCCAGCCAGTTCTTTGCCAACACAGAGGTATCCGAGGAAGAAATTCAGGCGGAGTACGAATCACAGTCAAAGGTTGCCCCGCCGCAGCAATACAAGGCTCGGCATATCCTGGTTGAAACGCAGGGCAAAGCGGCTGACTTGATCAGCCAGCTCGAAGCCGGGGGCGACTTTCAGGCACTGGCCAGGTCTGAATCGACCGGACCATCCAGCGAAAGTGGCGGCGACATCGGGTGGTTCTCCCCCGACCAGATGGTCAAGCCCTTTTCAGATGCTGTCGTAGGCCTCGAGGATGGTGCTTACACCAAAGCGCCTGTTCAGACGGAGTTCGGCTGGCACGTCATTCTTCGTGAAGGATCGAGGGAGGCGGAACCACCGCCGCTTGATTCGGTCCGCGACCAGATCACGCAGGCCGTCCAGCAACGAAAATTCCAGGCTCATCTCGAGAGCCTTCGCGAGAGCGGGAATGTGGAAAACTAGTTAACTTAATCGGCCTCGAGACCAACAAAAAGGGCGCCACAGGCGCCCTTTTTGTTTGGCCACGATCAGATTTGTGAGGCGCTTCACAGCAACTTTCCAGCCGTGTGGCAATATGCTGCCCAAGTCGCCTCTTAATCGCTCAGGGGTGGCTTCTCCAACTCTCGCATCTCCATAACGTTGAAGCGAGACCTAAGTCGGCAGGGACGCCGACTTTTTTTTGCCTCCCCGATTCGTCTTATCGCACCTCGACCCGGGTCTGAGGATCAGCTACCAACAGCCCAAGTCCTCGATAAGAACGGCCACTAACGGCAATCTGGTCTCCAACGCGCGGCGCAACTCCATGCGATAACAACGCGTTATAATCGACTGTCATACCGCTTACTACAGCACGGCCAATCGAGGTATCAACCTCGTCGACCGTGCCTCTCAGGAAAGACGACATGCCCGAGTCGACACCGGTTGGAGAAACCGGAACTATTTGCGTGTCGACAAATCCGCCGGTTTCGGCGTCGATCGAACCATAGACCGCAATGGTCGCGCCGGTGCCAAGACCCGCAAAATCGCTGCCTGCACCGAATACCGTCTGTCCCAATATCGAAATAAATCCATCGCCGATAGCATCGATTCGGCCAAGAGCAAGGAGATCGCCAGTTCCATCAATGACTCTTGCGCCTGTCCCATCGATGACCCGTGCACCGGTTCCGTCAATAACGTAGGCCCCGGTGCCATCAATCACCCGCGCACCGGTTCCGTCAATGACCCGTGCCCCCAGTGCCGTCAATGACGCGAGCTCCAGTGCCGTCTATAACGTCAGCCCCGTGCCATGGATCACCCGTGCACCGGTTCCGTCAATGACCCCGTGCCCCAGTGCCGTCAATGACGCGGGCTCCAGTGCCGTCTATAACGTAGGCCCCGGTGCCATCAATCACCCGTGCACCGGTTCCGTCAATGACCCGTGCCCCAGTGCCGTCAATGACGCGGGCTCCAGTGCCGTCTATAACGTAGGCCCCGGTGCCATCAATCACCCACGCACCGGTTCCGTCAATGACCCGTGCTCCAGTGCCGTCAATGACGCGAGCTCCAGTGCCGTCTAACGTAGACCCCGGTGCCATCAATCACCCGTGCACCGGTTCCGTCAATAACCCGTGCCCCAGTGCCGTCGTCAATGACGCGAGCTCCAGTGCCGTCTATAACGTAAGCCCCGGTGCCATCAATCACCCGCGCACCGGTTTTAGTCAATGACCCGTGCCCATGCCGTCTAAGCGTAGGCCCCGGTGCCATCGATGACACGAGCACCAGTACCATCAATTGCGGCAATTGAGATTGGGGATGAAAGGATTCCCACGACAAATGCTGGGAAGAGCCCATTATGGCGGTTTAGCCACCGATTCTATCGCTCATTTAATTAGATCTCCAACAATCTAACTTGTGGTTCGAAAACGCACTTAATCCATGTGCGCCGTAAGACCATTTTTTTTCAACCAGAGGTGCTTAGTCCTTATCGCTCCTACTCTCAAGCAACTCTTTTAGTTGTTTTTGCTCAAACTCATCTTCCACAAACGAAATGATAAATACCGACTCCCGTCTGAATTATCGTGTCGCCTTGCTCACTATCTGGTTGTTCTAATTTTGTAAGCCAATATCAATATCCTCGAGAAGTGCCTGACATTTTTCACGAACATATGGTGAAAAAGCGGTCAATCCTGCATCCGCATCCCGCCTGCAGGCCTCACCCGTCCGTTCAAAGCGGCCTGGCTCAGAGCCCCGCTTCTGCATATTCTCTTCAACAGTGTGAATAAAGTAAACTCCACGTCCTACTCGCTCTAAAAGTCTGGTGCAAGTGTATGCGGTACATATTCTCTTATCGCCTTAAACCAGTTCTGATCTGTCTCTACAACTGCGCCTACTCTTAGTAGCTCATCCAGCATCGCTCGCGGAGTCGCATGTCTCCGCTGTATTGCTGAACGAGTCTTACAAAAGTTGCATCGTTCGGCACATCTCAGTCGTATCTAATTTCCAAGGGCATGCCCTAGGACCCGTGTAATCTGGATCGGTATGCCAACCGGAAAGAACCCTTCCAATTCGACTCAATTGGTCTTTAAATTGAATCGGTCCTCTTGATCAACCAACGATATTCTCTGCACCTCTTTCTTGTGAGGCCCGTAACTATCGCAATCCGTGCTTTTGACATCTTCTTACCCGGAACTTGAAATTCCTGGGCAGCGATCGTTACGAAACCAGTCTTAACTACCTCTGAAAATTCTCAGTACGTCACTCCGTGTCTTGAGCAGATCCGGATTAGCGGGCGCAGCATCTTTGCGTAGGCAGCCAGCAGCCCTGTTTTTACAGAATCTGACATGTTTGAACATAATAGCCATGATCGGGAATTTATTCCCGAACTATGTCACAGTCAACTTTAAGTTTCGCGAGGAAAGTACGCCCCAGACTTTCAAACAGCGGATATCACCACGGCGCAACCCGACATTCTCGATGTTTTGCGGTATTTCTCGAGATTGGAATCCGCACGGCCTGAATAGGCTTGCGTCAGCGGAGCTAGAGTATGTGTACTAGATCAGTAAGATAGTAGATAAACCAGAACCGAATTCTAGTATGAAAATCGTTAGAGCTCGGATAGAGATTGCTTACGTTGATAGTAGTCGAAGTCGGACTATTTAGAGACGAGGCGGGATTAGCCGACCTAAGCACAATGCCAGCTATGGTCGGAAAGTGCGCGAGGGGAGGTACTCAATATAGGTGATGCAGCAGAATTGACCTACTGAGTCGTCAATATTGAAGGACTTGCCCTTGAGTGCGGGTAGGGCAATCTCTCCGCAAAATAGAGAGAGCGATATATCGAGGGGGCGCGGATCGGCAACGGGACAATCCGGATGTGGTCATGAATTTTAGCTAGGTACCCGGACCACAATTGATAGTACGTCCGACTCTGCCTTGCATCTAGATGTTCGAAATAAAAGACTCCAATACCAATTGCAACTTCCGTATCGCTGGATTCCTCATCCCCACTATGCAGTGTTTCATATGCCATAAACAGGTCGTCAATGGCGTCAGTAAATTCGACGAGGCGATCACGGCTGATACGACGTATTCGCGTAATATCATCTTTGCGGACATGTTTTGTAGCTGCCGTACGTTGCGTCCATAACTCCCCTTCCATTTGAGGATTTGTATTGTGAGCTATCGCGGATGCCATCCGGATAGAGGCCGTGCACCAATCCGGTAATCAGTTTATCTTTTGTACCGTATGGCAATATACTTCGTTTCACCGCCTCTAACGTGCCATCGGGATGTTCGACTACTGCATTTACTCGCTTAAGCTCTGTCCGTAAAGCTCCAGGTGGGATATCACCTCCAAATCGTCGAACCAGCCCAGAGAAAGATGGTTCAGCTCCGTCAAACGGCAATATCCGAGGTTCCCCAGACGAGTTTAGAAATTCTGGCGTTGAATACCACCGATGAAGGACTTCGCCGAGTGGATTGGATTTTACGACCAACGTTTTCGCCTGCCCTGCAATTTTGTCACTGAATTCGGCGAACCTCTTTGCGTGTAAGACCTGTCATTACTGCGACACGAGAGATGTTCGTTGGACGGCCGCGAAGCCCATACTCAGAAGTCGACACATCCACAAACGCGGATTTCGCTATTTCGGCAAACTCACGAAAGCCAATGCCGTTGCGCAGTAGCATTTTCGCGATCGGCTTCAACGCTATAAACAAGGCTCGAAGTACGTTTCTTTGTGCTGTTTCTTGCATGGACGCGGAATATATGGGCGCCCAAAAATTCGGTCAATGAAATTAGGCACTTGGGAAAAATGGCCCAAGTTTCTGTTGTAAAGCGCTGGGAAAACCACTGTAATTTCTCGGGGTATTGCAGTGTTTTACGAGTTGATTTCTCTAAGAATTTTCGCTCAAATTTTCCCAGATACTGGTTAATTATTGATCAGCAAGAAGATTTTCAAGCCCGTCCTGGTCAATCACCGCTACTTCCAGCTTTTGCGCTTTTGTTAGTTTTGAACCAGCGTTTTCACCCGCAACTACAAAGTTCGTTTTCTTCGACACGCTGCCCGTGACCTTGCCGCCAAGCGCCTGGATACGGCTCTTGGCCTCGTCCCGGGTCATGCCGTCCAGCGTGCCGGTCAGGACGAAGGTCTTGCCGGCGAGCGGTCGCGGAGGCCGGATCCGGGGCGGGTTCCGCTTCCGGCCAGGCGACGCCACGGTCCCGAAGCGATTGGACGACCTCGAGATTGTGTTCTTCGGCGAAAAACGAGTGCACGTGAGCGGCCACGATCGGGCCCACGTCCGGTACCTGCTGAAGAGCCTCCTCTGTAGCGCTCAGGAGCGCCTCCAGCTTGCCGAAATGCGCGGCGAGGGCATTTGCCGTAGCCTCCCCTACCTCGCGGATTCCGAGGCCATACAGGAAACGTGGCAGCGTTGTCCGCCGACTCTTCTCAATGGCCCGGAGCAGGTTGTCGGCGGATTTTTCGCCCATCCGGTCAAGCGCCAGCAGTTCGTCTTTTTCGAGCGTGTATATGTCCGCCGGCGTTCGCAAGCGCCCGTTCCCGACGAGCTGCTCAATGAGCTTCGAACCCAGCCCCTCGATATCCATTGCACGGCGCGAGACGAAGTGTTTTAGCGCTTCCGTACGCTGTGCTGAACAGACCAGTCCACCACTGCAACGGGCAACCGCTTCTCCCTCCGGCCGGATCACGGCTGATCCGCAAACCGGGCACTTTCGGGGTGCCCGTACCTTTCGTGTCTTTGCGGGGCGCCGCTCCTTTACGACCTGGACCACCTCCGGAATCACGTCACCGGCGCGCCGAACAACTACAGTATCCCCGACACGCACGTCCTTACGATGCAACTCGCCCATGTTGTGCAGGGTCGCGTTGCTTACCGTTACTCCACCAACAAAGACGGGTTCGAGTCGCGCCACGGGGGTGACGGCTCCCGTACGGCCCACCTGGAATTCGATGTTATTTACGACAGTGAGTTCTTCCTGAGCAGGGAATTTGTGCGCTATGGCCCACCGGGGCGCTCGAGACACGAAGCCCAGCTCACGCTGATAGTCGAGACGATCGACTTTATAGACCACGCCATCGATGTCGTAAGCCAGCGTGTCACGGCGTTGACCGACGCGACCATAGTATTCAATGCAACCCTCGATGCCGGCGACGACATCGCGCTCCGGACATACCTTGAACCCCCATTGCTGCAGTTGCGACAGTACCTCGCTGTGACGGTCCGGCAGCGTACCGCCTGAAACGTGCCCTACCGAGTACACGTAGGCATCCAGCGGCCGCTCCGCCGTCAACCTGGGATCCAGCTGGCGCAAACTTCCGGCTGCTGCATTGCGTGGATCGACAAACGTTTTTTCGCCCCTCTTCTTCGCCGCCGCTTCATTGAACTCCCGGAATCGCTTGCGGGGCATGAATACCTCGCCGCGTACTTCAAGAGTCACCGGAACGCTGTTGCCACCCAGGTGCAGCGGTACCGAATTGATAGTACGAACGTTGTGCGTGATATCTTCGCCAAACTGCCCGTCTCCGCGTGTCGCACCCCTGACCAGCCTGCCCTGTTCGTAGAGAAGACTGACTGCAGCTCCGTCCAGTTTGGGCTCGGCGCCATATTGAAGATCGTCTCCGCTTTCGAGCTCCAACCGGTCTACGATTCGGCGATGGAATTCCCGAAGGTCCTGCTCGCTGAACGCATTGCCGAGTGACAGCATCGGCACGAGATCGCTCTACCGTGCTGAATGCATCCACGGGCTCGGCACCGACGCGTTGCGTGGGGGAGTCGTCCGTCACAAGGTCCGGGTGCTCTGCCTCCAGCGCCTGCAGCTCGCGCATCAGGCGATCGAACTCCGAATCCGGAATCTTCGGGTCGTCGAGCGCGTGGTACTGATAGTTGTAATAGTCGATGTCGCGGCGCAGAGCGTCGACTTTCTTGCGAATACTGTCCTTGGCGATTCGAGTGGCGCCCGCAGCGGTCAGGCTACTTTGATGCCGTGCTGAAACTCGATGATCTCCTCGCGCAGGTAACGCTCTCGCTGGATACTCAGCGTGCTTCCGGATTCATCGAGCAATTCCGCGCCGAGCTCCTGCGTGAGCGAGCGTGCCGCGGTCATCATGGTGTCAAAAGCTCGCGCGCCTTCCAGCGGTCCGGGCAATACCATGAACAGGCTGATACCCGGAAATTTCTGGTCCTTGAGGTTTGCCAGGTCGAAGCTGCCCGGCTCGACGAGACTTGCGGCACTAAAAACGACCCGATCCTCGTCCTCGCCATCGTAGTAGTGAAAGATACCGAACTTGCCGTGGCGCAAGCCCGCCCGGCGCAGGCCAAGGGCAAGCTCATCCCCGGCAAAGGCGCCACGCCGACCGGCGACCAGGCGCAAAGTCACGATTTTCTCGCGGGGTGGAGCCAATTCCTCGTTCGCGTCATCCGAGACGCGGGGTTCGTCCGCCGGGTCCGGCTCCGGTCCGGTCACGCCGGGCGAGGTGCCGACCGACGGTTCCTGCCGCCAGTCAGCCTCAGCCGACGTCGGTCCGGCGGACTCCCGGCGGCTGTACCAGTAGATACCGGCGATTACCAGGACACCGACTATCAACAGCAACCAGCGAAGACCATCCATACTGACTCTCGTTCATGCGCCAGATCAGCTCGCCGCCATTTTGACCGCTTCGTCCAGATCGACCGAAACCATCCTGGACACCCCGGGTTCCTGCATGGTCACGCCCGTGAGCTGCCGCGCCAGTTCCATCGTTACCTTGTTATGGGTAATGAATACAAACTGTACCTTGTCGGACATCTCCCTGACGATATCGCAGAATCGACCAACGTTGGCATCGTCCAGTGGAGCATCCACCTCGTCAAGCATGCAGAAGGGTGCCGGATTCAGCTCGAAAATGGCAAACACCAGTGCCACGGCCGTCAATGCTTTCTCGCCGCCTGACAACAGATGAATCGTGCTGTTTCGCTTGCCCGGCGGTCGTGCCATCACTGTCACACCTGCCGCAAGCAGGTCGTCCCCGGTCAGCTCGAGATAGGCATGACCACCACCGAACAGCCGCGGAAACAACTTCTTGAATCCGGCATCGATACGATCATAGGTCTCCCGAAAGCGGGTGCGTGTTTCGCGGTCGATCTTGCGAATCGCTCCTTCAAGCGTATCCAGGGCATCCTGAAGGTCATTGAGCTGTGAATCGAGATACTCCTTTCGCTCCGATTGCTCCTTGAATTCGTCAATCGCCGCCAGGTTGATCGGGCCGAGCCGTTCGATTCGGCGGCGCACCTTCCCCAGGTTGTCCTCCCACAGGGCAGGCTCCGCCTGCTCCTCGAGGTCCTGCAGCAGCGATTCCAGATCGTGTCGTGTCTGTGCGAACTGCTCCGCAACGCCTTCGCGGCGCACCCGGATTTCCTGTTGCGCCATCTTTGCTTCGCTGACTTCCGAGCGTGCATTGTTGACGTCCTCGTCGATCTGCAGTCGTCGCTGGTCCAGTCCCCGCAGCCGGCTCTCGACCTCCTCGACCAGGGTCCTCGCCTCGCCCAGCTCATTTTCGACGTCGACGCGGACCGTCAGCAACCGTTCGAGTTCAGCCTGCCTTGCTGCCAGCGGCTCTTCGCCCTGGTCCAGTTGCGCCCGTATCTCCTCTTCGCGCTTGCCGAAGTGCCTGAGTTGAGCCTGCATTCGCTCCAGGCTTTGCGACGCCGACTCTTTGCTTGACCGACGACTCTCGAACTGGATTGCCATCTCCTGTGCGCGACCTTGATCCTGCCGGGCCTGCGAACGCACCCTGTCCAGTTCGCGCCGCAACTCGTCACGGCGATCTTCCAGCGCACGGCGTTCCTCGACCAGCTCATCCAGAGTCGCACTGGCTTGCGCGAGCTGACTCGCGAACGGCTCAGTTGCTCCGCCGCCGACTGCTGTTCTTGCTCGAGATCACGCTGGTCTTCCGCAATGCCGGCGGCGCGGGCGGTTGCCTGCTCGACACGATAGCGGGCCGAATCCAGATCGGCCTTGATCTCCGAGTACTCACTCAGCAACGCTGACGCGTCCTGCTGCACGGATTCGCGGCGCTCCTCGAGCTGCGCCAGCCGCGTACGACCATCCTTCAGCAGATTCCGGGCGCTTTCCGTGCGTGCCTGCAGTTCGCGAATTTCTCCCTTGAGCCGGCGCATTTCGTGTTCGCGCCCGAGAATGCCCGCCTGCTTGTCCTTGTCGCGGCTCACCCGCAACCAGTTGCGACTGAGCCAGACGCCCTCTCGCGTGATGACCGATTCACCTTCGCCAAGATGATCGCGGAGCGCCATGGCATCCGCCGGGGAATCCACCGCACGCACCGACCGCAGCAATTCATGCAACGCGGCGGGGGCACGACTTACCTTGCTCGCCAGAGTCTGCGAATCGCCGCCCTCCAGTCTATCGTTGTCGCCGGTCGACTTGAGCAACGTTACGGAGCCGCTCTGAAAACGATCGATGCCCCGGATTGCTGAATCAAAATCGTTGACGCAGACAGCTTGCAGGTAATCCCCGAGCACGGTTTCCGTTGCGCGCTCCCAGCCAGGCTCGACGGTCAGCGAGCGTGCAACCCGCTCATGCTCTGCCAGGCCGCTCGATTCAAGCCAGCCCTGGACGTTTTCATCGCTCTGCCCCAGCGCAGCCTGCTGAACCGCATCCAGCGACGCATAACGAGCCTCTGCTTTTTGCAGGGCCGTCGCACGCTCTTCCGCGAGCTTCGCCAGCTTGCCGTCCTGTTCCCGCAGCTTGCGTATCTTGTCAGCCAGATCGGTGAGATGCCGGTCGAATTCGTCCCGTGCCTGGCGCTTTTGCTGTTCGCGCGTCGAGAGTTGCTCGAACCGGTTCTTCAATTCATCCGTGTTGGCGGACGACTCGGCTTCCGCGAGCTTGCGCCGTCGTTCGGCAAGTCCTTCCAACCGTGTCTCGAGCTGTTCGATACGCGTTTGCTCGATGTTCCTCGTTTGCTCGGCATCGTTGCTGCGCGCGGCATAGCTATCCCATTGCTCCTGCCAGGCAGACAGGGCCTGCTCCGCACGCTCAAGCGACTCGCTTGAACGACGCTCGCTGTCACGGGCCTGCTCCAGACCCGGAACCAGCTCACTGAGCGATAGCTCCAGCTGCTCGATCTCGCTGCGGTCCTGACTGATATGCGCCGCAATTTCGCGAGCGCCCTGCACAGCCTGCTCCAGGTCTGCGGTCTGCCGCTCACGCAACTCGTGCGCGTGCTCGATCGTCTGTTCGAGACGCGCGATTTCCGATCCTGCCTTGTAGTATCGCGCCTGCACCGCGTTGAACGCCTCGCTGCGCTCTCCTTGTTCAGCACGGCAACGCTCCATGGCTGCTTCGAGCTTGCGTTGCTCGGCAATGGCAGCCTGCAGTGCCGTTTCCCGGTCAGCAAGCCGGGTGGCGGCCTCCCGAGCGTGGCGATCGAGTTCCCGCAGCCGCAAGGCGAGGAGTTCGGCAACCAGGCGTCGCTCCTCGTCTTTCAGCTTGCCATAACGTTCTGCCGTTTTTGCCTGGCGATCCAGGTGCTTGAGCTGCTTTTCGACTTCTTCCAGCAGATCCATCAGGCGATCGAGATTTTCCCTGGTGTGACGAATCCGGTTCGATGTATCGCGGCGCCGTTCCTTGTACTTGGAGATGCCGGCCGCTTCCTCGATAAAAACCCGCATTTCCTCCGGTTTCGCTTCGATCAGGCGCGAGATCATGCCCTGTTCGATGATCGAGTAACTGCGAGGTCCGAGCCCGGTTCCGAAAGACGCCGGTAATATCCTTGCGGCGACAGCGTGTACCGTTCAGGAAATACGACGAAATTCCGTCCCGCGAGACCTCGCGGCGTATCGAAATTTCCGCATATTTGGCGTACTGTCCCTCGAGCGTCGTTTCGCTGTTGTCAAACAGCAGCTCGACAGAGGCGGCGCCGACGGGCTTGCGCGCACTCGAGCCATTGAATATGACGTCCGTGATGGAGTCGCCGCGCAGCCGCGATGCCGAGCTCTCGCCCATCACCCAGCGGACCGCGTCGATTACGTTGGATTTGCCGCATCCATTGGGCCCGACAACGCCGACGAGGTTGCTTGGAAAGGGAATGGTGGTGGGGTCTACGAAGGATTTGAAGCCGGCGAGCTTGATCTTGCTGAGTCGCATTTGCAGGAATAACGCCTATGGCCCGTCAAATCCGGCTAGTGTAATGTAATTGGGCCGATAAAACGATTGTCGCCACGCGAAGACAGGCGTCCCTTCGGCAGTGCCTGCGTGGCCCGGGCAGGGCGTCCCCGCCGCCTTCGAATGCCGCCGACTGAGCCCTTTCTCACGGATTTTCCGGTGTGTCGGATGGCAGGCCCGCTGCCGGTCCGCCAGGCGCCCGAAATCCCCGACGAAAAGGGCGTTTGCGGGCTTCCATGTCCCGGCAAGCGATGTATAATTCCGCGTTTTTCGGACCGGCAGGAGTCGACAATGCCCGCCAAGAAGACCGCGAGCAAGAAGCGCAAGAAAGCTGGTACCACTCGCAAGAAGTCAGTAACCAGGAAGCCCGCTGGGCGCAAGAAGTCCGCAGGCAAGAAAGCGAAAACGACCAGCAAGAAAGCAGCCGGCAAGAAGGCGGCAAAGAAAAAGTCCGTCCGGAAAAAAACCGCAGCCAAAAAGCCGACGAAAAAGAAGGCGACAAAGAAAAAAGCAGCGTCGCGCAAGAAGAAAGCGCCGGCTAAAAAGGCATCCGCCAAGAAGACAAGTGGCAAGAAGGCAAAGGCGGCCAAGAAAGCCAGTCGCAAGAAGTCGCCCGGCAAGAAAAAGGTGACGCAGAAAAAAGCGGCGAAGAAGAAGGCCAGCAAGAAGCGTGCTGCGAAAACGGCACGGAAGCCGCCGAGAAAAGCAGGCGGCGACGTGCTGGCCGGGCCCATTCACGGCATCGAGCCGTACCAGGCAAGTCGCGGCGAAGAATACATGAGCCCGGATCAGCTGGAACACTTCCGCGATATCCTGACGGCCTGGAAACGTGAACTCATGAACGAGGTCGATCGCACGCTGCACCATATGCAGGACGAAGCAGCCAATTTTCCCGATCCGAATGACAGGGCTACGCAAGAGTCCGAGTTCGGGCTCGAACTTCGCACCCGCGATCGCGAGCGCAAGCTGCTGCGAAAAATCAATTCCGCTTTGGCGCGTATTGATGAAGGCACGTACGGGTATTGCGAGGAAACCGGTGAGGAAATCGGCCTGAAACGCCTGGAGGCACGCCCGGTCGCAACTCTTTGTGTCGAGGCACAGGAGCGGCGGGAGATGGCCGAACGCCAGTTTCGCGACCGGGACGATCGTTACCGCTGAGTCCAACGCGGCCGCGGCGCCTTACGTCGGCCGGTTTGCTCCTTCCCCTACGGGCCCGCTGCATTTCGGCTCGTTGCTCGCGGCCGTTGCAAGCTTCCTTCAGGCACGCAGTAACGACGGCCGCTGGCTTCTCCGCATTGAGGATATCGATCCGCCGCGCGAAAAGGCTGGCGCGGACCGGTTGATCGTGCACGCGCTCGAGCGCTATGGATTCGAATGGGATGGCGACATTCGCTACCAGAGCAACAGCGCCGCCCTGCACCGTGACGCGATCAGTCGACTTCGCGACAGCGGGTACGCGTATGAGTGCGGTTGCTCGCGGCGCGATCTCGCCGACGTGCCCCGCGGGCCACTCGGACCGATTTATCCGGGGACCTGCCGAAATGGCAGCAGCGCCACCGAATTCGCCATACGTGTGCGTACCGACAACCAGCCGGTGTGTTTCGACGACCTCCTGCAGGGTCGGCAATGCCAGCGGCTGGAATCGGAATCGGGTGATTTCGTCATCCACAGGCGGGACGGCCTGGTGGCCTATCACCTTGCTGTGGTCGCCGACGATGCCGACCAGAGTGTCAGCGAAATTGTCCGCGGTATCGACCTGATGGATTCGACCCCGCGACAAATCCACCTGCAACGCCTCCTCGGCCTGCCGACGCCTGCTTACATGCACGTCCCGGTCGCGGTCAACGCGGCCGGGCAGAAGCTCAGCAAGCTGACCGGCGCACCTGCTGTGCCTGCAGACGACCCGCGCCCCACTCTCGTTGTTGCGCTGCGGGCCTTGCGCCTGCCGGCAGACGATGAATTGCGCGCATGCCGCCTGGACGACATCTGGCAATGGGCAATGGCGCGCTGGCAGCCCGCCGCGCTGGCTGGCGTATCGGCCATACCGCTGGGGCCCGATTCACCCTTGTCCCGTACTTGACAGCCTGCGCGGCTATGGCCTAATTTGGTCGCGCAGCAGGGATTTGCTCCCCCGCCCCCTGCTGCCAATGCCTGAAGGAGCGCAAGCTCCACGGCTGGCCCCCGGCGAAAGCCCGGGGGGCGATTTTTTTGCCGAGTCTGCCGCCCTTTAACGAGAAATATGGTCGAGCCGCCCGCCGAGAAGCGCATCCGCCGGAGCCGTTTTCGGCCGCCGGGCTGGCTGCGGAATCGTCACCTGCAGACCGTGCTCCCGTCCATGCCCTGGGCAACGGGCCCGCTCCCTCGCGTCATCGTCGAATCACTGGAGCTGCCTGACGGCGACGTGACCGCGGTGGACTGGCTGCCTCGCACGTCCACGACCCGCGACAGCGATCCGCTGCTCGTCATCCTGCACGGCCTGGAAGGCTCGGCAAAATCACCGTACTGCCGCCACCTGCTTCGCTCTGCAGCCGCGCGAGGCTGGCGCGCCGCGGTGCTGCATTTTCGTGACTGCGGAGATTACAGGAACCGGCTACCGCGTCGCTATCACGCCGGCGAGACCGACGACCTGAGATTTTTCCTGGATCATCGTCCGCATGCAGGGGCACACCGGGCCGATCATGGCCGCCGGCTATTCGCTGGGCGGCAATGTGCTGTTGAAGTATCTTGGTGAAAGCGGCGCCACGACGCCGCTCGTGGCCGCCGCGGCTGTTTCCGTTCCGCTCAACCTGCATGTCTCCGCCGCCGCACTGGAGCGGGGCTTATCGCGTTTCTACCAGTGGTACCTGTTGAAACGCATGAAACGTGCAGTCACTCGAAAGTTCAATCCGGACACGGCCGCGTTCGACTGGCGGCGAACCATGGCGGCGCGCACGTTCGCCGAGTTTGATGACGCTGTTACCGCTCCATTGCATGGTTTCCGGGGCAAGGATGACTACTACGATCGTTGCAGTGCCGGCGGGTTCCTCGACCGTATCGAACGGCCAACGCTGATCATCAACTCACTCGACGATCCATTCATGACGCCCGATGTCATTCCGGCAGAAGAACGGATTGCTCGGTCCGTCACGATAGAGGTAAGCGAGTACGGTGGCCACGTCGCGTTTATCGAAGGCGGAACGCCGTGGCGACCACGCTATTACCTGCCCGAACGAATTGCCAATTTCCTGAACTCCGTCATATCGCGAGGCGAACCTGCGCGCTAGGATATTTGCGGTTAATCGGCGCAGATTCCCGGCGTAGGCGCCTGACCCAGGGAGGGTCATCAGGATTGGACAAGCTCAAGATCGGAACCGAGCACCTTCGCGTCGGGCTGTATGTCAGCGAACTGGACAAGCCCTGGCTGGAAACTCCCTTTCTATTTCAGGGTTTTACGGTTCAGACCGACGATGATATCAATGCTTTGCGGCAGCAATGTCGTTCTGTCGTTGTCGACCTGCCCCGTTCCACCCTGGAAAGCAACGAGCTGCACGCACTGGTCCGGAAGGTCACTGGCGCCGGGAAAACAGCAGATCAGGAAGAGCACAAGGCCGTGCGCCCTCGACGCATCGGCGACCTCCCGGAGCCCGACTTTGGCAAGACCGGACGCTACTACGCCAATTCGGAAAAGCTGGGTGACGAACTCGGCCGCGCCCAGCGCCTCGAGCAGGACGCTTCCAGGGAAATCAACAGCGTCATAGACCGGGTCCGCAAGGGCGAATCTCTCGACGTTCCACAACTGGAGCAGGTCGTCGATCCGCTGGTTGACAGCGTACTGCGAAACAGCGATGCGATGGCCTGGCTCATGCGCATTCGCGAAACGGACGAGTATGTCTATCAGCACTCCATCGGGACATCGGTTTGGGCCGTCGTCTTTGGCAGGCATCTCGGTTTTGACAAGAAAACCCTCAACACCATCGGCCTCGGCGGGATGCTTCTCGATATCGGCAAGACGCGCCTTCCGTCCGGGCTCCTGAGGAAAACCGGACCTCTGAATGTGGAAGAACGCTGCCTGATGCAAAGCCATGTTCAGCTGGGGCTGGACATACTCCGTGAGTCCGGAAAACGCGACGTCCGCATAGAGCTGATGCTCGACACATCACGAGCGCTACGATGGTTCCGGCTTACCCGAACGGGCTACAGGGCAACGCTATTCCCGTTCTGGGTCGAATTGCGGGGATTGTCGACAGCTATGATGCAATGGTGTCGAAGCGTCCCTATGCCGCTGCCCGGTCCAGCTTCGATGCCATGCGGCAACTGCAACTGCTGGCCGGCGACAAGCTGCAACCGGAAATGGTGGACCAGTTTGCTTCACCAGGCAGTCGGCATGTTTCCCACAGGCCAGCTCCGCGGAGCTGAATACGGGCGAGGTTGCCGTGGTGATTTCCCAGAACAGCTACCAGCGGTTGCGCCCGGAGGTAATGGTCGTCGCCCGACCACGGACAAGGAACCAGCCGGCGAGTTCAGGACCGTGGACTTGCGGTTGAATGCAGAAGACGAGGCCGGCGAGCAGGTACTCTGGATTGACCGGGGACCGGAGCGGGGCGCTCACGGTGTCGATCCGGCGGAATATTTTCCTTCAGGCAATGCCGTGACTGCCATAGCGAACGACCTCTCGGAATTCGCGCACCAGGATCAGCTGGTGGATTATATCGCGTGCCAACTGCCGGAGAACGACGGGTACGTTGCCGTCGTCGTGCTTGACGTCTGCAACATGCCCGGCATCGAGGCTCGCTTCGGGCGCCACCAGCGACATGCACTGTTTCGCGAAATCTCGACGCAGTTGGCGGAATCGCTGCGTACGGTGGACAAACTCGCCCGAATTGGCGACCAGACGTTCGCCGTAGTTGTCGGGAGCCTGCGCAATGCCGGCCACGCCCGCCTTGCCGCGAACAAGCTACTGCGCATAGTCGAGACGTGCGGCGCTGCCTCGAACGGGGCGAAGCCGGTTCTGCAAGTTCGCATTGGCATGGCGCTCGCCCCTTTGCACGGCGACAACGCCGACGCAGTGCTGCAACATGCCAAGCGTGCTCTCGAGATTGCAAAGGAAACCAATGAGTGCATTGTTGCCCATGATCCCGGCCGCGCACAGAAATTGGCAGAAAGCTGGGAGCTACATGATGACCTGGCCAGATACGCAATTCGCGATGGCGAGCTCGAGGTTCACTACCAGCCCAAGGTAGACCTGCGTGCAGGACGGGCATGCGGTGCCGAGGCCCTGGTACGGTGGCCTTCCCAGCGTCACGGCAATGTTCGCCCGGATCGGTTCGTACCCATAGCGGAGAAAACGGGCCTTATTCGGCCGATGACACGACTCATAATGAACAATGCTATGCGAGAGCTCACTGTTTGGTCCCGCAACGGTCACGACATCGGCGTATCGATCAATTTGTCGGCCTCGATGCTTCTCGACATAGGCCTGTGCGAAATGGTCGAGAGTCTCATGACAATCTGGGACGTCGAGCCTCGCCGGATTACTCTCGAGGTTACGGAAAGTGCCATCATGGAGGACGTGGATGCGTGCTTCAAAACAATGTCGGGCTTGAAGAAGCTTGGGCCCGCGTATCGATCGACGACTTTGGCACCGGCTACTCGTCATTCTCCTACTTCAAGGTCGATTGCGTGCTGATGACTGCTGGAGATCGACAGGGCGTTTCGATCGCCGGCATGCTGACCGACGAAGGTGATCAGCACATAGTGGATACGATTACCGGCCTGGCTCATCGCTTCGGACTGCTCGTAGTCGCCGAAGGCATAGAGGATGAAGCCACGCTGAATCTGTTGCAAAATTCAGGATGCGACATCGGCCAGGGCTACTACATTGCCCGGGCAATGCCGCCAACGGAGTTTGGCGCCTGGCTGGACGCCAGGCGCGCACCGTGTGCCCGGTAGTCACGCTCAGGCGGCGTCGACTTCCTTCATCGAGAGCCGTACCCGGCCCTGACGATCGACCTCCAGGACCTTGACGCGCACCTCGTCGCCCTCGGCCGGGTTGTCGCTGACATTCTCGACCGCTCAGTTGGAAATCTGGCGAAGATGTGCACGAGACCGTCTTTACCGGGCAGGATCGTGACGAATGCACCGAAGTCCATCAGCCGGGCGACCTTGCCGGTATAAATCCGACCGACTTCGACATCTGCCGTAATCTCTTCGATGCGGCGATGCGCTTCCTTGCCTGACAGGCCATCAACCGAGGCGATACGAACGGTACCGTCATTATCGATATCGATCGTCGCACCGGTTTCTTCCGTGATCGCACGTATCACGGCGCCTCCCTTGCCAATCACATCGCGTATCTTCTCGGGATCGATCTTGAACGTCATGATCGTCGGTGCCCATTCGGACATGTGCTCGCGCGGCGCGCTGATCACGCGGCCCATTTCACCGAGTATGTGCAGCCGCGCCTCGCGCGCCTGCTCCAGCGCCTGGTCCATGATCTCCCGGCGTGATGCCCTGCGAAGCTTGATGTCCATCTGCAGCGCCGTGATGCCCGTTTCGCTACCGGCCACCTTGAAGTCCATGTCGCCGAGGTGATCCTCGTCGCCGAGAATGTCGGTCAGGACGGCGATAGTCGCCATCGTCTTCCTTGAACGAGTCCCATGGCGACGCCGGCGACCAGCGGCACTGCAGCGGCACACCGGCATCCATCAGTGCCAGGCTGGAGCCGCACACGGACGCCATCGAGCTGGAACCGTTGGATTCGGTGATTTCCGATACCACGCGCAAGACGTACGGAAACTGCTCGGGCGTCGGCATTACGGCCTGGATGCCGCGACGAGCGAGCTTGCCGTGACCGATTTCGCGACGCTTGGGCGTACCGACGAAGCCGGTCTCGCCCACGCAGTACGGCGGGAAATTGTAGTGAAACATGAACGGTTCTTTGCGTTCGCCCTCGATCGCGTCGATGATCTGCGCGTCACGGCCCGTTCCGAGGGTCGCTACTACGATTGCCTGGGTTTCACCGCGCGTAAAGACGGCCGAACCGTGTGCCCGGGGCAACACACCAACCTCGACGTCGATCGGCCGCACCGTGCGATGATCGCGTCCGTCAATGCGCGGCTCACCCGCGATGACTCGCTTGCGGACGATGTTCTTTTCCAGCTTCGCCAGAGCGCCAGCCACTTCGTCTCCCGTCCAGCGCGGTTCGTCGCCCGAAGCCAGCGCCGTCATGACCGCGGACTTGGCCTCGCCGACACTCGCCTGCCGCTCCATCTTGTCCGTAATTCGGTACGCGTCCGCCAGCGCCGACTCCGCCTGGGCGGCCACTGCGGCATCCAGATCGTCGTCGACGGGCGCCGCCTGCCAGTCCCACGACGGCTTGGCAGCTTCTGCAACGAGCTCATTGATCGCCTTGATCGCCGTCTGCATCTGTTCGTGTCCGAACATTACGGCCCCGAGCATGACGTCTTCCGACAATAGCTTGGCTTCGGACTCGACCATGAGAACGGCTTGTTCGGTGCCCGCGACGGTCAGATCGAGGTCGGAACTTGCCAGCTGCGTCGCCGTCGGGTTCAGGATGTAGTCGCCGTCCTTGAATCCGACCTTGGCCGCGCCTATCGGTCCCGCGAACGGCATACCCGAGATCGCCAGCGCCGCCGAGGCGCCAATCAACGCCGGAATGTCGGCATCGAACTTCCGGATTAAGCTGAAACGACGGTCGCAATGACCTGAACCTCGTTCTTGAATCCTTTCGGAAAAAGCGGCCGGATAGGCCGGTCGATGAGCCGGCAAACGAGCGTTTCCTTTTCACTCGGGCGGCCTTCGCGCTTGAAAAAGCCTCCGGGAATCCTGCCGGCGGCATAGGTCTTTTCCTGGTAATTGACTGTCAATGGAAAGAAGTCGCGGCCCGGATCCGCCTTGCGACGGCCAACGGCGGTAACCAGCACCGCGGTATCTGCCATCTTGACCATCACTGCCCCGTCTGCCTGACGGGCAATCGCACCTGTCTCCAGGATGACTTCATGTTCTCCGTATTGGAACTTCTTGGTAATTGCTTTCACTTGTCTACTCGTACGAAATTATTAGGCAACAGGAGGCCACCCGAACCCGTCTCAGGGTCGTGCAGTGGCCTGATACATTGCGCAAGGCGCCGCTTTGAATCTTAGCGACGAAGACCGAGCCGGGAAATCAGCTCGCGATACCGGTCCTGGTCCCTGGATTTGAGATAGTCGAGCAGCTTGCGCCGCTTGTTGACCATCATCAGGAGACCTTGCCGGGAATGGTGATCTTTGTTGTGCTCACCGAAATGCTCGGTGAGTGCGGAAGTTGGTGCGGACAGACAAGGCGACCTGGACTTCCGGAGACCCGGTGTGGCCAGCCCCCGCGGGCGTACTCCGCGATGATGCTGCTCTTGTTCTCACTGGAAAAGTGACACTTTACTGGAAAAACCCCAATCCTGCTCTGATCTTTTGGCCCTTTTTGGAAGCGCGCTATTCTAGCGCCTCATTCGTGCCAGTAACAGCCCGATTCGGCGAAAATTCGGGAAACTTTCGCTACCTGGGTCCGCCGGAGCGGGCTTTCCGACCGCGGTCGCGCTCGACCCGCCGGATAAGGCGCCACGGTGCGATGCGGCCGTCGCCCAGACTTTCCGCGACACCGAGAAAGGCATCCCCGGCGTCGTACACGCGCCGTAGCTCGCCGGCCGCCGCATCACCGCCACCACTGCCGCCGCCGTTGACCGGCTGGCCGTCCTTGAACCGTCCCGCTGCCACCGCAGGCAGGCGGCTCTCGGGCCAGTGCAGGAGGGCGCGGTCGACCGGCAGGAGCCGCTCCCGCCAGCGCCCGCCCGGCCCCGCCGCTGCTGCCAGCGACCCGGAGTCTCGCCCAGGTGGGCCATTTCCGCGGCCGCCGAAGGGTCCACACGGCTTCGCCGACTGCCAGGATTCCGTGTGCGCCGCGGTACCGGCCGCCGCCAGGTCCTGGGCCGGTGCTGGCGGACGTAGGTGCCCTTGGAGCAACGAACCCGGAACGTGAGTCGCGTCCCGTGAATCTCCAGCAGGTCGATGGCACGGATCTGAACCGCGCGGGGCGCACGCTCGACGACCTGCCCCTGCCGGGCCAGCTCGTAGAGGCGTTTGCCGTCCTGCTTCAGCGCCGAATACATAGGCGGCACCTGGCTGATTTGCCCGCGAAGGCCGAGCTTCAGGATCGCCTGCCGGGCGCCCGCATCCAGCGCCGGCACTTCCCGCGGTTGCCGTTTCACGGCTGCCGTCGGCATCCCCGGTGTCGGTTGCCGTGCCGAGGCGCGCCACGACGCGGTAGCTCTTGTCGGCGTCGAGCAGGTACGCGCAGATCTTTGTCGCCTCGCCAAAACGCGGGCGGCAGCATGCCGGTGGCGGCCGGATCCAGACTGCCCGTATGGCCGGCCTTGCGTGCATTCAGCAGGCCCTTCACTGTCTGCAGTGCCTGGTTGGACGTCAGGCCCGCCGGCTTGTTGAGGAGCAAGACGCCGGTAACGGATTCCCGTTGCCGCTTGCGCTGCGTCGCCATTAATCGTTGCCTTCGCGGTCCCGGCCAACGGCGTCCTGGATCAGCTTGCTGATCGCGGCGCCATGCGCAATGCTGTCGTCGTGCGCAAACCGGAGTTCGGGCACGTGCCGTATCTTCATTGAATGGCCCAGCTTGCTCCGCAGAAAACCGGCAGCACGCTGCAGTCCGGCGTGGGCCGGCTCCGGGTCATCATCGGGATTCAGCAGGCTGAAATAGATCCGTGCCACGCTGAGATCGCGAGACAGTTCCACGTCCGTCAGCGAAACCTGCGCCAGACGCGGGTCCTTGACTTCGAAGCGCAGCAACTCGCTGAGTGTGCGCAGCAACTCCGCCCCGAGCCTTTCGTGACGAGCGAATTCACGCGGCATGTCCGAATCTGCCCTGTAACGCGTCAGTCGAGCGTGCGGGCAACCTCTACCCGCTCGAAACACTCGATCTGGTCCCCTGGCTTCACGTCATTGTAGTTCTTGACGCCGATGCCACACTCGGTGCCTGAGCGCACCTCGTAGACATCAGTCCTTGAAGCGGCGCAGCGACTCCAGCTCACCCTCGTATATCACGACGTTATCGCGCAGCACGCGAATCGGATTGGCGCGCTTGACGTAGCCTTCGGTGACGATGCAACCGGCAATGTTGCCCAGTTTCGGTGAGGTAAAGACTTCCTTGACCTCGGCAAGCCCGATGATGTTCTCGCGGATCTCCGGCCGGCAGCAGGCCGCTGATCGCTACCTTCACATCATCGATCGCCTCGTAGATGATGCTGTAATAGCGGACATCGACGCCGGATTCCTTGATCGCGGCCCGTGCGGCAGCGTCAGCACGCACGTTGAATCCGATAATCACGGCGTGCGAGGCCGCGGCAAGCGTCGCATCCGATTCCGTTATGCCGCCGACCCCGGACGTGATCACCTTGACCTTGACCTCGTCATTGGACAGCTTGGTCAGTGCATCACGTAGCGCTTCCGTGCTGCCGTGAACATCGGACTTGATGATCAACGGCACTTCCGACGCTTCTTCCTCGGTCATCTGGCTGAACATGTCCTCGAGCTTCGAGGCCTGCTGTTGTGCGAGCTTGGACTCGCGCGACTTGCCCTGGCGGAATTCGGCGACTTCACGCGCCTTGCGCTCATTCTTGACGACCAGGAACTCGTCGCCGGCGCTTGGCGTCTTCGACAATCCGAGCACGACGACCGGCGTGGACGGGCCGGCTTTGCGAATCGATTTTTGCTGCTCGTCGAACATATTGCGAATACGGCCGTACTCTTCGCCCGCAATAATCATGTCACCCTGCTTCAGCTGGCCTGCCTGCACGAGCAACGTGGCAACGGCGCCACGGCCTTTCTCCAGGCTCGACTCGATGACGATGCCCTGCGCCGGTCCCTCGGCCACTGCCTTGAGGTCCATAACCTCTGCCTGAAGCAACAGGGCTTCCAGCAACTGATCTATGCCTTCGCCGGTCTGCGCCGATACATTGACGAAAAGATGCTCGCCGCCCCAATCCTCGGAGATGATCTCGTGCTGGGAAAGCTCGTTCTTGACGCGTTCGAGGTCTGCGTTCTCCTTATCGATCTTATTGATCGCAACGACGATGGGAACGCCGGCAGCACGCGCATGCTTGATCGCTTCCACGGTTTGCGGCTTCACGCCATCGTCTGCGGCGACCACCAGGATCACGATATCCGTCGCCTGGGCGCCACGGGCCCGCATTGCCGTAAATGCAGCATGGCCCGGCGTATCGAGGAACGTGACGTCACCCCGATCGGTCGTGACATGGTAAGCGCCGATGTGCTGGGTAGTCCACCGGCTTCGTCGTCGACGACTTTTGCCCGGCGAATATGGTCGAGCAGCGACGTTTTGCCGTGATCTACGTGACCGACGGTCACGACCGGCGCACGCGGCTTTTCCTCGCCCTTGGGCGCTTGCTCTTCGGCCAGCAGCTTCTCGTCGATTTCGGAGCCGCTGACCGGTTTCGCCGTGTGTCCCATCTCCTCCACGACCAGGACAGCCGTGTCCTGGTCGATGACCTGGTTGATGGTCACCAGTGGCACCCATATTGAACAGGACCTTGACGACCTCGTTGCCCTTGATGGCCATCTTTTGCGCCAGCTCGGCTACCGAAATGCTTTCCGGAATTTCTACTTCGCGGATGACCGGCGCAGTGGGTCGCTCAAACCCGTGCTGGCCGTCCGTGCTGATCGACACCGGCCGACGACGTGTCGTGGACTTGCGCTTGCGCCGACCGCTCTTGTCGCCGGCAACGTGCAGTTCCTTGCGGCCATAGCGTGTTTCGGGTGCCTTACCCTTCTTGCGCTCTTTTTCCTTGGCCCGGCGTTCGCGGGCGTCCTGCTCGGCCCGCTCCTGGCGCGCCTGCTCCTCGGCCGCCACGGCAGCTTCCTTGGCGGCCTGCTCGCGCGCGGCGCTTTCGGCCTCGGCTTTCGCCTCCTGCTCGCGACGCTCGTCCTCTTCCTTGGCCCGCTCCTTTTGCTCGCGCTCTGCTTTCAGGCGTTCCTGCTCAAGACGTTCCTGGTCGAGCTTTTCCTGCTCCTCGCGGCGCTGCTGGTCGAGGGCCTCCTGTTCCTTTTGCGCCTGTTCCTCGAGCACGTCCCGTTTGATGTAGGTCCGCTTGCGTCGTACTTCGACGTTGACCGTTCGCGAGCGACCCTGCGCGCCAGAGAGCCGCAATTCGGACTGGGACTTCCGCTTTAGCGTAATGCGGCGCGGCGCGCCCGGAGATGACGAGGTATCGTCCTGCTGGCCGTGGCTGCGTCGCAGGTGCGTCAACAGCTCGAGCTTCGCGTCCTCGCTGATCGTGTCGTCGGATCCACTGACCTTGATACCGGCCTCGTCGAGCTGCGTAAGCAGCTTGTCCACCGGTACTTTCAGTGCGTCCGCAAACTGCTGCAACGGTAACGTCAGCCATCGCTTACTCCAGGTGTCCTTGATCAGGCCTGCTGTTCTGCCTCGAACCAGTGCGCGCGCGCCTTCATGATAAGCGCGGCCGCATCATCCTGATCCATGTCGTTGATCTCGAGCAGGTCATCGGTGGCTAGCTCGGCCAGGTCTTCGCGCGTTACGACGCCTTCGCTGGCCAGCTTGAAGGCCAGGCCACGATCCATCCCTTCGAGGCTCAGGAGATCCTCGGCCGGTTCAGCCTCGTCAATCTTCTCTTCCTGCACAATGGCCTGCGTCAGCAACACGTCCCGTGCGCGATTGCGCAATTCCTCGACTATGTCCTCGTCAAACTCCTCGATTTCCAGCAACTCCGAGGTTGGCACATAAGCCACTTCCTCGATCGTCGAGAAACCTTCCTGCACGAGAATAAGGGCGACCTCCTCGTCCACGTCGAGCTGGCGAGAAAAAACTTCCAGCAGTTCGCGCATTTCCTGCTCGCTCTTCTGCTCCGCGTCCATTTCGGTCATTACATTCAGCTCCCAGCCGGTCAATTCGCTGGCAAGTCGAATGTTCTGGCCACCCCGGCCGATAGCCTGGGACAACTTGTCCTCGTCCACGGCGATATCCATGCTGTGTGTGTCCTCGTCCACGACGATCGACACGACCTCCGCGGGCGACATCGAATTGACGACGAACTGCGCTGGATTTTCGTTCCACAGGATAATGTCGACACGCTCTCCTGCCAGCTCGTTCGACACGGCCTGAACTCGGGAACCGCGCATGCCGACGCACGCACCGACCGGGTCGATACGCGAATCATTGCTCTTGACCGCGATTTTCGCGCGCAGGCCGGGATCGCGCGCCGCGCCCAGAATTTCGATGAGACCCTGCCCCACTTCCGGCACCTCGATCTTGAACAGTTCGATCAGGAACTGGGGCGACGTGCGCGTCATGAACAGCTGCGGACCGCGTTGTTCGGACCGCACCTCGGTCAGCAAAGCTTTCATGCGATCCTGCGGGCGCACCGGCTCACGCGGCACCATCTGCTCGCGCGGCACGAATCCCTCCGCGTTGCCGCCGAGATCGATGTACACGCCGTTCCGGTCGACTCGCTTGACCAGTCCCGACAACAGCTCGCCCTCACGATCCTGGAATTCCTCGACCACCTGCTCGCGTTCGGCCTCGCGCACCTTCTGCACGATGACCTGCTTCGCGGTCTGGGCCGCGATGCGGCCGAACTCGACGGATTCCATCGGCACCTCGACATAGCCACCCGGCTCGGCCGCCGGGTCGATATCGACAGCGTCGATCATCCGTAACTCGCGATCGGGAAACTCCAGCTCCGTCGAGTCGTCCTCGAATACGAGCCAGCGTCGAAACGTATCGTAGTCGCCGGTATCCCGGTCGATCGAAACACGCACGTCGATGTCGTCGCCGTGACGGCGGCGGGTCGCGGAAGCCAGGGCCGCTTCGATGGCCTCGAAGATGATGTCCTTCTCGACGCCTTTCTCATTGGAAACGGCGTCGACCACCATCAGGATTTCTTTGCTCATGCTCGTGCTACTCCGAATCAGCCGTCGGTACGATTACAGCGACGGCACCAGTCGAGCCGTTTCGATTGTCGCCAATGGCAATCTGTGCTTCTCGCCATCGACCTCGACCTCGATTTTTTCCTCATCCACGGCAACCAGCGTGCCGCGAAAATTTCGCCTTCCGTCCAGCGGAAACCGCAACCTGACCCGTACCTCAGCACCCATGAAGCGCCGGAAATGCGACGGCTTCGTCAGGCGGCGGTCCAGCCCCGGCGACGACACCTCCAGGACGTAATGACCCGGCAGCGGATCCTCGACGTCCAGCAGCGCGCTCACCTGCCGGCTGACCGTCTCGCAGTCCTCGAGCCCAATGCCGCCGTCCTCGTCCTCGCTGGCGGACGATTTGTCGATGAAAAGCCGCAACAGGCCGTCGCGCCCGCCCGGCCGCAGCTCGAGATCGCACAATTCGTAGCCCAGCCGCTCGATCGCCGGTTCCAGCAGACTTGCCAACTCTTCACGCGTCATTTAAAAAAACTAGTACAACATTCTGTTTTACAAATAAAAAATGGGCCTCCGGCCCATTCTCTCAGCGCGGTACGACCGCCGCGGGCGACACCCGGGCAATAAAAAACCCCGTAGCGGGGCTTTGTCGTCTACCAAGACCTTGGTAGCGGGGGCGCGATCAAGTGCCAGTGCACCGTCAATCGATCCGTTTCAAACCAAACCCCACCACCGCGCTGGCGCGCGATTATAGGCAATCCGGAACCGCGGTGCAATGATCCCCGCAGGGTGACGCAACGGAGTCCCCGGGCCGCAATAGCCAGGGCTGGCGACAACGAAGGCTGCGCCAATCCCTCGCAGCGAATCCTGCCCGCGGTAGCGAACAAAAAAGGCCGGCCCTTTCGGGCCGGCCTTTCTTTCGTTTGGTAGCGGGGGCAGGATTTGAACCTGCGACCTTCGGGTTATGAGCCCGACGAGCTGCCAGACTGCTCCACCCCGCATCGGCAGGACCGGGATAATACGTACGTCGAAAGCCTAATACAACCCGGATTTTCAGCCCGTACTGCCATCTCAGGTGACCACATCCAGGCACAGTTTCAGCAGCCAGCCCGGCACGATACCGAGTACCAGAACCGCGACGCCGTTCAGGCTCAGGACGAGGCGCATGTCCGGCTCGGCCTGCAGCAGCGACTGGTCCGTCGGCTCGTCGAAATACATGTACCAGATGACCCGCAGGTAATAATACGCCCCGATCACCGAGGCGACGACCATCAGCACGGCATAGCCCGTGAATCCCGATGCGAGAACGGCACTGATGACGTTGATTTTCGCAAAAAAACCGACCCATGGCGGGACACCCGCCATGCCGAACATGAAGAACAGCATCATCAGGGCGAACCAGGGGCTGCGAGCGTTCAGGCCCTTGAAATCACTGATCGCATCCGCTTCGAAGCCCTGCCGGCTCAGGAGAATCACCATGCCGAAGGCGCCGGCGGCCATGACCACATAGGTCAGCGTATAGAACACCGCCGCCCCGTAGCCCTCTTCCGTGCCGGTGAATACCGCCAGCAGGATGAAGCCGACATGGGCGATGGCCGAGTAGCCCAGCATGCGCTTGATGTTGGTCTGGGCGATGGCCACGACATTGCCGATTACGAGCGACAGAACCCCGACGACCATCAGCATGCCCTGCCAGACCGCGTGCAGGTCGCCGAGGCCGTCCACCAGGATCCGCAACGTCAGCGCCAGGGCCGCGATCTTGGGCGCGGAGGCAATGTAGAGAGTAACCGGCGAGCGGGCGCCCTGGTAGACGTCGGGGAGCCACATATGGAACGGCACGCCGCCGAACTTGAACGCAATGCCGACGATCAGGAACGCCATGCCGAACCACAGCGGCAGATCGTTCAGCTCCGGACGCGCCTGGATCGCGGCGGCTATTTCGTCGAACTGGACGGTGCCGGTCAGTCCATAGACCCAGGAAATGCCGTAAAGCAGCGCGCCGGAGGCGATCGCACCGAGCACGAAATACTTCATCGCGGACTCGGCCGCCACCGCGGACCGCCGCTCGAACGCCACCATCGCGTACAGCGACAGCGACAGCGTCTCGAGGCCCAGGTACATGATCAGCAGGCTGTTCGCGGAAATCATGATCTGGATGCCGAGCAGGCCGAACAATCCCAGCAGAAAATACTCCCCGCGCAAGAGCTCGTTCCGCTGCAGGTAGTCGCGGGCATACAGGAAGCCGACGCCCACGACGGCTACCGACGCGAGCTTCAGCAGCTGCGACAGGTCGTCGGTGACATAGCTGCCACTGAACAGAACCGTACGCTCGTTCGGTGCTGTCACCAGCAGAATCACGAAGACCACCGCAAGCGAGGCCATGCTGAGCCAGTAGGTCGCAATGCGATTTTCGTCGCTGATCCACAGGTCCGCGAGCAAAACGACGCAAATCAGTCCCAGCAGGACAATTTCAGGCGCCGCGATTGCGAAGTCAGTTGCGTTCATTCGTCCGGAACCTTACAAAGCCGCCAGTTTTGGCTGGCTGATGTGTTCAATCAGATCGTTGACAGTGACTGTCATCATGTCCACTAACGGCGCCGGCCACAGTCCGACGAGCAGAACCGCCAGCGCCAGGACGCCGAGCACGATGAACTCGCGTCGATCCAGGTCACTCAGTTCACCGACCTGCTTGTTCGCCACTTCCCCGTACACCACACGCTTTATCATCCAAAGGGTATAGGCAGCACCCAGGATCAGCGTGGTTGCAGCCAGGAAGGCGTACCAGAAGTTGGCCTTGAAGCTCGCGATGATCACCATGAACTCGCCCACGAATCCCGAGGTTCCCGGCAGCCCTGCATTGGCCATCGCGAACAACACGAAAAAGGCGGCGAAAACCGGCATTGTGTTGGCAACACCGCCGTAGTCAACGATGTTCCGGCTGTGTACCCGGTCATAAAGCACGCCAACACAGAGAAACATGGCCCCGGAAATCAGGCCATGCGACACCATCTGGACCATTCCGCCGGTCATGCCCAGCCCGGCGCCACGACCGTCGCCTATACCCCACAGCAGGAAGAAGCCCAGAGTCACGAAGCCCATGTGAGCAATCGACGAGTACGCAATCAGCTTTTTCATGTCGGTCTGCATCAGCGCCACCATGCCGATGTAAACGACTGCGATCAGCGACAGCGCGATCATCAGACCGGCGAAAAACTCGCTGCCGTCAGGAAGCATCGGCAGCGACAAGCGCACGAAACCGTAGCCCCCCATCTTCAGCATGATTGCAGCCAGGATCACCGAACCGCCGGTTGGCGCTTCAACGTGGGCATCCGGCAGCCAGGTGTGTACCGGCCACATTGGCACTTTCACGGCAAACGCCAGCAGGAATGCGAGGAAGATGAGCTGCTGTTCCAGGAGCGTAAGCGGCACGTCCATGAAGGAGAAAAAATTAAAATTGCCCGTCTTGCCGTAGAGGTAGACGAAGGCGACGAGCATCAGGACAGAACCCAGGAAGGTATACAGGAAGAACTTGATCGTCGCATAGATGCGCCGTTCGCCGCCCCAGATACCGATGATCAGGAACATCGGGACCAGCATCGCTTCCCAGAACACGTAGAACAGTACCGCATCCAGGGCGCAGAATACGCCGATCATCAGGCCTTCGAGGATCAGGAACGACGCGAAGTACTGGGCCGGGCGTACGTCGATGACCTTCCAGCCCGCTATCACCACGAGCGGCGTGATGAATGTCGTGAGTAATATCAAGGGTGTGGAGATGCCGTCGACGCCGAGGTAATACTCGATATTGAAGGCGTCGATCCACGGGGCCCGCTCCACGAACTGCATGGCTGCCGTGCCGTTATCGAAATTGGCATACAGGAAAAGGCTGAGCAGGAATGTCAGGAGCGAGACGCCCAGCGTCAGAAGCCGCATACCGCCGGCACGCGGATTCGACGCATCACCTCCATCGCCGGCGAAGAGCACGCCAAGACCGCCGAGCACGGGCAGCCAGATCAGGATGCTCAGAATGTTATGCGATAAATCCATGCGTCAGACTCGCTTCTTGCCCTACCGCGCCAGCGGAAAGTTCTTCTTGTCTCGTCGAAATGCCTATTGCAGCCAGAGCAGCCAGCCCAGGAACAGCGTCAGCGCGATAATCATCGCAAACGCATAGTGATACAGGTAGCCGGTCTGCAAGTGTCGCAGCACACCCGACAGGCGATTCACGACGCTGGCCGTGCCGTTGACCATCAGGCCGTCAATCAGGAACTCGTCACCCCGCCGCCACAGAAACAAGCCGGCGGCCCGCCCGCCTGCGGCAAATCCATTGATCCACAGCTCGTCGAAATAGTATTTCCGGTCCAGCAGGGAATACAGCCCCGAAAACCTGCGGCTGACGGCCTCCGGAATGTCCGGCCGCCTCAGGTACAGTAACCAGGCTGTAATCGCACCCGCCAGCGCGAGATACACCGCCGGGCCCTGCAGCGCATGAACAATGAATTGCGCGCTGCCATGGAAAGCCTCGCCCAGATGCGCGAGTACGTCATGTGACTGCGTGACAAAGATGGCGTCCCCAAAGTAGCCACCGAACAGGACGGGCTCGATCGTGAACCAGCCTATGATCGCGGATGGAATGGCCAGCAGTATCAGCGGTACCGTGACGACGAGCGGCGTCTCGTGAAGATGCGATCTCGTCTCGGCGTCCATGCGTTCCTTGCCGTGGAATACCAGGAAGAACATTCGGAACGTGTACAGCGCGGTGACGAACACGCCAAGCACTACGCTCAGGTAGGCGATCCAGTAAATCGGTCCCTGTCCCTGCCAGTGCGAATCCTTGACAGCCTCTATGAGTGCGTCCTTCGAGAAAAACCCGCACTGCCGGGAAAACCGATCAGGGCCAGCGATCCTATCAGCGCTGTCCAGTACGTAATCGGCATGTACTTGCGCAGGCCGCCCATCTTGCGAATATCCTGTTCGTGGTGCATGGCGATAATAACCGAGCCCGCGGCCAGGAACAGCAGCGCTTTGAAAAACGCGTGAGTCATCAGGTGAAATATCGCAGCGCTGTAGGCTGAAACTCCCAGCGCTACCGTCATGTAGCCGAGCTGGGACAGGGTCGAGTAGGCAATGACCCTCTTGATGTCATTCTGGACAATGCCGAGCAGGCCCATGAAAAAAGCCGTCAGGGCACCGATCACGAGTACGACGGCAAGCGCCGTTTCCGACAACTCGAAAAGCGGCGACATTCGCGCCACCATGAAGATACCAGCCGTGACCATCGTTGCGGCGTGAATCAGCGCCGAGATCGGCGTCGGGCCTTCCATCGAATCCGGCAGCCAGACATGCAGCGGCGCCTGGGCCGACTTGCCCATTGCCCCGATGAAAAGCAGGATGCAGATGACGGTCATGGCGTTCCACGGCACAGCACCGAGGATTTCGATCTCCTGCTCTGCGATCCGTGGTGCCTGCGAGAATACGCTTGCGTAGTCCAGCGAATCGGCAAAGTAGACGATGGCCGCAATGCCCAGAATAAAACCGAAGTCACCAACCCGGTTGACCAGGAATGCCTTGAGATTGGCAAAGATTGCGCTTTCCCGCGTAAACCAGAAGCCGATCAGCAGGTAAGAAACCAGGCCCACGGCTTCCCAGCCAAAAAACAGCTGCAGGAAATTATTGGACATCACCAGCATCAGCATCGAAAAAGTGAACAGCGAGATGTAGCTGAAGAAACGCTGGTAGCCCGGATCGTCGTGCATGTATCCAATCGTGTAAATATGCACCATCAGCGACACGAAAGTGACGACGACCATCATCAATGCACTTAATCGGTCGATAAGAAACCCGATTTCCATGCGCAGCCCATCCGCAACGGCCCACGTATAGAGGTTGTAATTCTCCGGCTGCCCGCCATCGAAATACAGGTGCTTGAACACGACGAACGACAGCGCGCAGGAGACACCGACCGCCAGGATGGTTATCCAGTGCGCACCGGAACGCCCGATCCGGCTACCGAAAAGGCCGGCGACGATTGCCGCAATCAGCGGCGCCAGGACAATCGCCAGGTGAATATTCTGCATGTCCACTCGAATCCCTGCCCGTTAACCTTTCATCGAGTCCAGTTCCTGGACATTGATCGAGCGCCTGTTGCGGAACAGGACGACGAGTATTGCCAGGCCGATCGCCGCTTCCGCCGCAGCGACCGTAAGAATGAAGAACACGAATACCTGTCCGGTTTCGTCCCCCAGGTAACGGGAGAATGCGACAAAATTGAAATTGACCGCCAGCAGCATCAACTCAATGCACATCAGCAACAGGATCAGGTTACGCCGGTTTATGAAGATGCCCGCGACAGCCAGGGCGAACAGGATGGCCGACATGGTCAGGTAATGCTGCAGCCCGATCATTGCGACTTCTCCGAATCCATTTTTACGATACGTATGCGGTCCTTGCTGTTGACCGACACCTGCCTGGATATATTCTGAACCTTCAGCCCGGGGCGGCGACGCATCGTCAGTGTGATCGCCGCAACGATGGCGAGCAGCAGGATCACAGCGGCAATCTCGAATGCGTATACGTGTTCCGTATAGAGGATTGAACCCAGTGCCTTGGTGTTGCTGTAGCCCTCCGGGGTTTCCGCAAAACCGCTGACTCCCACGACCTCCCGGCTCCGCAGCCAGATGACCTGCATCAACTCGATAACCATCAGCGCGGTCACGATGAGACCGAGCGGCGCATAGCGCGTGAAACCGCTGCGCGCGCGTTCGACGTCGATATCGAGCATCATGACGACGAACAGGAACAACACCATCACCGCACCGACATAGACGAGCACCAGCACGATCGCCAGGAATTCCGCTTCGGCCAGCAGCCACAGAACGGCGCTCTGGAAAAATGCCAATACCAGGAACATGATCGCGTGCACCGGATTCCTGGAAAATATGACGCCCAGCGCCGCACCGATGAGAATTGCCGCGAACGTGTAAAAAAGTATTGCGTGAAACAAGTCGCCAGCCCCTTTACTTGTACTTCGCGTCCGCGGCCTTGTCGGCGGATATCATGGCCTCATAGCGATCCCCGACGGCCAGCAGCTTGTCCTTGGTCATGATGTTTTCGCCCGGCCGCTCCATGTGGTATTCGTGCAGGCGAGTTTCGACGATTGCATCGACCGGGCAGGCTTCCTCGCAGAAGCCGCAGTAGATGCACTTGAACAGGTCAATGTCATAACGCGTCGTGCGTCGCGTGCCATCCTCTCCGACATCCGATTCGATTGTAATCGCCAGTGCCGGACAAACGGCTTCGCACAGCTTGCAGGCGATGCAGCGTTCCTCGCCGTTCGGATAGCGCCGCAGTGCGTGCAGCCCGCGGAAGCGGGAAGACTGCGGGGTTTTCTCCTCCGGATAATTCAGCGTCACCGGTTTGCGAAAAAAATTGCGGAAGGTCACGGACAGTCCCTGCCACAACTCCCACAGCGCAAAAGTCCTGAAATAACTCTTGAGCGTCTCCATCAGATTAACCTGCCAGTCGTTCCCATGGCCCTACCTGCAACCAGGCCATGAGGCCTTCAACGGCAATCCAGATGATCGTCACCGGAATGAATACTTTCCACCCGAGACGCATGATCTGGTCATAGCGATAGCGAGGGAATGTCGCCCGCAGCCAGAAGAAGACGAAAATGAAAAATGAAATCTTGAGCGCGAACCAGAAGAAACTCGGTTCGCGCAGCAAACTGCCCTCGCCGAGGAAACTCCAGCCTTCAAAGGGCGAAGCCCAGCCGCCCAGGAAGAATATCGACGTCAGCGCCGAAATCAGCACCATGTTGGCGTATTCGGCCAGGAAGAAAACGGCGAACGCCACGCCGGAGTATTCGACATGGAAGCCGGCGACGATCTCCGATTCGCCTTCTGCGACATCGAACGGCGCACGGTTCGTCTCCGCGACGCCCGAAATGAAATAGACGAGGAACAGCGGCAATAGCGGCAACAGGAACCAGTTGCTGAATCCGCCGGACTGGGCGCGGACTATCTCGCCGAGGTTGAGGCTGCCGCCTGCCATCAGGACACCGACCAGTGCGAAGCCCATGGCGATCTCGTAGGCGACGATCTGGGCAGCCGAGCGCATCGCGCCGAGGAACGCGTACTTGGAGTTTGTCGCCCAGCCCGCCAGGATTACGCCATAAACGCCCACCGACGTCAGCGCCAATACATACAACAGCCCGGCATTGATATCGGCAATAACGAAGGACTCGGTCAGGGGGATGACCGCCCAGGTCGCCAGTGCCGGCACGATGGACAGCAACGGCGCAATGACGAACAGGAAGCGATTTGAACGCGACGGAATAACCACTTCCTTGATCAGCAACTTTATGACGTCGGCAAACGGTTGCAACAGTCCTTTAGGGCCCACCCGGTTGGGTCCTACGCGACCCTGCATGTGACCGATGACCTTGCGTTCGAAATATGTCGTAAACGCCACCGTCAGGATCACACAAAGTGTGACGGCCATGATCTGTGTCGTGATGACCGTCAGGTTCTGCACCAGCGGCGGCAGCGACTCCCAGATATTCAGGGCGAAATCGGGCACCAGCGACTTCATTGGTCGGAGCCCTCCCCGCGGCCGCGGCGGGCTTCCGGCGTGAGTTGCAGAGCTGCGGCCCGTCGTACAAGGGGATCAACGTCGTACATTGGAACGTCCAGCGCCTCGTCCCGAATGGCGTCGTCATCCACAGCCGGCAGTTCGTCGGTGCCCGGGTACTGGACGACAGTCGCCGACTCGCCGATCGCCGCTTTCAATTCGTCGCGCACTTCCGGGCTGCTCTCGAAATCGAAGCCATCGATTTCGAGATGATTGCCCAACACGCGCAGTACCTTCCAGCCCGGCCGGGATTCCCCGACGGGATTTGAAATTCCGGCAAAGCTTTGCCAGCGCCCTTCGCAATTGACGTAAGTACCCGCTGATTCCGCAAACGTGCCGATCGGCAGCAGGAGGTCGGCAGTCTCTCGCAGGGCGTCCGAATCGTAACTCGTGAATGCCGCAACGAAATTCTGCTCGCGAAGCTTGTACTCGGCCTCGTCGACAACCAGGTCCCGGTCCGGGTCCACCCCGAACAGGAGCAGGGCATCCAGGTCGGCATCCAGCATTTCCGGCCCAGTGAGGCCGGCATCCCGGCGCGCCGTTCCGCCCTGGACCCGGTGCGGCTGCACACCGGCCAGGCACGCCCCCGCACTGTTCGGACCTTCCGTCAGGCGGCCGAAGCCCGAACCGGTCAACTCCGCAATTGCGGCCCCCAGGGCCCGCAGGGCCGAGAATGCCGGATGCCGGCCGGCGATGTGCCCGAGCAGCACATGTCCGGACTTGCCCGACGCCAGCGACTCGGCGATCTTTTTCTGGGCATCGGTGGCACTGACGCCCTTGCACAGAGCCCTGACAGGGGTCGGCAGTTTCCGGTTGCCGGCCGCGGCAACCGCGATTCCCGCAAGCTGCCGGACAAGAGCTGAATCCTCGAGGTATTCAGCAACCGGAAAGTGATAGGTGTGCCGACTGCCGCTGACAAACGACACACTGGCGCCGGCAAGCGCCGCCTTGCGGACACGGTGCGCGATGATCGGCACTTCCTTGCGCAGATTGGAGCCGATCACGAGTATCGCGTCCCGCGAGTCGAGATCGGCAATATCACACCCCAGAAGCGGCAACACAGGATCGTTTTCCTGGTCCGTGAAATCACGCTGTCGCAGGCGATGGTCTATATTGGCGGTGCCCAGGGCGTCCGCTATCCGGGCCAGCAGGTGATGCTCTTCGAGCGTAGCCCCGGGCGAGGCAAGAATGCCGACCTTCGAGCCGTCGCTCTCGCCGATTACGGTGGCCAGCTTGCCGAGCGCCGCCTCCCAGTCCACGTTGCGCCACTCGCCATCCACCTTCATGCGTGGCCGCGTCAGTCTCTGGTCGCTGTATATGCCCTCGTAGCTGAACCGGTCGCGATCCGCAATCCAGGTTTCGTTTATCGCCTCGTTCTGTTGCGGCACGATACGTTTGACCCGGCCGCGCAGCACGTGTGCAAACATGTTGGAACCGACGCAATCGTGCGGCGACACAGCAAAATGCCTCAGCATTTCCCACGCACGAGCGCTATAACGATAGGGCTTGTTGTTGAGGGCGCCGACCGGACAAAGGTCGATGATATTCGCTGACAGCTCGTGGTCGACGGCTTTCTCGATGTACATGCTGATCTTCATGTTCTCGGCGCGCCCGATCGTGCCCAGCTCCTGCAGACCTTCGATTTCCTGGCTGAACCTGACACAGCGCGTGCAATGAATGCAGCGTGTCATATCGGTCGACACGAGCGGACCGAGATCCTTGTCCTTTACGACGCGCTTGCCGTCGTTGTACCGGGAGACGTCGCGCCCGTACCCCATCGCGAGGTCCTGCAGTTCGCACTCGCCGCCCTGGTCGCAGATCGGGCAGTCCAGCGGGTGGTTGATCAGCAGGAATTCCATGGTCGCTTTCTGGGCGGCCATGGCGTATGCGGAGCGTGTAAAGACCTTCATGCCGTCGCCGACCGGCGTCGCACAGGCCGGCATGGGCTTGGGCGCCTTTTCGACCTCGACGAGACACATGCGGCAATTAGCGGCGACGCTCAGTTTTTCGTGATAACAAAAGCGCGGCACATAGGCGCCGATGCGGTCGGTCACCTCGATCAACATCTGGCCCTTGCGGGCCTCTACAGACTTGCCGTCGACCTCGATCGTTACGGTGTCGTCGCTCATGCCGCAACCTCGGTACTGCCGTCAACGACGCTACGGCCGCGGTTTTTCACCATGTATTCGAATTCGTGATAGAAGTGGCGCAGGAAGCTCTGTACGGGCCACGCTGCTGCATCGCCGAGGGCACATATGGTGTGACCCTCGATCTTGCCCGCGACCGCAATCAGTTTCTCGAGATCTTCCTCCCGGCCGCGGCCCTCGAGAATTCGCGTCAACATGCGCCACAGCCAGCCGGTTCCCTCGCGGCACGGCGTGCACTGACCGCAGGATTCAGCCATGTAAAAGCGCGAAATGCGGCTGAGCACGCGGACCATGCAAGTCGTGTCATCCATGACCATGACAGCACCGGTACCGAACGACGAGCCCGCTTCCTGCAACGACGTGTAATCCATATTACAGTTCATGATGATGTCGGCCGGCAGCACAGGGACCGACGAGCCACCAGGAACAACGGCTTTCAGCTTGCGTCCTTGCCACACGCCGCCGCACAGCTCCAGCAGGTCGCGAAACGGGACACCCATCGGCAGCTCGAAATTTCCCGGCTTCTCGACATGGCCGGATACCGAAAACTGCGCGGTGCCGCCGGATTTTTCAGGGCCGAGACCGGCGAACCAGGATGCACCCCTGCGAATGATCGTCGGCACGCTGGCCAGGCTTTGCGTGTTGTTGATCGTTGTCGGCTGGCCGTAGAGGCCGTAGTTTGCGGGGAATGGCGGCTTGAATCTCGGTTTGCCGGTCTTGCCTTCGAGCGACTCGATCAGCGCTGTTTCCTCGCCGCAGATATAGGCGCCCGCCCCGACGAACGTATACAGGTCGAAGTCGATACCCGACCCCTGGATGTCCTTGCCCAGCAGGCCGGCCTCGTAAGCCTCCTCGAGCGCCGCCTCGAAGCGCGGCACGGGCTCATCGATGAACTCGCCCCGGATATAGTTGTACGCGACGGTCGCGCCCATCGCGTACGAAGCAATGGCCATGCCTTCGATCAGCGAATGCGGGTTGCGACGCAGGATTTCCCGGTCGTGGCAGGTCCCGGGCTCGCTCTCGTCCGAGTTGCGCGCGAGGTATTTTTGCCCCGGCGCATTTCGCGGCATGAAGCTCCACTTGAGGCCGGTCGGGAACCCGGCACCACCCCGGCCGCGCAGGCCTGACGCCTTGACTTCCTCGATGATTTCATCGGGGCCCAGCTCGCCGGCCAGCACACGGCGCCACGCCCGGTAGCCGTCGTGCTGCTCGTAGGTTTCCAGCGACCACGAGCGCTCCGACTCAAACGTATTGAAGCAGACCAGGTTTTGCTCGTACGCCATCAGTCAAGCCCGTCCAAAATCTCGTCGATTTTCTCAATCGTAAGATTCTCGTGGTATTTGTGGTTCACCATCATCATCGGCGCACCGCAGCACGCCGCCAGGCACTCTTCTTCCCTCTTGAGATAGATTCGGCCATCAGCCGTGCTCTCGCCCAGCTTGATACCGAGCTTTTTCTCGACATGTTCTACGAGGCTTTCGGCACCGCGCAACATGCAGGGTACGTTGGTGCAAATCGAAACATTGTTGCGGCCTACCGGTTCCGTCTGGAACATCGAGTAGAAGGTCGCTACCTCGTATACCTGGATTGGCGGCAACTGCAGGTAATCAGCCACTGCGTCCATCAGTTCCTGCGTCAGGTAGCCACCGTTCTCGTGCTGTGCTGCGTGCAGCGCGCCGAGAACCGCCGAGCGCTTCCTGTCTTCCGGAAACCGCACGGTCCAGCGATCGATTTCCTCGCGCACGTGGTCCGAAAGCACCTCCGCGGCGCTCATCGGTCGATCTCGCCGAACACGATATCCTGAGTGCCAATGACGGCCACGACATCCGCCAGCATGTGACCCTCGACCATCTCCGACATTGCGGCAAGGTGCGCAAAGCCGGGCGCGCGAACCTTGACGCGATATGGCTTGTTGGCGCCATCCGACACCATGTAGACCCCAAACTCGCCTTTCGGCGCTTCCACGGCTGCGTAGGCCTCGCCGGCCGGCACGCAATAGCCTTCCGTAAACAGCTTGAAGTGGTGGATCAGGGATTCCATGTCGTCCTTCATCTCGACTCGTGACGGCGCGACGATCTTGTGATCGTCGACGATTACCGGGCCGGAATTGTTCCGCAGCCAGTCGACGCATTGCCTCACAATCCGGTTCGACTGGCGCATCTCCTCGACCCGCACGAGATACCGATCGTAGCAATCGCCGTGGTTGCCGACCGGGATGTCGAAATCCATCCGGTCGTATACGGCATACGGCTGCTTCTTGCGAAGATCCCACTCGATCCCGGAGCCGCGCAGCATGGGCCCGGTGAAGCCCAGCTGCAGTGCCCGCTCCGGCGAGACGATGCCGATATTGACCGTGCGTTGCTTCCAGATCCGGTTATTGGTCAACAACGTTTCGTACTGATCGATGCATCCGGGAAACTTGTCCGTAAATGCTTCGATGAAATCCAGCAGTGAACCATCGCGTGCCTTGTTGAGCCTGTCGACGTCTTTCTGGGAGCGCCATTTGGAGGCCTGGTACTTCGGCATCGATTCCGGCAGGTCGCGGTAGACACCGCCCGGACGATAGTACGTCGCGTGCATCCGTGTTCCCGACACGGCTTCGTAGCAGTCCATCAGGTCTTCGCGTTCACGAAAGCAATACAGGAACATCGTCATCGCGCCGATGTCGAGGCCGTGCGCGCCGAGCCACATCAGGTGATTCAGGATACGGGTTATTTCGTCGAACATCACCCGGATATACTGGGCGCGCTCCGGCGGCTTGATACCCAGCAGTTTTTCAACCGCGAGAACGTAGCCGTGCTCATTGCACATCATCGACACGTAATCGAGCCGGTCCATGTAGCCGACGCTCTGGTTATACGGCTTGGACTCCGCCAGCTTTTCGGTCGCCCTGTGCAGCAGGCCGACATGGGGGTCTGCCTTCATGATCACTTCCCCGTCCATTTCCAGGACGAGACGCAGCACGCCGTGTGCCGCAGGATGCTGCGGACCGAAATTCATCGTGAAGTTCTGTATCTCAGCCATCGGCGCCCGCTTCCTTCAGGTCTGGCGAATAACGGTTGTCGTCACGTATGACCTTGGGCACCAGTGTGCGGGACTCGATGGTAACCGGCTGGTAGGCAACCCGGCCTTTATCGGCATCGTAGGTAACCTCGACATTGCCGGACAACGGGAAATCCTTGCGGAACGGATGCCCGATGAAACCGTAGTCCGTGAGAATGCGACGCAGATCGGGATGCCCGTCAAACAGGACCCCGTAAAGGTCGAACGCCTCTCTCTCGAACCAGTTGGCCGAGTTCCACGTATCGACAAGCGAAGGAATTACCGGCGGATTGTCACTACCGGCGAAAACGCGCAGCCGGACTCGCTGGTTGTGCTGCAGGGACAGCAGGTGATACACCGCCGCAAAGCGCCGCGGATCGAATTCGTCGGACTCATCGAGGATGACCGGCTCTCGAACCACGCCACGGCTGTAACCGGAATCGGTGGCGTCCTCCGTTACCCACTCGTCCTGGCCGTAAGTCAGGTAGTCCATCCCGCAAACGTCGATAAGCTGTTCGAACCCGAATTCGTCGCGGAACGCGGCCGCGACCTCGAGCAACGCGTCTTTCTCAACTTCATAGGTGACTTCGTTGCAGGTCGACGGCACGGCAGTAACCTTGCCGCTGAAACGCGCATCAATCCGAGCCGCCAGTGTCTCGTGTTTATCGGTCATGTTCTGGAGTATTACCGGGCAATCGTGTTGGTACGGCGAATCTTCTTTTGCAACTGGATCAGGCCGTACACGAGAGCTTCTGCCGTCGGCGGACAGCCAGGGACATAAACATCGACGGGGACGATACGATCACAGCCACGTACAACGGAATAAGAGTAGTGGTAGTAGCCGCCGCCGTTGGCACAGGATCCCATTGATACCACCCAGCGCGGCTCGGGCATCTGGTCGTAGACCTTGCGCAGCGCAGGGGCCATCTTGTTCACAAGCGTGCCAGCGACGATCATGACGTCGGATTGCCTCGGGCTGGGACGAAAAATAATGCCAAACCGGTCCAGGTCGTAGCGGGCCGCGCCGGCATGCATCATCTCGACGGCACAGCAGGCCAGGCCGAACGTCATCGGCCACAACGATCCGGTGCGGGCCCAGTTAATGACCGAATCGACACCGGTGACTACGAAGCCTTTCTTCTGCAGGCTCTGGCCCGCATCGTCAGCCGCTGAATCCACGGCGGGCCGCTCAGCCCTCTCTGCAATGCTCAGTCCCATTCAAGAGCCCCTTTCTTCCATTCGTAAATGAAGCCGACGACCAGCACGGCAAGAAAGACGGCCATTGCAAGCAGCCCGAACGCACCGAAAGTATCCAGCGCAACTGCCCACGGAAACAGGAATGCAATCTCAAGATCAAAAATGATGAATAGTATGGCGACCAGGTAATAGCGCACGTCGAATTTACTGCGAGAATCCTCGAACGGCTCGAAGCCGCATTCGTAAGCCGACAGTTTCTCGGCATCCTTGTCGCCACGGCCAAACAGGAAGCCGAGCGCAAGCAGCAGCAGACCGATTCCGGTTGCGACGCCGAGAAAAATCAATACAGGCAGGTAATTTTCCAGCATTTTCGCAGGCAAACGCCTCGCAGCGCCGATTCCAGGTGACTTAGCAGCGGTATTGTATCAGCCCCTGTCCCAATCGCGACACCCCATTCCACGCGCCGGCATGCCATCCGTGTGGCACGCAATCCGCAATACGCAGTCCTGGCCGATGCCACTTGAGATGAGATGCCATTGCTGCCGTTCTGCGGCAAAGCGCTGGTGCCGATGGCCGGACTCGAACCCGGTCGAGCAAAGCGGCATTGCCCGGATAAAAAAATGTCCGGGTCCTGTGCGGTAGTCCTGCCGCTAACCAACCATGACCTGCTTTCGGGCTGGCGCCCGCCTCCTGCTTGGCACCCTGCCGTATGTCCCCACCAGGCACCAATTAAAGGGGGCAGGCTTGGCCTGCCCCCCTTTTAATTGGTGCCGATGGCCGGACTCGAACCGGCACAGCTTTCGCCACTGCCCCCTCAAGACAGCGTGTCTACCAATTCCACCACATCGGCCGTGACTGGCGGCGTCGTTACCCTGCCGTTCGCCGAATCGTAACGTGAACTTACCGTGAACTGTCGCCGGGCGGCTCCGACGTGTCGCTCGTTTCGTCGTCCTGTTCCTGCAGCGCCGGCATCGTATCATCGGACGGTTCGCCAGCGGGCGTGTCCGCCGATTCGTCCATCGCCGGCAGGTCCGGCAGCGATTCGTCCCCGGACGACGTTGCCGGGGGCGGTTCTTGCTGCTGCGCGGGCTGCGGGGCCGACTCCATCAGGCTCTGAGGCGCGTCGGAACTCTGGCTGCTCATGTACGCCAGGGCCAGGCTGGTCGCGAAAAACGCGGTGGCCAGGAGGCCCGTCGCTCGCGAGAAGAAACTGGATGAACCACGGGCGCCGAACACGGTCCCCGATGCGCCGGAGCCGAACGCAGCGCCGGCATCCGCGCCTTTGCCACGCTGCATCAGCACCAGCACAATGAGGAGCAACGCAATCAGCGTGTGCCCGGATAAAACGATCGTCTGGGTGGTACTCATACTTACCTCACCAAGGCCGTTGCCGCTTCGGCAATGGCCAGAAAATCCGTTGCTTTCAGCGACGCGCCGCCGATCAGGCCGCCGTCGATGTCGGGCTGGCCGAACAACCCGCCGGCGTTATCGCCCTTGACGCTGCCGCCATAGAGCAACTGCAGTCTTTCCGCCACGTTGCTGTCGTGCGCCGCAATTCTCGCCCGAATATGCGCGTGCACATCCTCCGCCTGTTGCGGACTCGCCGTCCTGCCGGTGCCGATTGCCCATACGGGTTCGTAGGCAACTACGGCATTCGCGAACGCCGAGACACCGGCCGCAGCCAGTACGGCGTCCAGCTGCTCGTCGATGACCTCCTCGGTCCTGTCACTCTCGCGTTCCTCCAGCGTCTCGCCGACGCACAATATCGGCTGCAGGCCCTGCGACAACGCCGCGAGAAACTTGGCGGCCACGATATCGCTGCTCTCGCCCATCAGCGCCCGCCGTTCCGAGTGGCCTACGATGACGTGACTGCAGCCTATGTCCTGCAGCATGGACGCCGCCACTTCCCCTGTATAGGCACCATTTTCGTGCTGCGAAACGTTTTGCGCACCGACAGCCACAGCGCTTCCCACGAGCGCGCTGATCGCATCCGGCAGGTACGGAAAAGGAGGGCAGACCAGCAATCGCACCGACTCCGGACCGCGGAATCCGTCGCGGATCTCCTGCAGGCGTCCCCTGTTGGCGGCACGGCTGCCATTCATTTTCCAGTTGCCGGCCACCAGAAAATCGCGCATACCGCCTCGCAATCAGGTCCACGGAAAAGGCGCGCAAGGATACCGGGGCGCCCGGCGCAAATCAACGCGCAATTTGCGCAGCCAGGCGTTATCTCAGGCCGCGGCTTCCGCCACGACGGCTGCAAGCCGCTCCGCGAGTTCGAGAACCTGGCCTTCGTTGCGTCCTTCGACCATGACGCGGATCACGGGTTCGGTACCGGACGCCCGCAAGACGACCCGACCCGTCTCCTTGAGCTCGTCCTCCGCCCTGGTAACGGCGACACGGATTGGCTCTGAGGTGCCCGGATCGAGCCGCTTCGCGGTGCGCACGTTGAGGAGTTTCTGCGGGTATTTCGGCATGCCCGCAGCCAGCTCGCCCAGCGTCTTGCCGCTGCGCTTCATGACGGCAAGTACCTGCAGCGCGCTGACCAGGCCGTCCCCGGTCGTCGTCTGGTCCAGGCAGATCATGTGGCCCGACGTCTCGCCGCCAATCGTTCCGCCGGTCGCCCGCAACGTCTCGAGCACGTAGCGGTCCCCGACCTGCGCGCGCCGGAATTCGATATCCATTTGCTGCAATGCGTGCTCCAGCCCGAGGTTGCTCATCACGGTACCGACGACCGGCCCGCGCAGCAGTCCGGCCTCCTTGCGGGAGGACGCCAGGATGAAAAGCAGCTGGTCGCCATCCAGCAGATAGCCCGCCTCGTCCACCATCAGGACGCGGTCCCCGTCGCCATCCAGCGCGATGCCGACATCAGCGCATACGGCCGGTACCGTCTGCTGCAGCAAGGCGGGCTCGGTCGAACCGCAGCCCTGGTTGATGTTCTTGCCGTTGGGCGAGCAGCCTATCGGGATGACCTCGGCGCCCAGTTCGCCCAGCGTCCTCGGTGCCACCTTGTAGCTGGCACCGTTGGCGCCGTCGAACACGATCTTGACGCCCTCGAGATCCAGATCCTCCGGAAACGTGGCAGCGCAAAACTCCTGGTAGCGTATGCGTGCCGAGTCTATACGCTTCGCCCTGCCCAGCTTTTGTGACGCCAGCGTAATTGCCGGTTGGTCGAGATAGCGCTCGATCGCCTCTTCTGCCTCGTCGGTCAGCTTGGCGCCGGTGCCGTCGAAAAACTTGATGCCATTGTCGAAATACAGGTTGTGCGACGCGCTGATCACGACGCCCAGGTCCGCCTCGAACTGTTGGGTCAGGTAGGCGATTCCCGGGGTCGGCAACGGCCCGAGCAGCAACACGTTCGCACCGGCGGCGACGAAGCCGGCCTCCAGCGCAGACTCGAACATGTAGCCTGACAACCGCGTGTCCTTGCCGATCAGCACCGTACCGCCTGGCGGGACCAGCGCCTGGGCCGCCGCACTCGCGAGGCGCAACGCAAACTCGGCACTCATCGGCTCCTTGCCAACCGTGCCCCGTACGCCATCGGTACCGAAATATCGCTTGCTCATTCGAGCTCCTCTAGCCGCCTGTTACATGATCAGTCGTCGACCCTGCCCGCCGCGGCGGTTGCGGCGACCAGCCGTAACGCATCGACCGTGGCCGCCACGTCGTGTGTGCGAACTATATGCGCACCGCGCTCCACAGCCAAGACCGCCACGGCGACGCCGGCGGCGACCCGTTCTTTTGGCCCGCGACCGGTCAGGCTGCCCAGCGTCCGCTTGCGGGAGATGCCGACAAGAACCGGCAGCTTGAGGGCGGACAATTCCTGCAGCCGGCTCAACAGCTGCAGGTTGTGCGTGTCCGTCTTGCCGAAACCGAACCCGGGGTCGATGATCAGCCTGTCACGATCGATGCCGGCGGCGCCGCAGGCAGCCACGCGTTCCTCAAGAAACGCCATGATATCGCCCGGGATTGCGCGGTACACGGGATTGTCCTGCATGGTGCCGGGCGTTCCCAGCATATGCATCAGGCAAACGCCTGCCGACAGATCGCGCACTGCCTCGAGCGCCCCCTCTCTGCGCAGTGCAAATACGTCATTTATAAGAGTGGCTCCGGCGGCAACGGCCTCGCGCATGACCTCGGCCTTGCTCGTGTCGATGGAGATCACAACGTCGCTCGTACCGCCGATCGCTTCGATGATCGGCAGCACCCGGTCCATTTCTTCCTGGACCGGGATTTCGGCTGCCCCGGGCCGCGTCGATTCGCCGCCGATATCGATGATGTCGACGCCTTCTTTCAACATGGATGTGACGCGGCGCAACGCGTCGTCGCGGCGGATGAAATCGCCGCCGTCCGAAAAGGAATCGGGCGTTACATTGAGCACGCCCATTACACGCGGGCGCGCGAGATCCAGGTACTGATTGCCGAGCCTGACCTGCATTACGGATCCGGGAGCAAAAAAAAGCGGGCGGCGATAGTAACTCGCCGCCCGCCGGTTGTAGAGCCCTGCCGTTTCGTCAGTGTTCGCTGGCCGGGCCGCCGATCGGCGCGCCGTCGTTCTCCCGCTTGCGCCGGTTGCCACGCTTCGGGGGTGGCTTGCCGGTATCGTCCCAGCCCTCCGGCGGACGCGGGTCCCGGCCTTCCATGATGTCGCGAATCTGGGCGGAGTCGATCGTCTCGTACTTCATCAGGGCCTTGGCCATGACGTGCAGCTTGTCCTCGTGCTCGTTGAGGATGCGCTTGGCCCGCTCGTAGTTGCGGTCGATAATTGCCCGCACCTCCTCGTCGATCGTATGCACGGTGACATCGGATACCTGCTTGTGCTGGGTAACGGAGTGCCCGAGAAATACCTCGCCATCGTCTTCGCTGTAGGTCAGGGGGCCCATCTTTTCGGACAGTCCCCATTTCGTGACCATGTTGCGGGCGATATCCGTCGCCCGCTCGATGTCGTTGGAAGCACCGGTCGTTACGCCGTTCGGACCGAGTGTCATCTCTTCCGCGAGTCGCCCGCCGAACAGCGAAGAAATCGTGCTTTCCAGCCGTTCCTTCGACACGCTGTACTTGTCTTCTTCCGGCAGATACATCGTGACACCGAGCGCCCGGCCGCGTGGAATGATCGTTACCTTGTGCACCGGATCGTGATCGGGCACGCAATAGCCCACGATAGCGTGACCTGCCTCGTGATAGGCCGTATTGAGTTTTTCCTTCTCGCTCATGACCATGGAGCGGCGTTCCGTGCCCATCATGATCTTGTCCTTGGCCATTTCGAATTGCTCCATGCTCACGACGCGCTTGTTCGCGCGCGCCGCAAACAGCGCAGCCTCGTTGACCAGGTTGGCGAGATCCGCGCCGGAGAAGCCCGGGGTACCGCGAGCAATCACGCCGGGGTCGACGTCGTCGTCGAGCGGCACCTTGCGCATGTGCACCTTGAGAATCAGCTCCCGGCCGCGGATGTCGGGCAGCGGCACCACGACCTGGCGATCGAATCGTCCGGGTCGCAGCAGGGCCGGGTCAAGTACGTCGGGCCGGTTGGTCGCCGCGATGACGATAATACCCTCGTTGCCCTCGAAGCCGTCCATTTCGACCAGCATCTGGTTGAGCGTCTGCTCGCGTTCGTCGTGCCCACCGCCGAGCCCGGCACCGCGATGCCGACCCACCGCATCCAGCTCGTCGATGAAAATGATGCAGGGCGCCTGCTTTTTCGCCTGCTCGAACATGTCACGGACGCGCGATGCGCCGACGCCGACGAACATCTCGACGAAATCGGAACCCGAGATCGTAAAGAACGGTACCTTGGCTTCGCCTGCAATGGCGCGCGCCAGCAGCGTCTTGCCGGTCCCCGGCGGACCCACCATGAGCACGCCCTTGGGAATCTTGCCGCCGAGCCGCTGGAACTTGCTGGGATCCTTGAGGAAATCGACGATTTCCGAGACTTCCTCTTTGGCTTCCTCGACGCCCGCTACGTCGGCAAAGGACACGCTGACCTGGTCCTCGCCGAGCAGCCGTGCCTTGCTCTTGCCGAACGACATGGCGCCGCGGCCGCCACCGCCGCCCTGCATCTGGCGCATGAAGTAGATCCAGACGCCGATCAGCAGCAGGATCGGGAACGAGCTGATGAGTAACTGGCCAATCAGGCTCTGGTCCTCGGGTTCCTCCGCAGTAAAGCGGACGTTGTTATCCTCGAGGAGGCCAATCAGCGGACTGTTGTCCGTTTCCGGGCTGATCGTGTAGTTCGACAACGGCAGGCGGTTGCCGAAGTTGATTCGTTCACCTTCGAACTCGACGCGCTGCACATTGCCGCTGCGAACCTGATCCAGGAATTCGGAATAGTCCACCTTTTCCGGGGGTGGCCCATTGACGCCGCTCAGGCCCTGCACGACGGACAGCAGCACCACGATGATGACGATGAATACGAGGATGTTCTTGGTCAGATCATTCACGATTGTCGGTCCACTCCGGGGACAGGGCGCACACAGGCAGCAACGCGCTTTAGACTGCGTCTAAGCTGTTAGACCCTACTACAGTTGATAGTTTCTCGCTACCAGGTAAACCTCACGGCTGGCGGTTCGCGAAGCCGCCGGTTTTCTCACTTTCAGGGAACCGAACGACGATCTGGCGTCTTTAATGAACGCATCGCTGCCTTCGCCCTGGAACAGCTTGCAGACAAAGCTGCCACCCGGGGCCAGGCTGTCGCGCGCCAGCGCCAGTGCCAGTTCCGCGAGGTACATGGCGCGCGGCTGGTCGATCACCTTGTTGCCGCTGATATTGGGTGCCATGTCGCTCATTACAAGGTCTGCGCGGGCGTCGCCCAGCCGTGCTTCGAGGTCTTCGAGAACCGCCGCTTCGGTGAAATCTCCCTGAATGATTTCCACGCCGGGTAATGCGTCCATCGGCAACAGGTCCAGCGCCAGTATGCGGGCACGCCCGCCCGTCTGCGCCGCGACGTACTGGCTCCAGCCACCGGGCGCGGCACCCAGGTCCACGCACACGATGCCCGGCTTGAGGAGTGACTCGCGCCGCAGAAGCTCTTCCAGCTTGAAGACGGCTCGTGACCGCCAGCCTCCCTGGCGGGCCCGGCGCACCCACGGGTCGCGTTCCTGGCGTTCGCGCCACGTGCCGGAACTGCCGCGCGGACCGTTCACGGGGCACCACGGCTGTTACACTTGCCGCCCGTCAACCTGCCCGCCATTGCAGCCATGCCCCTCTCCGAAAACCAGAAAAAACACCTGCGCCGTGCGGGCCACCCGATCAAGCCCGTCGTGACCATCGGCGACGCCGGCCTGACGGACGCCGTGCTCCGGGAATTCGACGCAACGATCAATCATCACGAGCTGATCAAGGTCAAGGTTCGCGCCGGCGATCGCGACAGCCGCAACGCGATCATCGACAGCCTTTGCCAGCGTGGCGAGGCGGAGCTGGTCGATCGCATCGGCAATGTGGCGCTGGTATTCCGCCGCAATGTGAATGAACCCCGGGTGGCGCTGCCCGGCAGGTGATTGCGCCCTATTCGTAGCGGACTTCGATGACTTCGTAGCGCTTCTCGCCGCCCGGCGCGGAAAAACTGACCTCGTCACCCTCATTCTTGCCAATCAATGCCCGCGCGATCGGTGACGTAAACGAGACCATGCCCACCTTGATGTCGGCCTCGTCCTCGCCGACGATCTTGTAAACCTTCTCCTCGCCGGTTGCCTCGTCGACGAGTTCCACGGTCGAACCGAATACGATCCGCCCCTTGGCGTCTATCGTGGTGACATCGATCACCTGCGTGTTCGACAGCTTGGCCTCGATTTCCTTGATGCGGCCCTCGATGAATCCCTGTTGCTCCTTGGCCGCATGGTATTCGGCATTCTCCTTGAGATCGCCGTGCTCGCGCGCCTCTGCAATTGCCTGGATGATGCGGGGTCGGTCCTCGGATTTGAGCCGCTTCAGTTCCTCGCGCAGCAGTTCGGCACCGCGAACGGTCATGGGTACCTTGTTCATGCCGCCACCTCTCTGTGCAGGTCCTGAAGCCGGTTCACCTCGATATTATCGAGGTGATCCAGGGCACGGCAGGTCGCAATCGCCGCGCCCAGGGTCGTGTAATAGGTTACGTTCTTGCGCACTGCCTCTGCGCGAATGGATTCCGATTCCTGGATAGCCTGCTTTCCCTCCGTCGTGTTCACGATTAACGATATCTCACCATTCTTGATCATATCAACGATATGCGGCCGTCCTTCGCGTACCTTGTTCGCCCGGCGGCACTCCACGCCGGCCCTGGCCAGCGTCTGCGCGGTGCCGTGCGTCGCGACGATGTCGAAGCCGCGCTCTTCGAGAATGCGCGCAAGCTCGACGGCACCCTGCTTGTCGCGATCGCGCACGCTGAGCAACGCGACACCCTTGCGAGGCAGGCGCACGCCGGAGGCGAGCTGCGCCTTGGCGTAAGCCTCGCCGAAGGAGCGGCCGATGCCCATGACTTCGCCCGTCGATTTCATCTCGGGCCCGAGTATCGGATCGGCGCCCGGAAACTTGATGAACGGAAAGACCGATTCCTTGACCGAGAAATACGAGGGCGTGCGTTGGTCGACATAGCCCTGGTCGGCCAGCGACTGCCCTACCATGACGCGAGCCGCGATCTTCGCCAGCGGAATGCCGACGGCCTTGGAAACGAACGGCACCGTCCGCGACGCCCGCGGATTCACTTCCAGCAGGTAGACGATGTCGTTCTGGATAGCGAATTGCGTGTTCATCAGGCCGACTACCTTGAGGCCCCGGGCCAGTTCGACAACCTGCCGGACCAGTTCTTGCTGCACCTCCTCGCCGAGACTGAATGGCGGCAGGGAACAGCCGGAGTCGCCCGAATGCACGCCGGCCTGTTCGATGTGCTCCATGATTCCGCCAACCAGCACGTGAGTGCCGTCGCTGACAATATCGACGTCCACTTCGGTCGCGAGGTCGAGAAAGCGGTCCAGCAGCACCGGGCTGTCATTCGACACGTCGATCGCGGCCTTCATGTAGGCGGCGAGGTCGTCTTCGCCGTAGACGATCTCCATTGCCCGCCCGCCCAGGACGTACGACGGCCGGACGACGAGCGGATAGCCCACATCCGCCGCCATTGTCAGCGCCTGCTCGTAACTGCGAGCGGTGCAGTTCGGCGGCTGGCGCAAGCTGACCGTGTTTACGAGCTGCTGGAATCGCTCCCGGTCCTCGGCCAGGTCAATCGAGTCCGGGGATGTGCCGATAATCGGTGCGCCGGCCGCTTCGAGGTCGCGTGCCAGCTTCAGCGGCGTCTGGCCGCCGAACTGCACGATGACGCCTTTTGGCTTCTCCAGCTCGATGACTTCCATGACGTCCTCGAACGTCAGCGACTCGAAATACAGCGCGATCGGACGTGTCGTAGTCGGTCGAGACGGTTTCCGGGTTGCAGTTGACCATGATGGTCTCGTAACCGTCTCGCCTTGAGCGCGAGTGCCGCATGTACGCAGCAATAGTCGAACTCGATCCCCTGCCCGATGCGGTTTGGCCCGCCGCCAAGAATCATTATCTTGTTGCGATCGGTCGGCTCGGCCTCGCACTCTTCCTCGTAGGTCGAGTACAGGTAGCGCGGTTGCGGTCGCGAATTCCGCCGCACAGGTATCGACGCGCTTGAACACCGGTCGTATGCCCAGGTCCAGCCGCCGCTTGCGCAGCGCCATTTCGTTGATGCCCAGCACGCGGGCCAGTCGCATGTCCGAAAATCCCTTGCGCTTGAGCCGCCTGAGGCGATCGGCATCGAGTGCGGCCAGGCCGTCGGCCGCGAGCGCCTGCTCCTCTTGCACCAGGTCCGCGATCTGCCCGACGAACCAGGGGTCGATACCGGAAATCGCCGTGATCTCGTCAAGCGGCATGCCCAGCCGGATCGCGTCCGCCAGCAGCCACAGGCGCTCGGCGCCCGGCAAGCGCAATTCCTGCCGCAATTCCTCGATGTCATCCGGATCCTTGAGGATATGCAGTTTTTCGTCCAGGCCGGTGGCACCGGTTTCGAGACCGCGCAGCGCCTTTTGCAGGGATTCCTGGAACGTCCGTCCGATCGACATGACTTCGCCGACGGACTTCATTTGCGTCGTCAGCCGGTCGTTGGCGCCGGGAACTTTTCAAACGTGAATCGCGGCACCTTGGTGACCACGTAGTCGATCGTCGGCTCGAACGAAGCCGGCGTTGCGCCACCGGTGATGTCGTTGCTGAGTTCATCGAGCGTGTAGCCGACGGCAAGTTTTGCGGCCACTTTCGCGATCGGGAAGCCGGTCGCCTTGGAGGCCAGCGCCGACGACCGGGAGACGCGCGGGTTCATCTCGATGACCAGCAGGCGGCCGTCATCCGGATTGACGGCGAACTGCACGTTGGAGCCACCCGTTTCGACGCCGATCTTGCGCAACACATCGATCGCCGCGTTGCGCATGCGCTGGTATTCCTTGTCGGTCAGCGTCTGCGCCGGCGCCACCGTGATGGAATCCCCGGTGTGCACGCCCATGGCGTCCAGGTTTTCGATGGAACACACGATGATGCAGTTGTCGTTCCGGTCACGGACAACTTCCATCTCGAACTCCTTCCAGCCGAGAACCGATCTCCTCAAGCAGTACTTCGTGGGTCGGCGATATTTCCAGTCCGTGGGACACGATGTACGCGAATTCCTCGCGATTGTAGGCGATACCGCCACCGCTGCCGCCCATCGTGAAGGATGGCCGGATGATCGTCGGGAAGCCGAGCGCGGCCTGTTTTTCGAAAGCCTCTTCCAACGAATGCGCGATCGACGCCTCGGGCACGTCCAGCCCGATTTCGCGCATGGCCTCGCGAAACTGGTCGCGATCTTCCGCCATGTCGATCGCCTCGCGCGATGCGGCGATCAGTTCGACCCCGTAATGCTCCAGTACGCCTTCTCGGTCCAGGTCCAGGGCGCAGTTCAGCCCGGTCTGGCCACCCATCGTCGGCAGCAGCGCATCCGGCCGTTCGCGCGCGATGATCTGTTCGACCGCGCGCCACTCAACCGGCTCCACGTAAATTGCGTCCGCCGTTTCGGGGTCCGTCATGATCGTGGCCGGGTTGGAATTGACCAGGATGACGCGGTAGCCCTCCTCCTTCAGCGCCTTGCAGGCCTGGGTACCGGAATAATCGAATTCGCACGCCTGGCCGATCACGATCGGGCCTGCGCCGATGATGAGAATGCTGTCGATGTCGGTGCGCTTGGGCATGATGCTCTGTCGGGCGGCCGTAAACGGCCCGGCCCAGTAATAATGTACTACCTTAGGTAAATTCTATAATTATCTGTTTTTATAGATTTAATTTTGCGCTTCCAGGGCCGTTCGAGCCTGGTTGCGCTTGACCTCGTCCATGTCGGTGATGAATTGCTCGAACAGGAAGAGAACATCGTGCGGGCCGGGACTCGCCTCCGGGTGCCCCTGGAAGCTGAACGCGGCACGCCCGTTCAGGCGGATTCCCTGCACGGTACCGTCGAACAGCGAACGATGCGTGATGCGCACGTCGGCCGGCAGCGAGGCCTCATCAACGGCAAAGCCATGATTCTGGCTGGAGATCAGCACCCGGCCGCTTTGCAGATCCTGTACCGGATGATTTGCCCCGTGGTGGCCGAACTTCATCTTGACCGTGCGGGCGCCGGCGGCCAGCGCCAGCAACTGGTGACCCAGGCAGATGCCGAACACCGGGATTTCCGCATCGACGAACTCGCGTATCGCCGCTATCGCGTAATCGCAGGGCTCCGGGTCGCCCGGGCCATTGGAAAGAAACACGCCGTCCGGCGACATGGCCAGTACCTCCGCGGCGGACGTCCTGGCCGGCACCACCGTCATGCGACAATCGAAATCGGACAGCAGGCGCAGGATGTTGCGCTTGATCCCGAAGTCGTAGGCGACGACGTGGTAGGGGGCGATGCGGCGTGAAATGACGCGCGGCCGGCGACCGAACTCGGTGCCGTGGCACCATTGATACGGTCGGTCCGTACTGACGAACCGCGCGAGGTCCATTCCCGCGATGCCGGGAAATTTGCGGGCGTGCCGCACCGCGACGTCCGGGTCGGCGTCGCCGGTCATGATACAGCCCGATTGCGCACCCTTTTCACGCAGCAATCGAGTCAGCTTGCGCGTGTCGATATCCGCGATCGCAACGGTTTTGCCCGCACGCAGGAAGTCGCCGAATTCCCGTTCCGAGCGCCAGCTGCTGTTGACCATCGCGCTGTCGCGGATAACCAGCCCTGATGCGTGGACCCGGGACGATTCCATGTCGTGACTGTTGGTCCCGGTATTGCCGATGTGCGGATACGTGAGCGTAACGATCTGGCGGCAATACGAGGGGTCGGTGAGTATTTCCTGGTAGCCCGTCATCGCGGTATTGAAGACCACTTCGCCGATTGTCTTGCCGTCGGCGCCGACGGAAACGCCCCGGAAGACGGTGCCGTCCTGCAGGGCCAGTATCGCGGGTGTAGCCAAAAAAAATTCCTCGCGTCCGTACCATCCTGCCGGCGCGGACCGGGTCCACCTTCGGGGACGGTAGATGCACAAAAGCGGAAGGACGCCGCCTTCCGCTCAGGAATCCGCCGGCCATCCGGGGATTCGCGTCATTCTACTCAAGGCGAGCGGTGTACGCCAGACGATCATTTTGCAGACGGGCTCTCCCGGCTCAGCAAATCGTCCATGCCGTAATACGCGGGCGGGCGTCCGGCAAGCCACTGCGCGGCACGCAGGGCGCCCGACGCGAATACCCGCCGGTCCCGCACCGCGTGCCCCAGCGTCAGCACCTCGGCGGTTCCCTCGAGTCGCACGGTATGACTTCCGGGCTCATCGCCCTCGCGCACCACCTGGTAGCGGATCTGCCCCGGGCTCCAGGTCAGGGCGCACGCCAGCGAGTGTCTCGCCGAGCATCAGCGCCGTCCCGGACGGCGCATCGCGCTTGCCGGCGTGATGCCGCTCGTCGATGACGGCGGCGTAACCGGGGCCGAGCAGCTCGCCTGCCTCGCGCAGCAGTCGCGCCAGCACCGCAATGCCAGGACTCATGTTGCGCGCGTGAAACAACGGAATCCTGCGTGCCGCCGCTCGCAGGGCCTCGACACCGGACTCCTCATGGCCGGTGACGCCGCAGACCAGCGGCGTGCCGGTCGCAACCGCGACGGCGAGTACATCGGCAGTGGCCGTCGGCAACGTGAAATCGACAGCGACGTCGGCCGTTGCCAGCACAGCCTCGAGATCGGTATCGGGAGAAATGTCGGCGCCCGCAGCACTGACAAGCTGCGCCAGTTCGTGGTCGCCGGCGGGGTCGCTGCGCCGCACCCAGAGCCCGCCCAGCCGCAAACCGGCGCCGCCGTCCTCTGCGAGCACGCGCAGGATTTCCCGGCCCATGCGCCCCGCACCCAGCACGCTGACGCTCAAGACATCGATGGCAGGGTCCCCTGTCTCAGGACTGGCCGATGCGCTCGAAAAATCGCTTGACGGTATCGAGCCAGCCGCCCGCACGCGGATTGTGCTTGTCGCCACCTTTGGCCACCAGCGTTTCGAACTCGCGCAGCAGTTTCTTCTGATCGTCGGTCAGGTTGACGGGCGTCTCCACCACGACGCTGGCAAACAGGTCGCCGCGGTAACGGTCGCGCACGGTCACGACGCCCTTGCCGCGCAGGCGAAAGACCTTCCCCGATTGCGTGCCGGCGGGGACCTTGAGCGAGACGTGACCGTCCAGCGTCGGCAATTCAACCTCGCCACCCAGTGCCGCTGTCGTGATACTGACCGGCACCTCGCACGTCAGGTTGGCACCTTCGCGGCCAAATATCTTGTGCGGATTGACACGGATTTCCACGTACAGGTCACCGGGAGGACCGCCGTTGCGGCCGGCTTCGCCCTCGCCCGACAGGCGAATCCTGTCACCGTCGTCGACACCGGCCGGCACCTTGACCGACAGGTTCTTGGTACGGGCCACGCGACCGCGGCCGTGGCACGTGTCACACGGATCGGCGATAACGGTGCCCTGCCCCTTGCAGGCGGGACAGGTCTGCTGGATCGAGAAGAAGCCCTGCTGCATGCGCACCTGGCCCACACCGCCGCAGGTGTCGCACTTTGCGGGTTCGCTGCCCTTCCGGGCGCCGCTGCCGTCGCAGGTATCGCAAACGGCCTGCGTCGGGACCTCGATCGTCACGGTGTCACCGGCGACGGCTTTTTCCAGCTCGAGCCGCAGCTCGTAGGCAAGGTCGGCGCCACGGAACACCTGGCTGCGACCACGGCGGCCGGCACCGAATATGTCACCGAAGACATCGCCGAATATATCGCTGAAACCCTCGGCACTGAAGCCGCCAGGCCCCCCGCCTCCGGCGGCGCGCACGCCGTCGTGCCCGAAGCGATCGTAGGCCGCCCGTTTCTCGCGGTCGCTCAGAACATCGTAGGCCTACCTGGCTTCCTTGAAACGCCGTGCCGCATCGTCGTCATCCTTGTTGCGGTCCGGATGGTGTTTCATCGCCAGGCGGCGATAGGCTTTTTTTATGTCGCCCTCGGACGCCGACTTGTCGACCCCCAGAACGTCGTAATAGTCCCGTTTCGCCATAGCGCCCCGTGCCCGTAATTAAACGGACGCCATTGCCGGCGTCCGTCGTATTGCGTTGTCCCTGCCGGCGCCGTGGCTCAGCTCGACTTGTCGCCCTTGTTGTCGTCCTTGTCGTCGCCGTCGACTTCCTCGAACTCCGCGTCCACGACGTCATCGCTGCCAGCGTCGCCCTGTGAAGCCCCGCCGGCCGCGTCGCCACCGTCCTGCTGGGCGGCCTGTTCGGCATACAGCTTCTGGGCGACGGCGCCGGAGGCCTCGGTCAGCGCGTTGCTCTTGGCCTCGATGGCAGCGAGGTCATCGCTCTTCAGGGCCTCCTTGAGGTCGCTGACGGCCGCCTCGACCTTGGCGCGGTCATCCTGCGACGCCTTTTCGCCAAGCTCCTCGAGCGTCTTTTCCGACGCGTGGACCAAGCTGTCCGCCTTGTTGCGGGCATCGACCAGCTCGCGGAACTTCTTGTCCTCCTCGGCATGGCTTTCGGCGTCGGAGACCATCTTGTCGATCTCGTCTTCCGTCAGGCCGCTGGACGCCTTGATCACGATGTTCTGGCTCTTGCCGGTCGCCTTGTCCTTCGCGGATACGTTCAGGATGCCGTTCGCATCGATATCGAACGTAACTTCGATCTGCGGCAAACCGCGCGGCGCGGGCGGAATATCGGCCAGGTCGAACCGGCCCAGCGACTTGTTGTCCTGGGCGCGCTCGCGTTCACCCTGCAGGACATGAATCGTTACCGCGGTCTGGTTGTCGTCAGCCGTCGAGAACACCTGCTCCGCATTGGCCGGAATCGTCGTGTTCTTCTCGATCAGCTTGGTCATGACGCCGCCCAGCGTCTCGATGCCGAGCGACAGCGGCGTGACGTCCAGCAGCAGGACGTCCTTGACGTCGCCGGCCAGTACGCCGCCCTGGATCGCCGCGCCGAGAGCCACCGCTTCGTCCGGGTTGACGTCGCGACGCGGTTCCTTGCCGAAGAACCCCTGAACGGCTTCCTGTACCTTCGGCATGCGTGTCTGGCCGCCGACCAGGATGACGTCATCGATCTCGTTTACCCGGATGCCGGCATCCTGCAACGCGGTCTTGCACGGACCCATCGTGCGCTCGATGAGATCCTCGACCAGCGACTCGAGCTTCGCCCGGGTCAGCTTGATATTCAGGTGCTTGGGACCCGTCTGGTCCGCCGTGATATACGGCAGGTTCACCTCGGTCTGCTGCGAGGACGACAGCTCGATCTTCGCCTTTTCCGCCGCTTCCTTGAGGCGCTGCATGGCCAGCGGGTCCTTGCTGATATCCACGCCGCTTTCGCGCTTGAACTCGGATGTCAGGTAGTCGATGACACGCTCGTCGAAGTCCTCGCCGCCGAGGAACGTGTCGCCATTGGTCGCCAGGACCTCGAACTGGTGCTCGCCGTCGACTTCGGCAATCTCGATGATGGACACGTCGAAGGTGCCGCCACCCAGGTCGAATACCGCGATCTTGGCATCACCTCGCTTCTTGTCCATGCCGTAGGCCAGCGCGGCCGCGGTTGGCTCGTTGATGATGCGCTTGACGTCCAGGCCGGCAATGCGCCCGGCGTCCTTGGTCGCCTGGCGCTGGGAATCGTTGAAATAGGCCGGCACCGTAACGACCGCTTCCTTGACCTCCTCGCCCAGGTAATCCTCGGCGGTCTTCTTCATCTTCATCAGGACGCGGGCGGAAATCTCCGGCGGCGCCATCGCCTTGCCGTTCGCCTCGACCCATGCGTCACCATTGTCCGCATTGACGATCTTGTACGGGACCATCTTCACGTCCCGACGAACGACCTCGTCCTCGTAGCGCCGGCCGATAAGCCGCTTGATCGCATACAGCGTGTTGGCCGGATTCGTGACGGCCTGGCGCTTGGCCGACTGCCCGACCAGCACCTCGTTGTCCTTGGCAAACGCGACAATGGAAGGCGTCGTGCGATCGCCCTCGCTGTTTTCGATGACCTTGGGCTTGTCGCCCTCCATGACCGCCACGCAAGAGTTCGTGGTACCCAGGTCGATACCGATCACTTTACCCATAGCTGCTTATCTCCGAATTCTGTAGCAAACTGCAAACTGCCTGTGAAGTGGGGCCATGGCGCGCCGTTTCAAGCGCCCAGGCCGCCCAGGACGACGCTTCAGCCGTTGTCGTCGCCCTCGCGAGCCACGACGACACGCGCCGGGCGCAGGAGACGCCCGTTCAGCGCATAGCCTTTCTGGAAGACGGTCAGCACCGTGCCCGGCTCGACCTCCGCGGACGGCTGGGTCGTCATTGCCTCGTGCTGTTCCGGGTCGAAGGGTTCGCCGTGCGGATCGAGTTCGACGATGCCGAACTGTTCCATCGTGGAGGCCAGCTGTTTCAGCGTGGCCTCGCTGCCCTCGTACAGCGCATCGGCGCTACCGCCCTCGCCGGCTGCCGCCTGCAGCCCCATCTCCAGGCTGTCCCTGACGGCGAGAAGTTCGCGGGCAAACTGTTCCAGCGCAAATCTTCGCGCGCGCTCCACATCCCGCGCGGCCCGCTTGCGAACATTCTCGAGCTCGGCCATCGCCCGCAGGTACTTGTCCCAGTTTTCATCCGCGAGCGCTCTGGCCTTGTCCAGTTCGGAAGCCTCGCCCTCTGCGTGTTCCTCGCGCTCGTCGCCCGCGTCCGGGCCGGTTGCATCGGCCGTGGTCGCGTCCTCCGCAGCGTCTTTCTCCGCCGGTTCGGTCCCGGTGCGGTCGGGCTGTCCTGTCATGTCGGGGTTGCTCCCTTGCCTCTGTCCTGAAATCCGTGGCGCCGCTGCGCCTCAATCCGTGGCGCCGCTGCGCCTCAATCCGTGGCGCAGCGCCGCGTCAGGCGGCGTCATACCACGCAATCAGCTCGCAGTGTGGGGTTGCCGCGACGAATATCAAGGGCGGGACCGGCGCCCGTGAGTCTGGGCGGTAGCAACGGACGAGACGAAACGTTCCCGCCGTCGCAGCAGATCAGGCCTGAGTCCGACAGGCTGTTAGTCCGGGACGTTCAGCGCCGACCCCAGCATGCGGGCGGTGACCTCGACGATAGGCACGACGCGATCGTACGCCATGCGCGTCGGTCCGATGACCCCGAGCACGCCGACCTTGTCGTCGTCAATGCGATAGGGGGCCGTCACCACGCTACAGTCGTCGAGAATCTGGTAACCCGACTCCTCGCCGATGAATATCTGCACGCCGCTGGCGTTCATGCTGCGGTCCAGCAGGTCGATCATCAGTCGTTTGCGCGAAAACGCCTCGAACAGCCGCCGCAGCTTGTCGATATCCGATAGCTCGGCAAAATCCATCAGGTTCGTCTCGCCGGTGACAACGAACCCGCTCTTTTGCGAGGAGGTTCCATCGATCGCCGACTGCGCGACACTGATGATGTCCAGCATGGCCTGGTTCATCGATTCGCGCGTTTCCTGCAGGTCCCTGACGAGCCGCGCATGGATGTCCGCGAGATCCGCGCCGGCGTAGTGTTCGTTGATGAAATTGGCCGCTCGCTGCAATTCGTCGGCGCTGTAGTTGCGCTCCGTGTGCAGTATCCGGTTCTGGACTTCGCGATCATTGATCACGAGGATCGCGAGGACACGATTGTCGGAGAGTGGCAGGAACTCGATCTGGCGCAACGTTGCCTGCTGGCCCTTGGGCACCGTGACGACGCCGGCCAGGCTGGTCAGCCGCGACAGGGCAGTCGATACGGAATTCACCAGCAGATCGGGATCGTTCTCGCTTGCCGCCAGGCGGCGCTGCAGCCGGCGTATGTCGTCGTCGCCGGGGCGCTTGTACTGCACCAGCGTGTCCACGAACATGCGGTAGCCGCGCGGCGTCGGCACGCGCCCGGCGGACGTGTGCGGCGCGGACACGAAGCCCATTTCCTCGAGGTCCGAGAGAACGTTGCGAATCGTCGCGGGACTGAGGTCCAGCCGGGACTCGCGGGACAGCGTGCGCGAACCGACTGGCTGGCCGTCCTGAATGAATCGCTGGATCAGGATCTTCAGCAGGTACTTGGCGCGATCGTTGGGTGCGTTGCTGACGGCTTGTCTGCTCATTTATCCGGTCGATATGAGGGCTCCTGACCCGCTTTCAAACGCAGCGTGCAAAATAAACGCAAGGCGGGGCGGGCACAAGTCTGTGCAGGCGGGCCGTACCGGCCGGGCGGGTCCTGGCAAATCCCGCCACACTGCCGCCCCGGGCTGCTTGGCGGGAACTGCCGGGTTTGCAACAATCCGGCTTCGTGGGGCGTTCCACCTCGACAGCGGACTGTCGCGGCGCCCGACTCCGTCCGGGATCGCGTATGGAATTCAAGACAATTGCCGTTCTCGGGCGCGACGAAGATCCGAGAGTCGCAGAGCCGATGCAGCTGCTCGCCAGTCACCTGGGCGAGGCCGGTATCGATGTAATCGCCAATCTCACGAGCGATGTGGACATGGCGGCGCGCCAGGTCAGCGAGCGCCGCCTGCCGGCGCAGGCGGACCTGATTATTGCAATCGGCGGCGACGGTACGATGTTGCACGCCGCCCGACTGGCCTTCGACCACGACGTGCCGTTGCTCGGCGTCAACCGTGGCCGCCTCGGCTTTCTCGCCGATATCGGGCCGGCGGAGATGCTGCAGAGCGTCGACCAGGTCCTGGCCGGCAATTTCAGCGTGGAGCCGCGCCTGCTGCTGGAGGCCGAGCGAGTTCGCGACGGCGCCGTGGACCGGCGGGCGATCGCACTGAACGACGTCGTGCTGCAGCGCCGCGAAACCGGCCGGATGGTCGATTTCGAAACCCGCATCGCACGCCGCTACGTCAATTCCCATTCCGGCGACGGCCTGATCGTCGCAACGCCTACGGGCTCGACGGCCTATGCGCTGAGCTGTGGCGGCCCGATCATCGAGCCGGCTCTGGAGGCGATCGTGGTCGTGCCGGTGTGCCCCCATACCCTGAGCGATCGCCCGGTCGTCGTGCCCTCCGCCGTGGAAATCGAAGTGCGGATCCTCGAACGCGCCGACACGCGGGCCGAGGTCGCGATAGACGGCCACACGCTGGGCGAATTGACCGCAGAGGATCGCCTCCTGATTCGCGACGCGGGCCGACGAGTGCGGCTTATCCATCCGCCGGGTTACGACTTCTACGAAATCCTGCGCTCCAAGCTCCATTGGGGCCGGGACAGTCGACTGCGCGGCGGCGAGGACGAACTGGCACCGGCGCGGGAGGCGTCCTGAGCGTCATGCTGACCAGCCTGCAGGTACGCAATTTCGCCATCATCGACCGGGTCGAAGTGGAGTTCGACGCAGCGATGACGGTGCTGACGGGCGAGACCGGCGCCGGCAAGTCGATTCTCGTCGATGCATTGTCGCTGGTGCTCGGCGAACGCGGCGGCACCGGGCTCGTGCGCGACGGCGCCGGACGGGCCGAGTTCACGGCCGAGTTCGACGTCCGCGAACACGCCGGCGCCCGCGCATGGCTCGCCGAACAGGCGCTTGACGCGGACGACGACTGCGTCCTGCGGCGCGTCGTCAACGCCGACGGCCGCTCGCACGCCTTCATCAACGGCACGAAAGTCACGCTGCAAAATCTCAAGGCCCTGGGAGAGACGCTGGTCGACATTCACGGCCAGCATTTTCACCAGTCGCTGGGACGGCGGGACGTCCAGCGCGACCTGCTGGATCACTTCGGCGAACTCGGGGACCAGCGCAAGGCGCTTGCCGAAGCGTACGCGAGCTGGCGATCGCGCGCGGCCGAGCTTCACGAACTGGCAACAGCGAACGAAGACCGTGCGTCTCGCGTGGACCTGCTCGAATTCCAGCTCGGCGAACTGGACGCGCTGGATCTCGCCGATGGCGAACTCGACGCGCTGCAGCAGGAACGCCGTCGCCTGCGCATGAGCGGCAAGATCGCCGACAGCCTGGCCATGGCACTGCAATTGGTTTACGACGCGGAGCCCGACAACGCACAAAACCTGCTGGCGCGGGCCGAACAGACGCTGGAGCCGGTCGCCGAGTTCGATGCGCAGCTGGCAGAGGCGCTGTCGCTGTTGCGCGAGGCAGGCATCCAGGTGACCGAGGCGGCCGAGCAGCTGCAGCGGGCCAGTGAGGGCCTCGATGCCGATCCCGCGCGCCACCAGGTGGTCGAGGAGCGCCTGGATGCCATCCAGGCGCTCGCGCGCAAGCACCGGGTGGAGCCCGACGGCATCCCCGATCTGCGCCAGCGCCTGGCCGACCAGCTGGAATCACTCCAAAACGCCGAACAGCACGGCGAGCGGCTGGCTCGCGAGTCAGCCGCCGCGGAGCAGAACTACCGGCAGCTCGCCGGCGCCCTCAGCAAGGCGCGGGCTGACGTGGCAGGGCGGCTGGCCGGGAAAGTCAGCGGCGCAATGGCGGACCTCGGGATGCCGGGCGGCGTGTTCGAGATTGAGTTGCGGCCGCGCGCCCACGACGACGCGCGGTCCTGGGGCATGGAAGACGTGGAATACCGGATCAGCGCCAACCCGGGACAACCCCCCCGGCCGCTCGCAAAGATTGCGTCCGGCGGCGAGTTGTCACGCATGAGCCTCGCGATACAGGTCATCGCCAGCGGCGGCAGCGCCATACCGACGATGATCTTCGACGAAGTGGACAGCGGGGTGGGAGGCGGCGTCGCCGAAATGGTCGGGCGTCGCCTGCGAGAGCTGGCGGCCCGCCGCCAGGTGCTGTGCGTGACCCACCTGCCGCAGGTCGCCTGCCAGGCTGATCACCACATCCGCATCAACAAGATCACGGACGGCAAGACGACGCGGACGGCCGTTGCCGGGCTGAAACGCGAAGAGCGCATCGAGGAACTGGCCCGCATGCTGGGCGGCGTCGAGATTACCGAACGCACGCGCGAACATGCAGCGGAAATGCTGGCCCGGGTCGGCGAACGGGGGCAGAAGAGCGGCAAACGCGCGTCGCGTTGACTACGCGTTGACTACGCGTTGACTAACAGGCTGCCAAGCGGCTCAGGCCTTTTTCTTCAGGGGTTTGACGTACAGGACCAGGCTGTGGTCGATCAGCTCATAGTCGTGCGCGCGGGCAATTTCCTTTTGCAGCCGCTCGATCTCCGCGTTCATGAACTCGACGACATCGCCGGTTTCGACGCAAACCATGTGATCGTGGTGCTCGCCTTCGTCGAGTTCGAATACCGAATGCCCGCCCTCGAAGTTGTGCCGCGTCACGAGGCCGGCCGACTCGAATTGCGTAAGGACGCGGTAGACCGTGGCAAGGCCGATATCCTCGCCCGTTTCAAGCAGTTCCTTGTAGATATCTTCCGCACTGAGGTGTCGCTGCTCGCTGTTCTCGAGAATCTCGAGAATCTTGAGCCGCGGCAAGGTGACCTTCAGGCCGGCTTTTCGCAATTCCTGGCGCTGTAGCATCGGCGTTGGCTCTCCGGTAGTGCGTATGCAGGCGGCTATCGCCGCCGGAATGCAGCAGGTATCATGCGGCGCCTATTATGGCGCAGATGGCCGGACCGCTCCAACCGCGGCGCTCTCTGCCCGCCTCGGACCTGACGACAATACCACGACTCCATGCAACGACCTGCCGTTCTGATCGCCGCTCTTCTCATGTTCGCCCTTGCAGCCGGGTGCGTGTACCAGGCGCCGCTCTCACAAGGCAACCTGATCAAGCAAGAGGATCTCGACCAGGTCGAGATAGGCATGACGCGCAGCCAGGTGCGTTTCCTGCTGGGCACGCCGATGATCGACGACCCGTTCCACCGCAACCGCTGGGACTACGTCTACTACCTGCGGGTCGGGCGCGAGGACGCCAGCGCCAAGCGCTGGGTCTCGATATTTTTCGACGGTGACGCCGTCACCCGCATGGAACGCGACCGGGAATTCAACCCGGACGTCTGAGCAGGCGACGTCCCTCAGTCTTCCTTGTCGATATCCACAGGGTCGCCCATGGCACGGCCGTGCGCCGCGCGCCGGCGCCGTGCCTCACGCGGATCCATGCGCAGGGGTCGGTAGAGCTCCACGCGTTCACCGGCCCGCAATGTCCTGCTGCGGGGTACCGGTTGCCCCCAGATACCGGTCTCGCACCGCTCCAGGTCGTCGTCTGGAAACCGCTCGGCCAGTCCCGCTCGCCGGATCGCCTCGCCTACCGTCGTCCCGGGCGGCACGTCCAGGTCCAGCAGCGCCTGGTGGTCAGGCCGTGCAAAGACGATTTCTATCCGCATGCAGGACTCCGAATCGCGCCGGCGCGCCTCAATCGACGTACACTGCCGCGGCACGGCGCGTGAAGGCATCGACCAGCGAATTGCAGGTCTCTTCGAAGAAGGCCCCGAGCATCATGTCCAGCACGCGGCTTTCAAATTCGAAGTCGAGATCCAGCGTGACCTTGCACGCATCCTCACGTAACGCCTGAAAACGCCAGGTACCCTCCAGGTGGCGAAACGGTCCGCCAGCCAAAGCGAGGTCGATGCTGTCGAATTCGCTCCGCCGGTTTCTCGTGGTAAAGGACCGGGTCAGGCCAGCACGGCTCATTTCCAGCGTTGCCTCGACCGTCGTGCCGTCGCGACGCACGATACGGGCGTCCGTGCACCACGGCAGGAACGACGGGTAGGATTCGATGTCGTCGACCAGCCGGAACATCTGCTCGGCACTGTAGGGCACGAGCGCGCTGCGCCTGACACTACGCACCGGCCGCGAACTTGTCCGTGTGCGGACCCGGCTCAACCACCGGAAAATTCAGGCAATACGCCGATCGCCTTGAGAAACACGAACAGGATTGCCACCGGCGCGACGAAGCGCGCCAGAAAACGCCAGATGCTGTAGATTCGACCGGCGCCGCCCAGCTCGTCGGCGGACGAGTTGCGGCACATGACCCAGGCAGCGAATATCGCGATCAGGACGCCGCTGAGTGGCAGCATGATATTGCTGGTCAGATGATCGATGTTGTCGAAGATCGTGCCACGGTAGAATGACACGTCGGACAACACGTTGAATGACAGCACCGTACAGAAACCCAGCGCCCAGATCAGCGTGCCGACGATAAATGCCGCCTGCGCCCGCGTGCGGCCGAGGTGCTCGACGCACCAGGCCACGGAGGGCTCGACCAGGCCCAGGGCCGACGTCCAGGCCGCGAACGTCAGCAGCAGGAAGAAGATCGTCGCGAAAAACGTGCCGCCGGCCATCTGGCCGAACGCCAGCGGCAACGTCACGAACACCAGCCCGGGGCCGTCCGCCGGATCGAGGTTGTTGGCGAATACCAGCGGGAAAATAACGAGGCCGGCAAGTATTGCGATGAACGTGTCGGCGATCACGACGGCGGTCGACGCCCCGGTGATAGAGGTTTCTTCGGGCAGGTAGGCACCATAGGCCATGACCGCGCCCATGCCGATGCTCAGCGTGAAGAATGCCTGGCCCATGGCCGCCAGCACGCTGTCCCAGCTCAGCGCGCCGAAGTCGGCCGAGAACATGAAGGCGAGTCCGCTGCCGAAATAGCCGGAGCTGATCGAAGAGCCGAGCAGCACGAGCATCAGCAGAAGAAGCGCGGGCACCATGAATCGCACAGCTTGCTCCAGGCCGCGCTCGACACCGCGTGCCACCACGAAGACCGTGATGCCCATGAACAGCGTATGCGCGATGGCTACCTTCCACCACGAGCCGGTGAAACTGGCAAACGCGAGTTCGACCGCGCCGGGCGTGGCACCGGCAAACTCGCCGGACATGCTCTTGACGATGTAGGTCAGCGTCCAGCCGCCGATGACGCTGTAGTAGGACAGGATCAGGAATCCCGCAATGACCCCGAGTGCCCCGACCCATCGCCACTGGCGGGAGGCGCCCTCTTCCTCGCCCAGCAGGGCCATAGTGGCGATCGGGTTGCGGCGTCCGCGGCGCCCGATGAGGATCTCGGAGATCATGACCGGCATGCCGATCAGGGCCACGCACAGCAGGTAAACGAGAACGAATGCGCCGCCGCCGTTCTGGCCGGCGATATACGGAAACTTCCAGATGTTACCGAGGCCGACGGCGGAACCGGTGACGGCCAGGATGAAGGCCATTCGTGACGACCAGTGGCCGTGGAGAGAGGTACGCTTACCCCCGTCGCTAGCATCCTGACTGAGCATTATGGTTCTCTGGTAAGACGAGATTGGCCGGATTCTGGATTAAAATCAGGGTCCTGACAACAGCGCACCATGCCGCACATCGACGCCTTCTGCCGTATAATCGCCGCCCGCCGCCCGCGCGGCGGCATCGAATTTCACGGACGAGTGACGCAACTTTCATGAGCAAACCGGCAAAGTCGAAATCCGCTCCCGCCCGGATTGCAGAGAATCGCAAGGCACGCCACGATTTCTTCATCGAGGATACCTGCGAAGCCGGTCTCGCGCTGGAGGGCTGGGAGGTCAAGGCATTGCGTGCCGGGCGCGCCCAGCTGTCGGAAAGCTACGTCCATATCCGCAACGGTGAGGCCTGGTTGCAGGGGGCGCATTTCTCGCCACTGCAGAGTGCCTCGACCCACGTCCAGGCCGACCCGACGCGGCTGCGGAAGCTGCTGCTGCATCGCGGCGAGCTCGACCGGCTGATCGGCTCGGTCGAACGCAAGGGCTATACGCTGGTACCGCTCAACCTGCACTGGAAGCGCGGGCGGGCAAAACTCGACGTCGGCCTTGCCCGCGGCAAGAAACAGCACGACAAGCGCGCGACCAAAAAAGCGCGCGACTGGGAACGCCAGAAAGCGCGCATTCTCAAGTCTTCTAACTAGTGAATACAATCAGTTAAGTCAGGTACTTCAGGTTAATTATGACTCGAGGGCGGGTCGCACCGGCGCGGGGCGTCCACATCGCCGGGCGCTCGTACTCTTCAGCCCCCCGGCGATTGGCCGGGCCCCGCCGGATCGGCGAAATGCGGCGTGGGCGATTGTTTTTTGCCCGGACGCCCTACACTACGGGGACGATGGAAAGATCGAACACCGGGGGCGACATGGCTTCGACGTGGGTCGCGAAACCCTGGGTGCATGCCGAGGAACAGATCACCTCGTTAATCCAGCTGTAACACTTATAGTTGCCAACGACGACAACTACGCATTAGCTGCTTAAAAACCAGCTGAATGCCCTCTGACCGGGTGTGCTTGTGCGTCCGGGGTCCAGGGGTCACCGACACAAGACCGCGGCAAGGGCGTGCTCAGGGCCCGAACCGTTAAATCCTTACCTGAGCTGGTCACGGATTGTCCCTGCCTGCCGGGTAGTCCGTGACGAGATCAAAGGCGGGATAAGCATGTAGACCTCAGGGCGGAGGGCTTGCGGACGCGGGTTCGATTCCCGCCGCCTCCACCAACTTTTATAATGGAAACAAAAGGTTAGACTAGATCAAGGCCGCTAACATAGCGGCCTTTTCTTTGTTCTATCGCCTTGAATGTGATTTCCTTTCTGGTATTCAAATATGCGGCGAACACCGACTGGCTGGCTTTATGACGCAGTCGCAGCTTCTCGATCTGCCCGGCGCTGTAGCGCTTGACGGGCGGCAGGCACAACGCATCAAACTCACGCATTGTGGTTGCATCCATGGCGCCCGCCTTGTGCAGACCTTTCGCCGTCTCGTGCACGGTATCCAGGATGGTCGTATTCGTCATCTGTCACTACCTCGATAAGTTCATTTCCGCCAAGCGCTCTCTCAATGCGCGTATCGCCGTAACTGAGCAGTTGGCTATGCCACTGATCCGGGATTGTCAGTGAATTGAAATCTGAAAAACCATCATGCTGAGGAACGCGAGAACCACGATGGTGCCGATGGTCGCTGGCGGTAGTTTTTTGCTGGCGTCGGGCAGAAGCTCTGCAAATACCATCCAGATCATCGCGCCGGCAGCCAGTCCAAGTCCGAAGGGAAGAATGGGCTTGAATGTATTCACAAACATAAAGGCCGGTACAGCGACCAGTGGTTGGGGCAGGCTGCTGAAAATGCTCCAGCCGGCGGCCTTCATTACCGACATTCCCCGAGGCACAAGAATCAACGCAATCGCCAGGCCTTCGGGAATGTTATGAACGGCTATTGCGGCGGTAATAAAGACGCCAAGTTCCTCACCACCGCCGTAAGACACCCCGACACCGATACCTTCCGCAAAAGAGTGGGCGGTCATGACCCCGACGATCATGAGTGCCTTTTTGGCATCGGCATTATTCAGTTCACTCACATCTGGTGCCCCCTGTTTTTCAATCCACTGGTAAGCGAGGTAAACCAGAATCAAGCCAGTCACCATGCCTGCAAGCGTGAGCCAGTCCTGCTTTACCATCCCCTCACCAACCAGGCTATGACTGGCAGCCAGCATCAGGCCAGCGGCCATGGCCGCACCGACGCTGAGCCATTTCTTTCCCACACGCCTGCTGAAAATCAGTGGCACCGCTCCCAGGCCAGTGGTCAAAGCGGTGATTAATGCAGCGATAAAGACAGTAAAAAGCGTTACTTCCAGTGCCATTGGAATCCCCTTTTCTAATGGTCTGCGGGCTTGGAATGGTCCGGCTCGTCCGCCGACATTTCACTCGTCAGCCAGGCACCGGCGCCGAGCAATAACGCGCCACCGTATAGCATGCTGGGGGCCGGAACCTCGTTGAATATCAGATAGCCGAGGAAGGCTGCGGCAGCCGGTGAAACGATGATGTCAATCAGCGAATCAGGGTTGGCATTAATGGACCTCAACACGATTATGATGCCAAAGGTCGGTGCCTTCACCCAGCGGAAGCGCAGCGAGCCGTCGGGATGCTCGACATACACCCCGTCGAGGAACAGCATGTGGAAGTGGACGTTGAGGTTGAGCGCGCGGCAGCGCTTCGAGCAGTATTTCACGTTCGCCCAGTCGCGCGCCCATTTCTTTCGCCAGACGCAGGGCCGACTGCAAACCACGCAGAGCTTAGTCGGCAGATCAGTCTTGCGGCGCATCCCAGCCATGGGATCACCAAGGCACTGGCTGGCCGCGCCAGTCAAAAAAACCGCCGTTGGCGTCTGCTGTGAGTTGATCGACGACAGCGAGCAGATGTCGGGCCGCCGCCGCGGGAGAATGAACCTCCAACCCAGTCGCCGCGAACGGAGCGGATAGCGCCGTGGCGACCGTGCCGGGGTGCAAGGCGATGCAAAGTGCATCAGGAGATCGACGGGCCAATTCGACAGCCGCTGTCCGAACCAGTTGATTGAGAGCGGCTTTGGAAGCCCGGTAGGAATACCAGCCACCCAGCCGATTATCGCCGATGCTTCCGACCCTGGCGGACAGCGTCGCAAAAACGGCTTTGCCCGACCGCGGTAACCGCGGCAGCACATGCTTCATGATTAGCGCGGGCCCGGTCGCATTCAGCGCAAAGGATCGCGCGAGGTTGACAGAATTGAGTTGACGCCAGCTCTTCTCCGGCCCTTGGCGATCATCGTGCAGAAATCCCGTCGCATCGATCACCATACGAAGCTCACCCAGATCGGCAGCGAACGCCGCGGCGCGTTCCAGACTGCCTTCGTCCAGAAGGTCGATCGCCGGCGAAGTGCTGCGACTGAACGAGACTACATGCTCAAATTTTTTCGCGGCCCGGATGGCTTCGACCAATGCCGCTCCGATACCGCCGCCAGCGCCGAAAACGACCGCCGCGCCGGGCCGCGGAAACGATCCAAGAGTAACCCTGGCAGCCATCACGCCCTGAGGTTCAGTTTGCTCGGTCACCTGCGCTTGCCTCCGCCGGTAACGGCCTGAAGCCGCAGAACGTGCTCAAAGAGGCGCGAGAGGAAGGGTCGGACCGGAAGAAAAATAAAGAGCACCGACTTGATCTTTCCGACGATAATACCCGACTTCTGCCTGACAGAGTGGGCAGGAACCATCAAAGCAAACGGTTGATCTGGGTAGCGCAGGTTCCACGAAACACTCCTGCTCTCCCGGATCAAACGCTCCTGCAAACTCTTGTCCCCATGGGCTCGACCAAAGACGATCTGAAACGGCAACAGCTGCCTCTACATCCTCAGACTTCAATGCATCGCCCCGAATCTTCTCGAGGTTAGGATTTGAGATCGCAATTGCGGCAGCGGATCGCGCGACGAGTTCTCAGATGACCGATCCCTCGCGCTGGATCGCAACCCAGGCGGTTATTTTCCTGGCCACTTCGATCGGCAGCACGCGCCAGTACATGATGAAGGGCGTGCCGTCCTTCTTGTAGTTAATCGCTTTGCCTTCGAATTTCTCACCCGACTTCATTGCGTTGGCGAGCCTGGCGATCACCTTCTCGTCTGTTCCCGGACCTTGGAGAATGCGAGGTGTCTTGCCGATGACAGAGGAGGGGTCATGGCCAGTTAGTTTTTCAAATGCCTCATTGGCATAGATGATTTTTCCTCCCGTCGACGCATCTGTGATCAGGATTGAATCAAAGCTGTTTTCGGCCAAAACCTCAAGCAAGGCCAACCCGCCATCAGCTCCATTCATCAGTTCTTCAAACTTATCAGACATTCGAGTTTCCCATGGCATCTGCCATTGTGATTGTTGGGGGCCTCAAGCGGCTACCTCAAGCGCGGCTTTTTGCAACCGCGTCGTGTTTTGAACATAATGAAAAGTCAGTGAACTGTAAAGCAAATTTTCGTGATAAGAATATCAATTTTCACTGAGAGAAATTAAGTGTATGGTTTTTTGATCATCAGGAAAGAAGGGGGGGGGTGTGAGCCATGCTCTCGCAAACCTTGGCCGCCGGCCTTAAGAGCTATGAGATCGGCCCGAAAATCAGGGCGCTTCGCCTCAAGAAGAACCTCGGGCTCGTGCAGCTCGGTGAGCACACCGGCATGTCATCAGGCATGTTGTCGAAGATCGAGCGGGGACAGCTTTTCCCGACGCTTCCGACGCTGCTCAAGATCGCCATGGTCTTTGGCATCGGCCTCGAGCATTTTTTCGTTGATTGGAAAGACAGGCCGACTCTGGCGGTTATCAGAAAGAAGGACCGCTTGCGCCTGCCGGACCGTCCGGACGCCGAGAATCCTTCCTATTTCTTCGAGAGCCTCGATTTCCCTGTCAGCGATCGGAAGATGGAGGCCTATTATGCCGAGTTCGAACCGCACTCGGGAGCGACAGAGCCCCACAAACATTCAGGCGCAGAGATCATCTACGTGATGGGAGGACAGCTCGCCGTGAACGTTGACGGCGAGGACACGCTCCTCGCCAAAGGTGATTCCATGTATTTCGATTGTGGATTCCCGCACAGCTATCGCCGCCAAGGAAAGGGTACCTGTTCCGCAATCGTTGTGGTCTCGGGATAGGCGGTGTGCCCTGAAGAGGGAGCTCTGATTGGGATGGAAACATATTCGATCGCAGTGCTCGCCGGCTTCATCGCCGCCCGCTTCCTCGCGGCAGCTGTCAGCGCCATGAACAAACAGCAGTACCGCGCTAATAACTTGGAAACACGTTGCGTTCGACATAGACTTGAAAGGTGTCATTTATTTATGGTCGCGCTTGAGACGCCGCGCCAGATTTAGTTCTCGATGTTGGGCCTCGTATATTTCTTGCTCAAACTCGTAATAGCCCTTATCCCAAGGTGCGAGGCTACTGCATACTCTTTCGGGATCTAATGCTTTGTCCTCAAATCCTTTTTCAAATGAGCTCATGATTCCCGGAATACCTAATAGCGTCATGAATCGTCGCGACTCCCCATTGGTTTGTTTCCGAAAAAGGTCGTCAATGCAAAACGCATATTCGGACCCTACGGGGGTATTTTTGGGGGTATTTCTGGAGTTAAGCAGTTCAATCTATTGATTAATAAAATAATGTGATTGTCGCCGCCTCCACCAAACAGAACGGCCCCCGGTTGGGGGCCCTTTTTGGTTGGCGAAGACGCCGGGACGCGCCCGCGTAATTCCGGGTCACGCAGTTCATCCAAAGAACGAGCATCGCGCTGCCCGGAAAAGCTGTGTTCGAATGATCCGGGGTGCAGCATAATTCGGCATCCTGAGCCACACTCGGTGGAAAGGCTTCACTCATGCCCCGCGAGTACTGCCACACTGTAAACGACGCCAGCGTACGGAATCCGCAGGAGAACAAGACGTGATGGGAGCCATCGTACAATCGCCGTTCGGAGAAGTCGCTGCGCTGCTGGTATTGGCCGCAATGATGGGTTTCCTGGGGCTACTCCTGCGGCAACCGCTGATCGTCAGCTTTATCGCGGTCGGCTTGATCGCGGGCCCCTCTGCCCTCGACGTCGTGCGATCGGATGAGCAGATCAGCCTTCTGTCCGAACTCGGCATCGCCGTGCTGCTGTTTCTCGTCGGCATAAAACTCGACCTCAAGCTCATACGGTCGCTTGGTGCCGTTTCATTATTGACCGGACTTGGCCAGGTCGCCTTTACCTCGATCTTCGGTTACCTGATCGGGCTGGCCCTCGGGCTGGAACATGTCACCAGTCTCTACGTCGCTGTAGCGCTTACGTTTTCGTCGACGATTATCATCGTGAAGCTGCTGTCCGACAAGCGCGAGATCGATTCGCTCCATGGACAGATTGCGTTGGGCTTCCTTATCGTGCAGGACCTGGTCGTCGTACTGGCTATGATCGTACTGTCTGCAATCGGGATCGGCGCGGCGGCGGATGGCCATGGCAGCAATGGCGGGGAATCGCTGCTCATGGTGTTGACCTCGGCCGGCACGATGGTGGGTCTCGTTGTGTTGTTCGTCCGCTATATCGCCAATCCGCTGACGGACCGGCTGGCGCGGGCGCCGGAACTTCTCGTGATCTTCGCCATCTCGCTGGCGGCCATATTCGCCGCGGTCGGCGACCTGGCGGGCCTCGGCAAAGAGGTAGGCGGTCTGCTGGCCGGTGTTTCGCTGGCCTCGACGCCCTACCGGGAAACCATCGCAGCAAGACTCGCGCCGTTGCGTGATTTCCTGCTGTTGTTCTTTTTCATCGCGCTCGGCTCAACCCTTGACCTGTCATTGCTTGGCGCATATGTGACGGGCGCCGTTGTCTTCTCGCTGTTCGTGCTAATCGGCAACCCGCTGATCGTACTCGCAATCATGGGAGCAATGGGGTACCGCAAGAGAACGAGCTTCCTTGCCGGGCTCACCGTGGCACAGATCAGCGAATTCTCACTGATCTTCGTGGCCATGGGCGTTTCGCTCGGGCACGTGCAGGAGGACGCGCTCGGCCTGGTCACTATGGTCGGACTGGTTACCATCGCCGCCTCTACCTACATGATTACCTATTCGCACCAGCTCTATGCAATCCTGGAGCCGTTTGTCGGGACGTTCGAGCGCAAGGGCACGCCACGCGAGCCAAGTGAGGCCGATGTCAATCACGACAGCGGCTTCAGGGTAATCGTCTTCGGGCTGGGCCGGTTCGGCACTGCCATCGGCCTGCGGCTGAAAAAGCGCGGTATCCGGGTACTCGGGGTGGACTTCAATCCTCTCGCGGTGCGTCGCTGGCGCGAGCTCGGCCTGGACGCCGACTTCGGCGATGCCACCGATCCGGAATTCGTCGCGGACCTGCCCTTGTCGCCCGCTGAATGGATCGTCTCGACGGTCCCTGTCCATCCAACCGGCCTCAGCCACGAGGACACCCGCGCGACGCTCATCCAGCTCACGCGCACTGCCGGATTTAGCGGTCGCGTCGCCGTCGCCTCGCACCATCCGCCGGACACCGACGAATTGCTGGGCGCAGGCGCGGACCTGGTGCTGGAACCCTTCCAGGATGCGGCCGATCGCGCGGTCGAGCTTCTCTGTGGAGCCCCGGAAGAAGAGCGCACTGAATTCCCGGTGCTCGAATCGGAAGAGAAACCGGCATCATAACGGATGCGGGTATTGCTTCTGTCAGGGTACGACGCCGCCAGCCACCGGCGCTGGCGGCAGCAGCTGACGGACATGTTTGCCGACCACCACTGGCATACGCTGGTGCTGCCGCCCCGGTTTTTCCGCTGGCGAATTCGCGGCAATGCGCTGAGCTGGTTGCACGCGCCCTGTCTGCGGGAACGTTGGGACATGGTCATTGCCACCTCGATGGTCGATCTTGCTTCCGTGCGTGGTTTTCATCCGTCACTGGCACAGACACCAACCCTGCTCTACATGCACGAAAACCAGTTTGCCTTCCCGCTTTCCCGCAGGCAGCGCACCGCTACCGAACCGCGGGTTGTGAACCTGTTCAGCGCGGTTGCGGCAAACAAGGTGGTGTTTAACAGCGCCTGGAACCGCGACAGTTTTCTCGACGGTGTAGCCGGCTTTCTCGAGCAGATGCCGGACAAGGTACCGGCGGGTCTGGTGGAAGATCTCGGCCGTAAATCCCGGGTGATTCCGGTGCCCATCGAAGACTACCTGTACATTGATAGTCCGCGTCCGCTGAACCTGGATTGCCCACACCTGGTCTGGAACCATCGATGGGAGTACGACAAGGGCCCGGAGCGCCTGCTGTCGTTCTTGCAGGCGCTGGACAGGCGTTCCATGGCATTTCGCCTGAGTGTGGTGGGTGAACGATTCCGGACCTGTCCCGAGGCATTCGACCGGATCCACCGGGCTTTCGGGGACCGCATCGTGCACTGGGGGTTTATCGGCAGCCGTGAGCGCTATGACCGGCTGCTCCGCCAGGCCGATGTGGTGCTCTCGACCGCGCTGCATGATTTCCAGGGGCTGTCCGTACTCGAAGCGATGGCGGCCGGCTGCCTGCCACTGACACCGGACCGGCTTGCTTACCGGGAATACGTGCCGGATGCCTGCCGTTATGAAAGTCATGAAAAGAATTCATCGGCCGAAGCAGAAGCGGCGGCAAACTGCCTGGCCAGGCTGACGGAAAAGCGCCCGGATTGCTGGTCACCCGAACCATGGCGGGCATCCCTGCTGTCGGCAAGATACCGGGCAGTGCTTGATGAGATGATGCCGACCCGCAAGCAGTGACGCAGATCGGCCGGCAGCCTCAAACATTGACATTTCCAGGACCTTAGCTGCTGGTCGGAGAGTGCATACAGACTGGCGCCCACTTGTTCTGGAATAGAGGGCGATGTGATCGTCGCTGCCAGCTCCCGCAGGGCCCCGATTCGGGCCCCTTTTCGTTCTCCGGGGCGGCTCCCGTTCCGGCGATTAGCCGTTGTTACGATATGTTACATAATGAAACCGGGCAGACACCCTCTCCTGTTCGCCTGCTCCTACCATTCGCATCGTCTTGAATCAGTCCGAATGGGAGGACCTGAAAATGCGAATGTTCTTACGCGTACTCGCACCGCTGGCACTGGTTGCCGCAGCCGGTTGCAGCGGCTCGTCCGGGCCGGACAATTCGTCCGAACCGCTGGAGCTGCTGCCGCAAGGCGACGCGTCCGTGAAAATCCTGCACGCATCGCCCGACGCGCCGGCCGTGAACGTGTCTGTCGGCACGACCGATTTCGACGGTGTCGATTACAAGGAAGGCACCGGGGCGCTGACACTGCCGAACAATATTTACCCGGTGCAGATCGACGGCATCCTGCCGGACGGCACCGCAACCGTCATCGGCCCGGTGAACCTGTCGCTGGAAGCCGGTACGCGTTACAGCATCCTGGCTGTTGGCGGCGTCGCCAATATCGAGCCGCTGGTGCTCGAACAACCGGATTCCGAGGTGCCGGCCGGCTCAGCAAGGCTGCGTGTCGTGCACGGTGCACCGATGGCCCCCGAGGTCGACGTGTACGTGACGGCTCCGGGCGCCGACCTGGGCGCAAGCGCTCCCGTCGGGACGTTCCAGTTCAAGGGTGACCTGGGTCCGGTGGACGTAACTGCCGGTGATTACCAGATTCGCGTTACCGCGGCCGGTGATCCGGCTGCCGTCGTCTACGACGCCGGTACGGTTACGCTCGCGGATGGCGCCAACCTGCTGGTCACGGCCGTCGAGAACACGACGACCGGCGCTGCGCCAATCAGCCTGGTCGTGCAGGATGACAGTGGACCGGCCGAGTTGCTGGACGTGAACACGCCGGCCAACGTCCGGGTCGTCCACAATTCACCGGATGCCCCGAGCGTCGACGTGGTCGCCAATGACAACTTTGCCAGCCCCTTGGTAAGCGACCTGGCCTTTCCGGACTTCACACCGTTCCTCGAGGTTCCGCCGGCCACCTACAACATCAAGGTGACCGACTCGGCGACCCAGAGCGTCATCGCAATCGATGCCGACCTGGCGCTTGCTGCCGGCGTGAGTTACGACGTATTGGCCGTCGACGTGCTGGCAAGCATCGAGGCACTGATCGCGATTGACGACCCGCGTCCGGTGTCGACGGAAGCGAAAGTACGGATCATTCACGGCTCGCCCGCCGCCGGTGAAGTCGACATATACGTAACCGAGCAGGGTGCGGATATCACGGCCCTGGAACCGACGCTGGCTGCGGTGCCGTTCAAGGCCAACACGGGCTTCCTGTCAGCTGAATCCCGGCGACTATGACGTCACCGTGACCGCCGCGGGCAGCAAAACGCCTGCGATAGGCCCGGCGGCCATCACGATAGAGGCCGGCGGCGTTTACACGGCAATAGCACGGGACGCGCAGGGTGGCGGTACGCCCCTCGGCCTGATCCTGATGGACGATTTTGTCGCGCCGTAACATCCGGTAGTCGTCAACCGCATGCAAAACCGCAAAGCCCCGCCACAAGGCGGGGCTTTTTTACCGGTGCGGCGCCTGCAGGAGCCTGAGGTCCTTCAGTCGGGTTCCTGGAGGCGCCGCAGGACCACGTCCTCGTAACGGGTCAGGCCGGCCTCCCTGCCCTTTGCAAGCGCAGTCTCGTTGTCGGCACCAGCCGCTTTTTCCCGCAGCGCGAACAATGCGCCGACCCGGTTGCCGGTCGCGCAGTGCAACAATACCGGTCCGTCGAAGTCCGCGAGAATCCGGTCCAGCAACTCTGCATTTTGCCACGTGACGTCCTCCGGCCCGGCGACGGGCAACGAAACGTAACGCATGCCGAGACCCGACACGGCATCGGCCTCGTCGATCCCGCGGTCTTCTCCGGGCGCGCGCAGGTCGATCACGCCCGCGTACCCCGCGGCCGCTATTGCCTCCAGCGCAGCCCGGTCGGGCTGACTGGTCGAGACATAACCGCGCACTGGCAGCGCCGTGCCGCCGGTCCGAACGGTCTCGATGGGCAGCGTGACCACGTCGCCGCTTGCCGGCGTGCCGGCGCAGGCCTGCAACAGGCAGGTCACCACCGCGCCGGCGAGCAGCTGCCACGGGGACGAAATGCCGCTGCGTCGCCCGGCCATTGCTATTCCCCCGTCAGGGTCACGACCGAGGGCATTTCGATTCCTCGTGGGGTCAGGTTGACGGTCACGGACACGCGGTCGATCAGGTCACCCAGCGCGAGCATCGCTTGCCTGGCAGCCGCGCGTGCTTCTGCCGGCATCTCGTCGTCGCCGTCCTGCGGCAGCATCGCTGCATCGCCGACAAAGGCGTAGTACCGCGACGCATCCATGTGCATGCTGAAGACGGGCGGCGGTTCGCTGCTCGCGGCAGACAACAGGCCGCTGAGAGCCGTTTCGCTGTTGTCGCCCACGGAGAGTGCCAGCGCCGTGTCCGTCATGGCCAGGTGCGCGCTCCTGACGCCAACAGGCATTTGTGGCGGTTCGAAGCGCACCGGCTTGCCATCGGGTTGCAGGTCCAGCGTTGCGAGTTCCGGACTGAACATGGCACCCAGGGCCACGAGTCCCGGCGCATTGTCGGTCGCGAGCAGGAATTGCATCGTGATGGACGTCGGCGGCTGCTGGTTGATGATGTCCAGGCCCTCGACGTCCTCGATAACCGCAAGAAAGCCCTTCAGACCGTAGACGAGGGGCGGTACCGGCTGTTCCAGGGCCGCCCTGCCCTGCGCGGCAGCCATTTGCATTTCGCCGAAATGTTCGCACTCGAACGGTTCAGCCGCCATCGCGTCCAGCCGGCTTTCGTAAAATTCGCGAGCCGCCCGCAGGTCGAAGCTCGCACCAATCGACAACAGCCCGCCGTGGTCCGTGCCCAGTCCCGGAACCGGGGACGGAAGCCGGGCCAGGCCGGTGGCCAGGTCCTCGCGCAGTTCGAACACCGTGTTGGAGCCAATGCGTTCGGCCGTGACGCTGGTGTAGCCGGTTACCACGCGGGGCGCGATCCGCGCCATGCCGAGCATTTTCCGACCGGCAGACGTCGCTCACTCTGGTGCTGTCATAGTCAAGAAGCGCCAGTACCTCGGCGTTCGTACCGGACTGCGGCTCCAGGAACGTCCGCGCAAGGCGCTCGATATCGATAAAGCCCGCGCCGTATGCCGAAAATCCGTAGCTGCCCGACAGCGCGGCCAGCGTGCCGGCATCCTCGATGGACTCGCCGGGCAATGTCAGGCCGAGCACGCCGCGCAGCGCATCCTCGCCGAGGCTCGACGGCACGATCGAGATGACGGCGTGATTGCCGATGATCGCCACGACGAGTCGCACGGCCTCATCGCCAACAAAGCGATAGGACACGTCATCAATCGTTCCGGTCGGCATCGCCTGGCCAGCGTCGGCTTCGATATCGGCGATCGCCTGCTCAAATGCGTCGGTATCGGTCAGCGCCACCCGCAGCACCGGCAACAGGCCATGCGCGTACAGCGCCATCGTCGATTCGCGCCCGATGCCGGCGGCGCGCATGGCATCGATCGAAAACAGGTCGACAATCCCGTCCAGGGCCGCCGTCGCCGTCTCACGGCGCTCGGCCTCTTCGCCGCTCTGCTCGGCCGCGATGTCGCGGGTTGCCGCCCGAATGGCGTCCTGGTAGGAAAGCATGACCCGATTCGCGCCCGGCTCGAGCCTGTCGAGCACGTCCTCCGGCAGCGGCTCCAGCATCGCAAAGAGGTACGGCGTGTCGGCACTGACGTACTCTAGCAGCGCATTGTCCGCGGCGAGCGACGGCTGCTCCGGGGCATCCCGGCCACAGGCGCCGAGTACGATCAGCAGCGCCGTTGTGAGCAGGGTTTTCGCTAGTGTGTTTCCGTCCATGATGTCAGGTTTCCGTCAAAGGTGGATTAGCTGGCAGGCAGCGCTCCACGACTGGCGCCACAGCGGGCGTTCCGGGCGACAGTCTACATGACCCGCACCACGCCTCGTCCATATCATTTGACCGGACCTGTCTCTATAATCCGCCGCCTTTCCACCGCGACGCATCCTCATGTCCGACCTCCAGTACCTGCGCAACATCGCCATCATCGCGCACGTCGACCATGGCAAGACCACTCTCGTGGACCAGCTGCTCAAGCAGTCAGGAACCTTTGATGCCCGAATCGCCATGCCGGAGCGGGTCATGGACTCCAACGACCTTGAACGCGAACGCGGCATTACGATCCTGGCCAAGAACACGGCCATACGCTGGCAGCAGTACCGGATCAATATCGTCGATACGCCGGGGCACGCCGACTTCGGAGGCGAAGTCGAACGGGTGCTTTCGATGGTCGACAGCGTGTTGCTGCTTGTCGACGCCGTGGACGGCCCCATGCCGCAAACACGATTCGTTACCCAGAAAGCCTTCGCGCGTGGTCTCGTGCCGGTCGTCGTCATCAACAAGATCGACCGTGCAGGCGCGCGCCCCGACTGGGTGCTGAACCAGACCTTCGACCTGTTCGATCGATTGGGTGCGAGCGATGCGCAACTCGACTTTCCCGTGATCTACGCATCGGCACTCGAGGGCTATGCCGGCCGCAACCCGGACATCCGCAGCGGCGACATGTTGCCCCTGTTCGAAACCATCGTGGACGAGGTACCGCAACCCCCGGTTGCGGCCGACGGCCCGTTGCAGTTGCAGGTCTCGAGCCTCGCCTACGACGAATACGTCGGCGTGCTGGGCATCGGTCGTATCCGGCGCGGCTCGGTCGCAACCAATACGCCGGTGACGATCGTCGCCGCGGACGGCAGCCAGCGTTCCGCCCGCATCCTGGAGCTGTTCGGCTTTCACGGACTGGAGCGTCACCGCATCGAGTCCGCCGATGCCGGCGATATCGTCGTATTCAGCGGAGTCGACAACCTCGACATCTCCGACACGCTGTGCGCGCGTGGCTGTCCGGAACCGTTGCCGGCGCTGGCCGTCGACGAACCTACGATCAGCATGACGTTCCAGGTGAACAAGTCGCCATTTGCGGGCCAGGACGGCCGATTCCTGACCAGCCGCCAGATCCGGGAACGCCTCGAGCAGGAGCTGAAACACAACGTGGCATTGCGCGTCGCCGCTACCGATGATCCGGACAAGTTCCGGGTTTCGGGCCGCGGGGAATTGCATCTATCGGTCCTGATAGAAACCATGCGCCGGGAGGGATTCGAGCTGGCGGTCTCGCGGCCCGAAGTCATCGTGCACGAGCGGGACGGCGTGCGCGAAGAGCCCTGGGAGATGCTGACGGTTGACTTCGATGAGGCGAGCCAGGGCGCCGTGATGTCGCGAATCGCCGAACGCAAGGGCGAACTTCTCGACATGCAATCCGACGGCAAGGGACGCATTCGGCTCGACTACCGTATCCCGACAAGGGGGCTGATCGGGTTCCGCACCGAATACCTGACGGCGACGTCCGGAAGCGGCCTGATTTACCATGTATTCGATCGCTACGACCGGGCCGTTCCGCAGGCCCTGGGCCAGCGAAACAACGGCGTCCTGGTCTCCATGGTAAACGGCAAGGCACTCGCCTACGCGCTTTACAACCTGCAAGAGCGCGGCCGCTTGCTGATAGGACATGGCGAGCCGGTTTACGAGGGGCGTATCATCGGCATTCACAGTCGGCAGAACGATCTCGTGGTCAATCCGACCAAGGCCAAGCAGCTGACGAATATTCGTGCCGCGGGCAGCGATGAAAACATCCAGCTGACGCCGCCGGTCAAATTCTCGCTGGAGCAGGCACTGGAATTCATCGACGACGACGAGTTGCTGGAAGTCACGCCGACGAACCTGCGCCTGCGCAAGAAGCTGTTGACCGAGAACGAACGCAAGCGGGACGCGCGGCTGCGCGCATGACAACCGCCGGCGACAGCGCACTCGCGTTCCAGGCCCTGCAGCCGGACGATATCCTGGCAACGCTGGAGGACCTGGGCTTTGCCTGCAACGGCCGGCTCCTCGCGCTGAACAGCTATGAGAACAGGGTATACCGGGTCGGTATCGAGGATGCCGCCCCCATCGTGGCCGAAATTCTATCGACCGGGTCGCTGGAGCGATGCAGCCATCGTCGAGGAGCATGCCTTTACCTCGGAACTCGCCGCCGCCGACGTGCCGGTCGTGGAGCCGCTGGTCATCGACGGACGCACGCTGCACCACCACGGCCCGTTCCGGGTCGCGGTGACGCCTTGCCGCGGCGGCCGCGCACCGGACCTCGACGACCAGGCGCTGTCGCGGCAGATCGGCAGGCTGGTCGCACGGATCCACCTGTGTGGCGAACGCGTCCGCTTCCGCGAGCGTCCGCGGATCGACCTGGAGAGCTACGGCGAGGCCTCCCGGTCCTTCCTGCTGGAACAGGAATTCATACCGGACGAGATGCGCGACGTGTATGACGGCATTACCGCGCATCTTTTCGAGCAAATCGAGGCAGCATTCGATCGTGCCGGCTCGGTACGCGAACTGCGATTGCACGGCGACCTGCACCCCGGCAACGTGCTGGTGGACAACGAGGCAGTGCACATCGTCGATCTCGACGACGCGCAGCACCGGGCCGACCGTGCAGGACCTGTGGATGTTCTTGTCGGGCGACCGCTCAGAACAGGCTCCACAGCTCGCCACCCTGCTGGAGGGGTACGAGGAGTTTCGCCGCTTCGAACCGGCCGAGCTGCACCTGGTCGAAGCGCTGCGCAGCCTGCGCCTGATGCATTACGCGGCCTGGCTGGCACGCCGCTGGGACGACCCCGCGTTCAAGCAGGCGTTTCCGTGGTTCGACACCCGGCGCTACTGGGACGACCATATCCTGATGCTGCGTGAACAGACCGCGTTGATGCAGGAGCCCCCGCTGCCCTGGTACGCGTGAACGGCGGCCCTCGACCCCCACGCGCGGTTCGCCGGGCCCGCATGGCAGCTCCCGCCACCGTATGATTCTGCGCGTGAGACGCCCTTTCAGGCCGGTTGCGTCGGCCCCGGCGCAGGTCTAAAGTCTGGTGAGTTAATGGGCGCGTTTGCGCGTGGAACTCCGGCAGGCTAAATGGCTCAAAGAGTAAATTGGATGCTGATGCCGATTCTCTCCGCAATTTCGGGGACTTGATGCCTTATCGGACCCGTTTCGTAGCAGGAATATTGCTTCTTGCCGCGCTGTCCGGCTGCGGCTCGCAGGTCGCCATGCACGACCCGCGCATTCCGGATCCGCTCATTGCCCAAATGCCGCTGGCTGTCGGTGTGCGCTATCCGGAGAAATTCGAACACTTCGTGCACGAAGAGCGTGTCATCGGCAAGGAAGAGTGGAAAATCGATCTCGGCAAGTCGAACAAGCTGCTGTTCACCAAGTTGTTCAGCTCGATGTTTGCCGACGTCACCGTGGTCGGACCGGATGCCGATGCTGCGACGCTGGGGCTGGATGCCGTGATCGAGCCCGATATCGACGCATTTGAATTCTCGGTCCCGGAACAAAGCCAGACTGACGCATTCGCGGTGTGGATCCGGTACCGCATTCGGATATTCGACGACGCAGGAACCCAGATTGCAAACTGGCCGATCAGTGCATACGGCAAGAGCCAGTCGAGCACCTTCGGTGGTGACGATGCGCTGCGACGCGCTGCCATTCTGGCGATGCGCGACGCGGCCGCGCTGGTCATCCTGCAAATGGACAAGGCAACGGGAATCAGCAAGCTGGCGAATTCGGCAAACGGCGCCGTGGATGCCGACCTGAATGCGGGCGCCCCCGATACGGGCCCGGCTTCGCTGCAAACGACCGCTGCGGAGGAAATTCCGGATGAGACAGGCTAATACACGTTCAGTAGCGTTCCGGCTGCGTTCGGCAGGCTGCGGCCTGCTGGCACTGTCGCTGTCCGCCTGCGTAACGTCGCGCATCGAGGACAGCCGGCAGAACGTCACCGGTATCGCAGAGGGCGAAGGCGTCGTCATAATGGCGAAGAGCTATCACCTCGGTAACGAAACGGAGAGCAAGTTCATCGATTGTGTCGGTGATGCCATCGGCCGCGGCTCCAGCGGGTTGCGGGTTGTGCCGAACCAGGAATTCGTCGATGCGCTTTTCCCCTGGTTCGAACCGCGCACCGCGCCCGCCGACACCAAGGGCCTGCCGACACTGATGACCCGACCCGGCGTGCAGCAGGCCATCAGGGAACAAGGCGTTCGCTACGTCATATGGCTCGACGGCGAAACCGACCGCGTTGCCGGCGGCGGCAGCCTGTCATGCGCCGCCGGTCCGGGCGGCGGCGGCTGCTTCGGTTTCGCCTGGTGGCAGAATGATGCCAACTACGAGGCATCGGTATGGGACCTTGCAGGACTGGAAGACTCCGGTACCGTCAGTGCGGATTTCAGCGGCACATCCTTCCTGCCGGCCGTGGTCATTCCGATACCGCTGATCGCACGCACACAGGCAAAAGCCTGCCGCGGCCTGTCAGATCAGCTCAAGCTGTTCATCGTCAACGAAGAAGCCTGAGCCGCGGCCGCCCGTCTCCTCGCTACGGGCGCCCTGCGCGGATAAAGGCCTGGCGGTAAAACGGTGCCTCGAGCGCGGCCACGGTGACTTCCCTGCCCGTCGACGGCGCGTGCACGAACCGCCCGTCGCCAAGATACAGCCCGACGTGCGACATTTTGCCGGCAATGCGGAAGAACAGCACATCCCCGGTCCTGAGTTCGTGCCGCGACACCGGCGCAAGCGATTGCCATTGCCGTGCCGTCGTGCGTGCAATCGGCTTGCCGGCCCGCGTGTAGGCATAGTGGACCAGCCCGCTGCAGTCGAATCCGCCCCTGCCCGCGCCGCCGTAGCGATACGGTATGCCCACCTGGCGCACGGCAATGACCGCCGCCTGTTCGTTCAGGGAACGTGCGGGAACGCTGCTCGCCGGGGCCGGAAAATTCCGGTCCGGTGTCGTCTCGAGCGGCGGCGAGCCGGCGCAGCCCTGCAACACGCATCCGAGCAGCAATGCCGCCGGCAATAGCCGGTTGACGGGTCGGGCAAAGGTGGTTCGCCGGGACAACATGTGGAAGACTTCCGCCGTTACGACATCCCGCAATTTACACGGAGCACTCTGAATTCGGTATGAACTGTATCCCAGGAACGGCAGGCGGGAGACGGCCGCTCGGCGCCGGCACATTGCGGGCGATCTGTCGCTGGCTGGCGCCGCTGCTGCTCGCGTTGTCAGGCTGTGGAACGGTCTCGGCCCAGGACCAGCCCGAACGTGTCTACGCGGTCACGTATACCGTAACGCCGCTGCCGGCAACCCGCAGCGCGCGGGTCGAACTGCGACTTTCCCAGAATCGTGCCCTGCTCCGGGAATTATCGATGTCCGCACCGTCCGCACCCGGCTCGCGATTCAGCGATTTCGAGGCGGACGGCGATCTCGACATCGACGGCGACCGGGTGACGTGGTTGCCGCCTGCTGCCGGCGGGACCGTCCGCTGGACCGTGAAGGTCGCACACCGGCGCTATGGTGAAGCATACGATGCATGGATGGGCGACGAGTGGGCCCTGTTCCGCGCATCCGACATCATCCCGCCGGCAAGCACGCGTACGCTTAAAGGCGCCCGCAGCCAGACCGCGCTACAGTTCGACCTGCCACAAGGCTGGTCTTCGGTGACCGAGTATTACGGCCGGCAATGACCGCTACCGGGTACCCGCGATCGCCGAGGAGGCCGTCGCTGTTCGACCGACCGACCGGCTGGATGCTGCTGGGGGATATCGGGGTCCGAATCGACGAGATTGCCGGTGTCCGGGCAATCGTTGCGGGACCGGTTGGCCAATCGGTACGTCGGCTCGACATGCTTGCGTTGCTCCACTGGACGCTCCCCGAACTGACTCGCGTGCTGCCCGATTTCCCGTCGCGGCTGACGATCATCAGTGCATCCGATCCCATGTGGTATGGCGGCCTGTCCGCACCGGCGTCGATTTTTCTGCACGCCGATTTGCCGCTGATCAGCGAGAACGCGACCAGCACCCTGTTGCATGAGGTGATGCATGTTGCCATGGGGCTCGACGCCGAACCGGCGGCGGACTGGATAATCGAGGGCCTGGCGGAATACTATGCACTGGAGTTGTTGAGACGCAGTCGGACACTCAGCCAGGATCGTTTCGACAAGGCCCTGGAAGATCTCGCTGAGTGGGGCCGTGATGTCGATAATCTATGCGCGGGACAGTCGACCGGTGCGACAACGGCGCACGCCGGCCAGTGTTCGCGTCGCTGCGAACGGTACTCCGGGACCGGAGAGCCCGGGCGCCCGCCCGCTCGACAACCTGCTGCGCCGGCTGGTCAGCTCGTCGGACGACGTCACCCTGGCACGGCTGCGCGACATCGCGACCGACATGCGCGGCACGCTGCCGCGGGCCCTCGCTCCCGATCGACTGCCCGGATGTCCGGACTGACCGGAGGTAATCGTTGGATCACACGAAAGACCTCGAGCTGGTCATGCGTTCGCGCACACCGCTGGTCGTTATCGAGACCACGGACGAGGCCCGAATGCTCAGGCTGCTGCAGGACATTACGATGGCACGCACCGGCGATGACTACCTGCCGTTGTTTCGCTGGACCGTAACGGACGGGCTGCAATGGCTGGACATCAGGCTCGAGTCGCATCGGAGTACGTGGCGCAAAACGAGGGAAATGCCGTCCGGTACGATCCGAAGGCGTTCCGCGACTGCCCGCCGCGCGGCGTAGCCATTCGATTTGACGTAATTCTGCGACCGTGACCCGGTCCGCCCCGAACGCGCTGACGCGGCACTGGCGACGACCGCCGGACCGCGTGCTACTATCCGGCCATGGCTAACGATAACAACAATAATTCCAATGCTTTAGTCAGCGACTTCGACGATGAAGCCACGACGGAACTGGAGCTTATTGCCGGTCCGCGTGCCACCGCACACGCGCTCGCCGAACCGGAGAACGAGGAGCACACCTCGGCCGTAGACGATGCGACGCATGATCGCGCGGCAACGGTCGCCGAGCTTCAGTCGGATCTTGCGTTACGCAACCAGCGCATCGAGGCTTTGTGCTACGACCTCGAACTGCTGCGGGGCCGACGGAAAGGTCTCGAGGAAGAACTTCGTGCCCGCGAAGCCCTGACCGACAAGCTGCATGCCGAGCTGCGCCAGCGGCGCGATGAATTCCATTCGATTGCCGCCGAGCGGGCGGCGTGGCAACAGGAAAAAAGAGTACTGGAAGATCGCCTGGCCGCGGCTGAGCAGGAACAGGCGACAACGGACAAATCCCGCGAAGTCGAAGCATTACAACAGCGTCACACAGCGGACTCTGCCGAGATAGACCAGTTGCAGGAAGATCTCCTGGCTCTTCGATCCACAGCAGACGAAGCGGCTGCGATAGGAACGCGCCAGGACCCTGCGGCACCGGCAAACAGCGGCAGCACAGATGAAATGCCGGAGGCCCGCAAGGCACTGGCCGAACACAATGCAGACCTCCTCCGTCTCGAGGCCGAAATGGCGGAGCGAGACCGGACGATCGCGCAGCAGGCAGAGCGCCTGGCCGCCCTGGCTGCCGAAAACGATACATTGCGCAATGCCGGTACCGGCACGACCGCGTCGTCCGCGGGACGGACGGACGACGGTTCCGCCGAGGTATTCGAGCTGCGCGAGCAATTGCGGCGCACCGAGCATTATGCCGATGTACTGCGCCGCAGGCTGCAGGACAGCGACGCAACGGTCGAGCATACAAATCGGGAATTTGCGTTGTTGCAGGGCGATCTCGAAGAGTCGCGCGCCGAGCTGGCGCGCCTGACGGATCAACTCGAACTGGAAATGAAATGCCGGAGCGAGCTGGAAAATGCATCGGAGACCACGGCAACACGGCACGATGCAACAATCCGCGAATTGCACGCGCGGTTGCAGCAGGCCTGCGAAGATCTTGCCGCACAGGCAGCGGCCAACGAGCGCCTGACCGTCCAGCTGGCCGAAATCCGGGGTGCGCGGCAGCAACTCGAGGAAACGGCCGCGGCGGCCGGCACGGACCACGCCAGGCAAGCCGCCGAATTTGACGAGCGGGAGGCCGGGCTCAATGCCCGAATAGCCGCTCTGGAAGAGGAAATCGCGGCCCGCGACGAGGACATCGCCTCGCTCTTCAATGAACTCGCCGGTCGCAGTTCGACTGCGGTCAGGCGCCCGCCGGCCGCGGAACAGGCCGCCCCGGAAGAGAGCGATGCAGGGCCTGGCGACGGGACACTGGCGGGCGAGCGCTGTACACGTCTCCTGGTCGGGCGAGTCGACGGACAAACACTGCGATTTCCGCTGTTCAAGGACCGCCTGACCATCGGTCGCCTGCCAAGTAACGACATCCAGCTTCCCGAAGCCTGCGTCAGCCGCCTGCACGCCATTATCGAATGCACCGGTGACGGCTGCAGCATCAGCGACACGGGCAGCAAGAACGGCATCTACCTGAACGGTGCCAACGTCGAGCGCGCGCACCTGCAGCACGGCGACCAGATCATTATCGGCACGGCCGCATTTCGCTTCGAGGAACGGCCGCGGCGCCAGGCGGACTCCGCACCCGCCTAGCAGGCGATCCAGGAGGTGCCACCCCGCGAATTGTGAGAGCAATCACGGACAGCCGCGCGCACGTCGCGTAGCCTTCCGGTTCGACCTGCAAACCGACCCGGATCCCGATGTTTTCGAAAGCCGCAAAGGATCTGCCAGAGCTTGCGTCAACCCGGGAACTCGTGCGCGGCGCGGGCACTCTGGCGACCCGAAAAATCTGGCTGCCGAAGCTCCTGTACGACGGCCTGCCGTACTTTTACCTGCTGGCCGGCATTGTTGCGCTCTCGCGACGCTCTACATCAACGAATGGTTCTGGGTACTGCCGCATTACGTCGTCTCGGCAGCCTGCCTGCACCTCGCGCTGGCCGTCTTCCGGCGCCGGCATCGTTCGCAGCCCGGTCGCGACGACACGGGCTGACCACGAGCGGCAATCTTGACGCCGACCCGTGCAGCGGGGACCATGCATCGGTTCCCGCAAACGGCCTCCGACACGAAATGGCGCAAGACATCTCGCCCGCGATGCGACTGAAAAAGGAAGCCGCCCTCCTCCTCGGGCTGTTCGCGTTAGCGGTACTGTCGATGCCGGCGGCTATCTACGCAGTCGGCCACGCGGTCTTCGGCGACTATGGCGATGGCGACCTCTTCGACCTGTACGCCGACCTGTGGAGCCGCATGGCCGCCATGGAACCGGCGCTGTGGTTCCTGTTCCTGTCACCGTACCTCGTCGGGCAGGCGCTGCGCCTGACCCTGCTCGGCTTCCGGCGGATTGGCCGCAGCACCCGGCTGACACGGTCAAACCACCGGCGCGGTGTGACGCCGTTCACACTTTTTGCAGCTTGAACAACGATTTACGCTGTTTTTGTTGGCAATTATGTCAAGATTTTTGCATGATTCCGCCCTGTGGCCAGTATATTGGCAGCGACCTGGCGGGTGTAATCCACCAGCAACGAGTAATGATGCAACGCCTGATTTCATGGTTCCGGGAACACGTGTATCCCCGCGAGACGGCGCCGGACGCAAGTCTCGCGAGACGGGGGTCCGTGTGCGGCCGCCGTCCGAGCGACCGGCCGGAGCGCAACCACGTGCGGTCCGGGAACCGGCCGCGCCCGACCTGCGGCTCGACACCGAGCTGGGCGGCCGTATCGAGGACGGCGGGCCCGGCAAGAACGTGCTGGTGGAAACAAGTACGTCCGCGAAGACACCGGCACGCACGAAGCCCTCAAGATCATCGACAGCTCGCTGCTCGAGGACGACGGTGACGATGCGGGGTTCGACCCCTACAACACCGGCCGCTTCGATCGTTCGCAGTCCTGGAACAGCAGCCGCTTCCGCAAGTAGCCCCCGTCCACTGCAGTTCCCGGCACGCGTTGCACAGGCGGCGCGTTGACGGGCCGTGAGGCGTGCGAGTAGGCTTGGCCCGCTCTGCGCCCGCCGCAGGCAGCGAGGCAGACGCACGATGTGCAGCGTCCCTCTCGACCCAATTCTCCCCCGGAGGGCCGGGCATGGGCCTGCGAATAGCGTTCGAACTCGAAGAAAGCGATCTCCGGCATTTCCGCCTGATCATGAACGAGGCCCGCAAGGCAGCGGCCCGGCTGTCCGCCGAGGACATTGTCGCAAGCGCCCGGGAACGACTGGTCGGCGTCGACACCGGGCGCGTGCCCCGATTCGTCGCGGAGCGCCTCGACAACCTGGCCGTCATGATCCGGATGCTGGAAGACCACGAATGGCGCCTGCCGGCGGACGATGCGGCCCGGGTCCTGAACGCCCTGGCTTATTTCCGCGACACGGAAGACCTGATCCCCGACGACATTCCGGGCCTCGGCTTTCTCGACGACGCCATCATGATCGAGCTGGTTTCCCGCGAACTCCGCCACGAGATCGACGCGTACCTGGATTTCTGCGATTACCGCGAACGCATGGGGCCGCGGACCAGCGTCAAGGCGAAATCGACGGACATAACGCGGGAAGACTGGCTGGCGGACCGCCGCAAGGAGCTGCAGTCGCGCATGCATCGCCGGCGCACGCGAAACGATGACAAGTCGGCCGGTTCGCCCCTGCGCCTGCGTCGAAACGGGCTGCTCGCGGCCCGTCAGGGCCAATAGTAATAACCGATTGCAGCCAGTGCGGCCCACATCGCCGCTTGCGCCCGATGCCGGCGGGGGTCGTTTGTCAGCACCCGGTAGAAACTCAGTGCCGCAATCGCGGTCATAGTCAGGAAGATCGCGAAACTCGCAAGCAGGCCGCGAAACTCGTACTGCAGCCGCGGATATTCATCCCCGAGGATGAGAAAGATCAGCAGTACGGCGGCCAGGCTGACCGCAATGGACAGACAGGAGCCCAGCACGATGCCGGTAATTACCGTAAGTGGTCGCATGCCCGCTGTTTCGCCCTGTGTGCCATTCGCCCTGGAAATTGCCAACTGCACCCTTGATCAGGGCGCGCGCCCCAACTAGCCTAGCCTACTTGGGGTATTCGCAAAACCTTCAGTGCCACTGTTTTGGAGAGAGATTTGAAGCGTATTCTCACGGGCATTCCCGGCCGGGTTGCAGCAGCCGTACTGGGTCTCTGGGTCTTTGCCGCGCTTGCCGCAGCACCGTCCGCAGGCGAATCCGAAGAACTTCAAGCCACTACCGCGCCACGAAAAGATTGGCCAGCTGGTGACGGAATTCGTCCAGAAATCGCACTACCGGCATGCCGACGTCAATGACGAGCTCTCTTCAAAGGTTCTCGATCGCTACATCGAGTCGCTGGACGGCAACCGGCTCTACCTGCTCAAGAGCGATGTCGAAGCATTCGAGCAGTACCGGACCCGGCTTGACGATATGGTCCGGTCCGACTCGCTGGCGCCGGTTTTCGACATGTTCGACGTCTACCGGACACGAGCACGTGCACGCCTGAATTACGCATTGACGTTGCTTGAAGAAGAACCGGACTTTTCAGTGGATGAGGAATACAGGTTTGATCGGGAAGATGCCGATTGGGCCACGTCCGTTCGACGAACTCAATGAAGTCTGGCGCAAGCGTGTAAAAAACGATGCGTTGTCTCTTGTGCTGGCCGAGGAACGAATGGCCGACCGTCCAGGAGAAACTTCACAAACGGTATTCCCGGTTTCTCAAGCGCATGGACCAGGTCAAGAACGACGACGTGTTCGAGACCTTCATGAACGCATTTGCACACACGCTGGACCCGCATTCCAGCTACCTCTCGCCGCGCAACTCCGAGGAATATCGCATCCAGATGAGCCTGTCGTATTACGGCATCGGCGCATCGCTGCAGATCGAGGATGACTACGTCATGGTCATCAATATCATCCCGGGCGGACCGGCGGCCGTTGACGGTGAGTTGCAGCCGAAAGATCGCATTACGGCTGTCGGCCAGGGCGAAGACGGCGAACTGGTGGACGTCATCGGCTGGCGGCTGGACGATGTCGTGCAGTTGATCCGCGGTCCGGTAGAACACGGTTGTCCGCCTGCAGGTGCTGCCGGCCGGCGCACTGCCCGGGACACCGGAAAGGGAACTGGCCCTGACCCGCGACCAGGTCAAGCTGGAGGAGCAAGCTGCAAAAAGCGACATCATCACGGTACCGCGCGATGGCCGGGAGTGGTCCATCGGCGTCATCGAAGTTCCCAGTTTCTATCGTGACTACCAGGCCCTCAGCAACGGCGACAAGGACTACACGAGCACGACAAAAGATGTCAAGCGGCTCATTGCCGAACTCGAGGAAAAGGGCATCGACGGGCTCGTGATCGATCTCCGCAACAATGGCGGCGGTCACCTGACCGAAGCGACGGCATTGTCCGGCCTGTTTATCGACAACGGGCCGGTCGTGCAATTGCGCAATTCGAACGGCCGCATCAGCCGCCTCGATGATCCGGACCCGGTGCCTCGTGTCGCGTACAACGGGCCACTGGCGGTCCTGGTCAACCGCTTCAGCGCGTCCGCGTCGGAGATTTTCGCGGCCGCTATCCAGGACTACCGGCGTGGCGTGATAATCGGACAACAGACGTTCGGCAAGGGTACCGTGCAGAATCTCTATTCACTGGACCAGTATGTCCGGCGCCAGGACGATGAAGGGCTGGGCCAGCTTACGTTGACGATCGGCAAGTACTACCGCGTAACCGGCAAAAGCACGCAGCATCGCGGCGTTCATCCGGATATCGAGCTGCCGTCGCCCATCGATACCGAGGTCATCGGCGAGAGCGTTCGTGATACGGCATTGCCGTGGGACACGATCCGCACGACGAATTTCCGGGCCGGCGACCCGCTCGAAAACACGATTTCCTCGCTGACCGCCAATTACCTGGACCGCAGCAAGGACGATCCCGATTACCGGTACTACACGGCCGGCATCGAGGATGTCCAGAAAGCCCGGGATCAGAAAACGGTGTCGTTGAATCTCGAGGCGCGCCGGGCCGAGCGCGAGGAGAACCGCCAGCGCCGCCTGGAACGCGAGAATGCGCGCCGGGCCGCCCAGGGCATGGAGCCGATCGCCACGGTCGAGGAACTGGAGGAACTCGAGGCGCCGGATGTGCAACTGGACCAGGCCGCGGGAATCGTCACCGACCTCGCGCACCTGCGCGAGGTCGGCTCACGCCCCGCGCAAACGGCGCAAAATCGCCAGTAGCCGCGCCGGCGGCGGCCCGGGCGCAACGCTTGCACCCTCCGCTTCCGCTGTTATACTCGGCTATAACACCGATCGGGACACGCGTCCCCGCCGGAGGTCGTCATGAAATACCGAGTCCGCCTTGCGCAGGCGCTGCCTGTGGCCACCTTACGCATCGCCCTGCTGGCCTCCCTGCTGTTGCTGGGGGCCGCGCTGTCGCAGACTGCCCGTGCCGCAAGTGATTCATTCATCGACTGCGACCGGCTGGCAAGCGACCTGCGCAGCCTCGAAGTGCCGGATTCGGAATTGCCCCTTGACGACGCGGATCACCTGAAACCCGAGGACGTGGCGGCCCTGGACGGACCTCTCAAGGCGCAACTGTTCGGCACTGAAACAATTGCCCCGGTCCTGTTGCTGGCACCGCGGGTTGCCGCCATCATGCGTGAGATATTCAATGCTGCCCTGCCGGACGATGACGACGACAGAGAGCCTGCGTCTGCGAACCAGGCTTCGGCAAGCGCCGCGCCTGCCAGCAGCGCACCGGTCGTCAAAGTCCCGCCGTCAATGTTCGAAGCCGCGGACGGCGGCGAGGCAGCCAGCCACTTCATGCCCCGGTTCCAGCGGCAGATGTATCGCACCGACATCTGACGGCACCCGCGACGACACGCTCGAGCCCCGGCGCAGGGCCGGGGCTTTTTTGATTCCGGAACGGGCTGCGTTCCTCCCAAGTCCGAACAGGCTGCTAGCGGCTAAGGTATTTTGCCAGGCCCCAGAGCTCTCGGCCGAGCAGGTCGGCTTTCGACTCGCTTATCCCGCCCTTGCTGTCAAACTCGAATACGGTTGACACGCTGGTCGCCACGGGTACTGCTTCGTCGTCCTGGCGAAATACGGCCTTTTTCCCGATGAGCTGGGCACGGTTTTGCAGGTCCGCGGCCGAGTTGCTGGCTCGTTCCATGCGTTCAACGCGCCGCTGAACCCGTGACAAGAGGTGTTCACAATCGTTTGCGCTGCCATACCTGACGGCGCCGACACTCTTGTCATTCGCTTCTTTCGCGAGAGCCGCGAAATCGCTGTCCCCGAAATGCAGGTACAACTGCTGGGCGTACGCAATGATCATGAAGTTGATCGATCGTTTCGTCGGAATGTCCAGCCCCCGATTCTCCGGCGGCTTGCGATTTTTGATTTGCTCCAGCTTGTCCGTCCACTCCAGTTCCTGCACCCGTGCCGTCTCGATCTCCTGCTCAACGGACTCGAGAATCGCAGCCACGGACCGGCGTCGAAATATCTTGAGGAAGCCGCTCATCGCCACCAGGCGATTCCGCTCGGCATTCAGGCGATCCTCGAGCTGCAGAATCTGTTCCTGCAGGCCCGCAATCTCCTGTAGCACAAGACGGCTTTCGTGCGTCCGCTCGTCATTCCATTGCACCAGCAGCTTGTTGTGCTGTTTCTGCTCGCGTTGCTGCTTCAGTTGCTCGGCGAACTTTGCAAGCTTGCGTTCGCATCGCTGAGCCAGCGCTCGCAGCTGGTAGAACGCCACGACGTTCCTCGCCCACTCCGGGTCGATCAGCAAGTGTTCCAGGTAGTCGAGCTTCTGCTGTAACCGTGCGGTCGCACCTTCCTGCTGTTTGACCTGGTCACGGAGGCGATACTGCTCCTTGCGCAATCCCGCGAACTCTTTCTTGAGTTCAGCACGATTCCAATACAGGTGCAGGAGCTTTTCGCTGTCCTGCGAATGCTCTTCCGTGTTACCGCCGAAGATTCCAGCGAGTACGGCCAACGCCTGCTCCTTTTGACATAATACTGCCGCCCGGAAGCCCGCCCGGTGGCGCCAACGGCCCAATCATGACCACTGGGCATGCGGTTATCCTTGATCAACCGCTCATTTTGGCAAGGAAGCGAGCAGGCTTGCGGGCCAGCGGCGCGGCCGCAGCACCTGGTGAAGGTCAGCGCTCGAGAACCAGGTGACCCTTCTCAATCAGGTAGTCCAGCCATTTATTCAGGACCATGTTGCGCTGCCAGCGCGCATCCAGCTCGCACCGGTACTCACGAACGAGCCGACGCAGTTCGATGTGCCGGTGGCGCCCGCGGAGACTCATCGCCTCGGCCAGACCACCATCCAGGTACATCCTCACGTGGAGATCCGGATCCGCGACTCGCCGTGTTCCGTCAAAGAAGAAATAGGTCAAAGACAGAGTGATCGTGTACCGGCTCCGATCGAGAATCTCGAGGTGCAGATCGCAATCGCCCACTACGCCGGATCGATAGTAACCATCGAGCCGTTCGATCTCGGGAATCAGGCGCTGCAGCCGCAGGAAATTACTCTCGTAGAGCGCGATGAGCCCGACAAAGCTGCGGGGCCTGGCCGGTGCCTGCGGTACGATCTGGTGCTCAAGGTACATGCCGTCAATATAGCACAGGCGACCGCGCTGGCCGGGAACCGAACCGGCGTAAATTCACGCAAAAAGCGATGTATCGATCACGGTCGTACGCGACGTTCGACTCCGGTACCATCGACAAATTCGACTCGCAATTTCCTCGATCGAGAATTCCGTCGTATCGACGTACGGAATTCCGTGTCGCTTGAAAATTCTTTCGGCTTCCCGCACCTCGTACCCAACCTGCTGCGCCGATGAATACTTGCCCAGTGGACGGCGCTCCTTGCGTATCTGCCGCAGCCGTGTCGGTGCAATTGTGAGGCCGAACAGCTTCTGCTTCTGCTTCAGAAGTATCTCAGGCAACTCTCCCCGGTCGAACTCCTCGTCAGTCAATGGAAAGTTGGCGGCGTAGACACCGTATTGCAGGGCAAGGTAGAGACATGTCGGCGTCTTGCCAGAACGAGACACGCCGACGAGAATCACATCCGCCCGCTCGTAGTTCCTGGAAATGCCCCCGTCATCATTGGCCAGGGCGAAATTGGTCGCCTCAATGCGCTTCATATACGACTCGATATCGCTCATGCCGTGCGCGCGACCTGCGGTTTGCGTGGATTTCTGCTGTAACTCGTGTTCCAGCGGTTCGAGAAACACGTCAAATATGTCCAGATGCAGGCCGTCAGACTCCTTGACGATGGCCCGGAACTCGTCCTGCACGAGGGTCGAAAAGACGATCGGGCTGGGTGCTCCGTTGTCCGCAGCACGGTTGATCTTGCGGACCGCTTCGCGCGCCTTGTCAACCGTATCGATAAATGGCAAAGTCACTTGCCGAAAATTCTGCCCGTCGAACTGCGTCAACAAGCTGTGACCGAGAGTTTCCGCGGTGACGCCGGTCTGGTCCGACAGAAAGAATACAGCTCGTTCACCCATAGTTAGTCAGTCCCGATGATCCGTCGTCGCGCGGAGCGCGGCTTGCCTGTGCCAGACACCGATTGTCCACGTCCTCGGAAGTAACACAAGGGAGATTGGTTTGAACCCTTATGTAATCAAGCTGGATAGGCTTGGCATGCAGCAGGTTGACGAAGTTGGCGGCAAGAATGCGTCACTGGGGGAAATGATAGGCAACCTGCGGGACGTCGGCGTCACGGTTCCCGGCGGCTTCGCAACGACCGCCGCAGCATACCGGGACTTCCTCAGGACCAACGAGCTCGATGTGCGGATTTCGAGCCTCCTTCGGGAGCTGGACATCGACGACCTCGCCGCACTCGCGGCAGCAGGCAAAACCATTCGCGGCTGGATTATCGACGAGCCGTTGCCGAATGAACTGACCCGGCAAATCGAGGCGGCCTGGGATGAGATGTCCGGTGGCCGGGACATTGCCGTTGCCGTACGCTCTTCGGCAACCGCCGAGGACCTGCCTGACGCATCGTTTGCCGGCCAGCAGGAGACGTTCCTCAACGTTCGCGGCAAGCAACACTTGTTCAGCGCCATCCACCAGGTATACGCATCGCTTTACAACGACCGAGCCATTGCGTATCGAGTACACCAGGGATTCGATCACGATGTCGTTGCGCTGTCCGTCGGCGTCCAGTACATGGTGCGGAGCGACATCGGCTCGGCGGGCGTAATGTTTACGCTGGATACCGAATCGGGATTTCGTGACGCCGTGTTCATCACGTCTTCGTGGGGGCTCGGCGAAACTGTCGTCCAGGGTGCCGTCAATCCCGACGAATTCTATGTCTACAAACCCGCCCTGAAGAACAATCACCATGCCATTCTGCGCAAGAACCTGGGGTCCAAGGCCATCAAGATGGTCTACAGCGCGGATCCGCAGCCTGGCAAGACCGGTGGCAACCGTGGATGTCGACGAGGCAGATAGCCAGCGTTTCTCGCTGAATGACGATGATATCGCAGAGCTCGCCCGCATGGCTGTCACGATCGAGCAGCATTACGGTCGTCCCATGGACATCGAATGGGGCAAGGATGGCGATGACGGCAAGCTTTATATCCTCCAGGCAAGGCCGGAAACCGTGCAAAGCCGGACGGGGCAGTCCATCCAGCGTTACACGCTGAAAAGCAAGTCGGTCATTGTCAGTACCGGGCGCAGCATTGGCCAGCGGATCGGCTCCGGTACCGCGCGCGTAATTCGCGACGTCAGCGAAATGAACCGGATCCAGCCAGGCGACGTCCTCGTCTCGGACATGACAGATCCGGACTGGGAACCGGTGATGAAGCGCGCCGCGGCGATCGTAACGAATCGCGGTGGCCGCACGTGCCATGCCGCAATTATCGCCCGTGAACTCGGCATTCCGGCGGTCGTCGGATGCGGCGATGCGACCCACGCGATCAAGGACAATACGCCGGTAACGGTCAGCTGCGCGGAAGGTGACGAAGGCTACGTCTATGACGGCCTGCTCGACTTCGAGGAGCAGGAAATTCGGCTCGACGCGCTCCCGGATATTCCGGTCAAGATCATGATGAATGTCGGGAATCCCGACCGTGCGTTTGATTTCGCCTCGATTCCGAACCATGGCGTCGGACTTGCCCGACTCGAGTTCATCATTAATCGCATGATCGGCGTACACCCCAATGCCCTGCTCGACTATGAATCGCTGGACGCGGAAACACGCGCTGCCATCGACTGCCAGATTGCCGGGTACCCGGATCCTGTCCGGTTCTACGTCGACAAGCTCGCGGAAGGGATCAGCACGATTGCCGCTGCATTCGCGCCGGAACCCGTTATCGTCCGCATGTCCGACTTCAAGTCGAACGAATACGCCAACCTGATTGGCGGAAGACAATACGAGCCGGAGGAAGAGAATCCGATGCTTGGATTCCGCGGCGCGGCGCGCTACGTCTCCGAGATGTTTCGGCCATGTTTCGACATGGAATGTGAGGCCATTCGCAAGGTGCGCAATGATATGGGTCTCGACAATGTGCAGGTCATGATTCCCTTTGTGCGTACGGTCAACCAGGGCAGGCAGGTCGTCGACTTGCTGGAGCAGAACGGGCTCAAGAGCGGCGAGCGCGGGCTGCGGATCATAATGATGTCGGAACTGCCGACCGAATGCCCTGCTCGCTGACCAGTACCTCGACCATTTCGACGGGATGTCGATCGGCTCCAACGACATGACGCAGCTGACGCTGGGCCTCGATCGCGATTCAGCGCTGATTGCCGACGTGTTCGACGAGCGTGACGAGGCCGTCAAGGCATTGCTCGAAATGACGATCAGGGCGTGCCGGGAACGAGGCAAGTACGTCGGTATCTGCGGCCAGGGCCCCTCGGACCATCCCGATCTCGCCCGCTGGCTGCTGGACCAGGGCATCGAGAGCATGTCGCTCAATCCGGACAGCGTGATCGAAACGTGGATGTTTCTCGCCGGCGAAACGGTCTGACCCGGCAGCACGTCCGGCATGTCTCGAGCGGTTCTAGCAGCCCGGATCATTCATGAACGGGCACGGACTCGAAAGCGGAGGTGTGCCCCGGGGTAGGGCTTTTCAGGGCCGTGCGAGACAGGATGTCGAGCCCGGAGCGTACAGGGACGTACTTGCAGCGTCCCTGAAAAACCCTCCCCGGGCGCGCCTTCGCTAACCACCGAAGCGAAATCGTTCATGAATGATCCGGGCTGCTAGAACCGCTCGTATCGCGACCGGCGCTGCCAGCGGATGCGCGGTATCCAGATTCCCAGCAACATGCCCGCGAACAGGACCGAGGCGCCTGCCAGGAACCAGTTGCGGTTGCGCTGGCTGGCGAGCTCGTTATTCTCCTGTTCCAGCGTGTCGGCCCGGATCTCCGCGTCCGTTAGCTGGCGTTGCAGTCGCTCGTTCTGGTTGTTGATTGCAAGGACGTCGGCAGACGTCCGCCGGATCTCGTCGAGCTCCGCCTGCAAGGACGATTTTTCCTGTTCCAGCGTTGCGATGCGATCGGTAGCACGCTGGTACTCGTTGCGGACAGCCTGCAACTGGGACGACAGGTCGCTGCCCGCGTCTTCTGGCGTTGGTCAGCTGGCTGGTCAGCTGCTGCAATTGCTGGCGAGCCGCCGGCTCGTTCATCAGGTAGCGCGTCAGTACCCACCCTTCGGTTCCGCCGGGCGTGCGTACCCGCGAGTAGCCGCTCTGCGAATCCTGTTCCAGTACCTCGAGCCGCATGCCGCTGCCGACCATCAGCTGGATTGCATTGTTGGTACTCGGCCCGGTACGCAGCATCACTTCGAACTGGTCGCTGACCCAGGCTGGTTCGGCCGTTACGATACGGGCCGCCAGCAGCATGGCAGTTGCCAGCACCGACAGAAATTGCTTGTTGATCATTTCTGAACCTTATCGCCCAAGTTCGGTGTCGTCGAGCGTCCTTGCGGAGCAGGGCCGGCCTGCAACGTTAGACGGCGCCCGCGAGTGTACGCCAAGGCGCATCAGCCCGCAGCTGTCGCTGATTTGCGCCACACGGCGACAAAATTATTGGCCGGCAAGGCAACAAGGGCAGTCCGTTCCAGTCCCGCCGTCGCAGCCAGCCGGTCCAGTTGCTCCAGGTCCCGGATGCCCATGGCCGCGTTGCGGGTACGCAACGACCGGTCAAGAAATCTGCATTGCTGTCGCTGGTGAATGCGCCGTCGATACGAAACGGGCCATAGAGGCAGAAAGGGGCTCCGGCCGGCAGCAGCCGGCCGACCAGTGCGAACATCGCGTCGACGGCCGGCATGTCCATGATGTGCGCCGTATTCGCGGAAAACACGGCGTCGAAGCGGCCTTGCGGATCGCTGTCCCGCAGCACGTCGAGCGCCAAAGGCCCGCGCAGATTCTCCCGGGGCGACGACTCGAGCCAGGCCGTGATGTCGTCATGGTTAGCCGGACGGTCGCTCGCACACCAGTCAAGATGTGGCAGCTTGCCGGCGAAATAGACGGCGTGCTGGCCGGTGCCCGAACCGATTTCCAGCACAGACGTACATCCCTTCAATTCCTCCTCCAGCACCGCCAGGATCGGTTCTTTATTGCGAGCCGTTGCCGGTGCATCGGGCAGCGCGCTCATGTGACGTCTCCGAGGGTATCCTGATCGAACAGCGAAGTCCGGTACCACTTGAGCTCCGCAATGGAGTCGCGAATATCTTCCAGAGCCCTGTGGCTTGACTGCTTCGTGAAGCCGGCGGCGACATTCGGTGCCCAGAGATGAGCGAGTATCTTGAGCGAGCTGACGTCCAGGTTGCGATAGTGAAAATACGCCTCGAGTCGAGGCATCTCGCGTGCGAGGAAACGGCGGTCCTGGCAAATGCTGTTGCCGCACATCGGCGAGGCACCCTGCATCACGTACTGCGACAGGAACGCAATCGTCGCCTGCTCCGCATCCGCCGTCGTGACGTTACTCTGCAGAACACGCTCGGTCAGCCCGGACTCGCCGTGATGCCTCGTGTTCCACTCATCCATGGTATCCATCACGGATCGCGGCTGCCCGATCACCAGGGCCGGCCCCTCGGCAATTTCTGTGAGGTGACGATCGGTCACGATGGTCGCAATCTCTATGATGCTGTCGCTCATGGTATCGAGTCCTGTCATTTCCAGGTCGATCCATATCAGGTTGTCGCTCTCGGCTCCCGGCGCAATATCGGGCATGGTCGTCTCACTCAGGCGGTTGTTCGTCCGGGCGGAGTTTCGCATGCGGGCAGCGGTGCATACCAGCAGGATGTCGCGGCAGATTGCTGCTGCAAGCTCGCGTTGCGAACGGCATACTTCCCGACATGTCCAGACTACCTCTTCTCCGTATCTCGCCATGAGCACGACCGACCGCCATACTGCCATCGTGACGGCAGCCTACGGCCGGCGCATGCAGCTGCGCCTCGAGGACGGGACGCTTGTCGACGCACGCATAAAGGGTCGGGAACTGCAGCCGGTCTGCGGTGATGTCGTCACGGCGCATCCCCTTGTCAACGAACCGGAATGGCTCGTTACCCGAATCGGTAAACGCCGCAACGAGCTGACTCGGCCCAATCTGCGCGGCAGAACCGAAATTCTTGCAGCAAATCTCGACCTGCTGGCCGCAGTCTGCGCACCGGTACCACGGCCCGACTGGTTCATCGTCGACCGTTACCTTTGTGCCGCGGAGCAAATGGGCATCGACGCCATTGTCGTTTACAACAAAGCGGATCGTGGCGAACCGGATGCCGCGCACGCGGCCGAGCTCGACGTTTACCGCAGTCTTGACTACCCGACGCTGGTCTGCAGCGCGCATTCAGGCCTTGGACTCGATTCCGTCCGTGGTGAACTGCGCAACCACACCGCCATCATTGCCGGCCAGTCGGGCGTCGGCAAGTCCAGCCTGATCAACGTATTGACAACCTCTGACCAGCGGACGGCGGACGTATCGGGTACGCGTGGCGAAGGGCGCCATACGACGGTCAATACGATCATGGTGCCCCTGCCGGACGGTGGCTGGGTCGTCGATTCACCGGGTGTGCGAGATTATGCGCCTGCGATCGACGATCCGGCTGACGTGGAAACCGGTTTTCGCGAAATCCACCGGCTGGGCCAGGACTGCCGTTTCGCCAATTGTCGCCATCGGCGCGAACCAGATTGCGCTGTGCTGGCTGCCCTCGACAAACACTCGATCAGCGCGCGGCGCTACGAAAGCTACAAGCGCATGATGATCATGACCGAACAGCGGGAACGCCGCCGATACTGACGGCCTCTTTGCGAGGAGTCGTTACCCGGGCGGCCAATCGAAGTTGCGTCCGCCCAGCAGGTGCAAATGAACGTGAAACACGCTCTGGCCCGCACCTTCGTTGCAGTTCATCGTGACGCGATAGCCGCGCTCGTCGATATCCTCCCTGACGGCGATATCCCGGGCCGCAAGAAACAACGCACCGATGTCCGTAACGTCCTCATCGCTCAGTTCGTTGATTGTCGCGACGTGCTTTCTCGGAATGATCAGGATATGCGTGGGCGCCTGCGGATTGATATCGCGAAACGCAACCAGGGTGTCGTTTTCGTAAACGATTTCGGCTTCCTGATCTCCGTTTATAATACGGCAAAACAGGCAATCGGATTCCGTCATGATTGGCTCCAGAGCTTGCTTTCGAAGTCACTCGACCGCACGGCGGCCGAAAAGCATGTGCAGAGCGTGCCGCCGTCCACGTACTCCAATTCGCCCCCCAGCGGCACGCCGTGTGCAATGCGACTGGCCTGTATGCCGTACTGGTTCGCCAGGCCACTGAGAAAATGCGCGGTAGCATCGCCCTCGACTGTCGGGTTGGTCGCTATGATCATCTCCGTCGTCTTGCGTTCGCCGAGCAGTTGCTCGAGAGCCGGCGCACCGAGCTCCTCCGGACCGATGCCGTCGAGTGGCGACAGGTGTCCCATCAACACGAAATACAGCCCACGATAGCCGGTGGCATCCTCGATCGCCATGACATCGGCCGGCGACTCGACAACACACAGCAGCCCCTGGTCGCGGCCGTCTGCCGAACAGATGCTGCACGTATCGCCTTCCGTGAACATGCGGCACCGCCGACAGTGACCGATACCCGCGCTGGCTTCGGTCAGGGCCGTTGCCAGCGTCGTGGCGCCGTCACGATCCCGCTCGAGCAGGTGAAACGCAATGCGTTGCGCCGATTTCCGGCCGACGCCGGGCATGCAGCACAGGGCGTCAATGAGGCGCACCAGCAAGGGTGAATACGACATTCGGCAAGTCTCGCTAGAATGGCAACTTCATTCCGGGCGGCAATTGCATCCCGGACGCCATACCGGAGAATTTTTCCTGCACCGTCGACTCCACGCGCCGAACGGCATCGTTGCATGCCGCGACCAGCAGGTCTTCGAGCATTTCCCGGTCTTCGCCGTACAGAGATTCATCGATTTCAATGGTCTTGACTTCGTGGCGGCAGGTCATAGTAACCCGCACCATGCCCCCGCCGGATTCACCGGTCACGGTGACGCGGCTCATCTCCTCCTGCGCCTTCTGCATTTCCTCCTGCATCTTCTGCGCCTGCTTCATGAGCTGGCCGATTCCGCCTTTCATTCAATGCTCCTGCCTTGCCGGGTTATTTCCGTTGACTATTTCGATCGAATCCGCATTCAGGGTTGCCCCGAACATGTCCTGCAACGCCTGCACGTTCGGATCTGCTTCCAGGGACTCCCTCGCGGCCGCCAGCTTCTCGTCGGCGGCGCGCGCCTCTGCCTGCAGCGGCGTCTCTTCGGTTTGTTCACCGACCTCGATGTCCACGCGCAACGTTTCGCCAAAATGGCCACTGAGCGCCTCCGCGAGCGCGTCCTGGCGCCTCCGGGTCAGCAGTGATTCGGAACGCTGGTCCAGGGACAACCGCACGACGTTCCCGTCGCGACGCACGTAGGCGCAATTGCTCGCGAGCAGCCTCACCGTGCCGGTCAGGCCCAGCGTCTCCAGCAGTGCCGGCCAGTCCGGCTCGCGCCAGGCGGATACCGGCTGCGACGGGCGCGGCAGCCGCTCGGCCCGGCGGCCGCAGACCGCGCCGGCTGCGCCTTGCCACCCGGCGCGCGCCGGGCCCCGGGGCGGGCGGTTTCACCGCGGCCGCCACCGGCGGGCCGGGCATCCCCCGGACGAAATGCCAGCATGCGCAGCAGCGTCATCTCCGCCCCGCTGCGGGGATCGGGGGCCAGCTGCAGGTCGCGGCGCCCGATGATGGCAATCTGGTAGAAGAGCTGGACGTCTTCCGGTGCCAGTCGCGCGGCGAAGTCCGCCAGCGCTGTCTCGTCGAGATCCTCGCCCGCGTCGCTCGCCCCCACGACCTGGAATACGGCGATTCGCTGCAGCATGCGCGCCAGGTCGTCCAGCAAACGGGCGTAGTCCGGAAACTGCTCGTCGATTTCGTCAATCGCCTGCAGGACTCCGGGGGCATCGTCCTCGGCCAGCAGGCCGAGCAGCCGGATGACGTGCTCGCGCTCGATCGTACCCAGCATCGCCGCGACCGCCCCGGCGTCCACGTTGCCCCCGCAATAGGCAATTGCCTGGTCCAGGAGGCTCAACGCGTCGCGCAGGCTGCCGTCGGCCGCTCGCGCAATCAACGCGAGCGATTCGCGGTCGCAATCGACGGCTTCCGCCTCGCAGATAAACTCCAGCCGGTCCCGGATGAGCGCCGGGGTCAGCCGCTTCAGGTTGAACTGCAGGCAACGCGACAGCACCGTAACCGGCAGCTTTTGCGGATCGGTGGTCGCAAGCAGGAATTTGACGTGCGGCGGCGGCTCTTCCAGCGTCTTCAGCAGGGCGTTGAAGGAACTCCGGGACAGCATGTGTACCTCGTCAATGAGGTATACCTTGTAGCGGCCGCGGGCCGGTGCGTACTGGACATTGTCGAGCAGGTCGCGCGTGTCATCGACCTTGGTCTTCGACGCCGCGTCGACCTCGATCAGGTCGACAAAGCGGCCCTCGTCAATTTCCACGCACGCGCTGCACTGCCCGCACGGTTCGGCGGTCAGGCCTTTTTCGCAATTCAGGCACTTGGCGAGTACGCGCGCGATCGTCGTTTTGCCGACCCCGCGCGTGCCGGCGAACAAATAGGCATGGTGCAGGCGTTCGGCCTCCAGGGCGTTCCTGAGGGCGCGAAGGACGTGTGTCTGCCCGACCGTGTCGTCGAAATTCTTCGGTCGCCACTTGCGGGCAAGTACGAGATAACTCATGCGTGTGCCAGTCTGGAGCCGGTGACGTGGGGGTGCCTGCCGAACGCAGCAGTGTAACCAATGGGGCGGGCGTAACAAGCCGAATTTGGCGGCCGGACGGCAGCGCGGAAAGTGGCCCGCGCCAGCCGCTCCCCGGCACCCGGCGTCACCGCTGCCGCTGCTCCCTTCCGGGCCTGACGGGGTTTACGGCTGGCCGTCGCGGGGTAGCCGGCGCGGACCGGGCGCGATTATCCCCTCCCGGCGCCCCGGTTACAATGCACCCGGTTCCCGGCGACGGCATGGCCCGGGTCTGCCCGGATTGCTATCCTCTGCGTCCCGCGCCGGCAGATGCCACCGCGCCCAGGAGAACCCGATGCCCGACATGCCGCAGTTTGCAACGCTGGATCCCTTCGCCGGAATGACCGGCCAGGCGCCCGGGCGGGTACAGAATCTCGTCGGCGGCGAATGGCGGGATGCGGAGTCGACGCGCGACGATATCGTCGACCCGCTGAACGGCGAACTGTTCCTGAACGTACCCGACACGCGCGACTTCGGCGCATTCCTGGACGGCTTGCAAAACTGCCCGTAGACCGGCTTGCCACAACCCGTTCTACCGTCCGGACCGGTACGTAATGCTGGGCCAGGTGGCGGCCCGGGCCGCCGCGCTGCTGGCACAACAGGAAGTGCAGGACTATTTTTGCCGCCTGATTCAGCGCGTCATTCCAAAGAGCTGGAACCAGTGCCTCGGCGAGGTGCTGATCACTCGCGTTTTCCTCGAAAATTTCGCGGGCGACGGCGTGCGCTTCCTGGCACGCGGCTTTTCCAACCCCGGCGATCATGCGGGGCAGGAATCACGCGGCTATCGCTGGCCGTTCGGACCGGTCGCGGTCATTGCACCCTTCAATTTCCCGCTCGAGATTCCGGCGCTGCAGGTAATGGGCTGCCTGTTCATGGGCAACCGGCCGCTGGTCAAGACGGATTCCAAAATCAGCGCGGTCTTCGAACAATTCGTACGCATGCTGATCCACTGCGGGTTGCCGGCATCCGATCTCGACCTGATCCACTGCCGGGGCTCCCGCATGGGCGAGCTGGTCGCCGACGCGAAGGATATGCTGCGCATGGTGCAGTTCACCGGTTCGAGCACGGTTGCCGAGCGCATTTCTTCGGTGATGAACGGCCGCGTGCGCCTGGAGGATGCCGGCTTCGACTGGAAGATACTCGGCCCGGAGTACCGCCCTGAATGGGCCGACTATGTCGCTGGCAATCCGACCAGGATGCGTACAACGCCACGGGCCAGAACTGCTCCGCGCAAAGCATATCGCTTCCTGCATGAGAACTGGCGCGAGGCCTTGCTGCCAAAGCTCGAATCACTGGCTGCGCGGCGTTCGCTGGACAACCTGACCGTCGGACCCGTCCTGAGCTGGACGACGGCCCGGATGCAGGAACACGTCGCCGCCGTCGCGGGCCTGCCGGGCGCTCGCGTGCTGTTCGGCGGCAAGCCGCTGGAGGGCCACCGGATTCCCGCATGCTACGGTACGCTGCAACCGACGGCGGTGGAGGTCCCGCTGGACGCACTCGCCGGCGAACATTTCGAACTCGTGACAACCGAGCTGTTCGGACCGTTCCAGGTGGTCGTGACCTACGGCAATAACGACCTGCCGACCGTGCTCGGCGTGCTGGAGCGCATTTCACAGCACCTGACCGCCGCTGTCGTCAGTGCCGACGTGGACTTTCAGAACCGGGTCCTGGGTGCGACCGTCAACGGCACGACTTACTGCGGCATGCGCGCGCGCACCACCGGCGCGCCGCAAAACCACTGGTTCGGCCCCTGTGGCGACCCGCGGGCCGCCGGCATCGGCACGAGCGAGGCAATACGCCAGACATGGAGCGGCCACCGCGAAGTCATCATGGACCAGGGTCCAATGCCGGACGGCTGGTCCGTCCCGGACTCCGCCTGAGGACCGGCCGATTCCCGCTATCGAGAGCAAGCTGCCGGACGTCGGCACCACCATTTTCGCCGTCATGTCGCAGCTTGCTGCCGACCACGGCGCCATCAACCTGTCACAGGGATTTCCGGGCTTTGAGCCGGACGAGCGCCTGCTTGCGCGTATCGAGTACCACCTGCGCCACGGCGCAAACCAGTACGCGCCGTTACCCGGCGTCGGGTCATTGCGTGCCGCGATCGCCGACAAGGTCGCCCGGCTTTACGGCAGGACGGTCGACGCCGAGACCGAGGTAACGGTCTGTACCGGCGCCACCGAGGGGCTCTTCAGCAGCATCCAGGCGCTGGTGCGGCCCGGGGACGAAGTGATCATATTCGATCCCGCCTACGACTCCTACGCCCCGGCCGTCAGGCTTGCCGGCGGCCGCACGCGTCGATTGCCGCTGGTAACGAGCAGCGAGCGGCCGGCACCGCACATCGACTTCGATCGGCTGCGTGACGCCCTCAATGCCCGTACACGGCTCGTCATCGTCAACTTCCCTCACAACCCCAGCGGCGCGATCATCGAAGAAGACGACCTGCAGTTACTGGCTGACGCCCTGCGCGACACGGAAACGTGCCTGCTGTCCGACGAAGTCTATGAACATATCGTGTTCGACGGCCGGCAACATCACAGCCTGCTGACACACGACGAACTCTGGCAACGCAGCATTGTCGTGTCCTCATTCGGCAAGACGTACCATGCGACCGGCTGGAAGGTCGGCTATTGCATCGCGCCACCCGAGCTGACGACGGAATTCCGCCGCGTGCACCAGTTCACGTGTTTCGCGGTCGTTACGCCCATCCAGTGGGCCCTTGCAGACTTTATGCAGGAAGCGCCCGACTTTCATGCCAGTCTTGCCGACTTCTACGCCGCGAAGCGCGACCGGTTTTGGTAACCTGCTGGAACAATCGCGCTTTCGCCTGACGCCCGCGCAAGGCACGTTTTTCCAGGTGCTCGACTACTCGGCCATCTCCGACGAACACGATGTGGACGACGCGCGACGCCTCACCATTGAAACCGGCGTGGCATCGATACCGGTTTCGGTCTTTTGCGAGGCGCCCCCACGGGAACGACAACTTCGCTTCTGCTTTGCCAAGGACGATGCAACACTCGAGGATGCAGCCGAAAGGCTGTGTGGACTCTAGCCCGAACATCTCACCGATTGCACGGTTTCTCGCTTGCCCTTTGTCCGCACAAGCGATTTTCTCACTCGGAAATACACACGGGTATTCCGCTCGATCGGAAAATCCCTTGTGCGAACAAATTGCTGCCCGGGAATCCCGCGAATCGGTGAGATGTCCGGGCTAGCAGCCCGTCGAACGAAACAACCACGCTGGCCGGGCGTCACTGGCACGATGCCTCCGACGACCGCAATACCGCCAGGAACTCGGCACCGAACCGCTCCAGTTTCGTGCGGCCGACGCCATTGATCGCCAGCATTTCCGCGTCGTTCTGCGGGCGCTCAACCAGCATTTCCCGCAGCGTGCGGTCGTGGAAGATAACGTACGGCGGCACGTCGTGCCGGCTTGCAAGCACCTGCCGGCAGGTCCGCAACGCCTCCCAGAGATCGCGATCCTCATCCGGGACAGGCGTGCTGGCCGGCATCGCCTTGCGTCCACCCACCGGACGCTCCGGATCCGTGCGCAGCATTACCTGCTCCTCGCTGCGCAGGATGCCGCGACACTTTTCGTTCAGCACCAGCGCACCGTACCGATCTACGTCCGCGCGCAGGTAACCGCGGACGATGAGCTGCCTTGCGACAGAGCGCCAGGTTGCAACCGGCGTGTCCGCACCAATGCCGAAGACCTGGAGCTCGTCGTGGCCGTGCTGCGCTACCTTGCCGGTATGCGCGCCCCGCAATACGTCGATGACATGCACGACACCGAAACGCTGGCCGGTCCGGTAGACGGCAGACAACAGTTTTTGCGCCGCCTCGGTAGCGTCCCAGGTATCGGCGGGGGTCAGGCAACCGTCGCAATTGCCACAATCATTCTCGAGATGGTCACCGAAATACTCCAGCAGCGGTCGGCGCCGGCAACCGGTTACCTCGCACCAGCCGAGCAGCGCATCGAGTTTGACGCGTTCGTGGCGCTTGAACGTGTCGTGCGCATCGGACGTATCCAGCATTTGCCGCAACCGGACGACGTCCTGCAGCCCGTACACCATCCAGGCATCGGCAGGCTCGCCGTCGCGACCCGCCCTGCCCGTTTCCTGGTAGTAGGACTCGATGCTCTTCGGCAGGTCGAGGTGCACCACGAATCGCACGTCCGGCTTGTCGATGCCCATGCCAAAGGCAATCGTGGCGACAATGATGACACCGTCCTCGCGCAGGAAGCGTCGCTGGTGTTCGTGGCGTGTTTTCGAGGGCAGGCCGGCATGGTACGGCAATGCCGCATACCCCTGCCCCACCAGCCATTCCGCGGTACTTTCGGTCTTGCGCCGTGACAGGCAATAGATGATGCCGGCTTCGCCCGGGTGTCCGCGCAGGAACTTGAGCAGCTGGCGCCTTGCGTCTGTCTTCGGCTGCACCAGGTATCGAATGTTCGGCCGGTCGAACGGGCTGACGAAAATTGCCGGCTCGTCCAGCGCCAACCGCGCCACGATTTCGTCACGTGTCTTGCGTGTTGCCGTCGCGGTCAATGCCATTCGTGGTACGCCGGGGAACAATGCCGCCAGCTGGTCCAGTGCCAGGTACTCCTGGCGGAAGTCGTGGCCCCACTGCGAAACGCAATGCGCCTCGTCTATTGCGATCAACGACAGCGTCGCGGCACGCAATAGATCGCGGGTCTGCTCGTTGGCCAGCCGCTCGGGTGCCAGGTACAGGAGTCGCAGCGTCCCCTCTCGCAGGCTTCGTTCGACTTCCAGGCGTTCGGCCGGCGCCTGCGAGGAATTCAGGAAAGCCGCGGCTACGCCCGCTTCCTGCAGCGCCGTCACCTGGTCCTGCATCAGCGCGATCAGCGGCGAGATGACGAGTGCCGTACCGGGCCTGGCCAGCGCCGGAATCTGGTAGCACAGCGACTTGCCGCCCCCGGTGGGCATGACGACCATGGCATCGCGCCCCGCCATTGCCGCCTCGATGACGGCTTGCTGATCACCGCGAAACGCATCGTAGCCGAAGACGTCTCGAAGCAGATCATGAATCGAGTTGCTCATTCGTCGGCAGTCCTTTCCAGTTCATCACACGCCGCCAGCCAGCGCGTTTCCGCATCCGCCAGCTGGCGCGAATTATCCGCCTGTTCCGCAAGCAGCGCCTGCAGCTGTGCCTTGTTGGCCGACTCGTACAGTGACCTGTCGGCCAGGCGGGAATCAAGACTTGATTGCTCCGCCGCGAGCTGTTCCATTTCACGCTCACAACTCTGCATACGCTTTCGCAACGGGGCGAGCAAGCGGCGTTTCTCGGCTTCCTGTTGCTTCTGTGCCTTGCGAGAAACCCCACGGGGCGTACCGCCGGGCGCCGCGATTTGCGGCGCGCGATCGCGATCCCGCGACGTTAGCCAGGCCGGGTAGTCGTCGAGGCTGCCTTCGAAGGCGGCCACCCGGCCATCGTGAACCAGCAACAGTTCATCGGTAGCCACACGCAAAAGATGCCGATCGTGCGACACGATGACCATTGCGCCGCTGAAAGACTGCAATGCGCCGGCAAGTGCCTGGCGCATTTCGAGATCGAGGTGGTTGGTGGGCTCGTCGAGCAGCAACAGGTTGGGTCGCTGATAGACGATAAGCGCGAGCGCCAGCCGGGACTTTTCGCCACCGGAAAACGGAGCGGTCGGCATGAACACGATGTCGCCCGAAAACCCGAATCCGCCCAGCCAGCCGCGCAGGTCGCCTTCGCGGGCGGCCGGGTCCAGCCGCTGTAGATGCGCCAGCGCGCTTTGTTCCGGATCGAGTTGCTCGAGCTGGTGCTGTGCAAAGTAACCGACGCGCAGGTCACGAGCTACCGCGACTTCGCCGCCAATTGGCGCCATGGAACCGGCCAGAAGCCGGATCAATGTCGACTTGCCGGCACCGTTCGGCCCGAGGAGTCCGACACGGTCACCGGGCTGCAGGGTCAGGCAAACGTCTTCGAGCACCGTGATCCTGTCGTAGCCTGCCGCAACGCCGTCGAGACGCAACAGCGGTCGCGGATTGCGCTCGGGCGGCAGCAACTCGAATCGAAACGGGGAGTCGACGTGTGCTGCGGCTATAGTCTCCATCCGTTGCAGGGCCTTCAGCCTGCTCTGCGCCTGGCGGGCCTTGCTCGCCTTCGCACGGAATCGATCGACGAATGCGCGCACATGGGCAATCTCCTTCTGCTGCTTGTCGTATTGCGCCTGCTGCAATGCCAGCCGTTCAGCACGCACCTTCTCGAATGCCGAATAGTTGCCCCGGTACAGAGTCGCGGTCGTGTGTTCGAGATGCACGATATGCCCCACGACGCTGTCGAGAAAATCCCGATCGTGGGAAATGAGCAGCAGTGTTCCGGGGTAGCGGCGCAGCCAGCCTTCGAGCCAGATGACGGCATCGAGATCGAGATGGTTGGTCGGTTCGTCCAGCAACAGCAGCGAGGACCGGCTCATCAGCGCGCGCGCGAGGTTCAGCCGTACGCGCCAGCCACCCGAGAACGCATCGATCGGCCTGGTCTTCGTCACCAGGCGAGAACCCCAGGCCATGCAGCAGCTGCCCGGCACGCGCCGGTGCGCTGTAGCCGTCGATCGTCTCGAAGTCGGCGTGCAGCATCGCAAGGCGTTCGCCGTCCACGGCACCGTCCGTGTTCGCGATATCACGTTCGAGTCGTCGCAGCCCGGCGTCGCCGTCGAGGACAAAGTCGCGTGCCGACCGGGTGCCGTGCGGTGTCTCCTGCGCGACGTGTGCAATGACCCAGTCCTGAGGCACCGCCAGCGAGCCGCTGTCCGGTGTCAACTCGCCCAGGATCAGCGAGAACAGGCTGGACTTGCCGCTGCCGTTCGCTCCGGTGACGCCCGCCTTCTGCCCCGGGTGCACCTGCAGGGTGACGTTTTCGAGCAGCAGGCGCGTTCCGCGCCGCAGGGAGAGTCCGTTGAATTGCAACATGGGGCGTGATTGTAGCGGCTATGGGCGTACAGACCGAAACGGCGCAGCTATCGCCTTCGCCGCGTCCAACGTATCCTCTGGCCGTCTGGATCACCGGCCCACTGATGGATACCCACTTGCGGAAAACCTGTCTGCCCGACAACGTGGCCGGAATCGGTTTGCACGTGTCGGCCCTGCCCGGCCCCTGCGGCATCGGCGAAATCGGCCTGCACGCCCGCTGGTTCGTGGATCGGCTGTGCGATGCGGGCCTCGCCGTGTGGCAATTTCTGCCTGTCGGGCCCACGGGTTACGGCGATTCGCCCTACCAGCTGCTGTCGACGTTCGCCGGCAACGAAATGCTGATCGACATCCACGACCTGGCAGAGCGACGTTTGCTCGATCCGGACGCCGCAGCGGCACTAACGGCTTTGCCTGCGGGGCAGGTCGACTTTGCACGGCTGATTCCCCGGAAACAGCAGCTACTGGCGGCCGCCGCCGAACGCTTCGTGCAGAACGCCGACCGGGAGCTGCGGCTCGGCTTTGACGCGTTCCTGCAGGCCAACGATGCGTCGTGGCTGCACGACTACGCGTTGTATCGCGTCGCCAAATCCGATCATGACCAGCGGCCCTGGACCGACTGGCCACCAGGCCCTGGCCGAACGCGAGCCCGCGGCGTTGCGGGCGCTGCAGGACGGCACCGGCGACCGTATCGAGCGCATCAAGATTCTCCAGTTCCTGTTTTACCAGCAATGGCAACAACTGCGCCGGCACGCGCGGGACCGTGGCGTGGTGCTCTTTGGTGACTTGCCGATGTATCTCGCCGCGACAGCGCCGATGCCTGGGCAAACCGGGAACTCCTGGAGCTGGACGGCAGCGGCCGGCCGTTGCGCGTAGCCGGCGTGCCGCCGGACTACTTTGCCGCCGACGGCCAGCTCTGGGCAATCCCCTCTACGACTGGACCCGGCAGGCCAGTGACGGCTTTCGCTGGTGGATCGAGCGACTGCGGGCCGCGACGCAACACGCCGATATCGTGCGAATCGACCATTTTCGCGGCTTCGAGTCCTACTGGGCCGTCCCCGCCGATGCCACAAGCGCGCGGCACGGTACATGGGAGCCGGGACCCGGCGATGCCCTGTTCGATTCGTTGCGTGCGGCCCTGGGCGAACTGCCGATCGTCGCCGAGGACCTGGGCGTCATTACACCGGCAGTGCGCGCTCTGCGCGAGCGTCATGGCCTGCCGGGCATGCGAGTGCTGCAATTCGACGTCGCAGACCCCGATTTCACACTGTCGGACATTGCCATCAACTCGGTCTGCTATACGGCACACCCATGACAACCAGACGGTACGCGGCTGGTTCGAAGGCGGCCCGGGCGATCGCGGCCCGACTGCGGAAATGCGGCATACGCAACAGGCTGCGCTGGCGTTGACCGGCGGGCAACCCGAGACGATTCACCACGACATGATCCGCGCTGCCCTGGCGTCGCCCGCCACCGTGGCAATTGCACCGGCACAGGACTATCTCGGGCTGGGCTCCAACGCACGATTCAACACGCCAGGCACGGCAACCGGCAACTGGCGCTGGCGAATCCGCGACATCCAACTGGACAGGGAATTCTGCGACAATACAGTCGGGATCGTCGCCGCTTCCGGGCGGCAGTTCCCGAGTGCCGGCTCGTGAAATCCAAGCCGTTTCCGGAGACAGTTCATGCCCAGCAGTCGATGAAAAAACCCGACTACAGTGTCGACGATGCCCGATTTGTCAGCCGACTGACCCGCCAAACGCTTGCGCTTATCCTGGCCGGCGGGCAGGGATCGCGCTTGCACGAGCTCACAAGCTGGCGAGCCAAGCCGGCTCTCTATTTCGGCGGCAAATTTCGAATCATCGATTTTCCGCTGTCCAACTGCCTGAACTCCGGCCTGCGGCGGATCGGCGTACTGACCCAGTACAAGGCACATTCCCTGATCCGCCACCTGGTTCACGGCTGGTCCTGGTTCCAGGCCGGCGCGGGCGAACGCGAGTTCGTCGAGATTCTGCCTGCATCGCAGCGTGTCGGCGGCGAGTGGTATCGCGGAACGGCGGATGCCGTGTTCCAGAACCTCGACATTATTCGAACCCACGACCCCAGGCTCGTGCTGATACTGGCCGGCGACCATGTCTACAAAATGGACTACGGCCTGTTGCTCGCCGCGCACGAAGAATCCGGCGCGGACATGACAGTGAGCTGTCTCGAAGTCCCGCTCGCCGAGGCAGCGAATGCGCTGGGAGTCATGACGGTCGATGAATCGGGCCGCGTCGTCAAGTTCACCGAAAAACCGGCGGAGCCGGACCCGCTTCCCGACAATCCGGAGCGCTGCCTTGCTTCGATGGGCAATTACATTTTCAACACGCGCTTCCTCTACGAGCAAGTCATCAAGGATGCGGATTCCGCCGACAGCCAGCATGACTTCGGCCGCAATATCATTCCGTCCATCATTGACAACTACAACGTCTATGCATTTCCGTTTCGCGATCCCGAAACGAACGAACAGGCCTACTGGCGTGACGTTGGCACGCTGGACGCGTACTGGGAGACCAATATGGAGCTAGTCTCCGTGACACCGCTCCTCAATATGTACGACAAGACCTGGCCCATCATCACATACCAGGAACAGGCGCCACCCGCTAAATTCGTCTTTGACGAGCACGACCGCCGAGGCACGGCAGTACAGTCAATGGTGTCGGGCGGCTGCGTCGTGTCGGGTGCACTCGTTAACAGGTCGCTGCTGTTTTCCAATTGCCGCCTGCACTCCTACAGCAAGGTCACGGACTCCATCGTGCTGCCGGATGTCGACATCGGCGGGGGCAGCCGTATCCGCAAAGCCATCATCGATCGCGGAGCCGTCATAGCGCCCGGTACCGTCATCGGTGAAGATCCCGAAGAAGACCGGCAGCGCGGGTTTCGCGTGACCGAATCCGGAATCACGCTGGTAACACCGGACATGCTGGGCCAGCAGCTGCACTTCACGCGTTAACCGGATCGCCGGCCATCAGCAAACGGTCTGTCATGTTCGTCGCCGCCGAGAACGGCGCACTACCCGGGGGCAAGGTGGGGGGCGTGGGCGACGTCGTTCGCGACCTGCCGGTCGCCCTTGCCGCGCTCGGCTGGCACGTGACGGTCGTGACGCCGGGTTACGGCTATCTCGGACAGAACTCCGGCGCGACGGCGGCCGGAACCCTCGATGTCCGCTTCCGCGGCGAGTCGCTGGCCATTCAGGTACTTGACGTACCCGGCTCCACGGATGGGGTCCGGCACCGGCTCATCGAGCACCCCGCGCTGGCGCCGCTGGGGCCCGGCTTCATCTACTGCAACGACCCTCCCGAGCAACCGTTCGCCACCGATGCGAACAAATTCGCATTGTTTGCCGCGGCTGCCGCCCGGCTGGCGGCCGGCACCCGTCCATTGCCCGACGTCGTGCACCTGCATGACTGGCATGCGGCGCTTTACGCGCTGCTGCGGCGCTACGATCCGGGCTTGCGTGAGCTGGCCAGCGTGACCACCGTATTTACGATACACAATCTCGCCTACCAGGGCATTCGCCCGCTGGAGGGCGATCCGTCGTCGCTCGCGGCATGGTTTCCGCAACTCGACTATGACTACGACACAGTGGTCGATCCGCGCTATACCGACTGCATAAACCCTGTGGCTGCGGCTATTCGACTGGTCGAGCGCATCAGCACTGTCTCGCCCACGTACGCGACTGAAATCCGGCAACCCGACGATCCGCAACGTGGCTTTCACGGCGGCGAAGGCCTCGAACACGATCTGCAGGCGGCCGCTTCGGCAAATCGCCTCACCGGAATCCTGAACGGAACTGTCTACCCACGCGTGCGTGCGAGGCGACCTGGATGGCGACGTTTCGTCGCCGCACTGACCGATTGCATCGACGACTGGCAGCAAGCGGGAGCGGGGACGGAATCGCATGCAACAGCCCGGCAGCGCCTCGACGCTTGCGGACGCCGGCGCCCGCGCCATGTACTGACAAGCGTCGGCCGGCTGACGGCACAGAAGGTCGGTTTGTTTCTGCAGCCGGACGCAAACGGCACTCCGGCACTGGAAGCGATCCTGAAACGCCTTGGCGGTGACGGAATCGTGATCCTGCTCGGCTCGGGCGAGGAGCCTTTCGCCGCGCAGCTGACGGATATCGCGGCGCGTCACGCGAACTTCGTGTTCTTGTGTGGCTACTCGGAGCCTTGTGCGGAGTTACTCTACATCGGCGGTGACCTGTTCCTGATGCCCAGCACCTTCGAGCCATGCGGCATCAGCCAGTTGCTGGCGATGCGCAGCGGTCAGCCTTGTATCGTACACGCTGTCGGCGGCCTGAATGATACGGTGGCGAACAACGTCAGTGGCTTCACATTTGGCGGCGACGGTCCAACAGCACAGGCAACGGCCTTCGTCTCTGCGGTAGATCGTGCACTGGCCCTGCGCAACGAGCAGCCTGAACGCTGGCAGGCTATGGTCAACGCAGCCACATCACAGCGATTTGACTGGCCTAATGCGGCAAAACAGTACATCAAACAACTGTATGTCTGAACTCGAGAATGACGCACAACGCCATGCGGATGCTTTCGCCGCCCTCGCCGCAGGTCGACACCACGATCCGTTTTCGATTCTCGGCCCGCATCGGGCAGGCAAACGGCGCATCGTCCGGACCCTGCAACCGCAGGCTCACGGCGTGACACTCCTTGATGCCCGGGGCCGGCCCGTTGCGCGCATGCGCCGGATGCACGACGGCGGCCTGTTCACAGCCGTCATGCCAGCACGGCTGCGGCATTATCGCCTGCGCATTCACTACCTTGACGATCGATCCATTGATTGCGAAGACGCCTACCGGCTTCCCTCGGCGCTCGGCGCCGTCGACCTGTACCTGCTGGGTGAGGGGACCCACCAGCGCATCTACGAGACGCTGGGCGCACACCTCGCAACACTCAAGGGTATCGCAGGCACCCGCTTCGCGGTGTGGGCACCGAACGCGTCTCGCGTGAGTGTCGTCGGTGACTTCAACGACTGGGACGGACGCCGGCACTCCATGCGACTCCATCCGGCCAATGGCATATGGGAACTTTTCGTTCCGGACATTGCCGCAGGCAGCCGTTACAAGTACGAGTTGCTCGACAACCTGGGTCGAGTGCTGCCTTTGAAGACAGACCCCTATGCCCAGTACCTGGAGCCGCCGCCCGGCAATGCTGCCATCGTGTACTGCAGTCGCTACCGCTGGCAGGACGCCGCCTGGATGAAGCGCAGGCCGCTTGCGCCACGACTCGACGAACCCGCCAGCATCTACGAGGTGCACGCCGGCTCGTGGCGCCGCAACGACGCAAGGAATCATCGGCCGCTGACCTACCGGGAACTGGCCGACGAACTGACCAGATACGTCGTCGACATGGGCTACACGCACGTCGAACTGCTGCCTGTGACCGAACACCCGTTCGACGGATCATGGGGTTACCAGCCAATCGGCCTGTACGCTGCAACGCAGCGCTTTGGCAACCCCGACGATCTGCGTTACCTGATCGACAAGTGTCACCGCGCCGGAATCGGTGTGATTGTCGACTGGGTCGCCGCCCACTTTCCGAAGGACGAACACGGCCTCCGCCGTTTCGACGGCACTGCCCTCTACGAACATGAGGATCCGCGGCGCGGCGAGCACGCGGACTGGGGAACGCTGGTTTTCAATTACGGTCGCCGCGAGGTCGTCAACTACCTGCTGGGCAGCGCACTGTTCTGGATTGACGAGTTTCATGTCGATGGCTTGCGCGTGGATGCGGTCGCCTCGATGTTGTACCTGGACTACTCACGCAAAGACGGCGAATGGCTACCCAACGTGCATGGCGGCAATGAGAACCTGGAAGCTGTCGACTTCCTGCGCCTGCTCAACATGCAAGTGCACGCACGCGGGGCAGCCACCCACGCGGAGGAAAGCACGGCCTGGCGCGGCGTAACGCGATCGACGTCGAAGGGCGGACTGGGCTTTACATTCAAGTGGAACATGGGCTGGATGAACGATTCACTCGCATACATGCGGGAGGACCCGGTCAATCGCCGTTACCACCATGACAAGATGACATTCGGCCTGGTCTACGCGTTTAACGAGAATTTTGTCCTGCCCCTGTCGCACGACGAGGTCGTACACGGCAAGGGTTCGTTGCTGGGGAAGATGCCGGGTGACGAGTGGCAGCGCTTTGCCAATCTACGCGCCTATCTTGCCAGCATGTTCTGCCACCCCGGCAAGAAGCTCCTGTTCATGGGGGGTGACATTGCACAACGGCGGGAATGGAATCACGACCGGGCGCTGGACTGGGATCTGCTGGAACAGCCGCTCCATCGGGGAATCCAGCTGCTTGTTCGAGACCTGAATCGAATCTATCGCACAACGCGGGCGCTGTTCGAACTGGACTTCGAGCCGCGCGGCTTCGAATGGATCAACTGGCAGGATTCCGAACATAGCGTACTGTCCTGGCTGCGCCACGATACAGCCGGCAATCACGTGGTTTGTGTCACGAACTTCACGCCCGTCGTCCGCTATGATTACCGGATCGGCGTGCCCGGGAAAGGCGTCTACCGCGAGATGATCAATACCGATGCCCGCTATTACGGGGGCAGCGACAGCGGCAATATCGGTTACGTCGTCGCAGAGACGGCGCCGGCCCACGGGCAGCCCGCCTCGCTTGCCCTGACGTTGCCGCCGCTGGCAAGCCTTATACTTGCACCGGATTCGCAAATCCGATCGGAGTGACCGCATGACTGCCCGTCCACGCGATACCGCGAAGCCCGCGGAAATCGAGTTGCTGCAAGCACCGGCGCTGCCACTGACGGCGGACGCCATCCTCGCGGACGTGATTCACTATTTCGGTCGCATGCTCGGGCGCCACACGATACAGGCCGACTCGCCATTCCTTTACCAGGCCGTCGTCCTGGCGGCCCGTGACCGATTGATGGAACGCTGGAGTCAAACACGCATCGCCATGAACGACTCGCGTCGAACGCACTACCTGTCGCTGGAATTCCTGATGGGGCGGCTACTGCGCAACGCCCTGCTCAACCTCGGCATCACTGCCCAGACCAGCGAGGCTCTGCACCGGATCGGGATGGAACTGGAGGACATCTTTGAGCAGGAATACGATGCGGGTCTCGGCAATGGCGGACTCGGCCGGTTGGCCGCCTGCTTTCTGGACAGCTGTGCGACTTTGGCTCTGCCCGTCACCGGCTACGGTCTTCGTTATCGGTACGGCATGTTTCATCAGCGCATTCAGAATGGCCACCAAAAGGAGGAGCCTGATTCGTGGCTCCGGGAAGGGTTTCCCTGGGAAATCGAGCGGGTCGAATACGCTCAGCGAGTCTGCTTTGGCGGGCACAGCGTCACCATCCGGGACCGCGACGGCAACCTGCGGCATGAATGGGCGGAAGGCCATGACGTTCTGGCAATTCCGTTCGATGTGCCTGTCCCGGGTTATCGCAACGAAATCGTCAATACGCTACGACTCTGGTCCGCCGCCGCGACGGATGAGTTCGACCTGGAGGAGTTCAATGCGGGCAGCTATGCCGACGCAGTAGCTGCAAAGAACGCGGCCGAAAACATTACCATGGTGCTGTATCCGAACGACGCCACCGAATGCGGCAAGGAACTCCGGCTTCGCCAGCAGTATTTCCTGGCATCGGCCAGCCTGCAGGATTCGCTGCGGTCCTGGATTGAACGTCATGGCGAAAACTTCGACCGGTTCGCTGAACTGAATTGTTACCAGCTGAACGACACACACCCGGCCATCGCCATTCCGGAACTGATGCGCCTTCTTCTCGACCGGCATGGACTTGCATGGGAACCGGCGTGGCAAATCACCCGCAATGTAATGGCCTATACCAACCATACACTGTTGCCGGAAGCACTGGAGAAATGGCCGGTCGACCTTGTACGTCGTTTGCTACCCCGCATCATGGATATCATTTACGAGATAAACGCCCGTTTTCTGTCTTCAGTCAGCCAACGCTGGCCCGGCGACAATGAACGACTGGAAAGGATGTCATTGATAGAGGAAGGCAGCGTCCCGATGGTACGGATGGCGTACCTGGCACTTGTCGGCAGTTATTCAGTAAACGGCGTTGCTGCGCTGCATTCCAGATTGTTGAGAGACGGGCTGTTCCGAGACTTCGCGGCGCTGTCGCCCACGAAGTTCAACAACAAGACGAATGGCGTTACGCAGCGGCGCTGGCTTGTCTCCTGCAATCCCGGGCTGGCCGACCTGATTACGACCCGTATCGGGGACGCCTGGATAACCAACCTCGATGAGCTCGGCAGATTGCGGGAGCTTGCCGAGGATGCGGCATTTCGCAAGGACTGGCGCGCCGTGCGCTTGCATAATAAATCGCGGCTCGCGGAAGAAATCCGGCTGCGCACCGGAATCTGCGTGAACACGAAGATGCTTTTCGACGTACAGGTCAAGCGAATTCATGAGTACAAACGCCAGTTGCTGAATCTGCTGCATGTCATTCACCTGTATGACCGCATACAGCGGGGCGATGGCGACGCATTGCCGGCGCGAGCAGTCATTATCGGCGGCAAGGCGGCACCCGGCTACGTCATGGCCAAAAACATCGTCAAGTGCATCAATAATGTCGCCCAGGTGATCAATTCGGATCCACAGATGAAGGAACGTCTGCGACTGGTATTCTTTCCCGACTACAACGTGACCGCGATGGAGATCATTTGCCCGGCTTCCGACCTGTCGGAGCAAATTTCCACTGCAGGCAAGGAAGCATCCGGCACCGGCAACATGAAGCTCATGATGAACGGCGCGTTGACCATAGGTACGCTGGATGGTGCCAACGTGGAGATTCTCGAAGCCGTCGGTCATGATAACTTCTTCCGTTTCGGGCTTACGGTAGATCAAATTCGCGAACGGCGCGCCGACTATGACCCGGCGACAATCGTCCGCGATGACGCGGACTTCGCGCGTGTCATCGAGCTGCTCGGAAGCGGCCATTTCAACCGGTTCGAGCCCGGCATCATGGACGATATCGTGCGTTCCATCATGGAGCCGGCCGATCCGTGGATGACGGCGGCCGACTTTCGCAGCTACGTCGAGGCGCAGCGGCTTGCCGGTGAAGCCTTCCTGGATGAAGAGCGGTGGACGCGTATGAGTATTCTCAATACCGCGGCTTCCGGGTACTTTTCAACCGACCGCACGATCCGTGACTACAACGAGGAGATCTGGCGGCTGCAGGCAATCGAACCTGCTGCGAAATGATGGAGGCAGGCCAGCCGGCGCCCATGGGCGCGACAACGGATGCCGACGGCACCAACTTCGCCGTCTACTCGTCGGTGGCCGAGTGTGTCGAACTCTGCCTGTTCGATGCCGACGGTCGCGAGACGCGACGCCTGCCCCTGCCGGATTCGCGCGATGGTGTCTGGCACGGCTACCTGCCCGGATGTCCGCCCGGCGCCCACTACGGCTACCGGGTTCATGGCCCGTACGCGCCGGATCGGGGCCAGCGGTGCAATCCGCACAAGCTCCTGGTCGACCCGTACGCGCGTGCGTTGGCCGGCAGCCTGGCATGGCACGACTCGCTGTTCGATTACGCGCCGGATGCCGCAGGGTGGCAACGAAACACGGCTGACAGCGCGTGCTGGATTCCGCGCAGCGTGGTCGTCGAAGACAGCCGGCCCGTATTGCCGGCACGACCCGTGCCCTGGCAGGAAACGATTTTTTACGAAGCCAATGTACGTGGCTACACAATGCGCCACCCGGCGCTCTCCGAGGCGGATCGGGGACGATTTCGCGGGATGGCGAACGGCGCCGTACTCGATTACCTGAAAGCCCTTGGCGTCACGGCAGTCGAGCTGATGCCGATCCAGGAGTTCTTGGACGAGGAGTTCCTGGTACGCCGGAACCTGCGGAACCTGTGGGGTTATAACCCGGTCAGCTTTTTTGTGCCGACCCGGCGATATGCAGCGGGCGACCCGCGTGTCGAGTTTCGAGAAATGGTGCAAGCGATTCACGACGCCGGACTCGAGGTCGTCCTGGATGTCGTTTACAACCACACGGCGGAAACCGACGCGCTGGGGCCGACGCTGAATTTTCGCGGCCTCGACAACGCCGCATATTATCGGCTGGCGCCCGAGAACCCCGGCGAGTACCTGAACGATACGGGGACGGGCAACACCCTGAATGTCGACCATCCGCGCGCCCAGGACCTCGTCCTGGACAGCCTGCGGTACTGGGCGACAACGATGGGAGTGGATGGGTTTCGCTTCGATCTGGCGCCGGCGTTGGCGCGATCCGGGGACACATTCGACGGTCGGCACCCATTGTTGCGACGCGTGACCAATGACCCGGTTCTGGGCTCGCGCAAGCTGATAGCCGAGCCATGGGATCCGCGCGGCTATCACCTGGGCGAGTTTCCGGCTCACTGGGCCGAGTGGAACGACCGCTTTCGCGATTCGGCCCGGCGATTCTGGCGAGGCGATCACGGATCGGCAGGCGAATTCGCGCGTCGACTCCACGGCTCCGCAGATTTCTTCGAATCCGGCGGCCGAGCACCGTCGGCAAGCATCAACCTGGTCACGGCGCACGACGGCTTCACGCTGGTCGATACCGTGAGCTACGAACACCGGCACAACGAGGCAAACGGTGAGGACAATCGTGACGGCCATGCGCACAACTACAGTGCCAATTACGGTACGGAGGGTGAGACCGATGACCGGCATATTCTCGAAATGCGCCGCCGCCAGCGACTCAACCTTCTGGCCAGCCTGCTCTGGTCACAAGGTACGCCATTGCTGCTGGCCGGCGACGAATTCGGCAACCCCCAGCTCGGCAACAACAATGCCTATGCGCAGGACAACGAACTGGGCTGGACGGACTGGGGCGGGCTGGAGCGAGATCCCGAATTCACGAATGCCGTCAGGTCATTGATCCGGCTGCGCAAGGCGCTACCGCACATCCGCGCGAATCGCTACATTCACAACCGGTCGGCGGACCCCGGGGCGCTACCCCGCTTCGACTGGCTGGCGCCTGACGGCAGGCCCCTCGCAGACGACGACTGGGCCTCGCTGCGCGCATTGTGCGCACTCGTGACCCTGCCACCCGATACGGTCGAGAATTCACCGCGCGCTACGGCGCTGCTGTTCAACAGCAGCAACGACGAGATCGAATTCACGTTGCCGCTGCCCGCAAGCAATCGCCGTCTCGACAATTTTTATTCGCCAAACATGGACAAGCCGGCGACCTTCGACGGGCGCCGACTGACGCTGCCGCCGTGTACCGTGGTCTGTCTCCGGGACAGCTGACTCCGGGGCATCCCGAAGACGGCACGCGTCAGTGCGCGGGCTCGTTACCGTCGGTCGCCGGCGGGCCGTCGGCAGCAGCCGCCGGGTCCGGCAGCTCCGGCATCGACCCGGCGTCCGGCGCGCTTGAAGCTCCGGCCAGGAGCATTTGTGACGCCTGGGTTCGAATCGCTGCCAGCAGGTCATTGGCTACATGCGGGGCGGGTTCAACCCGGTCGATAAGCCGAACGACGCGATTGCGAGCGAGGCCAGGCTGCAGGTATCCCACGCTTGTCAGATAGGCACAACGGGGCTGGACGGTGGCACTGGTCAAAACGGAGCCCTTCAATAAATTTCCGCCCGCATTCATCAGCGCCATGCCGCCCTGCGTCTGGAAAGTCCCCTCGATGCGGCACGATGTCAGGACCGATGTCCACTCGAGTTCCGCAACGGGAATAATCCCCAATCGGTACAACAGCGTACCGAATATCGACAATGCAATGGGGACACGCAGGGACATCACACCTGCAAGCGTCGTATTCCAGCCGTCACCCGCAGTGCCCCAAAGCAGGACACCGGCCAACGCAACGACTATTATCCCCGCCCACGCGAGCCCTGTGCCCAGCAGGCTGACAACCCCACCCGAAGGTCTGTCATTCAGCTTGATGCACGATTCAGCATTGAGATCGGCTTCAAATTCACCGGCATTTACGGCTGTATGCTCCTTGAATGTCGGCTTCCATGATCCGAGATGCATGTAAGCGCCACCACCGAGCTTGCCTGTAGCCGACTTGATGACGTTGATCATGTCAGTCGGATGCATGCCGACTGTAAAGAATTCCTCGCTGCGGTGTACCGCGTATTCGTCGGGCGTCCGTTGCCCGCGCAGGTACACGATGACAGCCACGGCTGACATCACGAGAAGCGCGCCGGCACAGAGAATTGCCGGTAAAGCACCCAGGTCAGGCGGCGCGGACACTTCGGTGCCGACGCGTGCCTGGCCGATAGCCAGGGCAATAGCCGCGACGAGTAATACAAGGAAAAGCGTGACCAGCTTTCCGGGCATCAGGTTGGATTCAAACCGTATCGCGCGCCGGAACCCGAATTGACCGACCGCTGCCCAGAAACCGAAGCCGATCAGGAAGTACAACCACAGGTACCAGTCGAGAATACTGCCCAGTTGCGGCTGGCCCGCCATCAGCACCCGCAACAACACGTATATCACTAGGCCCGCAACGCCCAGGCCGAACGCAACCAGCACGGAATGGAGCGTGCCGGTATACGGATGCGGCAGGTACGCCAGCCTGGGAAATACACGCGCGAGCCATTCGATCAACGTGGCCTGTCCGTCCTCGTTCGGATTTTCATCGGCACTCATCAGTCGCGGCGGAATCGCTTCGCCTCCATGGCCAGCAACATAGGCAAAGTCGATTGGCATCGTATCGAGCTTCTCCGCTCGGATGCGCATTAGTCGCTGGAGTCCGCGCACGACGTCGAATACACCGAACGACAGCAGGAACGCGCCAATGAGGGCACCGGGAAGATTGAGAGTGCGGTCGACGTCAAGCAGGGACGGCACAGTTCTGGCGAGAAGCAGCAAGCCAAGAATGCAAAACAGTGCGCCGCGGAGCAACAGCGCCGAAGCAACTTTCCTGAACGGGTTATTCATGATGAGGCCCCTGATTGTTGTTTTTGGTACACAGGGTTGCGATTCCCCTTCTACACCGGCGCGCCGCCTGGCGCAAGCATGCACTGGCCGTGCGGCCCGAAGGCGGCTTGTCGCCGGTGTACAACCGGTCAAAAATTGCGGACATCCGGCAAGGAAAGTCTTGTGTGGGGTACCTGCCGGCGAATACACGAGCAGGCGCCGTTCGTGTAATGTGAGCAGGCCCGCAGCGTCATTCGACCGGGAACAAGGAGAATAACCATGGCCTTCATGACACCGTACAAGGAACATATCTATGCGCTCATGCGCATTTTTACAGGCTTTCTGTTTCTCTGGCACGGCAGCCAGAAGCTGCTCGGTTATCCACCATCGGATTTCGATCCGCCCGCCTACATTACGTGGGTAGCCGGGAGTATCGAACTGATCGGGGGCGTGCTGGTCATGATCGGCCTGTTCACCGCGCCAGTCGCCTTTCTGTGCAGCGGTCTCATGGCGGCCGCTTACTGGATGGCGCACGGCCCGAGCCCGTTCCTGCCGATCCTGAATGGCGGCGAGCTGGCAGCGCTGTACTGTTTCGTGTTCCTCTACATCTCGGCCAGGGGCAGTGGCATCTGGAGCGTCGACGCGGCGCGCAGCTGATCCCGCGACAGCCGCGAATCCTCGTATCGCTCCCGGTTATGGCGGCATAAGTTCTTTATCGTTCAGCTGAGATGACGGCGCAGGTAGCCTCTCTGCCAAATTCACGGTCGAGGGCTGCCGATGTCGTCTGCAGTACAACCTGTCCAGGCCATGCCGCTGTCCGCGGACGGGCTTGATGAGCTTCACCAGGCCGTCGCCGGCTTTGACCGCGAGCAGCTCCTCTGGACGTCCGGTTACCTGGCCGGGCTCGCACGACTCGAGGGCGAGCCGCCGCCGCACACACCTGCATCGGCAGCAGCAACCGGGGAAGGGCTGACCGTCTTCTTCGCCACCGAAACCGGCAACAGCCGAAAGATCGCCGGCGACATCGTGTCGGCCGGCCAGGCACATGGCCTGACAGTCGACACAGTCGACCTGGCTCGCTGCAAGCCGAGACAACTTGCTCGGACCCGAAACGCACTATTCGTCGTAGCCACACACGGGATCGGTGAACCGCCCGAAGGAACCGACGGCTTTTTCGACGTCTGGCTTGGCGACACGGCACCCGCCCTGGCGAACCTCCGCTACGGCGTGCTTGCACTCGGCGATTCAAGCTACGCCGATTTTTGCGAGGCCGGACGCCAGCTCGATACGGCGCTTGCCAACTGCGGTGCGACACGAATTATCGAACGTGTCGATTGCGACGTCGACTTCACTGCCGCAGCCGGGCACTGGGTGGAAAAAGCCGTGAAAATGGCCGCTGCCTGCGACGATGAAACACCTGGCAAGGCAGTATTGCGAGCCGTCTCTTCACCTGCTCCGATTGACCGCAAGCGGCCGCATCGAGCGCCCGTAATCGTCAACCAGCGAATAACCGGCCGCCGGTCGTCCCGTGACGTTCGCCACGTTGAACTCGACATCGACGGCGCCGGACTCGCTTATCTGCCCGGCGATTCCCTAGGCGTCGTCTCCTCGAATCCGCCGCGCATCGTTGACGCGGTGCTCGAGGCGGCGGGCCTCGACGGCGATGTCATTGTTGCGCTCGATGGTGACGACCTGGCGGCGGCCGCCGCACTCGGGGAACGGCTCGAGATTACGGCCGTGAGCCGCCCGTTTCTTGATGCGATCGCACGACGGGAAGACGGATTGTCGCAGAAATTGTCGGACCGGGCGTTTCTGCGCGACTATCTCGAGACCCGGCAGGTTGTCGACGTCCTGCACGAATTCCCCGTTGACTGGACAGAGCAGTCCCTGGTCGACGCGCTGCGCCGCCTGCCGCCGCGCCTCTATTCAATCGCGTCTGCACCGAATGTCAATCCGGGCGAAGCACATATTACCGTCACTGTGCTCGATTACGAGCGATTCGGGCGAGCGCACTGGGGAAGCGCATCGGGATTCCTCGCAGACGAACCGTCCTCGGTGCCGGTCTATATCGAACAGAATCCGCGGTTCAGGCTACCGGAGGATGCCGATGCACCTGTCGTCATGATCGGGGCCGGCACCGGGGTTGCGCCGTATCGTGCATTTGTCGAACAACGGCGTGAACTGGGGCAGCGCGGTCCTAACTGGCTGATATTCGGCAACCGCAATCTCGACAGCGACTTTCTTTATCAGCAGGAATGGCTGCAATACCACGAGGAAGGCTACCTGCGACATCTCGATGTTGCATTCTCGCGCGACCAGGCGGACAAGATCTACGTACAGCATCGAATCATGGAGCAGGGACGTCGTTTGGTTGACTGGATTGACCAGGGCGCCTTTCTTTATGTTTGCGGCGACGCGAAGTGCATGGCTGTCGACGTACATGCTGCGATCCTGGCCGTACTCGAACAATACGCGGGACTGTCCGGCGAAGCGGCAGTCGAGCGCCTCGACGAGCTGCGGGCTTCAGGCCGATATCTGCGCGACGTCTACTGAGGTATTCCATGACACGCGAGCAATCACCCGTAGAGAAGCTAAAGGCCCGCAGCAATTTCCTGCGGGGGACGCTGGCCGCCAGCCTGTCGAATCTTGTGTCGGGCGCCCTGGCCGGGGACGACACGCAGATTTCAAAATTTCACGGCGTTTACCAGCAGGACAACCGGGACGAGCGGGCCGAGCGCAACCGGCAAAAACTGGAACCGGCCTGGCGATTCATGATCCGGGCCCGTATTCCCGGCGGTATCGTCACACCGGCACAATGGCGTGACCTCGACGCACTGGCGCGGCGCTACGCGGACGCCAGCCTGCGGCTGACGACGCGCCAGGCGATCCAGTTTCACGGCGTGATCAAATGCGACCTGCGCAATACGATCCGGGGTATCAACGACACCCTGCTCGACACCCTCGCCGCTTGTGGGGACGTCAATCGCAATGTCATGTGCGCTCCGCTTGCGAATTTCTCGGCCATACACACACAGGCGCTGCAAGTCGCGCAGGCAATCAGCAATCACCTGACACCGCGTACACGCGCGTATCACGAACTGTGGCTGGACGGTGAAAACGTGGCAGCGGAGCCGGAGCACGAGCCCCTTTACGGGAGCAGCTACCTGCCGCGAAAATTCAAGATCGCGGTCGCGATACCACCTGTCAACGACGTCGATATCTACGCACAGGACCTGGGGTTCATCGCCATAGCAAGAGACGGAGAGCTGGCCGGCTTCAACGTGACGGTCGGCGGCGGAATGGGCGTGACGCATGGCGATGCAGCGACTTATCCGCGAGCTGCTGACGCAATCGGCTTTTGTTCTCCGGACCAGGCCATAGCCGTTGCGGAACAGGTGGTTCTGCTGCAGCGGGACTTCGGCGATCGCAGCAACCGCCGCCATGCGCGCCTGAAATACACGATCGACGACCGCGGCGTCGACTGGTTCCGGGAAGCGCTGGCAACGCGGCTCGATACGCCATTAACCGCTCCGCGCGCATTCCGGTTTACGCACCGGGGAGACCCGGTCGGCTGGGCGCGGGCCGCGGACGGCTGCTGGAACCTGACGATACACGTCCCCCAGGGCCGCGTTCGCGACGGCGACGAAGCGCGCCTGTTGAGCGGCCTGAATGCCATCGCATCAAGTCACGCCGGGGAATTTCGCCTGACGCCCAACCAGAACCTGATAGTCGCCGGCGTGCCCGATGACGGCCGCTCTGCCATCGACCGACAGCTTGCGGACTACGGTATCGACACGCTGCAATCCGCATCCGGGCTCCGTCAGCAGGCGCTTGCCTGCGTTGCGCTGCCCACGTGCGGCCTGGCGATGGCCGAAGCTGAACGCTACCTGCCGGACTTCAGCAACGCGGTCGAGCGCCTGCTTGCGCGCCACGGCCTCGAGGATCTTCCGCTGTCGCTGCGTATCAGCGGATGCCCCAATGGCTGCTCGCGTCCTTATCTCGCGGAAGTGGCGCTCGTGGGCAAGGCACCCGGACGGTACAACTTGCATCTCGGGGGCAGTGTCAATGGTGACCGCCTCAATACGATGGTCGCCGAGAACCTGGACGAGGCCGGAATACTGGCGGAGCTGGACCGTCGCCTCGCCCGCTACGCCGAGAGCCGGCAACACGGCGAGGCGTTCGGCGATTTCGCCGCGCGGACGGCCCGCACCGAAGGCGCGGTGACGCCCGCATGACCGCCCTGCCAGGCATCAGTGAATGTCCCGGACGGCGCAGCACCGACTCGCTCCTCGACGAGGCTGCCTCGCGCCGCCGGTCACTCGAGATTTGCAATTGCCGGCTAGCCGACATGCCGGCCGCCCAACGGGTCCGCTGGGCTCTGGACAGCCTGCCTGGTCGCGCCGTCCTGAGTTCCAGCTTCGGTGCCCAGGCGGCCGTAATGCTTCATCTCGTGACACGGGAGCAACCGGACATTCCAATTGTCCTGGTCGACACCGGCTACCTGTTCCCGGAAACCTACCGGTTTGCGGACGAATTGACGTCGAAACTCAACCTCGATCTGCGGGTATATCGCGCGCCGCTCTCCCCGGCCTGGCAGGAAGCACGCTACGGACGCCGCTGGGAGCAGGGTAGCGACGGCCTGGCTGCTTACAATGACATGGTAAAGGTCGCGCCGATGAAGCAGGCATTGCAGGAGCTCGACGCAAGCACCTGGTTCACGGGACTGCGGCGCTCGCAAGCGAACAGCCGATCAAACGTCCCGCTTGTCAGTTGGGCCGGCGACCGCTGGAAAGTGCACCCGATTGCCGACTGGACGGATCGCGACGTACACCGGTATCTCGAGCGTCACGATCTACCCTATCATCCGCTTTGGCAACAGGGTTACGTCAGCATCGGCGATCGTCACACGACCCGGCCGATTCACGAGGTGTCTTCATCCGAGGAAACGCGATTTTTCGGGTTACAGCGCGAATGCGGCCTGCACGACATCGACCTGTCCGGACCGTAGCCGCGGCGCCTGCCATTTATCAGGCGACTGATTCAAGCCCCGCGGTGCAGCCATTGCGCAACGGCAATCGTATCGATGCGGCGATTTCGTCGACAGTCGTTTGCGATTCGGCCGTAGCGGCATCCTCTATGGACCTGGCTGGCCATTCCGGTGCGAACAACGCGACAAAATCCTTCATATAACTACGAAATACACGATCGCGGCGCACGCCGAGCCATGTCGTGACACGCGGGAACAGGTCGGCGGCATTGATGGCATGCAAGTCTTCCAGGTCGTCGCACTGCAACGCCATCGGCGCGATGATGCCTGCGCCCATTCCCATCCGTACGTACGTCTTGATTACATCCGCATCCCTGGCGGTGAATACCACCCTGGGCTCCAGCCCTGCCTCGCCGAACGAGGCGAGGAATGACGATTGTCGATCCGAGTTGAATACGTAAGTGATAAGCGGATGCTCGGCAAGTTCCGCGAGTGTGAGCGATTTCCGGCTGGCTGCCAGCGCATGCGTTTTCGGCGCCAATACAATGCGATCCCAGCGAAAGCACGGCAACAGATTCAAGCCTGGAAACAGCTCCCGCGACTCGGTGGCTATCGCTATGTCGATCCTGTCGTCGGCTACGAGTGTCGCAATCTGCTCGGATGTGCCCTGGTGCAGCTCGATTTCAACTTTCGGATAGCGCTCGTGAAACTGTTTGAGTACGGGCGGCAGCACGTAACGTGCCTGTGTGTGCGTCGTCGCAATCGCCAGCCGGCCGCTTTCGCGCAGCGACAGCTCCTGTCCCAGGCTGTGTATGTTCGTTACATCGCGCGCAATATTGCGAGCGTAGTCGACAACTGAAATACCGGCGGGTGTCAGCCCCGTCAGCACCCGCCCGCTGCGCGAGAACAGCCGGACACCGATTTCCGTCTCGAGCTGCCGCAACTGCTTGCTGATCCCCGGCTGGCTCGTATACAGGGATTCCGCCGCCGCCGTGATGTTCATGCCATTGTCCACCACCGCCAGCAGATACTTCAATTGCTTCAATGTCATTGAGTCGTCCTTGCGTCTTCCGGCGCAAAAAAAAGCCGCTCTTCCCTGCTGGGCTGAGCGGCTTTCGGTTTGTGCTCCGTGACGCGGCAGTTACATGCAGCCACGGCCATGCCGCTGCGCGGGTCGGCAGCAACACATGATTCGGGCAATCAGGTCATGAATATTCATCGTCAGCCGCAATTAACCATCTACCGCCGGTCAAGTCAATCGGCAGGACAAGCTCCTGTCGCGTATACCCGGAAATTATGCCACCAGTCCGAATCGGTATTTTCGATCGTTCGTCCCGGCCGCTATGTTTCGCGACGAGCATTGAGGACTTCACGTGCAACAACTTCCGATTTTCGTGGATCTGGACGGCGCCGATTGCCTGATCGTGGGAGGCGGCGTCGTTGCCGAACGCAAGGCGCGCCTGCTGTTGCGAGCCGGAGCAAACCTGACGATGGTGGCACCGACATTCTCCGACAGCGTTCTCCACCTGGAGGACGCGAGGGTGCAACGCGTGCACTCGGCTTTCCGTCCGGCACAACTTGATGGGCAGAGGCTGGTCATCGCGGCCAGCAATGACCCGGCAATCAACAAGGCGGTCTCGACCGCCGCCGCGCGAAGCGGCTTGTGGTGCAACGTCGTGGACAACCCTGCCCTGTCGACGTTTATCGTGCCTGCGATCGTCGACCGCTCGCCGGTCATTGTCGCAATCGGCACGGGCGGGACGGCCCCGGTCCTTGCTCAACGACTCAAGACGCAGATCGAAGCGTGGCTGCCCGCGCGTATCGGTGAGTTAGCCACACAGGCGGGCCGCTGGCGCAGGCGGGTACGACAGCGATTCGCCACGCTCGCCGAGCGGCGGCGCTATTGGCAGTCGCTTTTCAGCGGCCCTGTCGCGAATGACCTGCTGGCGGGACGCCGCGAGGATGCGGTGCGCGGATTTCGCCGCAGCCTGACAATAGCCGGCGATACCGCCGGCGCCGTCCGGGGCGCAGCATGGCTGGTTGGCGCCGGCCCGGGCGATCCCGAGCTGATAACACTGCGTGGCCAGCGTTTGCTGTCGCAAGCGGATGTGGTGCTGTACGACGCACTCGTTGCGCCGGCCATCCTCGACTACGCCCGCAAGGATGCAGAACGAATTGCGGTCGGCAAGCAATGCGGGGGCGTCGACTCGCAGGCGGCGATCAACCGCCAGCTTGTCGACCTGGTCCGGGCGGGGCATCGCGTGTGCCGGCTCAAGGGCGGCGACCCGACAATTTTCGGCCGGGGCGGAGAGGAAGCGGCGGCTCTTGCGGCCGCGGGAATTCCCTGCGAAGTCGTGCCCGGCATTTCCGCGGCACCGGGCTGCGCCGCCGCCGCGGGCTTTCCCCTGACACACCGGGGCCTGAGCAGCAGCGTCACGTTCGCTACTGCGATCGTGGGCGGGTCAGAGGAACCGGACTGGACTCTGCTGGCGCGCAGCGGGCAGACGCTGGCCGTGTACATGGCCGTCAGTTCGCTGCGGCGGATTACATCACGACTGATGCTGCACGGGCTCGACCCGGCAACGCCCGCTGCGATCGTCGAGAACGGCACGCGGGCCGCGCAACGCATCGTCGAGGCAACCGTAGCCGACATCGCCGGCCGCGCCAGCGAGACCGGCATCTTATCCCCGGCAACACCGTTTATCGGCCGAGTCGTCAGCCTGCGGCACCAGGCCGCCGATGCGCCGTCGCCCATCGAGCCCTTGCACTACATGACCGGCGTTCCGGTACAGGCCGCAGTGAGGAGTTTATAGTGATTTACGACAGTATCCTGGACACGATCGGCGACACGCCGGTCGTCCGCCTGAACCGTATCGCCCCTGACCATGTGACGATCTACGCCAAGGTCGAAGCCTTCAACCCTCTCGGTTCGGTCAAGGACCGCCTGGCCTATGCGATCATCACCGATGCCGAACGACGCGGCGTTCTGCAGCCCGGCCAGACAGTCATCGAGGCCACCTCCGGCAACACCGGTATCGCACTGGCGATGGTATGCGCCGCCCGGGGCTACCCGTTCGTTGCCACGATGGTCGAGACTTTCTCGGTCGAGCGCCGCAAGATCATGCGTGCGTTGGGCGCAAAGGTCATCCTGACGCCGGCCGCCGATCGCGGTACCGGCATGGTCACCAGGGCCCGCGAGCTGGCCGACCGGCATGGCTGGTTTCTCGCCAGCCAGTTCGAGAATCCGGCCAATCCCGCCTGGCACCGGCAGACGACCGGTCCGGAGATCCTGCAGGATTTCGCCGGCCGGCGGCTGGACACCTGGATCACGGGCTGGGGCACCGGCGGCACCCTGACAGGCGCCGGCGAGGTCCTCAAGCTGGCCCGGCCCGAACTGGAGATCGTCGCTGCCGAGCCCGCCGGCGCGTCGCTGCTGGGCGGCGGCGAGTGGGAGCCTCACAAGATCCAGGGCTGGACCCCCGACTTCCTGCCCGACGTCCTGAACCCGGCCGTGCATGACCGCCTTGTTGCGGTCACCGACGAGGAAGGCAAGCAAGTCGCTCGGCAACTCGCTGCACACGAGGGCATCTTCGTCGGAATCTCGGCCGGCGCAACAGTGGCGGCCGCATTGCGTGTCGCCGCGGACTCACCGCCTGGCGCCGTGCTGCTCGTCATGTTGCCCGATACGGGTGAACGCTATCTCGGCTCGTACCTTTTTGACGATCTGTCCGACGGCTCCGACGACGACTGGCTGGAGACGTAAGACCGCAGCCCGGCACGCTGACCGCCTTCGCGCAGTGCACATCTGCCGACTCACTCGGTCACAGTGCGATCGGAGCACGGCGCTGCCAAGTCCTTGGGTTGATTAGTCGAGCGGCTCGCGCAATGGCGAACGCCCGGCGGCCAGAGCCGGTCGGCAAGAACCCATGCGCAGCGAGGGGCATTAGCGCTGTTATCCCCAGCCGATCTCGTCCAGGTGGTCGTCGTCTATCCCGAAATAGTGGGCGATTTCGTGAATCAGGGTCTTCACGATTTCGGATCGGAGTTCATCCGGCGGCAGACCCAGCTCCAGGTGCGGAAGGCGGAAAATGTAGATGACGTCGGGAAGTTCGCCGGCATACTCGACGCCACGGTCCGGCAGCGGCAGGCCGACGTACAGGCCCAGCAGCCCCTGGCCTTCCGGATCCAGCGCCTCGTCCGCCTCGTCGACGACCAGCACCTCGAGATTGTTCCAGGCCTCGTGCACCCACGGCGGCAGCCGGTCGATGGCCTCGTGCACAATGCCTTCAAATTCATCGTGATTCATGCGACCGCCAATACCGGGACCCGCAATTCGGGGACAGTGATCTTAACTCCGTGAACTAAGGGCACTCTCCCTGAACTATTCCCCTGGAAATCAGGGTCGCCGTCCCCGAACTGGCAGGGGTTCGCGTAAAATCTAGCTATTTGTTTTTATTACCAAATTGGCGGAGAGGGGGGGATTCGAACCCCCGGTACGGTGTTACCGTACACTCGCTTTCCAGGCGAGCGCCTTCAACCACTCAGCCACCTCTCCGAATTTCCGTTTCTTACAGCGCGTCGCTTCGTTCAATAACACCACCGGGCGCTCGCCGCGAGCGCGTTGACGGCGGGCGTCCTGCCCGCCGCCCTTCGGGCAGCCAGGCTGTCCAAAATCGCTCCTGCGATTTTGTCAACCACTCAGCCACCTCTCCGAATTTCCGTTTCTTACAGCGCGTCGCTTCGTTCAATAACACCACCGGGCGCTCGCCGCGAGCGCGTTGACGGCGGGCGTCCTGCCCGCCGCCCTTCGGGCAGCCAGGCTGTCCAAAATCGCTCCTGCGATTTTGTCAACCACTCAGCCACCTCTCCGAATTTCCGTTCGCGCCTGCCTAATCCTCGTCATCGGAATCCGTGCGCAGGGTCGGCGGCGCGTCGATGCATTCGCCCGGCGGCGGCGGGGCCTGGGGCGACGCCTGCGGGATTGTCATTTCGCGCTCCGCGGGTAATGAATCGAGGCCCTCCGGTGCCTCGATACGCTTTCCCGCTACCGCTTGCTGGTAGACGCGAGGTTCCAGGCAGTCCGGGGTGCCGCTGCAGGCACCCAGCAGCAGCGCCGCCAATGCGATTGCCAGGGTGGAAATAGGCGTCCGTTCCGTCATGCAGGGTCTCCGTCACGCGGGCCGATGCCCGCCGTTGTCATCGCACATCTCATCTGATCGTGATAGCGCTCGTCAAAGGGCGTCAACTGGCAAGCGAATATGGGGCTCGATGAGACCCATTTGCGCCAGCGCCCATTTCACGGGTATCGGGTTCGACTCGACGAACAGGGCCATGTTCAGCGGCTGCAGCTGCTCGTCCAGTCGTCGTGCCTCGTCGTGCCGGCCCTCGCGGGCGGCGCGGCACAACTCCGCCATCTGCCGCGGCGCGACGTTGCCGCTTACCGTGACGACGCCGTTGCCGCCGCGCTCGATAAATTCCCGCGCCGTGAAGTCATCGCCGCTGTACAGCATGAAGTCGTCCGGTACGGAATCCCTGACCTCTTGCAGGCGTCGCATGTCACCGGTGGCGTCCTTCAGGCCAAATATCATCGGGTGTTCGGCCAGCCGCACCACCGTCTCCGGCAGTATGTCCGTCACGGTGCGTCCCGGCACGTTGTACAGCATGACAGGCCGCGCAAGCCGGTCTGCAATCGTCATGAAGTGCCGGTATATGCCCTCCTGGGTCGGCTTGTTGTAGTACGGTGCGACCATCAGGTAGCCGTCCATGCCGGCGTCGGCCACCGCCAGGGACAGGTCGATCGTCTGGGCAGTCGAATTCGAGCCGGTCCCGGCCAAGACCGGTATGCGTCCCGCGGCGAGTTCGACAACCCGGCGGATCAGGGCCGCATGCTCGTCCCGCTCCAGGGTCGGGGACTCGCCGGTCGTCCCGGCCACCACCAGTCCGTCGCTGCTCCCGGCGATATGAAATTCGACGAGACGTTGCAGGGCCCCTGTGTCCACTCGGCCGTCCGCGGCATACGGGGTGACCAGCGCCACCAGGCTGCCCGTGAACACAATCTCTCCTCGCCAGAAATCAGGCGGCGATGTTACTGTTCACCTCCCACGCTGGCAAGCAATGGCACGCTGGCGAATTGCCGCTGGCGCGAGTCCACGCCTTCAGCTGGAAAAAATCGAGAAAAATGACACAACTCATTGTTATTTCAGCAATCGGTACGGATCGTGCCGGGGTCGTGAATGATCTGACGAAAGTCATCCTGGACTGCGGCGGCAATATCGAGGAAAGCCGCATGAGCGCCCTGGGCGCCGAGTTCGCCATGTTGTTGCTCGTGTCCGGCAACTGGCACACGCTCAACAAGCTCGAGTCCAATCTCAACAAGCTCGGCAAGCGCCGGGACCTGACGTTCTCGATACGCAAGACCGACCCGCGCAAGCACGTCGAAGAATGCATGCCATACATGGTCGACGTCGTCTCGCTCGATCAACCCGGCATCGTCTTTCACCTCGCCAATTTCTTCGCCACCCGCAATATCGAGATTGCCGACCTGGTGACCCGTCGCTATGCCGCCGCGCACACCGGCGCGCCCATGTTCGCCGTGCAGATGACCGTCAACGTGCCGGGCTCGACGCACCTGTCCCAGTTGCGCGACGAGTTTCTCGAGGTCTGTGACCAGCTCAACCTCGACGCCCTGCTGGAGCCCGTCAAGGCCTGACGGGACCGTCCGTACACCGACTGTCCAAATATCAACAAGTCCAGGGAGGTGCACAAGTGAGCGCACCGCGTATGAATCGAGTCGTCGCCGATTTCCATTGCCCGGCAACCGGCGACAAGACCGTGCGACTGAAAGACCTGCGCGGCAGGAAAGTGGTCCTGTATTTTTATCCGAAGGACAGCACGCCCGGTTGCACGACCGAAGGCCAGGATTTTCGCGATTTACACGCGAAATTCAGGCGCCAGAACGCCGTCATCCTGGGCGTGTCCCGCGACAGCGTCGCGTCGCACGAGAAGTTCAGGAGCAAGCATGACTTCCCGTTCGATCTGCTGTCGGACGAGGACGGCAAACTGTGCGGCCGGTTCGACGTCATCCGGGAAAAGAACCTCTATGGCCGCAAGTTCATGGGCATCGAGCGCAGTACCTTTCTGATCGACGAGGACGGCAAGCTGCGACAGGAATGGCGCAAGGTAAAGGTCAAGGGCCACGCCGCCGAAGTCCTCGACGCCGTCCGGAATCTATAGCGTTTATTCTATATTTTTCAGTATCTTACCGATAAACCCGCCGGGCGTCGCCGGGCGCCGGGCGGGCGCGGTCGCGTGTCAGCAGGTATCATGGGGAACGCCGGCAGCGGACCCCAGTCCGATGCAATAGCGATTGGCCAAATGGTACACCGGGTGAAGACAGCTCCTATACGCAATGCGCTACTGACCGCGGTCCTGGTTGCCGTGGCCGCCGCACCGTGGCCGTTGCGCGCGGCCGAGATCAATCTGCCCGACATCGGTAGCCCGGCGGACGCCGTCCTGCCCAAGACCGAAGAAGCACGTCTCGGCGCGGCCATCATGGCGCAGATTCGTGCCAGCGGCCGGGTTATCGAGGATCCGCTGGTCACCGAGTACGTCAACGAGATCGGTCACCGGATCGCGTCTCACGTAAACGACGGCGACCACCAGTTTACGTTCTTTGTCGTGGACGATCCGACCATCAACGCGTTCGCATTGCCGGGCGGCTACATCGGCGTACATACGGGCCTGTTGCAGGCAACGCGGAACGAGGACGAACTGGCGGGCGTGCTGGCGCACGAGGCGGCACATGTCACGCAACGCCATATTGCGCGCGCCATTCATGCCAGCCAGCGGCAGAGCATACTCAGCACCGCGCTGATGCTGGGCGCGGTCCTGGCCGGTGCCGCCGGCGGCAGTTCGGATGCCGTGCAGGGCGCGATCGCCGTCGCCCAGGGCACGGCGGCACAGCAGCAGATCAATTTCACCCGCAGCAACGAATACGAGGCAGACCGGGTCGGCATCTCGGCGCTGGCGGATGCCGGCTTCGACCCGAACGGCATGGCGTCGTTTTTCGAGGTGATCTCCCGCAGCACCCGGCCCGTCGAGGCACGCGTCCCGGAATTTCTGCGCACGCACCCGGTCAGCAGTGCCCGTATCGCGGAGGCACGCAGCCGCGCACGCAGCCACTCGACGGAACCCCGGGTAGACAGTTCCGGCTACGGCATTGCGCGCGCGCGGCTGGAGGTCGACAGCTTCGAGCGCGCCGAACAGGCCATTGCGCATTTCGAACGGCGTGACTACACCGGGCAGAGCGACTCGGAGCGATATGGCCGCGCCCTCGCCTACTTGCGCGCCGGGCGCAATCTCGAAGCCGAGCGCATCTTCGAGGAGCTGGCGAACAAGGACCAGGGGATCATTGCCTACCATATAGGCTTGGGCCAGGCGCAGCTCGCCCTCGAAAACATTGATGCCGCCACGGGGACATTCGAACGTGCGCTCAGGCTGTTTCCCCGCAACGTGCCGCTGGTCGTGCACTACGCCGAAGCCCTGCTGCGCCTGCACGAGCCGTCCCGCGCGCATTCGTTGCTGCTCGACCTGCTGAATGCGGTGCCGCCCACGCCCGAGCAGGTACGCCTGATTGCACGGGCAGCCAATGACGCCGGCGACACGGCCGAGGCCCACTATTATATGGCCGAGTATCGCTTTATGATCGGCGACCTCGTTGGCGGCGTGAATTTCCTGCGCCAGGCGCTGGCTCAGCCGGACCTGCAGGAAATCCAGCGTATCCGCTTCGAGGCCCGCATTGATCGTGTCCAGGAATACATGTCCGAAGAACAGCTACAGCAGATGCGCCGCACGGCGCCGCGCGGCAGTTCGGCCGGGTTCTTCGGCTGATTCACTGCAGTTTTGCGTCAGGATTGCGATTATCGCCATGCCCGATAGCCTGAAACGGGTTCCGGCGGCTGCCTTGTTGCTGGCCGCCCTGGTTCTCTCCGGTTGCGTGTCGCCCGGCACGCCCGCGCCGCCCGACGAGCGTTCGGCGGCCGATCCGTGGGAGCCGCTCAACCGCGGTATTTATTCGTTCAACAGGACGGTGGACAACGCGACGCTGAAACCCGTGGCCAGGGGCTATCGCGCCGTCGTGCCCGGGCTGGCACGGCGCGGTGTCAGTAACTTCTTCGACAACCTGATCACGCCGCGCACGGCCGTGAACAACTTCCTGCAAGGCAAGCCGGGCGATGGCCTGACCGACGTGGCCAGGTTCCTGATGAACAGCACAGTGGGTCTCGGCGGACTGCTGGACATCGGCATGGAATTCGGGCTTGAGGAGCACGATGAGGACTTCGGGCAGACACTTGCCGTCTGGGGCGTGGGCGATGGCCCTTACGTCATGCTGCCTTTTCTCGGGCCGCGCACGCTGCGCGATGCGATCGTGCTACCCGTCGACTGGCTGGGCGATCCCCTGTACCACTATGACAATACGTCGGCCAAGGACAAGCTGGTCGTCCTCGACATCATCGACATGCGATATCGCCTGCTGAGCGCCGAGCGCTTTCTCGAAGACTCGGAAACGCCCTATATCACGTTGCGCGAATCCTACCTGCAGAACCGCAACTACAACGTCCATGACGGCAATCCGCCGATGGACGACGATTTCTACGACGACCTGCTCGACGAGTCCGAGTAGGCCGACCGTCGGGCCCGATACTATGCCAGGCCGGCGCCGGGCGCCTCGATGAATCCCGACCAGCGCTCGCCGCGCGTCAGGAGGTCCTCAACCTCGGTCGTGCGTGCTATGGCCGTAATCTTTTGCGGCGTATTGACGAAACGGATCTCGCGAACCGTATGGTTCGCCCAGGTTATCCATTCGAGCAGCAGGGCAAGGCCCGCGGAATCGGTTGCATCCACGCCCTGCAGATCGATCTCGATACGGGTGTGCTCCTCGAACAGGCCCTCGCTCTCGCGCAATATCTGGTCCGCCGTGCTGAAACCCATCGTCCCGGACAGCGAAAAGCGCCCGTCACCGAGATCCTCCAGCGTGTAACCGTTCATTCGGCGTCGCTGCTTGCCGAATCGCCGCCGGACGCGTCATTCGCAGTCTCCGATTCGAGGCGCTCGATGACTGCCGCCAGCCCCTTGGCATTGATCTCGGAGTTCATTTCGGCGCGAAAATTGCGGACGTAGGAAACGCCCTCGACCGTCACGTCGAATATTTGCCAGCCTTCGTCGCGCTGCACGAGCGCGTAGTTGATGGGTACCCGCGTGCCATCGTCCAGCGTGACGAAAGTCCGTACCATCGTGCGCTTTTCGGTCGGGTCGCCGCGATACGGCAATATTTCGACTTTTTCCTGTTCGAATTCGAGCACGCCGTCTGCGTAGCGCTGCAGCAGTACCTGGTAGAACGCGTCGATAAACTGCTGCCGCTGCTCCGCGCTCGCCGTGCGCCAGTGTCGGCCCAGCACGAGCTGCGCCGCGTAATTCCTGTCGAAACGCGGCAGCAGGATATCGTCGATCATCTTGTACATTGCCTGCGGGTCATTCATCAGCTCTTCGCGGCGCTCGTCGAGCTCCGCGCTCAGCTCATCGACCGCGCTTTCGATGACCGCGACAGGCGACTGCGCCAGTGCATGGCCCGCTGCCAGCCCGAGGACCAGTACCGCCAGAATTCGCTTGAACATTGTTACTCCCGTTGGCGCCTATTCGCTGCCGCCGCTGTTGAACAGGTACTTGCTGATCAGATTCTCAAGCACGACGGCGGACTGTGTAAAATGGATCTCACTACCGTCTTCGAGGTACATGTCGGAACCGCCCGGCTGCAGCCCGATGTACTGGCTGCCCAGCAATCCGGCCGTGAGTATGCTGGCATCGGAGTCTTCCGGGATCGTGTCGTAGCGACTGTCGATCTGGAATGTCACTTCGGCGTTCAGGCGGTCCGGGTCGAATCGCACGTTTGTCACGCGGCCGATGGTCACTCCGGACATGGCGACAGGTGCCCGATTTTTCAGGCTGCCGACGTTTTCGAAGCGAGCGGACACAGTGTAGGTATCGTCGCCGCTGAATGCATCGGTGCCGGTGGTCTGGGTCGTGAGGAAGAACAACGCACCCACGCCCAGCAGCACGAATAGCCCGGTGCCCAGTTCGACGGATCGAGTCTGTTGCATGGTAATACCCTGAGTCTAGGTTGCCCGGTTAGAGAAAAACGGCCGTGATCATGAAATCGAGGATCAATACGGCTATAGCGGTGATTACGACGGTCCGAGTCGTCGCGCGGCCCACGCCTTCCGCCGTCGGATGGCATTGACCCCTCCCACACGGCCAGCAGGCTGGCGACCACGCCGAACACGAAACTCTTGAAGATGCCTTCATAGACATCGGCACTGTCCAGCGTGTTCTGTATCTGCTGCCAGAACGCACCGGAATCGACCCCCAGCAGGTTGGACCCCGACCATATGCGCCCCGAACAGGCCGACGACATTGAATATCGCCACCAGCAGCGGCATGGAGACCACGCCGCCAATGAATCGAGGCACCAGGACACGACGCAGCGGGTTGATCGCCATCATTTCCATGGCCGACAGCTGGTCGGTGGCCCGCATCAGGCCGATTTCCGATGCCAGCGCCGTGCCGGCACGGCCGGCGAACAGCAGTGCCGGCGACGACCGGCCCGAGTTCCTTCAGCAACGAGAAAGCCGCGAACGTCCCGACCGAGTCCTCGGCGTTGAATCGCGCCAGGGTTCGAGTATCCCTGCAGGCCCAGAACGCCGCCGACGAACAGCCCGCAGACCATCACGATGACCAGCGACAGCGCGCCCGCATTGTAGGACCTGGTGCACAACCAGCCTGAATCGCCGCACCAGCACACGCGGAGTACTCCGCAGCAATTGCAGGAAAAACAGCTGCAGGGCACCAAACGTGCGCAGGAACTCGAGAAACGTGTAGTAGATCTCGCGCAGCATGCGAGGACAGCTCTAGGTCAGGTTCCGGCGCAGCGAATCACTCGGCATCCCGGCCAAGCAGCTGCTCCGCGTAGTTCGGTGCCGAATAATGAAACGCAACGGGTCCGTCCGCCATGCCGTGCATGAACTGCCGCACCAGCTCGGACGTCGTATTGCTGAGCTCGTCGGGACTGCCGGACGCCGCCACCTTGCCGTCCGAGATCAGGTAGCTGCAATCGGCAACCGTCGATACTTCCTGCACGTCGTGACTGACGATGACGCTGGATATGCCCAGCGCGTCGTTCATCCGCCGGACCAGGCGAACGATAACCCCCATGGAAATCGGGTCCAGTCCGACGAACGGCTCGTCGTAGATCAGGATGTCCGGATCCATGACCATCGCCCGCGCCAGCGCCACCCGGCGGGCCATGCCACCCGACAGCTCGGATGGCATCATGTCCGCCGCGCCGCGCAAGCCCCACGGCATGCAGCTTCGTCAGCACGATATGCCGGATAAGCCGATTGGTGAGGCGCGTATGCTCCCGCAGCGGGAACGCGACATTCTCGAAGACGTTGATATCCGTCAGCAATGCGCCGTTCTGGAACAGCATGCCGAAGCGCTTGCGCAACTCGAACAGCTCGTGCTCGTTGAGTCGAGAAATGTCTACGCCATCGACAAGTATCGTGCCTCGGTCCGGAACGAGCTGTCTCGTCATGAGCCTGAGCAGCGTGGTCTTGCCGGTACCACTCGGGCCCATGATGGCCGTCACCGAGCCCCGCTCGATCGAGATGTTCAGATCCCGGAATATCTGCATTTGCCCGCGCGCATAGCAAAGATCGCGGATCTCGATGAGCGCGTTGCTACCGTTGGCCATGTGCGGTTTCCTGAGTAGTGCCCGGCGCCCGGCGAATCGCCCCTCAGGCCGCCGCTTCCATGTCGCTCGAATACTCGCCGAGATGCGCCAGCCTGTTCAGCCGCGCACGCCTGGCAAGGGCCTCCTGGCCCGCCTTGAAATTCTCTTCCCTGCCGCGCCAGGCATCGAGTGCCGGCGCCTGCAATGCGCGGCCATAGGAGAAGGACAGTTCCCACGGCAGGTCGGAATCCATGGCGTTCATGATACTCAGGTGTCCGGTGGCCTCCTCGGCTGTCTGGCCGCCCGACAGGAACGCGATACCGGGTACTTCGGCCGGCACGTGCGCTTTGAGACAGCGCAAGGTAGCTTCCGCGACCTGCTCCGGCCCGGCGCGGTCGCTGGCCTCGGTGCCCGAGATCACCATGTTGGGTTTCAGGACAATGCCTTCGAGCGCCACGCGGTGTGCCGCGAGCTCCGCGAATACCTTGTCGAGCGCCGCGGCGGTCACTTCCTCGCAACGTTCGATGCTGTGCCCGCCATCCATGATCACTTCAGGCTCGACGATCGGCACGATGTTCGCCTCCTGGCACAGGGCCGCATAGCGCGCCAGGGCGTGAGCGTTTGCATGCAGGCAGAAATCGGACGGAATGTCCTTGCCAATGTTGATGACGGCGCGCCATTTGGCGAATCTCGCCCCCATCCCGTAGTACTCGGTCATGCGGTCCCGCAGCCCGTCCAGGCCTTCGGTCACCTTCTCGCCGGGAAATCCGGCCAGGTCCTTGGCGCCCTTGTCGACCTTGATCCCCGGAATGATGCCAAGACCATCGAGATAGGTCGCAAACGGCACGCCATCCGATGTTTTCTGGCGAATCGTCTCGTCGAACAGGATCACACCGCCGATGGACTCGGCAATACCGGGCGTCGTGAACAGCATTTCGCGATAGCGACGGCGATTTTCCTCCGTCGATTCCGTGTCGATCGTGTCAAAGCGCTTCTTGATCGTCGGGGAGCTTTCGTCAGCCGCCAGCAGGCCCTTCCCGTTTGCGACCATGGCCCTGGCCACTGCCTTCATCTGATTCAGATCCATGCGTTCTTCTCCACGTTGTATGCGTTGCTGCGCGCGGGATCGGGCCGGACACGAGGCGGCCCGCGGCGACGGCACAGGATAGCAAAAATCACCGGCCGGCAGTGCCGCCCGGAGGCGCCCCGGGGGTAGCCACGGGAACCAATCAGGACTAAAATAGTCCCTTTTACAGGACGGAGCAGTTCCGTGTTGCGAATCAGCAAATTGACCGACTACGGCACGGTCGTTCTCGGGCACCTGGCGCAGAGCGAGGCCGGGCCGGTCAGCGCCTCCGAGGTGGCGCAGGCAACCGGGATAGGCCTGCCCACCGTCAGCAAGCTGCTGAAGGCGCTGAACAAGGCGGGCCTCGTCGTTTCGACGCGGGGCGCTCAGGGCGGTTACCGGCTCGCGCGGTCCGCCACGCGCATCAGCGCGGCCGACGTCATCGACGCGCTGGAGGGCCCGGTTTCGATCACCGAGTGCAGCGCCAGCGACAGCCACTGCGACCTGGAGGACGTCTGCAACGTGGGCGGAGCCTGGCAGCGCATCAACGTCGCCATCCGCCGCGCACTTGACAACGTCAGCCTGGCGGATCTCGGCCGCGCCAACGCGCCCCTGCCCCGCTTCGATTTCGCCGGTACACCCGTTTTCGTTGAACGCAAAGTGAAATAAATGTCGACTCAGCCACAAGACATCGAATCCCTCGTAAATCGCCGGTACAAGCACGGCTTCATCACGGACATCGATGCCGACAGCCTGCCGCCAGGACTGAACGAGGACGTGATACGCGCGATTTCCGCGCGCAAGAACGAGCCCGAGTTCATGCTGGAATGGCGGCTGAAGGCCTATCGTCACTGGCTCACGATGAAGCATCCGAACTGGGCACACGTGCACTACCCGCCGATCGATTTCCAGGAAATCTCATACTTCTCCGCGCCGAAGTCCGACGAGGACCGGCCCAAGAGCCTGGACGAGGTGGACCCGAAGCTCCTCGAGACCTACGACAAGCTCGGCATCCCCCTGCATGAACGCGCAGAAGCTGGCCGGCGTTGCTGTCGATGCCGTCTTCGACAGCGTCTCGGTGGCAACCACGTTCAAGGAAAAGCTGTCCGAGGCCGGCGTGATCTTCTGTTCGTTTTCCGAGGCCGTGCAGAACCACCCGGAACTCGTGAAGAAATACCTGGGTACGGTCGTGCCTTACCGCGATAACTTTTTCGCGACGCTCAACTCGGCCGTCTTCAGCGACGGCTCGTTCGTCTACATCCCCAGGGGGGTGCGTTGCCCCATGGAACTGTCGACGTACTTCCGCATCAACGCGGCCAATACCGGCCAGTTCGAGCGCACGCTGATCGTTGCCGACGAAGGCAGTCACGTCAGCTACCTGGAGGGCTGCACGGCACCGATGCGCGACGAAAACCAGTTGCATGCCGCCGTGGTCGAACTCGTTGCCCTGCAAGATGCCGAGATCAAGTACTCGACCGTGCAAAACTGGTACCCGGGCGACGAGGAAGGTCGCGGAGGAATCTACAACTTCGTCACGAAGCGTGGTGACTGCCGCGGCGACAACTCGAAGATCTCATGGACGCAGGTTGAAACGGGTTCGGCAATTACCTGGAAATACCCCAGCTGCATATTGCGCGGCGAAAACTCGGTCGGCGAATTTTATTCCGTGGCGGTCGCCAACAACATGCAGCAGGCAGATACCGGCACCAAGATGATTCACATCGGCCGCAATTCGCGCAGCACCATCGTTTCAAAGGGCATTTCGGCCGGCCGCGCCCAGAACGCCTATCGCGGGCTCGTACGAGTCATGCCGCAAGCCGAGAACGCCCGCAACCATACGCAATGCGATTCGTTGCTGCTTGGCAAGCAATGTGGCGCCCACACGTTCCCCTACATGGAGATTCGCAATCCCAGTGCGAAAGTGGAGCATGAAGCGACTACCTCGAAGATTTCGGAGGACCAGCTGTTCTATTGCCGACAGCGTGGCATCTCCGAAGAAGACGCGGTCAACATGATCGTCAACGGCTTCTGCAAGGAAGTCTTCAAGGAACTCCCGATGGAATTCGCCGTCGAGGCGCAGGCGTTGCTAAACGTCAGTCTCGAGGGCGCCGTCGGCTGACGACGAGAGAGTATCGATGCTTGATATCAAGGACCTCAAAGCCAGTATCGGCGGCACGGAAATTCTCAAGGGCGTCACGCTGAGCGTGAACCCCGGCGAAGTGCACGCGATCATGGGCCCGAATGGCTCGGGCAAGAGTACGCTCGCGCAGGTCATCGCCGGACACCCGGACTATGTCGTCACGAGCGGCAGCGTCGAGTACTTCAGCCGCGACCTGCTCTCGCTGGAGCCGGAACAGCGGGCCCGCGAGGGCATTTTCCTGGGCTTCCAGTACCCGGTCGAAATTCCCGGCGTCAACAATGCTTACCTTTTGAAGGCGGCAATCAATGCACGCCGCAAGCACCGTGGCGAACCCGAGATCGACGCGTTCGAATTCATGCAGCTGGCCAAGGAAAAAATGAAGCTGCTGGACATGGATGCCAGCCTGTTGAATCGCGGTGTCAACGAGGGCTTCTCCGGCGGCGAGAAAAAGCGCAACGAAATTCTGCAGCTTGCCATGCTCGAGCCACAGCTCGCTATTCTCGACGAAACGGATTCGGGCCTGGACATCGATGCCCTGAAAGCGGTCGCGGGCGGCGTGAACGCACTGCGTGACCCGGACCGCGCCATCGTTCTCGTAACGCACTATCAGCGGCTGCTCGACTACGTCCAGCCGGATTTCGTGCACGTGCTCTCCCAGGGCCGCATTGCGCGCTCCGGCGACAAGTCTCTTGCTCTGGAGCTCGAAGAACACGGCTACGACTGGATTCGCGAGGCAGCCAGCGCATGAGTGACGCGGACCTGCAACCCGAGCTGGTCGAACAGGCCGCGGCGAGACTGCCGGACGATGCCCTGCGCGCCGTGCGCCAGGCCGGCCTGGCCGCCTTTGCCGCAGAGGGCCTGCCGGGCGCGCGCGATGAGGACTGGAAGTACACGAATCTCGCGGCGGCTGCCGAGCTGAGCAATGACTGGCTGCAAGACATCCTGTCGCAGGACGCACCGCCGGCGGTTGCGACGCCGACACGGTCCGAACTGCCGGATATCGATGCGCATTGCCTGCTGCTCGCCGATGGTCTCGTCGACGAAGTAGCGCTGCAACGTGTCGTCGACGCGACCGGCGACACCTTGCGTATCAGCCGGCTCCGTGACCGCGGTGATGCCGTCGCTGTCAACGGTCCGTTCGACAGCCTGAATGCCGCATTGCTGCAGGATGGCCTGCACATCGAGGTTGCCGCCGGCAAGAGCCTCGACAAGCCGCTGGCCATCCTGTTGCACGACGGTGCCGGTGCGGCGAGCCAGTCCCGCATTGTCGTTTCCGTCGGCGAGCGAGCCGCCGTCAATCTCATCGAGCATCACCTGTGCGGTGAGGCGCGCCGCACGTTCGCGAACGTCGTGACGCAGATCGAACTGGCGGACGGCGCACGGGCGGCACTCGTCCCGCGTGCAGGAACGCCACTCCGCCCATGTCCAGGTCGGCAAACTTGCCGCCCGACTGGCACGGGACGCGTCACTGCGCTATGCCTCATTCGACCTGGGTGGTGCATTGATCCGCCACGACGTGTTCGCCGACATAGTCGAACGCGATGCCTTCGTAAGCCTGCACGGTCTGTATCTTGCGGACGGAAAACAGCATATCGACAATCACACGCGTATCGACCACCGCGTCGGTCCGGCGACAAGTCGCGAGGAGTATCGCGGCATTCTCAACGGCAAAGCACGCTGCGTATTCAACGGCAAGGCGATCGTCCACGAAGGGGCCGACGGCTCCGACGCGGAACAGGCCAACCACAACCTATTGCTGTCACGCCGCGCGGAAGTCGATACCAAGCCGGAACTCGAGATTTATGCGGACGACGTCAAGTGCAGCCATGGCGCAACGGTCGGCGAACTGGACGAGGCCGCCCTTTTCTACCTGCGCTCGCGCGGGCTCGACCGCGAACAGGCCGCGCACGTGCTGACCCGTGCTTTCGCCGGGCACGTGCTGTCGCACCTGCCGATAGCCGGCCTTGAGTCCCTGCTGGAAGCACGCATCGATTCGCGGCTGGACGAATTACTGGAGGAAAAGCCCGAGTCGGGCTGGCCCGATACCCGCACCTTTGCCTGACGATCCGCCACGGGAAACAGCCCACTGGCGCGCCGACTTTCCTGTCCTGCAGCAGGACGTCAACGGCAAGCCGTTGACCTACCTCGACAGCGCCGCGTCGGCACAGCAACCGGCTGTCACCAGACCAGATCTGGTCGCCGACTACCAGCGCCGCGATCATGCAAACGTACACCGCGGCGTGCATACGCTGAGCCAGCGCGCGACCGAGGCTTACGAGGGTGCACGCGACGCCGTCCAACGATTCATCAACGCGCGCAGCCGTAGTGAAGTCGTCTACACGAGCGGCACCACCGAGGCTATCAACCTGGTTGCGCAGAGTTTTTGCCGGCCGCGGCTGGCTGCCGGCGACCGGATTGTCATCACGCACCTGGAGCATCACTCCAATATCGTGCCGTGGCAGATTGTCTGCGAACAGACCGGCGCCGAATTGTGTGTTGCGCCCGTCAACGAGCGCGGCGAAGTGGAACCTGAGGCCCTCTACGAGCTGCTGGATGAGCGTGTCAGGCTGCTGGCCATTGCTCACGTGTCGAACGCACTGGGAACGGTGCTGCCGGTTGCGGACATCGTGCGCGTTGCGCACGAACGCGATATCCCGGTACTGATAGACGGCGCACAGGCAGCTCCGCACCTGGCATTGGACATGCAGTCGATCGAGGCGGATTTTTACGCCTTCTCGGGACACAAGATGTTCGGGCCCACCGGCATCGGTGTTCTCTACGCGCGAGAGTCGCTGCTCGATGCAATGCCACCGTGGAAGGGCGGCGGCGACATGATCCTGGAAGTGCGTTTCGATGGCACGACCTGGAACGACCTGCCCTTCAAGTTCGAGGCCGGCACACCGAACATCGCCGGTGCTATCGGCCTCGGTGCGACCATCCGCTATCTCGAAGGAATCGGCATGCAGAGGATTGCTGCCTATGAACGCGACCTGCTCGACTACATGACGAGCCGGTTAAGCGAAATTCCGGGCATGCGCCTGATCGGAACGGCAGAGCACAAGGCGAGCGTCCAGTCCTTCCTGCTGGACGATATTCATCCGCACGACCTTGGCACCATTCTCGACCAACAGGGCGTCGCTATTCGCACCGGGCATCATTGCGCGATGCCCGTCATGGACCTGTTCGGCGTGCCGGGCACGGCACGCGCCTCGCTCGCCTTCTACAACACGCGCGAGGACGTCGATCGCCTGGTAATCGCGCTGCACCAGGCAAGGGAGCTGTTTGCAGCGTGAACCAGGCAGCCACCACCGGCGACGACCTTCGCGAACTCTATCGTGAAGTCATTCTCGATCACGCCCGCAGCCCGCGGCATTTCGGACCGCTGCCGGGCGCAACGCACAGCGCGCGCGGCGTCAATCCACTTTGCGGTGACAAACTCCGCATGTACCTGCTGGTGGACGACGACGGGCGTATCGCTGACGCGACGTTCGAGGGCTCCGGCTGTGCTATCTCGGTCGCCTCGGCCTCATTGCTCACCGAGACGGTGATCGGCATGACCACCGGCGAGGCGCAAGCATATTTCGCCGCACTGGTTGCCCGTCTTTCCGGCAGGAATACTGAAGCGGCCGCGGCCGTCGAACTCGGCAAGTTGCGCGCGCTCGAGGGTGTCAAGGAGTTTCCGTCGCGCGTAAAATGCGCCACGCTGGCCTGGCACGCGCTGAACTCCGCGCTCGAAAATGATGACCAGGCCGCGACCACGGAGTAACGAGTACCATGTTCGGACACAGCCACGAACCCTTCACACTCGCCCGCGATGTTCGTGCCATCATTATCCCCGGTCGGTGAGTCGGTGACGCTCCCCGAGAACACGACCGGCTTCATTACGCAGGCGCTGGGTGGCAGCTTTACAGTCTATGTCGAGGGCAACCTGTTTCGCATCGCGGGACAGGATGCCGATGCCCTGGGCAAGGAACCGGTGCCGCCGCCCGCGATACCGGAAAACGCGACGGACGCCGACATCGAGCAGGTTATCTGGCAGCAACTGAAGACCTGCTACGACCCCGAGATTCCGATCAACGTGGTCGACCTGGGACTCATCTACAAGTGCGAGGTGAATCCCGGGCCGGACGGCCAGCGCTCGGTGGATATCGACATGACGCTGACAGCGCCGGGCTGCGGCATGGGCGATGTACTGGTGCAGGACGCTCAGGAGAAAGTGGCTATCATCCCGACGGTCAGCGATGTACGCGTCGAACTCGTTTTCGATCCTCCCTGGAACCAGAGCATGATGTCGGACGAAGCGCGACTCCAGACCGGGCTGATGTAGCGGACTCCCCGACACGCGATGAAGACGCTTACGATCCTGCGCCATGCCAAGTCCAGTTGGGAGACCCCGGGCCTCACAGACCGGGACCGCCCGCTGAATACGCGTGGCGAGCGGGATGCGCCGGCAATGGCGGCCCGCATACAGGAGGCCGGCATTCGGCCCTCGCTGATCATCAGCAGCCCGGCCGTGCGCGCATGGACCACGGCAAAGGTCGTCGCGCAGGAGTTGAACTATCCACTGGAATTCCTGCAACGCGAGGCGGATTTGTACCTGGCGTCGGCCGGGCGCGTACTGCAGGTTATCGGGCGACAGGACGAAGGCTTCAACAACCTGATGGTGGTAGGCCACAACCCGGGGCTGACGGAACTCGTAAACCAGCTTGTCCCCGGCCTGACGGGCAACCTGCCGACCTGCGGCGTCGTTTCGCTGTCGCTCGACTGCGAGAACTGGAGCCTGGTGCAAACCAGTGAATGCGAGTTGCTGTCGTTCGACTACCCGAAAAAGAACCGCAACACCGACAGTTGAAAAGCAACCGGGAGACCCTGCGCGCCGCGGTCAGCACTCCGGCACGTTGACGGCCAATCCGCCTCGCGACGTTTCCTTGTAAATCGTCGACATGTCCAGCCCGGTCTGGCGCATCGTGCTGATGACCTGGTCCAGGGACACGAAACGCTCGCCGTCTCCCTGCCGAGCCAGCCGGGCCGGCGTTGATCGCCTTCAGTGCGCCCATCGCGTTGCGCTCGATGCACGGAATCTGCACGAGACCACCGACAGGATCGCAGGTAAGTCCCAGGTTGTGTTCCATGCCGATTTCCGCCGCATTTTCTATTTGCGCGTTGCTGGAACGACCGAGCGCTGCAACGAGACCCGCCGCCGCCATTGAGCAGGCAACACCGACTTCGCCCTGGCAGCCCATCTCGGCTCCGGATATGGAGGCATTGATCTTGTAGAGGATACCTATCGCTCCCGCCGTCAGGAGGAAGCGATCGATCCCGTCCCGGTCCGCGCCCGTCACGAGATCGGCATAGTAGCGCAATCTCACGGCGGGAACGACGCCGGCGCGCGGGCCGGCGGTGGTGTCACTCACCGCCCGCCCGCGGCGTTCTCCTCGTTGACTGCAATAGCGTAGGCGTTCACCCAATCCATGATATCCGGCGGGTCATCGTCCGGGCGGTTTTGCAAAGACTTGTAGAGCTTTGGCGCACGTTGGACAACGGACATCTCGCCGGGCAGAACGCCTTCCGTTTGCAATCCGCGCCGCACGCAGGCGCGCATCGCGTCCCAGAGGGCGTCGATACGCTCACGAATTGTTCGTCGGTCCGACCGCCAGTGACGCTCGTTGGCCCGCATCAGCTCCGCGATGCAGAGCCCCGCCTCGTCGGCGCGGCGGAGCAATTCTTCGGCACTTGAAAACGGATACGGCGGCTCACCCTGCTGCGCCATGGGTTCCTCCTCGTCGCCGCGCACGACAAAACCACCGCCGATCGAGTACCAGTCCTCCGTGATCAGCGTTTTGCCGTCCGCGTCATGCGCGCAGAACCGCATGCCGTTGGTATGGCGCGGCAGTTCTTCCGCATAGTCGAAGGCAATATCAACATCGGGATCGAACGGCAACTTGCCGACGTCCGGAATCTCCAGCTCCTTGTTGTCATGGATGGCCCGCAGTGTCGGTTCCATCGAATCCGGGTCTATGGTCGCCGGATCTGCGCCGCCGAGCACCGGCGGCAGCAGTGTTGCCGTATCTGCGTGCCGTGGCCCCGGCCGGTAAATGCCAGGGGGAGTCACAAGCGCACGTCGATTCGTGCAATCGCCTCGCCGCGCGCGGCAGCAGCGTCGGCAAACTGACGGGCTGCCTCCATCGGGCCGACGGTATGGCCGAACTGGATGGGTCCCACGCCGGTGTTGAAGATATCGAACACGCCGGTTTCAGCCATGTCACGCTCGCCATCCTCCTGTACGCCGGCGTCAGCTTACGCTGAGCGAGCAGCAACGCGGCATTTCCGCCAACCGCGGCGATATTGTTGCTTACCGAATACTCGGTACCGAACCGCGGCAAGTAGTGCCCGGGGCCACCGGCCTTTCGGTACCGGTCCCGGAGAGAGCCACGACCACCGAATGGCTGCGACCCGACATACGGCGCCAGTCCATGTTGTCGATGCCAGACGTAAACATTGCCGGCGCCTGAACTGCCGTCAACTGAACGCATCGGCCCGCGAGCCAATCCGGCTGTGCAGGCCCAGGGTCAGACCGTACCCCAGCGAGTTGACGCGCTCGATGGTCTCGGCGAGCCGTTTGCGCCGATCCCGGAATACATGCAGTACCGGGCCGAGCACCTCGCGCCGCAATCCCTACGGATCTGCCGATACTTCCACGGCCACCGGCGCGACGAAGGTGCCTTTGCTTGCAGAGTCAGGCAGCGGGCATCGGTACAGGATATCTCCCTCGCCCGACAGTCTCTCGACATGCTGCTGCAGCATGGCTTGCGCTTCCTCGTCGATGACCGGTCCGACATCGGCCGCCGGCGCTCTTCCCGGATCACCGATCACGAGCTCGCGCATCGCGCCTTCGAGTAGCGGCAAGTACCCAGGGGCGCAATGTCTTCCTGCACGCGCAGAATCCGCAATGCGGAGCGACGCTGCCCGGCTGCATTGAATGACGATACGATGCAGTCCTCGACGACCTGTTCGGGCAGCGCCGAGCTGTCCACGAACATGGCGTTCTGGCCGCCGGTCTCGGCAATCAATGTCGCCAGGGGACCATCCTTGCCGGCCAGCGTACGGTCGATGCGCCGCGCCGTCTCGGTCGATCCGGTAAACGCCACGCCGGCGACCCGGGCGTCGGCGACGGCATCGGCCGCCTGCCGTGCTCGCCGTCGCCAGGCAGGAAATGCAGGACATCGCCGGGAATGCCCGCCTCGTGAAGCAGCTGCACGGCACGGCTGGCAATGAACGGCGTCTGCTCTGCCGGTTTTGCCAGAACGGGGTTGCCGGCAGCCAGCGCCGCCGCGACCTGGCCGGTGAAAATGGCCAGCGGGAAGTTCCACGGACTGATGCAGACAAAGATGCCGCGAGCGCGCATGCCCAGTTCATTGCGCTCGCCCGTAGGGCCCGGTAAAGGCTGCGGGCTGTCGAACAACGACCGCGACTGCTGTGCGTAGTAGCGCAGGAAATCCACGGCCTCGCGCAGCTCCGCGATGGCATCCGGTATCGTCTTGCCCGCTTCGCGAACGCAAAGCGTCAGCAATTCCGCCGTGTGCCGTTCGTAGAGATCCGCGGCCTCTTCGAGTATCGCTGCCCGCTCGGCCGCCGGTACGGCATTCCATTGCGGTCGCGCCGCATCAGCGAGCTCCAGCGCCTGGTCGACGCTCGACGCATCAGCCTGCTTGCACAGACCCACCACCTGTTCGCGGTTGGCGGAGAAGTTGCGGGATTCTCGGTCGCCTGCCCCCGGCTCGCCTTGCCCCCGATCGCGGCGGTGCCGCTGTGCGGCGGGTTGCCGCCACGTCGTGCATCGCTTCGAGCAGGCGCCGACTGGCGTGCCGGTCGGCCAGGTTGTAGCCCGCCGAATTGCGACGCTCGTCCCCGAACAGCCGGGACGGCGGCGGGATATTGGGGTGCGGGCGAAACCCGGCCCGTCGCGCGATTTCGATCGGATCAGCCACGATTTCCTCGATCGGCACGTTTTCGTCGACGATGCGGTTGGACGATCGACGTATGTCGCAGCCGTTCTCGAGCAACCGCCGGACCAGGTACGGCAGCAGGTCCTCGTGGACTCCCGACCGGCGCGTAGACCCGGCAAGGCCGATCGAATTTCTCGGGGTCCGTCACCTCCGCATACAGCTCTTCGCCCATGCCATGCAGGCGCTGGAACTCGAATTCGTTGTCCGAGCCCGCGAAGTGCAGGATGCTGGCCAGCGTGTGCGCATTATGCGTGGCAAACTGCGGATAGATCGCGTTTTTCGACGCCAGCATGTGCCGGGCGCAGGCAAGATACGACGCGTGCGTGTGCGACTTGCGCGTAAATACCGGGTAGTCGGCCAGTCCCAGTTCCTGCGCGTGCTTGATCTCGGTATCCCAGTAGGCACCCTTTACCAGGCGCACCGGGATGCGACCGCCGTGCTGGCCGGCCATGCCCGCAACGAAGCCAATGACATCAATCGCACGGCGCTGATAAGCCTGAACGGCAAGCCCGAAAGCCCCTGGTCCACCGGCGCGACCGCGATCACCGGTAGTACCTTCTGCAAAAACTTCCAGCGACAACTCGAGACGATCCGTTTCTTCGGCATCGACGGTCAGGGCAATGCCGGCATCGCGCGCCCGGAGTACGAGCTTCGTAACGCGCGGCACGAGTTCGTCCATGACGCGGCGGTGTTTCGTAAACTCGTAGCGGGGATGCAGCGCGGACAGTTTCACGGAAATACCGGAGGCACTGAAGATGTCACTGTGCGTATTGCTTGCACCGATTTTCTCGATGGCATCGCTATAGGCATCGAAGTAGCCATCTGCGTCTTCTGCGGTTATTGCTGCTTCCCCGAGCATGTCGAACGAATAGCGATAGCGCGCCGCCGCTTCGGTACGCCCGCGTTTCAGCGCCTCGCCAATCGTTCGCCCCATGGACGAACTGGCGCCCAGTGCGATGCGCATTGCCTGGCGCATTGCAGCCCGAACCACCGGCTCGCCGGCCTGTCCTGCCAGGCGGCGCAGGTAATGCGCCGGATCCCTGCGCGCGGCCGGGTCGATCTTCAGAATACGCCCCGTCAGCATCAGGCCCCACGTCGAGGCGTTGACGAACAGCGAGTCACTGGCGCCGAGATGATCTTCCCAGCGCGCCGCCGTGATCTTGTCGGCAATCAGGCGATCGGCGGTATCGGCATCCGGGATTCGCAGCAGTGCCTCGGCAATGCACACATGAGCAGCACGCCCTCTTCGGAGGAGAGGTCATATTGCTGCAGGAACGCATCGATACCACCCTCGTTGGCCGAATCGCGCCGAACCGCCTCGACCAGCGCCACCGCCGTATCGCGAACCAGCTTGCGCGTCGCATCGCCGCCATCGGCCGCCCCGGCCAGTTCCTCGACCAGCCTCGTCTCGTCGGCAAGATAGCGGCGGCTGATGGCCCCGAGCGGGGTCAGTGCTCGCGGAAGTCTGTTCGGTAAACTTCAGTAAACGGAGGTCCAGATCCCGCGCTTGCTGGCAACCGGTGACCCGATGCCGCAGCGCCGGTGAATGGCGTCAGTGTAGCGTTTCGAATTAACGCGTTAAAGCAGGTCTCTCAGTCCCCACGTTGGCGCTGCCGCAGCAACCGCCGGGTCCGCTCTACCGGGTCGACCGTCCGTCCGCGGCATCATCCGGCGGTCGCTTTCAGCTGCTGCCCGAGTGCCTCGCGACGCGCGCGTGCCGCGTCCTTCTCCCGGTAGCAGGCCTCGGCCTCCCTCGCCGGGCCTCGTCGCGCCGGAATGCGCGTTATCTCGACTTCCCAGGGCAGCTGTTTCTTGACCAGCGAAATCCGGTCGCCGCAGGCTACCCGCTGCCCGGGAGTCGCGCGCTTGCCATTCACGCGCACATGGCCTCCCGCTACCGCATCCGACGCCAGCGTCCGGGTTTTGTAGAATCGAGTAAACCACAGCCAGCGATCTACCCGCAGCCGGTCTTGCGGTGCGTCGCTCACGTGCTCTGTCGCGTTCCCGAAAGGATCGCGTCCTGCTGATATACTTTGCGACTCATTCCTGCCTGTCAGCTGTTGCCACGAGCCCGGTTGTCGGCCCATGGTAGCAGCCCGGCTGCGACGGAGAGAGTACCGTGACCGCATCGTTTTTCGACCAACTTGCCAGACAGACCGCCGAGCTCAGGGAAGAAGGCCTTTACAAGGAAGAACGGCTGATCGCGGGGCCGCAACAAGCCACTGTAAAAGTCCGGTTCAATGGCGAGACCCGGGAGGTCATCAACCTTTGCGCCAATAACTACCTCGGCCTGGCCAACCATCCCGACGTCATCGCCGCCGCGCATCGCGCGCTGGACGAGTTCGGCTTCGGCATGGCATCGGTCCGCTTCATCTGCGGCACGCAGACCATTCACAAGGCGCTTGAGCGCCGGATCAGCGAGTATCTCGGTACCGAGGACACCATCCTGTATCCCTCGTGTTTCGATGCCAACGGGGGGCTTTTCGAAACGCTCTTCGGTGAGAAGGACGCCGTAATCAGTGACGCACTGAATCATGCGAGCATTATCGATGGAATCCGGCTTTGCAAGGCCGCCCGATTTCGCTATCGCAACAACGACATGGATGACCTGGAGGAGCAGCTCGGCAAGGCACGGGACGCCACGAACCGGCTTATCGTCACGGATGGCGTGTTTTCAATGGACGGCACCATCGCAAGGCTGGACGAAATCTGCGACCTCGCGGAGCGCCATGGTGCGCTTACGATGATCGACGACTGCCACGCAACCGGCTTTCTCGGCGAGACCGGCCGTGGCACTCACGAGTACCGGAACGTCTCCGGACGAATCGATATCATTACCGGCACGCTCGGCAAGGCACTGGGGGGAGCGTCCGGCGGGTTTACGTCGGGCCGCAAGGAAATCGTCGCCTGGTTGCGGCAGCGATCACGCCCCTACCTGTTCTCCAACTCCGTGGCACCGGTTATCGCGGCTACCTCGATTGCGGTACTGGACCTCCTCGAAAAAGATGACAGCCTGCGTCGGCGGCTGCTCGACAATGCCGCCTGGTTCCGCGAGCAAATGACGGCTCTCGGGTTCGATCTCAAGCCAGGCCAGCATCCCATCATTCCCGTCATGCTGGGCGATGCACGGCTTGCGACCCAGATGGCCGACAAACTGCTCGATCATGGCATCTATGTCATCGGCTTTTCGTTTCCGGTCGTGCCGAAAGGCGAGGCGCGAATTCGCACCCAGATGTCGGCCGGCCTGGAACGTGAGCATCTCGAGCGCGCCGTCAACGCTTTTGCGGAGGTCGGCCGTGAGCTGAAGATTATTCATTGATTACGTGAGCAAGGACTGACTGTCATGAAGAAGCGCTGGTCAAGGCCAAGGCGGAAAAAGGCATCTGGATGGAGGACATCGAGAAGCCGGCACCGGGACATAACGATGTGCTGATTCGCGTGCGCCGCGCCGCGATCTGTGGCACCGACATTCATATTTACCAATGGGACGAATGGGCGAGCCGGACAATCCCCGTGCCGCTGGCCGTGGGGCACGAGTTCATGGGCGAAATCGTCGAAGTCGGCAGCGAGGTCGTCGGTTTCGAGATCGGCGACCGTGTCTCGGCCGAAGGGCATATCACCTGTGGCGTCTGCCGCAATTGCCGTGCGGGGCGTCGCCACCTGTGCATCAATACACGGGGGGTCGGCGTCAACCGGGCCGGTGCGTTTGCCGACTACATAGCCGTACCGGCATTCAACGTGTTCAAGCTGCCCGATGCGATCACCGATGAAATGGCGTCGATACTCGATCCGTTGGGGAATGCAACGCACACGGCACTTTCGTTCGACCTCGTTGGCGAGGATGTTCTCATCACCGGCGCCGGCCCCATCGGCATCATGGCCGTGGCCATCGCACGCTTCGCCGGCGCGCGCCACGTCGTGATCACCGATATCAATCCGACTACCGGCTGTCGCTCGCCGAGGCAATGGGCGCTACGCGAGTCCTGAACGTCACGCATGACTCCATCGACGACTCGATGAAAGAGCTGGGCATGACCGAGGGATTCGACGTCGGCATGGAAATGTCCGGCAATCCGCGCGCTCTTCGTGACCTGCTGCGGACGATGCACCATGGCGGTGAGGTGGCACTGCTCGGCATTCCGCCGGAGGAAACCGCCATCGACTGGAACCAGGTGATCTTCAAGGGCCTGCTGTTAAAGGGCATCTACGGCCGCGAGATGTTCGAGACCTGGTACAAAATGGCCAGCATGCTGCAGAGCGGCCTGAACATCGATCCCGTGATCACGCACCGCTTCCCGGCAGGCGACTACCTCGAGGCGTTCAAGCTCATGGAATCCGGCCAGTCCGGCAAGATCATCCTGGACTGGGCCTCCTGAGAGATCCGGAAGATGCTCGAGGACCGCGGAGCGGACGAGCGCCCGGTCCGGATTGTTCATGAATGGCACAGAGGCAGGAGGCGGAGGTGTGGCCCGGGGGAGGGCTTTTCAGGGCCGTGCGAGACAGGATGTCGAGCCCGGAGCGCACACGGACGTGCTTGCAGCGTCCCTGAAAAGCCCTCCCCCGGGGCGCGCCTTCGCCCACCGCGGTTGTAAAACGTTCATGAACAATCCGGACCGCAAGTTTCTACAGAAGCCTGCTAACGCTCGAAACTGCAGAAACAGTGCGAGTAGATACCGCGCGGATCGCTGAACACGGCCAGCGGCTGTAGCGCGTTTTCGACACGGCGCGCCAGCCGTTCGACGGCTGTCGCGCGCCCGCTCAGTACTGTTGCATCAAGGCCGATTGCCTTTGCGCCTCCCAGCAACTCCAGCAGCAGCCTCTCGGCCGGACTGAGTTCGGGCTCGAGATACCTCGACACCGTAGTCACCGTCGATCTCGGCCAGCTCGGCGGCCGCCTGCAAGGCTGTCTCGAGGTTCCCGATCTGGTCGACCAGGCCGTTTTCGAGCGCATCGCGCCGGTCCAGACCTGCCCCGCGCAATGCGATCGACCGCGTCGACGCTCATCCCGCGGTGCGTCGCGACCCGCCCGATGAACTTGCGGTAATCCTGGTCGACCAGTGACTGAATGATCGTCGCGACATCGTCACTCATTTCCCGATCGCGCGCAAAGCACCCGCAGACCGTACCGACACCGTCGGTATGCACTCCCAGCGCGCCCAGCGACCGCTGGAACGTCGGGAACATTGCCACGACACCGATAGACCCCGTGATCGTCGTCTCGGTGGCGACGATCCGATCCGCGGCCATCGAGATCCAGTAGCCGCCCGAGGCAGCGACACTGCTCATTGAAGCGACCACCGGCTTGCCTGCTTCCTGCAACGCCAGGACTTCGTTCGAATCACCTCCGATGCAAAGGCGCTGCCGCCGGGGCTATCCACGCGCAGGACAACTGCCTGCACGTTGTCGTCGTCACGAGCCTGCGCAAGTAACGCCGCCGTCGAATCGGCACCGACGGTGCCCGGTGGCTGGGAGCCGGGCAGAATCTCACCGGCGGCAACCACGACTGCGACGTTGCTGTCGGTTTCGGGCTCGCCGTCCAGCAGTCGCATCTGCGCCAGGTACTCATCCAGACCGGCCGCACGGTAGCCCAGCGTGCTGTCGTCATCATGGCCTGCGTGGCGGGCTATCCGCTCCTGCAACTGCGGCCGGGTGAGCAGTTCGTCGACAAAGCCGAGATCCACGATGATCTCGGGCAACGTGCGATCTTCCTCGCTCGCGTACTGCGCGTAATTTTCGACCAGCCCGTCAACCGCTTCCGGCTGCAGGTTCCGAGCCAGCGCAACGTTGCCTGTATAGGTCGCCCAGAGCTGCTCGATGATGCGCGACAGCGATTCGCGATCTTCATCCGACATGTCGTTTCGGGTAAACGGCTCGCCGAACGACTTGTGTGTGCCGGCCCGGAAAATGTTCCAGTCGATCTTCAGCGTGTCGATCGCTTCCTTGAAATAGGTGCGATAGATACCGAAGCCCTGCAGCAGCATGAGGCCCTCAGTGTGCATGTACACTTCGTCGGCGTGTCGCCGCCAGGAAATAGCCGCTCTGGCCGAAAAAGTCGGCATGGGCAATGACCGGCTTGCCCGATTCACGGAAGTCCTGCACGGCAGCCGCGATACGCTGCAATTTGCTCATGCCGCCGCCGCCCAGCCCGCTCAGGTCCAGCACGACCGCCTTGATGCGCTCATCGTCGCGCGCATACTCGAGGCCGTCGACGATATCGCGGACCAGGATCTGCATTGGCGCATCGTCCATGAGCTCGGCAATGGCCCGGTCGAACGGGTCGCCTTCGAGTTGCTCGACGAGATCGCCTTGCGGTTGTATCAACAGGGCCGCCTCGTCGGGCAAGTCGGGCGCACCGGACGACAGCGCACCAAATATCACTGCAAAGATGAACAACAGCACGACGAGGTGCAGCACCTTGCGCACCGCGTTTGCGCCGCTCCACGTCGCCGACAGGATACGCATCACAATGTTACGTTCAGCCACTTCATACTCCTTATTCGTACAGCCCCGGCAATCCAGGTCAACTGACACCGAATTCTTCTAGACTAGCAACAATGACAACTCGGGCCAGTACGTAATAATCAGCACCGACAGCATCAGGATAACGAGAAACGGGAAAGTGGCCCGATACACATCCATGATTGGCTTGTCAAAGCGATAGCTTGAAATGAACAGGTTGATTCCGACCGGCGGTGTCAGGTAGCCGAGCTGCATGGCCGCGAGGAACACGATACCGAGGTGAATCTGGTCAACGCCGTATTGTGCCGCAATCGGCAGAATCAGGGGAACGACGAGGACGATTGCCGCAAAGATATCGAGAATCGCACCGAGCGCCAGCAGGAAGAGCAACAGCAGAATCAGGAAACTCGACTGCCCGGCCACGAATTCGGCAACGAAAGCCAGCAACTGTTGCGGCACTCCGGCATCGATCATGTAGTTGGTCGATGCGAGCGACACGCCGAGAATAATAAGAATGCCGCCGACCAGCAGCATCGACTTGCGCATGACTTCCGGCAGGTTTCGTAAGGCGATTTCCCGCAATATGAATACTTCGACCACGAGTACGTAGAGCGCCGTGACGGCAGCCGCCTCGGATACCGCGAAAAAGCCGGAGTATATGCCGCCCAGGACCACGACCGGCAGGGGCAGTTCCCACTTGGCGTCCCACAACGCCTCGCCGACTTCATGCAGAGAGAACGACGCGAGCGGCCGGCGGTTGTCGCGATTGACCCAGAGGCTCCAGCCCGACAGCATGACCAGCATCAGCATGCCGGGAAGAATTCCGGCCCGGAAAAGCGAATCGATTGATACCTCGGCCACGATGCCGTATAGAATCAACGGCAGTGACGGCGCAAACAAAAGGCCCAGGCTGCCGGACGTCGTCACCAAACCGAGATTGAAATCGTCCGGGTAGCCATCCTGCTTGAGCGCCGGGTACAGGATGGCGCCGAGAGCGATGATCGTCACACCCGACGCGCCGGTAAATGCCGTAAAGAACGCGCATGCGGCCAGCGCGACCAGGGCCAGGCCGCCGGGCATCCAGCCCAGCAGGGCCCCCGTCAGCCTGACGAGACGCCGTGGCGCACGGCTCTCGCTCAACAGGTAACCGGCAAACGTGAACAATGGAATAGCAGACAGGAACGGCATGCCGGCGAGGCCCAGCACCTCGACCGCTATGGCCATCAGGTCGATGCCCTCGCGGTAGTAGCCGAGCATGGCGCTGGCCGCGATCACGGTGAACAGCGGCGCACCGATCAGCGCGAGCAGCACCAGCAGGACGCTGAACGCAATCATGTCGTGTCCGTGTCACCGGCCGGCGGCCGCAGCAGGAACCTGGCCTGGCGCAATGCCTCGAGCAGGAATCGCCAGGTCGTTAGAGCAACTCGCTGAACGGCAGGATGCCGTGCGCGATCCACGCGGGAATATCGACAAGCACCGTGTCCTCGAACTCGCGGGAGAGCTGCACGTAGCGCCAGGGTCTCCCAGGCAAGCACACCGCAGACGCCGGCCGCGAAACCCTCGGCGACCAGGCGTGGCAGCCGCGCCAGGCGCGCGGGCACGAAATGGGACAACAGGTCGATGCGCAGGTGCCGTCCGCCGCGACTTGCGGCAATAGATGCAATCAGGGCAATCCACAGCACGATCAGCCTGAGCAGCTCGTCCGCCCAGACGAAACCCGAACTGAACACAAGGCGCATCACGATCTGGCCGACCGCCAGCAACATCATGGCGGCCAGCAGGATTACCAGCGCCGCGTTCTGCGCCGCCCTGCCCCAGCGCTCGAGGCGCCCGGGCGAGCGTGGCGGGCCGTCATTCACCAGGCGGCGGCTCCGGTGCTTTCCTGGCTCTGCTGCCGATTGCGATAGTCGCGCAAATGCTGTTGCATCGTTTCGAGCAACTCGGCCGAAAACATGCCCTTTTCGGCCATCCGCGCATTGGTCTCGCGCATCATGTTGCGGATCTTTTCGAACCTCGCCTTCACGCGGCTCGACGTTCTGCAGCCCGACGTTCAGAAGCGCGTCGATGGCATTCTCGGTATCCTCTTCGCTGGCTGCATCGACCTCGTCATAAATGCGCGTCAGTACTTCGTCGACGACTGCCTGGTCGTTTTCGGAGAGGCGTTCCAGGCGGTCCTGGTCAATGGCCATGAAACCCATGGCGAACAATACCGGCAACTGCGTGACATACTCGACCTTGGTATGCCATTGCAGTGCCAGTGCCACCACCGGGGGGAATCGCCACGATATCGATCAGGCCGGTCGGCAGTCCCGTCGGCGCACATCCGTCATTGGCAGTGAGAACTCGGCCGGACAAGTTGCCAGGGACTTCCATGGCCTCGTAGCTGGATCAGGTCACCTTCCGGCAGCCAGACCTCTTTACCCTTGAGATCGTCGTAGCTGCGCACCGGCTCGTTCGACATGACGATCGGCAAACCCGCCGCTGGCAAAGCCGAATGTCCGGAATCCCAGCTCATCGAAGCCGGCCTCGAGCTTCGGATCGAGAAACTGCCGGACGTAATCGACCTCGTCTTCCTGAACGAAACACGAACGGCGGTCCGTAAATGTTCAGGTCCGGGTAGCGTTTCTGAAAATCCGTGGGTGCGAACGTCCCGCCGTGCAGCTGCCCGATCTGGATCTTTCTTCAGCACCTTGCTCGTCGTTCCCCTGAACGCCGCCGGAGTTGAAGAACTTCAGGCGCCGCGCGATCGTCCGTCCGCTCGCGTATTTCCCTGGCGCCGGCGCGAAACTTCGACATCCATTCGGAGTTCTCGGGCGCCAGCGTCGCAATCTTGATCTCCGTCGACTGGGCGGATGCACCGGCACTGCAGAATGCCAGCAGCAGGATTGCCAGTTTCGACATCGGGTTACGCATCAGTTTCCTCCGTTGGGACGGCCGTTCAGAAATAGTCGTCAGCGCTCGCCAGCAGCAGGGTCGCATCGCGTTGCGCCAGCACGTTCGTCAGCGTGTAACCGGGCGCCTCGGGATCGGCCGAAACGACATCCTCCAGCAGGCGATCGTGCAGGGCCCGATCGTACATCAGTCGCGCGTAGCCGCGCGCGTACTCGACCTGCAGTTGACTGGTGGTCGGCGGCGGTCATGCCGGTGAGACTCGATCGCCCGTTCGACGCGCCCGGCCCTTTTCCGGCTCACCGCCGAGTGCCGGCGGACGCAGGGTCGCGAGCACGCCCAGGTAGCTGTGGACCGAGGCCGCCGACGATGGTTCGCCGATTTCGAGGTAGCGTTCAAGCAAGGCTTCCATGTGCGGCAACTCGGCAAGCGCGTTCCAGTCGTCGCTGTGCGCACGAATCCAGGCGAGCGAGGCCACGGCGTAGCTCAGGACATACTCGGCCTGGCGCGGCCGCAGGTCGGCAAGCGTCGCCTCGTATTGCGCGTAAGTCATGCCGGACCAGCGACAGGCCGGTGCAAAACTCTCGCACAGCGCACGGAGGCCGTACTCGCGTGCCCGCGACGTGAGACGTTCGGCTCGCTCGGGCTCGGCCGCAAACACTGCGCCGTAGGACGCGTAGAGCTGCGCGGCGGCTGCGAGCATGTCGGGATCGTCCGGATTGCCCTCGATCAGGCTGTCGAGCAGCAACAGGTAGGCGGGCGCGCCATCCCGGACGGTTTCCGGGTCGTTCTGGTTCACGACGGCCGCCGACAGGTTGTCGGCAAAGTCGTCTGCGGCGGATGACACGAGGGACGCGCAGCCGCCGGCCGCCGCGCCGCAGGCGAGCAGCACGACGCACCGACCCAGGCTCGAGAGTGGCCCGTTGCAGTTCATGGCACGAATGACACCGTGGGCAACGATTGGTTCAGGTCCCCGCCCGCCGTCGCAGCAGATCAGGCCTGAGTCCGACAGGCTGCTAGATCTTTTCCTTGATGCGCGCGGCCTTGCCGGTACGCCCGCGCAGGTAGTAGAGCTTCGCGCGGCGTACGTCGCCGCGGCGCTTGACCGTGATCTCGCTGACCGCGGGGCTGTACGTCTGGAACACGCGCTCGACGCCTTCGCCGTGCGAAATCTTGCGCACCGTGAAGGACGAATTCAGGCCACGATTGCGCTTGCCGATGACGACCCCCTCGAAGGCCTGAAGACGCTCGCGGTTGCCCTCGGTGACGCGGACCTGGACCACGACGGTGTCGCCCGGCGCAAAATCCGGGACGTCCCGGGTGATCTGTTCCTGTTCGATCGCTTCTATTACCTTGTTCATAGCTCTCTACCTGCCGGCCAACGGGCCGCGTGTTCATGTTGCGCGCCGCGTCGGGCCTGATGGCCGGCGCCGCACGCCGTGACAACCGTTCCTGCGGCAATCGTCAGGGATTGCCCCAGGAATTCATCGAGCAACGCCTGTTGCTCGCTCGTCAGCTCGAGCTTGCTGACCAGGTCGGGACGCCGCCTGAACGTGCGTCCCAATGCCTGCTGCCGCCGCCAGCGTGCAATCCGCGCGTGATCGCCGGACAGCAGCACCGCCGGTACCCGGCGCCCGTCGATCACTTCGGGCCTCGTGTAATGAGGGCAGTCGAGCAGTCCCTCCATGAACGAGTCCTCCAGAGCGGACGCCTCGTCGCCGAGCACGCCCGGCAGCAATCTCGCGACCGCGTCGATGACGGCCATAACCGCAATCTCGCCGCCGCTCAGTACAAAATCGCCGAGCGACAGTTCCTCATCGACAGCCGCCTCGATCAGGCGCTCGTCGAGGTACCTTCGCGGTAGCGACCCGCCACCAGCGCCAGTCCCGGCAGACCGGCCAGGCGCCTGGCCACCTCCTGGTCGAACAGGCCGGCCTTGCGGGGCTCAGGCGCATCGATCCGGGCTGCCGTCCGGCAGCGCTTCGCGGGCAGCCGCAATCGCCGCCGCCAGCGGCTCGTACTTCATGACCATGCCCGGGCCGCCACCGTACGGCCGGTCATCGACCGTACGATGCGTATCCGTCGCATGGTCGCGCGGGTTGCGGTAACCGAGCGACAACCTGCCCCGCTCCACCGCCCGCCCGACGACGCCGTAACCGGCGACCTCGGCGACCATTTCCGGAAACAGGCTGACGACTTCCACATGCATCGCTCAGTCCCATTCCCAGTCGACGCAGATCTCGCGATTGCCGAGATCGACGTCCAGCACCACCTTGTCCGGCACGAACGGGATCAAAATCTCCCGTTCGCCCTGCACCACCGGCACGTCGCGCCTACCGCCGGTCGCCAGCAGGTAGGCGACCTGCCCGAGACGACGGCCCGTCGCGGTGCGTTGCGTTCATCCCTTCCAGGTCGGTCCAGTAGTAATGGCCCGGCCCGGGGTCCGGCAGCTCGCTGCGCGCCACACCGATCTCGGCGCCGCGCCAGCTTGCCGCCTTGTCCCGGTCATCGACGCCCTCGAAGCGTGCGACCGGTACGTCGCCCTGCATCCTGCCCTCGACGATGCGACCGTCCTGCCAGCGCCCCTCACACCGGATCCGGCAGCGCCGGTAGTCAAGCAGCGCCGCGCGCGGGTCCGTGTAGGAAGTCAGCCGCACCCAGCCGCGCACGCCCCAGGGCGCGCCGATCCTGCCGAGAACGACCAGGCGATCACCCGGTGCGTCGCCATTCGCCGTCGTCACCGGCACGCGCTGCGGCAGTCCCAGCCGGCGACGGCCGCCTTGCGACTTGCCTTGATGAGGGCGGCTACGCGCTCCGACGGCTTCGCGCCCTGGCCGAGCCAGTAGTCAATTCGTTCGATGTCCACGCGCAGATTGTCCTCGCGCCCGGTTCCCACCGGGTTGAAGAACCCGACGCGCTCGATGTACCGGCCGTCCCGACGGTTGCGGCTGTCGGTGACGACCAGGTGATAAAAAGGCCGCTTTTTCGCGCCCGCGCGCGAAAGACGAATGGTTACCATTGCATTTCCGTTAGCTAATCATGACAGGCAGACACGCCCGGGCCCGGGCTGCCGGCCCGAGTAAAGCGCGCATTGTACGCATTTCGATGCAAATGTGAAGCAATTCCGCGGCTTACGCGCCAGCCGGCGGCACCGCGCCCGGCGCCCGCAGGCGCGAACCGGGCAGGCTTTAAAATCAGCGACTTATCAGCGGCCGGCCGCGGTGCCCGGCGGCAGCCCCGCGCCGCCCATGCCGCGCATCATCTTCTTCATGCCCCCGCGGGACATTTTTTTCATCATTTTCTCCATCTGCTGGTGCTGCTTCAGGAGCCGATTGACGTCCTGGACCTGCAGCCCGGCGCCCCGCGCGATGCGCCGCTTGCGCGAGCCATTGATGGTCTTCGGAAAACGCCGTTCGGCGGGCGTCATCGAGTTGATGAGCGCGACCTGGCGGCGGAGCTGCTGTTCGTTGGCACTGTCCTTCAGCGCGGCCGGGTTCACGGACCCGGGCAAGGGCAGCTTCTCGAGCATCGCGGCCATGCCGCCCATGTTCATCATCTGCTCCAGCTGGTCACGCAGGTCCGCGAGGTCGAAGCCACGTCCCTTGCGCAGCTTGCCGGCAAGTTTGTCGGCCTGTTCGCGGTCGACCTTGCCTTCGATCTCCTCGACCAGCGACAACACGTCGCCCATGCCGAGGATCCGGGACGCCATGCGGTCCGGGTGAAATACCTCGAGCGCATCGGTCTTCTCACCCACGCCGAGGAAGCGTATCGGCTTGCCGGTAACCTCGCTGACCGAAAGGGCGGCACCGCCTTTTGCATCACCGTCCGCCTTGGTCAGGATGACGCCCGTCAGCGGCAGCCGCGAACCGAACGCCTGCGCCGCGTTGACGGCGTCCTGGCCCGCCATGCTGTCGATGACGAACAGGGTTTCATGCGGCTCGGCCCGCTCGTGGACGGCAACGACTTCATCCATCATCGCGTCATCGACATGCAGCCGGCCGGCGGTGTCGACGATCAGTACGTCGACATGCATGCGGCGGCTCTCGTCCAGCGCCCGCTCGACGATGACCCGCGGGTCATCGCTGCTGGCGCTCTCGATGAAGCTTGCCCCGACCTCGCCGGCCAGTCGTTCGAGCTGCAGAATCGCGGCCGGACGGTGCACGTCCACGCTCACCATCGCGACCTTCTTGCGTTCCTTCTCGATCAGGCGCCGCGCGAGCTTCGCGGCGGTGGTTGTCTTGCCCGCCCCCTGCAGGCCGGCGAGGAACAGGACCACGGGCGGCCGGGCCCGCAGGTCCAGGGGCGCGGTCTCGCGGCCGAGCAGTGTGACCAGTTCGGCATGGATGATCTTTACCAGCGCCTGGCCGGGCGTCAGGCTGCGCCCCACTTCCTCGCCGACGGCTCGCTCGCGGATGCGCTCGATGAACGTCTTGACCACGGGGACGGCCACGTCCGCCTCGAGCAGCGCCAGCCGCACCTGCCGCAACGTGTCCCTGATGTTGTCGTCGGTGAGCCGGCCCTTGCCGGTCAGATTGCGAGCCGCCTGCGACAGGCGTTCGGAAAGATTGTCGAACATGCGTATTACCCGCGGTAGCCTGGCCACCAGTGTAGCCCGAACGGGCCGGCGGTCTCCACGGGCGGAGGCCGGGGTCAGACCTCGATCGTCACGCCCCGTGACAGCATGGTGACGACGCGCTCGGGGCAGCGCGGCGCAGACCTGGCGGTAGATCGTCTCTTCCTCGCCGGGTTTCATACCGGTCAGCCAGATGTCCCGGCCGGTGTCGAAGGTTGCCGAGATCGCGGACCAGCGTGCTTGGACAATAATGCCCCGCCGCATCCGCCAGCGCGGCGCTTTCGTCGGGAAAGGACACCTCGATCACGAGTGCACGCAGGTCATCGCAACCGTTCAGGACCGGCCACAGCGTCTGGTTGGTCTTGGTGTCGCCGCTGACGGCAAACACGCCGCCCGAGTTCTGGACGGTAAAGCCGATGGACGGCACCGTGTGGGCCACGTCGATGGCATGGAAGTCGCGGTGACCCACGGTGACCGTATCGCCCGGATTGCACTCGCGGTAGCGCAGCACCGGGTTTTCGGGCGTCGGCAATGCCGCGAAGTCAGGCCAGATGACCCAGTTGAAAATGTGGGCACGAATCGCATCCAGCGTTTCACGACGTGCGTAGACGGTGAGCGGTGTATCGAGATTCTCGGCGAAGATGCAATCGACGAGCATTGGCAGGCCGGCCACGTGGTCGAGATGAGCGTGCGTGAGAAGAACGTTGGCGTATCGACCGCAGATCCCGCAGATCCAGGTCGCCGATACCGGTACCGGCATCGAGCAGAACGTCGTCGTCAATCAGCATTGCCGACGTGCGTGATCCGGCGCCGATTCCGCCACTGCATCCAAGGATTCGTATCTGCATGCTCGTCTGCGATTCCGCTTGCACCGGCGCCAGGGGACCGGTCGTCAGCTTGCTGCGCAGCGAGGCGCCATCACGACCAGGGTTCTATTGAACTGCACCATGTGGGATGATTCTGCAACGCAAACTAGGGTATCGCCCGTCGGGATACTGTGTTTCAAATCACACTTCCATTGTTGTACATAATTGGCGGCGCTAGCCTTGCGATTTCCAGGTTGCCGCGCTTCGAACGCCACCGGGGCGTATTACTCGGCGCGGCCTTTGCCGCGGTGCTGGCCGGGTTCGTTTTTCACGCCCAGAGCCTGATGGCACGGATACTCGTGCCCGCGGGCCTGCAGCTGTCGCTGGCCGACAGTGCCTCGTTCGTCGGGCTGCTGCTCGCGCTCATTGCCGCCATCGGCGCGACCAATGCCCGCCTCCGCGGGCTGGCCGGCGGCCTGCTGCTGCTTGCCGCCGTCGCGGCCATGGCGACGGGGGGTGCAACCGCCGGGGCACACATCGCCAGCGGGTGGCAGCTGCAGGCACACATACTCATTTCGCTGGTCGCCTACGGCCTGCTCGCGGTCGGCGCCATCGTCGCGCTGTTTGCACTGGTCCAGGACCGCCGGCTGCGCACCGGCAAACTGAGCAGCCTCAATAACCTGTTCGCGCCGCTGGAGACCACCGAGCGCCTGCTGTTTGGAGTTGCCGCGGCCGGCTTCGCGACATTGTTGCTGGGCGTCCTCTCGGGCTTCCTGTTCGTGCAGAACCTGTTCGCCCAGCACCTCGTTCACAAGACGGCATTGTCACTGCTGGCGCTGCTGCTGTTCGGCATCCTGCTGGCAGGCCGGCAATTCGCGGGCTGGCGGGGCCGCACGGCCGTGTCCCTGTACCTGTGGGGTTTCGGGGTTTTGTGTCTCGCCTACTTCGGCAGCCGGTATATCCTGGAGAACCTGCTGGGCCGGAGCTGGGGCTGAACGATGCGCGCCGGGGCGCGCGTCCCCGACGCCCATTCTTGACACCCGGCAGCCGGACTGCTCAACTTTGGCGGATATCCTTTATCGCGGGGTGCTCAGTCTTTGAGCGACGAAGTTCCTCTGGCGGCGCTGATCGGGCTGCTGGTCCTGCTGTTGATGCTCTCGGGGTTTTTCTCCGGCTCGGAAACGGCCCTGATGAGCCTCAACCGCTACCGTCTGCGCCACAAGGCGCGCAGCGGCCACCGCGGGGCGCAACTGGCCGAACACCTGTTGCAGAGACCCGACCGGCTGATCGGCCTCATCCTGCTGGGCAACAACCTGGTCAACTTCACGGCGGTTGCCCTCGTCACGATCATCGCCCTGCAGATAGGCGGCGAACCGGCCGTCGCCATCGGCACGCTGCTGCTGACTGTCATTGTTCTCATATTCTCGGAGGCCGCCCCGAAGACGCTCGCGGCCCTGCATCCCGAGCGCCTCGCATTTCCGGCGGCGTTCGTCTACTACCCCTTGCTGTTCGTCACCTACCCGCTCGTCTGGCTGGTCAATCTTGCATCGAACGCGGTGCTCTGGCTGCTGGGCGTGCGCAGCGGGGACACGCGCATGCAATCCCTGACCAGCGAGGAACTGCGCACTGTCGTCTTCGAAGCAGGCTCGATGATCTCGCGCAGGTATCGCAACATGCTGATCGCGATACTCGATCTCGAAAAAGTGTCGGTCGACGACGTCATGGTCCCGCACAACGAGATCGTCGGGATCGACCTCGACGACGACATGGATTCGATTTCTGCCCTCATCGACAGCAGCGAGCATACCCGGCTTCCCGTATACCGGGACGATATTGACAATGTAATCGGCCTGCTGCACCTGCGGCGGCTCGCGAACATCGCCAGCAAGCCGTCATTCGAAAAGGCGGATATCGAGGCCGCGCTGGTGGAACCGTATTTCGTGCCGGAGGGCACGCCGCTCAGTACGCAGCTGGTGCAGTTCCAGAAAAGCAAGCAGCGCTTCGCAATGGTCGTCGACGAGTACGGCGATATCCAGGGCATCGTGACCCTGGAAGACATACTGGAGGAAATCGTCGGCGAGTTTACGACCGACCCGGCCGCGGGGACGGACGAGCACATCGTTCGCGAGTCACCGGACAGCTACCTGGTCAGCGGCGCCGCCAATATTCGCGACATGAACCGGGTCATGAACTGGGAGCTGCCGACCGACGGACCCAAGACGCTCAACGGCCTGATTCTCGAGTACCTGGAGAACATCCCCGAAACAGGTACGGGCCTCAAAATCGACGGTTACCCTATCGAGATCGTGCAATCTGACGAAAATCGCGTCCAGACGGCACGCATACACGCGCGCCGTCCGCAGGATCGCGCACTGGCGGGATAGCTGTGATCTCTCAGGAGGTTGTTCACGACCGGTGCGAAGGCAGGAGCGAAGGTGTGGCCCGGGAGGGCCTTTCAGGGCCGTACGCGGCAGGACGCCGCGTCCGGAGCGTACAGGGATGTATTCACAGCGTCCCTGAAAAGCCCTCCCCGGGTCGCGCCTTCGCCATCCGGTGCCGAAAAACTGCGTGAACAACCTCCCGAGAGATCACAGCTAGGAGTCTGCGCGGCAGAAGCCGAACGGGCTGCCCCGCTATCACCCGAATGCATGCTCGAGCGCATCGGCGACGCGGCGGATGCCGATGACCTCGATACCGGCGATGGCGTCGCGAGGCACATTGGCCGCCGGCACCAGCGCCCGCCGGTAGCCCTGCTTCGCCGCCTCGGCCAGCCGTTCCGTGCCGAAGCGCACCGGCCGCACTTCGCCGGCAAGGCCAACCTCGCCGAAGGCGACGAGCTGCTCGTGGCACGCGCGGTCGCGCAGGCTGGAAACGACCGCCAGCAGCACGGGCAGGTCCGCCGACGTTTCGCCGATTCGCAAACCGCCGACGACATTCACGAAGATGTCGTCGCCCGCCAGCGAGATGCCGGCGTGGCGTTGCAGTACCGCCACCAGCAACGCCAGGCGGCTCTGCTCGACGCCCTGGGCGACCCGGCGCGGGTGATTGCCGACACCGTCGGCAACCAGTGCCTGGATCTCCACGAGCAACGGCCGGCTGCCTTCCCAGGCGACCGAGACAACGCTGCCCGGATTCTGCCGGCCGTCGCCGGTCAGGAAGATCGCCGAGGGGTTGCGCACCTCGCGGAAGCCCGCCTCGGTCATCGCGAATACGCCCATTTCGCTGCTGGCACCGAAGCGGTTCTTGACGGCGCGCACGATCGTGTAACGGCTTGCAGGATCGTTTTCGAAATAGAGCACCGTGTCGACCATATGCTCGACGACGCGCGGGCCGGCGATGGCACCTTCCTTCGTCACGTGACCGATCAGGAAAACGGCCACATCGCGCTGTTTCGCAAATTGCAGCGAGTCGGCCGACGCATTCGCGCAGTTGCCCGACCGATCCGGGCGCCGACGTCAGCGCCTCGCTGACCATCGTCTGGATCGAGTCGACCACGAGCACGCGCGTCCCGCCGGCGCTCGCCTGCTCCAGTATATTCTCGAACGAGGTGTCCGCCAGCAGCGAAATATCGGCATCCGCGAGGCCGATGCGGCGAGCTCGTTCCGCCACCTGCCGCAGCGATTCCTCGCCGCTTGCGTAACAGATGCCGAGCCCCGCGGGCAGCCGACCGGCAACCTGCTGCAGCAACGTGGACTTGCCGACGCCGGGGTCGCCGCCCAACAACACGACGGAACCGGGCACCAGCCCGCCACCCAGCACGCGATCGAATTCCGCAAAGCCGGTCGGATAGCGCTGCTCCGGCTCTGCGGTCAGCTGGTCGATCCGCGCCGGTGCGGGACCTGCGCGCCGCTCAAGCCGGCTGTCCTGGCGGAATGTCGCCGGCTCCAGCGTGTTCCAGGCGTCGCAGTCCGGGCATTGCCCCTGCCACTTGACGCTGTGAGCGCCGCAGGCACTGCACACATAAGCCGATCTGGTCTTTGCCATACACTCCGTCCGGGTGACTGCGAGCCCCGGCGGGTCCGCCAGCGCACCTCTGCACACCGGCGCCACGCACGCCGCCAACGGCAGAGGCGTCCTAGGGTAAATCACTGTCGGTGCGAAGGCATCGGTTTGCCGCGAATCGGGTGGATTCGCGCGGATTGACCGGCCGCCGGCGGCATTCGCCCGGCGCGGCATGCCGGGTGCATCCGGGTGCACCCGGCAGCCGACAAGGCATTTTGCCGCATGAAAAGTGCCAACCCTATCGCACGATTTCCCTTGCTATTTTCTATACTCGCCGTGGTTTCGAGAGACACGGATTTGGACAAGCAAAACAACGAACATCGCGATCGATTGATCGCCCTCGGTTTTGTCAGCCTGCTGCTGATCGTCGTCTACGGGCCGGCAGCGGGCTGGTTCGTTGCGGCCGACCGTTTCGTCTATGACCAGATCGCGGGCCGCGTCGCGCCGCCGGCGCTGGCGGACGGCGTCATCATCAGCATCGATCCGGCCAATCGTTCGGCCGCCTCGATCTCGAACGACTACGGCCGGGTGCTGACGGCGCTGCGCTCGGCCGGCGCGCGCCGCATCGTGCTGCCCGCGCCACCGCCCGTGGCGCAGGACGAAGCGCTGCCCGACTGGGCCGAGCTCCTGCGCGGCGGGCCGCCGACGTTTGTTCCTACCCGGCATGCGCTCGCGGCTCGCGCGACGCGCACCGGCTACCAGGACCTGCGCGCCGACCCGGACGGCGTATTGCGCCGCTCGAACCTCTGGTATCTCAGTGACGGCGTCATGTCGCCGTCCTTGCCGCTCGCGGTCGCGCTGGCCGAATCGGCCAACCTCCCCGCCGCCAGCGTTGCACGCAACGACGCTGCGATCTTCGTCGGTGGCTATGCGCCACTGCCCCGGCTCGCGGCCGCCGAGCTGCTCACGGGCGGCGCCAACGTGGCGGACCTCGCCGGCAAGACCGTGTTCCTGGACGCGGCCCCGCCGCTGGAATCCGCGGTCGCATTGCTGCCCTCCGGCCAGTACGTCACGCTCTCGGAGCTGACGGCGACCATGCTCGGCAGCATCGAAAGCGGCACAGCCATCACGGCCCCGCCGTGGGCCGGCGTCATGACCATACTCGTGCCCGCGGTGCTTGCCGTGCTTGCCGTGCTGTTGCTGCCGGGGCGGAGCCGGCGCGAGATCGGGGCGGCAACCGGCATTGTCATCGTCGCACTCCTCGGGCTGGAGGTATTGTTGCTGGTGGGCGTCAACATGCGATTCGACCTCGGGCGCCCCATCGTCATACTGGCCGGCGCCGCCGTCGTGACCGCGGTGCTCGCCGGGCTGTCCCGGAAGTCGACCCACGACGCCTTCAAACGCGGCACGGATTTCCTGTCCGCCGGCCGCCTCGAGCCCGCGTTCGCCGAGTTCCGGCGCTGCAAGCCGACGGAATCGCTGGCGAACGCGATGTACAAACTGTCGCTGGCGTTCGAGGAACAGGCGAAACCGGAACGGGCCGAGGCGGTACTCGACTGGATCAAGAGCACCCAGGCACCCGGCCAGCCAAAGGCGCGTTCGCCGGAATCGACCGGCAACGGCACGCCGCGGCAGCTGGGGCGCTACGTCATCGAGAAGAAGCTGGGCCGCGGCGCTATGGGTGCCGTATACCTGGCCCGCGACCCGCGCATCAACCGGGCCGTCGCGCTCAAGGTCATACCGATCGAAAAGGAGTTCGAGGACGAGGAACTCAAGGAAGCGCGCGAACGGTTCTTCCGCGAGGCGGAATCCGCCGGCCGCCTGACGCATCCCAACATCATTACGGTCTACGACTGCGGCGAAGACAAGCACCTCGCGTACATTGCCATGGAGTACCTGGAAGGCACCTCCCTCATCTATTTCAAGGACCCGAAAAAGCTGCTGGCCCCGCGCAAGGCGCTGGAACTCTGCGCCCGGACGGCGGATGCGCTCGATTACGCCCACAACCAGGGTGTGATACACCGGGATATCAAGCCCGCCAACCTGCTTTACAATGCGCGCAATGACCAGCTCAAGATCAGCGATTTCGGGGTGGCCCGGCTGACCGACAACAACCGCACCAAGACCGGTATCGTGCTCGGCACGCCGATGTACATGTCACCCGAACAGCTCGCTGCGGAGACGCTGACCGGGCACTCGGACTTGTTTTCGCTTGGTGTTACTCTATACGAGCTGCTGACAGGCGAGGTGCCCTTCAAGGCCACCAACATTGCACTGCTGATGAAAAAAATTACGAGCGAGGATCCGGCGCCGGTATCGAATCGTCGACCCGGCGTGCCACCCAGCGTAGACACCGTTCTGTTCAAGGCCCTCGCAAAGCGTCCGGAAGCACGCTTTGCCAGCGGCGCCGAAATGGCCATGGCCCTCAGAAACTGTGCAAAATACGCGTCGACCTGACCCCGGTACAAGAACAAGAATGCTATGAGCCTGCGTGGCAAGATAAAAATGGCCGAGATTTCCGATACCGGCAAGGTTCGGGAACACAACGAGGATGCGGTCGGCTCCAACGTCGAGATCGGCCTCATGGTCCTCGCCGACGGGATGGGCGGCTACAATGCCGGCGAAGTGGCGAGCGGCATCGCCGTCCAGACTATTACGGAGCTGGCGGCCGAGGGTGCGGTGCGCGAAGAGCGCAATGCCGTCGATCCGACGACCGGCCTGATGCGACAGACCATCGTGCTGCGCGACGCGGTCGCCCGCGCCAACAAGATCATCTACCAGACCGCGCAAAGCCAGACCCATTGCGAAGGCATGGGCACGACCCTGGTGGCGGCCATGTTCTACGACAACCGGGTCTCCATCGCTCACGTCGGCGACTCCCGTGCCTACCGGCTGCGCGACGACAAATTCCAGCAGCTGACACTCGATCATTCGCTCCTGCAGGAGCTCGTGGATCGGGGCTTCTATTCCGAGGAAGAGGCACAGCGCTCGACCAACCGCAATTACGTCACCCGGGCACTGGGCGTGGAACCGACTGTCGAGGTCGAGGTACAGGAGTACGACGTCCGTCGCGGCGACGTCTACCTGCTGTGTTCGGACGGCCTGCCCGACATGGTCGAAGATGAAGATATTCACTTAACTATCAGCACTTTTAATGCTAGCCTTGATGTGGTGGGTCAACAGTTGGTGCAGCTTTCCAACGAGCACGGCGGACGCGACAACATCTCCGTCATGCTGGCTGAAGTGCTCGACTCGTTTGCGGCCAGACGCGGACTCCTGGCTCGAGTAGCCGGGCTGTTTCGCTCCTAGCGGGCTGGGGTTTCGGGTTACGCCTTCAGATAACGGTCAACGAAGGAACGGCAAAGAAAAATGGCACGCTTAATCCTCAGTCTCGACAGTCAGGTCCTTGCGGAATACAACATGACCAAGGAGCGCTACACGATTGGCCGCCTCCCGGATAATGACGTCCGCATCGACAACCCGGCAGTCAGCGGACACCACTCGCTGATCATCAACATCCTGAACGATTCGTTCCTCGAAGACCTGAACAGCACCAATGGCACCTACGTCAACGGCAAGCTGATCAAGAAGCACGCGCTGCAACACGGCGACGTCATCACGATCGGGCACCACCAGCTGCGGTTTTCCGACCAGCAGTCCAGCGAACCGGAACAGGACGAGTTCGAAAAGACCATGGTCATTCCTGCCGGCCAGCAGAGCGCCGAGCAGCTCGCAAAAGCGGAGCAGGCAGCGGAAGCGGCGGCATCGAAGCCCGAGCCCGCCTACGATGACGCGGGTGGCAACCGGCCGGACGTCAAGGTCGACATGCCGAGGCCCAGCGAGCCGCCAGCCCATACCGAGACCTCCGCCGGTGTCGATCCGTCCGCGGCTCCCAATGCGCTGCCGCTCGCCAAGCTGCAGGTCCTGTCGGGCTCGTTCGCGGGCCGCGAACTGGAACTGACCAAGGCATTGACGACGCTGGGTCGGCCGGGCGTACAGGTTGCCGCCATCACGCGCCGCGCCGAGGGCTATTTCGTGGTCCACGTGGAAAGCGGCAAGGACGGCGATTTCCCGCTGGTCAACGGCCAGCCGATCGGTCCCCAGGCGCGCAAGCTGCAGGACAACGACGTGCTGCAGCTGGCCGGCGTAAAGATGGGCTTTTTCAACGCCTGACAAGAGCCCGCGGCCCGCGCGAATCGCCTCAGTCAGCTACCAGCGGCGGCTCCCGGTGCGTGAGTCCCGTCACCAGCTGGTAGGCAATGGTGCCGGCACGGCGGGCAATTTCCTCGACCGGCAATGCGGGACCCCACAATAGCGCCGTATCGCCAACGCAATCGTCCGCCTCGGGACCGAGATCGACCGCGGCCAGGTCCATAGACACGGTGCCCGCGAGCGGTACACGCCGGCCATTGATCAATACCGGTGTTCCCGACGGCAGGAAGCGCGTGTAGCCGTCGCCGTAGCCCGCGGCAATAATCCCCAGCCAGGTCCTGGCCGGGGCCCGCCAGTGGCCGCCGTAACCGACGCGCTCCCCCCTGCCGATGCGCTTGACGTCCAGCAGCCGCGTTTCCAGCGTCATGGCGGGGCGCAGGCCCAGGTCGGCACCGCAGCCGACCGGGAATGGCGAGATTCCGTACAGCGCGATGCCAGGTCGTACCCAGGTCGCACCGCGATGACCGAGGCGGGCCGGGTCGCGCCAGGCGCCGTCGTTACTGAACAGCGCGGGTGAATTGGCGCCGCTGACCGGACCGTCGAAGCCCTCGCACAATGCGGCGAAGGCGGCATGCTGCGCGGCTGTCAGTGGGTCGTCGACGTCATCGGCACAGGCGAGATGGGTCATCAACCCGATCTCGCCGACTGCCGGCGCCGCCCGCAACCGTCCGAGCGCCGCGGGGCATGCGGCCGGCGCGAACCCGAGTCGATGCATGCCGCTGTCGACCTTCAGCCACACCGGCACGTGCCGGGCTGTCGAGCGCTCCAGCAGGTCCAGCTGCACCTCGTTGTGCACGACCAGGGCACATTCGCTGGCTAGGGCGCGATCCAGTTCCTCGCGGGACAGCACGCCGGACAGCAATACCAGGGTCCTGGTGATGCCCGCGTTGCGCAACGTCTCGGCCTCGACGAGGCGCGCCACGGCAAATGCGTCTGCGGCGGCAAAGCACCGCGCTGCCGTCAGCAGGCCATGGCCGTAGGCATTGCCCTTGACCGCGGCCATCAATCGGCAACCGGGGGCCTTGCCGCGGATGACGTCGAGATTATGGGTCAGGGCCGCGGGCGAGATGCGCGCCGAGCTCCGCGGGTCACGAATAGGCCTCGTCCGGCCGTGCCAGCGGCACGGTGCTCACCGGTACCCCTGGTCCGCGTACTGTTCCGGCACCCAGTTCTCGAACTTGGTGAAATGCCCGATAAACGTCAGCGGAAAGTCCCCTACAGGGCCGTTGCGCTGCTTTGCGACGTGGATGTCCGCAATGCCCTTGCGCGGCGTGTCCTGGTTGTAGACTTCTTCGCGGTAGATGAAGATGATCAGGTCCGCATCCTGCTCGATAGCACCCGATTCGCGCAGGTCCGACATGACCGGCCGCTTGTCCGTGCGTTGCTCGACACCGCGGTTGAGCTGCGACAGCGCAATGACAGGCACCGCCAATTCCTTGGCGAGCGCTTTCAGTGACCTTGAGATCGCCGATATTTCGGTCGCACGATTCTCGGTGTTACCGGCCACCTGCATGAGTTGCAGATAATCGACAACGATCAGCCCGAGACCGTGTTCACGCTTCAGCCGCCGTGCCCGCGCGCGAATTTCGGTCGGCGTCAGCGCCGGCGTGTCATCGATAAAAATCGGCGCATCCGACATGAGTTGCACCGCGGTATTGATACGGGACCAGTCTTCGTCAGGAAAACGCCCGGTGCGCAGGTGCGACTGATCGACTCGTCCCAGCGACGAGATCATGCGAAACGCCAGCTGCTCCGACGGCATTTCCATCGAGAATATGGCCGTCGGTACACGGCCGCCGATCGCCGCGTTTTCCGCGATATTGATGGCCAGCGTGGTTTTGCCCATGGAGGGCCGGCCCGCAACGATGATGAGATCCCCCTTCTGCAGACCGGCCGTCAACTTGTCGAACTCGTTGTAGCCGGTGGAAATACCGGTCACGTCGCCGTCCGACTGGTGCAGCAGGTCGATCCGGTCGACCGTGGCGGGCAGAATCTGCTTCAGCGCCTGGAAACCGACGCGGCCGCGGGCGCCCTTTTCGGCGATTTCGAAGACCATTCGCTCCGCGTCGTCGACCAGTTCGCTCGCACTGCGACCGCCCGTCGAATAGGCATTGCCGCTGATCTCATTGCCGGCATTGATCAGGGCGCGCAACGTGGCGCGCTCGCGGAGGATGCCGGCATAGGCACGCACATTGGCGGCGCCGGGTGTCTCGTTGGCCAGCGTGGCGAGGTACTCGAGTCCGCCGGCGGCCGCCAGTTCGTTGCGGTTTCCGAGGTGCTCGGACACGGTAACGACGTCACAGGGATGGCTGTCCTCGACCAGTCGCGCGATGGCGGCGAAAATCAGCCGGTGGTCCTTGCGATAGAAATCCTCGGCAATCACCAGGTCGGCGATCTTGTCCCAGGCCGCGTTGTCCAGCATCAGGCCGCCGAGCAGCGACTGCTCGGCTTCGATGGAATTGGGCGGAACCCGGAGCCGCTGTTCGGCTGCATCGTCCAGCATGCCGTCATCCAGCGCTCGTACCATCGGTCAATACCCTCCCGCTGCCGGCATGCGGCGTTGCCGGGTGTCGGCAACGCCCGGCGTGTTGTTCAGTGACTCACGGTCAACGTTACCACACGGCGCCGGCTCGCGGTCTGCGTTTCAGGATTCGTCGCCGACCACGCGTACCGTGATGTCGATATTCACGTCAGAGTGCAAATGCAGGCCGACCGCGTGCGCGCCCATCTCGTGAATCGGCCCCTCGGCCATGCGGACCTCGGCGCGGGCAACCTCGATTCCCAGCTTCTCGAACGCCTGCTCCACGTCGACCGGCCCGACGGAGCCGAAGAGCTTGCCCTCCGGGCCGACGTTTGCCGGAATGACGAGCTCCATGCCCTGAATCGCCTCGGCACGCGCCCTGGCGGCGGCCAGCTCCTCGGCGGCGGCCTTTTCGAACTCGGCACGGCGCGCCTCGATCTCGGCCATGTTCTTCTTCGTCGCCAGTGCCGCCTTGCCCTGCGGCAGCAGGTAATTGCGGCCGTAGCCCGGCTTGACGGTGACGAGGTCGCCCACGCCACCGAGATTTTCCACGTTGTCCAGCAGAATAAGGTTCATCGGTTCAATCCTGTAGTTCCTGTGTCGTAGCAATCAGCCATCCCGGGATGCGGCTCGCCGGGCGGCAATGCGCGGCCGGTAATTGAACCACGCGTCAGTGTAACCCACGACTGCCAGTACCGTGACCAGCAGCAAATTCAGTATCGGCAGCAGCGCATAGATTGCGACGACTGCCATGACCGGCAAGGGACCGTCCGTGTGCAGCCAGTGCACGAGGGCGGCGCCCTGCAGCCAGAACACCGCGAACATCACGAACGCGAGGCTCTCGATCCAGGCAACATTGGTGACCAGCGCGAGCAGCGATACCACCGCCATTACCAATGCCAGCACCCGGCCGAAATGCAAGTCGCTGAATCGGCCCAGGGTGCCCTTTTTCTCCGGCAGTTGCTGGTACAGGCCGTATCCCAGCACCAGCACCAGTGCCGACATGGACCACGTCAGGAACACGAACAGCATCGTCATCTGCGGTGCGATCTTGTCAGCCTGGGCGGTCAGCAGCCCGGACTCTTCACTGAAGCCCATTTCCTCGAACGCCCCCGCCAGCTCCGCGAGTCGCGACTCCCAGAACGCTATCGGGTCGCCGACTGCCACGAAAAAACCCAGCGTTGCCAGGGCGGCGACGATCACGGACACCTGCAACGACAGCGTCAGTGACCGGGTGCCGGCGAGCAACAGCGCAAGCAACAGCGCCGGCACCCAGGCACTCGCCGCATCGACGAGCAACAGCGGCACCGGATCGCCGAAGGCGAACATCAGCCCGCTGAGCAGCGCGGCCGCCGCCGCAGCCTGCAGGATCGCCCGTTGCGCACCGTTTGCCAGTACCAGCAGTACCAGGACAGCACCGCTCAGCATCGGCGCAAACGGCAGCAACAGCGTCAGCGACAGACCGAGAACCGAATTCCACGGCCGCGCGACGAGCCAGCTGGCTAGGGTGCGCATGACCGTGGCCCGATCCCGTTACGACGCTCACTCCGAACAGAACGGAGCAGAGCGACTAGTGGCGATCCGTGTACGGCAACAGCGCCAGGAACCGCGCGCGCTTGACCGCCGAGGACAACTGCCGCTGGTAATGCGACTTGGTGCCCGTGATGCGGCTCGGCACGATCTTGCCGGTTTCGGTGACGTAGGCTTTCAGCAGGGCCAGATCCTTGTAATCGATCTCGGTGATGCCTTCAGCCGTAAAGCGGCAGTACTTCCGTCTGCGTGAATATCGACTCATTTGCTGTTACTCCGTCACGCGCTGTCGGCAGTGGCCGCCTTGTCCCCGGCAGCCTCCGTATCGTCTTCGGAACCCGCTTTGGCGTCCTCCGCCTTATCGTCGTCGTCGCGCGCGTCATCGTCGCGCGCGCTGTCGGCCGTCATCGCAGCCTCGGCGGCTGCCTTGGCATCCCGGCGCCGCTGTGCCTCGCGCTCCTTGTCCTTCTCTTCCTCGACCGCCACGGCCATCGGTGACGCCTCGGTGATTGCCCGCTCGCGATTGATGATCAGGTGACGCAACACCGCGTCGTTGAAGCGAAAGGCGCTGACGATCTCGCCGATCACGTCGTGTGTGCACTCGACGTTCATCAGGACGTAATGGGCCTTGTGGGCTTTCTGGATGGGATGCGCCAGCTGGCGGCGTCCCCAGTCCTCGTTGCGGTGAACGGTGCCGCCGGCGCCGGTGACCATGCCTTCATAGCGCTCGACCATGGCAGGCACCTGCTCGCTCTGATCCGGGTGGACCAGGAACACGATCCGCAACGTCTCATCGTCTCCCCTTGCGGATTACAGCCTCCCGGTGTCCCGGTGAGGCAAGAGGTACGGTCCCGGAGGAACCCTTCCGCCCGATGGCGGGACGCGCATCCTACCCAAGCCGCGGGATGCGCGCAAGCTGGCCCGGATTATTCATGACCGGGTGGCATTGGTGGCAGACGAGCGCTGGCGCAGGGCCTCGTAAAGACAGATGCCGGTGGCGACGGAGACGTTCAGGCTGGCCACCCGCCCGTGCATGGGCAGCCGCACCAGGCGATCGCAGCGCTCGGCAACGGCCGGCTTCAGGCCCGTGTGCTCACGCCCCATTACCAGCGCCAGCGGACCGTCCAGCGCAGTGTCGTACAGGGTCGCCGCCGCCGCATCGCTGGTACCGACGACGCTGACGCCGTACCCGGCCAGCCACCCCAGTACGCGGGCCATGTTCGGCACGGCGGCAAAGCGCATGGTTTCCGCCGCGCCGGCCGCCACCTTGCTGACCGCCGGTCCGAGACCGGCGGCACCGTGACGGGACGCCACCACGGCGTCGACGCCGGCCGCGTCGGCCGTCCGCAGGCAGGCACCGAGATTGTGCGGATCCTGCAGGCCGTCCAGCACGAGCAGCAGCAGGGCCGGGCCCTCGTCGGCAGTGAGCCGTTCCTCGACAAACGTGCGCAGTGCCGCCTCGTCCAGCACGGTCGTGCGCCTGATTTCGGCGACGACGCCCTGGTGGCGCGCCTCGCCGCTCATCTGCTCCAGCCGCGAACGGTTGGCGTACTGCACATCGACGCCGTGCTGGTTGGCGGCCGCAATGACGGCTTCGACGCGCGGATTCGCCGTACGGTACTCGGCGAACAGGCGGTGGATGTCGGCGGCGCGCGTTGCCAGCAGCTGTTCGACGGCTCGCAGGCCGGCGACGTAGCTCGCCCTGCTCATCGCCTGCGGTTGCCCCGCCGGCGGCTGCGGGGGGCGGGCTTGTCCGCTGCGGCTTCCACCCGGTCATCGACCGGCCGGAAATCGATGCGCCGCGTATCGAGGTCGACGCGCTGGACCTGCACGGTCATTTCGTCGCCCAGGCGAAAGCGCAGGCCGCCGCGCTCGCCGACGAGTTCGAGCCGGGCCGGATCGAACTGATAATAGTCGTTCTTCAGGCTGGTCACGTGGACCAGGCCGTCGATCTGCAGGTCCGAGAGCTGCACGAAGACGCCGAAATTGGTAACGCCGGTTATGACACCGTCGAATACCTCGCCGACCTTGTCCTGCATGAACTGGCACTTGAGCCAGGCCTCGACCTCGCGTGTTGCATCCTCGGCGCGACGCTCATGTGCGGAGCAGACATGGCCGAGTTGCTCCATGCGCGTCGCGTCGTACTCGTAATTGCCGGCCTTGCCGCCCCGGACGATATGCCGGATCGCACGGTGAACGAGCAAGTCCGGGTAGCGGCGTATTGGCGATGTAAAATGGGCATAGGCGTCGAGCGCAAGGCCGAAATGGCCGATGTTCGCCGGCGTGTATTCCGCGTGCGTGAGCGAGCGCAGCATGGCCATTGATATGGCCTGGCTGTCCGGTCGGTCTTTCACCTGGGACAGCAACTGGTTGAACTGGCGCGGCTCGACATGGTCCGGGTGCGGCACCTTCAGGTCGAGACTGAGCAGGTAGTGGCGCAGTTCCTCGAACCGTTCGGCATCGGGTTTGGCATGCACCCGGTACAGCCCGGGAATGCGGTGGCGCCTGAGGAACTTCGCCGCCTGCACATTGGCGGCAATCATGAATTCCTCGATCATCCGGTGGGCGTCGTTGCGCGGCACGGCGGCAATTCGTTTGACGGTACCGTCCCGGCCCAGCTCGATCTGCGTCTGCGGCAGATCCAGTTCGATGGCGCCGCGGCGACTCCTGTTTTTCGCGAGTGCCCTGTAGAGATCGAGCAGGTGGTGCACCGGCTTGCGCAGTGCGCGCGGCACCGCCCGGGGCGCCTCGCCGGTCAGGAATCCACTGATCTCGCTGTAGGTCAGCCGCGCATGCGAGCGCATCACCGCCTCGTAAAACCGCGAACGCGTTGCCTTGCCGTCTTCGTTGATGCGCATTTCGCACACCATGCACAACCGGTCGACCTTCGGGTTCAGCGAACAGAGGCCGTTGGACAGCGCCTCCGGCAGCATCGGTACGACACGGTCCGGGAAATAGACCGACGTGCCACGCTTGATTGCCTCCCGGTCCAGCGGTGTTTCGCGCTCGACATAGTGCGCCACGTCCGCAATCGCAACCAGCAGCTTCCAGCCCTGCCCGGAGGGTTCGCAGTAGACGGCGTCGTCAAAATCACGCGCATCCGCTCCGTCGATCGTGACCAACGGTACGGAGCGCAGGTCTTCGCGACCCTTCTTGGCGGACGTCGGTACCGACGAGCCAAACTTGCCGGCCTGCTTTTTCACCTCGGCGGGCCACACGTTCGGAATCGCGTTCGCGTGAATGGCGATGTCCGTTGCAATGCCCTTCTTGTCCGGTGCACCGAGCACTTGCACGATCCGGCCGGTCGGCTGTTCCAGATCACTGGGGTAGTCGAGCACCTCGGCGACGACCATCTGGCCCGGCTTCGCGTTGCCGGACTCGCCCTTCGCGACGAGGATGCGGTGCGCGATTTTCGGGTTGTCCGGGATAACGAGCCCGATGCCACGCTCGCGAACGAACTGTCCCGCTACTTCAGTGAAGGCGCGCTCCAGGACCTCGACGACCTGGCCCTCCGGCCGGCCGCGACGGTCGCTGCCGACCACCTTGATGACCGCCCGGTCGCCATCGAACAGGGCGCGCATCTGCCGGGCAGACAGGTAGACGTCGTCGCCTCCATCGTCCCGGCGCATGAACCCGAACCCGTCGGCGTGGCCCTGAACCGTGCCGGTTACGAGGTGCAGCTTTTCCAGCAGGCAGTATTCGCCGCGCCGGTTTTCGATAATCTGGCCCGCCCTCACCATCGCCTGGAGCCGGTCCACCAATTGCCCGCGCATGCGCTGACCGCGGAGGTCGAACGCCTGCATGATGGCATCCGCCTTGCGGGGCTGCCCCGTATCCCGGAGATGCTCCAGCAATGCGTTCCGGTCCGGAACCGGATGATGGTATTTCCCGGCACCGCGTCGCTTGCCGCCCCGCTTCTTCTTGCTGTCTTGCCTGGCCAAAATAAACCTCTTTACCTGTGTCAACTGCCAATTGACAGGATACGGGAGCTTTGAGTAAAGTGCGCCCCCGGCAAAGGCCGCGATTGCTACGCGGTCGAGCCTGCCGAGGTGGCGGAATTGGTAGACGCGCTAGCTTCAGGTGCTAGTGGGGGTAACCCCGTGGAGGTTCAAGTCCTCTCCTCGGCACCAAAAGGGGGGCATCTTCGCCGAGGATGTCCCCCCTTTTCGTTTACAGGCCGTCAGAGCCTGCAGCCCCTGACGGCCTCTTGTACACAGTGCCGCCTTTCATGACAAAGGTGACGGCCTCCAGTTCGCGTACGTTTTCCAGCGATTCCGCGAGAAATCCTGCCGCTTCGCCCATCTCCAGTATTTATGTGCTGACGTAAACGTCCATTACCAGGAAGGTACCCGCATCGCGTGCCATGCGAATTCCTTCGTCGTCAATGAGCGAGGCGTGCTCGACGGAGTCGACACCGGCCTGAATCGCCGTCTTGATTCCCCCGGTGATACCCAGTGACGGCCCGCTCATCTCCCTGTGACGGTTTCCCTGATATTGCCGGTGCCGCGGCCGCGAATCCGGCAGATGTCGTTGCCTGTCGGCCCGGCCATGGCCGCGGCGCGCAAATCAGTTAGACTGTGGCGTTTCCGGCTGACCACCAACGAATAAAAAGGCCAATTCATGGAAGCATTCGTCGCCACGCTGAACGGCATTATCTGGAGCCCGGTGCTGGTGGGACTCGCTCTGGGCGCCGGCCTGTTCTTTTCCTTCCAGACCCGCTTTGCACAGGTACGGCTGTTCCGGGAAATGCTGCACCTGCTGCTGTCCGGCAAGGCTTCGCGGGAAGGCATCTCCACGTTCCAGGCGCTTTCGGTCTCGCTGTCCGGACGTGTCGGCACCGGCAACATTGCGGGCGTCGCGGCAGCGATCGGCTTCGGCGGTCCGGGCGCCGTATTCTGGATGTGGGTCGTCGCGTTCCTGGGTGCGTCGACGGCGTACATCGAGTCGGCGCTGGGTCAGATCTACAAGGAAGTCGACGAGGGCCAGTATCGTGGCGGGCCCGCGTACTTTATCGAAAAGGCACTGGGCCAGAAATGGTATGCGTGGCTGTTCGCGCTGACGACGATTCTTGCCACCGGCGTATTGCTGCCGGGCGTGCAATCCAACAGCATGAGCACGGCAGCCGAAGTGGCGTTCGGCGCGGAGGCGACGGTCAATACGTTCCTGGGAGCGATCAGCGTCACCAAGATCGTCACGGCGATAAGTGTCGTGACCGTCCTCGGGTTCATCATCTTCGGTGGTGTCAAGCGCATCGCCCACTTCACGCAGATCGTGGTGCCGTTTATGGCGCTTGCCTACGTCATTACGGCATGTGCCGTCGTTGCCCTCAACATTACCGAGTTGCCCGGCATCATCGGCCTGATCATCGGTGACGCGTTCTCGGCGCAGGCCGGTTTCGGTGCCGCCATCGGCTGGGGCGTGCGCCGCGGCATTTACTCGAACGAGGCCGGCCAGGGAACCGGGCCGCACGCCGCGGCCGCGGCTGAAGTCGAACACCCGGCCCAGCAGGGCCTCGTACAGGCGTTCTCGGTCTACATCGACACGCTGTTCGTCTGCTCGGCGACCGCTTTCATGATCCTGATCACCGGCGCCTACAATATCCATGATCCGGCCGGCGGCTTCATCGTGCAGAACCTGCCGGCGGCGCTCGATCCCAACAGCCCGGCTTTTACACAGTACGCCGTGGACAGCGTCGTGCCCGGCATCGGCAAACCGTTCGTCGCACTGGCCCTGTTCTTTTTCGCGTTCACAACGCTGCTTGCCTACTACTACATAGCCGAGACGAACGTCGCTTACATCAAGCGCACGGTCAACTTTCCCGGGATGATATTCCTTTTGAAGCTGGCGCTGATGGCTTCGGTATTCTACGGCGCCGTGCGCACGGCCAGCCTTGCGTGGGGGCTCGGCGACATTGGCGTGGGGCTGATGGCGTGGCTCAACATCATTGCCATCCTGATTATCTTCTTCAGTGGCCGACCGGCGCTCAAGGCATTGCGTGATTACGAACGCCAGAAGCAGCAAGGCGTGGCAAAATACGAGTTCGACCCGGAAGCACTGGGCATAAAAAATGCCGATTTCTGGGTCCGGCGCAATCGTGACTAGCGACGCAGGGAGACAGTGATGATACTGACGATCAGCCTCGTGGTAGCCCTCCTGGGACTGGGGCTGTTCGTCTGGCAACGCCAGTCACGACGTCAGCAGGCCGCCCTGGCCGAGACGAGACACCGCCAGGCAGACCTGTCTGCCAGTAACCGGTTCCACGCGGTCTCGATACGGTTTGCCGCCGGCGCCTGCCAGGCCAGCCAGGACCTGCATGGACGCCGCTTCCTGTCCGCGGCAGCACCGCTCTTGCCGCTGCCGGACTGCGACGCGGCCGAATGCCGCTGCCGCTTCGTGCATCACAAGGATCGGCGGGCCGGCGACGATCGCCGGCATCCGTTCCAGAGCGGTTTTGGCGGCTCATCCATACGCATCGACGAAGAGCGGCGCCAGCGAGACAACCGTCGCGCGGACGATACCGACTCCGCGTTCGGTCAGTAGCCCGAATTTGCCAGGACGGCTTCGTACGAGGCCAACTGGCTCTCGTGCATCGCTCGTTCCTCGATCAGCACGGAAATCTCGGCTTCGAGCTGACCGGTTTCCTCCGACATGTCCTTGAGATCGGCGAGCAGGAGAATGCGCTCTTCGGTCGTGGTCTCGCGGCTGATCAGGGCCGCTTCTGCGTTCCGCACGCGCTGCTTGACCTGCTCCAGATCGGCCTCACGCGCGAGGATGGCATTGTTCGTAGCCTGCACATTCGAGCGCAGCGTATGCAGGTGTTGCCCGTTGCGATAGGCATCCAGGAAGTCCGGCTCCATGTCGGCTGAGCAGACGCCGTAGTAGCGTCCGCCGGCCGCCCCCAGGTTGAAGCCGCGCGATGGCTGGCAGAATTCCCGCAAGCCGTCAGCCCGCCCGGCACGATACGCCTCGAGGTCCGGCGCGACACCGTGTTTGGCGCAGGCCTTGCGGTGCTCGCCCAGCCGATCGGCGGTGTAACCGCGGGCGCCGTCTTCGTAACCGATCGTGTGCCAGTCGCTGAGCATGCACTCGTCGGCACTCATCGATGCACAACCACCGAGACCCAGCAGGATTCCCGGAACCAGTATTGCCGTGTACAGCCTTTTCATGGCCATGTCTCCGTCTGAGCGCGATGCGGACGCCCTGGAAGCCGTCAACTTACAAGCAGTTGCCCCGAATCGCCGTGACCGGTCTCACAGATGAGCCGGGGCCGAAAACCGGGCAACCGAAGGGAGATTCGGTCAGTGTGACCTGAGTCACGGCTGCCGGGCCGCGCGCGCCGCTAACCTGAGCGTTCCACCCGCCGACAAGGAAGCGTCCGCCTTGAACCTGGCCGCCACCAGCCACGCACTGGTTATCGGTGTCGCCGCGGCACTGGCCTTTGCGTTCCTGCTGCTGGCGGGCCGCCTGCTCATCCGCCTGCCCGGCCGGGCATTCCCTTTTTCCGGCAGCGTGATCAATGAACCGGCGCAGCGGGTGCGCGACCGATGGCAGGAACTGGGCCGGCGCCGCAGCCAGTTGCTGCTACCCCTGCTCGTACTGGCGGTCGTCGCCACGACTGTCGCCGTCGCCGCCCGGCTATCGGGTTCAGCGCTCCGCGGCCCGGCTCCGGCAGGCTGGCAGCAGTATGCCCTGCTGCTGCTCCTGGCCATCGTGAGCGTATACGCACTTTATCGACTGGTTGTTATCACGCTGCAACGACGACGCCTGCACCTGCGGTGGCAAGCCGGGCTCGTGGTGGGGCACGCCCTGCAGCGGTTGTCAGCCAATCACAATCGCACGTTTCACGACGTGCCATGCTCGTCAGGCGTTATGGACCATGTCGTCGTCGGCCTGCACGGCATTTATGCCGTGCACGTAATCGCCCGTCGGCCACGGCGTAACGGGATAGCAACGCTGGAAGACGATGCCGTCGTGCTCGGTAACGAGCAGGACCGATATCCGGTCGACGGCGTCCGCAAGGTAGCGGCACGGCTTGCGCGCGAGTGCGGCAAGGTCGTCCGGCACGACGTGCACATCCGGCTCGTTGTCACGGTTCCGGGATGGGAAATCCGGGCGCAGACCAGTGACGATATCCTGCTGACGAATGAACGCAACCTGACGATGCTGACCGGCTGGAAAGACCAGCGTGATTACCTGATGGACGACGACGTCGACAAGCTGCACGCCCTGTTCGACGAGCGCTGCGCGCGCGTGACCGGCCAGGAGTCTGCGCGATAGAAGCCGAACGGGCTGCGACGCCCCCACGCCGAGTCCGTTTCTACCGCGCAGGCTCCTGGCGCGGCGTGCCAGCAGACTCCAGCTTGTCGCGGGCATCGCGAAATTGCGCCGCGGCTTTCACCAGGTAGCGCCGCGCCTCGTTATCATAGCCGTCGGCCGATGCCGACCAGACCCGGTTGACGTAGCGCTCGCCTGCCGCGAACTCGCTCATGATATCCGCGTAACTCTGCAGGCTGAAAAGGTGGACGAGACTCTCGCGGGCCTCGGCAAATCGGCGCAGGTCGTTGCGCAGCTCCGAGTCGATCGCATCGCGCAATGCCTCGCCCGCCAGGCTCTCGCGACCGATCATCTCGTCGAGTGCTGCAACGATGCCGGCCAGCGATTCGCGGAGAGCAACCCGGTTATTGCGCAGCACGTGCTCCGATCTTGCCACACCTCGCGCCGCCCGCTTGAGGATCAGCACGCCGACAGCGGCGAGCAGCGCGCCCGGCACAAAACCGGTCCAGTTGATTGCCTGCGTGTCGAGCGCCGTCGAAAAGGCGCCGGCCAGGAAGCCGGCAACCAGGAACAGGTAGCCCGTCGCCTTCATCGCCATGCTGCTCCCCTCATGCTGCCGACACCACGTACTTGATTGCATAACCGACGCCGATGAGCGCCTCGCCCACGATGAACCCGGCGGCGACCGGAATACCGACGTTTTCGCTCCAGTCATTGCCGCGAAAACGGTCCGCCAGCACGCGCGCCAGCGTCCCGAGCGAGTATGTCAATACGATATTGAACGGCAGGTAGAAGCCCAGTCCGACCGTTATGCCCAGGCCCCCGATAACGACGGAGAGGATACCGCCGAGGATCGCCCCCGCGGCGTACTTCTCGGCCGGCACATCGCCGCCCATGATGCCCTCGACCATGCTGGCGAGCGCCTGGCCCTGCGGCGCCGGCAGTCGTTCGCTGCCCAGCGTGAAGGCTTCGTGCAGGACGAAAATCACGCCGATGACGACGATCGGGCCGAGCCAGGCGCCGATGAACTGGCCCAGCTGCTGCATTCGGGGCGTCGCGCCCACGAGATAGCCGGTCTTGAGATCCAGCATCAGATCGGTCGCCTGCGACATCGCGACACAGGTAGCCGCGCCCACGGTAATCGCCGCGACAATCGAATCGCCGCGTTCCATGCCCGCGGTCAGGATGATCAAAAGGGTAATGCCGATCAGCGTCATGCCGGACAACGGCGACCAGTTGGTGCGGCCGATGGCTTCCGACAGGATGATGCCTGACATCCATATCCACAGCGTGCCGAGCAGTGCCATGCCGATCCCGCGCACCACGCCGCACGGAGTCGACGGCGGTGATCGCGATAAATGCCAGCACGACCGCCGCGCCGATGATCCCGACGTAGAGCATCCTGATAGGCATCTCGTCGCCCGCTGTTGCGCTGCTGACCGTGGACGCCCGTTGCATGGACCGGATCGTGCTCAGGATCAGCGGCAGGGCCATCGCGACGCCCATAATGGCGCCGCCGATCAGCATGCCGATGCCCAGCGGCCGGTAGAGGAGCAACCGCAACTGGTTCGGATCGCTGATTGCGGCGCCGGTCTCGCCCATCGGGAAACTGTCCGTCAGGGACAACATCGGCGACAGGAACCAGTACGCCACGAAGCCGCCAATAATGAATGCAACCCCGCCACGCCCGGCGATAAAGCCGGTGCCGATCGTCAGCAATGACAGGTACCAGATGCCGTTCATGTAGTCCGGCATGCCGATCAGCGCACCGAAATTCCAGTTCACAAAACCGGTCTGCTGGGAGACGATGTGCACGCCGGCGCTCGTCGCAGCGGCGGCCAGCAGGATGATGGCCTTGCGAACGCCCGCCCCCGGCGACTTCAGTATCGTTGCGACCGCCACGCCGCCGGGATAGGTCAGTCGCTCGAAGTCGATCATGTGCTTGCGCAGCGGAATGATGAACGCGATGCCGAGGAACGCCCCGGCGATGCAACCGAACGTCAGCAGCACGGGATCGAAGCGGTCGCCGTAGCCGAGAATGAAAATCGCCGGCACCGAAAACATCATGCCCGAGGACGCGCCGTTCACGCCGCTTGCGATCGTCTGGACAATATTGTTTTCGATGATGCTCTTGCGCCGCAGAATGCCGCGCAGAATGCCGAACCCGAGTATGGCGGCCAGCTCGGACCCTTCGATGGAGAACCCGAGAATGAGCGCGGCATAGCCGATCGAAACAGCGATGATGACGCCAAGGAACCAGCCGACGATGACGGCAGTCCAGGTCAGCTCCGGATAGGGACGCTCCGCGGACGGGGCCGTGGCGCTCATGAACTGCAGTCCCCTGCCGTTCGCCGCGCCCGGTCCGGGCACCGCTCGTTATTCTTCCTCAAGGCCCCCTCCCTGCGGTTGCGGCGAGGTTATCACAACCGCTCGAGCCTCGCCGCCAGCCGATCCGACTCCAGCACGTCGTGCAACTCGTCGGCCAGCTCGCGACACGCCGCCACGGTCGCGCGCCAGTTCTCCAGGCGTTCAGCAGTCGAGTAGCGCACGAAATCATGACGATCCGGTACCTTGCCGTTCGGCAACCGCGCAATGAACTGCGGTGACGGGCAGATGAGCACCGTGCGGTCCAGCGCCGCGGCACTGTGCCGCCGGTACGGCAGACGCTTGTCGAACCACCCGGGTATCAACCGATCGAAAAAATGCGGGAACAGCGTCAGCCTGTCGGGCTCGCTCAACGGCAGGTCGAGATGGTAGTCGATGACGCCGCCGTCCCGGTAGACACCGGGCGGCGCTCCCGCAATATCCTTCACACCGAGAAGCGCGAGCGGTATTGCACCGGATGCCAGGATGGCGTCGGCCAGGTTGTCCGGCGACGTGGCGATGCGATGCAGTGGAAACCCGCTTGCGTTGTAGCAGGGCGGCAGATCCCGTGCGTCGTAGAACAGGCCGCGGGCAAAGAACGCGCCCAGCGCGCGCCGGCTCACGAGATTTGCCGCGGCGGCAAGCGCGAGGCCGGTAGCCTGCAACGCCCTGTGCTCGCTGGCGACAGGGCCGCGCGCGCGCACGGTCAAGACGTGCAGGCGACATCGCGGATGACCGAGAATTTCCGCAACGCCGTCGGACCCCAGCATGTCGGAAAGGATGTCACGGGTCCTGGCGGTGATCTCCGCCGCGTCGGGCCTGGCCGAGTAGCTCTGCTCGAGATACGCGCGCTCGAAGCGCGCGATCGCCGCCGCCGGATCCCGCTGCGCGTAGCAGGCGAATCGCCAGGCGCCTATCGACGAACCGATCAGGTGTACGGGCCCCGGTATCGCCGGCAACAAGTGCTGCGCCAGGACGCGGTCCAGCTGGCTCAGCACGAACCACTTCGGCCCCCCGGACGCACCGGCGATCGTGCCGATGCGCTCTGCCGCGAAGCCGCGCTGGCGAATTTCCGCGTACGCCGCGGGCCCCGCCTTGAACAACAGTGAACTGCCTGCCTGTGCCAATCCCGCGGTCCTCCCGAAAAGGGGCGATTCTGCCGTAACGAGCCGGCTACGTCAGTTCTGCAGGTCCGCAACCAACCACGGTGCAGCGGGAATTTGTGAACGATTGCTGCCGGCCGGGCTCGAACCTCCATGTACAATCACGTTTTTCGCGGACGCTGACGGCCCGCCCATGCACCCGAATGTCCTGCTCGTCGCACTGGCCCTGTCGTTGCTGGCGGCCGCCCGGCCGGCCGCCGCGCACGGCGATGCATCAATCCCGCTTTACGTCGCCGGCAACGGCACGGATACCGGGCGTTGCGACGATCCGGCGGCCCCCTGCCGCACGATCAGCTACGCCCTGCGGCAGGCCGGCAAGGGCACGCAGATACGGGTTGCCGCCGGCCGCTACCCCATCGACAACCATGAAGACCTGTTTCTGCTGATCAGCGGCGTCGTCGATGTCGTCGGGGGGTTCGACCGGCAGGCGAATTTTCGCAGCCGGGGCAATTCGATCTCGACGCTGACCGGGATTCCGCCGGTGTGGCGCAACGCATTGCGTGAACGCGGTTTCCACGTGATCGCAGACAGCAAGGGATTCGAAAGCGAGGCAGACGCCGCCCGGACCACGAAACTGCTCGGCGTCCACCAGCAGCTCAAGAGCGGTGCCACGACCGGACCCTGCGTGGACGGGACGGCTGGCAGCCTCGATTGCGACGCCGTCGATCTCATTGGTCACGTCGCGTTTGAAGACGTCAGCGCCGGACCGACGCGTGCCAACGACGTATGGGGATTTACGGATCTGAATACGGGCCGCGAGTACGCGATTGTCGGCTTCAACGTGGGTACCGGCGTGTTCGACGTTACCGACCCCGAAAACCTGCGCGAGGTTGGCTTCGTCGACGGACAGACGGCATCGTGGCGCGACATCAAGATCTATCAGCATCACGAAGGCGGTCGCTGGATCACTCACGCCTACGTCACGACGGACGGGTCGACCGACGGACTGTTCGTCATCGACCTCACCGGCCTGCCACATTCGATTCGCCGCGCACCCTACGCAAGCCAGTTCCTGAGCGCACACAACGTGTACACGACGAACACCGACTTCGCCACCGGCCTTTCGCTGACCGGCGATGCACCGCAGCTGATCATCGCGGGGTCGAACCTCGGTACCGGCCAGTTCCGGGCGTATTCGCTGGCTCAGCCATCCGCGCCGCAACTCGTCCAGGGCACTGCCATTCCGAATTCGTTCGACGGCGGCGACAGCAGCTACATGCACGATGCGGCGTCACTGCTGATTACGGACTCGCGCAAGGATACACAGTGCGTCAATGCCGGCGACTACTGCGAACTGCTGCTCGATTTCAACGAGGAGAACGTCGAAGTCTGGGACATCACGGACCCGGCCGACCCAGAGCGCCTGAATCCGGGCCGGCAGCAATACGCGCAGCGCGGCTATGTACATTCCGGCTGGTGGAGCGAGGACCGGCAATTCATGTTCGTGCACGACGAGCTGGACGAGCAGCGCTTCGGCATCAATACCACGTTGCGTATCTTCTCAATCTCGGACCTGAGCAATCCGCAGCTCGCCGGCACGTGGACCGGCCCGACCGCCGCCATCGACCACAACGGTTTTGTCCGCGGCAATCGCTACTACATGTCGAATTACAGTCGCGGTCTCACGATCCTGGATATTTCGGACCCCGCCGCACCCGCCACGGTGGGCCGCCTGGACACCTACCCCTTTTCCGACCAGGGCGGCTTTGTCGGCGCCTGGGGCGCCTATCCCTATTTCATGAGTGGCACCGTCGCTGTCAGCGACATCAACAGCGGGCTTTATCTCGCCCGCGATCGCACGCGCGACGTGGCCGCCGGGCGTTTCGGCTTCGACGCGGCGTCCTACGCCGTCGCGGAAGGCCAGTCGCTGCAGATCGGCATCGAACGCCAGGGCGGCAGCAGCGGCGCCGTTGCGGCAACACTCGAGATCGTGCATGCCACGGCGGACCCGCAAGACTACGCAATGTCGACGGTATCGGTCGACTGGCCGGATGGCGACGCAGGAACCCGGGTTGTCGGGCTCGACGCCATCAATGACACGGTCACCGAACCGCTGGAGTCCGTGCTTGTGAAGCTTGTCGATCCGCGCGGCGGTGCCACGCTGGCCGACCGGAATACGGTCCCCGTCTATCTGGGCGATCCGGGCGAACCTGCGGGGGTACGACTTTTCGAGGACAACATCGAAGTCACCGAACGCGGCTTTGGATCGGCAATAATCGTACTTCACCGTACCGGCGATGCAACGGCAGCGGCGAGCGTCGACTACGCTGCCAGCGCCGGCACGGCCGCGGCAGGCAGCGACTTCGGCGGTGCCGCCAGCGGCACCGTGACCTGGCCGGCGGGCGACGGCAGACCGCGCTGGCTCGAGTTTCCGGTCAATGACGACGGTATTGCCGAGGACGACGAATACGTCGACATTGAATTCAGCAATGCGCAAGGCGCCACGCTTGCGGGCTCCACGTCGGCTCGCGTCACGATAAAGGACGGCAGCGGCACGAACCTGGCGCCCAACGCCGTTGTCGCGAGCAGCGTCACGGCCGCCGAGGGCACACTCGTCACCCTGGATGGCAGCCAGTCAAACGATTCGGACGGTGACACGCTGAGCTATGCGTGGGCACAGACGTCGGGGCCGCCCGTGAGGCTGGATAATGCCGCATCCACGACGGTGTCGTTCACGGCACCGGCCGTCGATTCAGATGCACTGTTGCGATTTTCGCTGACAGTCAGCGACCCCGGCGGCCTGGCGGACAGCGCCACCGTCGCGGTCACCATCACGAACGGCGACGCCGCCTCCGGCGGTTCAGGCAGCGGCGGCGCGGCCGGTATGGCGCTGCTACTCCTGTTGCTCGCGCCGCTGACGTCACGCTGGTGGGCGGGACGGATCCCTATTCGAACGGGTGCCGCTTGATGATCGTCTGTTCGCGGTCCGCCCCGGTCGAGACGATGTCGATTGGTACAGCGGCCAGATCCTCGATCCGCTCGAGGTAGGACTGCGCATTGCGCGGCAATGCCTTGTAGTCCGTTATCCCGACTGTCGATTCCGCCCAGCCCGGCATGTCCTCGTAGACGGGTTCGCATTCAGCCAGCCGGTCGAGCACGAGCGGCACGCCGCTGACCGGCTGGCCGTCGATTTCGTAGCCGACACAAATACGTATCGTCTCGAGCCCGTCGAGCACGTCCAGCTTGGTCATGCACAGGCCGGACACACTGCTGTTGATGATCGAGCGTCGCAAGGCGACGGCGTCGAACCAGCCGCAGCGACGCGGCCGACCCGTGGTGGCGCCGAACTCCGCGCCAACCGTAGCCAGGTGCTCGCCCATGTCATCGAACAACTCGGTTGGAAACGGACCGGCGCCGACGCGCGTCGTATAAGCCTTGACGATACCGAGGATATAGCCGAGCCGGGACGGCCCGATTCCAGTGCCGGTACTCGCGGCCGCCGCGACCGTGTTCGACGATGTAACGAAGGGATACGTGCCGTGATCGATATCGAGAAACGTGCCCTGTGCGCCTTCGAAAAGAATCGACTGCCCGCGCTCCTCGGCCTCGTGCAGCATCTGCGTCACATCGGCGGTTATGGGGCGAATGGTCTCGGCGGACTCCATCGCCTCATCGAGCGTGCGCCCGAAGTCGATCGTGTCGGTCCGGAAGTAATTCTTGAGCAGGAAATTGTGATAGTCGAGAACCTCGCCCAGCTTCGCGGCGAATTTCTCGCGGACGAACAGGTCGCTGACCTTCAGGGCGCGGCGCGAGACCTTGTCTTCGTACGCGGGACCGATGCCGCGGCCCGTCGTCCCGATGGCCGCAGCCCCGCGCGCCTTCTCTCGTGCGACATCCAGCGCCACGTGGGAAGGCAGTATCAGGGGGCAGCCGTAGCTGACCTTGAGCCGCTCGAACACCGGCACGCCATTGTCGATCAGCGCGTTCGCCTCGCGTATCAGCGCATCCAGCGATAACACGACACCGTTGCCGATCAGGCATTGCACGCCTTCCCGCAGGATGCCGGAGGGAATCAGGTGCAACACCGTCTTCCTGCCGCCTATAACCAGCGTGTGTCCGGCGTTGTGGCCACCCTGGAAACGGACGACGGCGGCCGCACGGTCGGTCAACAGGTCGACTATCTTGCCTTTGCCCTCGTCACCCCACTGGGTGCCGATGACGACGACGTTCTTGCTCATCTTATTGCCGGCTCCGGGTCAGGAACGCACGAAATAAAGCAGCAGCAGGCCCGCCGCCATGGCGACGAGACCGGCCAGCCTGAGGTTGTTGTCGCCAAGCATGGCAATGCGCGCGACCGTCTTGCGGAAATTGCCCGGACTGACGAAGGGAATCATGCCCTCGATAATCAGGTAGAGGGCGAATGCGGTGAAAATGTCCTGCCACATGTCCTGGTCTGTCGAGTCAGCCTGGTCAGCGCGGTCGTCCGGGGGCGCCCAACGCCGCGGCGGGCACGACCCGGCACATGACGCGGCATGAACCGCCCGCGCAGGGTCGCAGTCGCAACGGCCGGGCTGTTCACGCCGATCCGCCGAATACCGGCCGCGCTATTGCTCCCCGCTCCGCTGGTTCAGGTAACGGAAGAAGTCGTTGTCCGGATCGAGCACCAGCAGGTCGCCGGATTCGCGGATCGAATTCCGGTACGCGTCGATACTGCGATAGAACGCATAGAACTCCGGATCCTGGTTATAGGCCTCGGCATAGATTTCAGCGGCGCGGGCATCGCCCCTGCCGCGGATAACCTGGCTTTCGCGCCGGGCCTCGGCCAGTATGACCGTGCGTTCGCGATCCGCCGACGCACGCAACTGCTCGGCAATCTCGCGACCCTCGGCGCGCCGTTCTGCCGCGACCCGGGCCCGTTCCTCTCTCATCTGCTCGTAGACGGAGTTGCGCACTTCGTCGGGGAATTCGACCTGCTTGACGCGCACGTCGATCAGCTCGACTCCAAGTCCCTCCGCCGTCGACTTGGCCGTTTGCAGCATGTCACGCATGAGCTCCGCCCGCTCGACGGAGATGGCCTCCGACACCGTACGCTGACCGAACTCGGTCACGATCGCGTTCTTGATGATCTCGGACAGGCGATCGTTGGCAACCAGCTGCGCACCGCCCGTTGACGTGTAATAGCTGACCGCATCCACGATGCGCCACTTGACGAAGAAATCGACCTGCAGCGCCAGGCGTTCCGCGGTAAAAATGCGCTCGGGACGATCCTCGATCGTCATGATGCGCTTGGGAAACTTGCGGACCGTCTGGAACACGGGAATCTTCCAGTGCAGGCCCGGCTCGTAACTGGCCTGCACGACCTCGCCAACCTGCAGCTTGATCGCCAGTTCCCGCTCGTTGACGGTGAATGCCGACAGGCCCAGCGCCACCAGCGCCAGTCCGGCAACCACTATGCCTGCGAATCTGGCGTCATTCATTGTCGTGTCCTCCTTTCGCGCATCGCCGCCTCATCGTCTTCGTTGCGCGACGACGTCGACTGCGAATTCGCACTGCTGTCGCCGGACCTGTCGTTCGGTCCCGGCGGGCGCGACGCCCCGGAACCAATCAGCTTGTCGATCGGCAGGTACAGCAGGTTGCCGCTACCCTCGGCGTCGAGAATGACCTTGTTTGTCCGGCCGTAGATATCTTCGAGGCCTTCGAGGTACAGGCGCTCCCGCGTCACCCGTGGCGCCCGCTGGTACTCGGCCAGCAGTGACAGGAAGCGGGCCGCATCACCCTCGGCATCGGCAATCAGCCGATCCTGGTAGGCCTCCGCATCCTGGCGAATGCGCGCGGCCTGGCCGCGTGCCCGCGGAATGATATCCCCGGCGTAGGTCTCGGCTTCGAGAACATAGCGATCGCTGTCGTTGCGAGCCTTCTGCGTATCGTCGACGGCGCTCTGCACTGCCTGCGGGTAGTCGAGTTTTTCGAGGCTGATCGACGTCACATCGATGCCCGCGTTGTAACCGTTCAGTGTCGTCTGCAGTATTTCCTGGGTCCGTGGCGCGATCTGGTCGCGGCGTTCCGTAACCAGCACTTCCAGCGTGCTGGTGCCGACGACCTCGCGCAGTGCGCTCTCGGTGACATCCTGCAGGGTCGACTCGGGTTCGACGACTTCGAAACTGTACTTGACGGGATCGTCGCGGCGATACTGCACGACCATCTGGATAAAGACGTATTGTTCGTCGGCAGTCAGGATTTCGGTACGGAACGCGTAATCGGCCACCGCGTTCGTGTTGACGACGTCGACCGTTTCGATCGGGTACGGCAAATGCCAGTGCAGGCCGGGCAAGGCCGTCTCGGTATAGGCGCCGAAACGCTGCACGACGCCGCGTTCCGCCTCGTCGATGCGGTACAGGCCGGTCAGCAGCCACGCGATGACCAGCAGCACGGCCAGCAGCCAGCCGCCCGCTGAGCCGCCGCCACCCGCGGCGCGACCGCCGCCCTTGCCGCCGAACAGGCCGGACAGGCGCCGTTGCCAGTTCTGCACGATCCGGTCGAGATCGTTCGCCTCGTCGCCGTCCCGCTTCCACGGGTCCTTGCCGTTCCCAGGTTCGTTCCAACCCATAAGATTCGTTTATCTCTGCAATGCCGCGCCACGCGCCGGATCGGCCGCGACCGGCTCGAAAATCGAGGCGGCGAGACTCTCACGCTTCAGGAAGCGCTGCAAATCCCGCTCGCCCATGGTCAGTTCCAGCAGCCAGCCGCCGTCGTCCAGTACCGTTTCCCCGACAACTGCGCCCAGTTCGTACAGCCGTGCACGCAGTCGTCCCTGGCTGGGGAGAAGACGCATCATACCGTGTACCATCGCCGGGCGCAGGCGTATGCCGATGGTTTCCAGCAGCAGCGGGATGCCCTCTCCCGTCGTCGCGGACAGCCACACGGCACGCCCCTGGCCGCGGCGGTTGCCGTTGACGCGCGGCCGCCGTTCCAGCTTGTCGATCTTGTTGTAAACGCGCACCTGTGGCACCTCGTCCGCACCGAGTTGCTTCAGCACGGCGTTGACCTGGCGAACGCGCACCCAGCGTTGCGGATCGCTCGCGTCAATAAGGTGCAGAATCAGGTCCGCTTCGCGCGCCTCCTGCAATGTCGAGCGAAACGCCGCAACCAGTTCGTGCGGCAGGTCGCGAATGAAGCCGACCGTGTCCGCGACGATGGCCGGCTTGCCATCGGGAAGCTCGATTCGCCGCAGAGTCGGGTCCAGCGTCGCGAACAGCTGGTCCCGCACATACACGCCGGCCTCTGTCAGCGCATTGAACAAGGTGGACTTGCCGGCATTGGTATAGCCGACCAGCGCAACGGTCGGAATTTCCGCCTGGGCACGATTCTGGCGGTTCATCGAGCGGCGGCTGTCGACCTGCTCGAGGCGCGACTTCAGCATGCGGATGCGCTGCGCGATCAGGCGGCGGTCGGTTTCGAGCTGCGTTTCGCCGGGACCGCGCAGGCCGATGCCGCCTTTCTGCCGTTCCAGGTGAGTCCAGCCGCGCACCAGGCGCGTCGACAGGTGCCGCAACTGGGCGAGTTCGACCTGCAGCTTGCCTTCGAAGCTGCGCGCGCGCTGCGCGAAAATGTCGAGTATCAGTCCGCCGCGATCGAGCACACGGCATTTCAGTTCGCGCTCGAGGTTGCGTTCCTGGCTGGGCGACAGCGGCGCACCGCAGACGACGAGCTCGGCCCGCTCTGCCTCGATCAGGGTACGAAGCTCGCTGACCTTGCCGCTGCCGATAAAGGTCCGGGGATGCGGTGTGCGACGGGCGCTGACGAGCCTGCCGACGATAACGGCGCCCGCGGAGCGAGCCAGGTCGGCAAACTCTTCGCGTTCGGGTTCGTCCGGTGCGCCATCGGTCGACGCGTGCAACAGGATGGCGCGTTCGCCACTCTTGGGCCGCTCAAACAAATGCGGCCTCCGGGATCAGGAGAGGGCTAGTCGTCAGAATCGCCGGCCTCGTCTTCCGGTAACGGCAGGCGAACGTTGCGCGACGGCACGATAGTGGATATCGCGTGCTTGTAGACCATCTGGTTGACACTGTTCTTCAGTAGCACCACGAACTGGTCGAATGAATCGACCTGCCCTTGCAGTTTAATGCCGTTGACCAGGTAAATGGACACCGGGACCTTTTCCTTCCGTAAAATATTCAGAAACGGATCCTGCAGCGACTGTCCTTTGGCCATGTCGGGTCTCCTTATTCTTTTTCCACAGTCTGCTTGGGTACTGGTCGCCTGCCGCCGTCTCCGGCTGCCCACCTGCCGTTGCCGCCGGCACCCATGATGCGGCGGTACACGACACTTATGTTACAACGCGCCCATAGCGAACAAAAATTCTAGCATAGCCGCGGTGCGCCGGATCACTCGCCATCACAATTATTCGCCGCACGCGCCGCGTATCAATGACCATATGGTATCGAATGAGCCGGCTTCAAGCGGGTCGACGCGATTTAGCGCCGGTTCCGTGCGCAACCACGTGATCTGCCGCTTGGCGAGTTGCCGGGTCGCCGCCAGCGCGCGCTCGCGGGCGGTCTCGAGATCGCAGTCGCCCGCCAGGTAAGCCCACAGTTGCCGGTAGCCGACAGCCCGCATCGACGGACTGGCCGCCGTCAGGCCCGGCCGCCGCCGGAGCGCCCGCACCTCGTCGACGAAACCATTGTCCAGCATGGCGTCGAGCCGGGTCGCGATGCGCGCGTGCAAGTCGGCCCGCGCTGCCGGCAGCAAGCCGATGCGCAGGAATTCCAGGTTCGCGGCCGGTGCCGTCGCGTGCTGCCAGTCGCTCAACGGGCGGCCGCTCAGCCGGTACACTTCGAGCGCCCGCTGGATACGCTGGCTGTCATTGGGACTGATGCGGCGTGCCGCTGCCGGGTCCACTGCGGCGAGATCCCGATGCAGGTCGGGCCAGCCGCGGCGCGCGGCGGCGGCGTCGAGCTCGCGCCGCACCGTGGCGTCGGCGGTCGGCAGCTCCGCCATGCCGCGGGTCAGCGCCCGGAAGTACAGCATGGTGCCGCCGACCAGGAGCGGCACGCGGTCGTTGTCGTGGCTGTCCCGGATGGCGACCAGGGCGTCGCGCACGAAAGCGCCCGCCGAGTAGGCCGCCTCCGGCTCGCGAATGTCGATCAGCCGGTGCGGGTAGCGGGCCAGTGTTCCGGCATCGGGCTTGGCGGTGCCGATATTCATGCCGCGATAGACCAGCGCCGAATCGACGCTGACGAGATCGACGGGCAATCGATCCGCGAGGCGCAGCGCGATCGTCGTCTTGCCCGACGCGGTCGGGCCCATCAGGCAAATGACCGGCGGGGGCATCGGGCGTTACTGTCCCCGCAGGAACAGCCGGTCGAGTTCGGCGAGGCTGACCGCGGTCCATGTCGGCCGGCCATGGTTGCACTGGTCGGCGCGCTCGGTGACCTCCATCTCGCGCAACAGCGCGTTCATCTCCGGCACGGTCAGCGTGCGATTGGCGCGCACCGAGTGGTGGCATGCCATCGTGGCGAGGATTTCGTCGCCCAGGTCGGCGACCCGGCTGCTCTCGCCGGCGTCCTGCAGATCGGCCAGCACATCCCGCACCAGCGCTTCCGCGTCGGCCTGCTGCAGCAGTGACGGCACCTCGCGAACGACGAGTGCGGTCGGTCCGGCGCGGTCGACGACGAGGCCGAGGCGGGTAAATACGCCCGCATGGTCTTCCGCAAGCGTCGCCTCGCGCTCCGACACGGCGACCGTCACCGGCACCAGCAGCGGTTGCCGCACCAGCTCGCGCTCTGCATACGCCTTCTTGAGGCGTTCGTAAAGAATGCGCTCGTGCGCCGCGTGCATGTCGACGACGACCAGCCCGCGGGCGTTTTCCGCCAGGATGTAGATGCCGGCCAGCTGGGCGAGCGCGAACCCCAGCGGCGGCGTGTCGGCGTCGTCGCGCGGGCGCGGCGCCGGGTGCGGGCCGCGCCCGGCCGGCCCGGCAGCCACTGTATCGTCGGCCAGGCGCGCATAGCCCGCCAGCGCCTCAGCAACCCGTTCGCCACCGCCCGCATCGGCCGGCTGCCAGCGCAACGAGTGCTGGGCCGATGCCGGCGGCGCATCGGCGCCCCTGGCCGCAGCCGCCGGCGCCGGCCCGTGGCGGCCGGACCGAGTCTCGCCCAGCGCCTGCTCGATCGACTGCGCGACGATACCGTGAACGCGCCGCCCGTCACGAAAACGTACCTCGTGCTTGGCCGGGTGCGCATTGGCATCCACCGTCGCCGGGTCCATGCTGAGGTACAGGATGTACGCCGGAAAACGGCCGTGGAAAAGCACGTCCCGGTAGGCGTGACGGGCAGCGTGTGCGAGCGTCCGGTCGGCAATGCTGCGGCCGTTCACGAACCAGTATTGCAAATCCGGCTGGCTGCGGTTGAATGTCGGCAGCCCGAGCCAGCCGCGCAGCGCGAGGCCCTCTGCTTCGCGTTCGAGCAACACCGCCTGTGCCGCAAAGGCGTCGCCGACTATGCGGCCGATACGGGCAAGCTCCGCATCGGGGTCGTGGGCCGCCGCTAACTGCAGGACATTGCGCCCGTTGTGCGTGACCGTGAATGCCACGTCGGGACGGGCCAGCGCCAGCCGCCGTATCCACTTGTCGACGTGCCCGAACTCGGTGCGTTCGGCGCGCAGGAACTTGCGTCGCGCCGGCGTATTGTAGAACAGGTCCTCGATCTCGACCGTCGTACCCGCCGGGTGCGCGGCCGGCCCCGGCTCGCCGCGCTCGCCGTCGCCGGCACGCACGGCGAAGGCTGCGTCTGCGCCGGTGGCGCGCGAGGTCAGTGTCAGGCGGGCAACCGACGCGATGCTCGGCAGCGCTTCGCCGCGAAAGCCGAGCGACGCCACGGCCTCGAGGTCCGCGAGGCTGCCGATCTTGCTGGTGGCGTGCCGCGACAGCGCGAGCGCCAGCTCATCGCGGCCGATGCCCGCGCCGTCGTCACGGACCCGGATCAGCCGGCTGCCGCCGGCGGCGACATCGATGCTGATGGCCCGGGCGCCGGCGTCGAGGCTGTTTTCGACCAGCTCCTTGACGACCGAAGCGGGTCGCTCCACCACTTCGCCGGCGGCGATCTGGTTGACGAGATGTTCCGGCAGCTGGCGAATCGGCATGGCAGGGCGCATCCGGGCCGCGGCCCGCAAAGATGCGCATTCTTTCAAATGGCCCTGCCAAAGTGTAGCGCCGCGGCCGCGGCACCCGGTCAGCTGCCGGCGAGAAGCGGGATATTCAGCGTTTGCCCGACGCGTAACCGGCTGCCGGCAAGCTGGTTGGCGGACCTGATTGCATTCATGCTGACGTTGTAGCGCTCGGCAATCTCCGACAGCGTGTCACCGCGGACGATGACGTACTGCACCTGGCGCTCGGGCGTACGCTTCTGGGTCATCGCGATGCGCGTGTCGGGCGGCGGATTGCTGTAGAAATAGTCACTGACCCCGGCCAGTACGGCATCGGCGATGCGCTGCTGGTGCGCGTGGCTGCGCAGCCGTTTTTCCTCGGTCGGGTTCGAGATGAATGCCGCCTCGACGAGGATGGACGGGACGTCGGGCGACTTGAGCACGAGCAATCCTGCCTGCTGGACCTTGCGTCGATGCACCGGCCCGAGGCGCGCGAGCCGGTCGATGACACGCTCACCGACATCGAGGCTCGCGCTCAGTGCGGCGTTCTGCGACAGGTCCAGCAGCACCGACGCGAGAACCCTGTCCTTGTCCGACAGCGAAACGCCGCCCACCAGCGCGGAGGCGTTCTCGCGCTGGGCCAGCCGCTTTGCCGCCTCGTCGCTGGCGCCCTTGAGCGACAGCACATAGACGGAGCTGCCCCGCGGCCGCGGATCGTCGACCGCGTCCGCGTGCACCGAAATGAACAGGTCGGCCTTGTTGCGGCGCGCGATTTCCATGCGTTCGCGCAGGTCGATGAAGCGGTCGGAGTCGCGCGTCAGCACTGCGCGCATGCCGGGCTGCGCATTGATGCGCCCGGCCAGCAGCTTGCTGACCGACAGCGCGATGTCCTTTTCCTGCGTGCGGCCACGGCCGATCGCGCCCGGGTCATGGCCACCGTGCCCAGGGTCCACGACGACGACGACGTCGCGTCCCTCGCGGTAGATGTCGGACGCGCGCTTGACCGCCTGCAACGGTCCCCGGCCGATCAGGTCGATGACCAGGCGATCGCCGTACCTGCCGTTGGGGCCGGCGGTGAAACTGCGCGAACGCACGGCCTGCTCGAGATCGAGCACCACGCGCAACTGGCCGTTCGCGCGCACGCCGCTCCGGATCGAGCGTATCGCGCCGCTGCCGGCGGGCAGGCGCGTCAGCGATTCGCCAAGGCGGCTGTCCTTGAGATCGACCACCAGGCGGTCCGGGCCGCGCAGCGTGAAAATCTTGTGCGGCGCCGGATTGCTGAGATCGAGCACGACCCGCGTGCGGCCGTTCTCCGTCCAGACGCGGATGTCCTCGACCGTGGTGCGGGCCTCCGCACCGGCGGCCGTGACCAGCAGCAGCAGTGCGACAAGCGTGCGAATCCCGTGCATTCGTTCCCTGATCCCGAGGCAAACCGAAGGGTGTCGCGCCAGTATACAAACCTGACAGAAAAAACCAATGTTTTCTCTTTCAATATTATGGGGATAGGGAAAATTCTTAACCCTCTACACCAGCGCCGGTGTCGACCGCCGGCCGGGCCAGCCAGGCCGCGCCCCGCGCACTGCCGGCGGCCAGCGCGGCGCGGCGGCCCGCTCCGCTGTACGCAAGTTGCACCGTGGCATCCGCCCGCGCCGCGAGGCCGGGGACGCGCTCCGGCCATTCGACCAGCAGCAGCCCGTCCTGCAGGTCGTCCCAGCCCAGGAACTCGAGTTCCTCCGCGGCCGCCACGCGGTACAGGTCCACGTGGTACACGCGGCGGCCGTCGATGTCGTAGGGTTCGACCAGCGTGTACGTCGGGCTGGGCACTGCGCCCCGGTGGCCGAGTGCCTGCAGCATGGCCCGTGCCAGCGTGGATTTGCCGGCACCGAGATCGCCCTGCAGCAGCACCAGCCAGCCTGCCGTGTCGGCCGGCAGGTGCGCTGCCAGCTGCCGGGCGAGGTCGGCCGTCGCGGTTGCATCCGGCAGGTCCACTGTGCGCACCGCGGGTTCGCCCACTACGGATTCACCCACGGCCGCAGCTCGGCGAGCAGGTCGGATGCCAGCAGGCCGCGCTCGCCCCCGCTCTGCGCCGCCACGTCCCCTGCCCGGGCGTGCACGGCGACGCCGACGACGGCGGCGAGTTCGGCATCCAGGCCTTGTGCCAGCAGCGCGGCGACGACACCGGTCAGTACGTCGCCCGTGCCGGCGGTCGCCATCCCGGGATTGCCCGCCGTCGACAACCACGGCATCTTGGCGGCAACGCCGACGAGGCTGGCGCAGCCCTTCAGCACGACCGCGCCGCCGTAGCGGCCGATGAGGTCGTCCAGCGCGCCCCGCCGGTCCGCCTGTACCGCCCGCGCCGTGCAGCCGAGCAGCCGGCCGGCCTCGCCCGGGTGCGGCGTCAGGACGCGGTCGGCGCGGCTGTCCGGCGCCTCGGCAAGCAGGTTCAGGCCATCGGCGTCGACGACGCTCGGCAATTGCACGTCCCTCGCGGCGGCAAACAGGCGGCGCGACCACTCGTCGCGGCCCAGGCCGGGCCCGAGCGCGACCACCGTCGCGGTCTGCAGCAACGCGGCAAGCTCGGCCGGTTCCGTGACGGCGTGGCACATCAGCTCCGGGCGACCGGCGGGCAACGCGCCGGCATGCTGCGGATGCGTTGCGATGCTGACGCGGCCCGCGCCGCAGCGCAGCGCCGCCTCGCCGGCGAGTCGCACCGCGCCGGGCATGCCAGGCGCCCCGCCGACGATCACGACGTGACCGAAGTCGCCCTTGTGCGCCTGGCGGTGCCGCGGCGGCAACGCGCTCGCCACGTCCGCCATCCCGATGCGCCGCAGGACCGGCGTGGCCGCGTCATAACAGGACGCCGGAATGTCGAGGTCGTGGAATACCAGGCGGCCGCACGCGTCCGGCCCGCCTGCCAGGTATAGCCCGAGCTTCTGCCCGACGAACGTCACGGTCACGTCCGCCCTGACCGCCGAGCCGAGCACCTTGCCGGTGTCGCCGTGGACGCCCGTCGGGATATCGAGCGCCAGCACCGGTGCCGGATGGTCGTTCACCGCCGCCACGGCCGCCGCGTATTGCCCGGCGACGTCCCGGGCCAGGCCGCTGCCCAGCAGGCCGTCCACCAGCAGCCCGGCAGCGCCGGGCAGCGCACCGTCGAATGCGCCAATCGGCACCCCGGCCGCCACGCAGTCCCGCCAGGCCGTCGCCGCCGCGCCGGTCAGCCGGTCGGGATCGGAGACGTGGCGGACCGACACGTCGAGGCCGCGCCGGGCGGCCAGGCGCGCCAGCGCGTAACCGTCGCCGGCATTGTTGCCGCCGCCGCACAACACGACCCAGGAGTCCGAACCCGGGAATTCTGCAAGCGCGACGTCGAGCGCGTATCCTGCGGCCCGGGTCATCAGCTCGTAGCCGGGGATGCCGGCCTCGTGGATGGCGGCGCGGTCGATCGCCTGGACGCCGGCGACGTCGTAGACGTACCGGCCCGGATTGTGGTCTGCATCGGTCATGATGGCCGGCAATTATACTGGCACTGGCGCAACGCTACGTGAAACACCCGACGAACGTGATCAACCCCAACGACAATTCCGGCGAGCGGGACGAGTGGCAGGCGCTGAAATCGTCCGTAATTGAGTGGGGCCGGGAACTCGGCTTTCAGCAGGTCGGCGTCAGTGATGTCGATCTCGAGACGGCGGAAGCGCGCCTCGAGACCTGGCTTGCGCGCAAATTCCACGGCGAGATGGGCTACATGGCGCGTCATGGAAAAAAGCGCAGTCGCCCCGACCTCCTCGTGCCGGGCACGCTGCGGGTCGTGTCCGTACGGATGGATTACCTGCCGGAAGACGACCAGCGCGCGGCGCGGCTGCTGGATCACCCGAGCAAGGCGTACATTTCACGATATGCCCTTGGACGCGACTATCACAAGGTGCTGCGGCAGCGGATCAGGCGGCTGGCGGAGCGCATTCGCCGCGAGGTCGGTGACTACGGCTACCGGGTATTCGTCGACAGCGCGCCGGTGCTGGAAAAGCCGCTGGCCGAGAAAGCCGGCCTTGGCTGGATCGGCAAGCACACGAACCTGATCAATCGCAATGCCGGCTCCTGGTTCTTCCTGGGCGAGCTGTACACCGACTTGCCGCTGCCCGTCGATGCGCCGGAGACCTCGCATTGCGGCAGCTGCCGTGCCTGTCTCGACGTGTGCCCGACGGGCGCCATCGTTGCACCCTATGAACTCGATGCGCGCCGCTGCATTTCCTACCTGACGATCGAATTGAAAGGCACAATTCCGGAGCGTTTTCGCGAGCTGATCGGCAACCGCGTTTACGGTTGCGACGATTGCCAGTTGTTCTGTCCCTGGAACAAGTTTGCGACGACGACCGACGAGGGCGATTTCGCCCCGCGCCACGACCTGGACGACACCGACCTGGTGACGCTGTTCGCCTGGGATCGCGAGACCTGGCTGGCGCGAACCGAAGGCAGCGCGATGCGCAGAATCGGTTACGAGCAATGGCTGCGTAACGTCGCCGTCGGTCTCGGCAATGCGGCTACCAGCCGGGCCGTCGTCGACGCCCTGCGCGCGCGCCGGGATCACGAGTCGGCGCTGGTTCGCGAACACGTCGGCTGGGCGCTGGCCCGCCACGGGGAATCGCCGGAGCCCGATACCGTGGATTCCGGCACATTTTCGCATTCCGCCATGTGACAGTCTTGGCGGGGTCGCGGCTGGAAGCCGCTCCTGCGTCGGTGGGATCGCGGCTGGAAGCCGCTCCTACGGATGAACGCTCCCACGGATGGACGGGGGAATTTGCCGGCAGCACGCCAATAACCAATAACGAGCACAGACTAAGGAAGCAATGACGGCCATGGAAGCTCTCGAACAGGACCCGCTGACAGATTCCGCCTACCAGAGATCGCTGCTGGAAGGGCTGGACCTGTTTCACGGAGTCGCGCCGGACGACATCAACGAGCTGCTGCAGGGCTGCGAGCGCCGCGATGTGGAAAAGGGGAACTGCTGCTCTCTCCCGGCACGCGCAATGAGTACGTATTCGTCGTGCTGTCGGGGCGACTGCACGTCCACGTGGGCTCGCCCGACGCGCCCATACTCGCCAGCATGGAAACGGGGGCCTGTGCCGGCGAGATGTCGATCATCGAGGACAGGGATCCCTCGGCGTACGTGACCGCCGCGGAACCGACCCACGTGCTCGTCATTCACAAGACCGTCTTGTGGGAAATGGTCAATGCGTCGCACGCCTTCGCCAAGAACCTGCTGTTGATGCTCTCCGAGCGCGTGCGCAGCCACAATCATTTCATTGCCGAAAGCTTCGGCGATTTGCGCAAGTACGAACGCAACGCCAGGACGGATGCACTCACCGGCCTCGGCAACCGCCATACGATGGCCGATGCATTTGCGCAAGAGATCGAGCGGTGCCGCGCGCAGGATGAACGCGTTTCGCTGATCATGGTCGATGTCGACAACTTCAAGAGCTTCAACGATCGCTTCGGCCACGTTGCCGGCGACCGGGCCCTGACGGCGGTCGCGCGCGTTCTGCGCAAGCAGTTCCGCACCTGCGACCTGCTGGTCCGCTACGGCGGCGACGAATTTGCCGTGCTGCTGCCGGGGGCCGATGCGGCCGAAGCACTGGACATTGCCAGCCGCGTGCTGGTAGCCGTCAACGGCGAGCACCGTTCCGGCCAGGATTCACTGATCCGGGTGCCGCTCGAGCTGTCGATGGGCATCGCCGAACTCGACAATCACGGCGCACTGGAATCGCTGCTGCATGCGGCGGACGAGGCGCTGTACCGGGCCAAGCACAGCGGCCGCAATCGCGTCGCCTCCTGACGAGAATCAGACCTCGACGACGATATTGTCGATAAGTCGCGTCCTGCCGAGACGCGCCGCTGCCAGCACGACGAGGGCGTCCATCTCGCGATCCGGCGGCTTCAGGTCCTCGGCGCGGCGAATACTGACGTACTCGGGCTCGAACCCGGCTGCTTCGAGCTTGTCGAGGGCGTCCTGCTCGAGCTCGGCATAGTGATCATTGCCGGTTTGCACGGCATCGCCCACCTCCCGCAGCGTGGCATAGAGCTGCGGTGCGATTGCCCGTTCCTCGTCCGTCAGGTACTGGTTCCGGGAACTCATCGCGAGCCCGTCTTGCTCGCGCGTCGTCGGGCCGCTGATGATGCGGATCGGCAGGTGCATGTCCGCCACCATGCGCCGGATGACGAGTTGCTGCTGGAAATCCTTCTGGCCAAACACCGCAACGTCCGGTCGCACCAGGCTGAACAGGCGCGCCACGACACCGGTCACGCCGTCGAAATGCCCGGGCCGTGACAGGCCGCAGAATTCGTCCGTCAGTACGGGCACCGTGACGGACGTCGCCGCATCGACGCCGAACGGGTAGATCGTCTCCACGTCGGGCACGAACATGGCATCAACCTTGGCCCGTTTGAGGTGCCGTTCATCGCGGGCCAGCGTTCGCGGATAGTCTTCGAAGTCCTCGTCCTCACCGAACTGTGTCGGGTTCACGAAAATGGACACGACGACCCGCTCGGCATGCTCGCGGGCGAGCGCGAGCAGGTTGAGGTGCCCCTCGTGCAAATTGCCCATGGTCGGCACCAGTGCGATGTGCTCACCGGCGGCACGCCACTCGTCCAGTTGTTCGCGCAATTCCTCGCGCTCGCTGATTATTTGCAACGGCGCTCACCTCCGGCGCAACGATTCACGAAAAACAATGTTCCGGCTCCGGGTACGCGCGTTCCCTGACCGCGGTGACGTAGGCCGTCAGCGCGGCGCCGGGCGAATCGTGCCCCGCCATGAAGTTTTTCACGAACCGGGGCGTGCGACCCATTGTGATGTCGAGGATGTCGTAAAGCACCAGGATCTGTCCATCGACGTCGGGACCCGCGCCGATGCCGATGACGGGCACGTCGAGCGCCTGCGTGACGGCCTTGCCCAGTTCGTTCGGCACGCACTCCAGCAATACGATGTCCGCACCGGCGTCCTGCAGCCGCGCGGCGCTCTGCGTCATACGCTTCGCCTCGCCGGGATCCCGGCCCTGCACCTTGAAACCGCCGATCTTGTGTACCGACTGCGGCTTCAGCCCGAGGTGCGCACACACCGGGATATCGTGCCGGGCGAGGTGCTCGACGATCTCGATCTGCCCTTCCCCGCCTTCCAGCTTGATCATCATGGCGCCGCCGTCCTGCATCAGCGCTACCGCGTTTTCGAGCGCCTGGTCGGGGTTTCGGTAACTCATGAACGGCATGTCGGCCACGAGAAATGCACGGCGCAGGCCGCGGGCCACGTTGCGTGTGTGATAGATGATATCGGCGACCGTGACGGGCACGGTCGTGTCGTGCCCCTGTATGACCATGCCGAGCGAATCGCCTACCAGAACCAGGTCGGTCCCGGCGTGATCCACGAGCATCGCGTAGCTCGCGTCGTAAGCCGTAATACAGGCGATCGCCTGCCCTTCCGCCTTCATTTGCCGCAGCGTCGCGACATTGACCGGTGGTTCGGCCATGCCTCGCTGTTCCAGCTGTGTGTACATGCGTTCCTCCGCGAATCAGGACGGCGTCGGTGACGGGTGCGGGGTGTCAGGCGAGCGCGACGGCGGTCGGATTGAAAAAATGCCGCCCGCTGGTAGTACGCCGGATCTGCTCGAAGAGTTGCGTGTAGTCGGCCTCGTTGCTGACCGGGTCGATCATCGCCGCGTTGACGATCAAAAGCGGTGCCTCGTCGAAATGATGGAAGTGCCGTGCGTAGGCATCGGTCAGGCGCTCGAGATAGCCGCGGTCGATCATGCGTTCGTACGGGACGCCGCGCCGGGCAATACGCCGCAACAATGCATCGACGGGCGCCTGCAGGTAGATGACGAGATCCGGTGTGGGCGCCTCCACGTCCAGCTTGTCGGCGATCTGCTGGTACAGCGCCAGTTCCTCGCGATCGAGATTGACCTCGGCGAACAGGCGGTCCTTGTCGATATGGAAATCCGCAACGCGTACCGGGGCGAACAGGTCCGATTGGCGCAACGCCTCGAGCTGGCGCGCCCGCTGGAACAGGAAGAACAGCTGCGCCGGCAATGCCGCGCCGCGACCGCTGCGATAGAAGCGTTCGAGGAACGGGTTCTCCTCGACCGGCTCCAGCACCAGCTCGCCGCCGAAACTTTCGGCGAGGCGCCGCGCCAGGCTCGTCTTGCCCACGCCTATCGGCCCCTCGACCACGATGTAGCGCGGCGCATCCTGCTGCTTTTTCACTGCGTGTGGCATCCGCTGGACACTCTGCTCCAAAGCTGTCCGGGTACGAATCGAGGCCGTTCCATTATGGCCCGAGCCGGACGATGCCGGGCGCATCCGTCCCCAGGGCCGCGGTCAACGCCGCCACGTGCGTCAGACCGGGCACCGTCAGGTACGGGGCGATCTCGGCAAGCGGCCACAATACAAAATTTCGTTGTGCAATGCGCGGGTGCGGCAACGTCAATGACGCCGACTCCCGACGCTCGCGGCCGTAAACCAGCAAATCCAGGTCCAGCGTGCGCGGCCCCCAGCGCGCGCCATCCCGCCGCCGGCCGTGCGACGCCTCGATTGCCTGCAGCCCGGCGAGCAGCTCGTCCGCCGTCAGGCGCGTCAGCAATGCCGCCGCGGCATTGACGTAGTCGGGCTGGTCGGCGGGCCCCAGCGGCGCCGACCGGTACAGCGAGGAGCGGGCTTCGAGGCGCGTTTGCGGCAGCGCCGCGAGCTCGGCCAGGGCGCCCTCGACCTGCCCGACCGGATCCTCGAGATTGCTGCCGAGTCCGACGTAAGCCGGCCGCCAGCGGGCCCGCGCGGGGCTCACGACGATTCCGATTCCGGCGAGCGTCGGCGGCCGCCGCGCCGGCGCCGCTTGCGGCGCGGCTTGTCACCCTTGTCAGCGCCGCCGATTCCGAAGCTCCGGTCGCGCTCGTCGGCCGACTGCGTCTGCACCTCGGTCCAGAACGTCGCCAGCGACTCGTCGACCTCGCCGACTTCGGCGCGCAGCACGAGAAAATCGTAGGCAGCGCGAAACCGCCGGTGCTCGAGCAGCCGCTGGCCGCGGCGGCCGGTGCGTTGCTCGAAGCGCGGCTGCAGTGCCAGCATCTCGCGCATCGGCGCCGTAAAGCGCTTCGGCATGCTGATGCGCGACTGCTGCAGGCCGGTGATATCCCAGCCGGCCGCGTTGAGCGACTGCGGCATGGACATGTTCTCTTCCTCGCGCAGCTGCCGGGCACGCTCGCGCACCGGCGCCCACAGGAAGACGCCGATGAGAAACATCGGCGTCACCGATTTGCCCGAGGTCACGCGCCGGTCCGTGTTGACCAGTGCCGCCTCGACAAACCGGAGGAACGATGCGTCCTTGTCGAGATACTCGTCGGTCTCGGGGAAGAGTTGCCGAAAAAGGCCGTGTCGGCGCAACAGGTCAAACGTCTTGTGCGCGTGGCCGGCCTGGAACATCTTCAGGAATTCGTCGAACAGTCGCGCGGGCGGGACGTTGCGCAGCAAGCCGGACGCACCACGCATCGCGTTCTCCACGGATGCGTCAATCGTGAAATCGAGTTTCGCCGCAAAGCGTATCGCGCGCAGCATGCGCACCGGGTCCTCGCGCAAACGCGTGTCCGCGTCGCCGATCAGCACCAGCCGCCGGTTACGTATGTCCTCGACGCCGCCTGTGTAATCCCAGATGCTGAAATCCGCGATGTTGTAATAGAGCGCATTGCAGGTGAAATCGCGCCGCCACACGTCCTCGTCGATGGTGCCGTAGACGTTGTCGCGCACAATGCGACCCTCGGCGTCCAGTTCGGCATCGGGGTGCCCGTCTTCGTCGCCGGCACTGGCGCGAAACGTCGCCACCTCGATCACCTCGCGACCGAAGCGCACGTGGGCCAGCCGGAACCGGCGCCCGATCAGCCGGCAATTGCCGAACAGCGCCTTGATTTCGTCCGGGTGCGCGTCCGTCGCGATATCGAAATCCTTGGGATGCAGCTCCAGCAATGCATCACGTACGCCACCACCGACCAGAAACGCCTGGAAGCCCGCTTTATTGAGGCGATACAGCACCTTGAGTGCGTTTTTGGAAATCTCGGCCCGGGAGACGTTATGGGACGATCGGGGGATTATCTGGGGTTCGGCTTGTTGGTGAGAACCGCTGTTTTTCAATAGAAATTCCGCTTGAGGATTGAATTTGCGGCCGTATAATAGCAGCCCCCGCGAGCCGGGGCAGTCAAAAAAACACCACGCTCCCTTCGTCTAGCGGTCAGGACGCCGCCCTCTCACGGCGGTAACAGGGGTTCGAATCCCCTAGGGAGTGCCAGACAAATCCAAAGGGCCAGCCCGTAAAGGCTGGCCCTTTTCAGTCTCCTGGCCCGAATGACTGATGCACGGCACGGCCGCAGAAGCGGAGGTGTGTTCCGGGGAGGGCTTTGCTCTATCGCGACAACGTACGTTTGCCGGCCAGTCGGTACGACCGCAACGCGTCCAGCGTCGCGTCCAGGCTGACCGACAGCGTCGTCTCCAGTTCCCCGCGGTCGAACCAGGCAATGTCGCTGCCGGTACCAAACGGCATTTGTCGCGTGACACCGCTGCGCACGCCCTGCCACGCAGCATCCACGAAGGCGAGCTCCGACGCAGACGCGGCGAACAGCTGGCCGGCCTGGCGCGGATAGCACTGGTCGAGGTAGTGGCTCAGGCAGTAATCGCTGCCGCCCGTGTCCCAGTCGACCTGCAGGCCGGACGGCCGCAACGCACGGCTGAATGCCGCGCTGACCGTGGCGGCAGTCGTGCCGCAGTGCTGCATCTGCAGCGCCATGCGCGGCACGGCTATCCCGGCCGGTGCACGGGCACCCGCATGGACGAGCCAGGCCCGCTCCACGCTGACCCGGACAGCGTCCGCCAACGCGCGGCAACCGCTGCCCTGGCCGCCGAGCGCCGACGCCGGCGTGCTCACCAGCAGGCTGGTCGCCAGCAGCAGCGTGGCTGCAAGAATCCGTGTATTCATGGTTCCCTCCATTCCCTGTGAGGTCCTCCGCCAGTTCACGACGGACACACGCCGGAGCGGCGGTGCGGGACAAGCATCGCGCAGGCGGCACATCGGCTACAGGCGCATTTCCCGGCATTTGATCGAGATGCGCGCCGGGGCGGCCAGTTCACGGCGCCGGGGAAATAGGTCATCATGCGGGCTCCACGACCCCGGGCGGATGCGGCGTACGGTGCGATACACAGGCAGGCAAGCGACAGCACCCGCGGCATGAGCGACGCACGCACGATACGGGGCCCGCTCGGACGGCTCGCCGCAATGCTGGGCATCGAGGCGCGCGAATTCGCCGCCGTCGCCTGGTCGTTCGTGTATTTTTTCTGCCTGCTGTCCGCCTATTACATGCTGCGCTCGGTGCGCGAGGCGATGGCCATCGTCGGCGGCACCGAGAACATCCCGTGGCTCTTTACCGGCACCTTCGTCGTGATGCTGCTGGCGACGCCCGTCTTCGGCTGGGTCGCCTCGCGATTTCCCCGCAAGCAATTCCTGCCGTGGGTCTATTACTTCTTCGTCCTGAATATCCTGCTGTTCTACGCGGCATTCACGCTGGTCCAGGTTCGCGAGCTGAGCCCGGTGTGGGTCAGTCGTGCATTTTTCGTCTGGCTCAGCGTCTTCAACCTGTTCGTCGTCTCCGTATTCTGGAGTTTCATGGCGGACATCTGGTCGAAGGAACAGAGCCGGCGGCTGTTCGGCCTCATCTCGGCCGGCGGCAGCACCGGCGCCCTCGTCGGTCCGCTGATCACCAGCGTACTGGTCGTGCCCATCGGCTTTCGCAACCTGTTGCCGTTGTCGGCGCTGCTGCTCGCATTTGCCGTGGTCTGCGTGTACCGGCTGCGCCACCTGGCCGTCGGCCGGGTGGACGAGCGCGGCGCCGCCCGCGGCGACGAGCCCATCGGCGGCAGGGCCCTGGCCGGTATCCGGCTGGTCGCGACGTCCCCCTACCTCGGCGCCATCGCGGGCGCACTCGTGATCGCGAATTTCCTGGGCGTCGCCACCTACATGTACATGGCCCAGCTCGTCGACCAGACGTTCCCGGACACGGACCGGCATACGCAGGTGTTTGCAATCCTCGATGCAATCACCAACGCGCTGTCGTTCATCGGCCAGCTGGTCGTCGTCAAGTACTCCGTGCGCCGCCTCGGCGTGGGCATGACCCTGGCCGTCCTGCCGATCGTGTCCGTCCTCGGCTTTGCCGTTCTTGCCATGCAGCCGGTGTTCGTCGTCATTGCCGCTCTGCAGGTGGTGCGGCGCTCCATTACGTTCGGCCTGAGCAAGCCGACCTCGGACATGCTGTATTCGGTGGTGTCGCCCGAGGCGCGCTACAAGGCCAAGAACTTCGTCGAGACGGCGATCTATCGCGGCGGCGACCTGTTCGCCACGTGGACGATCCGCTTCATCGGCGGCATCGGGCTCGCCGGCGTAGCGGCGGTTTGCGTGCCGCTGGCCATACTCTGGACCGTGCTGGCACTGCGCATAGGCCGCGGGTACGATCGTCGTGACGAGGCGCTGACGCGAGGGGAAACCGCATGAGGACACGTAACCTGCTCACTCGCCGGGAACTGCTGCAGCTGGGGGCGGCGCTCGGCCTTGCACCCGCGCTTGCGGGCGCCGCCGGACCGGACACGGCGATGCGGACCCGGCCAGTCCCGGCCAGCGGCGAGCCACTGCCCGTCGTCGGTCTCGGTACCTACGAAGTCTTCGACGTGGGCGGCTCACCGGCGGAAATCGCGGCACGGCTCGCCATTGTCGAGCAACTCGTCGAACGGGGTGGCAGCGTGATCGACACGTCGCCGATGTACGACCGTTCCGAGCGGGTAATCGGTGAGGTACTTGAGCGTGGCGGACTGCGCGACGGCACATTTCTCGCGACCAAGGTCTGGACAGACGGCGCGGCAGCGGGCGAGGCCCAGATGGCGAAATCCGCGGACCTGATGAACGCCGACGTCATCGACCTGATGCAGGTGCACAACCTCCGTGACACGGCAACGCACATGGCGACCATTGCCGACTGGCAGAGTGCCGGTCGAATCCGCTACAACGGCATCACGCACTACCGCGCCGACGCGCTGGACGACATGGAGGCCGCCATGCGCCGGTTCGACCCGCAATTCATCCAGATCAACTATTCGCTGGGGGAACGCGAAGCGGACGAGCGCCTGCTGCCGCTGGCGGCCGATACCGGCACCGCCGTACTGATCAATCGCCCGTACGTGACCGGCCGGCTGTTCCGTGCGGTGCGCGGCCGGTCGCTGCCCGACTGGGCCGGCGAATTCGCGGCCAGCTGGGGGCAGTTTTTCCTGAAGTACATACTCGGCCACCCCGCCGTGACCTGCGTGATTCCGGCAACGAGCGATCCGCAGCACATGGCGGACAATCTTGGCGCCGGCTTCGGCCCCCTGCCCGACGCGGCAACCCGCCGGCGCATGGAAGCGCTGGTCGACGACCTCTGAACGACAACCCCGCATGAACACGGTGGCATGACGGCGGTATGACGAACGCGAGCCTGGCGCGCCGCTGTGGCGCGATGCTGTACGACAGCCTTCTCGTACTGGCGCTGCTGTTTCTCGGCTCGCTGCCGTTCATCGCCATGGCGGGCGGTGAGGCCGTCGCGGCGGGCACGCTATCCTACCAGCTGACCATGCTGGGCATCATCTATCTCTTTTACGTCGTGTTCTGGTCACGCTACGGCCGCACGCTGGGCATGCAATCGTGGGGCCTGCGCATCGAGAACGAACACGGCGGCCGCCCCGGTCCGGCCCGGGCAAGCCTGCGTTTCGTGGCCGCTGTCGTGTCATGGATACCGGCCGGGCTCGGCTACTGGTGGCAACTCGTCGATCGTGACGGCCTCAGCTGGCACGACCGCCTGTCCGGTACCCGGCTGCGTCACTACCCGCGGCAGCGCCAGGAGTCTGCGCGGTGAGGTCAGCGCACCCGGCTCAGTGCGAGCAGTGTGATGACGAACAGCGCCAACGTCGGCAGCCAGGTCACTACGGCGGGATTGAGGTCGAAAACCTGGCCGGAATTGGCCAGTGTCTCGCTCGCCAGGAAATAGCCGAGACCAATCAGCACACCGACCATCAGCCGGCTGCCGGCACCGGCCGAACGCAGTGACCCGAAAACGAATGCGAGCGCGAGGACCGGCATGACCACCACCGTTACGGTGCTCGCGATGCGCGACCACAACTCCATTTCGTAGCGCTCGGCCGACAGCTCGTTGCGTCGCAGGTAACCGATATAGTCCGACAGGCCGCGCGCTGAAAGACTCACCGGTTTAACCAGCGTAATCCCGAGTACGTCGCTGCTGATGTTGAACTGCTCTACCTCGCGCTGCGATTCCACGACTTCGACTTCGTCGCCGACGAAGCGCGTGGCGCGATAATTCTCGAGGACCCAGCGATCGTCGTCGTCGATACCGGAATTCTCGGCGCGCGCAATTGACAGCAACTGGTCATCCTCGCCGAAACGAAACATGTAGATGCTGCCGAATTCAAACTCGGAATTGACCCGTTCCAGGTGCAGTATGGTCTGCCCGTCCCTGACCCACGTGGCAGCGCCAAACTCGCGATTCTCCTGTTCGTAACGCGTTTCGTTGCGCATGTTGCGCGCGAAGTAATCGAGCGGCGGACCGATGAACTCGCCGACGAGCGCGGTGACCACCATCAGGACGAAGCCCGACATCGCCACCATGCCGGCCAGCCGACCGACCGACAGGCCGGCCGTGCGCATGACGACGAGTTCGCTGTTGCTGGCGAGGCTGCCCAGCGCAAGCAGGGATCCGATAAGCACTGCAATCGGCAGCATTTCGAACGACAGCTGCGGCAGCCTCAGCGCCGCGTACATCAGTGCCTGCGGCATGCCGAAGCTGCCTTCGAGATTGTCGACCTGGGCAATGAACTCGAACAGCCCCGCCAGCGCGAGCAACACGATCAGGACCAGGAGCGTGCTGACGAGGATCGAGCGCATCAGGTACTTGGCGAGCAGGCCCGTCATGCGAGGTGCGTCCTGCCGAACGACACGAGCCGGCGATGCACGCCGTTCTGAACCGCGAGCAGCCCCAGGGCGAGCAGCAGCATGAGCGCATGCACCCACCAGATGCCGATAATCGGCGGCACCGTGCCCTGCTCCACCCACGCCTTGCCCGCGCTCAGCAGGTTGAAGTAGATGATGAAGACGAGCGAAACCGGTCGCAATGCGGCCGTAGCGTCCCTGGCGCGGCTGGCTGCGGCTCAGCGGCACCGCGAGTATCGCGAGGATCAGCGTCGACAGCGGCACGCCGAGCCGCCAGTGCAGCTCGGCGACCTGTTCCGGATTACCGGAACCCAGCAGTGCCAGCGTCGCCATGGCGCGCGGCTCGAGTTCCGGCTCGGTTACCGTCGGCAACCGGTACGGGATGCCGTGCTCGCCGAACTCGATCACGTTGAACCGCGCGGTGCCCGGTACTCCGGAATAGCGGCGCCCGTCGTGCAGCACGAAATAGCGCGTATTCGGGTCTTCGGCGTCCCTCTGCTCGCCGCGATCGGCAACGACGACCTCGACTTCGCCCGACCCGGTGCGCCGCTGCAGAAAGACGCGCTCGATCTCCCCCGGGCCAACGACACGCTCCGCGTACACGACGGCCTCGTCGTCGCCGGTGCTGGTGAACTTGCCCGGCTCGATACTCGGCGAGGTCCGCCTGGCGCCGCGCCTCGAGACCGATACGCTCGATTGCCGTCAGCGCCCGCGGCGCGACGTCCATCGCCAGCCAGGCGACGCCGATGACGAGCGGCAGCATGAGCCACGTCAGCGGCCGATAGACACCGGCGGGGCCGACGCGACAGGCCATCATCGCCGGCATCTCGCTGTCCGCGTACAGCCGGCCCAGCGCCAGCATGATCGACAGGAACAGCCCGATCGGCACCAGGATGGTCAGGTATTGCAGGGCGGTCAGCCCAATTATCTGAAATACCGCGTCTTTTGGCAGCTTGTCCTTCGCGACCTCGCCCAGCACCCGGGCAAACTGGTTGGTGAGCAGGATGAACAGCAAGACCGTCGTTACCGCCAGCCAGGTCTGCGCTACCTCGCGAAAGATGTAACGGTCAAGTATGCGAAACATGGAGAAACACGAATATTTGAACGATTTCCCTTGGAAATCCCCGGTTAACGTCCACCGGGCAGATCGGTTAGACTACCGGCTTTGAGATGTCCGGGACAGCCCCGCGGCAGCACGCTCCGTGTACCGCAGCCGGTCCACAACAACAGCAACACGGCACCTCAGGTTTTCTGAAACGGCATCGAGGTACGCGTTCAGTCACGCGGCGCGGCGCTGCCACACAATCAGGCAGATTCTATGGACTATTTTACAACCTCCGGCGCGGCGAATCGCCGCACAGGCGGCGCGATCATCGTCGGCGTCTATGAGCGCGGCAAGCTCGGCCAGGCGGCGCGCGACATTGACGCTGCCAGCGGCGGGCGGCTCGCCCGCCTCGTCAAGTCGGGCGACGTAAGCGGGACGCTCGGCAAGGCGCGCGTGATCACTCTTCCCGAGGGCGCACGCGCGCAGCGCGTTGTCGTCACAGGTCTCGGCAAGGTCAGCGAGTTCGGCGTAAGGGCGTTTCGCACGGCGACAGCGGCATCGATCGCCGCCCTCGAGGGCTTCCGGATCAAGGATCTCGTCACGTACCTGACACTGGAGGACGTACCCGGCGCAAGCGCCTACTACCTGGCCCGCTACAGTGTCCAGTCCATCGGCGAGTCGCTCTACCGGTTCGAGGAAATGAAAAGCGGCAAACGCAAGCCGGCGATGCCGCTGAACCGGATCGGCTTCGCGGTTCGCAGTCGCGGCGACGGCAGCAAGGCGATGCTGGGTGCCGAACATGCCGATGCCATCGTCAATTCGATGACCCTGGCACGGGATCTCGGCAACCTGCCCGCCAATGTCTGCACACCGTCGTACCTCGCACGCACGGCCCGGCGGCTGGCCCGCGAGCATCGCAACCTGCAGACGAAAGTCCTGAACGAAGCGGAGATGAAAAAGCTGGGCATGCATTCGCTGCTGTCGGTTACCGCGGGCACCGCGGAGCCGGCGAAGCTGATCGTCATGCACTACAAGGGCGCCGGCAGCGACAAGCCGGTGGTACTGGTCGGCAAGGGGATTACCTTTGACACGGGAGGGATTTCCCTCAAGCCGGGTCCCGGCATGGACGAGATGAAGTTCGACATGTGCGGTGCCGCCTCGGTTATCGGAACGATCGCCGCGGCGGCCCGGCTCCAGCTGCCGATCAACGTCACGGCCGTGGTTCCGGCATGTGAGAACCTGCCGAGCGGAACCGCGACCAAGCCCGGTGACATCATCAAGAGCATGTCGGGACAGACTGTCGAGGTATTGAACACAGACGCGGAGGGCCGACTGATCCTGTGCGATGCCCTGACCTATTCGCGGCGATTCAAGCCGGCAACGATCATCGACGTCGCAACGCTCACGGGCGCGTGTGTTATCGCCCTCGGCCATCACCGTACCGCCGTCATGAGCAACAACGACACGCTGGCACAACGCATTATCGATGCCGGCATCGCCGCGGACGACCGCGGCTGGCGCCTGCCCATGGCGGAAGAATACGACGAGCAGCTGAAGAGCAATTTTGCCGACTTCGCCAACGTCGGCGGCCGCGAGGCCGGCGCCATCACGGCAGCGTGTTTCCTGGGCCGGTTTGCACAGGGCCTCGACTGGGCGCACCTGGACGTCGCGGGCACGGCCTGGCGCTCGGGCTGTTGCAAGGGTGCGACCGGACGCCCGGTACCGATGCTGACGGAATACCTGCTGGCCCGCGCCGCCGTCCTGCCGTGACGCAATGGCCCGGATCGACTTCTACGTGCTTGGCAGCCCGCGCGACGACGCACGCTGGGAATTTGCCTGCCGCCTGACGGAAAAAGCGTATCGCCTCGATCACACGGTGCACATCCTGGCGCCCGACCGTGCCCGCGCCGAGATGCTGGACGAACTGTTGTGGACCTGGCGCGAGGGAAGTTTCGTGCCGCATGCGCTGTCGGCGGATGCCGGCGCGGAACCCGTGCCGGTCACGATCGGGCACGACCGCGACAGTTGCCGGGCGGGACGTGACCTGCTGATCAACCTGAGCGACGACCTGCCGGACAACATCAAGGCTTTCCCGCGGGTCGCGGAGATTGTAACCTCCGACGACGACCTGCGCCGGCAGAGCCGCGCGCGTTACGCCAGCTACCGCGAGCAGGGACACACGCTCGATACGCACAAGCTGTAACTGCCGACGGACACCTGCGTGAGACCCGACGACGACGATATTCCAATCCTGACGGACGCCATCGATCGCGCGCCCGCGACGCAATCGTCATTGTCCGTCGACGACATCGATCGCCTGCAGGACAAGCTGTGCGCGACCAGCCTGAAAATCGCCGAGTCGACCTTGCGCGATGCGGTGCGGGATGCCGAACACGAACTTCGGGAACGCGTCATGACGGCCCTGCGCCGGGAATTGCCGGCCCTCGTGCGCGACGTGCTGGACGAGCACCTGAAGCGACGCGCCTGACCTATCACTCACTACCGCGCGAGCGACGCGCCCAAGCCGGCCAATGGAAAAGACGTACCGCCCTCTCGATATCGAACAACGCCACTACGCGAACTGGGAAGCCAGCGGCTACTTCGCGCCGTCCGGTGACGGCGAGCCGTTCTGCATCGTCATCCCGCCGCCCAACGTGACCGGCACGCTGCACATGGGGCACGCCTTCCAGGACACGATCATGGATGCGCTGACCCGCTTTCACCGCATGAACGGACGCCGCGCACTGTGGCAGCCGGGCATGGACCACGCCGGAATCGCAACCCAGATGGTGGTCGAGCGCCAGCTCAATGCGGAGGGCCTGTCGCGCACCGATCTCGGTCGCGAGGAGTTCGTCAGGCGGGTCTGGCAGTGGAAACAGGAATCGGGCGGCCAGATCGCACAGCAGTTGCGGCGCATGGGCGCGTCGGTGGACTGGAGCCGCGACCGCTTCACGATGGACGACGACCTGACGGCGGCGGTTACGCGCGTGTTCGTCGACCTCTACGACGAGGGACTCATCTACCGCGGCAAGCGCCTGGTCAACTGGGATCCGGTCCTGCACACGGCGTTGTCGGATCTCGAGGTATTACAGGAAGACGAGGCCGGCCACCTCTGGCACTTCCGCTACCCGCTCGCCGACGGTGACGGTCACCTCGCCGTTGCCACGACGCGCCCCGAGACGATGCTGGGCGACAGCGCCGTAGCCGTGCACCCCGACGACACGCGCTACACGCACCTGGTTGGCCGGGAAATCGACCTGCCGCTGGTCGGACGACGGATTCCGGTCATTGCCGACGAGTATGTCGACCCGGAGTTCGGCACCGGCTGCGTCAAGATAACGCCGGCGCACGATTTCAATGACTACGACGTCGGGCTGCGCCACGACCTGCCGCTTTACAACATCCTGGACGACAATGCCGCAATCAGCGATGCGGCACCGACACCATACCGCGGGCTCGATCGCTACGTGGCGCGGGACCGCGTCGTCGCGGATCTCGACGCGCAGGGCCTGCTGGAGAAAACGGAAGATTACACGCGCAAGGTGCCGCGCGGCGACCGCAGTGGCGCGGTCGTCGAACCGTACCTGACGAACCAGTGGTACGTGAAAATCGGCCCGCTCGCAAAGCCGGCGATAGAAGCCGTCGAGACGGGACGCATACGCTTTGTGCCGGAGAACTGGTCCAAAACCTACTTCGACTGGATGCACAAGATTCAGGACTGGTGCATCAGCCGTCAGCTCTGGTGGGGTCATCGCATTCCCGCCTGGTACGACGGGTCAGGCAATATCTACGTTGCCGAGAGCGAGGCAGCGGCGCGCGCGAAGTACGAGCTGGCAGACGATGTCGCGCTCATCCGGGACGAGGACGTGCTCGACACCTGGTTTTCCTCGGCACTCTGGCCGTTCAGCACGATGGGCTGGCCGGAACAGACGGAATCGCTGAAGACTTTCTATCCCGGCACCGTCCTCGTCACGGGCTTCGACATCATTTTCTTCTGGGTCGCCCGCATGATCATGATGGGACTCAAGTTTGCCGGCGACGTGCCATTCCGCGAGGTCTACATCCATGGCCTGATCCGTGACCAGGACGGCCAGAAGATGTCCAAGTCCAAGGGCAACGTCCTCGATCCGCTGGACCTGATCGATGGCGTAAGTCTCGACACATTGCTCGAAAAACGCACTCGCGGCCTGATGCAGACACACCTGAAGCCCGCGATCGAGGCCGCCACCCGCAAGCAGTTTCCGAACGGCATCGAGGAATACGGTGCGGACGCGCTGCGCTTCACATTTGCCGCCCTTGCGACGACCGGGCGCGACATCCGCTTCGATCTCGGCCGGATCGAGGGCTACAAGAATTTCTGCAATAAACTGTGGAATGCCGCGCGTTACGTGCACATGAACACGGTAAACATGGACGACGCCGACGCGGAATTCGGGGCGGCGGACCGCTGGATACGCTCGCGCCTCGCGAAGACGATAGCGGATGTGCACGGACACTTCGCGACCTACCGACTGGATCTCGCGGCGCAGGCAATCTACGACTTCACCTGGCACGAATTCTGCGACTGGTATCTCGAGCTGTCGAAGCCGGTACTGCAGTCGGACGAGGCACTTGCGGCAGACAAGCAGGGTGCGCGACGCACGCTGGTCGACGTGCTGGAAGCGCTGTTGCGCCTGCTGCACCCGATCATGCCGTTCATCACCGAAGAGATCTGGCAGCAAACACGCCGGCACGCGGGCATAGCCGGCGAGACGATCATGTTGCGGCCGTTTCCGCAGAGCGCGGATTTCGGCGCCGACGAGGACGCGGAAGCCGACATCGGCTGGGTGCAGCAGTTCATACTCGGAATCCGGCAGATACGCGGTGAAATGGACATTTCCCCGGGCCGTGCACTGCCGGTACTGTTGCAGGGTGCCTCCGCGGCGGACCGGCAACGCGCCGACCGGCACGCCACATTGCTGGCGCGCGTCGGGCGGGTCGAATCGGTACGTCACCTGGCGGACGACGAGCAGGCACCGCCCGCAGCAACGGCGTTGCTGGGCGACCTGCGCCTGCTGGTGCCCATGCAGGGCCTGATCGACGTTGCGGCCGAGCGTACGCGCCTGGGGCGACAACGCGATCGCCTGCAGGCGGACCTGGGCAAGGCTCGCGGCAAGCTCGCGAACGACCGTTTCGTGAACAATGCGCCACCCGACGTGGTCACACAGGAACGCGAGCGCGTCGCCGAGTTCGAGCGCCGGCTCGGCCAGCTTGCGGAACAGCTGGAAAAACTGGACAGTCTGGAACAGACCACGACACTTCAAGCGGATAATTCATAATTGTTGATGACTGGCACGGACTCGAAGGCGGAGGCGGGCCCCGGGAGGGCTTTTCAGGGCCGTGCGAGACAGGACGTCGAGCCCGGAGCGTACAGGGACGTACTACAGCGTCCCTGAAAAGCCCTCCCGGGGCCCGCCTTCGCCTGCCGCCGCTGCCAAACGATCATGAATCATCCGGCACCAGCAGCCCGCTCCGTCACTGAGGACTGGGTCACAGATTGCGACCGTGCCGGGTGCAAAGCCGGCTGCCATTCGCGAGTATTTCCGGATACCCTCGATCGAAGGATCTGACACGCATGCAAGGCGGAAACACGCTCGAACAGCTGCCGCTGGGCGCTGACAGCCAGCGCGCCGCGATCGCCAGGGCGCAGCAGTCGCTTGCCACGATCATTCTCGGCAAGGACGACGCGATATCGCTCGCGCTCGCCTGCCTGCTCGCCCGCGGTCACCTGCTGATCGAGGACCTGCCCGGGCTCGGCAAGACGATGCTCGCGCAGGCCCTGGCGCAGGTACTGGGCCTCACGTACCAGCGCATCCAGTTCACGAGCGACCTGCTGCCGGCGGATATCGTCGGCGTGTCCGTGTTCCGCCAGCACAAGGGCGAGTTCGAGTTCCAGCAGGGTCCCGTGTTCGCGCAACTGGTACTGGCCGACGAGGTCAATCGCGCGACGCCAAAGGCGCAGAGCGCGCTGCTAGAGGCGATGGAAGAACGGCAGGTTTCGGTCGACGGCCGCACGCTGCCGCTCCCGCAACCCTTTTTCGTCGTCGCCACCCAGAACCCGGTAACCCAGATCGGCACCTTTCCGCTGCCGGAGTCCCAGCTCGACCGCTTCCTGATGCGGCTCGAACTCGGCTACCCGAGCGAGGATCACGAGCGCGCCCTGCTGACCGGCCAGGACCGGCGCGGCATGCTCGCCGACATCACGCCGGCGATGGGGCCCGCGGACCTGCTGGCACTGCAGGAAGCCGCGGCCGCCGTGCACCTGAGCGAGCCGCTCGTGGATTACGTGCAGGCGCTCGTCCGGTACACGCGGGAATCGCCGGACATCGAGACGGGACTCTCGCCGCGCGCGGCGCTGGCACTTGCCGCGGCAGCGCGGGCCATCGCCCTCATTCGCGGCCACAGCGGCGTGTACCCGGACGACGTGCAGGCCGTGTTCACGGCGGTCGCCGGCCACCGCCTGAAGCCGGCCAGCGGGTCGAGCCTGGTTCATGCGGCCGAACTGGGGCGCCATGTCCTCGATACCGTGGCAATTCCCTGAGCGGTTCCGGCCGGCCTGGTACCGCAATGCCCTGATCCGACGCGTCCGCGCGTGGGCGCGCCGCCGCCAGGGACGCGATCCGGGCACGGTGACGCTGACGTCACGGCGCACCTACATCCTGCCGACCGGCGTGGGACTCGTGTTCGCGCTGACCGCGTTCGCGATGCTGCTCGGCTCGATGAACTACAACAACAACCTGTCGTTCGTGCTGACGTTCATGCTGGTGGCGCTGGGATTCGTTGCCATGCACCAGTGTCACCGCAATCTCGTCGGCGTTGAGGTGCGTTATGCGGGGGTGCAGCCGGTGCATGCGGGACGGCCCGTCGAATTCCGCTTTGCGTTACACAACCGCTCGCGCAACGCCCGCTACCAGCTCCAGCTCTACAGTGACGACGCCGTGAGCCTCGTGGGCGACATCCGGCCGGCGAAAGCCGGCAATTCGGTCTCGAGTTGCCGACGCACGCGCGCGGCTACCGGCGCCTGCCGCGGCTCGGCGTACGCACGACCTACCCGTTCGAGCTGTTCCGCGCCTGGGCCTGGCTGCACATGGACCTGTCGGCCCTCGTGTGGCCGGCACCGGCCGGCGATGCGGAACCGCCGCCGCCCGCGCTGACGGCGACGGGCCACCGCCAGCATGACGCACGCGGGGAAGAGGACTTTGCCGGATTGCGCCGCTACGCCAACGGCGATTCGCCGCGCCACGTGGCCTGGAAAGCCTACGCACGCAGCGGCGACCTGCTGTCGAAGCAGTTCGCCGGCGCCGACACCAGCAGCCAGTGGTTCGACTTTGCCGACATCGCCAGCGACGACGTGGAGCAGCGCCTGTCCGTGCTGACGCGCTGGATCGTCGATGCCGAGCGCGAACAGCGGGACTACGGACTGCGCCTGCCCGGGCACGAGTTCCCGCCGGCGCACGGCGACGCGCAGCGGCAGCGCTGCCTCGCAGCGCTTGCGCTCTACGAGACGGGGACCGCGGCATGAGCCGGCGGGCCGGTACCGACGGTTCGCTGCTGCCGAGCCTGCCGTGGTCGCTGGGCGCGCTTGCGTTCGCGCTCTTGCCGCATCTTCCGTACCTGCCCGTCTGGATCACGCTTGCCTTCGCGGTCTGCGCTGCCGGCCGCTGGCTCGTCGAGCTCCGGCGCTGGCGCCTGCCGCCGGCGTGGCTGCGCATCGGCCTGTCGCTCGCCTGCTTCGTGGGCGTCCTGGCATCCTACGAGGCCGTGAGCGGCGTCGGACCCGGCTCGGCGCTGCTCGCCATCATGGCGGCCCTGAAGCTCATGGAAACCCGGCAACGGCGCGACCAGTTCGTGCTGCTGTTCATCGCCATCTTTCTCGTGATGGCCTCGCTGCTCAGGGAACAGTACCTCTGGTCGCTGCCGTACCTCGTGCTCGCACTGCTCGTCACGATGACAGCCTGGCTGCGCATGGCGGCCTCCGGCAATGCCGGCATCGGCGACAGCCTGCGCACGAGCACCCGGCTGCTCATTTACAGCGCGCCGCTGATGCTGGCCATGTGGATTTTCTTTCCGCGCCTCGCGTCGCCGTTCTGGGCAGTCCCCATCGACAACAGCTCGGCCACGTCCGGGCTGTCCGACACGATGAGTCCGGGCGATATCAGCTCGCTGTCGCTGTCCGACGCGGTGGCGTTCCGCGTGCAGTTCGACGGAGCGGTGCCGTCCCCGCCGCAACGCTACTGGCGCGGGCTCGTTTTGTACCGGTTCAACGGGCGAACCTGGGTCGGCCTGGACCCGAATCCGGACCCGCGGGCAAAACAGCGGATCGAGCCGCGCGGCGATCCTGTCCGCTACACGATCACCCTGGAACCGACGCAACAGCACTTCGTGTTCGCCCTGGACATTCCGCTCGAATGGTCGCTGGACAAGGCGTACATGGGGTCCCAGTACCAGCTCGCGAACGCGCGACCGATCGACCAGCGGGTCGTCTACGACGCGGTGTCGTACCCGCGTTACCGCATCGATCACGACCTGACGGACCGGCCGACGACCTGGTACACGTGGCTGCCGGACGATGACAACCCGCGCACGCGGGCACTTGCCGGCGAGCTGCGCACGGCGGCGGGTGGCGACCAGGGCTACATCGATGCCGTGCTGCGGCGCTTCAATCGCGAGGAATTCTTCTACACGCTCGAGCCGCCGCGACTCGGCGCCAACCCGGTCGACGAATTCCTGTTCGAGACGCGCCGCGGTTTCTGCGAACACTATGCCTCTGCGTTCGCCGTGCTGATGCGCGCGGCGGGCATCCCCGCGCGGGTCGTCGTGGGCTACCAGGGCGGCGAGATGAACCCGCTGGGCGAATACCTCATCGTGCGCCAGTCGGACGCGCACGCGTGGACCGAGGTGTGGCTGGCCGGCCGCGGCTGGGTGCGTGTCGATCCGACGGCCGCCGTGGCGCCCGAGCGCATCGAGGCCGGCATGTCCGGCGCGATGTTCAACGGTGTCGGTGCAAGCTGGGGGCTGAGCGCGCCGGCATTGTGGCTGCATCGGCTGACGCTGACCTGGGACGCGATCAACGCGAAGTGGAACGAGTGGATCCTTGGCTACGGACCGGACAACCAGGACCGTTTCATGGACTGGCTGGGAATGGACGACCCGAGCTGGCGCAAGATGCTGCTGACGCTGCTCGCCGTACTGATGGCGCTGATTGTCGGCGTCAGCCTGTTGCTCGCATGGCGTTACCGGCCGCCGCGACGCGATGCGGCGGCGCGCCTCTACCGGCAATTCGTGCGCAAGACCGGGTTGCCACCGCGGCGCGGCGAGACGCCGCTCAGGTACGCGGCACGTCTCGACGAGAGCCGCGGTGACGGCGCCGACGACCTGACCCGCCTTTACCTGGCTGCGCGATACGGACCCGCGGACCCGCGCGCACTCGAACGCCTGCGCAACGCCGTCCACGCGTACCGCCCGGCCAACCGGAGCCGGTAACCCTGTAACCGGCTCCCGGACCGCAGAGCGGTCCGGCGTCAGTACTCGTGAGTTGCCCGAAAGCGGATATCGGGCCAGCGCTCCTCTGTCAGGTTGAGATTGACCTTGCTCGGCGCAATGTAGACCAGGGCGCCGCCATGATCGATAGCCAGGTTGTCGTGCGCCTTGCGGCGGAACTCATCGAGTTTCCTGTCGTCATCGCAATCGACCCAGCGCGCGGTCGCGACGTTGATCGCCTCGAACTGGCAGGACACCTTGTACTCGTCCTGCAGCCGGTGGGCGACGACGTCGAACTGCAGCGGCCCCACCGCGCCGAGTATGAGGTCGTTGTTGCGCAGCGGCTTGTAGAGCTGCGTTGCACCCTCCTCGCACAGCTGCGTCAGGCCCTTTTGCAATGCCTTGAGTCGCAGTGGATCCTTGAGGACGGCCCGGCGGAATATTTCCGGCGCGAAGCTCGGAATGCCGGCGAAGTGAATCGATTCGCCCTCTGAAAAGCTGTCGCCGATATTGATCGTGCCGTGATTGTGCAGGCCGATGATGTCGCCGGGGTACGCGGTTTCCGCGTGCTGGCGATCGGCTGCCATGAACGTGATGGCATCGGCAATTTTCATTTCCTTGTTGCTGCGTACGTGCAACACCTTCATGCCCTTGCGAAATTCACCGGAGCAGATGCGCATGAACGCGATACGATCACGGTGACCCGGGTCCATGTTTGCCTGGATCTTGAATACGAATCCCGTCAGCTGATCCTCGCCGGCCTCTACCTCCCGTTCGACGCTCGCCCGGCTGCGCGGTGCCGGCGCATGCTCGACGAACTCGTCCAGCAACTCGCGCACACCGAAATTCGAGATGGCGGAGCCGAAGAACACCGGCGTTTGCCGTGCCTCGAGATAGTCCCTGATGCTGAGGTCCGGGCACGCGCCGCGCACCAGCTCGATCTCTTCCCGGAATGCGTCCGCGTCGCCACCGAGCACGACGTCAGCTTCGGCGGATTGCAGTCCGTCCACGGTGTCGATCTTCGACGCCTTCTGGCGCCCAGCCGCCGAGTACAGGTAGATTCGGTCCTGCAGCAGGTGGTAGACGCCCTTGAGTGATCGGCCCATGCCGATCGGCCACGTCACCGGCGAACAACTGATCCCCAGCACCGACTCGATCTCGTCCAGCAACTCGATCGGCTCGCGTCCGTCCCGGTCGAGCTTGTTGATGAACGTCATGATCGGCGTGTCGCGCAGGCGGCACACGTCCATGAGCTTGACGGTGCGCTGCTCCACACCCTTGGCGCAGTCGATCACCATCAAGGCCGAGTCGACCGCGGTCAGCGTGCGATAGGTATCCTCGGAGAAATCCTCGTGACCCGGCGTATCGAGCAGATTGACGATTCGGTCCCGGTACGGGAACTGCATGACGGACGACGTCACGGAAATGCCACGCTGCTGCTCCAGCGCCATCCAGTCGGACGTCGCATGACGGCTCGCCTTGCGGCCCTTGACGGTTCCCGCCAGCTGGATTGCGCCGCCGAACAACAACAGCTTTTCCGTCAGCGTCGTCTTGCCGGCGTCCGGGTGCGAAATGATGGCGAATGTGCGGCGCCTGTCCGCCTGTTGTCTGATCTGCGACATAGGAATTAAAACCGTGGTGAAGGTCCGACTAGAGCTTCAGCGCGAGTACCTCGGCATCCTCACGACCGTCCTGTGACTGGTAATAATTGGAGCGTCGTGCGATGCGGTGAAAGCCTTTCTTGCGGTACAGTGCGACAGCGTTACGGTTGGACGGGCGCACTTCGAGGAATACCTCGCGCACTTCCGCCTGTCGCGCACGGTAGAGAAGCTCGTCCAGCAAACGGTGGCCGTAGCCCAGGGACCGGAACACCGGATCGACGCAGAGATTCAGGATGTGCGCCTCGCCGGCCGCGATCGACAGGATACCGTAGCCAACCATTTCACCGCCACGATCCAGCGCGGTACAGACGTATCCTGCCAACAGGCAGTCGCGAAACACACCGTGACTCCAGGGAAATTCGTAACTGCGGCGCTCGATGTCGGACACCACGGCAAGATCGTCGTGTGTCATGCTCCGAACATCGACCTGCACTTCCTCGATGCGCGAGATCACGGTCGTGACTCCGCCAGCATGCGCCGGACCTCGCACAGGTCCTGCCAGGACTTGCGCTTCTGCGCCGGCGTCCGCAGCAGGTACGCCGGGTGGTAGGTGACAATGACCGGCAGGCCATGGTCGGCGAGCGTATGCGGCTGGCCGCGCATGCGTCCGAGCGGCTGGTCGCTGCCGAGCAATTGCTGCGCCGCGATCCGGCCGACAGCCAGGATTACCCGCGGCGCAAGCAGCTCGATCTGCCGGTCCAGGTAACGCCGGCAGGTTGCCGCCTCCTCCGGTTTCGGATCGCGATTTCCCGGCGGTCGGCATTTCAGGACGTTGGCGATGAAGACCACGTTGCGATCCAGCCCGATCGCGCGCAGCATCTCGTCCAGCAGCTTGCCGGCACGGCCGACGAAGGGCTCGCCGCGCCGGTCTTCCTCCGCACCGGGCGCTTCGCCGATAATCATCAGGTCGGCCTGCTCGCTGCCGACGCCGAAGACCGTTTGCGTCCGCGACTCGTGCAGCGGGCACAGCGTGCAGCCGGACACCGCATCGCGCAATGCGGTCCAGTCAGCGAGCGGCGTTTCGGCGGCCTGCGTTGCCGGCATGTCACCGGTGACGACATTTGCATCGGCCGCCAGTTGCCCGGCCGCGCTGGCGCCCCGCACGCGCCAGACGTCGATCCCGAGCGCAGCCAGGTAGGCGAGTCGTGATTGTTCGCGCAAGTCGTTCATCATCGTAACAATTCTGCCATGAGTCCCGGCCGGCTGCCGCCAGTGTCCTGGGCGACGGATGCAGACGCGACGCCAGTCGCCGGCCGTCTCAATGCGGCAACTGGCCGAGCAGCGTTTCGCCCGCCCGGACCCGCTGGCCCACTTCGACCTCGATGCGGCTGGCCAGTGGCAGCTGGATTTCCGCGTGACGCGTGAGCCGCAGGTAGGCACAGCGCTGTCCCTGGCCAACGCGCTCGCCGAAGCCACGAAAGGCGCGTGGCGACAAGCCGAACCGGTACCCGGAGAATTGCAACAGCACGTCGCTGTTCTCGTCGGTACGCAGCCAAAGTCCGCGCTGTTCGGGCGCCGGCCCGTCCTTGTCGAGGTCGCACTGCAAATCCATGATCTTGCCTTCCACCGGCGCCCGGGCCGTGTACGTGCCGAAGCTGTCCACCCGGATCCTGATCGTATGCACCTCGCCGTCGACAACGCCGCAATCGGACACCCCCGTGGATTCGACCCTGCCGTCGACCGGGCTGACCACGCCCAGCGGCGAGGCCGGGATCGAGCGATGCGGATCGCGGAATACCAGCACCAGCCAGGCCGTCAGGACGGCGAGCGGCAGAGCCGCGATGCTGCCGGCGAACTGCCAGGTCAGGCCCAGCGCGATCAGCGTCACCAGCAGGAACGGCAGGCCTTCTCTGGCGACGAACGGGTTTTGTCGACCTTTCAAGACGTAATCTTCCGGATTGGGTCACGGGGCGGGTGGCGGCTGCCACGGCCGGTGCGCGTCGAGCCCGGCGAGTGTGCAAGATGACGCCGGGTCATACAAGCATTGCCGCGCTGCACGGGCCGGCCCGCGGCGGTCGTGTAGAATACGGCCGCTCCGTTACCTGCCAACCGCGAATCGACCTATGCGTTTCACCCAGTTCGGGCTCACCACCCTCAAGGAAGTTCCCGCCGATGCGGAAATCGTAAGCCACCAGCTCATGCTGCGGGCCGGCCTGATACGCCGCCTGGCGTCGGGCCTGTTCACGTGGATGCCGCTGGGACTGCGCGTCATGCGCAAGGTCGAGGCGATCGTCCGCGAGGAAATGGATCGTGCCGGCGCGCTCGAACTCCTGATGCCGGCCGTGCAGCCGGCCGAACTCTGGCAGGAATCGGGCCGCTGGGACCAGTACGGTTCACTGCTCCTGCGCATGCAGGACCGCCACGACCGCTCGTACTGTTTCGGCCCGACCCACGAGGAAGTCATCACCGATATCGCCCGCCGTGAGCTCCAGAGCTACCGGCAGTTGCCGGTCAACTTCTACCAGATCCAGACCAAGTTTCGCGACGAGATCCGGCCGCGCTTTGGCGTGATGCGGGCACGCGAGTTCGTCATGAAGGATGCGTACTCGTTCGACATCGACCACGACGGCCTGGTGCGCTCCTACCAGCGCATGCACGCCGCTTACACGGCGATATTCGAGCGCCTCGGGCTCACGTTCCGTGTCGTCGACGCCGACAGCGGCGAGATTGGCGGCAGCCGCTCGCAGGAATTCCACGTATTGGCCGATTCCGGCGAGGACGCCATTGCCTACAGCGACGCGGACGACTACGCCGCCAACGTCGAATCGGCCGCAACGGAGCCGACCTGGCGGCGAACCGCCGTCGGCCGCCGAGAGCATGAAAAAGGTCGAGACACCCGGCGCACGCACTATCGAGGCGCTGACCCGCATGCTCGACATGCCGCCGGAACGCATGCTGAAAACACTCATTGTCTCGGGCACCGACGGACCGGTCGCGCTGGTGCTTCGCGGCGATCACGAATTGAACGTGATCAAGGCCGAGGCAGTGCCGGGTGTCGCGGCGCCGCTCGAGATGGCCGGGCCGGAGGTCGTCCGCCAGGTGACCGGCAGCGACCCGGGGTATGCCGGGCCGCTCGGGCTCGGCATCCCGGTATTTTTCGATCACGCCACCGCACTGATGAGTGACTTCGTCTGCGGCGCCAATGAAGCCGACATACACCTGACCGGCGTCAACTTCGGGCGCGACCTGGAAACGCCGGCGACCGTGGATCTGCGCAACGTCGTGGCCGGGGACCCGGTGCCGGGCGGCCGGGGGACGCTCAGCATCGCCCGGGGGATCGAGGTGGGCCATATTTTCCAGCTCGGCACCAAGTACAGCGAGGCGATGGGTGCGACGATCCAGGACCCGGACGGCAACGACGTACCGATGGCCATGGGCTGCTACGGCATCGGCATCTCGCGCATCGTCGGCGCGGCCATCGAGCAGGGATACGACGAACGGGGCATCATCTGGCCGGCACCGCTCGCGCCCTTCGCCGTGGTGCTCATCCCGATCAACATGCACCGCTCCGAGGCAGTCAGGGCGGCAGCCGAATCCCTTTACGAGGCGTTGTGCGAGCTGGGACTGGAGGTCCTGTTCGACGATCGCGATGCCAGGCCCGGCGTCAAGTTTGCCGATGCCGAGCTGATCGGCATACCGCACCGCCTCGTCATCAGCGAGCGCGGACTCGCCGGGGGCGAATTCGAGTACCGCCACCGGCAGGAGAGCGAGTCGCGGATGCTGAAACGTGAAGCGGCTCTCGACATCGTGCAGCGCGCCTGATTACGATTGCCAGGCAACAAATCGGAGGTATAACTCCGGCATCGGCCGACGCAAGATGATGACGACGCTACAGCGATTCCTGTTGCTCCTGTTACTGGCCGCAGCCCCGCTGCTGCCGGCCGCCGACCGTCCGGACCCCGATCCGTTGCTGCGCGAACGCCTGCGCGCGGCGGCGAACGAGGCGGACAGCTTCGACGACCGATTTCATGCTGAGGTCTGGCTCACCGACATGTCGAAGCGCCTCGCGGCGCAGGTCAAACCCATCGATGAACGGCTGCGAATCCTGAAACGGGTGCACTACGAGGCGGACCGGGTCGACCTGCCGCCCGAGCTCGTGCTGGCCGTCATCGACGTGGAAAGCAATTTCGATCGATTCGCGATCTCGGTCGCGGGTGCCCAGGGACTGATGCAGGTCATGCCCTTCTGGCTGAAAGAGATCGGCCGCCCTGACGACAATCTCCTCCACATCGACACGAACCTGCGCTTCGGCTGCACAATACTGCGTTACTACTACGATATGGAGAACGGCGATCTCATCCGGGCGCTGGGCCGCTACAACGGCAGTCTCGGCCGCCGGAAATACCCGAACAAGGTGCTCGACAAGCTCCGGCTGAAATGGTTTCGGGTCTGAGGACCGGCGCAGGCGCGCGTCTCAACCGATGTCGAAACCGTCCAGCTGGCGAAACGGGCGGGACTCGCTACTGAACGTCGTCGACCTGCGCCATCGGGGGGCCCTCCCGCAACCAGCGCTGCAACGCATCCAGGCTGCCGTTCGAGCCGCACGCCAGTACCTCGACGGCCCCGTCATCGAGATTGCGGGCATAGCCACCAAGCCCGAGGTCGCGCGCCGCCGTTTGCGTACTCGCGCGAAAAAATACGCCCTGCACACGACCGGTCACACGAAACAGCCGGCATGCCGGCGCGCCTTCCCCGATGGCCTGCACGCCGTCGGCGTCGCGGATTCTGTCACTGCCGGACATGCACGACTCGCCTCAGTCGTTGCTCTGCTTGCGCATGCGCTCGGCCATCGACAAGGCATTCTGCGCACTCGACTTCGCCGCCAGCGCATCGCGTCGCGCCTGCGCGTACGCCCGTCGACTCAGCTTCGCTTGCGCGCTCTCGAGATAGGCTTCGGCCCGGCGAAGCTCGGCGGCGGCGTGGTTTTCCGCACCCGCCTCGCGGGCGACGGCAATCGCCTGGCGTGCGTCGCTCATTTCCTGCACCGGCGGCGCGGTTTCGCAGGCGGACACCAGGAACGCCAGCACGATCAGGCTGCCGCGCACGATCGCGCCGGCACTGAACACGCCAGAATTGCTTGAAATCATTGAGCGCACGGCAAAAAGTTATCAGGGGCTGCCAGCCACAGTCAAGCAAATGACGGCCGGCACGACGCCTGCTAAAGTAACGCGCCCGCGCCGCAGCCTCAACCGGCAATCGACGGCAACGCCTTTTCCGGGAGCAGGCGTCATGCAGATCACGATCTATCACAATCCGCGGTGTTCCAAATCACGGCAGACGCTGGCCCTGTTGACCGAACACGGCGTGGAACCGCGCATCGTTCATTACCTGGACCAGCCGCCGCAACCGGCCGAAATGCTGCGTCTCGCCAATGCATTGCGCGAGCCGGTACGGTCGCTGCTGCGCGAGAACGAGGACGAATTCATCGCGGCACGTGACAGTCTCGATCTTGACGACGCGCCGGCCGTGGCAGCGTGGCTGGCCGATCATCCGCGGGTGCTGCAGCGGCCTATCGTCATCGACGAAGCAAGCGGCAATGCGGTAATGGGCCGCCCACCGGAAAACGTGCTCGGCCTGCTGCGGTCCGGCAACTGATCGTATGCGCGACGTCCTTGTGCTCTATTACTCCAGGGCCGGGGCAACCGAAGCACTGGCGCGAGAGGTCTGCAATGGCGTCGACAGCGTCGATGGCATTGCCGCCCGCCTGCGTACCGTGCCGGGCGTCTCCGCCGTCAGCGAGCGTACCGCCGAGCCGGTGCCCGCTGCCGGACCGCCGTACGCCACGCTGGACGACCTGACCGAATGCTGCGGCCTGCTGCTCGGCAGTCCGACACGCTTCGGCAATATGGCGGCACCCCTCAAGTATTTCCTCGACGGCACGTCGGGTTTATGGCTGTCGGGCGCGTTGCGTGGCAAGCCGGCCGGCCTGTTTACGTCGACGTCGTCACTGCACGGCGGCCAGGAAACGACGCTGGTCTCGATGGCACTGCCGCTGCTGCACCACGGCATGCTGATCGCGGGCCTGCCGTACACCGAAACGGACCTCGTGGAGACACGGACCGGCGGCACGCCCTACGGCGCCTCGCACGTCACGTGGAACCGGAAGGACGATGAACTGGCCGACGAGGAACGCCGGCTGGCGGCGACACTGGGACGGCGAATTGCAACCCTGGCGGCGCGTCTTGCGGACCACGAGCCGGCCTGACGCCGTCAATCCGCCAGCACGTTCCTGACGAACGGCACCGTCAGCCGTCGCTGCGCGCGCAGGGCGGCGGCATCGAGGCGGTCCAGCAGCGCATAGAGGCTTGCCATGTCACGACGCCGGCGACTGAGCAGGTAGCGCGCCGTCTCGTCCGGCAATTCGAGCCCCCGGTGCCGCGCCCGCAGCTGCAATGCGCGCATGCGCTCGTTCTCCGGCAACGATCGCACCTGGAACGCGGTCAGCTGCGCCATGCGGCTGGTGAGATCCGGCAGCACGAAACCGGTCTCGCGCGCGCTGCTCTGCCCCGCGACGAGCAAGGTGCCGCCCGCATCCGTCAGGCTGTTCCAGAGCGCAAACAGCGCCTCCTCCCAGGCACGGTCGCCGGCAACCCGGCCGATGTCGTCGATGCAGACGAAAGGCCAGCTCGCGCTGCCGTCCAGGATGCCGGGACCGGCAGGCTGTACGTCCGCGAGCGGCAAATAGACGGCACGGTCGGCGAGCCGCTGGCAGAACGCCTGCAGCAGGCTGCGTCTTGCCGCACGCGGCGGCACCCCACAGCCAGCAGCCGGGGTCGTCTCCGGCCGCCGCCAGCTTCTCGAGATACGCGACCAGCGTTTCGTTGCCGGCCGGCCAGAAACTCTCGAACACGGCGTGGTCGGCCAGCGTCAGCGGCAGCGCGAGCTGGCTCAAGTGCGGCGTTCCCCGGACTCGGCAATGTCTTTCGCCCCCGGATGATCGGCGAGGTAGCGCCGGAACAGGAAGCGGACGAGGACGGAGAGCACGGCGGCCAGTGGCAGTGCCAGCAGCACGCCGAAAAAGCCGAACAGCTGTCCGCCGGCCGCGATCGCGAAAATCACGATGACCGGATGCAGGCCGATACGGTCACCGACGAGATTGGGCGTCAGCACCGAGCCCTCGATCATCTGGCCCACCGAAAAGGTCGCGACGACACCCGCCAGGCGCAACAGCGGATCGGGTTCCAGGACGACCGTGAGGCCGGCAAGGGCGATACCGAAGACGAAACCGAGGTAGGGCACGAAGCTGACCAGGCCGGCGACCACGCCGATCGCGATCGCGAATTCGAGGCCGACCAGGCTCAGCCCCACCGAGTAAATGACGGCGAGGGCGAGCATCACCATGACCTGGCCCCGGCAGGAAAGCGCCCAGCACCTCGTCCGTCTCCCGTGCCAGCCTGAAGACGGTCTCGCGCACATTGCCGGGCACCAGCGCGCCGAGCCGCTTGATGATGAGGTCCCAGTCGCGCAACAGGTAAAACGTCAGGATCGGTATCAGGAACAGGCTGATCACGGCCGCGGCCAGCGCGCCGCCGGATCGCGTCAGTGAAACGAGGACGCTGGCGCCCCACGAGCCTGCCATGTCGCGGTAGCGGTCGAGAAAGGCAGCAATACCCACGTTCTCGCCGTCCTCGACGCCCAGTGCCGATGTCACGCGCGGCAGCCAGACCTGCTCGAGCTGCGCCAGGATGCCGGGCAAAGCGTCCAGCAGCGAGTTGATCTGCGCCTGGATCAGCGGCACGACCAGCAGAATCAGCAGCGCAAGGCACAGGAGGGTCAGCAGGAACACCGCGACGACGGCGATCGTTCGTGGCAGTTTCAGCCGCTGCAGCCGATCGGCCAGCGGATCGCCGATATAGGCGAGCAGTGCCGCCGCCACGAACGGCGTCAGCACGGGCGCCAGCAGCCACAACAGCCAGCCGATCAGCGCGATGGCAATCAGCCAGTTGATCTGTCGATCTGCTTGCATCACGATTCCTGCGGTTCCCTGCCCCGGGCACGTTGCGCCCACGACCAGACGTAGTCAATTCCACTGATGACGACCGTTATCATGACGGCGGCACCCAGGACCGTGACGGTCACGGCGGACGGCCAGTCGAGAGCGGCCCGGCTCATAACGAACAGCAGCAGCAGGAGTTCGAACGCCGTGTTCAGCTTGCTGACGCGCGTCGGTTCGCCCTGGACCGGGCCGACGAGGAAATTGTACGCGGTCGCGCCAGCGACGATAACGGCGTCGCGTGACACGACCATGACGGCAAGCCATGTCGGCAACAGTCCCACGTACACCAGCATGACGAACATGCCCGCAACGAGCAGCTTGTCCGCGATCGGGTCCAGCAACGCACCGAGCCGCGTATGCCAGCCGAATCGCTTCGCCAGCCAACCGTCGATTCCGTCGGAACATGCGGCGATGACGAACAACAATAGCGCCGGCTCGAATGACCGGTCGTCGATCAGCAGCAATATCGGCAGGACCAGTACAATGCGCAGCATCGATACCGCATTGGGCAACCAGCGTAATGACATTGGACGGATTCGCGTTGCAGTGCCGGACTTACGGTCGGTAGAGGTAGTTCAGTGACGGTGATTCGCCGGGCACGGGCATGATGCTGCCGGCATCGTCCGCCCTCCGCTCGAGATCACCGTTGAAATCGAGTGCGCTCGCAAGGCGCTCTGCGCCGCCATTGACGGTGACGCGGTAACGAATTCGGTCAGCGGTGACGGTGTCGATTCGGAATTCCTCGATGAACTGCAGGTCGGCCATCAGCCGCTGGACTTCAGCGTAGTCGCGAACCGAGCGCACATTGCCAACCGTCAGGACGATGCGATTCCATCGGCGTGTTGCCGGCGAACGCGAATTCGCCCGCCAGCGTGTCGGCCAGCAGGTGAATGGCATCCTCCGCGTCGCCGTTCCAGCTGCGACGCTGCGTGCCGAAGTAGTAGCTCCAGCGATTGCCCTGGACAACGCCCGGCTGCAATCTGCCCACCAGGATCGAATTCGCGCCGAGTTCTCGTGACGCCGCCATCAGCCGGTTCGGTGGAATCCGCCCCACACATCGCTGGCGGTCACCCGGGCGGCGTCTGGCATGTCGGCCGGCGGAAACGTGACCGGTATGCCGCGCGCCTCCGCCACACGCCGCACGCGATCACGCAGTTCCCGTTCCCGCAATGACACCGGCATGGTCGGCATCGTGGACGGCGACTCCCGCAGGCGGCAAGGCCGTCAGCAGCTCGCGCGTACCCTGTTCCCCAGTCGACCGCGAGCCATAACACGGTAAGCGGGCGTTCCGGGCCCCACACCGGCAGCCGCGCCTGGCGCAGCACCTTTTCTATTGCCGCGCCGTCCAGCGACACCCACAGCGTATTGTCCTCGCCCGGCCGGTATTGCAGGACGAAGCGGGCCGGGTTGGGAAACAGGGCTTTCAGCTCCGGCGAAAACGCCGCATCTTCGGCGCCCGTGACCCGGATCAGCACCTGCTGGAGCGCACGCTCGTAGGCGGTGTCGCGTGCGTCCGGCTCGTCAGTCGGCAACGGCACGCGCGCCGTGTACAGCGACTCCACCTGCACTGCGGCGGCACCGCCGGCCAGCAGCAACAGGCTCGCGGCGAGGGCGGCAGGGCCCGCGCCGGCGACGCGCGAGATCGCGCGACGGAGCAGGCGGCTCAGGTGGCGGGTTGTCGGCATGGGTGCGTTCCCCGGCGGATGTTGCGCGCATAGTGCACCAGATTGCGGTTCGCTGCATGATCCGGCCATCGTGCGATGGTGGTTTGGCGGCGTAGACTCTATTATATCGCCCTTCGCGGAATTACCACCGCGATCCACCGAGGTAACCCGACTCCGCCGCCGTCCCGCGGCCGCTGCTCATGACCCGTCGAATGACAGGAAAACCATTGACCTATCGTGACGCCGGCGTCGACATCGACGCCGGTAACGCTCTCGTCGAGCGGATCCGGCCGCAGGTAGCGGCGACCCGCCGACCGGAAGTGCTTGCCGGCCTGGGCGGCTTCGGTGGCCTGTTCGCTCTGCCGCCGGGCCGCTACCGCGAGCCCGTCCTGGTCTCCGGGACCGACGGTGTCGGCACCAAGCTGCGCCTCGCCCGGCAGGTGGGTCGTCACGACACCATCGGCATCGACCTGGTCGCGATGTGTGTGAACGACGTGCTCGTGTCCGGCGCCGAGCCGCTGTTCTTCCTCGACTATTTCGCCTGCGGCAAGCTGGATGTCGATATCGCCGCGGCGGTCGTCGGCGGCATCGCGGAGGGCTGCCGGCAGGCGGGTGCCGCCCTCGTCGGCGGCGAAACGGCGGAGATGCCCGATATGTACGCCGACGGCGACTACGACCTCGCCGGCTTTTGCGTCGGCGCAGTCGAGCGTGCTGCGATCCTGGACGGCAACCGTATCCGGGCCGGCGATGCGCTGATTGGCATAGCCTCCAGCGGTCCGCATTCGAACGGCTATTCGCTCATTCGCAAGGTGCTGGAGATCGCCGGGGACAGCGACATTGACGGCGTCCCGGCCGCGGAACGCCTGCTGGCGCCCACCCTGATCTACGTGCAGCCGGTGCTCGCGCTGCTGCAGGACGCCGACGTCCGCGGGCTCGCGCATATCACGGGTGGCGGCCTCACGGAAAATATCCCACGGGTTCTCCCGGACGACGTGCACGCCGAAATCGACGTCAACAGCTGGCGCCAGGGCCCCGTGTTCGACTGGATCGCCGACTCGGGCCGGATCGCGTCGGACGAGATGCGCCGAACTTTCAATTGCGGCGTCGGCATGGTCGCCGTAGTTGCCGCCGCCGACATCGAGGTGAGTCTCGCGTCGCTGGCCCGTAACGGGCTGGACGCGTGGCGCCTCGGGCAAATCGCCGCCGGCGCGGGACCGGTGCGCTACGTTTGACGTCCGCCGGGCGGACAACGGCCGCCGTGCTGGTGTCCGGCAGCGGCAGCAATCTGCAAGCCTTCATAGACGCGGTCGCCGCCGGCACGCTCGATCTCGACATCCGGACCGTTATCAGCAATCGTCCCGATGCCGGGGGTCTCGAACGGGCCCAACGCGCGGGTATTGCCGCACGCTGCGTGCCGTCTGCCGGCTGCACCGACCGGGCGGCGTACGATGGCCGGCTGGCCCGGGAACTGGATCGGTATCGGCCGGATCTGCTGCTGCTGGCCGGGTTCATGCGCATCCTCGGCGCGGAATTTGTCGCCCGCTACGCAGGGCGGATCATGAACATCCATCCGTCGCTGCTGCCGCGCTACCCGGGTCTCGATACGCATGCCCGCGCACTGGCCGCCGGGGATCGCTGGCACGGCTGCACGGTGCACTTCGTCACCGCGGAACTGGACGGCGGGCCGCGCATCGTGCAGGGGCGCGTGCCGGTGCGGGCCGACGATGACGCGGCAACGCTCGCGGCACGGGTGCTCGCCATGGAGCACCGTATCTACCCGTATGCCGCGGGCCTGTACGCGGCCGGCCGGCTAGAATGCCGCAATGGCGAGTGCCGCCTGGACGGCCGGCCGCTGGCGGAACCGCTCGCGTTCGGGGACTGACAGGCGCCTGGCAGCCTGTTAGCAGGTTAGCGCAATCAGGCCCTGGGCAGCGTGACGCCGGTCTGGCCCTGGTATTTTCCGCCACGATCGCGATAGGACGTCTCGCATTCCTCGTCGGATTCGAGAAACAGCATCTGCGCCACACCCTCGTTCGCGTAGATTTTTGCCGGCAATGGCGTCGTGTTCGAAAACTCGAGCGTCACGTGCCCCTCCCACTCGGGCTCCAGCGGCGTGACGTTGACGATGATGCCGCAACGCGCATAGGTCGACTTGCCGAGGCAGATCGTCAGCACGTTGCGCGGTATGCGGAAGTACTCGACGGTACTGGCCAGGGCGAACGAGTTCGGCGGAATGATGCAGACGTCGCCTTCCTTGTCGACGAAACTGGTTGCGTCGAAATGTTTCGGGTCGACGATTGCCGATTCGATGTTTGTGAATATCTTGAACTGTCGGGAGCAACGCACATCGTAGCCGTAACTCGACGTTCCGTACGAGACGATAGTACCGCCGGCCGACTCGCGGACCTGGCCCGGCTCGAAGGGGTCGATCATGCCGTGCTGCTCCGCCATGCGGCGAATCCAGCGATCCGATTTGATACTCACGCGATGTCGGGTTCCTGTGGGGTGGCTCGCTAGCTGTCTTCGACGACGATGTTCGGGAACTTGCTGCTGTAGTCCCTGCCCTGCATGGCACGGCGCGCGGCCATCCGCCGCGCCGTGCGGCGATAGGAGGCCGCCGCGCCGCTGTCCGGCGCCGCGGCGACGGTGGGCGTGCCGCCGTCCGTCTGCAGGCGAATATCGAGTTCCAGCGGCAGCTGCCCGAGCAGGTCGACATCGTAATCATCGGCGAGCTGCCGCCCCCCGCCGCTGCCGAACACCGGCTCTTCGTGGCCGCAGTTGCTGCAGATATGGGTGCTCATGTTCTCGACGATGCCGAGTACCGGCACCGATACCTTGCGAAACATCTGCAATCCCTTGCGGGCGTCCAGCAGGGCGATATCCTGCGGCGTCGTGACGATCACGGCGCCGCTGACCGGCACGCGCTGCGAGAGCGTGAGCTGGATGTCGCCGGTACCGGGCGGCATGTCGACCACCAGGTAGTCGAGCGCCTGCCAGCGGGTCTGCGGCAACATCTGGTTGAGCGCCGGCGCGACCATCGGCCCGCGCCGAGACCATCAGGCTGATCCGGGTCGATCAGGAAGCCGATGGACATCACCTGCACGCCGTGCGCGCCGTGAGCGGCTGCATGGTCTTGCCGTCCTCGCTCTGCGGCCGCTGGCCTTCGAGGCCCAGCATCTTGGGCTGGCTGGGACCGTAGATATCGGCATCCAGGACGCCCACGGAGGCACCGTCCGCCGCGAGCGCCAGCGCCAGGTTGGCCGCTGTCGTGGACTTGCCGACGCCACCCTTGCCGGACGCCACCGCAATGATGTTCTTCACGCCCTCGAGCGGCTTCAGGTTGTGCTGCACGCCGCGGTGCGCGACCGGCAACACCGGTTTCGATGCGGACGTCGGCCGACGCTACACCCGCCGCGTCTTTCGCCACGCCGGCCAGGAACTGCTCCAGCTCCGGCAACATGGCGGCAGCGGGAAAGCCGAGGCGCACCTCGATGCGCGCCACGCCGTCGGCCACGGCCGCCTCGCGTACCTTACCGACCTCACCCAGCGTATAGTCGATCTCCGGAAGCCGTGCCGCTTCCAGGGCTTTCTTCAGCGTGGAATCTGTTGACAATGTCACACTTCGGCGTTGTGTATTAGGTTAAGTTTCCCGGCGCGCACGGCCGCGGGCCGATGCCCCGGGGGCGCACATTGTAACGAAGGCGACAGGCAATTGATCCCCCTGCGGCGTGGATTGCCCGGTGCACGAATGCCGGCAGCCGCCACGCCCCTCGGCACGACGTATTGATGTGGCATAATGCCGCGAAATACAACGATCGCGATCATGGGGCAGGCTCCGGGAGGACACTGCAGGCGCAGCGTGACCCGGGGCGGCGTGCGCAATGACTGCCGCCCGACAGGCAAAAGCGAAACTGGACTCACCGCGTAGATGCTGAAGGCAACCGATAACTGGCGCGCATGGCCGCGGTCGTCCGTGCGCGCCAAGGCGTCGCGCTGCCGGCCGGCGCCGCCGCGAACGGCCGCCGGGAGCCCGGCATGAGCCTGTTGAGCGGCTTCCGGGCCGACCAGCTGCTGACGCAACTCAGCAGCGAGGAAAACGTCGATTCGCCCGCTGCGCAGCGCCTGATCGAAAAGCTCAAGAATCTCGGTCCCAAGGTCATCCCGAAGACCATCGACGCGCTGGCGATGAGCGACAAGGCGCGCATGATGGTGTTCGTCGACATCCTGTCGACTCACGTCAGCGACAAGACCCTGCATTTCTACCGCGAGGGCCTCGCCGACGGCGGCGAACGCGTCGTGGCCGGCACTGCTTGGGCGCTCTCCAGCAGCAACAGCTACAACCCCAACGCGTTGCTCGACTTCTTCGATGATCCGGAGGTGTCCAAGCCGGCCCTGGTCGAGATCCTGCGCGTTCACAAGCACAATCTCAGCGTTCACGAAGTGCTCACGCGCGCCTACGAGCTGGAACCGAAGGAAAAGGCGGCGATGTTCGCCATCATCGAGGACATCGTCACGGAGGACATGGTGCCCGACCTGATCAACCGCATGGGCGGCAAGGATCCGGTCATCAAGATGCACCTGATCAATCTCCTGTCGCGGTTCAAGGGAACGCAGATCAGCCAAGCCCTGGAGACCCAGCTCGGCGACGGCAACAAGCTGGTGCGCTCGGCAGCGCTCGTCGCGCTTGCCAAGCGCAAGGATGGCGTGGACATCCGCAAGGTCGCCAAGCTGCTGCTGGACCCGGATCTCGATGTCCAGAACAAGGCCGTGGATGTGCTGATCCACCTGAAGCACCCGGACACGGTCCAGCACCTCCTGCCGGCAATGAAGGAGGAGTCGGAGTACCCGCGACGCGCCGCGGTCGAGGTACTGAACGAGGTCGCCGACCCCGACTCCGTGAAGTTCCTGCTGGACGCCATCAAGGACGACGACTGGTGGGTGCGTTCTCGCGCCGGCGACGCTCTCGGCGAGATTGGCGGTCCGCGCGTCGTGAAATCGGTGATCCAGCTGATTCACGACCGGGACGAGGACATTCGCCGGACCGCTATCGAGATCCTCAATTCGACCAAGGACGAGACTGCCGTCGACGAACTGATCAAGGCGACAGAAGACAGCGACTGGTGGGTACGCGAGCGGGCCGTCGACGCGCTGGCCCAGATCGGCAGCAAGAAGGCCGTCCCGAAGCTCGTTGCCATGCTCGGCAAGCATGAAAAAATGGACCCGGTGCTCATTCGCGCGCTCGGCAAGCTGGGCGACGAACGCGTCATCGACAAGATCGTGCCCCTGCTCGCGCAGGGCCGACGCGAGGTGCAAGTCGAGGCAATCAAGGCCATAGCGCACCTCGCTGACGAAAAGCGTGCCGAAACCGTGCGCAGCGCGCTCGAGAAGATCCGCCAGTCCAAGGACAAGACGATCATCAACAGCGCAGACCAGGCCATCAAGGAGATCGATGCCAAGTTCTCGTCGTCGGTTCTCGAGGAAAACGTTCGCGCCGAGAAGATCGCCGACCAGAGCAAGACACTGCTGATCGAGAACGAAGACGTCGAGAGCATCATCCAGGCCGGCGAGCCGTCGATCCTGGACATCTCGACACTGGAGCCTGGCACGGTCATCGATGGCCGTTACAAGTACATCGAGAAAATCGGCAAGGGTGCATTCGGTACCGTGCTGCTGATGCAGGACCAGGTGGTCGATGAACGGCTGATTCTGAAGTTCCTGAATCCGAACGTTTCATCGGACGAAGAGATGATGAAGCGGTTCGTGCACGAACTGCGCTACTCGCGCAAGATTACGCATCGCAACGTCATCCGGATCTACGACTTCCTCCACCTGCAGGGCTGCTACGCCATACTCGATGCAGTACTTCCGTCGCACACGCTGGGCGCCGAGGTGGTCGACAGCAAGCCCATGGACCTGAAGCGGGCGATGCAGTTTTCGCTGGACATTGCCACCGGCATGGCCGTTGCCCACCAGGCGGGCGTCATCCATCGCGACCTGAAACCGGCAAATATCCTGATAAACGACGAGTCTTTGCTGAAGATCGTGGACTTCGGTGTCGCCGCGGCGGCCAGCAGCGGCGATACCCAGCTCACCAAGACAGGCTATGTCATCGGCTCACCGAAATACATGGCGCCCGAACAGATTCTCGGCAAGAAGGTGGACGAGACCGCCGACATCTACAGCGTTGGCGTCATCATGTACGAAATGATGACCGGGAATCCCGCCGTACAGCCGGGGCGACCACATGTCGGTCATGTACCAGGCACGTGCAGGGCAAGGCCATGCTTTGCCAGGAAGTGAACAAGAAGATTCCGGACGATCTCGCCGCGATCATCATGCGCGCCATGGCGGTCGACAAGTCCAAACGCTTCCAGTCGATGAATGACCTGATCGACGCCCTGAGCGCCGTCGAGCTGTAGCCGCGCCCGCCTTGCGCGGATTATCGATGAACGGCACGGAGTCAGGGGCGGAGGTGTGGCCCGGGGAGGGCTTTTCAGGGCCGTGCGAGACAGGATGTCGAGCCCGGAGCGCACACGGACGTGCTTGCAGCGTCCCTGAAAAGCCCTCCCCGGGGCACGCCTTCGCCAACCACCGCACGAAAACGTTCATGAATAATCCGCGCAAGGCGACCTCAACGCCGCGGCTCGGTCCGAAAATGTGCGCCATCGCACAATTGTTCCGGTTTTTGACGCGCCGGCTGTGGCACCGCACGCGATTTCGGCCTAGGATAGCGAGCTGACGCATAACTGACTGATTTCGTCTGCAAAAGCGAGCGCTACGCCATGCCACGCATCGATTCGTTCCTGAAGCTGGGCCTCGCCCAGGGTTGTTCCGACGTGCACCTCGCCGTGGGCATCCCGCCGATGCTGCGCATGAACGGCGACCTGATGCCGATCAAGTTTCGCGACCTGTCGGACACCGAGCTCGAGAGCTACGTGATGGAGATCCTGAGCGACTCGCAACGCGAGCGGTTCGAGACCGGGCATGACCTCGATTTCTCGTATGTGGGCGAGGAAGGCGGCCGTTTTCGCGTGAACCTGTTCCGCAAGGCGAGCGGCGTCGGCGCCGTGTTCCGGCACATCCCCAACGAAGTGCCGACGCTGGAGCAGCTCGAGCTGCCGGATGTGGTGCGGGATTTCTGCGACTTCCACCAGGGGATGGTGCTCGTCACGGGTTCGACCGGTACCGGCAAGTCGACGACGCTTGCCGCCATGATTCACCACCTCAACAAGACCCGCAACCTGAACATCATCAGCCTCGAGGATCCGATCGAGTTCGTGCACCCCAGCAAGAACAGCCAGGTGATCCAGCGCGAGCCGGGCGCCGGCGGCCGCGCTTGCGGACGGCCGCGTGCGCGCGGCCGCCCATGCGCGCGAGGATCCGGACGTCATCCTGGTCGGCGAACTGCGCGATGCCGAAACAAACATGCGATGGCGATGACCGCGGCCGAGACCGGGCACCTGGTGCTGGGGACGCTGCATACCACGGGCGCCGTCAAGACGATATCGACCGCATCGTCGATGCGCTGCCCGGCGAGCTGCGCGAACAGACCAAGAGTTTCCTGTCGCAAAGCCTGAAGGCCGTCGTTACCGGCTATGCGTGCTGGTCAAGACGCCGGACGGTCGCGGCCGCCGCGCCATCCTCGAGATCCTGGTCAACAACCGCGCGATCTCCAAGCTGATCATGAGCGACCAGTCGCACCAGATTCCCGCTCAGTTGCAGACCGGCCGCGACGTCGGCATGCAGCCGATGGACCAGGCATTGCTCGAGGCCATCGAGAACAAGCTCGTGGATCCCGACGATGCCATTCGCTATGCGAGCGACAAGCGCAAGTTCAAGCGCTTTGTCACCGATACCGGCATCCTGCCCGTCCTGGACGGCGAGCCTTCCTGACATCTTCGGCCTGCCGTGACCTACGAAGGTAGAGCATGTTTTGAGCAACAAGATTGACGAATTCCTGACCGAGGCTCTCAAGAAGAGCAGTTCGGACCTGCATTCCACCGGCGATTGCTGCGCGTGCGTATTCACGGCGCGCTGGACACGCCGGCGCGAGCGCTGGACGACCGAGTTCGCCCGCGATGCGTTGTACGAGATCATGAGCGGTACGGCGAAGAACGAGTTCGAGAATCGCGACTCCGTCGACTTTGCCTACGAAATTCCCGGGATCTCGCGCTTTCGCGTCAACGTCATGCGGCACCTGAACGGCATCGGCGCGGTGTTTCGCGCCATTCCGTCGAACGCGCGACGCTCGAAGACCTGAAGATGCCCGAAGTCGTCGACAACCTCTGCAAACAGACCTCGGGCATGATTCTGGTCATGGGCAAGACCGGTTCCGGCAAATCGACGACACTCGCGGCCATGATCATGTGATCAACCGGCGCCTGAAGGGCCACATCCTGATCGAGGAACTGCGATCGAGTTCGTGCACGAGCGCAAGGGCTGCCTGATCAGCCAGCGCGAGGTCGGCGTGATGAACCCTCCGCCGCCGCCCTGCATTCGGCCCTGCGCGAGGACCCGGACGTCATTTTGGTCGGAGAGTTGCGTGATCTCGAGACGATCAGCGTGGCGATTACCGCCGCCGAAATGGGCATTCTCGTCATGGGAACGCTCCACACGAACGGCGCGGCGCCCACGGTCGACCGTATCGTCAACAGCTTTCCCGCGGACAAGCAGAGTCATATCCGCACGATGCTGTCGACGTCGCTGCGCGGCGTCATATCGCAGCAGCTGCTGCCGACCAAGCACAAGCCGGGACGCGTCGCGGCCCTGGAGATTCTCGTCAACACGTCGGCTGTCGCCAACCTCATCCGGCAAGGCAAGCTCGACCAGCTCGAGACAGCGATGCAAAGCGGCGCTGCGGTGGGTATCAAGACAGCTGGCAATGATCACCTGACGACCTGTCGAAACGTGCTTCGGTGTCGGTACAGGAGGCCTACCAGCAGGCCAGAAACAACAAGTCCAAGTTCCAGCAGGTCCGTCACCAGAAGTAACGGCCGCCACCGCGGCGTATCAGGGACGGGCCGCGTCATGGCATAATCGCCGCCTTTGCCATTTTCCGGAACGGTCCAGCAACAATGCCGGCTAGCGTACGCAATATCCTCGTTTCCAGCGCCCTGCCCTACGCAAACGGCGCAATTCATCTCGGACACCTGGTCGAATACCTGCAATCGGATATCTGGGCCCGCTTCCAGAAGCTCCGCGGGCACAACTGTACCTACGTCTGCGCCAGCGACGCGCACGGCACGCCTGTCATGATCCGCGCCCGCGAGGAACAGTTCCCCGGAGAGCCCTGATTGCCCGTGTCCAAGGAATAAACCACCCGACATGTTCCACATATTGCGTTTGACAACTTCCACACGACGCACTTCGATGAAGAAGAACGAAGACCGGTTGCCCTGGATGTTCGAGGCATTGCGCGACGCCGGCCACATCACACTGAAAGTAATCGAGCAGGCCTACGACGAGCAGAGCAGAGGGTCCTGCCGGACCGTTTCGTCAGGGGCACCTGCCCCCGCTGCAAGGCCGAGGACCAGTACGGCGATGCCTGCGAGTCCTGCGGGGCCACCTACACGCCTGACGAGGTTCTCGACCCCGTGTCCGTTCTGTCGGGCACGCGACCGGTCTGGAAGGAGTCGGAACACTATTTCTTCCGGCTCTCGGAGTTCGCCGACGACCTCCGCGAGTGGATCGACAGCGCGAGGCTGCATCGCAGCATTACGAGCAAGCTGGAGGAATGGTTTGAAGCGGGGCTGCAGGACTGGGACATTTCTCGCGACGCGCCCTACTTCGGGTTCCGTATTCCGGGGACCGCAGACAAGTACTTCTCACGTCTGGCTGGACGCGCCTATGGGCTATGTCTCCTCGCCACTTCCTGAAAACCTCCTCCCTCCTTGCCGGCGGCGGACCACCCTACTTCGACGCCACTGCGTGAGGAAGTACCAACTCGTAGAACCACCATTTCATCGGCAAGGACATCGTCGTATTCCATACGCTCTGGCTGCCGTTTTGAAGGTCTCCTCGCACGGCGCACTACGAGCGCGTTTGCTCACGGCTTCCTGACGATCAATGGCAAGAAGATGTCCAAGTCGCGGGGCACGTTCATTAACGCACGTACCTACTGGTTCGACACCAATTACCTGCGCTACTACTACGCGGCAAAGCTGGGACCCGGAATGGACGACATCGATCTCAACCTCGATGACTTCGTTGCCCGCGTGAACTCCGATCTCGTCGGCAAGCTCGTCAGCATCGCCAGCCGTTGCGCAGGATTCATCAGCAAGAAATTCGATGGCAGTGCAACCACGCTCGAGGACGAAACGCTGTACGCGGAATTTGCCGCCGAGTCCGAACACATTGCGGAGGCGTACGAGGCGCGCGAGTTTTCCAAGGCAATGCGCCGCGTCATGGCCCTTGCCGATCGCGCCAATCGCTACATAGAACAGAAGAAGCCGTGGGTCATGGTCAAGGATGACAGTCAGCGGCTCGCCGTGCAGTCCGTGTGCACGCAGGGACTGAACCTGTTCCGTACGCTGGTCATCTACCTGGCGCCCGTGCTGCCCGACCTGACGGCAAAAGCCCGCGAACTGTTCGGTGAAAGGCCCTGGCACTGGAGCGACGCGACGCGGCCCGCGCTCGGCGCCACGATCAAGCCCTACCGGCCGATGCTGACGCGCGTCGAGACGAGCCAGGTGCAGGCCATGCTGGAGAAATCACGCGAACCGGCCGAGTTATCCGCCGGCGGAGCAACCCGGCCAGGCCGACACCATATCGATCGACGACTTCGCAAAAGTGGATCTGCGGGTCGCCCGCATCGAGAATGCGCAGCCGGTCGATGGCGCCGACAAGCTGCTGGCGCTGACATTGAACCTCGGCGACGGGCAGCGTAACGTCCTTGCCGGTATCCGGTCGGCGTATTCCGCAGAGCAACTCGTCGGACGGCATGTGATCGCCGTCGCCAACCTGGCACCGCGCAAGATGCGCTTCGGCACGTCGGATGGCATGGCGCTCGCGGCCGGTCCGGGTGGAAGGCACGTCTTCCTGCTGTCGGTTGACAGTGGCGCAGAGCCTGGAATGCGCGTGAAGTAGCGGTTCCCGGGCAGGTAGAAGCTTCCGCGGGTAACCATGAGCGATATCATTCTCATTCTCGTCGGCACGGTTCTGGTCAACAATTTCGTGCTTGTGCGATTTCTCGGGTTGTGCCCGTTTATGGGCGTTTCCCGCAACCTGGAAGCCGCGCTCGGCATGTCGCTGGCGACCGCATTCGTGCTCACGTTGTCCGCTGCGGTCAGCTACCTGCTACTACGCGCTCAACCGCTGCAACTCGAATACCTGCGCACTATTGCGTTCATCCTGGTCATCGCCGCCAGCGTGCAGTTCACGGAGATCATGGTGCGCAGGCTGAGCCCGCTGCTCGACCAGGTTCTCGGCATCTACATACCGCTTATCGCCACCAACTGCGCCGTCCTGGGCGTCGCGCTACTCAACGTGCAGCAGGCGCGTGGCTTCCTGCAGGCACTGTTTTTCGATTTCGGCGCGGCAGCCCGGGTTCGCGCTGGTCCTGGACGTCGGCGGCCTGCGGGAACGGCTGGACGCGGCCAGCATCCCCCTGCCGTTCCGTGGTACCGCGATCGCCCTGGTGACGGCGGGCATGATGTCGCTCGCGTTCATGGGATTCTGGGCATGGCAAGGCCGTGACCATCCATGCGCGGGTATGACATGTGGCAGGCCGTCCTCGTCATGACACTGATCGCCCTGGTCGCCGGCCTGGCTCTCAGCCTGGCCGCGCGCCGGCTGCCGGCCGACCGGAATTCCCTGGTCGAGCAGGTCAACGCAATCCTGCCGCAGACGCAGTGCGCGCAATGCGGCTACCCGGGCTGCCGGCCCTATGCCGCGGCCATCGTCAATGAAGAAAGCCGATATCAACCTGTGTCCGCCGGGCGGCGACGAGACCGTCCGGCGGCTCGGCGAGCTGCTCGGGCGCGATACACCGCCGCTGGCCACCGCGGCGGCGTCTGCGGAACCAGCGGTCGCGGTCATCGACGAGAACGCTGATGCATATCGCCACGCACTGCCGCGATGCCTGTCCGGTCGATGCAATCGTCGGCGCCGATCAGCCCCAGCTACACCGGTGATCGGAGCGCAAGGACGTGGCCGTAGAACAGCGGCTTACGAAGAA